>NZ_QYYA01000098.1 GCF_003597125.1 Alcanivorax profundi | reverse complement strand
GCCATAGCGTCGCGCGCCGGAAATCTCAGGAGACCGCCGACGCCCCGCCGATCATCGAAGAAACGCCGCAGGGCGATCCGGCCCGGGAGTGGTGGAACGGGCTGACAGACCAGGAGCGGGAGAGCTGGGGCGATCGCGCAGGCCGGACGTTCGAGGCTGGAGGGCGCAAGATCACCCGGAACGAACGTGATCTGGCACGCGCAGCTTATGAGATGAGCTGCCAGCCCTAGGCTTTTTTCTGGCGACGCGAAATTCTCAATCTTAAGCCCCCCCTTTTCTAAACCCTAGTGCAAGATGAAACCTAAAAGGGCTGTGTGATGCAAAGTGGGCATAGAGGCGGCGAGGATGATCGCGATGCTGATTTCATCCATGACTTGATGAACCTTTTGGCTCGCATTTCACACGGCAGTGAGCTGGGGCTTATCATGGATGACATGCCTCGCGAGGATCTGCTTCGCCTGCTATCACAGGTGCATGCTG
>NZ_QYYA01000097.1 GCF_003597125.1 Alcanivorax profundi | reverse complement strand
GGTGCCCCAAGTGCCATAGTTGCTCTCCACCCAGTTGCCCTGCTCGTCCTTGTGGCCTGAGCCTGGCTTGTATGGGCTCCAGTCTATCTCGGTCACGATGATAGGATTGGTCTTCGCCACTGGCACAGCATCCAGGAATTCATTGTAGAATATCTCCTTGTTGGTATTGTCATTGTTGCCCGAACCTGACTTATACCAGCCTGGATAGCAGTGAACGGCATAACCCAAATTGTTTTGCGAGTCTACTATCGGATGCTTTACATAGTCACGATAGTTTTGCTGCCAAGTGGTGCCCGGCACCCAGATGATGCCATTGAATCCATCGCGGCGAATCCTGTTCACGATAGGCTGGAAGAATTCCTTCATAGCTCCATTGTCAGAACTGCCATTCCACGTGATGGAGATTGGCTCGTTGGCTAGCTCAATGGAAATCTGTCCGGAATGTTCCTGGATATATGGATCGGAAGCAAACTCATGCCATATATT
>NZ_QYYA01000096.1 GCF_003597125.1 Alcanivorax profundi | reverse complement strand
GATTTGGAGGAGATGGCACAGCATCCCGTCAATCTGAATACGGCAACGAGAGAAGAACTGGAGCGCATGCCGTTTCTTACCGCATCACAGGTAGAAGACATCCTGTTCTATATCTACCGCTATGGACAGTTGAAGAGTATGAGCGAGCTTACCCTGATAAGCAGTATCGACTGGTACCAGCGCCAGCTGATGAGTTGTTTCTTCTATGTGGCCGATGACCGGAGCAAGCCGGCTTTTCCCAGTCTTAAAAACATCGCCCAGTATGGCAAGCACGAGGTGATGGGCATGCTGAAGGTTCCTTTTTATGAGCGCAAGGGCGATGCGAGCGGAACCGGCGGCTATCTGGGTTATCCTTACAAGCACGGACTGCGCTACCAGTTTCGCTACGGCAATTCCGTCAAACTGGGATTCGTAGCTTCTCAGGATGCCGGCGAACCATTTTTCGGAGGCAGGAACACGATGGGTTACGACTTCTATTCCTTCTATCTTCAGG
>NZ_QYYA01000095.1 GCF_003597125.1 Alcanivorax profundi | reverse complement strand
CATCTGTGTAGCTTATGGCCGCAGCCGCGTTCAGATCTTCAAGTTGGTAAATACAAAGTAATCAACTAAATAATTCTGTGCTCCCGCACCTTAACCAACAGGTGTGGGAGAACAAACCTTTAAAGGCTAGAAAAATAGCAAAAAGGTGAAAGCTAATTTATACACAAAAACGACAAAAGAAAGATTAACATGAAACATCATTTTACAAAACTTGTTACTTTCTCTTTCGCAGCAATGCTCCTGGCATCTTGTAGCGATTCTATTGACAACCCTTTAGTTCCAAACCCTGGTGAAGTCACAAAAAACATATTAGGTGAAGAAGTGACATCCATCACCGACCCTCAGGAGTTGGCTGGTAGCGTTATCAATTACAAGGCGAAAGCTGCAACAAGAGCTGCAGGCGCAACTACAGCCAACCTAAGCGACGTTTATGAAATGCCTAGCCTGCCTAGCCATGACGGAGCTATCGAAATCAAGAATAACGATGGATGTG
>NZ_QYYA01000094.1 GCF_003597125.1 Alcanivorax profundi | reverse complement strand
CCATTTCGAACTCCGGGCCTGTAACCGGGCCGGGATCCCTCTGGCCAAGGCTACACGGCCCGCTCTGATGATCGAGCTGCAGGATCTGGTCTTCGAGGTCATGTCCCGTCACTGCGAAGGCATCGAGCGCGGTAATCGCAAATATGACCGGCTGGCCGCGGGGGAGGATTACGCCGCCACGGTCCACAAGTCGGTGCGCCAGTTGCATCACGATCTGCCGCTGGAGATCCAAGCTCTCGAACAGAAACGGGAGGCCCTTCAGGCGGATCTCCCAGAGTTGGAGACTCGGGTCGAGGAGATGCAGGGCCGGGTCGCCAAGCTGGAGGCGGAAGCGGCGGATCGGGAGCTGACCGCGGCCAAGGTCAAGCGGCTGCGGGTCTATCGCGATCGGCTCTCGGACCGTGTCCGGGATCTCGAAGCCCGCCAAGGTGAGCTGGAGGCGCTCCAGGCCAAGCATGACCGTCTCACGGGCGAGGTCAAAACCCTGGAAGACCGG
>NZ_QYYA01000093.1 GCF_003597125.1 Alcanivorax profundi | reverse complement strand
CCATTCCTATGATCTGTCAAAGGCAAGTGTGGCGGACCTCCATTATATGAAGGATGTAAAACATACTTATCACGACTGTAGCATCTATGGTGACAAAGGGTATATTGGAGCTGACGTACAGCTTGACTTGTTCGAAACCGCACACATAAGACTGGAGTGTCCGTATCGGCTCAACCAAAAGGATTGGAAACCGACATTCATTCCGTTTGCAAAGGCAAGAAAGAGGATTGAGACAATATTCTCACAACTTACAGACCAGTTCTTGGTCATCAGGAACTATGCGAAAATAACGAATGGTTTGTTTGCCAGGATCATTGGCAAAATTAGTGCACTTACCATTCTGCAATACGTAAACTTCATTAACGACAAGCCCATTGGCAGAATTAAGTATGCACTAAATTAATTCCGCCAACAGGTAAATTATATATAAAAGGAGATAAGGAGATGAAAGAAATATTGATAGTAAGCATTGGCAGTTTCTTCGGAGGCGGCATGAGA
>NZ_QYYA01000092.1 GCF_003597125.1 Alcanivorax profundi | reverse complement strand
TAATAATAATAATAATGGATTAGATTTATACTGCGCTTTTCTCACACAAGGGACTCAAAGCGCTTACAGGCAGTCCATTATTCATTCACTCCACAGTCACACACTGCCTTATTACTGCGGTTATTCATGCCTTTGTTACATCCAGGCTGGACTATTGCAATGCATTATTCTCTGGACTGCCGAGGAAAAGTACTCACAGACTACAAATGGTCCAAAATACAGCTGCCAGACTTTTAACTAAGACCAGGAAGTTCGATCACATTACTCCGGTCCTTGTTTCATTACACTGGCTTCCTATTCATGTTAGAGCTGATTTCAAAGTTCTCCTGTTAACATATAAAATCCTTTGTGGACATGCACCCTCTTACCTGTCTAACCTAATCACCTGGTATATTCCAGCTCGTACCCTTCGATCTCAGGACGCTTGTCTCCTTCAACTTCCTCGAATTAAGAAGAGATGTGCTGGCTACAGGGCCTTTTCTTATAGAGCCCCCTTTTTA
>NZ_QYYA01000091.1 GCF_003597125.1 Alcanivorax profundi | reverse complement strand
AAGCAGTCAATGACTATGGCTGCATTAGGAAAGGCTTCTGTGACGACAGCAAACATGCTGTCAGAGAAGTCCATGGTAACTTCCTCGACCAGCTCTCGCTGTTCCTGCGGTATCTGCATAAGAACATTGATAATGTCTGAGGCCTTAGTGCCTTTTACAGCTGCTATTAAGGTGTGACGTTTGCCATGCCCTTCTTTGTTGGTCAAGAATGTCATCAGGTCCTTGTGAAGCATGGTCTCGTCAATGCCCAGCCGTTTGCCTATGTTCTTAGGATGCAGCACCCAGTCCTCTGCATGACTGGCTTGTTCCCAATTACGGAAACCGCTCAGATGATCCTTGTAAGCACGCTCCAGGTTATTGCCATCTACCTTAAAGTATAGCCCCGGCGAGCGGGCCGTTATCGGGTAGGTATCCAAATATTTTTTTTAAGACATCAGCAAACTCCTTAGAGTAGCTGGTGTTATCAGCAAGCAACGAGTACCTGTCAAGGATTATGTTTCTGCCTTCT
>NZ_QYYA01000090.1 GCF_003597125.1 Alcanivorax profundi | reverse complement strand
TGTTTGCCACCTAACCGGAGCTTATCGCAGGCTACTACGTCCTTCATCGCCTCTGGCTGCCAAGGCATCCACCGTGTACGCTTAATCACTTGACTATATAACCCAAAACAGTCTCTTCATCGCCCGCCTTTCGACTGGCAACTCCAATTCCGCCCAGGCCATTCATCGTGATAACGATTCACCATAAAGACACAAGTGTCAGAAAGTCTCTAACGCTTGCATTCTCAATGAATACTTGGACTTCTCATTTCCCAAATTTTTAAAGAGCTTCTCATATCATCAAATATGAGACCGATTAAAAAACCGGAAACAAATAATCCCGAAGGAATCACTTGTTTCCGGCTTCTTGCCGGTAACAACTAGACAAGCAAACGTGTGAGCCCTGAATGGGATCGAGATCTTCGTCGTTAAGGAGGTGATCCAGCCGCAGGTTCCCCTACGGCTACCTTGTTACGACTTCACCCCAGTCATGAACCACACCGTGGTGATCGTCCTCCCGAAGGTTAGAC
>NZ_QYYA01000010.1 GCF_003597125.1 Alcanivorax profundi | reverse complement strand
GGGCTTCCCCATGTGAGAGTAGGTCATCGTCAGGCTCTTAAACTAAACAAAAGACCCCCGCCACGAAAGTGACGGGGGTTTTTTGTTGGGTTTAGGATCACGCTGATCTCCTCTCACTACCTCGCAGTGCTCGCGCTGCCATGTGACACCCGATGCACCGAAGGTGCCAGGGTGAGGCGCCAAGGCGTCCCGACGGGATAGCGAGCTTGCTCGCTACCTAAGTAGGCCATAATCACGCCAGCCGCCAGCCGCCAGCCGCCAGCCGCAACAT
The DNA here is from genome assembly GCF_003597125.1 of Alcanivorax profundi. Lineage (GTDB taxonomy): Bacteria > Pseudomonadota > Gammaproteobacteria > Pseudomonadales > Alcanivoracaceae > Alcanivorax > Alcanivorax profundi. Next base: position 5,556 of record NZ_QYYA01000010.1, on the reverse strand, counting down.
GCCCGACGCTAAACCCCAAACACGCCCCCACGCCAACACAAAAAACTGCCGCCCGTCGGAGCCTGCCTCCTGTGGCCAACCCATCACCATGCTGGTATGGCTCTTACACGGCGAGGAGCGCTCATCTTCGTGCGCCCGTCTCCCCGTGTTTGAGAGCATTTCCTGAAAGCCCGCAAGAACATCGCCCCCGAACTCCCCTCCCTGACAGGATGCGCTGACAAGCAACGCAAGAGTGGCTCGGCATTTCTTCCGTGGAGCCCCTGTGAACAGGCTTCATTTCGCTGCTGGACGCAGGTTGGCATCTGATGCACGAAAACGGTGCTCTAATCCTGCCATCACGGTGTTATTTTCTGTATTCCAAGGCTCCATTGCGTTGTAGGAAAGTGGTAAGGTTGGGCCTGATTTGCACTTGTTGTATACGGAGTGACTACGGGTGTTGTTCGGCTCGTCCGGTGTTGGCGGGGTGTTGCCGGAGGCTGGTTCGGGAATTGCAGGGTTGGCCTGCATCGCCCTTCTCATCGGGAGGGGCTGTTATTGTCGTTTGGATTTGGGAAAAGGTTAAGGACTATGGCATCAGATAATAAAGCCGGTGTAATGAATCCGTTGCAAGCGCTGGAGCAACGCCTCCAACAACATGGTGATGCGGTTGCATTTGTCCAGCCCCTCGGCGGCGGAGAACTGCGTGAGTACACCTGGAAAGACGTTGACGATGAAGCAAGAAGGATTGCTGCCTATCTGCATGCTCAAGGTATGGAGAAAGGAGATCATGTGGCGCTGGTTTCCAAGAACTGTGCTGAGTGGATTATCACCGATGTGGCTATCTGGATGGCTGGTGGTGTCAGTGTCCCTCTTTACCCAACACTGGTGGCTGAAACGGTTCGCCAGATCATGGAGCACAGTGAGTCCAAATTCCTGTTTGTCGGCAAGCTTGATGACTGGGATATGATGAAAGCGGGGGTTCCTGATGGGGTCAAGCAGATTGCTTTGAGTCTGGCGCCTGAAGATGCCCTCAATGCCTTCCCGAAGTGGTCCGATATTATCCGCGAAACGGCGCCGCTAACTGAAGTGAATACCCCTGACATGGCTGATCTTGCCACCATTGTTTATACCTCTGGCACCACGGGTATGCCGAAAGGTGTGATGCATGATTTTCAGGGGCTCTCCATTGTCGGTGAGAAGATGATCAAGGTTTACAACCTTGAGCCGAATGAGAGAATGATTTCCTACTTGCCGCTTTCCCACGTTGCCGAACGGGTGGCGGTAGAAATCGCTGTGCTTTATGTGGGTAACAAGATTTTCTTTGCTGAGTCCCTGGATACCTTTGGTGAGGATATCAAGCGTGCCCAGCCGACGGTGTTCTTTGCTGTTCCGCGCATCTGGTCCAAGTTTTATCAAAAGGCATCTGAAGCCGTACCACCTAAGAAGTTGAACACGCTGCTCAAGATTCCCTTCCTGAACAAGATCATCAAGAAGAAAGTGCTCGGAGCAATGGGGCTTGATGAATGCCGTATCGCACTTTCAGGCGCCGCGGCGTTGTCGCCGGATATTATTACCTGGTTCAAGAAGCTGGGTCTTGAGATTCTTGAAGTATATGGCATGACAGAAAATCTGGCGTGGTCTCACACTACAGAAGAGGGCGATCAGCAGATCGGCTGGGTAGGCACGCCTAACGACGGGGTTGAATGTCGAATCGGTGATGGCGGTGAGATCATGGTGCGTAGCCTGGGTAACATGAAGGGCTACTACAAGCAGCCTGAGAAAACCGCAGAAGATCTGACTGAGGATGGCTGGCTTCACACCGGGGATGTCGGTGAAATTGACGCAAAAGGCCGCTTGCGTATCACGGGTCGTGTTAAGGAAATCTTCAAGACCGAAAAGGGTAAATACGTTGCTCCGGCGCCAATCGAGAACCGCATCGTCACTCTGCCTGGATTGGAGCTTGCCTGTGTGATTGGACAGGGAATGCCGCAGCCTATCGCACTGCTTAATATCACCCCGGAGGAACAGGAAAAGCTGTCCAACGGAGCTGAGAAGGAGCATTTCACTAAAGAGCTCGAAAAACTGCTGGCTCAGGTGAATGAGCAGCTTGATCCTCATGAGCGTATGTCCACCTTGGTGGTCTGCAAGGAGGCATGGACGGTGGAAAACAACATGATTACTCCGACCTTGAAACTCAAGCGGAACGAGATCGAAAAGCACTACGCTGACGGGATTGCCCAGTGGGGCAAAACCCGCGGGGTGGTTTGGGAGGCTTGAGCCTGATGAAAGAGGCGGATCAGACGCTGATCCGCCTTCTCTCCGATGGAAAATCTCATTCCGGTTCCGAACTAGGGGATAGGTTGGGGATTTCACGGGCTGCAGTCTGGAAGCGAATACAGCGCCTTGAACAGTTCGGGCTCGCGCTGGAGTCGATTAAGGGGAAAGGTTACCGGTTGCGCCAGCCGCTTCAGCTGCTGGACGTGGACAGGATGGCCGAAAATGTTGCAGAACGTGCCCGCCTCCATTACAGCTGGGTAACCGATTCCACCAATGCAGATGCATTGGCCTTGCCGGGTCCGGTATCTATTCCCCACCTCTTTATCAGTGAATGCCAGTTGTCTGGACGAGGTCGTCGTGGCAGGCAGTGGCAGTCCCCGTTTGCTGCCAATATCTATCTTTCCCTGCGTTATAGTGCGGCCGGAGGGTTTTCAACCCTTGGCGGGCTGAGTCTTGTGGTGGGAGCCGTGGTTGCCGATGCGCTGGTGGCACTGGATCCGTGTTTGCCTGTCACCATCAAGTGGCCCAACGACCTTGTCATTAATGGCAGCAAGGTAGGGGGTATTCTGATAGAGCTTGCTGGCGAAATGGACGGGCAGGTTGATGTGGTCATCGGTATCGGAATGAACGGGGCGATGACGTCGTCGCAGGCGGCAGATATTGATCAGCGCTGGACGGGGCTGGCTGGTGAAATGCAGGGCAATTACGACAGAACGGCCATTGCTGCGGCGATTCTGGATGCGCTGCTTGATGCCTTGCCGTTATTCTCCGAGAAGGGGTTCGCTGGTTTTTCGGCGCTGTATGCCCGATTCGATGGTGTGCTGGGTCGGAAGGTCAGGGTGATATCAGGTGATAATGAGTTGATCGGGATGGCTTGTGGCGTCACTGACGAAGGCGCACTCAAGGTAGATGATGGTACCCAGGTGCGTGAATTGTTTGGTGGGGAAGTCAGTCTGAGGCTGCAATGAAGTTGTTTATTGATATTGGCAATACTGCCATGAAGTGGCGCTACACGCTTAATGGCGGGGTGGTGCAGGGCGGTTGCCGCCATGGTCGTGACTGGGCGCCAGTTGTCGAGTTGTTATTGGCCGGGGCGCCTGCCCAGCGGCTGGTGTCCGTATGGGTGGCTTCGGTAGCAGGTAGAGAGGCCGATGCGGAGGTGACGAGATTGCTGCTGGCGGCAACGGGAGTTCAGGCGCGCTTCTATTATTCCCGGGCAGAGCATCACGGGGTGACCAATTGTTATCCAGAGCCTGTTCGGCTGGGTGTTGACCGTTGGGTCGCCATGATTGAAGGATTTCGCCGTTTTGGCCCCTGCATTATTGTCGACTGTGGTAGCGCGTTAACAATCGATGCGGTTGATGCTCATGGGCACTTTATGGGGGGGTATATCGTTCCTGGTCTGGGCATGTTGCGCGGGGCCTTGCTGCGAGATACTGCTGATGTGCATATAGAGCCGGGAGCGTCTTCATTGGGCTTGGGCAAGTCTACTGGGCAGTGCGTCCATAATGGATTGTTGCGTATGTCTGTGGCCTTCGTCACGGAGGTGGTGGTTGAACTGCGCCAAGTGCTTGATGATACTTGCAAAGTGCTGGTGACCGGTGGTGATGGGCCGGAGCTCTTGGAGGCATTTGCATTTGATTTTGAGCATATGCCGGATCTGGTGCTGGACGGCCTGGAGTTTGTGGCTGGCGAAGAACAATAAGTTGGGGGCAGGTCTGTGCGGTGGATATTCTATAGTTTGTTCGTGGTAAACCTTGTTTACCTTGGCGTCCAGTTGACAAAAACGGTGACCCGGCAACCGCAGATATCTCTGCGCGCCCCTTCAAGTATGGCCTTTGATGATTCTCTCGTGTTGTTATCAGAAAGCCCCCAGCCTCCGCGCGGGGGGGCTCGGGCTGCTGCCCGGGGAACGCTTTGTCCTGTTATTGGGCCCTGGGAAAGCATGGAGGCGGCCAGGGCGGGGGCTGTGCAGCTGAAAGCTTCTGGTGTGGCAGGGATGGTGCGCTCCTTGACCGTGGAGAAAGACCGGCTCAGCTGGGTGTACCTGCCTCCCTACGCTGATCGTGACAGGGCGCTGTCGGTGCTGCACGAACTGCAGGATCGCGGAGTTGACAGCTTTATCGTCAAAGAGGGTGATGATGCAAATGCTATCTCACTGGGCTATTTCTCCAGTGAAGAGTCTGCAGAAGGGTTGCGGGTGAAGATGCGCAATGCGGGGTATCCGGCATTTGTGCGGGAAACATCGCGCCCGGTGACAGAGTATTGGGTTTATCTTTCCGATCCTGAGCCGGAAGGAAAAGAAGGGGTGGTTGTTTTTCTTCAGGCAAATCAGTCGCTTAAGCTGGACAGGGTTGCTTGCCAGTGATTTGGTGAGCAATTATTGAGCGTTCGGTCTCTAATTGGATTGCGCCCCACATATCCTTTCTATAGAATTCGCAACCCTTGTGAGCTGGCGTAGCTCAGTTGGTAGAGCAGCTGATTTGTAATCAGCCGGTCGGGGGTTCGACTCCTCTCGCCAGCTCCAGCTTATTAAGGTCGCTAACTACTTGAAAATCGGTTGACAAGTTGTTGGTGCGTAAAGAGAATGTAGGCCCTTTTCTGGAGGGGTTCCCGAGTGGCCAAAGGGATCAGACTGTAAATCTGACGCGAAAGCTTCGGAGGTTCGAATCCTCCCCCCTCCACCAGATTAAGCGTAGATCGGTTACGATCTGCAAGCCGGAAGGCTGGCAAGGCATCGGAAGGTTTGCGGGCATAGTTCAATGGTAGAACCTCAGCCTTCCAAGCTGATGATGCGGGTTCGATTCCCGCTGCCCGCTCCAGTTCCGGTAAGGTTTGGTCGCTGCAAGCGGCATGAAGGTTATGCTCATATAGCTCAGTAGGTAGAGCACACCCTTGGTAAGGGTGAGGTCACCGGTTCAAATCCGGTTATGAGCTCCAATTTCCGGGCCCAGGTATATCCTGGGCCCGGCTTCATGTGTCTTGCTGGTGCCAAGGCGGTCTGTGTTTTCTTAATGCAGTCCTTAAATGTGTCTTTTCGGTTGTATGTACGCCATATGGCGAGAAAGCGCAGCCAAGTTGAGAGGTGAAGAGTCGTGGCAAAGGAAAAGTTTGAACGTAATAAACCGCACGTAAACGTAGGCACCATTGGCCACGTTGACCATGGTAAAACCACCCTGACCGCTGCGCTGACTCGCGTATGTGCGGAAGTGTGGGGCGGCTCTGCCGTTGCCTTCGACGGTATCGACAATGCTCCGGAAGAGCGTGAGCGTGGTATTACCATCGCCACCTCCCACGTAG
>NZ_QYYA01000089.1 GCF_003597125.1 Alcanivorax profundi | reverse complement strand
CAAAAACGAAGGAGGACTTTTTTCATTTTGAGGCCGTCTGGATCCCCGAAATCGCACCAGAACCCTTCCATCGCCGTTTCTCGATCTCGATCGTCAATCTTTTGAAATCGCGTGATGGGAATAAAACGCTCGTAACTCTCTCGTTCTGTGTCAGAATGGGTCGATTTAGGATTCGTTGGAAAGGTGAGTCAGTGCCCCTCGAAATTCCTTTAGGAACCGTCGCATTCCGGCACCGTCTGGGCCTCCAAAAGTAGGGCGAAAGAAAATGGTCTGGACTTTTTTTCACAGCACCTGTTCCCACGAAAACCCTCATTACTCTCTCACCGGAGGTCGGATTTGGACGGTTTTAGGCTTTTTGGAAAGGTAACTGGACGAGCTTCAAAAACGAAGGAGGACTTTTTTCATTTTGAGGCCGTCTGGATCCCCGAAATCGCACCAGAACCCTTCCATCGCCGTTTCTCGATCTCGATCGTCAATCTTTTGAAATCGCGTGATGGGAATAAAACGCTCGTA
>NZ_QYYA01000088.1 GCF_003597125.1 Alcanivorax profundi | reverse complement strand
GTCTGCGCCGTTCAGTCCCTTACCAGAGTAAACCTGCATGTCCTTGCCCTTGCCATCGTCTGAGATGTAATAGGTGATGCTCTTGTATTGGTCATTATAGAAAGCAACATCTGAGATAATACCTGTCAGGTAAACCTGTGTAGTAGGCGCTGTGCCAGCCTTGATGGCTGCGATAGCTTCTGCCACGTTGTATGGGTCACTGAGAGAACCCTTACCAGTTGCTGGAGTATCAGGAGATGTAGTTCCTGTATTCTCGATAGAGATGATGGTGCTGTTCTTGTCGATTTCATTGACAATAGTGCCATCATTCTTCGTGAATGCCTTGACGATTCCTTTTACTACTACGGTCTGACCAACTTTCAAGTCATCCTTGGAAGAGAAGTTTGCACCATCCTTGCCTTTGCCAGAGTATACTTCGATAACATCTGAAGAACCCTCGTCTGCGATGTTATATGACAAACTGCTATAGGTTGCGTTGAAGAAAGTTACGGCTGTAATCTTACCCTTTACGCA
>NZ_QYYA01000087.1 GCF_003597125.1 Alcanivorax profundi | reverse complement strand
TTAGCAATGAATGTATGAAACCATCGCATCTCAAACGACATCTAACAACCAAACACACAGCACTTAAGGACAAACCTGTGGGTTTTTTTTACGAAAACGTGATGAACTGAATCATTCAAAGTCCACCATTCAATCCTGTGGTACACCTATAATCAAAGCACAGGAAGCTTCATATCGTGCCAGCCTCCGGATAGCCAAAGCCGGTAAGCCGCACACAATTGGGGAACAACTGTGTCTACCTTTAGCTCAAGAGATGACACGCATTATGTGTGGAGAGAAAGCTGCCAAAGAGTTAAACTTGGTGCCGCTTTCAAATGACACTGTGTCACGGAGACTAAAAGACATGGCTAACGATGTTAAAAAGACATTGATTGAGCGCGTTACGAACAGTCAATATTTTGCCATCCAGCTTGACGAGACTACAGATGTCGCAGATCTGGCCTATTTATTGGTTTACGTGAGATATGAAAATGATGGTGCAGCTCAGGAGGACTTTATGTTCTGCCAGTCACTTG
>NZ_QYYA01000086.1 GCF_003597125.1 Alcanivorax profundi | reverse complement strand
GCCCAGCTGATGTATTTAAGACTCATGTGTAGGGCTCACATGTCATGTATTTAAGGCTCATGAGCAGGGCCCACCTGTTATGTATATGTGACCCTTGGGCAAGGCTCACGGTGTTGTATATTAGGCCTTTGTGTGAGGCCGTGGGCCCATTATATGTTTGGCTTTAGTGGGTTATCCCTTGGGGGCAATGTTGGCTAAATATCCACATTGTCGAAGCCGAGTATTGAGGCTGGTTATTGACACCGATTATGAGTATGTGACAGCATAGCATCATCATACATGCCCATATACATCATTTGCTTGTTTGTTATGAGATGTGGTTGATCATTGCATATGTCATTGAGTATGTTGTTATAAGACTTCCTGATAGGCAGAGGTTATCTCATATGAGCGCACGGTATGCGCATGATTGATGCATGACTGGATTGTATGACTCATGCATCTTGCATCACGATTATTGTACGCCCAAGCGACATCAGGGCCGTAGCCTCCACAGGCATATCGTGGATGGCCAGAT
>NZ_QYYA01000085.1 GCF_003597125.1 Alcanivorax profundi | reverse complement strand
AAGGCAAAGGATGGACAGACCTATATCCTGAATCTTATCGATACTCCGGGACATGTTGACTTATCATACGAAGTTTCCCGTTCCATCGCTGCTTGCGAGGGAGCACTGCTTGTAGTTGACGCTACTCAAGGCGTTCAGGCACAGACCATTTCAAACCTCTATATGGCTATCCAGCACGACCTGGAGATGATTCCGGTAATCAATAAGATAGATATGCCTTCAGCTATGCCTGATGAGGTAGAAGATGAAATAGTAGACCTGATCGGTTGTAAGCATGAGGATATTCTCCGTGCTTCAGGTAAGACCGGTGAGGGTGTAGAAGATATATTGGAAGCTGTTGTTAATCGTGTTCCTGCTCCAGTAGGAGACGAGAAGGCACCGCTTCAGGCTTTGATTTTCGACTCTGTATTCAACTCTTTCCGCGGCATCATCGCCTATTTCAAGATAGAGAATGGCGTGATCCGTAAGGGAGATAAGGTGAAGTTCTTCAATACCGGCATGGAATATGATGCTGATGAA
>NZ_QYYA01000084.1 GCF_003597125.1 Alcanivorax profundi | reverse complement strand
ACGAATCCTGTCGAAGTGAATCGGAAGTTTACTTTTCTTGCGGGAGTTGCCATGAGTAAGAGATCGCAGCTTATCTTGGAAACCTTTAACCTTCAATTATAAAACACATTTATAGTTAGTATTTAAATGATTAAGCAATTTATCTTAGAGATGAAGGGGAGGATGTTTCCACTGAGAGTCGCCATTTTGGCGTCCATAGACGCCAAACTGCGATAAACGTTTATGATAAATTCACTGTTAATATTCAAATAAGACAATAAGAAATCCCCAGCAGAGCCGCCATTTTGTTTCGAACAGGAAACAAATGCGTTTGATTTGGGAGATTGTCTTATTTGAACATGACGAAGAAAGTATATCAGAAACATTCATCACATTTGATTGATGCTAGGTTCTTTTACATCCTCATTTACATCCCTTGATTCTAAGATAAATTATTTGAAAGTAAGTAATAGAATCTTCATTTCGGCAGCCTTTAGGCGTCATTTTGGTCATCTTCTAAGGACTTAGAAGGAATGTCGATT
>NZ_QYYA01000083.1 GCF_003597125.1 Alcanivorax profundi | reverse complement strand
AGACGGAAGTCCTGCTCTATACGGTACTTGCCCTTGTTGGCTTCATCCTTGCGAGCTTCCAGACGGGTCTTCGTATCAGTAAGCAGCAGCTTTCCATCCTTCGAAAGGAAGCGGATTTCGCCAGTCTGCTGATTCAGTTCAACGGAAATAAAACTAGAATTGATTTTTACAATATCACCGTTTTCCTGTATTTGACCGCCCTTCATCTGCTGAGGTTTCAAGATGACAGAATAGCTTTTCTTCTGAACAGGAGCACCAAGTCCGGCATCAGATTTCAAGATGCGGACGATGGATGGAGAATAGAATTCGATGGTTACATTCTGCTGAGCCACCTGACGGGTGATAGACTTGGCAGCCGCACCTTTCTGGGTGCCTGCCACCTTTACATTCTTGGCGCTGAGTTCACTTGGAACGCCAACGACAGCGATGCCCAAAAGGGCAATGAGAGATAAATTCTTTAGCATACTTCTGTTTATTTTATTAGAGGGTTTATGATTGGGACGCTTCTCGATTGTCAAATCATCAT
>NZ_QYYA01000082.1 GCF_003597125.1 Alcanivorax profundi | reverse complement strand
TGTTCGGCAAATGCTTCGCGGGCAATGTCGGCCTCTCGGCGTGGTGCCGTGAATATCTTACCGCCCGGGCCTTCTGTTCGCAGTACGCGGCCCACACGATCCGCCCATTCCTCCCGCTCGGCATTGCGGAGCTTGCCCCACCATGTCAGCGCGGGTTCGGTCTGCTCCTCGTCCTCGATGATTGGCGGAGCGCCGTTCGATGCCTGTTCCTTGCGTCGGGCCGCGCTGTGACGCTCATTCTCGGCCACGGTCTCGGTGGCCTCGTGCGGGTCTTTCCATTGCCAGTCGAAGCGGACAGCGGCGACCGATCGACCTGATTTCACGGGGGTCATCTTCACACGCACAGTCCCGTAGTCATTGATTGCCTCAACGGCCGGTGTGAGGACGCGCTTTGCCAGCTGCGCCCATACATCATAGGACCGCTTGTCATCGACTCCGAGCAGGCCGCGCAAGTTGTCCAGGCCCCATTGGGCATAGGGTTCGCGCTGGCGCTTGCGGTCTGCCAGTAAGGCGTAGAGCCGACGGGCGTG
>NZ_QYYA01000081.1 GCF_003597125.1 Alcanivorax profundi | reverse complement strand
AAGAGCATCGATATACTTCTTTGCCTTAGCCGAGCTTTCACCATTGAGGTGCATCTCAGCCTCAGCTGCATTGAGGTAAGCCTCATCTACACGGAAGAGGAAGAAGTCTATATCTACGTTATAGCTGTCGTGAGGAGTACCACCATTAGAATAGTTGTTATTCCATTTTGGTGTTGCAATACCCTTGACGAACTTATCGTTAGCACCAATCTCTAAAGTACGATCGCCGTCACTGTTGCCTTTACCCCAAAGGATAGCACGGTCATCAACGTTCATAGCACGGATTTCGGAAGCTTTCTTGTTTACCACAACTTTTGGATCGGTAAAGAACTTCTCTACGAATTGTGGACGAACACGCATACCTGACCATGTGTTGGCAGTAGTGGCAGCATCCTTATCTGTAACAGTCTGCATTGTAGCATCCCAAAGAGCTGCAACAAAGAACATCGAGCCACCGTATCCCTGAGTCTTGTCACCATCTTGCATCAAAGGCAGAAGAGCCTCGCAGCTTGCACCATTTGAACCATTGTCGCC
>NZ_QYYA01000080.1 GCF_003597125.1 Alcanivorax profundi | reverse complement strand
ACTGCATCCATAAACCTCCTCTTTGGTCTTCCTCTCGGCCTCCTGCCTGGCAGCTCTAGCCTCAACATCCTTTTACCAATATATTCACTCTCCCTCCTTTGAACATGTCCGAACCATCTCAACCTGGCCTCTCTGATTTTGTCTCTGAAACGTCTCACATGAGCTGTCCCTCTGATGTACTCATTCCTGATCCTATCCATTCTCGTCACTCCCAAAGAGAACCTCAACATCTTCAGCTCTGCTACCTCTAACTCTTCCTCCTGTCTTTTCCTCAGAGCAACTGTCTCCAAACCATACAACATCGCTGGTCTCACTACCGTCCTGTACACCTTTCCTTTCACTCTCGCCGGTACACTTTTATCACACAGCACACCTGACACTTTCCTCCACCCATTCCACCCTGCCTGCACCCGCTTCTTCACCTCTTTTCCACACTCCCCATTGCTCTGGACTGTTGACCCTAAGTACTTAAAATCCTGCACCTTCTTCACCTCTTCTCCCTGTAACCTCACTGTTCCACTTGGGTCCCTGTCGT
>NZ_QYYA01000009.1 GCF_003597125.1 Alcanivorax profundi | reverse complement strand
GCGGGTGAGCGGATGTACCGCACTGGCGATCTGGTGAAATTCCGCGACGACGGCGTCATGGAATATCTGGGTCGGGTGGATCAGCAGGTCAAAATCCGTGGCTTCCGCATTGAGCTCGGTGAAATCGAAAGTCGTCTGCTGGCTTTTGACTCGATCCGCGACGCCGCCGTGGTTGCACAACCTTCCCCCACCGGTGACCGGTTGGTGGGCTACATCGTGCCACGTCACACCGTAGGAGCGGCGTTTGAGCCGCGAGCCCTGTTGGAAAGCCTGTCCCAAGCCCTGCCGGATTACATGGTGCCCAGCCAGTTGATCACACTGGAGCACCTGCCGCTGACGCCCGCAGGCAAAGTGGACCGCAAGGCGCTACCGGCTCCGCAATGGCAAACCGCCAGTGCCGGCGATGCACCGCAAACCGATAACGAAAAAATTCTGGCGACCATCTGGCAAGAGTTGCTGGGGCTGGAAGCCGTCAGTCGCGATGACCATTTCTTCAATCTGGGTGGGCATTCCCTGTTGGCGGTGCAAATGGTTAACCGCTTGCGTCATCAGCACCAGCTGGATTTGCCGCTCAATCGCATTTTTGAACAACCGCTGCTGAAACAGTGTGCGGCTTTGTGCCAGAGTGCAGCGGCCTTGCCCGCAATCCGCCCGGTGGCGCGTGGCGGCGATTTGCCGTGTTCCGCGGCGCAACGGCGTTTGTGGTTCGTGCAGCAATTGCAGCCGGAAAACGGTGCCTACCATATGCCGTTGGGGCTCGATGTGCGTGGTGAATTGCATCACGCAGCCCTGCAGCAGGCGCTGGATGCCCTGGTGGCGAATCACGAAAGCCTGCGTACCCGCTTTGTGGAAACCGCAGGGGAGCCTCGCCAGCGGATTCTGGATGAGGCCCCTGTGATCATCGACTGGCTGGATCTCACCGGCGAGGCGCTACCCGAATCTGTGGCCGGCGAACGCCAGGCGCGCACCCTGAACGCGCCGTTCGATCTGGCCAGTGATCCGTTGTTGCGCGTGCAGGTCATTCAGTTGGCCCCACAGCGCTATCAACTGTTGCTGGTCCAGCATCACATCATTGGTGATGGCGTTTCCATGCAATTGTTGATGGCGGAGCTGAGTAGCCGTTATGCCCAGGCTCATCGCGGTGATGCCATGCCACTGGTTTCTGCTCAACCGTCCGCCCGAATCCAGTACGCGGATTATGCCGCCTGGCAACAGCAGTGGCTGGCCAGTGATGAGGCCCGTGCACAACAGCAGTGGTGGGTAGAACAGTTGGGCGAGGGCGGTGAGCCGCTGGCGTTGCCCACCGACTTCCCTCGTGGTGTGTTAGTTGACACCAAACAGGGCGGGGCACGTTTACCCGTGACCTTTAGCCATGATCAGCTTGAGCGGCTGAAGCAGCGTGCCACCGAGCTGGGTTCTACGGTGTCCACCTTGTTGCTCACGGCCTGGCAGGTACTGTTGCATCGCTACAGTGGTCAATCGCAGGTGCGGGTGGGGGTGCCGGTTGCCGGCCGATTGCTGGCCGAAACCGAAACCCTGCAAGGGTGTTTTATCAATACCCTGGTCGTGCCGGCCGATTTTGTCGGCTCGCAATCGCTGGCTGAGCAGGTAGCGGTCACACAGCAGTTCATCGGCGAAGCGCAAGGGCGCCAGGCGTTGCCTTTTGAGGTGTTGGTCGAGGCGCTGGGCGTGGACCGGAATCTGGATCGTCACCCCTTGTTCCAGGTGGTGTTCAATCACCAGCGGTTGAGTGAAAACTTTGCCCCGCAATGGCCGGAAGCGGTCATCACACCGTTTGATCCGGGTGCCGCCGGTGCCCAGTTTGAACTGGCACTGGATGTCCTGGAAGACGATGAACAGCTGCAGGGGTTTATCGGTTACGACACGGCCCTGTTCCGTGCCAGCACCATTGAGCGCTTGCGGGAACATTTCCTGAGGGTGATGACGGCGCTGCTCACCCAGCCTGATCAGTCCTTGTCGGATATCGCCTTGCTGTCAGATCAGGAACAGGCCGACCAGCAAGTCTTCAATCGCACCGAAAAACGCTGGGGTGATTTTGTTGCCGTGCCGGAAAGAGTGCGTCAGCAAGCCGTGCGTTCGCCTGAGGCAGTGGCGTTGTCCATGGGCGACAGGCAGCTCAGTTATGCCGAGCTGGACCGCAAGGTAAACCAGCTGGCCAACCGCTTGCGTGCGGCCGGGGTGAAGGAAGAAGTGCGGGTGGCCATCGGCCTGCCACGATCACTGGATCTGGTCATCGGTCTGTTGGCCATTACCCGTGCCGGGGGGGGCTATGTGCCGCTGGACCCGTCCTATCCCCAGGACCGTCTGGCCTACATTCTGGAGGCATCGCAGCCGGCGTTGTTGCTGACCGACAGCCGCTTGCTGGACAGCTGGCCGCAAGCGGTGCCCATGTGGTGTCTGGATCAACTGGACGTGAGCGGGCAGGCGACCACGGCACCGTCGGTGCAGTGGCATCCGGATCAGGCGCTCTATGTGATCTACACCTCTGGCTCCACTGGCAAACCCAAAGGGGTGCTCAATACCCAGGCCGCGCTGGAGAATCGATTGCTGTGGATGCAGCAGCAATACCCACTGGATGAATCCGACTGTGTGTTGCAGAAGACACCGTTCAGTTTTGATGTGTCGGTGTGGGAATTTTTCTGGCCGTTGATGGTGGGGGCGCGTCTCGCCATCGCGCCGCCGGATGCCCATGCGGACCCGCAGTGGTTGCAGCAGGTGATGGCTGAAGAGCAGGTCACCACGCTGCACTTTGTGCCTTCCATGTTGCATGCCTTTGTGTCCGCAACAGGATTGAAAAATCTGCCGTTCCTGAAGCAGGTGATCTGTAGTGGGGAAGCGCTGGATATGGCATTGCAGGGATCGGTGTTTGCCGCCCGTGACGATGTGCAGTTGCACAACCTGTACGGCCCCACCGAAGCGGCCATTGATGTGAGTTACTGGCAGTGCCGCCCGGGCACCGGCCACACCGTGCCGATCGGCTCACCGATCAGCAATATTCAGCTGCATGTGCTGGATACCGATCTCAACCCGGTGCCGCGTGGGGTGGCCGGTGAGCTCTATCTGGCGGGCGTGGGGTTGGCGCGTGGCTATCACGGTCGCCCCGATCTGACCGCAGAGCGTTTCGTTCCCAACCCCTTTGGTGAGCCTGGCTCACGGATGTACCGCACCGGTGATCAGGTGGTGCAGCGTGCCGATGGCGTTATCGATTATCTGGGCCGCCTTGATCATCAGGTCAAGATTCGCGGTCTGCGTATCGAGCTGGGTGAAATCGAGCAGCAACTGAAACAACAGGCCGACATTGAGGATGCGGTGGTCGTGGCCCACTCCGGCCCGGCAGGTGATCAGCTGGTGGCCTATGTGGTGAGTGGCGCGTCCTCCCCGGAGGCCTGGCAGCAAGCCCTGTCGGCGGCCTTGCCGGATTACATGGTGCCGGGCCTGTTCATGTTGCTGGAGCAGATGCCGTTATCCCCCAACGGCAAACTGGATCGCAAGGCGCTACCTGAGCCGCAATGGCAGGCCCGGGAATACCGTGCGCCGGTGACCGACACCGAACAGCAACTCGCTGCGCTGTGGGAAGAGTTGTTGGGGCTGTCTTTAGCGAAGGAATCTCTGTCAGGAGAATCGCTGTCAGGAAGCGGTGCTGTCGGGCTGGACGATAACTTTTTTGCGCTGGGTGGCCATTCACTGTTAGCCACGCGGGTAGTGGCGGCGTTGCGTGATCGCTGGGGCGTGGATGTGCCCCTGCGTGCCCTGTTTGAAACCGACACCCTGCAAGCGCTGGCGGCGTTGGTGGACGAACACAACGGCGAAGCAAAGCAACAGGAACAGGATGATCTTGCTGCCATGGCGGATCTGCTGGATGACCTGGAAGATTTATGATCCGGAGTAAGGGATGAGTCTCGATAAAGTGGCACTGGCCCAGCGCTTTATGGCGCTGGAAGAAAGCAAGCAGGCCATCTTTTTGCAGAAGCTGGGTGAAAAGGGCATTCCGTTTGAGCGGCTGCCGATTGTGTCCGGGCATCGCCCTGCGCGGGTACCGCTGGCGCCGGCCCAGCAGCGGCTCTGGACGATTTATCAATTGGAGCCGGACAACACGGCGTATCACCTGACTACCGCTTTCAGTTTGAGCGGTCCGCTTGAGGTGGCGCGTTTGCTGCGCAGCCTGGAGGCGGTGGTGCAGCGACACGAGAGTTTGCGCACCGGTTTTCGGGACCACGACGGAGACGCCGAGCAGATCATCCAGTCGGCGCGGTTGCCGGTTGAGCAGCGCGATGTTCGCTCGCTGGATCAGGCTGCCCGTCAGACGCTGGCCGATGAACATGCCCGCCGTCGCTTTGTGCTGGAACGGGACTTGCCGTTGCGCGTGCAATTGTTGCAGGAAGGCGAGCAGCAATGGCGGCTGCAGTTGGTGATGCACCATCTGGTCTCTGATGGCTGGTCCATGGAGGTGTTCTTTACCGATCTCGGTCGCGCGTATCTGTCCGATGCCCCGTTGCCTCCCCTGGCGGTGCAGTATGCCGACTACGCGCTGTGGCAAAAGGCCTGGCTGGATGCCGGCGAGCGCGAGCGGCAACTGACCTATTGGCGTGAGCAGTTGCGGCTGGATCAGGGCGATAGCGTTCAGCCGCCGTTACTGATTCCCTATGACCGTCATCCGCAGCACAACGATCTTCGTCAGGCGGCCAGTGAGCAATGGTCGTTGCCGCAGACCTTGCAGGGCCGCTTGCAGGCCTTGGCGCGAGACAATGACACCACGCTCTTTACCGTGGTGTTGGCGGCCTGGCAGTGGGCGTTGGCGTCGGTCAGCGGTCGCCGGGATATTCCGGTGGGGGTGCCGATGGCAAACCGTGGCCGCAGTGAGGTTGAGGCGCTGGTGGGGTTCTTCGTCAACACCCTGGTGGTGCGAGGACAACCCGGCGCAGCCATGACCGTGGATCAGTGGGTGCAGCAGGTGCACCAGACCATGCTGGATGCCCAGGCCCATCAGGCGCTGCCTTTCGACCAGTTGGTGGCGTCGTTGGCGCCTCGTCGTGAACCTGGCGAAACCCCGCTGTTTCAGGTGCTGTTTAATTATCAGCGTCGTGATGGTGGTCGCCGCCAGCTGGATAATGAGGTCACCATCGCCCCGCAGGCGCAGGGCGTGCCCCATGCGCTGTTTGATCTTGCGTTGGATGTGCACGAAGCCAGTGACGGTGCGCTGGCGCTTACGCTGACCTATGCGGCCGACCGCTTTCACAGTGACACGGCCCGACGTTTGCAGCACGCCATGGAACAGGTACTGGCGGCTTTTGCAGGAGACCGCCAGCGGTGTTTGGGCACCGTGGACACCGCTATACAAGACTTGCCGCGTTTGCAGCAGTGGGGTGAAGGCGAAGGGTCTTATGTCCGTTATGCCGAGCTGAGTTTCCCGGCACTGTTCTCGCAGCAGGCGGCGTTGCGTGGGGAAGCTATCGCCCTGGTGCATGGCGATACCCGCGTGTCGTTTGCTGAACTGGAAGCCCGTTCCAATCGTCTCGCGCGTTATCTGGTCGAGCAGGGAGTCACCGCGGATGAAGTGGTTGGCGTAGCGTTTGCGCGTGGCGTCACCATGATCGAAGCGTTCCTGGCCGTAATGAAAGCGGGCGGGGCTTTCCTGCCACTGGATCCCGGTTACCCCACAGACCGTTTGCACTACATGCTCGAAGACAGCGGTGCCCGGTTGCTGTTGACCTCGTCGGATCTGGCGGAGACCTTGCCGCAGGTGGAGGGCGTCAGCCCGGTGTTCGTGGATCAACTGTCGCTGGCGAATACCGACGACGGTTCGCTCAATAACGAACCCCATCCCGATCAACTCGCTTATGTGATCTACACGTCCGGCTCCACCGGCAAGCCCAAAGGCGTGGCCCTCACCCACGGCGGCTTGTCCATGCATGTGCAAACCATCGGCGAGCGTTACGGCATGACGCCGGAGGATGTGGAGCTGCAGTTTGCGTCCATCAGTTTTGATGGCGCGGTGGAGCGCTGGACCGTACCACTGGCGTTTGGCTCCCGGGTGGTGATTCGCGACCAGGCATTATGGAGCGCGGAAAAATGTTGCGAGGTGCTGCAACAAGAAGGCGTCACCATCGCCTGTTTTCCGCCCAGTTATGTGGGCCCGCTGCTGGACTGGATCGAGCAGGAAAAGCCCGCACTCAGCGTTCGCTCCTGGACCCTGG
Organism: Alcanivorax profundi; assembly: GCF_003597125.1. Lineage (GTDB taxonomy): Bacteria > Pseudomonadota > Gammaproteobacteria > Pseudomonadales > Alcanivoracaceae > Alcanivorax > Alcanivorax profundi. The sequence continues at coordinate 471 of NZ_QYYA01000009.1, read as the reverse complement.
GCGGTGAGGCGTTTACCCGCGAAACCTTCGAGCGCATGCAGCAAGTGCTCAAACCGCAACGCATCATCAACGGCTACGGCCCCACCGAAACGGTGGTCACGCCGATGCTGTGGGCGGCCTATGAGGATGACAGTCTGACCAGCGCCTATGCGCCCATCGGCACCGCCGTGGGGTCACGCAAACTGTATGTGCTGGATCAGGATTTGAATCGCGTGCCCGCTGGCGTAGCGGGTGAGCTGTATATCGGTAACGAAGTGGGATTGGCGCGCGGCTATCACGACCGTCCGGACCTGACCGCCGAACGTTTCCTGCCGGATCCATTCGGCGCAGCGGGTGAGCGGATGTACCGCACTGGCGATCTGGTGAAATTCCGCGACGACGGCGTCATGGAATATCTGGGTCGGGTGGATCAGCAGGTCAAAATCCGTGGCTTCCGCATTGAGCTCGGTGAAATCGAAAGTCGCCTGCTGG
>NZ_QYYA01000079.1 GCF_003597125.1 Alcanivorax profundi | reverse complement strand
TTAAAGTGACTAATGATCTCCTCCTTCAGATGGATGAGAACTCATCGGCTTTACTGTTATTGTTAGATCTTAGTGCCGCATTTGATACAATAGATCATGCAGTGTTAATCAACAGACTTAAAGATGTTTTTGGCATCTCTAGCACTGCACTTGCCTGGTTAGAATCCTATCTGTGTGATAGGTAGCAATTTGTCTCTTTTAATAAATCCCTATCCTCCACGGCACCAGTGAAATTCGGTGTGCCACAAGGTTCTGTGCTTGGTCCCATACTATTTTCTCTGTATGTTACACCATTGGGAAAAATCATCAGAAGTTATGGAGTAAATTTTCATTGTTATGCCGATGATACACAGCTGTACCTACCAATAAAAGCAAATAATACTACTGACATCTCGCGTCTAGAAGCCTGCCTTGTTTCAATAAAATCATGGATGTCTCAAAACGTCCTCCATCTAAACTAGGATAAAACAGAGCTCTTGTTAATTGGTCCTGCCAGTCATCAACATAAGTTCAATGGTCTTACTGTCTCGATCGATA
>NZ_QYYA01000078.1 GCF_003597125.1 Alcanivorax profundi | reverse complement strand
ACATGGTCCATACCGATAAAACGGAATTATGGCACAAACGTCTTGGGCATGTACACTATCGAAACTTATTTAGATTGAGCAAAAGAGAACTAATTAGAGGTCTACCAAAATTACAAAAGATAGACAAAATATGTGGTGAATGCCAATTAGGCAAACAGATTAGGAGCTCTCACAAGAAAGTGAACTCCAATACCACATCCAGACCACTCGAACTTCTCCACATGGATCTAATTGGACCAACTAGAACGGAGAGTCGAGGTGGCAAAAAATATATTTTGGTTATCGTAGACGACCATACCAGATTCATTTGGGTATCATTCTTAAAAGATAAAACTGAAACCCTGGATGAAGTAAAAAAGGTCATTAAACGAATCCAAAATGAAAAAGGTTCTCAAGTCTGTAAAATCCGTAGTGATCATGGTTCGGAATTTGAAAATAGCAGTTTTGAGAAATTCTATAATAATCAAGGAATATCACATGAATTCTCTGCCCCTAAAATGCCTCAACAAAATGGTATTGTAGAGAGGAAAAATAGAGTTC
>NZ_QYYA01000077.1 GCF_003597125.1 Alcanivorax profundi | reverse complement strand
TTCTGGATGATGCCTTGCAACAATGATTTCGGAGCAAATCCTTGGCCTAAATGTGGCGAGATTGATATTATGGAAGAGGTAGGCGTTAATCCTAACTATACTTCTTCGTCGCTCCATACAGAGAAGTTTAATCACGTGATGGGAACCCAGATTACCAAGGAGCGTCTGACTGCGGGTGCTGAAGACGGTTTCCACGTTTATCGCCTGGAGTGGACTCCTGATTATATCAAGACCTATGTGGATGGTAAGGAACTGCTCAATTTCAACAATGACGGTAAAAATGATGTGGGTTCATGGCCTTTCAATAAACCATTCTATGTTATCCTCAACCTGGCTTGGGGCGGTGATTGGGGCGGCATGAAGGGTGTTGACGAAAGCGCCCTCCCTGTTCAGATGGAGGTGGATTACGTGAGAGTATTCCAGAAAAAATAAGGCTTGATTTTTTTAACTATATAAATAATAAGGTCTTAGGAGAAGTCGTACCTGCACTTACTCCTAAGACCTTTTTCTTTTGTTCTAATTTCGCTCTTTTTATTGTCT
>NZ_QYYA01000076.1 GCF_003597125.1 Alcanivorax profundi | reverse complement strand
CCATGTGGATTCCGAAAAAGAGCAGCAGTGTCTCGCTGCGGGAGTTGCGTGCCGCTATCCGGCCTACGCCGTAGTGTTGTTTCTGATTGCCGAAACTGCCCTCCATGGCGGTCGAGCGCAGTGTACCGATTATTCGCCGTGCGGCGCTTATGTCGGCGTCCTCATCCTTTGGCTTCGGACCTTTGCGTACAAAGCAGGTTGTTATGCCGTTTTCGGTACAGTACCGCCGGTTGTCGTTGTTGGCATAGATTGTGTCGGCTCCGACTCTGGCCACTTTGACGCCTGTCAGTTCCTGCTGATATTCAATGCACTCCTTTAATCTTACGCCCTCGTTGAAGGCTTCGAAGGAATGATGCTCGATGAATGATATTCCATCAATTTGCATGTTGTTGACCTTGGCTCCGAACTCCACACGCCTGTTCTCCTTGCCTCTGACAATGGGTCGGATGTAAGGGCGGTCTATGCTGACGATGCGGTGCTTTACCTCCTTTTTCTGAGCCAGCGCGCTTTGCTGGCTGAACACTTCTTTAAGGGCAATAA
>NZ_QYYA01000075.1 GCF_003597125.1 Alcanivorax profundi | reverse complement strand
AATCAATAATAATTAATCACTAATCACTAAATATATTCGTCTCTCCAGAAAGGAGGTGTTCCAGCCGCACCTTCCGGTACGGCTACCTTGTTACGACTTAGCCCCAATTACCAGTTTCGCCCTAGGCCGCTCCTTACGGTCACGGACTTTAGGCGCCCCCGGCTTTCATGGCTTGACGGGCGGTGTGTACAAGGCCCGGGAACGTATTCACCGCGCCGTGGCTGATGCGCGATTACTAGCGAATCCAGCTTCGTGGGGTCGGGTTGCAGACCCCAGTCCGAACTGAGACAGGCTTTAAGGATTTGATCCGTTTTGCAAGGGACCGTCTCTCTGTACCTGCCATTGTAACACGTGTGTAGCCCCGGACGTAAGGGCCGTGCTGATTTGACGTCATCCCCACCTTCCTCACACCTTACGGTGGCAGTGTCCCCAGAGTGCCCAGCTTAACCTGATGGCAACTAAGGAGAGGGGTTGCGCTCGTTATGGCACTTAAGCCGACACCTCACGGCACGAGCTGACGACAACCATGCAGCACCTTCACA
>NZ_QYYA01000074.1 GCF_003597125.1 Alcanivorax profundi | reverse complement strand
TACATATACACATCAAAACAAGTATCGGATAGAAACTACCAAACAACCAAAGTGAAAATACTATTAAGTTGATGGAGCCAATGTTCCATATAAAAGGAGTGCCCTTAATAAGAGTACTACATGGATATGCTTCTCCTTGATGCAGGCATACTTGGGCATATTCCAAATATCCATCTGTATCATTCGTTGGAGTATAGCCAAATATGGCTAGAATGATAAGCAGAAAAGCCAAGTATGCTATGGTTGCGATATTGATAATTCTATTATTGCTCATTTGATATACTTTTTACCATTTATGATGTAAACTCCTTGTGATGGAATTTTGTCTAGTCTTTGTCCTTGTATATTGTATATGTATTGGTTTGCTTGATAGTCTACAATTGTATTATTGATACCTGTAGATGCAGGAAGTAAAGATTGGTCTAGATAGGCTAATCTAGCTTCTATCCATAGATTGATATATGATATTTCCTGCTCAAAGTTTAGTTCATTACCATTCAGGTCGGTATCTTTGCTCCATCTATTTTCTTCTCTTTTGGCTGCGCC
>NZ_QYYA01000073.1 GCF_003597125.1 Alcanivorax profundi | reverse complement strand
GATTGGATGCCGATAAGGTTTATACCGTAAAGGAGACCAATCTGATGCCTGGCAAGGAATCTGATTTGGAGTGCAATGGCAAGCAGTACAGCGGTGACTATCTGATGAAAGTCGGCTTGAATGTATTCAGCCAGACCGATGGAACCAGCCATGTATTGGTATTAGAATAACGTATCAACTATTCATAATAAAAACGAAAAGCAGCAAAGTCTATAATAGGCTTGCTGCTTTTTTTTAGGTATCTGTATCTTTTTTCCCTAATGATTTTACTTGTTTAGCGGTCTTGCCACAAACTCAGTATGAAGGGTCTCCATCGGATGCTCCTTCAGATTGATGAGGATGTTTGGCGTATTGCCGTTGGCGATGATTACCTTGATGCCGGCATTGGCTACATCGTGGGCGGTCTTTACTTTAGAAGTCATACCGCCTCTGCCGTGACGGCTCTTGCTGGCAAGGATGTACTCACTGATGTCACGGTCGTAATAAACCGATGGGATGATGCGGGTGGTAGGCTCGCTTGGGTCACCATTGTAGATGCCATCCACATTACT
>NZ_QYYA01000072.1 GCF_003597125.1 Alcanivorax profundi | reverse complement strand
GTGATCCCGGCCAACCCAAAAATTCACCACAACCTCTCCATTCAACTGGGCTCCTCAGCCATTACACCGTCCAGCACAGCCAGAAATCTGGGGGTGGTACTTGATGATCAGCTAAACTTCACAAGGCATGTCGCCAGCACCACCCGGTCGTGCAGATTCATCCTCTACAACATTAGGAAAATTAGACCTTTCCTATCTGAGAAAGCTACCCAAGTCCTAGTCCAGGCTCTTGTCTTGTCCAAATTGGATTACTGCAATGCACTACTGGCCGGACTTCCTGCTTGCACAACCAAACCTCTGCAGATGGTCCAGAATGCGGCGGCAAGAGTGGTCTTCAATGAACCGAAAAGAGCGCACGTAACTCCTCTCTTCATTAGATTACACTGGCTCCCCGTTGTCGCCCGCATCAAGTTTAAAGCTATGCTCTTGGCCTACAAAACTACCACTGGTTCGGCACCCTCATATCTCCATTCACTAATACAACCCTATGTCCCTGCCAGATCCCTGCGCTCTGCAAATAAACAACGTCTCGTGGTACCGTCCCAAAAAGGGAAAAA
>NZ_QYYA01000071.1 GCF_003597125.1 Alcanivorax profundi | reverse complement strand
TGTAGCGCTCTCGGGCTCTGTTTTCACTGGCAAACATCGCCTTGGTGCCAGCTTCATCTTCAGAGAACTGCAGGTGGTTGTCGATGCCCATACCATGAGCAATGTTCTCCACATCAAGGTCATCGGTGCCGATGAAGGTAAAGGTCCAGTTCTGCTTCTTCAGTTTCTCTATGAGGTTCTTGATCATCTTCAGATCATACTCCTCGCTGCAATTCTCCTCACCATCCGTAATGATGGTTACCAATACGCTGTCATCCTCGGTGGTCAGGGCATTGATCTTGGCGATGCCCATGCCGATGGCATCGTAAAGAGGGGTGCCGCCACATGGGTTGTAATCCCTTGATTTCAAAGGCTTAATATGATGAGCAGACACATTATCGTAGAACAGATTCTTGTGGGTGCTGTTGAAGGTGATGAGTGTAACCCGCTGCTCCATATCCTTATGCGTCTTCTGCATTTTCTGAATCGTGGTCAGAGTCTCGTTGATGCCCACCAGTGCCTGGCGCTCGATAATACTCATGCTGCCACTCTCATCTACTACCAAAAGATTGAATACTCGTTTCATA
>NZ_QYYA01000070.1 GCF_003597125.1 Alcanivorax profundi | reverse complement strand
ACTCCTGTGCAAGATTGCAAATCAGTTCACCCGCTACCACCAGCGTTTCCTTGTTGGCAAGACATATCTTCTTATGCGCCTTGATGGCATGGATGGTTGGTTCCAGGCCCGAGAATCCTACCATGGAAGCCAGCACCATATCGATAGGCTCAGCCTGTACGATATCGCAAAGCGCCTGAGCACCGGCATAAACCTTGATATCAGGCTCATCACTGAGCATATCCTTCAGCTCCTCGTAGCGAGCCTCATTGGCTATGACCACAGCAGCCGGATGGAACTTGCGAGCCTGCTCGGCAAGTTCCTGCACTCGGTTGTTGGCGGTGAGGCAATATACCTCGTAAAGGTCACTATGCTGCTCGATGACATCAAGCGCCTGTGTACCGATACGTCCCGTAGAACCGAGAATACATATCTGTTGTTTCTTCATTTACTTTGAAATTATTAACTTTGAACTTAGAACTTTATGATTAGTAAAGCAAATGAATTCTTCACTCTTCGTTCTTCACTCTTCACTTTATAAGTCGAGCAATCCTTCCGGAATCGCCATTCTGATTTCTTTCTTTTCAG
>NZ_QYYA01000008.1 GCF_003597125.1 Alcanivorax profundi | reverse complement strand
CTACGTGGGAGGTGGCGATGGTAATACCACGCTCACGCTCTTCCGGAGCATTGTCGATACCGTCGAAGGCAACGGCAGAGCCGCCCCACACTTCCGCACATACGCGAGTCAGCGCAGCGGTCAGGGTGGTTTTACCATGGTCAACGTGACCGATGGTGCCTACGTTTACGTGCGGTTTATTACGTTCAAACTTTTCCTTTGCCACGGTTCTATACCCTTAACAATTAACCGTAAATTTAAGATTTCTTGCCGCTGATCACTTCTTCAGCGATGTTCTTCGGTGCTTCAGCGTACTTCAGGAATTCCATGGAGTAGCTGGCGCGGCCCTGAGACATGGAACGCAGATCGGTAGCGTAACCGAACATTTCAGAGAGCGGAACCTCAGCGCGGATCACTTTACCGGCCATGGTGTCTTCCATGCCCTGTACCATACCGCGACGACGGTTCAGGTCGCCCATCACGTCACCCATGTAGTCTTCCGGGGTTACCGCTTCCACCTTCATGATCGGCTCGAGCAGTACCGCACCGCCAACCTGGGCAGCATTTTTCACCGCCAGGGCACCCGCCATACGGAAGGCGTTCTCGTTGGAATCCACCTCGTGGTAGGAACCATCGTACAGAGTCGCTTTCACGCCCAGGATCGGGTAGCCCGCCAGAACACCGGCTTTCAGCTGCTCATCGATACCTTTCTGTACAGCACCGAAGTATTCCTTCGGAACGGTACCACCGTGAATTTCTTCGGCAAACTGGAACTCTTCATCACGATCGATGGGCTCGAAACGCACCTTAACGTGACCATACTGACCACGACCACCAGACTGCTTCACGAACTTGCCTTCCACGTCGGACGGCTTGGTGAAGGTCTCGCGGTAAGCCACCTGCGGCGCACCAACGTTACACTCAACCTTGAACTCGCGCTTCATGCGGTCAACGATGATGTCCAGGTGCAGCTCACCCATACCAGAGATGATGGTCTGACCGGATTCTTCGTCGGTCTTCACACGGAAAGAGGGATCTTCCTGAGCCAGACGACCCAGTGCCAGACCCATCTTTTCCTGGTCCGCTTTGGACTTCGGCTCAACGGCAACGGAAATTACCGGATCCGGGAATTCCATACGCTCCAGAACGATGACGCTATTCAGGTCACACAGGGTGTCACCGGTGGTGATGTCCTTCAGACCTACGCAAGCGGCGATGTCACCAGCGCGCACTTCCTTGATCTCTTCACGGGAGTTCGCATGCATCTGCAGCAGACGACCCACACGCTCTTTCTTCTCACGCACAGAGTTCATTACGCTGTCGCCAGAATTCAGAACACCGGAGTAAACGCGGATAAAGGTCAGAGAGCCCACGAACGGGTCGGTGGCAATCTTGAACGCCAGCGCAGAGAACGGCGCGTCGTCAGAAGATTCACGGGACTCAACGGTCTCGCCATCTTCCAGAACACCCTGGATCGCCTTCACTTCGTCAGGCGCGGGCAGGAACTCGATAACGGCATCCAGCAGAGCCTGTACGCCCTTGTTCTTGAACGCAGAACCATTCAGAGCCAGAACGATTTCGTTAGCCAGTACCTGCTGACGCAGACCCGCCTTGATGTCGTCATTGGAGAGATCCCCTTCTTCCAGGTATTTCTCCATCAGCTCTTCAGAACCTTCTGCGGCAGCTTCTACCATCTGCTCACGCAGTTCGTCACAACGGTCCTTGATGTCGTCCGGGATGTCGCGCTCTTCATAGGTCATGCCCATGTCTTCTTCGTTCCAGAAGATCGCCTTCATCCGGATCAGGTCGACAACGCCCTTGAAGTCATCTTCTGCACCGATGTTGTACTGGATAGGTACAACCTTGGCGCCCAGACGGTTGCGAATCTGCTCGCAAACGCGATCGAAGTTGGCACCGGCACGGTCCATCTTGTTCACGAATACGATACGCGGTACTTCGTATTTGTTGGCCTGACGCCATACGGTCTCAGACTGGGGCTCAACACCGGAAGAACCACAGAACACCACCACAGCACCATCCAGTACACGCAGGGAACGCTCTACCTCAATGGTAAAGTCCACGTGTCCGGGGGTATCAATGATGTTTACACGGTGCTGTTCGTACTGCTGGTCCATACCCTGCCAGAAGGTGGTGGTAGCAGCAGAGGTGATGGTAATACCACGCTCCTGTTCCTGCTCCATCCAGTCCATGGTGGCGGCGCCGTCATGTACTTCACCGATCTTGTGGGAAACACCGGTGTAGAAAAGAATTCGCTCGGTAGTGGTGGTCTTGCCCGCATCTACGTGCGCACAGATACCGATGTTGCGATAGCGATTGAGAGGAGTCTTACGTGCCACGCTGCATACCTCGATTCACTGGTTCATATACAAAAACCGGCCTGAACGCAGGCCGGTTTGACTCGAATGCCTTCTGCCTTAGAAGCGGAAGTGGGAGAACGCCTTGTTGGCTTCGGCCATACGATGCACGTCTTCACGCTTCTTCATCGCTGCACCTTTACCTTCGGCGGCATCCAGCACTTCACCAGCCAGGCGGGCCGGCATGCTCTTCTCGCCACGCTTACGGGCAGCGTCTACCAACCAGCGCATGGCCAGCGCGGTACGACGGCTCGGGCGAACTTCAACAGGAACCTGGTAGGTAGCACCACCCACACGGCGGCTTTTTACCTCCACGGCCGGACGGATATTGTCCAGGGCCTTTTCGAACAGCTCCAGGGAGTCACCGCCCTTGCGCTCTTCGATGATGTCCAGTGCACCGTAAACGATACGCTCGGACACAGACTTCTTACCGCTGACCATTACATGGTTCATGAACTTGGCCAGCAACTGGCTTCCAAACTTCGGATCCGGAAGGATCTCACGTTTGGCAACAACGCGACGTCTTGGCATCGGATGTGTTCCTCTAACGTTCCCGCTTTGGGCGGGGAAAGCTTCAGGTAATTCCGGAACGGTGTCCGGCCCTTACTCATCCCTCCGCAGCTCATTGAGCTACGGCATTCAGAAAAGGTAGCTCAATTACTTCTTGGGACGCTTGGCGCCATACTTGGAACGACGCTGTTTGCGATCCTGCACACCTGCCGTATCCAGGGTTCCACGAACAGTGTGGTAGCGCACACCGGGAAGGTCTTTTACACGACCGCCACGGATCAGGACTACGGAGTGCTCCTGCAGGTTATGACCTTCACCACCGATGTAGGAAGATACTTCATAACCATTGGTCAGACGCACACGACACACTTTACGCAGTGCGGAGTTCGGCTTCTTCGGGGTAGTGGTGTACACCCGAGTGCAAACGCCGCGACGCTGGGGGCAGCCCTGCAGGGCTACGGAGTCGCTCTTTTCTACCTTGCTTTTGCGCGGCTTGCGCACCAGCTGGTTTACAGTTGCCATGAAACTACTGCCTCACGCTTACAGTTCTGTGACAAAAACCGTCAGTTGACGGCCAATATCACCCATTTACCGCCCATAAAATATGGGGGCAGCGATTGTAGGGACACCCCGGCATCCCGTCAAGGCTACCAGGGTGTCCCTGTCCCCTCCCGAAAGAGGGGAATTCTGCAGGCCTCCGCTTCCGGAGGCCCTGACTCGCCAGCTTACTCGTCGGAGGAGCTGAGAGCCTCGGACAGGGCGGCTTCCACCTCGTCCATGGTTGGCGCTTCCGGCCCGCGCGCATCTTCGCGCTGGCGGCGGCGATCCATGTGGTAGGCATAGCCGGTACCGGCCGGGATCAGACGACCCACTACCACGTTTTCTTTCAGACCGCGCAGGTCGTCTTCCTTGCCGGTTACCGCCGCTTCGGTCAGTACCCGGGTGGTCTCCTGGAAGGAGGCCGCGGAAATGAACGACTCGGTAGCCAGAGATGCCTTGGTAATACCCAGCAGCTGACGCTCGAACTGGGGCAGCATCTTGTCTTCGGCCTTGAGGCGCTCGATCTCTTCGGTCACGCGAGCATATTCTGCCTGCTCGCCCTTGATGAAGGAGGACTCGCCCACTTCCAGGATCTCTACCTTGCGCAGCATCTGGCGGATGATGGTTTCAATGTGCTTGTCATTGATCTTCACACCCTGCAGGCGGTAAACCTCCTGCACTTCGTTAACGATGTAACGGGCCAGCTCGGCTTCACCTTTGAGGCGAAGGATATCGTGCGGGTTCAGCGGGCCATCAGACACCACTTCACCCTTCTCTACACGCTCACCTTCGAACACGTTGAGCTGACGCCACTTGGGAATCAGTTCTTCGTAGGCATCCTCACCGGTATCCGGGGTGATTACCAGACGTACCTTGCCTTTGGTCTCTTTACCGAAGGACACCGTACCGGTTTTCTCCGCCAGGATAGCCGCTTCTTTCGGGTTCCGTGCTTCGAACAGGTCGGCAACGCGGGGCAGACCACCGGTGATATCCCGGGTCTTGGAAGATTCCTGCGGAATCCGCGCAATCACGTCACCCACTGAGATGTCGGCACCATCCTTCAGGCCACACAGGGCGCTGCCCGGCAGGAAGTATTGAGCCGGCATTTCCGTGTTCGGCATGAACACAGCCTTGCCTTTACTGTCGACAACACGCACGACCGGACGCAGATCCTTACCCGCAGACGGGCGGTCCTGGCTGCTCAGCACTTCAATGCTGGTCAGGCCGGTCAGTTCGTCAGTCTGGTAGTTTACGGAGATACCTTCTTCCATATCTCCGAACTGCACCTTACCTTGCACTTCCGCGATGATCGGGTGGGTATGGGGATCCCAGGTGGCCACCACCTGACCGCCATCCACTTCCTCACCTTCTTTCACGGTCACGACAGCACCGTAAGGCAGCTTGTAACGCTCACGCTCACGGCCCAACTCGTCCGCCACGGCCAGATCGGCAGAACGGGAAACGATCACCAGACCATCTTTGTGGCTTACATGTTTGGCGTTGTGGAAACGTACCTTGCCGCCATGCTTGATCTGGATGCTGGATACCGCAGACGCCCGGCTCGCCGCACCACCAATGTGGAAGGTACGCATGGTCAGCTGGGTACCCGGCTCACCGATGGACTGGGCAGCGATAACACCGACAGCCTCACCCACGTTGACCTGATGGCCACGGGCCAGATCACGACCGTAACAAGTCGCACAGACACCCCAGCGGGTGGCACAGGTGATTGGCGAGCGCACCAGCACTTCGTCCACACCCATGGATTCCAGCTGCTCAACCCATACCTCATCCAGCAGGGTGCCAGCTTCCACTGCCACTTCGTCCTGGTTGAGTGGGTTCATCACGTCACGGGCAACCACACGACCGAGTACACGCTCACGCAGCGGCTCTACTACGTCACCACCTTCAATCAGCGGCGTCATCAGCAGGCCTTCTTCGGTCCCACAATCGATCTGGTTGACGACCAGATCCTGGGCCACGTCGACCAGACGACGGGTCAGGTAACCGGAGTTTGCGGTCTTCAGAGCGGTATCCGCCAGACCTTTACGGGCACCGTGAGTGGAGATGAAGTACTGCAGTACGTTCAGACCTTCACGGAAGTTGCTGGTAATCGGGGTCTCGATGATGGAGCCATCCGGCTTGGCCATCAGACCACGCATACCGGCAAGCTGACGAATCTGAGCCGCAGAACCCCGCGCCCCGGAATCGGCCATCATGAAGATAGAGTTGAAAGAGCCCTGCTCTTCGTCCTTGCCTTCGCGGTTCTTGACCACTTCGACACGGAGGTTTTCCATCATCGCCTTGGCGATCTGGTCATTGGTACGCGCCCAGATATCCACGACCTTGTTGTACCGCTCACCGCGGGTCACCAGACCGGAAGCAAACTGCTCCTCGATCTCGCGCACTTCCTCTTCGGCGGCGTCGATCATGGTGTACTTGGCATCCGGAATCACCATGTCTTCCACACCAATGGAGGAACCGGACAGGGTGGCTTCGCGGAAGCCCAGGTACATCAGCTGGTCAGCAAAGATACAGGTCTCTTTGGTACCCAGAATACGGTAGCAGGTGTTCAGCAGCTTGCTGATGGCCTTCTTGGTCATGTTCTGGTTGACCATTTCGAAGCCCAGACCGGCCGGTACGATATCCCACAGCTTACAACGGCCGGGGGTGGTATCGGCGATGAAGGTACGCTCTTCCACGTTACCTTGCTGGTCTTTCACCACTTCATGAACACGCACTTTAACGCGGGCGTGCAGGTGCACCTGCTTGTTGGCCAGGGCACGCATCACTTCCTTGGTGTCGGCAAATACCTGGCCTTCACCCCGGGCGTTAACGCGATCGCGGCTGATGTAGTACAGACCCAGTACCACGTCCTGGGTCGGACCGATGATGGGCTCACCATTGGCCGGAGACAGGATGTTGTTGGTGGACATCATCAGCGCACGGGCTTCGAGCTGGGCTTCCAGGGTCAGCGGTACGTGCACCGCCATCTGGTCACCATCGAAGTCAGCGTTGAAGGCCGCACACACCAGCGGGTGCAGCTGGATTGCCTTACCTTCAATCAGCACCGGCTCAAACGCCTGGATACCCAGACGGTGAAGGGTCGGTGCACGGTTCAGCATCACCGGGTGTTCGCGAATCACCTCGGCGAGGATATCCCACACCTCAGCGGTTTCACGCTCGACCATCTTCTTGGCTGCCTTGATGGTGGTCGCCAGACCACGGGCTTCCAACTTGGCGAAGATGAACGGCTTGAACAGCTCCAGCGCCATTTTCTTGGGCAGACCACACTCGTGCAGCTTGAGGGTCGGACCTACCACGATCACGGAACGGCCGGAGTAATCAACACGCTTACCCAGCAGGTTCTGACGGAAACGACCCTGCTTACCCTTGATCATGTCGGCAAGGGATTTCAGCGGACGCTTGTTGGAACCGGTGATGGCACGGCCACGACGACCGTTATCCAGCAGCGCATCGACAGATTCCTGCAGCATACGCTTTTCGTTACGCACGATGATGTCCGGCGCACTCAGGTCCAGCAGACGCTTGAGACGGTTGTTCCGGTTGATCACACGGCGATACAGATCGTTCAGATCAGACGTGGCGAAACGGCCACCATCCAGCGGTACCAACGGACGCAGATCCGGCGGAAGAACCGGCAGGACCGTCAGGATCATCCACTCGGGAGCGTTGCCGGAATCACGGAACGCTTCCATCAGCTTCAGTCGCTTGGACAGCTTCTTCAGCTTGGTGTCGGAGTTGGTGGATTCCACTTCCTCACGAAGGATCTTGATCTCTTCGTCCAGGTCCAGCTCCATCAGGAGCTGCTGAACAGCCTCGGCACCCATCTTGGCTTCGAATTCGTCACCGAACTCTTCCAGGGCGTCGAAGTATTCTTCGTCGGTCAGCAGCTGGCCACGATCCAGAGTGGTCATGCCCGGCTCGGTCACGACGAAAGATTCGAAGTACAGCACACGCTCGATATCACGCAGGGTCATATCCAGCATCAGGCCGATACGGGACGGCAGTGACTTCAGGAACCAGATGTGCGCAGTGGGGCTCGCCAGTTCGATGTGGCCCATACGCTCACGGCGCACCTTGGAGAGGGTAACTTCAACGCCACACTTCTCACAGATAACACCACGATGCTTCAAGCGCTTGTACTTACCGCACAGGCACTCGTAGTCCTTGATCGGACCAAAGATACGCGCACAAAACAGACCGTCACGCTCAGGCTTGAACGTCCGGTAGTTAATGGTCTCCGGCTTTTTCACTTCGCCAAAAGACCAGGAGCGGATCAGATCCGGCGGCGCGAGCGCGATGCGGATCTTGTCAAACTCCGTGACTTGTCCCTGACTTTTGAGCAGATTCAGCAAGTCTTTCAAGGCCAGTCCTCCGTAGTGAGCTTTCGCTCGAGATTCTTTCCTAAACCCGGGTACACAGTGGCCCCGCACTCATCGTGCGGAGCCCACTGCCTTAGTCGTTTTCCAGCTCGATATTGATACCGAGAGAACGGATTTCCTTCAGCAACACGTTGAAGGATTCCGGCATACCCGGATCCATTCGGTGATCGCCGTCGACGATGTTCTTGTAAACGCGGGTACGGCCGTTTACATCATCAGACTTCACGGTGAGCATTTCCTGCAGGGTGTAGGCAGCACCGTATGCTTCCAGTGCCCATACCTCCATCTCACCGAAACGCTGACCACCGAACTGCGCCTTACCACCCAGCGGCTGCTGGGTAACCAGGCTGTAGGAGCCAGTGGAACGTGCATGCATCTTGTCGTCCACCAGGTGGTTCAACTTGAGCATGTACATGTAGCCAACGGTCACCTTGCGGTCGAACTGCTCGCCGGTACGGCCATCCCACAGCTGCACCTGACCCGACTTGTCGTGGCCTGCCAGCTCCAGGAGCTCCTTGATCTCGAACTCCTTGGCGCCGTCAAATACCGCAGTCGCCATGGGCACGCCGCCTACCAGGTTCTGGGCCAGCTCGAGGATTTCCTCGTCGCTGAAGCTATCCAGATCTTCCGGAGAACCGCCCGCGCCAGCCTTGTTGTAGATCTTGTCGAGGAAACCGCGGATGTCCGCGATCTTCTTCTGCGCCGCCAGCATTTCGCCGATACGCTCACCAAGACCTTTCGCGGCCCAACCCAGGTGGGTTTCCAGGATCTGCCCCACGTTCATACGGGACGGTACACCCAGCGGGTTCAGCACCACATCGACCGGCACACCGTTCTCGTCGTACGGCATATCTTCTTCCGGCATGATCACGGAGATCACACCCTTGTTACCGTGACGGCCGGCCATCTTGTCACCGGGCTGGATGCGACGCTTGATAGCCAGGTAAACCTTGACCACCTTGAGGACACCGTGAGCCAGATCATCTCCACCGGAGATCTTGGCCTGCTTGTCCTTGTAACGCTCATCCTGTTCTTTCTTGTGCTGCTCCAGGTACTGCTGGGCACGCTCAAGCTGCTCGGCAACGTCTTCATCCGCCGGGCGCAGCTCAAACCACTTCTCGGCATCCAGGCCGTCCAGCATATCGCCAGTCAGCTCAGTACCGCGCTTGAAGCCAGCACCACCGTTAACTTTCTTGCCCACCAGCACAGTGCGCAGACGCTCCAGAATATCCTGCTCGAGGATCCGGTATTCGTCTTTCAGATCCTTGCGGAACTGTTCCAGCGCATCCTGCTCGATCTGCTTGGCGCGCTCGTCTTTCTCTACGCCATCGCGGGTGAACACCTGCACGTCAATAACCGTACCTTTGACGCCGGAGGAGACACGCAGAGAGGTGTCTTTCACGTCAGAGGCTTTCTCACCGAAGATGGCGCGCAACAGCTTCTCTTCCGGAGTCAGCTGGGTTTCGCCCTTAGGCGTTACCTTACCTACCAGAATGTCGCCGGCTTCCACTTCCGCACCAATGTAAACAATGCCGGACTCGTCCAGTTTGGACAGTGCCGCCTCGCCCACGTTGGGGATATCCGCGGTGATCTCTTCCGGACCCAGCTTGGTGTCACGGGCGATCGCGGTGAGCTCCTGAATGTGGATGGAAGTGAAACGGTCTTCCTTCACCACTTTCTCGGAGATGAGGATGGAATCCTCGAAGTTGTAACCATTCCAGGGCATGAACGCCACACGCATGTTCTGACCCAGGGCCAGTTCACCCATGTCAACGGACGGGCCGTCAGCCATGATGTCGCGAGCAGCAACCCGGTCACCCACTTTCACCAGCGGACGCTGGTTGATGCAGGTGTTCTGGTTGGAACGGGTGTATTTGGTCAGGTTGTAGATATCTACACCTGCTTCACCTTCGTTCACTTCGTCATCGTTCACTTTCACGATGATGCGCGACGCATCCACCTTGTCGACGATACCGCCACGGGTCGCGACCACACACACGCCAGAGTCACGGGCCACGTGACGCTCAAAACCGGTACCCACCAGCGGCTTGTCGGCACGCAGGGTCGGTACAGCCTGGCGCTGCATGTTGGAACCCATCAACGCACGGTTAGCATCATCGTGCTCAAGGAACGGGATCAGCGACGCGGCCACCGACACCACCTGACGGGGGGAGACATCCATATGGGTAATGGTGTCACGCTCCATCACGGTAAATTCGTAACGGTGACGCACGGTAACGAAGTCTTCTTCGAAGCCGCCGTCGGCAGTCATCTTCGCGTCGACCTGGGCGATAACGCACTCGGCTTCTTCAATCGCAGACAGGTATTCGATTTCTTCGGTGACCTTGCCATCCACCACCTTCAAGTACGGCGACTCCAGGAAGCCATACTCATTGGCGCGGGCATAGGTCGCCAGCGAGTTGATCAGACCGATGTTCGGACCTTCAGGGGTCTCGATCGGACACACGCGACCGTAGTGAGTCGGGTGAACGTCACGCACCTCAAAGCCGGCACGCTCACGGGTCAGACCACCCGGGCCCAACGCGGAAACACGACGCTTGTGCGTGATCTCGGACAGCGGATTGTTCTGATCCATGAACTGGGACAGCTGGGAAGAGCCGAAGAACTCTTTCACCGCCGCCGCCACCGGCTTGGAGTTGATCAGATCCTGCGGCATCAGGCCTTCGGATTCAGCCAGACTCAGACGCTCTTTGACCGCACGCTCAACACGTACCAGACCGACACGGAACTGGTTCTCGGCCATCTCACCCACGGAGCGCACACGACGGTTACCCAAGTGATCGATATCATCGACCACGCCGTTACCGTTACGGATGTCGACCAGGGTCTTCAGTACATCGATGATGTCAGAGGAGTCTTCACCCATCTGCTCGAAGTACTGTTTGCCTTCTTCGTCGTTGCGGGAGCTGAAGTAGCGGCCATCAAACAGGATGCCCGGACCGGTCTCGTCTTCACGACCAAGACGACGGTTGAACTTCATGCGGCCCACGCCAGACAGGTCGTAACGCTCGTCGGTAAAGAACAGGTTCTTGAACAGGTTCTCTGCCGCTTCCTTGGTCGGCGGCTCGCCCGGACGCATCATGCGATAGATCTCGACCAGGGCCTCCAGCGGAGTGCGGGTCGGGTCGGCACGCAGGGTGTCAGCCATGAACGGACCGTTGTCCAGATCATTGGTGTACAGGGTTTCAAACTCGGTAACACCGCCGTTCTGCAGCTTTTCCAGGGTTTCGGCTGTCAGCTCGGTATTACACTCCACCAGGATCTCACCGGTTTCCTGGTCGATAATGGACTTGGCCAGATACTTGCCCTGCAGATACTCAGCAGGGATCTCCAGGTACTCAAGACCGGCTTTCTCCAACTGGCGGATATGACGGGCAGTAATACGACGGCCACGCTCAACCACCACCTCGCCATCGGCGAGAATATCAAACGTGGCGGTTTCACCACGCAGACGCTCCGGCACCAGCTTCATGCGGTACAGGCCGTCTTCTGCCACGATTTCATTGGTGTCGAAGAACATCTCCAGCACTTCGTCGGAGGTGTAACCCAATGCACGCAGCAGAATGGTCGCCGGCAGTTTGCGGCGACGGTCGATCCGGACAAAGACCAGGTCCTTGGGATCGAATTCGAAGTCCAGCCAGGAACCACGGTAAGGAATCACCCGGGCGGAATACAGCAGCTTGCCGGAGGAGTGAGTCTTGCCCTTGTCGTGATCGAAGAAGACACCGGGAGAACGGTGCAGCTGGGACACGATTACACGCTCGGTACCATTAATCACAAAGGTACCGTTTTCGGTCATCAGGGGAATCTCACCCATGTAGACCTGTTGTTCACGAATATCCTTGATCGCCCCGGACGACTCACGGTCGTAAATCACGAGACGAATGCGCACGCGCAGCGGCGCCGCATAGGTCGTTCCACGAATGATGCACTCTTTCACATCAAACACGGGTTTGCCGAACTCGTAGCCGGCATACTCCAACGCTGCATTACCTGAATAACTGGCAATCGGGAATACTGACCGGAAAGCCGCTTCCAGACCGCTATCCAGACGCTCTTCTGCGCTTTTGTCCTGCTGCAGGAATTTGCGGTAGGAATCGAGCTGAATTGCGAGAAGGTAGGGAACTTCCATTACCTTCGGCAACTTGCCGAAATCTTTGCGGATCCGCTTTTTCTCAGTAAATGAGTATGCCATCTGCGTTCCTCAGCTGTTGATCTATCACCACCCGGTGATATTTCTGTATGAAACCCCTCATACAGAAACGACAAAAGGCTGGCAGCCAAAAAGCTGCCAGCCGGCGCCTTTCCGACCCAAGACGGAAAGACATAGCGCTAATGCGCTTACTTGAGCTCGGCAGTACCGCCAGCCTCTTCGATCTTTTTCTTGATCTCTTCGGCTTCGTCTTTGCCAGCGCCTTCCTTAACAGGAGCAGGAGCGCCTTCTACCAGCTCTTTGGCTTCTTTCAGACCCAGGCCGGTCACTTCACGGACAGCCTTGATCACGCCAACTTTCTTGTCGCCGAAGCCGGTCAGGATAACGTCGAAATCGGTCTTCTCTTCAGCGGCGTCGCCACCAGCAGCGCCAGGCGCAGCAGCAACAGCGACGGCAGCAGCAGAAACGTTGAATTTCTCTTCAAACGCTTCGATCAGCTCGACCAGTTCCAGTACAGACAGTTCAGCAACTGCATTCAGGATATCTTCTTTGGACATTGCCATTTTAACTTCTCCAAATCTTGATGATGTGCGGTTCAGAAGCCGATCAGGCTGCTTCACCTTCGTTCTGTTCTTTAAGCGCAGTCAGCAAACGGCCAAACTTGGAAACCGGAGCCTGCAGTACAGACACCAGGCTGGTCAGAGCCTGTTCGCGGTTCGGCAGTTTTGCCAGTACGTCGATTTCTGCGCCAGAATAGAGCTTGCCTTCGTATAGACCGGTCTTAAGCTCCAGCTGGTCATTGTCCTTGGCGAAGTCCTTGAACAGACGGGCAGCAGCGCCCATGTCTTCCTCGGACAGCGACATAGCAATGATGGTCGGACCAATCAGCGACTCGTTCAGCAGCTCAAGATCGGTACCCTCAAAGGCACGACGAGCCAGCGTATTACGAATAACACGCAGGTAAACGTTCTGCTGACGTGCCTTGGAACGAAGCTCGGTCAACTGAGCCACGTTCAAGCCACGATAGTCGGCGACCACAGCGGAGAATGCACCCAGTGCGGCTTTATTTACCGCGGCGACAATCTCTTTCTTGTCTTCTAGTCTCAGAGCCACTGTGTAACCTCCTCGATGAATACAACCGGTCGAAACCGGCCACCCATTTATGAATTCGCTAGCGAACTCATACGCGGGGGTTACAGTGAAACCTGAACCACACCGCGTCTACGCAGGCTGATGGTTTAAGCCTTATCCGGGAGAACCCGCCAAGGCGCCTGTGGTCTTTGACGCTCCGGCAGCACGCTGCCGAAATCAAAGTCCTTGTTGGCGCACAGCTTTCGCCATGCGCCGAATGCTTTACATCGCCAGGGATGCGGGATCGATGGACAGACCCGGACCCATGGTGGTGGACAGGGTGACTTTCTTGAAGTAGGTACCCTTGGCAGAAGACGGCTTGGCTTTCTTCAGGTCAGCCAGCAGCGCTTCTACGTTTTCCTTGATGGCGGTGTTGTCGAAACCTACCTGACCCACGGTGCAGTGGATAATGCCACCTTTGTCGGTACGGTAACGCACCTGACCACCCTTGGCGTTTTTCACGGCCTGGGCAACATCAGGAGTTACGGTGCCAACCTTCGGGTTCGGCATCAGACCACGGGGGCCCAGGATAGTGCCGAGCTTACCGACAACGCGCATGGCGTCCGGGGAAGCAATCACCACGTCGAAGTTGATTTCGCCACCCTGAACCTGCTCGGCCAGATCATCAAAACCCACCACGTCCGCGCCGGCTTCTTTTGCTTCTTCGGCCTTGGCGCCCTGAGCAAAAACAGCAACACGAACGGTTTTACCAGTACCGTGAGGCAGCACGGAAGCGCCACGCACGTTCTGATCAGATTTACGCGGGTCAACACCCAGGTTAACCGCCACGTCTACAGACTCTTTGAACTTCACACCAGACAGTTCGGTCAGCAGCGCTACAGCTTCTTCAACCTGATACAGCTTGCCAGCTTCAACTTTTTCACGGATGGCGCGCAGGCGCTTGGACAGTTTAGCCATTGGTTAACCCTCCACATCCAGGCCCATGGAACGGGCAGAACCCGCGATAGTGCGCACAGCGGCATCCAGATCAGCAGCGGTCAGATCAGGCTCTTTCGCCTTGGCGATCTCTTCCAGCTGAGCACGGGTTACCTTGCCCACTTTCTTGGTGTTCGGCTCACCTGAGCCGCTCTTGATTTTCGCCGCTTTCTTCAGCAGGTAAGACGCAGGCGGCGTCTTCATGGTGAAGGTGAAAGAGCGGTCGTTGTAAACGGTGATCACAACCGGCACTGGCGCACCAGCATCCAGCTGTTGGGTCTGTGCGTTGAACGCTTTACAGAACTCCATGATGTTTACACCGTGCTGACCCAGAGCGGGACCCACCGGCGGTGACGGGTTAGCCTGACCCGCTGCAACCTGCAGCTTGATGTAGGCTTGTACTTTCTTCGCCATTTTCTAGACTCCTTGGGTGCAAACGCCTCACATCAAGCGGGCTCCCCTCAGGTTGTCAAAACGCCCCGGCCACCATTCGGCGACCAGGGCTCCCAAATTCACTTGCCGGTTTGGCTATCAGGTTTTTTCGACCTGACCAAACTCCAGCTCTACTGGCGTAGACCGACCGAAGATCATTACCGCCACCTGCAGACGGCTCTTTTCGTAATTCACTTCTTCGATCACACCATTGAAATCTGCAAACGGGCCGTCGTTGACACGGACCACTTCGCCAGCCTCGAACAGCGTCTTCGGCTTCGGCTTTTCCACTGCGTCATCCATACGTTGCAGGATGGCATCAGCTTCTTTCTTGGTAATCGGAGAAACACGGCCCGGATTTTTCGGATCTTCACCGATAAACCCCATCACCTTCGGGGTTTCTTTTACCAAGTGCCAGGAGTCGTCGCACATCTCCATTTCCACCAGCACATAACCGGGGAAAAACTTGCGCTCGGACTTGCGCTTCTGGCCACCCTTGATCTCAACCACTTCTTCAGTGGGAACCAGGATGTCGCCAAACAGCTCTTCCATTGAACGCAGTTTAACGCGCTCTTCGAGGGCGCGTTTTACGTGCTTTTCGAAACCTGAGTAGGCATGTACCACATACCAGCGCTTTGCCATGTTAACCCCTTAACCAATCACCCAGGACATAAGACCACCCAGAATCCAGTCAAGCACGAACAGCAACAAGGCCACGAGCACAACAAAGACCAGAACGATCAGGGTGGTCTGCAGGGTTTCCTGACGGGTCGGCCAGACAATCTTGCGCAACTCGACCATGGAGTCCTTGCGCAGTTGATTGAACGCTTTTCCCTGCTCAGTCTGCAGAGCAACAAAAATGGCCACCAGTGCCACAACAGCGACACCAACAACCCGATAAAGAGTAGGCTGATCGGAGAAATAGCTATTGCCGATAACGGCAGCAGCCACCAGACCAACTACCAGCAACCACTTCACCGCCTCAAGGGCAGCGGAGCCGGAACCTGCTTCTGTTTTCTCGCTCATCGGACGATGCACCCTACCACCCAGGCAAAGCCTTGGGAAAATTGGCAGGCCAGGAGGGACTCGAACCCCCAACAGCCGGTTTTGGAGACCGGTGCTCTACCAATTGAACTACTGGCCTGTAACTTTGAAACTAGTAAAACAAAACAGGGTGGCAGGCCTGCCTGCCACCCCTGGCCACCGGGTAACGAATTACTCGGTGATCTTGGCTACCACACCGGCGCCAACGGTACGGCCACCTTCGCGGATAGCGAAGCGCAGGCCGTCTTCCATGGCGATCGGAGCGATCAGCTCAACGTCCATCTGAACGTTGTCGCCCGGCATTAC
>NZ_QYYA01000069.1 GCF_003597125.1 Alcanivorax profundi | reverse complement strand
AGTCAAACGATGTACACTTTTTGATAATTATCTCTTTCCTTTAGAAACTGACATAGAGTCGGGCACTGAGTGCCGTGAAATCTCCATTGTCGTTTTTGATGTACTGGAACGATGGCTGAAGGGATATGGATTCCGTCAGCTGTCTTTTCCATGTTACTTCCTGCGAATATTCCGAACCCTGCTGGAAGCGGGCGTACTGGCCTGACAAGCCGCACTCGTTCTTATCGTCCTGATAGGCGCCGCCCAGTTCGGCGTATCGGTAGCAGGCATTCTGATGACTGGTGTTCTCGGAATACTGCACCATGCACGAAATGTTCTTGTCGCCAGCCTTCCATACACTCTGCTCTCCGTAAATCCACCAGGCACAGGTGACTTTGCCCTTGGATTCATCGGAAGAAACCATTTCGCCATCTTCGTTGATCGGATATTGACGGGTATGGACGGCAGCACCCGCAAAATATTTTCCACCTTTATGTTCATACTCCAACTGCGACATGTTGAAGATTCCATCCTTCTTTGGGCGAACCAGGAAAGGATTGTCGTGAGCTTTCCAGCCATTATACCCTGCACC
>NZ_QYYA01000068.1 GCF_003597125.1 Alcanivorax profundi | reverse complement strand
TTGCCATGCATCTTACGCCTACGGGCTTGCAGTTCTCCAGTAAGCTTGTCAACCTGATCCTGCAAACCGGCAATCTTACGATCTGCCTCTGCCTGTAGTTCCTTCTGCTTATTACCCAAGGCAATATTGGCATCCAGAAGTGTCTGGACTGTCTGAACCAATTCCTTTATCTGATCTAGATATTGCTTACGTTCCATATCCGATAATCCATTACTTGCCGAAGAATTGTCTACCTCCAGCAAGTAATTGGAATGCATTATCATGCGCTCTATGTCTATATGTATATCTGCCATAATATGAAACGTTTGCAGATGCAAAGATAATCATATTATGAGACTCCACAAAACGCATAAAACTTATTTAACAATCTGATATTCAGCGTTTTACGCTGTTTTAGAGACTTAACCTTAGTCGTAATACCACCCTATGTCAGACATGTTTGCAGTATCGCAAAACATCGAAAACAGGGCTTAACAAGCCAACCTTAAAGATTTCTGCAACGATCTGAATATCATTTACTTAACTCTATTTTACTAAAAAAACGAATACGTATTTTTAGAAAATTAACTATCA
>NZ_QYYA01000067.1 GCF_003597125.1 Alcanivorax profundi | reverse complement strand
AATAATCCACGATCAGGTCCTTGATCTTACTGGGAACATGATGGAGGTTTAAGGCAAGCTCGACCAGCTTGTGTGGTATGGACCCATAGGCGTTAGCCAGGTCCAACCACAAGACAGCTAGGTCACCTTTGTTCTCATGGGCATCTCTGATGAGTTGTGTAACTACACCAGTATGTTCCAAGCAGCCAGGAGCTCCAGGAATCCCCCCCTTCTGCACTGAAGGGTCGATGTATTTGTTTTTGAGGAGAAACTCTGTCAATCTTCGCGAGACAATACTGAAAAACACCTTCCCTTCAACACTCAGTAAAGAGATGGTTCGAAACTGGTTGATGTTTTTCGAGTTCTCCTCTTTGGGGATCCACACTCCCTCAGCCCACCTCCACTGGTCAGCAACTCTTCCTCTTCGCCAAATCACCCTTAGGATCTTCCACAGGTGTCGGAGAAGTTCTGGACAGCGCTTATATACCAAGTAAGGTACACCACTGGGGCCTGGAGTAGATGCTGAGCGAGCTGCCTTGATAATCTCCTCAACCTCCTTCAGACTTGGCTCCCTCAGATTGAACTCAGTTACAGGTGGG
>NZ_QYYA01000066.1 GCF_003597125.1 Alcanivorax profundi | reverse complement strand
AAAAAAAATGCCCACTTTACAATTTAAAAAAGAAACTGGTGGACACAATGTGAACCAGTAAGATTCTGATCAAAAGATCGACTTGACTAATGAGAACTAATCCTATCCCATGACCTGAAGGAATGACCTACAGTGTTTGGACTAACCAGAGGAGACATGCTCGTGCTGGTGGGGCTGTGTACCAGTAACTCCTCTTTCAGGGCGCTGGGCAGAAGCAGCAGCTCCATACTGTACTTGTCGTCCCTTTCCTCCACAAAGGATTTGAACGCTCGCGTCACTGCTGGCCCTCTGTCACCAGCTAAACGTCGTTTTTCCTGGGCCATGGACAAACATTACATTTCACTTTATGAGGAAGGTTTTTGGACGTTACATTTACTACAAAAAAAAAAACAACATTTGTTTTTCAGCCTACCTGAAAGAGTTCTACAAATTGCTGAACTTGGTTCAGGGCCAACACAACAGGTTCAGCCTGACCCAATAACCTAAGACGGCCTGGCTCAGGCACCAGGACCTCCGCACTCGTGACCCGTACGAGTCTGTCCAGGAAAAGGCAGCGGGCATTGGCAAATATACAGTGC
>NZ_QYYA01000065.1 GCF_003597125.1 Alcanivorax profundi | reverse complement strand
CACCCGCTTCTTCACCTCTTTTCCACACTCCCCATTGCTCTGGACTGTTGACCCTAAGTACTTAAAATCCTGCACCTTCTTCACCTCTTCTCCCTGTAACCTCACTGTTCCACTTGGGTCCCTGTCGTTCACACACAGGTATTCTGTCTTGTTACGACTAACCTTCATTCCTCTTCTCTCCAGAGCAAACCTCCACCTCTCTAGACTTTCCTCCACCTGCTCCCTGTTCTCACTACAGATCACAATGTCATCCGCAAACATCATCGTCCAGGGAGATTCCTTTCTGACCTCATCTGTCAGCCTGTCCATCACCACCGCAAACAAGAAGGGGCTCAGAGCCGATCCTTGATGCAGTCCCACCTTCACCGTGAACTCCTCTGTCACACCTACCGCACACCTTACCACTGTCCTACTGCTCTCATACATATCCTGCACCACTCTAACATACTTCTCTGTCACTCCAGACCTCCTCATACAATACCACAACTCCTCTCTTGGCACCCTGTCATATGCTTTCTCTAGATCTACAAAGACACAATGCAGCTCTTTCTGGCCCTCTCTGTACTTCTCTATCAACATTCTCAAAGC
>NZ_QYYA01000064.1 GCF_003597125.1 Alcanivorax profundi | reverse complement strand
CCTGAACCAGCAGAAAGGCGTATCGGTACTTCCATATAAAGTTCATCAGTTCATTCCTCAAACAGGAAACGTATATCTTACTATAGGCGAACAAGACAACCGCCAAATCACAGTAGAAGAAAAGCTCTATTGTGAGGAGCTATCACATGGCAACACAAAAGTCATGTACTATCCCGTCGTGTTCAGCCGTCTAAGCGGTCACGAATTCTATGTCGTCAAAATCAATGGCAGTCTGATTATGCCAAGAAACTTTGATGGCTATGCATCAGGTGATGGTGATAGCGATATCAATGATGGCTACATCATTCTTCCTCATAAAGGAGAAAATATAAATGATTATATCCTTGACGTAAATTCTGAGGAAATTCCTTCAGATTGGTATACAACAAACAAAAAGGGAGAACGAAAACTAAAGAAAACATACGCCCCACGTCTTCCCCAAAAGGTTTATGTGACTCAATCTGGCACTTACAGTCCAACCGAGCCACTCGATAACATGGGCTTCATTGAGGCTATTTTCGTACCATCTCCACTCATGTACGACCCAACAGCTCGTGTGGTTTACAAAGGTAAGCAATCAGAATATTCAAA
>NZ_QYYA01000063.1 GCF_003597125.1 Alcanivorax profundi | reverse complement strand
ACTCTGGAGGCCGAGAATGCTGCGCTACGGGCGGCGCTCGACCGGGAACGCGAAGCTCTGGACGAAGTGCGGGCCGACCGGGACGCATGGAAGCAACAAGCAACCGCCCTGCTGGCCGCGCCATCGAGGCGCCGACGCTGGTGGCCATGGTGAAGATGACAAGACCGACCGCCTACAGGACGCTGTAGCGAAATTCGGCCAAAACTTCGCCTTAGCGTAGGATTCGGCCCCATCCATCCGGCATCAGACCCCATTCAGGGTGATTTTGAGGTCTTTGGAACCGTCTCGGCGCCTCTCAATCCCCGAACGGCCAACGGTGATGTAAGTATGGTTTTCCTTGGATAAACTTCCGAAAAGCTGCCATAGGATCATGGCTGTACTTTGGAGAATCCCTGGATGCGCCTGTTTGCGGCTTCCTTTGCAGCGTTGATCGCTGCGTCTGGCACCGCTTCGGCACAGTCCGTTCTTGAGCGTGTACTCGAACAGATCGACGGTGCATCCAACCTCGCTCGGATCAACGGAACGTATGCGAACATTGCTGAGAGCACTCTGCTAAGCGAAACTAGGTCGAGAAATATCGTGGAGGATGTGTCC
>NZ_QYYA01000062.1 GCF_003597125.1 Alcanivorax profundi | reverse complement strand
GTCATCTGTCACCTTGATAAGAGCCGTCTCGGTACTGTGATGGGGCCTAAAGCCTGACTGAAAAGTATCAAAACAGTTGTTTATCTGAAGAAAGTCATTAAGTTGTTTGTATACAACTTTTTCAAGGAGTTTACCTAGAAATGGCAAGTTTGATATGGGCCGATAGTTGTTTAGTACTGTGGCATCAAGACTGCTCTTCTTTAGGAGAGGCTTAATGACAGCAGTTTTCAAAGCCTGAGGAAATGCTCCTGACTGTAGTGAGCTGTTAACTAAGTGAGTGAGCTGTGGTAACAAACTACTCAGCACAGATTTTAGAAATCTAGTGGGTAACTCATCGAGGCAGCATGTGGAAGAACTCAGACTGGAGATGGTCTCTTGAACTATTTGGTCCGTGACAGGTGTAAAGTTTGTTAGTGACAGGTGTGTGGATGGCTGTACAGTTGTCATCTGTGTTGTGGAGTTTATTGCTAATTTAATACTCTGAACCTTGTCATTAAAAAACCGAGCAAACTCATTGCATTTAGATGTGGACATTAGTTCTGAAGGCAAAGGAGCAGGAGGATTTGTTAATCTGTTCACTGTAGCGAACAGGACACG
>NZ_QYYA01000061.1 GCF_003597125.1 Alcanivorax profundi | reverse complement strand
CCTAAAAATGTTGTAGCAGACGCACTCAGTCGAGATCCCTTTACCACTTCAGTTAGCAGGCGTCTGATCCAAGAGCCATATGGTAGCCTAGTGCAGGAGGCTGAAGGTGCGGAGGCTGAGGAGGTGCAACAGACATTCAGACTGGGCGTCCAACACATTCAAGCGGTTCAACAGCACGAGCCAACACATTAGACAGCAGGCTCCTACAGTGCAGCTGAAGTCAAAGCTCCTCTAGCCTCTCACAGCTCCTGGAGGAGTGGTGTGGAGAACAGGGCTCTTTATCTTGGACAACAAGTCCAACAACTGCAACCTGCAGGCCAGTGTACCCTGCCCTCACTCACTCTGCGCGAATTGGAAGATAAGCAGCTTCAGGATCCCACAATATCTTCGGTACTCCCGTTTGTGGTCCGCAGGCGTCGCCCATCTAGACGAGAAAAGTACAATATGGGCCCCAGTTCGTTGGCACTATTGAAACACTGGGAGAGGCTAGTCATTCGAAATGGTGTCTTGTACCGAGAAACGAAGGACCCGGTGAGTAGGATGAGAAGATTCCAGTTGCTACTGCCAGCCAGTTTGAGGGGTGAGGCCTTGAAGGGAGTTCATGA
>NZ_QYYA01000060.1 GCF_003597125.1 Alcanivorax profundi | reverse complement strand
ATCTTTTTTCATCTTAAAATTTTAGTTTATGTTAAACAATTCGTCATAAGGGCTTAAAATGGCCGATATGAACACTAATAGAGCGTGTTTTTCGATGGTATTGATCCCTACAGGTCATTATCCAAGAGAAGCAATCAAAGCAGGTACACCTTTGAGAGATATGGCACGACGAAGGTTATAAGATAGGCAAAAGAGGCCCATCTCAGCAGTTACTTTCAGTTTGCCTTTCAGTAAAAAGTAGTATTGACCAAGTGCTCGCTTCATGGTTCCGAAAGGATGCTCGGAGAGGCATTTGCGATTGTCCATCTTGTTCTGATCTAGATGTAAAACGTAACGGACAACCTTCTTCACGACTTTCATTCTTGGAGGTTTTGGCTTGTCCTTATTCTCTTCTTTGAGTTGCTTGCGTTTTGCTTCGGTTGCCTTTATCAAGGTGTCTTTGTTGAAGTCTGCCTCCTTGAACTTCTGGATGGTACACTTGCACTTGCATTTTTTACATGCAAGCTTGTTGCAGTAGCGGATCATACCATTTCTTTTGATAGACTTTTGCCTCAGAATTTCGCCTTGCGGACAATAGACAAGATTGCGTTCGGCATCCCTCACGAAG
>NZ_QYYA01000007.1 GCF_003597125.1 Alcanivorax profundi | reverse complement strand
GTAATGCCGGGCGACAACGTTCAGATGGACGTTGAGCTGATCGCTCCGATCGCCATGGAAGACGGCCTGCGCTTCGCTATCCGCGAAGGTGGCCGTACCGTTGGCGCCGGTGTGGTAGCCAAGATCACCGAGTAATTCGTTACCCGGTATCAGAAAAAGGGGTCGCTTCGGCGGCCCTTTTTTTATGTCTGACTTTTGGGTTGAGTCACACGCAGGTAACGGGTGTTGTTTGTCCACCGTTTCGAGGGGATATTTCTCTCGCTCGCTATTCGTACCCTGTGGCGACGGGACTATACCCGCCAGCGATGACCCCTTTCTTCTTTATCTGCAAAAGCGATGGCGCCATATTGGCTACCGATCGACAGGCTTGCTGACAACCCGTTCTCCTCTGGTGAAAAATCCGTTTGAGATCATACCTGCGGCTAGTTGACGCGGCTTTTAACCTGTCCCCGAAGAATGCCCTGCCGAAAAAACTGCTAGTAAGAGCGTTCCCTTTTGGTGTTACCCCTCTACACATTTTTAAATCTCAGGCGTTAGATAGTCCTCACGGTTCGAGTGTGTATCTCGCCGCTTAACGGGAACGTTGTTCAACTAATGGGGATAAGGGAATGTCCACGATTTCTGTCTTTGGGCTGGGCTATGTTGGCGCAGTCTGCACCGCCTGCTTTGCCAACAAGGGCCATACCGTTATCGGTGTGGATGTCAGTGAAGCCAAAGTCGCTCAGGTTCGCCGGGGCGAGTCTCCCATTGTTGAAGACGAACTGGGTGATTACCTGGCGAAGGGGGTGGCAGAAGGCCGCATCACCGCGACCACTGACTGTGCCACTGCCGTGCGTGATTCCCGGATTTCGTTTGTCTGTGTGGGCACGCCGAGCGACGAGACCGGTAACCTGAATACGCGTTATCTGAAAGCGGTGTGTGAAGAGATTGGGCAATCGCTACGTGACAAGGATGATGTGCACCTGGTGGTGATTCGCAGCACGGTGCTGCCCGGGCTGGTGCGCGGGGAGCTGTTGCCCATTCTTGAGCAGGCCTCGGGCAAAAAGGCCGGAGAGCACTTTCTGCTGGCGGTCAATCCGGAGTTCCTTCGTGAGTCCACCGCGATCAAGGATTTTTTCAGCCCGCCCATGACTGTCATTGGTGGAATCAATGACGCCTCTTCCGATGCACTGGCGACCGTGTACGAAGGCATTGATGCACCGGTTGTCCGTCTGGCACTGGAAGAAGCTGAGCTGGTCAAGTATGCCTGTAACTCCTGGCATGCCACCAAAGTCTCCTTCGCCAATGAAATCGGCAATATCGCCAAGCAGGCGTCGGTTGATGGGCGGCGGGTGATGGATGTGGTGTGCATGGATAACAAGCTCAACCTGTCCAGTTATTACATGAAACCCGGGTTTGCCTACGGGGGCTCCTGTCTTCCAAAGGATGTCCGGGCGCTGAATGCCTGGTGCGACAAGGTGGCGCTGCCGTCGCCTCTGTTGCGATCGTTGGCGACCAGTAATGACAACCAGGTGGAGCGGGCCATGGCCATGATCCGCCAATCGGGCATGAAGAAAATCGGCATGCTGGGATTGAGTTTCAAGCCGGGCACCGATGATCTTCGCGAGAGTCCCCTGGTCACGTTGGCCGCCCGCTTGCTGGAAGAGGGCTTCACTCTGTCCGTCTATGACAGCAACGTCTTGCACGCGAGCAAGCACAGCCCGGTTGCGGCCCAGCTATGGGAAAGTTATGGCCCGGTCTTCCATTGTCTGAATGATGACATCGATGCTTTGGTCGAGGCCAGTGAGGTGGTGGTGGTGGGCCATTCAACTGCGGAATTCCAGCAGGTTGCGGATGGCGTAAACAGTGGGCGGCTGTTGATCGACCTGTGCGGATATTTGCCTGGTGTATCCATGGGCGATCGTCAGGGCATCTGCTGGTAAGTTGCCGATGAAGACGTTCACGGAGTGGCTACTGTGGATCACCGTGGTGATGGCGCTGGCATTGCTGATCGAACCGGCGTATCTGGATAGCAGCGACAAGAAGTTCATTCTGATTATCGGTGCCATCGGGCTGTGGCGGTATTCCATGGGGGCCATGCACCTGGTCCGCGGGATCTGGTTCATGCAGGTGGCGTTTCCTGCCCTGCGTCGTCGAGTGGATGAAGATCCTGGGCGTTATTTGCCGAGCCATGTCTATCTGGTGGTAACCAGTTTCCGCATACCGGCAGATACGACCTGGAACGTCTATGCGAGCGTATTCCGCGAGGCCGTGAATTGCGGGGTGCCTGCGACGGTGGTGGTCTCCATCGTCGAGCGAGGTGACGAACTTCTTATTCGCCAGTGCCATCGGCAGTTCGATCCAGATCAGCTCAGCAAGTTGATCATTTGCCGGGCGCGTGGCACGGGCAAGCGTGATGGGCTGGCTATGGCGTTCCGTGCGGTAAGCCGCTGTATGCCAGACCGTGATGCGGTCGTCGGGGTTATTGATGGCGACACCATGTTGGCACCGGATTGCGTCAGGGACTCAGTGGTGTTCTTCGGCTTGATGCCGAACCTGGGCGGCCTGACCACTAACGAGCAATGCGTGGTCCGGGGCAGTCGGGTGATGCGCGATTGGCACACCATGCGGTTCGCCCAGCGACACTTGAATATGTGCTCCATGGCTTTGTCGCGGCGGGTGCTGACCATGACCGGGCGGATGTCCTTTTTCCGGGCGGCAGTGCTGACCGCGCCAGAGTTTATTGCGGATGTGGAGTC
The DNA here is from genome assembly GCF_003597125.1 of Alcanivorax profundi. Lineage (GTDB taxonomy): Bacteria > Pseudomonadota > Gammaproteobacteria > Pseudomonadales > Alcanivoracaceae > Alcanivorax > Alcanivorax profundi. The sequence continues at coordinate 106,036 of NZ_QYYA01000007.1, read as the reverse complement.
AGATTATCTGGATCACTGGCGGCTGGGCCGGTTCCGGTTCCTCACCGGTGATGACAAATCCAGCTGGAATTCACTGATGACGCTGGGCTGGGACACCTTCTATGTACCCGATGCCCACACCTTGACGGTAGAGCACCCGCCGCATCATCGCTTTGTGCCTGCAACGCTGCAGTTGATGTTTCGCTGGTATGGCAATTCATTGCGACAGAATTTGCGCGCAACGCGGCTGGGGTGGCGACGTCTGGGATGGTTTACCTGCTTTGTGCTGTATGACCAGCGTATCAGCATGTGGACGTGCCTGATTGGTCTGACCGCCGCCTTGTTGATGGGGTTGCTGGATAACGGTCAGCTGTTGTTTGTGTATGTGTTCTGGATCGCCCTGTCTCGCACCCTGGTGGCGGCGCTGTTGAATGTGACCTATCACCCGGTTGGGCCGCTCTATCCTGTGCTGCTTTATTACAACCAGGTGGTGGGATCGATGGTAAAGATTTTTGCCCTGTTTCATCTGGACCGGCAGAGCTGGACTCGCCAGAAAACACGGCTGGCTACGCAAAGCGGCGGGTTTGACATGATGCTCAGCCGTATCAGTTCCAAAACCATGTTGATGTCGAGCGCTGCAATCTTTATCTGCGTTATGTACCTGATTGCGATGGGGTAAGCGAGAGCAGGGCCTGAAGGGGACAGGGCCGTGTGGAAGGATTTGGAGGGAAGGGTCATGGAAGAAAAACAGATTCGCCAGGTTCACGAATCCCAGGAGGAGCGCCAGCACGTCAGAGTGCGGCTCAACGGGAACCTGAGGTTGCGGCTGCAGAGCCCGGTGAAAGGCATTTTTTCCCTGGAAGATGTGTCGATGGGCGGTTTGTCGTTTATTGCAGGGCAGGTAGATCTGTCGCCGGGGTCGTTGTGCCATGGTGAAGTGGTGTTTCGACTTGGGCGTGCCAACCTGTCCATGCCGATCAGTTTTCGCATCATCTACCAGGATGACAGCAGCAAGCGTACGGGTGGCGAGTTTACCGTTATCGACCAGGAAAACGCGGACTTGTTGCGGTTGTTGATCAGCAATTATCTGGCGGGTGAATTGACCTCGCTGGATGACGTGATTGACAACATGAAGCGCGAAAATTATGTGACGGCGCGAAAAGGGAAGCAGGTGGCGCCGGCGCGCAGCCTTGTCGAGCGTTGCAAGGCGGTGTTGATCAGCGGTGTGTTCTTTGTCCTGGGTTTGTTGGCGTTTGTGTTTGTCGCTCACAAACTCTACCAGCATGCCTTCGTGATCAAGGCGGCAGACGCCTGGATCAGTCTGCCAGGCAAGATGCTGATCATGCCGGAGAATGGCTATGTTCAGATGCTGATCCCGGAAGGGGCTGAGTCCGTTGAGAAAGGCCAGCCATTGATGACGATCTCGTCACGTTTGGTGGCACGGCTGAACAATGGTGTTTTGCTGGATTCGCTGGATACCAAACAGGTCAAAGGCTTGCTGGATGCTGCGGTCTTCGAAGTGACGCTGAACAGCCCCTGTGACTGCACGATTGCCGAACAGATGGTTGCTGATGGCGAGTATCTTCACGACGAATCCCCTCTCATGCGGCTGGTGGAAAAAGACGCCCCTGCCCGAGTGGTGGCACTGTTTGACCTGTCCGCTGAGCGCTTGCCCGGGCGCGCTGATGAGGCCGTTACTATCCAATATCTGGACGGCAAGAAGGAAACCGCCGCAGAGGTGGTCGAGATGGTCAGAGATGAAGCGTCGGGCAAGCTGCGCATGGAGATTCAGCCGCAGCGTAGCCTGCCGCTAAGTGCCCAGCATCAGCCCGTCAGCGTTATGGTGCATCCCGCATGGCTGCCCGTGCTCTGATTGCTGCGCTGCTGGCGGTTCAGCTGGCTGGCTGCCAGCTTCCGGCGGACACCCGTCATGCCCGTTATCAGCTCTCCCTGGGGAACACCGAGCAAGCCAGGAAGCAGCTTAAGGGGCTGGCGGAGGCCGGCGACCCGGCAGCGCAGATCGAATACGCCAAATTGATTGCCGCTGATCAGGGCAGTGACCCGGCGGAGGCCATGGTGTGGTACCGGCGCGCCTGGGAGCAGCAGGATTACCGTGCCGGCCCCGCCAGCCTGCGTCTATATAAGCGCTACCAGGGAAGTTTGGCTTTTGGGGAGGCGCGTGCCCGTGAGTTGTTACGACCGCTTCGCCCAAGGGAAACAGAACAGGATTTGAGTCTTGCTCTGGATATCGCAGTGCTCTACCCACAAGCCCTTACGGCACAGCAGTGGCAGCAGTGGCTTGCACTGTATCGTCGAAGCTGTGTTCAGGAATGTTATTTCGGGACATACGCCGGTCGCTATGCACAGATTCGAGGAGATATCGAAGAAGCAGCAGCCTGGTATCAACAAGAGCTGCACGATGACCCTCGTGCCGTTGAATATCTACAGGATATGTTCTGGCAGGCTGGCAGCCCGGAACGTTTTACCGAAATGGTAGGGGACATGGAAGGCGATGTATCGCTTGATGGAGCCTATTGCCTTCGCGTTGCAACCCTTATCAAGGCAAACGCGACGACAGCTGAACATGATCCAACGGTAATGCGCTGGTTACAACGTGCAGCAGAAAAGGGCGAGCCGCTGGCGCTGGTCGAGCAGCTTCAGTACATGCTGACTTGGCCCGCCGTATATTCTTTTGCCGAGTTTTCTCTGGCCGTTGAAGAACTTCAGTCATTAGATAATGCCTCTGCGTTGTATTTCCGTGCGCAAGGGGACCTCAAAGCGGAATGGTTTGAGCTAAGGCCGCAGCGGGCAGAGAGAGATCTTTTAATGCTGGTTGCAGGGGGAATGTCCAGGGCTTACTTGCCGCTGGCGGAGCTCTACGAAAGTGGTTATCTGGGGGAGGCTGACATGGAACGAGCCGTCAGGTTTTATCAGTTAGCGGCAGAGGCGGGGCTGGCACAGGGAGATGCCGCGCTGGCCAGGCTGTATTCATCTGGCCGGGGTATGGCCAGAGATCCTGTAAAAGCGTTTGCCCACAAGGAAGCCAGCAAGATTCTCCTGCCGCGAACTGCCCGGCAGGAAAGTGAAGAGAGTCTGCCCCTTCCCGATGGGTTAATGCCGGCAGGGCAGCAGGCTGCGGCTCGATTGATTGCCAAACGCCAGCATTGGTTGGAGGAGCAATTCCATGTTGCTTCAACGCTGTAGCGGAATCTTGTGCGTGCTATGGGGCACATTATTGCCGGTAACGGTGATAGGTGTGGAGCCACTGCCGCGTCATGAGTATGACCAGAGGCTGTATCTAAGTGCCGGAGAGTCTCCGGACTTTCGTCAGCGTTTTGTGGATGGCAATAACGAGACCAATGGTGTGTTTCGCTACGAGCCACGTTACCACTGGCGAAGCGGTGAGACAGAGTGGCACCGCTGGGACGCCGAGGTGCGAGGCAAGCTGTTGGTGGCCGCAGGACAGCCAAGCAGTCTTCAGACAGATGATAATGGCCGTATCCGCGAGGATGAGCACTATGCAGAATTGCGTGACGCCTGGATTCGTCGCCGCATGCTGTTTGGCCAACCTTCCATGTCGTTGGCATTGGGGCGTCAGACCTACAAAGATGAAGAGGGCGTGATCTGGGACCTGCCGCTGGAAAGCCTGAACCTGGATTACCAGTCCACTCACTGGCGAGCTCATCTTGTGGCGGGGCAGCAGTTCACGACATTCCGTTCCGACGATTCAGATCTGGACCCGCGGGATGAAGATATTTTCCGGGTGCTGGCGGGCGTGGGCAAACAGTGGATGCCTGGGCACTGGTGGGATCTGCGGCTGCATTATCAGGATGACGATTCCGGCGCTCAGATTGAGCAGTTGGAGGATTTGCTGGACGTACGTGATTTTACCGGTTACTGGGCTGGCGTCAGGCTCCATGGCGAGGGGGGGAAAGCGACGACGGTGGGTTACAGCGTCAATGCCCTGTTTCAGGAGGGGGATCTGGTTCGCTATGAAATTGATGCTGTGCAGGGGCTGATTCAAAGCGAAGACCGGATTCAGGGCTATCTCATTCAGGGCGAGCTTTTCGGTCGTCTTGACCGCCTCAGTTGGCGGCCCTCCCTTGGAGTACGTGCGGCTACCACGGACGAGCCGGATTATCTGGTTAGTGATGGTTATTTCCAAAGCAGGGTGCAGAGTAATCGTCGCGCAGGGGTGGCCGACCTTTCCACTGGGCCGTTGGGGGACCTGCTCGACTACGAAATGAAAAACATCGCATACGCAGCGGCCTGGTACCGGCAACAGTTGTGGCCCCGTGTGGAACTGGAAGTGCTGGCAGGATCGGTGCAGCGGCTAAACGATACGGTGCGTGTGAATAGCCCGATAAGAAATCCGCTAGTAGAGGGGGAAACGCACCTGGGGAATGTGGCGAACATGGCGTTGGGCTGGCAGTCCTTCCCGCTGGCGGTGTCAGAACGGCGACAGATGCAGCTTTCGGCCCGGCTGAGTTATTCGATCTTTGACATGGGGGAGGCCTACCAACGGCCGGAACAGATTCATCAGATCCTGTTCGTTATCGCAGGGAGGTGGTAGCAATGGTCTTTTCATCCAACCTTTTCGTGTTTCTTTTTTTGCCGCTGTTTCTGGCGGCGTACTACCTGACGCCAGCGCGCTGGCGTAACTGGACCATTCTGCTGGGTAGTTACCTGTTTTATGCCTGGTGGCGCCCGGATTTTCTGCTGTTGTTTGTGGCAATCACGCTGTGGAACTACGTCTTTGCCCTGGCGATAGAGAAGTTCCGGGATCATCCGCGTTGTTTTTACTGGCTGGTGGTCGGGGTCGTCGGCGATCTGGCGGCACTGGGGTACTTCAAGTACACGAACTTCGGTGTAGAAAGTATCAGTGCGCTCCTGGTGTCCGTGGGACTAAACCCCTTTTACCTGGAAACCATCATTTTGCCACTGGGGATTTCTTTCTATACCTTCCAGGCACTGGCCTATCTGGTGGATGTCTATCGAGGCGATGCCAAACCCACACGCAGCTTTATCAACTTTGCCGCGTTTATTTCCTTTTTCCCGCAGCTGATCGCAGGTCCGATTCTGCGTTACCGAAATCTGGAGCGACAGTTCGAGAAGCGTAGCCACTCCATGGAGTTGTTTTCGCTGGGAGCCAGTCGTTTCCTTCTGGGATTCATCAAAAAGGCTTTGATCGCCGATAGTATTGCGCCGGTGGCTGGTTACCTGATGGCGGCCCCGGAACCGGGTTTCGTTGATAGTGTTTTCGGTGTCATTCTCTCGACTTTGCAGTTGTACTTTGATTTCTCCGGATACTCAGACATGGCGATAGGCTTGGGAATGATGATGGGGTTCCGTTTCCAGGAAAACTTCAATCAGCCCTTTGTCTGCCAAAGTGTCACGGAGTTCTGGCAGCGATGGCATATCACTCTTTCCCAGTGGTTGCGGGACTATCTCTACAGACCACTGAAAAAAACACTCCATTGGAGTGTCGGTGCCGCCACTTTTACGACGTTGAGTCTGGCAGGGTTCTGGCACGGCGCGGATCTGGCCTTTCTTTTCTGGGGGGCAGCCATTGGCGGCATGATGGTGCTGGAGCGTCGTCTCGGTTGGGTAACCAGTATGTCAACGCCGTATTCCTTGTGGCGCAATTATCGTGCGCTTGCCTATTTGTGGTTGATTTGGCCCCTGTTCCTCACCGGAAATCTCGCTGATGCGGGGCGGATCATGGGGGGCTTGGTTGGCCTCAATGGTGTCGGGAGCTTGCATAATTTGTCTCTTTGGGTTTCCCCGATGACGCTTTTCTTCTGTGTTGTGGCCTTGGTTTGGGACCGTGTGAGTGCGCTTTACAACAAACGTTATTACCTGGGCATCGACAAGGAAAACGTTTTTCAGGATGTCAGCGGTTGGCGAGTCCCACTGCTATGGGGAGGCTTTGCTCTGGCAGTTACGAGGTTGTCGGCTGAGTCGTTTTCACCCTTTCTGTATTTTCAATTCTGATTGGAGGGCCGCCACGTGATTTCTATGAAAAAGGCGTCAACAGTGAATGGGTGGTTGTTCCTCGTTGTCATTTCCAGTGGTTTTTTGTCCTTGCTGCTGCCTGTGGCCGATTTCTTTATCAATGAAAAAACCGCCTGGGAGCAGTTTCGGGAAGGGGAGCTGGTACGCCGTTTGGAACGACAAGTGGATAAGGTATTCATACTGCGTGATCCTTCAATCTCGATGTGGGCTGATGCCAGCTATGTGCTGTTTCATTCGGGGCGGCCGGGGGTGTTAGTCGGCAATGATGACTGGCTTTTTAGCCGGGAAGAGTTTTATTACGACGCCAGGAGTGCAGCGAATCTGAAGTCGAACCTGAATCAGGTCGTTGCCACTTCCTGCCAGCTGAGAGCGCTGGGAAAAAAATTGCTTGTCATCCCTGTGCCAGCCAAACGGCGCTTATACAGTGATCAGGCTCGCCGGCAAGTCGTACTGGACATGGACAATCTGTACCCGGGTATCACACAACGGCTTAGCGCAGCCGGTATCCCCTGGCTGGATACCTTGAGTGTGCTTCAGCAAGCCTCTCACCACGGGCCTGTTTTCATGCGCACTGATACGCATTGGAGCCCTTGGGGAGCAAGAGCGGTGGCTGGCGGTGTAGCGGCGATCATGGCTCTACCCGGCCGGCAGGAATTTCGCACTGTTGAATCGAAAGTGGAAGTGTTCCAGGGCGACCTGCTTCGTTATTTGCCAACCAGCAAGGGGGTCGGCCCTAAGGGGGATGAGCCCCTGGTGCGCTATCAGACATCCCTGTCCAGTAGTGTCCAGGATGAACAGGCGCTGCTCGGAGATGCGATTCCCGCAGTTGCGCTTGTGGGAACCAGCTACAGCGCCATGGATGAATGGCACTTTCCCGGTTTTCTGAAAGAGGAAATGGGGCAGGACGTACTGGTGTATGCCCTGGAGGCCCAGGGGCCCTTTGCAGCAATGCGAGAGTTTCTTCAAGGTCCGGCTGCTCGAGATCCGCGTGTTACCCATGTGCTATGGGAGTTGCCGGAACGAGCGCTGATTCAATCAATGGATGTGATTGTGGAGGGGGATAAGCATGCGTGTCTGGATAGTCAGTCTGCTGCTACTTTGGAATTTGCCGGTTTGGGCCGCCCAGGACGGCGCTGAGGGGTTATATGAAATGGCGGCCCCCCCGGATTCGGCCTTTATCCGGGTAGTAAACTTGACCGGCGACCAACTTGATCTGGGATTGGATGAGTGGCGACAGTCCCTGGCTCCCGGTCGAGCGGGGGATTATTTGTATCGCCCCGGTGGTGAGGCTCAAATCCGGATTAATGGGAAGTCGTTCGATTTCTCTTTTGCGTCACGTTCGGTGCAAACGCTGATCTTTGATGGTCAGAGTATGCGCCTGCATGAAGACACTTATTTCAACAGTCGCCTGAAGGCATTACTGGTCATGTACAACCTGACCGGCCAGGGCGCCTCGCTACAAACCGCAAACGGATCAGTGACGGTGATTGGGCCCCTTGCGGCCGAAGACAGCGGCGACAGGGAAATAAATGGCGTCAAGGTCGCGTTGCGCGTCGCGCTCACGGACGGAACCAGTCTGCCCTTGGAGGAGGTGGTGTTGCAGCGCGGGAGGGTTTACAGCGTTTGGGTAGTGCCAGGAGCGTCAGGCCCGGAGGCTCGACTGGAGGAAGCCAATGTGGCCACTATGCCGTAACGTCACCAGGCCCTGGCGGCTGATGGCCTTGCTGGGGCTGGTTTCATGGGGAGGGGCGCAATCTTCCGAGGTGCCATCGGAGGGGGACAGTCAGCAGGCGCAGCTGATGAAGGGCGCTTATCTGGAGCCGCCCTTCGTGTGTGATGCCCTGAGTGATCCCCAGTTATATCAGGACGGGGCCATGTCCGGTATGCGTCAACTTGTCTCCGGAAAACCGTATTGGTTTTTTCGCACTGACGTTGATTTGCAGGAGGACTTTCCCGTTTCGGCAATGGCTCGTGGTGAGCTCGGCGAGCTGGTCGAGATTTTGAGAGAGAAGGATTTGCAGCTCGTTGTGATGCTTCAGCCGACCCGTGGATTGATGCATGCGGATCAGTTGGTGCAGCCGTGGCGAGGGCGCTACCCACTTACGGATGTACGCAGGTCTTACCTGCGCAAGGCTGAGCTGTTTAGAGATTTGGGTGCAATGGTTGCGGACATGGAGCCCGTGTTGGAAAAGGTGGATGGGGGAGAGTATTTCTTTCGCCGGGATCACCACTGGACCCCTGCTGGAGCTGATGTCAGTGCCTATCAGGTTGCTCAGGTGATGCTGGCGGATCCGGGTATTGAGCAAATTCCGGAGCTGATGTTTGAAACCCGGGAAGGGATTCTGCTGCGCAAGATGGGAACCATGAATGTGGCTGTGGCAAGCGTATGTGGAAATGCCTACAGCTATCAATGGGTGCGAGGCTTTAACACGGTGCCCAAGAATGAGGTAGATAGTGCTGATGCCCTTTTTGGGGATGCATCCGAGCCACAAGTTGCACTTATTGGTACCAGTAATTCTGATACCCGGGATGATCGTTACAAGAACTACAATTTTCATGGTTTTCTGCAGCAGTATCTGTCCCGTGATGTAGTGAATTTTGCCATGACCGGGGGTGGGGCCATGGGTGCCCTGCAGGAGTTTTTGTACTCGCCGGCCTATCAGGAGGGGCAGTTCCGATATCTGGTTTGGGAGCTGCCGGTCAACTTTGATCTTGAAGAACCGGAGGTTTGGCGGGAAGTGTTGCCTGCTGCCTCAGGGGGCTGCAGTAACCGCTCAGCTTATACCACCGGTGCGGTTACTCTGCCTGTCTCTGAGCGCGATCAGCGAGTAGAGGTGCTAGCCAACGCAGGTGAGCGGCGTCGCCAGACTGCCGGCAGTGGCAGCTTGACTCTGGATGTTATGTTTTCCGACAGCGCGTTCCGGCATTTTTATGTGCTGGCATATTACGACGATGGCCAGCGGGAAAAGATTCGTATTCGCCGCCCGGCAAGACTGGATAGCGGGCGCTTTACCCTGCGCCTGGATCCTCCCTCTCAAGGCGCGAACCTGCTGTCAGTGCTGCTGGAGCTGGAGCAGCCTGTAACGACGGCCCTGACCGTGGAGGCGACCCTGTGCGACTACTGAATGCAGTATGGCTGACACTGCTGGCCGGTTGTGCCCAGGCGGAATTGAAACCGTTATTCGATTCCCAGCGCCTGGACGCTTCCTTGGCAGACGCGCGAGCCTTACAGATGTGTCAGGCCCGTCTGTCGGGTTTTCCACCGTACCGGGGGGCGCTGCAGATGGACAGCAAGTATGACCAGAGTCGAACCAGCAAAGATGTCCTGGATGCCAAGGCGGCCAAGCGTTACCGCGAGCAGGTCGATGAGGTCTACGGGTACCTGGCCTTTTTAGGGCAGATTTCCGACTATATGCGCAGTGGCAACCCCGCACTGAGACAGGCTGCCAGCGAGTGTTTCTCGCAGGCGATTTCCGCCTGGGCAGAGGCCGGGGCGATGACGCCCAGCAAGGCCAGCAAACAGGGCGAAGCCGTACGGAAATGGTTTCTTGCCGCCGTCGCCACCAACATGATGAAGGCGCAAGCTCTCACCGATTGGCAGCCAGACCCGGCGCAGCGTCAGTGGCTGGCTGCATTGGCCGACCGGGTGCAACGTTATGCGACTCCGCGCCGTCAGCGTCTGGACTTGTACAACAACCATGATTATTGGTCTTGTTGGGCTGTTATGGCGGCTGGCCTGGTATTGAATGAGCCGGACCGCTTGGCGTGGGCAGAACAAGGCTACTGGTTGGCTATCGGGCAAATCACGCCGTATCAGGATGGGGTGGTGCTGCCTCACGAGGCCGCCAGAGGCACGCGAGCGGCGGAGTACCATGCGTTTGCGCTGACGCCACTGGTATTGATGGCCGAGTCCGGCTCCCGCAATGGCTTGGATCTCTATGAGGGCAAGGGGGCGGTGCTGCATGAGCTGGCTGCCCAAGTCGTACATTTTTGGCGGCAAGACGGGCAGGGCGTGCGTTTTGCGCAAAAGCAGGAAGCCATCGATGATCACATGATGGCGTGGTGGCCAGTCTATGCTCACCGTTTTCCCGAGCGTCAGCCTCTGTCTGACAAGCAGGCAGAGGCTTTCGGGTCTCGGTTTACGGGCGGCTCGCTAACTGGGCTCTGGGTTGAGCATCCGTGAACGGTATGTCCACCGGGCGGGCTTGTAGTAGTTGAGGGAGCAAGCGTGACTCGCGAGCGCTGATGTTGCCCGCCAGATACTGCCCGCGATTGCTATGGTGTCGCAGGCTGGTTCCTTCAATCTGAACATGCCCCTCTCCGAGAGTATGTAGGGCGGCAAGGCGATTGTGGTGCAGCTCGAGCGCTGTCAGGCTCGCCCGCACCTTGTCTTGTTGTCCATCCAGGGAAATGCCGTAACGGTGATTGCCATTTATCTTTGCGTCGCTGACAGTGAGCAGGGTGCTGCCATCGAGTCGCAGGCCGTCACTTCCGTTATTGATCAATACCAGCTCCTCCAGATGAGCAGAGGCATCCCTTCCGCCCTTTATCTGTATCCCGTACTCCCGGTTTCCCTCGCTGGCCAGGTTGCGGCCTTGCAACGGGCCATGAAAGTTCTCTATCAGTAACCCGGCCCCCTTGTTTGTGCTGAGCACAAGTTCCTCAAGAGTGAGTTTGCCCTCTCCTTCGGCGCGGATGCCGTGCCCGTTTGAACCGTCGATCCGAAGCTGTGTCAGTTGGGCGTGGGCCCCGCTTAACACCAGCCCCTGTTCACGGCTTTGGCTGATCGTTACCTCTGTAAGGGTAACGTGGCTGCCTGGCTCGGCCTCAAGCCCCCGGTACAGATTCACGAATTCGGATTGCTGAATGGACAGACTGGGGGCTCCACTGGTGCCTTGATAACGATGACGGGCCACGCTGAGGCCGTGGGCGCGATAATCTGGCCGCCCCAGACCGGTCAGCGTGCTGCGATCAATCTGTGTGCGGGAGCCACCCCAGCCATGAATGAAGCCGCTGTACTGGTTGCCGCTACTGTCAATCTGGCTATGTGAGATGATCAGGGTGCCGCGGTTGACCAGACAGCCGCCGTTCTCGCCATCGATATACAGGCGCGCCCCGTCCAGAGTGAGCTGGGCGCCCGGCGCAATGACCAGGGGGAAATGCAGGGTCCATTGCGTGCCGCTGCGGCTCAGGGCACGTTCATCCAACTGGCTGGCCAGGCGTTCCAGTGTGTAATGACCGGAAGCAATCACCACGGCTTGGGGGTGGCCGCGTTGATAGCGGGCAATCTGGCGGAACAGCCCATTTGCGGCAAAGGTTTCCAACGGCCAGTTGCTGGCTTCATTGGCATAAATCGGACTCAGGCCTACATTGGCGGTGGCCGGAGTGCCCGGCAGCAGGATCATCAGCACGGAGGCCAGCCAGGAAAGGTGACGGGTCATGCGGCACCTCCGAGCAGACTACTCAGCTCCCGGGTCTTGCTGGCCAGGAGTTCAGGGTTGCAGCGGGTTTCTACATTGAGGCGGATCAGAGGTTCGGTGTTGGAGGCTCGGACGTTGAAGCGCCAGTCGCTGAATTCCAGGCTAATACCATCGGTGTTGTCTTCGCTGAGGGCGGAGTGACGGTATTGCTCGCGGATTCGGGTTACGGCGGCCTGGGTGTCTGCCACGGTGAAGTTGATCTCTCCGGAAACGGGATAGCGGTGGGCTTTGTCGCGTACCAGGCTTGAGAGGGTCTGGCCGGAGCTGGCCAGTAGTCGGGACAGGTACAGCCAGGGAAGAATGCCGGAATCGCAGTAGTAGAAATCCCTGAAATAATGATGGCCACTCATTTCCCCGCCATACAGCGCATTGTCATGACGCATGCGCTCTTTAATAAAGGCATGTCCTGTTTTGCTCTGCATGGGGTGACCACCGGCCTCAAGCACGGTATCAATGGTGCTCCAGGTCAGGCGGGGATCATGAATGATGGTGCCGCCAGGCTGGTCGGCCAGCAGGGCGTTGGCGAGCAAGCCAATGATGTAGTAACTCTCGACAAAATCGCCGTGCTCGTCAAAAAAGAAGCAACGGTCAAAGTCGCCATCGAACGCGACCCCCAGTTGAGCTCCGTGCTGGCGCACTGCCTCGCAGGTGTCGGCCCGGTTCTCTGGCAGCAATGGGTTGGGCACCCCATTCGGGAAGGTGCCATCCGGGGTGTCGTGGTAGCGATGCAAGAGAGGGTGGATACCGCGGCCAGCCAGTTCTTCCATCAGTACGTCCAGTGCCGGGCCGATAGCGCCATTGCCTGCGTTACTGACCATGCAGAAGCCATCCAGTGGTTGGCAGTCCACCAAATGCAGTAAGTGACGGATATAGGGCCTTTTGTCTGGCTGGCGAACACGTTGCCCGCGACGCTGTCCATCCGGGAAGCGGTTGGCAAGCACTTGGTCTCGTATGTCGAACAGGCCGCTGTCCCCGCTGATGGGGCGAGCGCCGGCTCGTACCAGTTTCATTCCGTTGTAATCGGCGGGGTTGTGGCTGGCAGTAATCTGCACCCCTCCATCTGCTTGGTGGTAAACGGTGGCGAAATAGACCTCCTCGGTGCCGCTCAAGCCAATATCAATGACGTCGGCACCGGTGCTGAGAATGCCCTCACTGAGGGCGTTACTCAGCCCTGGCGAGCTCAATCGCATGTCTGCGCCGACCACAATGCGTGATGCCCGCAGTTGTTCAGACATGGCGCGGCCGATTCGCCAGGCCAGGTCTTCATTCAGCTCCTCGCCGACCCGGCCGCGTATGTCGTAGGCCTTGAAGCAGGCCCCGTTCATGGCAGGTGCGCCACTTTTTCGGCGGCGTCCTCACGGTGATAGCGGTCACTGATGCGGATAATGTCATCTTCGCCAAGATAGGTCCCGGATTGCACCTCGATAAGCTCGAGGGGAATTCGGCCGGGGTTCTCAAGCGAATGGACTTCGCCAATGGGGATGAAAGTGGACTGGTTTTCGGTGACCAGGAAAGTGTTGTTGCCACAGGTGACCTTGGCGGTGCCGGAAACGACGATCCAGTGCTCGGCGCGGTGATGGTGCATTTGTACCGACAGCTTCTCACCGGGTTTCACCGTGATGTGTTTCACCTGATAACGGGTGCCTTTGTCCACGGAGTCGTATTTGCCCCAAGGCCGATGCACCAGCCGGTGATCTTCGGTTTCTGGTCTTTTGCGAGACTTGAGAGTGTCGGTGACACGTTTGACTTCCTGGGCCTGGCTCTTGTGGGCAACGAGAATCGCGTCAGGGGTATCCACGACGATCAAATCGTCGACACCCAGCAGGGCGACCAGGCGGTGATCACTCAAGGCCAGATTGTTGTAACTGGCGTGGGCAATAATGTCGCCCTTGAGGTGGTTACCTTCCTTATCCTTGTCAAGATGGTCCCAGAGTGACAGCCAGGAGCCAAGGTCGTTCCAGCACAGTTCTACGGGTACTACCGCTCCATCACGGGTGTGTTCCATGATGGCGTAGTCAATGGATAGATCTTCGCAGCGGGAGAAGCTGGTCTCATCCAGGCGGACAAAATCCAGATCCGCTTCCCCCTGGAGCAGGGCATGGGTGCAGTGGGCCAGCATCTGGGGGTGGTGCTCGCGCAGTTCCTGCAGGTAGCGTTCGGCGCGAAACAGGAACATGCCGCTATTCCACAGGTAGCCGCCCTCATCCAGGAATTGCTGGGCGGTCTGGGCATCGGGTTTCTCGACAAAGCGCTCTATCAGGTGATGCTCGCCCCGCGGTTCGCCCATACATATATAACCATAACCGGTTTCCGGGCGATCAGGTTTGATGCCAAAGGTGACCAGCAGCCCTTCTTCAGCGGCGAGTGATGCCCTCCGGATCCCGTTATGGAGGGCCTCCGGGTTGCGAATAGCATGGTCTGCCGGGCAGATGAAGATTTGCGCGCTGGTCTCTCGCTGGCGAGCCTGCAGGGCGGCCAGGGCCACCGCGGGTGCGGTGTTACGGCCACAGGGTTCAAGCAGGATATCCGCATCTACGTTGATGTCATTCAGTTGTTCGGCCACCAGGAAGCGGTGCTCCTGATTGCACACCACGATGGGGCGCACAGCGCGCAAATCGGCGGGCAGGCGCAGCAGGGTGTTTTGCAGCATGCTGTAGTCACCGTTGAGGCGCAGCAGTTGCTTGGGGTAATGGGACCGCGAGAGCGGCCACAGCCGGGAACCATTGCCACCGGCAATAATCACAGGAATCAGCATCGATCTATCCATTCCAAAAGCCCACATGTCCACCAAGGGGTGGCGCGGAATCAGGCCGTCCAAGCCTGTGTAATTAAAAATGCGCCGCTGGGAGAGACGGGGAAAGAGGTCATGGGCAGGTTTTACGAAAATCCGCTCTTATGGGTGATTTGGTAACACCTCGGTAGGATTAGTTGGGCGGTGTTCTCGCACGCCCTGCGGCTAATCCACAGATAAATTCAAAATACCCCTTGCAATCACCCCGCTGGCTGACTAATATTCGCGCCCTGCCTTCGGGCAGAACCAACCGGGGCATTGTTCCCGGGCTTGTTTTGACACCACTTACCTATCCGTTGGGGCGGGTTAGTGGGCTTTTTGCCATATAAATTATGGTTCGAAACAGTCTGGAGTTTGTTAGCTATGGCTAACCAAAGAATCCGCATCCGACTCAAGGCCTTTGATCATCGTCTGATTGATCAGTCCGCCCAAGAGATCGTGGATACGGCCAAACGGACAGGCGCGCAGGTAACGGGTCCAATTCCGCTGCCGACGCGTAAAGAGCGTTTTACTGTGCTGATCTCTCCGCACGTAAACAAAGATGCGCGAGATCAGTATGAGATCCGCACTCACAAGCGTCTGGTCGACATCGTCGAGCCTACGGATAAAACCGTGGATGCTCTGATGAAGCTTGATCTGGCTGCTGGTGTGGATGTGCAGATCAGCCTGGGTTAACAACGGGCGGGCTAATAACCGCGACAGGTTGTGAAGAGGTAAACAATGGCGATTGGTGTGATCGGTCGGAAATGTGGCATGACTCGGGTCTTCACTGAAGAAGGTGTCAGTGTTCCCGTGACTGTCATCGAAGTGACCCCAAATCGGGTTGCTCAGCTCAAGACCGAAGAATCAGATGGCTATCAGGCCGTGCAGGTAACGGTGGGTGAGCGCCGTGCCAGCCGTGTGACGAAGGCTCAGGCCGGTCACTTTTCAAAGGCTGGTGTAGAAGCAGGTCGTGGCGTTTGGGAATTCCGTGCTGAGGCAGGTGAGCTGCAGCCGGGCTCCGAAGTGACCGTAGAAGGTTTTGAGGCGGGTCAGTTGATCGATGTGACTGGCACCTCCAAGGGTAAGGGTTTTGCTGGTGCCGTTAAGCGCTGGAATTTCCGTACCCAGGACGCCACCCACGGTAACTCTTTGTCCCATCGTGCTCCGGGTTCAATTGGTCAGAACCAGACCCCGGGTCGCGTATTCAAGGGCAAGAAGATGGCCGGCCATCTGGGTGCTGAGCGCGTCACCGTCCAAAATTTGGAAGTGGTTCGCGTAGACGCTGAGAAGAATCTGTTGCTGGTTAAAGGTGCGGTCCCCGGTGCTACCGGTGGTGATGTGATCGTGCGTCTGGCAGTGAAGGCGAAGGCCTGAAAGAGGAATAGAGGATGAATCTCAATACTGCCTCTGGAGGTACCGTTACCGTTTCCGAAGTCGCCTTCGGCAAGGACTTTAACGAGCCTCTGGTTCATCAGGTTGTTACTGCGTTTCTGGCTGGTGCCCGTCAGGGTTCCAAGGCTCAGAAAAACCGTTCGGAAGTGAGTGGCGGTGGTCGCAAGCCATGGCGTCAGAAGGGCACTGGTCGTGCTCGTGCTGGTACCATTCGTAGCCCGATCTGGCGTGGCGGCGGCAAAACCTTTGCTGCTACCAACCGTGACCATTCCCAGAAGGTGAACCGCAAAATGTATCGTGGCGCGCTGCAGTGCATCGTGTCCGAGCTGGTTCGCCAGGAGCGTCTGGTTGTTGTTGACGAGTTCACTGTTGACGCACCGAAGACCAAGGCTGTTGCTGCCAAGCTGAAAGACTTGCAGCTGAGCAACGTCCTGATCGTGACTGACAGCGTGGATGAGAACCTGTATCTGGGTTCCCGCAATCTGCCGAAGGTAGATGTGCGTGACGCTCAAGGCGTTGATCCTGTCAGCCTGATCGCTTTTGAGAAGGTGCTGATTACTGTGCCGGCTCTGAAGAAGCTTGAGGAGGCACTGGCATGAATCAAGAGCGTATCCTGACTGTGCTGCGCGCTCCGCACGTTTCCGAAAAAGCGACAGTTGCAGCTGACGAAAACGGTACCTTTGTATTCAAGGTTGCCAAAGATGCGAACAAGCTGGAAATCAAGAAAGCTGTTGAGGCTCTCTTCGAAGTGAAGGTTAAGTCTGTTCGTACCGCCAATGTGAAAGGCAAGTCCAAATTCTTCGGTCGCGTCGCTGGCAAGCGTGCGGACTGGAAGAAGGCCTATGTTTCCCTCGAGGAAGGCCAGGACATTGACTTCCTGGGCGCAGAGTAAGGAAGGGAGTAAGGAATAATGGCGATTGTAAAGTGCAAGCCGACTTCTCCGGGCCGCCGCTTTGTAGTCAAGGTGGTCAACGAAGATCTGCACAAAGGTGCTCCCTACGCGCCTCTGGTAGAAGCCAAGAGCAAGAACGGTGGTCGTAACAATAATGGCCGCATCACCACCCGTCATAAAGGCGGCGGTCACAAGCAGAAGTATCGTGTGATCGACTTCCGTCGTAACAAGGACGGCGTGGTTGGTGTTATCGAGCGTCTGGAATATGACCCGAACCGTTCCGCGCACATTGCCCTGGTCAAGTACCTGGACGGTGAGCGTCGTTATATTCTGGCTCCCAAGGGCCTGAAGGCAGAAGATCGTGTCCAGTCCGGCGAAGATGCGCCGATCAAGGTGGGCAACGCGCTTCCGCTGCGTAATATTCCGCTGGGTTCCACGGTTCACAACGTGGAAATGAAGCCTGGCAAGGGTGGTCAAATCGCTCGTTCTGCCGGTACCTCCGCGCAGGTGCTTGCGAAGGATGGTCAGTATGTGACTCTGCGTCTACGCTCCGGCGAAATGCGCAAGGTTCATACCGACTGCAAGGCTACCTTGGGTGAAGTGTCCAACAGTGAGCACAGCTTGCGCTCACTGGGTAAAGCGGGCGCCAAGCGCTGGCGGGGTGTGCGTCCCACTGTACGTGGTGTGGCGATGAACCCGGTAGACCATCCGCATGGTGGTGGTGAAGGGCGTACTTCTGGTGGTCGTCATCCGGTTACCCCCTGGGGTGTGCCGACCAAGGGCCACAAGACCCGTACAAACAAGCGCACCTCCAAGATGATTGTGCGCGACCGTCGTAAGTAAGGGATAAAGAGAGGTTCAGGCTGTGCCACGTTCACTCAAAAAAGGTCCTTTTGTGGATCACCACCTGCTAAGCAAGGTGGAAGATGCGGTGGAAGCCGGCTCCCGTAAGCCGATTAAAACCTGGTCCCGTCGCTCCATGATTATTCCGGAGATGGTGGGTCTGACGATTGCTGTCCACAACGGCAAACAGCATGTGCCGGTTATTGTTTCCGAGCATATGGTAGGCCACAAGCTGGGCGAGTTCGCCCTGACCCGCAACTATCGCGGGCATGTCGTGGACAAGAAGGCTAAGCGATAAGGTGACAGCCATGGCTACTGAAGTTGCAGCCCGTCTGCGCGGTGCAAGAATTTCGGCTCAGAAAGCCCGCCTCGTAGCGGACCAGGTCCGAGGCCTGGAAGTCGAGAAGGCGCTGAATCTTCTGGAATTCAGCCCCAAGAAGGCGGCAAAAATCGTTAAGAAAGTGCTGGAGTCCGCAATTGCCAACGCGGAAAACAACGACGGCGCTGACGTTGACGAGCTGAAGGTATCCACAATTTTTGTGGACGAAGGCATGACCATGAAGCGTATCCGTCCGCGGGCCAAAGGCCGCGCAGACCGGATCCTCAAGCGTACTTGCCACATTACTGTGAAAGTCTCGGAAGGTCAGGAGTAACCAGATGGGTCAGAAAGTTCATCCGGTCGGTATTCGCCTTGGCATTGTTAAAGAGCATAACTCGCTCTGGTATGCCGGACCGAAGTCTTATTCAGACTGCCTGGTTACCGACCTGCAGGTTCGTGAGTTCCTGTTCAAGCGTCTGAAGAATGCGTCTGTAAGCCGCATCAAGATTGAGCGTCCGTCCGAAAACGTTCGCATCACGATTTCTACCGCACGTCCGGGTATCGTGATCGGCAAGAAAGGCGAAGATGTCGAGCGCCTGCGTCGCGATGTCGCTGCCAAGATGGGTGTGCCTGTGCACATCAACATCGAGGAAGTGCGCAAGCCCGACCTGGATGCCCGTCTGGTAGGCGATAATATCGCAGGTCAGCTGGAGCGTCGTGTGATGTTCCGTCGCGCCATGAAGCGTGCCGTGCAGAACGCCATGAAGGCGGGTGCAGAAGGTATCAAGGTGCAGCTGTCTGGTCGTCTGGGTGGTGCTGAAATCGCACGTACCGAATGGTACCGCGAAGGCCGTGTGCCACTGCACACCCTGCGTGCCGATATCGATTACGCAGAAGTACGTGCTGAAACCACCTACGGCACCATTGGTGTGAAGGTGTGGATCTTCCGCGGCGAAGTGCTTGGTGGCATGGAGCAGGTTCAGCAGGAAGAGCAGCAGAAGCAGTCCAAGGGCGCCAAAAAGCGCGGCCGCGGTTAAAGGGTAACGAACGATGTTGCAGCCGAAGCGTACCAAATTCCGGAAAGTGATGAAGGGCCGTAACCGCGGCCTGGCACAGCGGGGCAGCAAGGTGTCTTTCGGCACCATTGGCCTGCAGGCAACCGGTCGTGGCCGCATTACCGCGCGCCAGATCGAAGCCGCTCGTCGTGCTATGACCCGTCACATTAAACGTGGCGGTAAAATCTGGATCCGGGTTTTCCCGGACAAGCCGATCACCCAGAAGCCGCTGGAAGTGCGGATGGGTAAAGGTAAAGGTTCTGTAGAGTACTGGGTTGCCCAGATTCAACCGGGCAAGATGCTCTACGAAATGGAAGGTGTTTCTGAGGACGTTGCGCGTGAAGCGTTCCGTCTGGCCGCGGCCAAGCTGCCGGTAAGCACCCGTGTCGTAACTCGGACGGTGATGTAAGCCATGAAAGCGAGCGAGCTGAGAGAAAAGAGTGTTGAAGAGCTGCAGCAGGAGCAGATCAATCTGCTTGAGCAGCAGTTCAAGCTGCGCATGAAGTCTGCTTCCGGCCAGCTTTCCAAAACCCACGAGCTTGGGACGGTTCGCCGTAACATTGCGCGCGTTAAGACCATTCTGAGAGAGAAGCAGGGTAACTAGTCATGGCAGAGGCAAAAATGCGCCGGACCGCTACCGGCAAGGTGATCTCCAACAAGGGTGAAAAAACTATCACTGTGTTGGTAGAGCGCCGGGTTCAGCACCCGATTTACGGCAAGATCATCAAGCGTTCCACGAAGCTGATGGCGCACGATGAACAGAACCAGTGTAACGAAGGTGACCTGGTTACCATCGAAGAATGCCGGCCGATGTCCAAGCGTAAAACCTGGACGCTGGTAAATGTAGTTGAACAGGCCAACAAGGCCTGACGGACCGTTGCTGTGGCTGCCTGTAAAGGCAGAGTTGGAGAGAGTTAGCGATGATTCAGACCGAAAGCATGCTCGAAGTAGCCGATAACAGCGGCGCTCGTCGAGTACAGTGCATCAAAGTGCTGGGTGGTTCTCACCGCCGCTATGCAGGCATTGGTGACATCATCAAGGTCACAGTGAAGGAAGCAATTCCGCGCGGCCGTGTTAAGAAAGGTGATGTAATGACCGCAGTGGTAGTGCGTACCCGTAAAGGTGTGCGTCGCCCGGATGGTTCTTTGATTCGTTTCGACGAAAATGCCGCGGTGTTGTTGAACAACAACAAAGCACCGATTGGTACCCGGATCTTCGGCCCGGTAACGCGCGAGCTGCGTACCGAGCAATTTATGAAGATCATCTCCCTGGCACCTGAAGTTCTGTAAAGGCGGGTGAAGGTAATGCTTAAGATCAAGCGTGATGACGAAGTCATCGTAATCGCGGGCAAGGACAAAGGTAAGCGCGGCACCGTTCAGCAAGTGCAGGACAATGGTCGCGTAATCGTTGGCGGCGTTAACATGGTGAAAAAGCATGTTAAGGCCAACCCGAACCGCGGTACTCAAGGCGGCATCGTAGAACAGGAAGCAGCTCTGCATGCCTCCAACGTTGCCATCTGGAACCCCAAGACCCAGAAAGCGGATCGTGTGGGATTCCGTTTTGAAGACGGCAAAAAAGTGCGTTTCTTCAAGTCCAACGGCGAAGCGCTGTAGGTTTAGGTGACCCATGAGTGATCTGAAAAAGATTTATCAAGACGAGATCGTAGCCAAGCTGAAAGAAGAGCTGGGCCTCGATAACATCATGGAAGTGCCGAAGATCACCAAGATCACCCTGAACATGGGTGTTGGTGAAGCTTCTGCTGACCGTAAGGCAATGGACGGTGCTGTCGCTGACATGACCGCCATTTCCGGTCAGAAGCCCCTGGTAACCAAGGCTCGTAAGTCTGTTGCCGGCTTCAAGATCCGTGAAGGTTGGCCGATTGGTTGCAAGGTGACCCTGCGCAACGATCGTATGTATGAGTTCCTGGAGCGCCTGGTTTCCATCGCGATTCCGCGTATTCGTGACTTTCGTGGTCTGAATGCCAAGTCTTTCGATGGTCGTGGTAACTACTCCATGGGTCTGCGTGAGCAGATCGTGTTCCCGGAAATCGATTTCGACAAGGTCGACAAGCTGCGTGGTCTGGATATTACCATCACCACTACAGCCAAAAATGACGACCATGCACGGGCGCTGCTGCGCGCCTTCAACTTCCCGCTGAAGGGCTAAGAGGATTTATCATGGCTAAAGAATCCATGAAAAACCGGGAAGCAAAACGCGCCAAGTTGGTAAAGCGTTTTGCCGCCAAGCGTGCAGCGCTTAAGGCGATCATCCAGGATCCCAATGCAGAACCTGAAGCAAAGTGGGATGCACAGCTTCAGCTGCAGAAGATGCCGCGCGATTCTTCCCCGGTTCGTCAGCGTAACCGCTGTCGTCTGACCGGTCGTCCGCACGGTTACTACCGCAAGTTCGGCCTCAGCCGGATCAAGCTGCGTGAAGCAGCAATGCGCGGTGATGTTCCCGGTCTGGTTAAGTCCAGCTGGTAAGCCAAGAGTTAGGTAGCGGAGCGATTGCGGCATGAGCATGCAAGATACCCTGGCGGATATGTTTACCCGTATCCGTAACGCCCAGATGGCCAAGAAAGTACAGGTTGAGATTCCTGCCTCCAAGGCAAAGGAAGCGATTGCCAAAGTACTTCTGGACGAGGGCTACATTGCTGGTTACAAGGTCAGCGATGAGAAGAAGCCGGTATTGACGGTTGATCTGAAGTATTTCGAAGGCAAGGCGGTGATCGAGAAGATCGCACGTGTAAGCCGTCCCGGTCTGCGTGTTTACAAGAGCGCAGGCGAGATCCCTAAGGTTAAGGGCGGCCTGGGCGTGATGATCGTATCCACCAACCAGGGCATTATTTCTGACCGCGCAGCACGCAAAGCCAATGTTGGTGGCGAGCTGATCTGCGAAGTGTCCTAACAGAAGCGGCGTAGACGGGTTAGGTGCAGCAATGTCTAGAGTAGCAAAAAGTCCGGTAAATCTGCCGAGCGGCGTCGAGTTTAAGGTCGATGGCCAGCAAGTTACCGTAAAAGGTGGCAAAGGCAGCCTGGAGCATGAAGTTCACGAGCTGGTAGCCGTGTCTCTGGAAGAGGGTGTGGTTTCTGTGAAGCCTCACGATGAATCCCAGAAGGCGTGGGCCCTGGCCGGGACTACCCGTGCTCTGTTGAATAACATGGTGACTGGTGTGTCCGAAGGCTTTGAGCGTAAGCTCCAGCTGCTCGGCGTTGGTTACCGCGCACAGGCGCAGGGTAAGGTCCTTAACCTGACTCTCGGCTTCTCTCATCCGGTTGCTTACGAGCTGCCTGAAGGGATTACTGTCGAAACCCCGAGCCAGACAGAGATCGTTATCAAGGGCGTTGACAAGCAGCTGGTAGGTCAGGTTGCCGCCAACGTTCGGGCCTTCCGTCCGCCGGAGCCCTACAAGGGCAAAGGGGTGCGCTATGCTGATGAGCAAGTGCGCCGTAAGGAAGCCAAGAAGAAATAATCGTTGAGATTAATGCCATGAAAGACAAAAAAGTTGCACGTCTGCGCAGGGCAAAACGTACTCGTCTTAAGATTCGTGAACTGGGCGAAGTTCGTCTCTGCGTTAATCGTACTCCGCGTCATATCTATGCGCAGGTAATCTCTGCGAACGGCGGCCAGGTTCTGGCCTCCGCTAGCACTGTAGAGAAAGATCTGCGTGCTGAAGCAACCGGTAACACTGACGCAGCGGCCAAAGTTGGCCAGCTGATTGCTCAGCGTGCCAAGGAAGCGGGCATTGAGCGCGTTGCCTTTGACCGTTCCGGTTTTAAATATCACGGTCGCGTAAAGGCGCTGGCTGACGCCGCGCGTGAAAACGGGCTTGAATTCTAAGGGTGCTTGGTTATGGCGAAAGTTGATCCCAACGAAGGTCTGCAGGAAAAGCTGGTTCAGGTAAACCGGGTTGCTAAGGTTGTGAAAGGCGGCCGTATCTTCGGTTTTACCGCTCTGACCGTAGTGGGTGACGGCAAGGGTAAAGTTGGCTTCGGTCGTGGCAAGGCCCGTGAAGTGCCTGCCGCTATCCAGAAAGCCCTGGAAGCTGCCCGCCGCAACATGATTCAGGTGGAGCTGAATGGCACCACCATCCAGCACCCCATGAAGGCCCGTCACGGTGCCTCCAAGGTGTACATGCAGCCGGCCGATGAAGGTACCGGTGTGATTGCCGGCGGTGCCATGCGCGCCGTACTGGAAGTCGCAGGCGTTCAGAACGTACTGGCCAAGTGCTATGGCTCCACCAACCCGGTAAACGTGGTTCGGGCTACTTTTAACGGCCTGAAGACCATGGCTTCTCCGGAGTCAGTGGCTGCCAAGCGTGGCAAGTCCGTCGAAGACATTCTGAACTAAGCGCAGATTACGGAATCGTTACGATGGCTGAAAAGATCAAGGTAAAGCTGGTTAAGAGCACCAACGGCCGGCTGGAAAAGCACAAGGCCTGTGTGCGTGGTCTCGGTCTGCGCCGCATCGGCCACACCGTGGAAGTTGAAGATACCCCGGCGGTACGCGGCATGATCAACAAGGTCGCGTACATGGTACAGGTAGAGGGAGAATAAGTGATGCGTCTGAATGATCTGCATCCTGCTGAAGGTTCCCGCCCGGACGGCAAGCGCGTCGGTCGCGGTATCGGTTCTGGCCTGGGCAAGACTGGTGGTCGTGGCCACAAAGGTCAGAAGTCTCGTTCTGGCGGTACCGTGAAGCCCGGTTTCGAGGGTGGTCAAATGCCGCTGCAGCGTCGTGTGCCGAAGTTTGGCTTCACGTCCAAGCTGGCTATGGGCACTGCTGAAGTCCGTCTGGCTGAGCTGGCTAAGGTGGAAGGCGACGTGATCGACCTGGCTGCTCTCAAGGCTGCCAATGTTGTGCGCCGCGATATGAAGCGCGCCAAGATTGTTCTTTCTGGCGAAATTAATCGCGCCGTTACCGTTCGTGGTGTTGCCATTACCAAAGGCGCCCGTGAAGCGGTTGAAAAGGCTGGCGGCAAAGTCGAAGAATAAGGCGACGCTCTATGGCGAAGAATCGCGCTCAGACATTGAATGGTGGCGCGCCGAAAGTAGACAGCAACGCGATGCGTGAGCTGTGGCGGCGAATCGGTTTTCTGTTGGGCGCCCTGGTGGTGTTCCGTATCGGGGCACACATCCCGGTACCGGGCATGAACCCGGAAGCGTTGCAACAGATGTTCAACAATAACCGGGACACCATTCTTGGCCTGTTTAACATGTTCTCCGGGGGGTCCCTGGAGCGCATGAGTATATTTGCTTTGGGCATCATGCCCTATATTACCGCCAGCATCGTGATTCAGCTGATGACGGCGGTGGTCCCGACCCTGGAGCAGCTCCGTAAGGAAGGTGAACAGGGACGGCGCAAGATTACCCAGTACACGCGTT
This sequence comes from Alcanivorax profundi, assembly GCF_003597125.1. Taxonomy (GTDB): domain Bacteria; phylum Pseudomonadota; class Gammaproteobacteria; order Pseudomonadales; family Alcanivoracaceae; genus Alcanivorax; species Alcanivorax profundi. Next base: position 81,904 of record NZ_QYYA01000007.1, on the reverse strand, counting down.
ATCTGACCGTGGCATTGGGTGCAATTCAGTCCTTCGGGGTCTGTGCCGGCTTGAAAAGCCAGGGCATCACGTTGCTGCCAGAAGCGGCCACTACCATGCAGGTAGCCAGCTTCTACTTTGTAGCCGTGACCAGCCTTCTGACCGGTACCGTGTTCCTGATGTGGCTGGGTGAGCAGATTACCGAGCGCGGGGTTGGCAATGGTATTTCCATGCTGATTTTCGCCTCCATCGTGGCAGGCTTGCCCGGTGCCGTGGCCCAGACTTTTGAGTCTGCCCGGACCGGTGATTTGAGCTTGATCATGATGTTGTTTGTGTTCCTTGTGGCACTGGCCGTTATTTTCGGTGTGGTGTTTGTAGAACGGGGACAACGGCGTATTACGGTTAACTATGCGCGACGTCAGCAAGGCCGTCGAGTATATGCAGCGCAGCAGAGCCATCTGCCGCTGAAGGTGAACATGGCAGGGGTTATTCCCGCTATCTTTGCCAGCTCCATTCTGCTGTTTCCGGCGTCACTGACCCAGTGGTTCAGTGATTCCAATCCGGATTCCTGGTGGGGCCAGGCACTGCGAAGCGTGAGTGATGCTCTGTTGCCGGGGACTCCGCTGTATATTCTGCTGTTTACCCTGTCTATCGTGTTCTTTTGCTACTTTTATACAGCGCTGGTATTCAATCCGAAGGATGTCGCAGACAACCTGAAGAAATCCGGCGCCTATATTCCGGGCATCCGCCCGGGCGAGCAGTCCGCTCGCTATATCGATACCGTAATGGGCCGTCTGACCCTGATCGGTGCGGTATACATGACGCTGGTGTGCCTGTTGCCACTGGGTCTGCAAGCAGTTGCCAATGTGCCCTTTTATCTGGGTGGCACCTCTCTGCTGATCGTTGTGGTAGTAGTCATGGACTTCTGGTCGCAAGTTAATTCGCACCTGACGTCCACCCAGTACGAGAAGTTGATGAAGAAAGCCAACCTGAAAGGGTATGGCGGCACCGGACTGGTGCGTTAACGAACGAGGCGAGTGCGATGAAAGTTCAGGCTTCTGTAAAGAAGATCTGCCGTAACTGTAAAGTGATCCGTCGTAAGGGTCGCGTCATGGTGATCTGCAGTGCCGAACCCCGGCACAAGCAGCGCCAGGGTTAAGGTTCAGTCTTCTTTTAAGTGTTTGGTTGAAATTCAGTCGGCGTAGCGCTAGACTCTGCCGCCTTTCGGCGCCTGAGAGCCTGGCGCACCCGTTTTGTGAATCGGAGATATTCGGATGGCCCGTATTGCAGGCGTTAACATCCCGGAAAATAAGCACACGGTGATTTCTCTCACCTACATCTTCGGGATCGGTCGTACCCGTGCACAGCAGATCTGTGCAGCGGCCGGTATTGAGGAAACCGCCAAGGTTCGTGACCTGAGCGGTGAGCAGCTTGACGTCATTCGTGGCGAGGTTGCCAAGTTCTCAACCGAAGGTGACCTGCGCCGGGAAATCAACATGAACATCAAGCGTCTGATGGACCTGGGCTGCTTCCGCGGCATCCGCCATCGTCGCGGCCTGCCGCTTCGCGGTCAGCGCACCAAGACCAATGCTCGGACCCGTAAAGGTCCGCGTAAACCGATTCGCAAGTAAGCTGAAACGTCAGCGGCTGGATTTGGATAGGCATTATGGCTAAGTCAAAGAAAGAGAGTGGCGCACGTCGCAAGAAGGTAACGCGCAGCGTAGCGGACGGTATCGCTCACGTGCACGCTTCCTTCAACAATACCATCATTACCATCACTGATCGTCAGGGCAACGCACTGTCCTGGGCGACTTCAGGTGGTGCTGGTTTCCGTGGTTCCCGTAAAAGTACCCCGTTTGCTGCCCAGGTGGCCGCCGAAAACGCGGGTAACGCTGCCAAGGACTACGGTCTGAAGAATCTTGAAGTGCGGGTGAAGGGCCCGGGCCCGGGTCGCGAATCTTCCATTCGTGCCTTGAACGCCTGTGGTTACAAGATCACCCATATTGAGGACGTTACGCCGATTCCGCATAACGGTTGCCGTCCGCCTAAAAAGCGTCGCGTGTAACGGGAGTTAGAGCAAGATGGCAAGATACATCGGTCCCAAGTGCAAGCTTTCCCGTCGTGAAGGCACTGACTTGTACCTGAAGAGCGGTATTCGTCCGCTCGATTCCAAGTGTAAGGCTGAGCAGGCTCCTGGTCAGGCTGCGGGTGGTCGTCGCCCGGGTCGTCTGTCCGACTACGGCGTTCAGCTGCGCGAAAAGCAGAAAGTTCGTCGTACCTATGGTGTGCTGGAGAAGCAGTTCCGTAGCTACTACAAGAAGGCAGCCTCTTCCAAGGGTGCCACCGGTGAGGTGCTGCTGCAGCTCCTGGAAGGTCGTCTGGATAACGTGGTATATCGCATGGGCTTCGGTTCCACGCGCTCTGAAGCGCGTCAGCTGGTATCCCACCGTGCTATCCTGGTGAATGGCCAATCTGTCAACGTGGCCTCTTACCAGGTGAAGCCGGGTGACGTGATCAACGTTCGCGAGAAGTCCAAGAACCAGCTGCGTGTCAAAAACGCGATGGAACTGGCTCAGCAGCGTGGTTTCGTACCGTGGATCGAGGTAGACGAGAAGAAGCTGGAAGGGACGTTCAAGTCCAAGCCAGAGCGTATCGATCTGCCTGCCGAGATCAACGAAAACCTGATCGTCGAGCTGTACTCCAAGTAAGGACTGCCTGAGGGATCTCTATGACCGCCGTGAACGACTTTCTCACGCCCCGCTCGATCGCGGTCAACGCGATCAACCAGACCCACGCCAAAGTGGTTCTGGAACCGCTGGAGCGTGGTTTTGGCCACACTCTGGGGACTGCGCTGCGTCGCATCCTGATCTCCAGCATGCCCGGCTGCGCGATCACCGAAGTGGAGATCGAGGGCGTACAACACGAATACTCCTCCATCGAGGGTGTTCAGGAAGATGTGATCAACATCCTGCTGAACCTCAAGGGTGTAGCCCTGAAGATGGAAGACCGCGAAGAAGCCACTCTCGAGCTGGTCAAGAAAGGCCCGGGTGCGGTGACTGCGGATGACATTCAGCGTGATCACAGTGTTGAGATCGTCAACCCTGATCATCTGATCTGCACCATTACTGGCGACACCGAACTGCGTGTGAAGCTGAAAGTGCAGAAAGGTCGTGGTTATGAAGCGGCTGACGCTCGCCAGACCGACGAAGACGAGACCCGCGGTATTGGCCGTCTGCAGCTGGATGCCAGCTACAGCCCGGTACGTCGCGTGGCCTATGTCGTCGAAGCGGCGCGTGTTGAGCAGCGCACTGACCTGGACAAGCTGGTTATCGATCTGGAAACCGACGGTACCATTGATCCAGAAGAAGCGATTCGCCGTGCAGCAACCATCCTGCAGCAGCAAATCGCCGTCTTTGTCGACCTGGAACAGGATGCCAAGCCTGAACCGAAGCAGGAGCGTGAGGAAATTGATCCCATCCTGCTGCGTCCGGTAGATGATCTGGAACTGACAGTACGTTCCGCCAACTGCCTCAAGGCTGAAAACATCTACTACATCGGTGACCTGGTACAGCGTACCGAGGTTGAGCTTCTGAAGACCCCGAACCTGGGTAAGAAGTCTCTCACCGAAATTAAGGACGTGCTGGCCTCAAAGGGCTTGTCGCTGGGTATGCGTCTCGAAAACTGGCCGCCGGTCAGCCTTCGTGACGACGACCGGCTGAACACCAAATTGCGCTAAGTTAGTTGTTGTGGACGCTGTGAAGCGCCCCTGAACATAGGAACAGAATCATGCGTCATCGCAAAAGCGGCAGAAAACTGAATCGGAACAGCTCTCATCGTCAGGCGATGTTCCGTAACATGGCTGTGTCTCTGCTGGAGCACGGAGCGATCAAGACCACCCTGCCGAAAGCCAAAGAGCTGCGTCGTGTGGCTGAGCCGCTGATCACTCTGGCTAAGGAAGACTCTGTAGCGAACCGTCGTCTGGCTTTCAACCGCACCCGTTCCAAGGAAGTGGTTGGCAAGCTGTTCAACGAGCTGGGTCCGCGTTACAAGAGCCGTCCTGGTGGCTACGTGCGTATCCTCAAGATGGGCTTCCGTGCGGGTGACAATGCACCGATGGCCTATGTTGAGCTGGTTGACCGTCCTGAGCTGGCCGAGGGCGACGCCGAGTAAGGCTTCGCACAGGTTCTCAGGATCAAAAAAACCGGGCATATTGCCCGGTTTTTTTATGTCTGTTGTTTGGCGGGCTGCCTGTACTATGCTGTTATTGGACGCAGGCAAGGCATGACGGACAGCAGGCATGGCAATCAAAGGGTTCCACGCACACGTCTATTATGACGAAGATTCCTTCACTCAGGCGGCGGCGCTGTGTCAGGCCGCGCACCAGCATTTTGATATTCCCATGGGCCATATGCACCGCAAACCGGTGGGGCCACATCCTTGCTGGAGCTGCCAGCTGTCAGTGCCCCGTCGCCTTGCTGGCGATGTCATTCCCTGGTTAATGGCCAGCCGTAACGGGCTGACAGTCTTTATTCACGGTCTTAGCGGTGATGACCTCCGCGATCATACCGAGCTGGTCATGTGGCTCGGTGAGAGTCAGCCGCTGGACTTGAGCATCTTTCAGTTTTCTGCCTGACCGGTATGGGGAACCTCTGAATAACCCCTTGCGCTTCAGGACGCGCGAGCATGCAAGGCGTTATTCAGCGCTGCCTTAGCGCTGGGCAACAGCGCGTCCGCGATACATGAGCGTTTTGCCCGCTCGGTGTGGTTTGTCGTCCGTGTCTGTTTGTGTTGCCTGGTTACCGGCGTCTATCGGTTGCCCCCGGTATCGACGAATGGGGGTGGCTGTCTCAGGGGTGACCAGCGTGTCCTCTCCTTCCAGCTGGATCAATGCAAGCCGGATCTCGCCATACAAACGCTGCAGACCCTGAGAGCGGGTTCGCCCGGCATAATGTGCCAGTTTCTCACGCAAGTGCGGATCGGTCAGGGAGAGTGAGTCATCGAATTCTGCACGAATCAGGCGCCGGCACTGGTTGACCAGATTGACGATGTTGTACTGCATGAGCCAACGGTGATCGCTGGTGTTATCGGCAGAGGCTGTCATCACATACTCCTTGGGCTATGGAAGGCCCAGTGGTTACCTTCGATGCATACAACAAGAGACAAAGCAGAATCCGTGCCAGCGTAATAGGGGGTTATTCGTAGGCTGTTGCCCCGACTTGGGTCGGGGCAACAAAATGAGGCGCGGCTAGCGCCATCTTGGGGCGTGGCGCTGCCGCTGAAGGCAATTGGCATAGAAGGTGGTAGTGGCTGGCCAGTCAGAAAAGACGCCAATGACGCCCACTTCGCGGGCCAGCACATCAAGAAGCGTCAGCATGTCGCCGTCATTATCTATCTGTGGGCTGACACTCTGGTAGTACCAGCCACCGCCGCTGGCCAGTGGGCCAGACCGTTCCAGGGACCAGGCAATAATGTCCAGATCGGCATCCCGTGCTGCCCGGGCGTAGGGGCTGGCGACAATACGCTGATTTTTGCTGCTGACCAGCATCCAAAGTGGGGGAGCGATGATATTGACGCCATAGCCTTTCAGGGTGGCCATATCTGGCTGCCAGGTGCCAGGGTTTTGTGGGTCGAGCCCCTGGCTGTCACGTCCATCCAGATAGACAGCCTGTTTGCCGTAGTCGGGCTCTGCGTCAATCCAGTAGCGGACATCGTCAAGATTAAACGATTGAGGGTAGACATCCCTGGGGGCAACCCCGGCTTCGCGGTACTCGTCGATGAGCTGCTGGGCATAGTCCTGCTGCGAATAGTGGCCCTGCCAAGGCATTTCCACTGCCGGCGCCTTCAGCTCCGGGGTCATTTTGACGCCTAATTCCTGAAAAAGCGCGATGCTTTCCCGATGGCTCAGGAGGGTCCCGCGTTGGCGATACAGTTCTGTTCGCCAGTCGGGTGTGCCTTGCAGGTATTCGGCGACATTGGTCGCACGAGGATTGGCGCCATCCATTTTGCCCTTGAGCGTCTTGAATTGAGCAAGGGTGATGTCGCTGGTGCAGCACTGCGCTGTGGCGGGGTTGCTACCATCAAAAGGGGTGAAGGGTTGGCTGCATTGGCTGGCAAGGTCGGTTTCAAGGATATTGGTGGTCGTGTGAAGGTCGCATTGGGAGTGGCGGCACACCAGCTCCTGATCCTGGGTGAAGGCCACATCACACTCGAGAATACCGGCCCCCATACGGGCGGCGGCCCGGTAGGATTCTTCGGTATGCTCGGGAAATTGCAGCGGGGCCCCCCGGTGACCGATGGAAAAGTCATTGGGCTTCTGGGGGCGCCGTTCGGCAGCGCACGCCTGGAGCGCTTGTTTGACTGGCCCATCGTCCATGTCATTCACGAGGTAATAGGGGCGTGGGCCCAACTCCACCGTGCCTGTAGCGGGTTGGCCATGGCCGGCGCAAGCGGCGGCCGCGCCAGCCAGGCCGATAGCAGCCAGCAGTCCCTTGAGTGCCCAAATCCGTTTCATGATTAACCTCCATAGCGAGTGATGAGGGTGATCATGTCGACCGTTTATGACGTTTCGGTGGGCAGGATTATTCAGGCTGGTGACAAGCCGTGAAAATGTGATTTTCCTCTGGTTCACTGCTTGGCGAGAGCTTGTTTGCGGAGGATTTTTGCGTTGTACACAGAGCTATAGAATTCCGCGATGGTCATGCTGAGCTGTTTGGGCCTACCGTCACTAATCAGTCGCGCGGTCCAAAGTACTTTCCCGTCACTTTTCCGGATTACGGCCATATCGCTGATTGCACTGCCAAAACTGCCTGCATAACCGCTGCCTCCAGACATGGTGCTAAGGATCGCTGCTGAGGTAATCATTGTCGCTTTGGCGCCAGTTGTATGATGCCAGCCCGAAAAACGAGTGAGCAGATAACAACAACTTCCGTCTTCGTATTGTTCGAGGGGTTGAGGCAGAGAAAGGGAGTTTTGTTGCACTGGAGCTGGCAGTTCAGGTACGCCAAAGAAGGATGTCGACTCTTTTACCTGTTCCGGAGTTAAGTCGTCCGCCCAGGCGCTTGCGTAAAGTTGCGAGATGGCCTCGATGACTGGCTCATCAAGGGAGAGGGTAAGATTTTCTATTTCATAACCCTTGGCGATAAGGTCGAGCTGCTCGACTAGTAACCTCTGTCCATATCCCGGGAGCTTTGTGGTGCCGGTGACCTCACCGCTGAGTGTTCTTTCTTCCATCGCAAGATCTGGGGGCAGGATGGTCATGGTGTCAAAGGACCAGTAGTCCTGTTCGCTAATATCCTGAGCGGGAAATGTGCGCAGGCAATGGTCCGCGTAACAATTAAAATTCTCCCCCAGATTCTGAAGTCTTGAGCATGCACTGAGGAAGATAGCCAAGGTAAGAATCTTGGCTGTCCGGGCGAATAATTGCATTTTTATTGGCCTATCATGGATTTCAGAAAACGCCCGGTATGGCTGCCCTTCACTTTGGCGACCTCTTCCGGGGTGCCCTCGGCGATGATTTCGCCGCCACCGTCACCGCCTTCCGGCCCCAGGTCGACAATCCAGTCTGCGGTCTTGATGACGTCCAGGTTATGTTCGATCACTGCCACGGTGTTGCCGTGGTCTGCCAGACGGTTGAGGACGTCCAGCAATAGCTGGATGTCCTGGAAGTGCAGGCCAGTGGTGGGCTCATCGAGGATATAGAGGGTGCTGCCGGTGTCCCGGCGGGACAGCTCCTTGGCGAGTTTGACACGCTGTGCTTCGCCGCCTGACAAGGTGGTGGCGGCCTGTCCCAGCTTGATGTAACTGAGCCCCACGTCCATCAGGGTCTGCAGCTTGCGAGCCAGGGACGGGACGGCATCGAAAAACTCGCGTCCTTCCTCGATGGTGAGCTCCAGTACCTCAAAGATGTTTTTGCCCTTGTAGGTGATCTCCAGGGTCTCGCGGTTATAACGTTTGCCTTCACAGACTTCGCAGGGTACGTAGATATCCGGCAGGAAGTGCATTTCCACCTTGATGACCCCGTCGCCCTGACAGGCTTCGCAGCGGCCCCCTTTGACGTTGAAGCTGAAGCGACCGGGTTTGTAGCCACGGGCGCGGGCTTCCTGGGTGCCCGCAAACAGGTCGCGAACCGGTGTGAAGATGCCGGTGTAGGTCGCGGGGTTGGAGCGCGGGGTACGGCCGATGGGGCTCTGATCAATATCGACGACCTTGTCGAAGTGCTCCAGCCCTTCGATGGAGTCGTAGGGGGATGCCTTCAGGGTGGTGGCCTTGTTCAGTCGGGTGGCCGCCAGCGGATAGAGGGTGCGGTTAATCAGGGTCGATTTGCCAGAGCCGGACACGCCGGTAATACAGGTCAGCAGGCCCACCGGAATGTTCAGGGGGTGCCCCTTGAGGTTGTTGCCGGTGGCGCCGTGAAGGGTCAGCCACTGGTCATCCTGATTCTGGCGACGCTGCTCCGGCACGGCAATTTGTTTGCGTCCGGACAGGTAATCCCCGGTCAGGGAGGCAGGGTTGTCGGCCACCTCCTGGGCAGTCCCCTGGGCCACGACGCTGCCACCATGGACACCGGCACCGGGGCCGATATCAATGACGTGGTCAGCCAGCCGGATGGCATCTTCGTCGTGTTCCACCACCAGCACGGTATTGCCCAGATCCCGTAGTCGGGTAAGGGTGTTGAGCAGTCGCTCATTGTCTCGCTGATGCAGGCCGATGGAGGGCTCGTCGAGTACGTACATGACCCCCACCAGGCCCGCCCCGATCTGGCTGGCCAACCGGATACGTTGCGCCTCACCACCGGACAGGGTCTCCGCGCTGCGTTCCAGTGTCAGGTATTCCAGCCCCACGTTCACCAGGAACTGTAGGCGGTCACGGATTTCCTTGAGAATCTTGTCGGCAATCTCGCCTTTGCTGCCGGGGAGGTTCAGCTCGCTGAAGTAGTTGTGGGCCTTGCCCACAGCCAGGCGTACCACGTCCGGCAGAGTGGTCTGCTCGATAAAGACATGCCGTGCGGCTTCACGCAACCGGGAGCCGTTACAGCTGGGGCAGCTGGATGTGGACATGTAATTGAGCAGGTCTTCACGGACGGCATCGGATTCCGTTTCCCGGTAACGGCGCTCCATGTTGGGGATGATCCCCTCGAAGGGATGGTTGCGCTTGATGATGTCGCCGCGGTCGTTGAGGTAGCGAAACTCGATGCTTTCCTTGCCGGTGCCGTAAAGGATTTTCTTGCGGACGGTTTTGTCCAGTGACTCAAAGGGCACGTCCATGTCGAAGCCGATGCTCTGGGACAGGGAGTTGAGCATCTGGAAGTAATAGACGTTGCGGCGGTCCCAGCCACGGATGGCACCTTCCGACAGGGACAATTCTGCCGAGTTGATTACCTTGTCCTCGTCGAAGAACTGCTTCATGCCCAGCCCGTCACAGCTGGGGCAGGCGCCGGCCGGGTTGTTGAACGAGAACAGTCGTGGTTCCAGTTCAGGAATGGAGTAGCCGCAATGGGAGCAGGCGAATTTGGCAGAGAAAGTAATCTCCTCGCCTTCTTCCCCTTCCATAGGGGCAATGATGGCAATGTCATCGGCCAGATTCAGGGCGGTTTCGAAGGATTCCGCCAGCCGGTTCTGCAGGTCGCCGCGCACCTTGAAACGGTCCACCACCACTTCGATGGTGTGTTTCTTGTTCTTTTCCAGCTCGGGCGTGTCATCCATGTCGTAGATGCGGCCATCCACGCGTACGCGAATAAAGCCCTGGGCCCGCAGTTCTTCAAACAGGTGCAGGTGCTCACCTTTCTTTTCGCGAATCACCGGCGCCAGCAGCATCAGTTTGCTGCCTTCTTCCATGTCCAGAACCTGGTCCACCATCTGGCTGATGGTCTGGGCGGCCAGCGGGCTGTCGTGTTCCGGGCAGCGGGGCTCGCCGACACGTGCAAACAGCAGCCTGAGGTAATCGTAGATTTCGGTGATGGTACCCACGGTGGAGCGCGGGTTGTGGCTGGTGGATTTCTGCTCGATGGAAATGGCCGGGCTAAGCCCCTCGATGTGGTCCACATCGGGTTTTTCCATCATCGACAGAAACTGACGGGCGTAGGTGGAAAGGGACTCCACGTAACGGCGCTGGCCCTCGGCATAGAGGGTGTCGAAGGCCAGAGAGGATTTGCCAGACCCGGACAGACCGGTAATTACCACCAGCTTGTCCCGGGGGATATCCAGGTCCACGTTTTTCAGGTTATGGGTGCGTGCGCCACGAACCAGAATGGTATCCATCAACTGCCCCTGAGTACTGTCAAAATGAACAGGGCAGTATAGGCGAAATACTGTGAAGGGGAAAAGAAAGAAGCCGCTTGCACGCAACACGCGTCACGCAGGCACGGCAAGGGCGCGCGTGCTGCGTGAGGTGGAAGGGGTTAGAGGTTTTCCTGGGCCCAGTTCACCGCCTGCAGGCGGTTGGAGGCGTTGATCTTCTTGAAGATGTTGTAGATGTGGGTCTTGATGGTGTGCGGGCTCAGGTTGAGGCTGCTGGCGATTTCCGAGTTCTTGGCGCCAGTGGCCATGACCTTGAGCACTTCCACCTCGCGATCAGTGAGGTTCACTTCACTGCGCGAGAAGGTCTTGTTAAACGTTCGGCTCTTCATCAGATAAGCCTGCAGTACCGCACGGGGGAACCATAGTTCGCCATCGAAGATGGCCTTGATGCCCTTGCTTAATAAGGCCTGTGGGCAGTCGTGCTGGAAGCCGCCGTTAACCATGGGCAGGCCGGCCAGTTTTGAGAGCGATTCGTCCGAATCCACATTGAATACTGCGATCAGGACGTCGTTTTCGACTTCCTGATCGGCTTCCAGTAGGTGAGCGATGACCTCGTTCACGTCGACGCTGTGGTAATCCACCAGAAACAGGCTCTGATCAAATTCCTTCAGGGTCGCTACGGTGATGTCGCTAACAGAAGGGATGGATCGTGCGGCGATCTCTTCTTTTACCAGGAATTCGGTGAGCAGGGCGTTTTGCAGTTGTTGGCTGCCGACGACATATACCTGCTGGTTGTGTTGTTGGGTGTTCATTGGCCCGTCCATGACTGTTGGGAGTGCCGCCCCCCGGTTAACGCTGTTGCGGCAGCGACTCCCTAGGCATATTGCCTAAGAAAAAAAACCTACCAGCCTGTCAATTTATCACCGCTTTGGCGGGGGTTCAATTTGCTGATGCTGCTTACTTACGGGTTTTACCTATTTCACGATTAAAGGTAGCCGCACGGCTAAGGATTAGGCATCCCCGGATCTGCGGCGAATCTGATACACTGCCTGACCTTTTGTCGATAGACGGCCCGCAAGCCCGCCCGGTGAGGAGTATCAGCGTTACATGACGGCATCTGCATCCCCTGTTCCTGATGTATTGCAGCGCACGGAACTGAAAACCACCGGGTATCTGGCCACCATTTTTGCCTTGCGCATGTTCGGGCTGTTCATGATCCTGCCGATTTTTGCTGTCTATGGGCAGCAACTAGAAGGTGCCACGCCTTTGCTGATCGGTACGGCCATCGGTGCCTATGGCCTGATGCAGGCGCTATTACAGATACCTTTTGGCATGTTGTCTGATCGTTTCGGGCGACGCCCGTTATTGCTGGTTGGCCTGTTGTTGTTCATTGCTGGTGGTGCGGTGGCGGCCATGAGCGACCACATTGCCGGTGTCATTGCCGGACGGGCTTTGCAGGGAGCTGGAGCCATTGCCAGCGTGATCATGGCCTTGATCGGGGATGTGGTCAGTGATCGGCACCGTACCCGGGCCATGGCATTGATTGGCATGTCTGTCGGGGGGGCATTCATTCTGGCCCTGATTATGGGGCCTCTGCTGGCGACATGGCTTGGGTTGTCCGGGTTATTCTGGATGACCTCCGTGCTAGGCGGGTTTGCGCTGATTGTCGCCATGGTTGTGCCCGCCCCTCGAGCGTTGCAGGGGGAAGCGTTGCCAGCGAGGGAGCGCTTCCGCCGCGTACTTGGCAGTAAGACATTGCTGCAATTTGATGTGGGTATTTTCAGTCTGCATCTGATTATGACCGCGTCTTTCGTGGTGGTGCCCGCTTTGCTGAGCGAGCGCCTTGGTATGAGTCTGGGCAGTCATAGCCTGCTCTATCTTGGCGTGCTGCTGGCTGGATTTGTGGCGATGGTGCCCTTGATTATTCGTGCTGAGCGGCGAGGAGCCATGCCGGTCAAGCGGCTGGCCGTAATACTGCTCGCGCTGTCCCAGTTATTATTGGCGTTTGCCGGTGCTCAGGTGTGGCACTTTGTGGTGGCGTTGCTGGTATTCTTTGCCGCCTTCAATCTGCTTGAGGCCCTGTTGCCCTCGTTGGTTGGCCGGGCAGCACCCGCAGGGACCCGCGGCACGGCCATGGGGGTGTACTCCACCAGTCAGTTCCTGGGTGTTTTTGTGGGGGGGCAGCTTGGTGGAGCCCTGTATCAGTGGTGGGGCGCGGCAACGGTCTTCTATGGTTGTATGGCCTTGGCACTGGTCTGGCTGCTCGTGCTTTCGGGCATGAAGGAGCCGGCAAAACTGGATAATCGGGCGTTGCGGCTGCAGCCGGGGCAGGATGGCAAAACGCTGGCCACCCAGCTGCAGGATGTGCCCGGAGTTGTTGAGGCCGTTATCGTGGAAGAGCAAGGCTTGGCATTGCTGAAAGTGAATCCAGGAGAGCTGGATGAGGCCCGTCTTGAAGGGGTCGCCGGTATCGCTCAAAGCTGACACAATGGCGGTTTTGCTGCCAGCAGCAAGCACGGTAATGATTGATTAAAGCCCTTCAGGGGCACGGAGAAAAACATGGCGCGCGGTGTAAACAAGGTAATACTGATTGGCAATCTTGGGGCAGATCCAGAAACTCGTTTCATGCCCAGCGGCGGAGCCGTCACCAATGTGCGGCTGGCTACCAGTGAGAGTTGGAAGGATCGTCAGACCGGCCAAATGCAGGAACGAACGGAATGGCATCGGGTGGTGTTTTTCAACAAGCTTGGAGAAATTGCCGGCGAGTACCTGAAGAAAGGTTCCAAGGTCTACATTGAAGGCGCCATTCGTACCCGTAAGTGGCAAGGGCAGGATGGTCAGGACCGTTATACCACCGAAATCGTGGCCAGCGAGATGCAGATGCTGGATGGCCGGGGTGAAGGTGGAGGCCAGGGTGGCGGTGGTTTTGCGCCACAGGGCAATCAGGGCGGTTACCAGAACCAGGGGGGCGGCGACTTCGGCGGAGGCAATGCGCCCCAGCAAGGTGGCAGCTCGAATCAGGGTGGGGGGTTCAGTGGCCCTGCCGATGATTTCGACGACGATATCCCGTTTTAAGAGCGCCTGATGCCTCGCAAGCTGACTCTCGCTCTGGTGTTCGTGGCCTGCCTGCTGCTGTTTTTGGTGGTGCTGATGCCCGCTGCCGTTTTGGTGGAAAGGGTGCCTCAGCTTCGCCCTGGAGGGGTTTCCCTGGTGCTGGAGAATGCCCGCGGCCGTTGGTGGAATGGTCAAGTTGACTGGCGCTGGCAACAGCAGCAGGGCACACTGGGGTGGATGCTGGATTTCCGGGGGCTCACGCCGGGTTTGGATGTTTCCTTGCGAACCACTGCTGGAAGCGATCTGCGTCTGGCCGGGTGGCTTGGCGGTTCTGGCGCACAGAACTGGCGGTTACTACAGGTGCGCGCGTCGGTGCCTGTGTCCCTGGTCGCAGAGCGTATTCCCCAGGGCGGGGCTGATGGCCGAGCGGACGCTTCGATCATGGAGTTCGCCGTTCAGGATGGTCGGGTGACCGAGGCGAGAGCAACCCTGCAATACGGTGGTGGCACTGTGACTTGGGGCCGCAGTGGTTCGGCGGTGGTGCCGGTGCTGCAGGGCCGAGTGAGCATGGAGGGCGAGGATCCCGTGCTGGAGGTGACGAGTCCTGAGGGGCGGCAGCTGATGAATGCCCGTTTGTCAGAAGGGCGTTTTCAGCTGGAAGTCTTTCGGGCATGGCCCATACTGCTTGGTGTGAGCCAGGGTGGTCAGCCCGATGATGTGGTTTTCCAGATGTCTCAGCCCTTTGCGCTGGGGCAGGCAGGGATGCAGTAGTTCTTCCCCGCGCCGTTACAGAATTAAGCAATAAAAGGGCGCCCGAATTCGTTAGCCTTCGTGCTCGTTGTCCGGGGTTGTAAACACGTCCAGCCAAAACGATAAAGGAAGAGCAGGGCCGTGAAGTCGCAGTTTTCAGAGTGGGGAAAGGCTTACCCTTGGGGCAGGCCGGTGCGGTGGCTGTTGGCTATTGCGCTGGTGGTCGCACTTGCTTGGGTATTGGCTGAAACCGTCTGGCTTCTGCTTTATGGGCCCAATGATCCTATCCCCGCGACCGAAAAAACCCGACTTGAAGTGGCGTCCAGCAGCACGGCCACCAGTCTATCCCAGACGCAGGTAGATGGATGGCAGCTATTTGGCGAGTATCAGGCGGAACCGCGTGAGGCAAGCAACAAGCCCACAGATGCCCCCGATACCCGGTTGCGGCTGGAGTTGCTGGGGGTTTTTCAGACCTCCGATCCGCAGAAAGCGACAGCGATCATTGCCGAGAAAGGCAAGGAAGCAGAGTTGTATCACATTGGCGACAGTATTCCGGGCAATGCCTCTCTGGAAGAAGTCTATGCAGACCGGGTCATTCTGCGTCGAGCCGGCCGGCTCGAAACGTTGAGGTGGTCGGATACTGCATTGGGAGGAGTGACCGAAGTTAGACCGCAGGTCCGCTCTCAGCCCCAGCCGGTTCAGGCGGAAGGTGATGACGCCGACATGATGCAACAGCGGCAAACCATTATAAAGCAGCTTGCCCTTAGCCCGGTAAGTAATGGCAGCACACAGGGGTATACCCTGGGTAAGCGAGCGCCTAAACAGCTGCTCTCACAAGTCGGGCTTGCGCCAGGTGATGTAATTTTGTCAGTGAACGGCCATGGGCTGGGCACAGAGGAAAGTGATATGGCTGCTCTGGAGTCTTTCAAACAGACCCAGCAGGCCAGTATTGTCGTCCAGCGTGGCGATCAGCAATTTACTGTGAATTATCCGCCCTAGGTGGTGTTTATGATGTTCCGTTTAAGAGCCTCTGCGCTTAAAACCCTTTTGGTCGCCTGTCTGACGGTGGTGGTGGTGTCTGCCCATGCGGCCAGTAATCAGGTGCAGGCCAGTGATGATGGCAAGAGTTGGACGGTGAATATCCGCAATGCGGATATTCAGGCGTTTATCAGCCAGATCGCCGACATGACCGGGAAAAATTTTGTGGTGGACCCTCGGGTTCGGGCACGGGACGTGACGGTGGTGTCGACCAAGGCGCTATCGGCGGATGAAGTGTATGAGCTGTTCCTGTCTGTGCTGCAGGTACACGGTTACGCTGCCGTTCCAGCAGGCGATATTATTAAAATCGTCCCCAACACGACGGCCAAGCAAAGCAATCTGCCGTTGGTAGACAAGGGGCAGGGCACCGGCGAGGAGCTGGTGACCCGGGTCATTCCTGTGGAGAATTCCCCGGTGGAAGAGCTGGTGCCGGTGTTGCGTCCGTTGGTGCCGCAGTATGGTCATCTTGCCGCCGTTGGCTCCGCCAATGCGTTGATTATCAGTGATCATCTGGACAACATCCGCCGGATGGAAGCCATTATCGCCAGCCTGGATAACGCTGAATCTGAAGATGTTCAGGTGATCAAGCTCGAGCATGCTTTTGCGGGTGATCTGGTGAAAATGCTCGAGACGCTTACGCCACAAACCGGTGGTCGCCGGGGCAAGACTCAGGAAGGTAGTGTCACGGTGGTCGCCGATGAGCGAACCAACCGGCTTATCATCAAGGGCGACCGGATTACCCGTCAGCGTATGGCCCAGATGGTGAAAAGTCTGGACACTGCGGACAGTGCGAGCTCGGGGGTCAAAGTTGTCCGTTTGACCCATGGAGATGCCAAGACGCTTGCAGAAATCCTGAAGAATTTTGCTGACGGTGCCTCTGCTGCAAAACCGGGTGCTGATGGCAAGGCGGTGTCTTCCTCCAGTAGTAATGGCAAAGTCTCCATTCAGGCGGACGAGTCTCTCAATGCGCTGGTGATTCGTGCTGAGCCGGGCATGATGAATGAGCTGCAGTCCATTATCAGCCAGCTGGATGTGCGTCGTGCCCAGATCCTTATCGAGGCGGCGATTGTTGAGGTGACGGGCGAAAATGCCAAATCGCTGGGCTTCCAGTATGTCGGCGGCAGTGATGAATCCGGTGTGGGTGCGGTGAATTTCAACAACGCTGGATTGAGCGTTAATTCTATTCTCCAGGCGTTAGCTACCGATGATCCTTCCGGCCTTTCCCTGAATGACGGGGTTGCCATTGGGCTGGGTGAAACCGATTCCAATGGCGATCTCAAGTGGGGAGCATTGATGCAGGCACTGGCCTCCTCTTCCGATGTCAATCTGCTCTCCACGCCCAGCATCCTGACGCTGGATAACGAAGAAGCGTCGATTATTGTGGGTGAGAACGTGCCATTCGTGACAGGGCAGAGCACCAACACAGGGTCTGGCGTATCCAATCCGTTTACGACGATTCAGCGTGAAGATGTGGGGCTGACGCTCAAGGTCACTCCTCATGTGGCGGGCCTGTCCACCATTCGTCTTGAGCTGGAGCAGGAAAATTCCGCGGTCAAGGAATCCTCAGGTGATGCGGTTGATATTGTCACCACGACCCGCAAATTACAGAGCACGGTGCTGGCGGATGATGGCGAGACCATTGCACTGGGGGGCTTGATCAAGGACGACATCCGCAAGGTGGTACGCAAGGTGCCGCTGCTGGGGGATATTCCTCTACTGGGTTTCCTGTTCCGGACGACGACCAATTCACGTCAGAAAAGTAACCTGATGGTGTTTTTGCGCCCGACGATTCTGGCAGACAATGATCGCCTGGTGCAGATGAGCCGCGAGAAATACATGGGGATTACGGCGCTGCAGTTCGAGGTGAATGGTGATGGCAAGCTGGAACGCGTGATAAAGCACCCGCTGCCGTCCAGTATCGACAAGGTCTTTGATGGTCGCGACCCGGTGACTCCGGAATTCAAGGATGCCTTTGAGGCAGATCAAACCCCGCCGACTTCTCCCTCAGGGGTTGAGGAGGCTCCGGCGGAGAATTAAGCCCGCAGTTGCCCATAAAAAAACGCGCCATAGGCGCGTTTTTTTATGGGCACTGGTAAATGCCATGTGTGGGCAGGGCCGCTGGCAGTGCAGCCTCAGGGAGCGTCAGGATTGCTGCAAGCTGCGCAGGTTAGTAAGCACCCGGCGGCTTCGCTCCAGTTTCTTGTTCAGCTCTTCATCGTTGGGGTAGAGCGGGGCGACCTGTTTCCAGATTCGGTAGGCTTCCTTGTACTGACCGCGGGCATAAAGGGCTTCACCGGTATTCATTTCTTCAGCGAAGCGGCGGCGAGCCCATTGTTCCAGTCGTTGGCGATGGCTGGTTAGGGCAGGGTTATCTCGATGCTTGTCGAGAAAGCTGCGCGCCGCAAGCAGTGACTGGAGCTGGCCGTTGCGCTGGTATCGGGCCATTAGCAGTTCAGCCTCGGTTTGCAGGGCGCGGTTGCGCTTTGCCCGTGCTTGTTGATCGGCGTCGTTGAGTACTTGCTGGGCGCGAGCCAACTGCGGCGAAGGAGGGAGATCAGGAGCCAGTTGATGCGCGTAACGAAGGAGGTCGCGTGCCTGGATCCACTGCTGACGGTCGGCGAAGTATTCGCCGAGGCGGGTCAGGTCGGCCACGAGCAGGGTGTGCTCCTCATCAAGGCGGTGTTTTTCTGCTTTGGCTCGAGGGTCATGAAAGCTGGCCAGTCGTTCGCCAAGACGCTGTGTTTCCAGCATGGAACGGGCCTGTGCTTCACGTCGTTCTGCCAGTAACTGATTGAGCTGGGCGCCCTCCCATAGAGACAGGGTGGCAGTGAGCTCGTCGATGGCAGAAGGGTCGATCACCTTGTCACGGTGGCCCTGCAACAAGGCGAAAGCATCATCCCATTGCTGTTTGCGACCCAGGGCTTCGGCTTCGATGACCAGTCGTTGGCGGTACTCCTTGCTGGCCAGAAGGATGCCCTCGTATTGGGTCTGCAGCATTTCGTATTGCGCGTGCTTGGGACTGGTGTTGTCGACGATGCTGGCGGCCCGGGCATAGTCATGCTCTGCCAGTGCGTCGCTGACGTCCTGTTCCGGGTTGCCGAGGGTGGCGCAGCCGCTTAAGGCCAGCGCGCAGAGCAGACTACTCGCCTTGTGCACGTTGATGCTCCGCGCTCAGTCTTGCCAGAAACTGCGCAATACGCTGTTCCATGAGGGTTTCGGACAGCGCATGGACGCCATCAATACGGAAGGTGCTGACGGGGTCGGTCTTGCCGCGAATGCGCATGGCGCCGAACTCTGTTGCCCGCACGCGGGAAGCAATATTGGGGTTGGCCAGTAGCGGTGAGGCCGCGATGATTTCGTTGCCGCCGGCCATGTTGGAAAGGCGAGAGGCCAGATTGACCGCATCGCCAACGACGGTGTACTGCATGCGGTCCCGTGAGCCCAGATTGCCAGCCAGCATATCGCCAGAGTTGATGCCGATACGGAATTCTACCGTGGTGTGGCCGCTGGCCTGCCGGTATTCGTTCAGGCGTTCTACCAGTCGCTGGATCATGACCGCACAGCAGAGTCCGTGGAACAGGTGTTCGTCGTCCTTTTCCGGTACGCCGAACACGATCATGGCGCAGTCGCCCATGTATTTGTCGATGGTGCCCCGATAAAAGCTGGTGGCGGTGGTGATAGCATCAAAATAGACGTTGAGCATATCGGCGATGGCGTCTGGCGCCAGGCTTTCTGACAGGCGGGTAAAGCCGACGATATCGGCAAATACCACGGTGGCTTGAACATCGCGTCCACCCAGTTGTACCTGGTCCAGGTCTGCCATCATGTTGCGTGCGACGGAAGGGCTGACAAAACGCTGAAGGACCCGCTCCACCTGCTCTTTCTCGAGCATCCCGTGAGCCATGGTGTTATAGGCTTCTATGAGTCCGCCGATTTCGTCATTGCGGCGGTCCTGAATACGGTAATTCAGGTCGCCCTTGCGCATGGCGCTGGTGGCGGCAAGCAGATCCTGAATCGGTTGGGCGAGCCGGCGGCTGATTACGAATGCGACGATGATGGCGATGATGCTCATGATCAGGGTGGCCGTAATCATGGTATCGCGTACCGCTTCCCTGGCCGCCATGATGGGACGATCAGACAGGGAAATGGCGGTGTACCCTGCCACCAGTTCTCCCACCGGGATCGGGGAGTAGTAGGTGGTTACAGGTTCGTTTTCCAGGTTCCAGCGGCGCACAGGTTCCTGCAGGGGGGTTGCCGCCAGCGGCAGGATGCCTGCCTTGTCGATCAGGCCGCCTTCGCGGTTGAACAGGGCGGCGCCACGCACGCTTTCGCTGCGGGTGAGGTTATTGAGCTGGACCTTCAGGAAAAAGGTGTCGTCGGCGAGCAGGGGTTCGCGGGCCGTATTGGCCAGTTGCTGGGCAATAGCAGCCCCGAAGCTGTCAGCCTGATCGCGCATACGGCTGAGCTGATTGTTCAGTAGCAGGGTGCCGAGGATGGTCATCCCACAAAGAATCAGCAAGGAAATGGACAGGCCCAGTTTCCACGCAACGGGAAAATAATCGGGCACATAGGGAGCCACCCACTCGCCAAGGCGAGTGCGCAGTGTGTGTTGCTGTCCTGTCTCGTCAGTCACGGCGCATCCTTGTTTCATGCCTAAACGAGTAGGCGACAGGCTTGCCTGGCGGCAGGCATGCTGTCACATTCAATGGGGTCACCCTTGTTTCTTATGCTAACAATAGCATTTTCGTCGGGGCGGGTAAGTAGCCGTCTGACGGTTTTTGAACTGGGCTCAGATTAGGAAGAGAGTATGGCATTTACGCAGGAGCGAAAGGTGGCCGCCAACGGCCTTGAATTCTTTGTGGCAGAAGCGGGTGAGCCCGGTAAGCCACTGGTGTTGTGCCTGCACGGGTTTCCGGAGTGCTGGGCTTCCTGGCGCTATCAACTGCCGGTGCTCGCTCAGTCGGGTTACTACGCCGTGGCCCCGGATCTGCGTGGTTATGGCTATACCGGTGGCCCCAAAGACGTGGCTGCCTACCGTAACAGCCAGCTGGTCGAAGACGTCATCGGCCTGATCGATGCCCTGGGTTATGACAGTGCCATCCTGGTAGCCCATGACTGGGGATGTGGGCTGGCCTGGCAGGTGGCAAGACGATACCCAAAGCGTATCAATGCGCTCGTCGGCATGTCTGTTCCCTATGGAGGTCCCGCCCCGGTGGCGCCAACCGTGGCCATGCACAAGCTGTTCAGGGACGGGTTCTTCTACATGCTCTATTTTCAGCAACCGGCGGTGCCTGAAGCGGAGCTGGAACAGGATGTGACGCGTAGCCTGAAGCTGGTGTTCCACAGTCTCTCTTCAGAGGGTATCCAGGACTATCGTCCGGCGCCGGATAACACGGCCTTCTTGCAGGGGATGCCAGAACCGGAGGAGCAGCCGCGATGGATGCGCGACGAAGATCTCGCCTATTACGTTGAGCGTTTCGAGCACAGCGGTTTTACCGGGCCGATCAATTGGTACCGGGCGATGGACCTCTCATGGGAAGAAGAGCGGGATGATGACAACTGGGAAATCCCGGTGCCCACTTTATTCCTTGGGGGAATGCAGGACCCGGTCATCCAGTTCGGACAGAAGGCTCTTCAGCGCATGCCGGATTATGTCCCGGATCTGCGTACGGTACTGATCGATCAGTGTGGTCACTGGATACAAATGGAGCAGGCGGCGGAGGTAAACCGGGAAATTCTGGCGTTTCTTGAGGAGGTTGAGGGTGGCCAATAGCAGTAATTTTGACCGTGTAGGCGAGTTTCATCAGGCTTTTTCCTTGCCCGTAGAGTCTCGACCAGTGGTGCCGGATGATCGAACTATCCGGTTGCGGCTGGCCTTGCTGCTGGAAGAGTTCCATGAGTTGGCGGATGCCACTTGCCAGCAGCCCTCTGCTGCCCAGCGTGCCTTCCTGGATACCCTGTCGCGTGCCCGGGAGCAGCTTGAGTTGCTGACCGACTTCAATGTCGATCTTGTGGAAGTGGCCGATGCGCTGACGGATATCAACTACGTGACCTATGGTGCGGGTCATACCTTCGGGATTGACCTTAACGCCACCTGTGAAGAAGTGCATCGCAGTAACATGAGCAAGTTGGGGGCCGATGGGAAACCGGTGAAAGATGACCGTGGCAAGGTCCTCAAGGGGCCAGACTATTCCCCACCAGATTTGCAGCAGGTGCTGGAGAGAGCCGCGGGGTAAGAATAGACCGTCTCTGAAAGTAGCGGGAAACTGATCTGAATCAATGCAGGAGTGGTGGCGGTTAGCGACTATAGCTGCGGGACATGGTCCCGCTGCGTATGCTTCCGGTTGTCTCCGGAACATTTCAGGCCCCGCGTGTCGGGGCCTTTTCTTTTGGTGCCTGCGCAGTAAGTGTTGTTACCAGTGAATCCCCTTGAACAAGCGGGAGAAGGCGGCCTGTTCCCGGCTGATCTTTTTCGGTGTGCCTTCCTTGCCGCCGAGCGCCGCGGCGGAATCCGAAAAGAGTTTGTAGCCGGTGTTCATGATCGTTTCCGTGACCTTGGGGGTGAGGAAATGCATGACCTGGCCCATGATTCCCAGGTTGGTCGCAATGCGTTTCGGTTGGCGCACAATGGCGTCACAGATCATGTCGGCCGCCTGGGTCGGGCTGATGGTGGGTACGTGGTTGTAGATCTTGGTCGGTGCAATCATCGGCGTGCGTACCAGGGGCATATTGATCGTCGTAAAGCGAATCCCCTCGTGCGCCAGCTCGCTGGATGCACAGCGGGTGAAGGCATCCAGTGCCGCCTTGGATGCCACGTAGGCAGAAAAGCGGGGGGCATTGGTCAGTACGCCGATGCTGGAGATATTGATCACATGGCCGCCGCCGCGCTCAATCATGGCGGGCATCAGTTGCATGATTAACCGCAGTGCGCCGAAATAATTGAGCTGCATGGTACGTTCGTAATCGTGGAAGCGATCAAAGGAGTGCACCACGGAACGACGGATAGAGCGGCCCGCATTGTTGACCAGTACATCCACGTGGCCGTGGTCGGCAATCACCTGTTGGACCAGCTGATCCACGCTGTTGAGATCGGAGACATCGCAGCTGTAGGCCTGCGCCGTTCCGCCAAGCTGGTCAATCTCATGCAGGGTTTCATCCAGTTTTTCTGCGGTACGAGCGACCACCAGTACAGTGGCGCCGGCCCGTGCCAGCTTCAGGGCGGTGGCCTTGCCGATACCTGATGTGGCACCGGTGACCATGACCACCTTGCCTTCCACTCGTTCCGGCAGGGTGGGCAGGGGCTGGAGTTCATCCTTGCGCTCGCCGCGGTCCGGATCCAGATGGTTTTCCCAGAAGTCCCAGAGTTGCTGGATGTAGGTTTCCAGCTCCGGCGCCTCGATACCGGTATTTGCCAGGGCGTTGCGGCTACGGCGGTTGTCATAGTCGGTCGGGAAAGTCAGAAACTTCATTGCCGACGGGGGGATATCCAGGTTTTCCAGTGCGGCGTTGACCACCATTTTCGGCGTCATGGCACTGACACCCTTCTTGACGATGCCGGGTACGACATCGAACAGGCTGTTATCGAGTTTGACTGCCCAGCGTGGCGCCTGCGCCGCGCCGGCAATCACATCCATGATTTCGCCAAGCGAATAGGAGCGGTCCGCGGTGAGATGAAAACACTCGCCGTCGCCCTGCTCCTGGTGGGCGATGTGGTCGAGTGCATCCGCGACAAAATCTACCGGCACAATGTTGAACTTGCCGCCTTCGACACCCACCAGCGGAATCCAGTTGGGCAGCACGTCCTTGAGCTTCTGTATCAGTTTGAACAGGTAATAGGGGCCGTCGACCTTGTCCATTTCGCCGGTTTCAGAATGCCCCACCACCATGGAGGGACGGTAGATTCGCCAGGGGAGCTTGCTTTCCTGCCGTACCAGTGCCTCGGACTCATGCTTGGTCAGCAGGTACGGGTCATCCAGACCGGTGGCTTCATCGAACATGTCTTCGGTGAAGGTGCCATCGTATAGTCCGGCGGCGGCAATGGAAGAGACGTGATGGAAACACGAGGCTTCCAGTTTCTCGGCCAGCTTGAGGGTCTGCCGGGTGCCTTCGATGTTGGTGTAACGCTGTGTGTTCTCATCGGCGGTCAAATCGTAAATGGCGGCCAGATGAAAGAAGTGGTCGATCTGGCCTTTCAGGTCGTCCTGATCGCGTTTGCTGATGCCGAGTAACTTGTCGTTGATGTCGCCATGAATGGCTACCAGCTGGTCGGGACTGGCCCCCAGTCGACGGCGCAGGGCGTCAAGCTTGTATTCCGAGCCTGAGCGGACAAGCGCGAACACCCGGGTGTCGTCGCGTTTAAGCAGACGGGCCACCAGAAAACGACCAATAAACCCTGTGGCACCGGTAATGAAATAGTTCATGTATAACCCCTTGTTGCTTCCCTGCTGCCCGTTTGCAATGGGCAGTCTGTGTTGTAGCGCGTTCGATTCTCACAGTTCGATAGTGCGCCGACCATCCGGCAAGTGCCAAACTTCTTGCCTTACATTTGTAAGCTGGATTGTGTTTCAGCTAACAAGTGTTTGTCAAAGTTTATTTTGTAATCGCCTTGTTATTGCCAATTGACCCGTATTCATGGGAATATGAAACTAACAGTTGTTAGTGGTACGGTTATGGCTGAGACGGCGCGACAGCGACAAAAACGGCAAACTCGCGAGCGAATTCTGACGGCGGCACGCTCGCTCATGGCAGGCGGGCGAGGTCTGGATAGTCTCGGCTTGCGTGAAGTTGCCCGAGAAAGCGAGTTGGCGGCAACGTCACTCTATAACCATTTTCCCGATATGGAGGCGCTTGGGCTGGCGCTGATCGATTCCTGTTGTTTTCGGTTGCGCTCGGCGATGGAGTACGAGCGCCGCAGTATGATCGAGATTGGCCCGGCCCAGGCGGTGAGAGAGCTGGTTCAGCGCTTCGTTCGTTATCTGGACGAGAACGGCAATGACTTTCGCTTGTTGGTGCAGCAGCGGCTGGGAAGCCACGATCGTTATCGATCGCGAATTCAGCGCGAGCTGCAGCTATTGGTCGATGAGCTGGCGGATGATGTGGGCCAGGCGGTCGCCGCCCGGGGCGGCGATCCTGTCCCCGCCGAGCAGGAAGCAGAAGCGGCCATCGCGATAATGTTTGGCGCTGGCATCTCCATGCTGGATGCCGGTGCTGCAGCCCGCAAGGTGTTGGCGGAGCATGCTTGTTTGCAGCTGGAGATGATGGCGCTGGGAGGGCGGGCCATGGCCGCCGGATACCGCTTGTAGGTGTCAGCTTTGTGTCAGCAGAGCAATATCCTTGTAGTTTGTGACGTGATTCGTAGGTTTTTGACAATTTTTGCACTACAAAAGGGCATCTTCGAGCAGCTGGCCACAACAGGGAGGTGGTGATGGCGTTTGATCCCAGGGACCCATACGATGCCGCGGCCCTCTACGACATGTGGCTGAACTGCAGTCGCTGCCCCACGTCTTTCGATTATGAGCCTGGTGGGGATATCG
Organism: Alcanivorax profundi; assembly: GCF_003597125.1. Lineage (GTDB taxonomy): Bacteria > Pseudomonadota > Gammaproteobacteria > Pseudomonadales > Alcanivoracaceae > Alcanivorax > Alcanivorax profundi. The sequence continues at coordinate 57,315 of NZ_QYYA01000007.1, read as the reverse complement.
ATCTGGACTACTATCATCGTATCGGCCAGCAGGCGCGTGTCGAGAATTGGGCCGTCCTCCCCGCCCGTAGCCAGGGCGATGAGCTGATGTTCAATGTCCTTTGTCCGGTGTGTGCTGACCGCCTTGGTGTCAGTGGTTGTGATGGCCGCATGGAGCTGGCGGCGCCAGTCATCGACCAGATTTGCCGCGCCATGCGCCTGGCCTCCTGAATTCCGGTTTTTCCTGCCCTGATCCTGAGCGTTCCTGTCATCGCCCTGTGTGCATTGGGTCGTTAGACTCCGCTAAAACCCTGACCGGAGTATCCCATTATGAATGCCGATTCCATGTCCCTGGCTGATGCCCTCAAACAGCGTCGTTCCGTACGCGGTTTTCTCGACAAGCCAGTGCCTCAGGATGTACTGGAATCGGTGTTTTCTCTGGCTCAGCATGCACCCTCCAACTGCAATATTCAGCCTTGGCAGGTGTGGGTAGCGAGTGGCCAGGTGCGGGATGCCTTGCGTGAGCGCATGGTGGACAAGGTCAGTCGCGGTGTGCCGTTTGCGCCGGATTATGAAAGCTTGCCCCGTTTCGACGGCGTCTATCGTCAGCGCCAGGTCGATTGCGCGATGGAATTGTACGGCAGCATGGGGATCGCCCGGGAAGACCGGGAAGGGCGCCAGCGGGCCGAGTTGCGCAATTTTCAGTTATTTGATGCCCCTCATGTCGTGTTTATCGGCATGGAGAAGCAGTTCGGCGTGACGGTGGCTCTGGATGTGGGGATGTATATTCAGTCCTTGCTGCTGACGATGACCGCTCATGGACTGGGGGCGTGTGCCCAGGGGAGTATGCGTTACTACCCGGATGATGTCCGTGAGCTGCTGGAGATTCCGGAGTCCACGGCGATCGTGCTGGGTATCAGTTTTGGGTATGAAGATCCGGAGATCGCCGCTAATCGTACCCGCGTTGGCCGGGTGCCGCTGGGCGAGTCGGTGCGTTTCTGCGGCTGACAGACGAGCAGGGCGGTATTGTGCTAGAATGGTCGTTTTCCCGGCAAAGCAGACCTGCATGATCATCGTTAAAGGCTCGTTTCCTATCAAGTCCGACCAGCAACCTGAAGCGCTGGAGCTGGTGCAGCAATTGGCCAGCGCCTCACGCAAGGAACAGGGCTGTCTTGCCTACGAGGTCTATGTGCAGGCGGATGAGCCCCGAGTGATCATGGTTTGGCAGCAATGGCGTTGCCTGGACTCCCTGGAGGTTCATTTCGGATCCGAGCATGTGGATGCGTTTCTGGATGCGATCCCCGACCTTATTGATGGTGAGGTGAGTTCTGCCCGTTTTGATGTCAGCGGTGTGGACGGGGAGCCGGTCGTGGATGAGCCTCAAGACATTGCACCTGTGGTGCTGGCGGACAACATTACCCTGCATTGATTTMCCCCCCCCCCCCCCTTTTTTTTTTGTCCAATTCGATCATTTCGTTTTGTGCAGCGGGCCTGTCGCCCGCTGCCATGCCCTTTCCGGCTAATCTGCGCTAGTCTGCTTGGTTCGTACAGGCAGGAGCGTGCATGAAAACCCGTATCGAATCCGTAGAAGACATTGTCAGCAGTTTTGCCGGGCAGGGGTATATCTGTAGCGAACAGGTGGCGCTGGCGATTTATCTGGCGGCGCAGCTGAACAAGCCGGTACTGGTGGAGGGGCCGCCCGGAGTCGGCAAGACTGAGCTGGCCAAGGCGGCGTCGGCTTTTCTGGTGGCACCGCTGATTCGTTTGCAGTGCTATGAAGGGCTGGATGAAAGTCGCGCACTGTATGAGTGGAAGTATGGCAAGCAGTTGCTGTACACCCAGTTATTGCGCGACAAGCTGGGCAGCATGCTGGCGGATACCGACAGTCTGGATGCCAGCATGGCAAGACTGGGCGATCTCGGTGAAGCCTTCTACAGCGATACCTTTCTTGAACCTCGTCCCTTGTTGCAAGCGCTTCGCAGCGACGAACCGGCGGTATTGTTGATTGACGAGATCGACAAGGCGGATCAGGAATTCGAGGCATTCCTGCTGGAGCTGTTATCGGATTTCCAGATTTCTATTCCTGAGCTGGGTACCGTCAGAGCGAAGCATCAGCCACTGGTGCTCCTCACCAGTAATGATCAGCGTGAACTGTCTGACGCCCTCAAGCGCCGCTGCCTCCACCTCTATATCCCCTATCCGGCCCCGGAGCTGGAGTCGCAGATCGTTTCAGCCCGGGTGCCGGAGCTGGATGGCCAGCTGCGTGATCAGCTGGTGGCGTTTATCCAGTACCTGCGCGAACAGGACATGAAGAAATTGCCGGCCATCTCGGAAACCCTCGATTGGGCCCGTGCGCTGGTGCTGTTGCATGCTGACAGCCTGTCGCAGGAGCTGGTGGCCGATACCCTGAATCTGGTACTGAAGACCGAGCAGGATGTGACGTTGGCACGGGAGTTGTTGCCGGGCTGGTTGCGCAAGTTCGGGAAGCGTTGATGCCGGTTCGTCGACTCTCGGAGTTTATTCGTGCCCTGCGCGGTGCGGGGCTGCGTATTTCGCCGGATGAAGCCTCTCAGGCCATGGAGGCGGTGGCTCTGGTGGGGTATGAAGGGCGTGCGCGGTTCCATGATGCTCTGTCTGTGACTCTGGTTAAGGCGGAGCAGGACCGGCTGGCGTTTGAAACCACTTTCAGTCGCTTCTTTGATGGCGAAACCGCTGAGCAGGGAGCAGATGGCCGGGAAAGTGACTCTGTCGGCGATGCCGCATCGATACTGCCAGCGGATCTTCTGGCTCAGATGCCTGACGAGATACAGTCCCTGCTCAATGCGGATGCCAACGCGTTGAGTCAGACCATGGCAGAAGCCGCGGCGGCCATGAATTTCACCGACATGCAGGTGATCACCCAGCAAGGACTCTACACCAGGCGCCTGCTCATGAGCATGGGAATGGGAGCCGTGGATGATCAGGTTATCCAGCTAAGTCAGGGCTCGGCGACCCAGCAAGCCCAGGCGGACCAGTTGCGGGAGTGGCGTGGCCGGGTGCGTGAGCAGGCCAGCGGCTTGGTGCGCCGCCAGTTTTTGCTGCATGGCACCGGCTATGGTCGCGAGTTGCGTGAGCAGACCATGCGCGCGGTAGCGTTCAGGGATCTTCGTGAATTTCGGGAAGTGCAGGCGCTGGTGCGAAAGATGGCTCGGCGGCTCGCCAGCCTGCACCAGCGTCGTCTCAAACGCAGTCGCCGCGGTCGCCTGGATGGCCGTCGTACGCTGTCGGGCAGTTTGCGTCATGACGGTGTGCCTGCGCAGCTTCACTGGCAGCAAATGCCGCCGCGCAAGAGCCGTATCATGGTGATCTGTGATGTCTCCAGTTCGGTCAGCGAACCCGCCCGTTTTTTGCTCCAGTTTCTTTACGCGCTTAACGATGTGTTGCCACAGGTACGTAGCTTTGCTTTTGCGTCACGGTTTGATGAGGTGACGGAAGATTTCAGTCGTTACTCCCCGGATGTGGCGGTTGGCCGGGTGCTGGACAGATTATCAGGCAGCGGTACCGATTACGGCCAGATGTTCGAGGCATTCTGGCGCCGTTGCGAGCGTCAGCTGGATCGGCATACCACAGTGATTATTCTTGGCGATGCCCGGAATAATGCCCTGCCAGAAGGGGCGCAGACCCTGGCGCAAATTCGCCGCAGGGTGCGCCAGGTATGGTGGCTGAATCCCGAAGCCCGCTCACAGTGGAACAGTGGCGACGCGGTGATGGACCGCTACTTGCCCTATTGTCGCGAGGCGCACCGTTGCGCCAACCTGAATGATCTTGAGCGAGCGGTGGATCGTCTGTTGTTGTCGCTTAAACGGTCGGATTAATGCTTGCTGGTGAGCCGGATATCCGGATCACGCAGTATTTGTCTTAAGGTATTTCGCAGGCGCTCCATGTTGATGGGTTTGGCAAGGTGGCCAACCATTCCTGCGTCATGACAGGCTTGAATCTTGTCGGGTACGGCGTGCGCGGTAAGGGCGACAATCGGGGTGGAGGGTAGCCTCTTTTCTTTCTGAAGCCGGAGTATGGATCTTGATGTTTCAAAGCCGTCCATTTCCGGCATTTCGCAATCCATTAGCACAATGTCGAATGGTTCGGTCGCCGACAACAGGACTGCGATGGCCTCCATACCACTCTCGGCGACCTCTGTGGTGAAGCCAAGCTTTCGACATAGGCCCTCGGCTACCATCAGATTGATGTGATTGTCATCGACAATCAGCAGGCGTCCACCTGAATGCGAAGTGTAAGGCTCGGCGTTGTCGGAGGAGGATAGCTGAGTACCTTCCCGCGTTTGTGGCAGCGGGAGTCGGAACCAGAAGCGTGATCCTTCCCCGCGCTGGCTTTGCACCCCAATCTCCCCGCCCATAATCTCGACCAGTTGTCGGCAAATGGCCAGCCCCAAACCGGTGCCGCCGTAGCGGCGACTGGTGGAACTGTCGCCTTGCTGAAAATGGTCAAACAGATTGTTGAGTTGCTCCGGGCTAATGCCGATGCCGGTGTCGCGCACTTCAAAGTAGACATAATCCCGGTTCTGGTTATCTCTTTGGGCCGAGAGGCTGATTTCGCCATTGTCCGTGAACTTGACGGCATTACTAATCAGGTTCACCAGAATCTGGCGAAGTCGTACGGGGTCGCCCATGCAGTAGCTTCCAAGGTCGTCTGCCAGGGTGATAGTAAGTAGGTTGGAGTGCACGCGCGCCTTGTGCTGGAACAGTGCCATGCTGTCCTCTATTAGCGTGTCGAGGGCAAAACTGGTTTGCTCGATAGGCATCTTGCCCGCTTCGATGCGTGAATAATCGAGGATGTCGTTGATCAGGTTCAGCAGGCTGTTGCCTGATTGTTCGATGACATGGATATTGTGCTTTTGCTCCTCGTTCATGGGGGTGCCTTTAAGCATGTCCACCGTGCCGATGATGCCGTTCAGAGGGGTGCGAATTTCGTGACTCATAACGGCAAGAAATTCACTGCGAGCGCTCAGGGCGGTGTTCAGCTCCCGGGTGCGCTCTTCAACGCGCTTTTCGAGAGCCTCATTGGCTTCACGTTGAATCCTGGCATTTTCGCTCTTCAGCACAGTCATTCTGTGTGCGAGGGCAAATGACAGCAAGACAGCCTCAAGGAAGGTGCCAAGTTGCATGGCGTTTTCCAGTAGCCAGCCGCCTTCAAGTAACTGAAACGACTTAAGTACATACAATAGTGTGGCAGTCGCCACGGCCAGAAAAGCCAGCAGGAAATAGCGGGCCGGGCTGTAGCCCTGGAGGATCAGCCAAACCGCAAGAGCTGCTGCGATCAGTGGCCAGGGAAAAACGATGGCGGTAGAGATCTGAATCGCAATGTGAAAATTCAGTAGCGTAAAGGGGGACAGGAGGATCAGTGCCCAGGCGATGATGGTGATGCCGCGATGGATTCGTGGGGCGCGACTTTTCAGGTCAAGAAACAGTGTGGTAAACAGCAGGGAAAAGGCCAGGGTAAGCAGGTTCAGTATTGGGAGGGAGTAGTGATTCCAGAGGGTGGCGTCTGGCCACAGCCATTGATAACCCAGGCCCTCGCGAGTGAACAAGTTAAGCCCGAAAGTCCCAAGGTAAAGCACGTATAAGAGGTAGCTGCTGTCCCGTATGGAGAAATACAGCAACAAGTTAAACAGGCACATGGCGATAATGGCGCCGTAATAGAGCCCGTAAAAAATGGAAAGTTGGTTGTCTTGCTGATTGAAGGCTGCTGGTGCGCTAAGTGTTAATGGCATTTCAATTACATTGTCGCCTTGAGCGCGAAGCAGCAGGAAACGTTGACTGTTTTCAGGAAGCGTTAGCAAGGTCACCAAATGATAATGCGGGAATTCCCGTAGACTGAAAGGCACGCGATCACCCAGGCGCTGATGGTCCAGGGCTGTGCCATGCTCATCAAAGAGGTAGAGATCAAGGTAATCCAAATGCGGCCGTCCCATACGCAGAAACCAAAACGGCAGTGGTGTCTGGTTTTCCAGCGATACGAGAAACCACTGGAATCCCTGCTGAAAGCCCAGAGCGGGGTAGTCCCCGTGGAGCTGCGTGCCGTTGCCATTCTTGAGCGCGGTGAGTGCGGATTCGGGGGTATGGCTATGGCGGGGGTCGGATAGCCAGTGCATCCCGTCGGCAGCTTCATAGCGATCTTGTCCCCCGTTAAGGGTGACAGTGTGGCCAAGCGAAGTCAGCAGCAGTAGCGGCACCAGCAGTGCCAGGCCCAGCAAGACGCGTCCCTTTGTCATTCCCGATCCTGTTATCGCTGTTATGTGGATCCTGAAAAGTCTGTTTTTACAGAATTTACCGGATCTTCAGGAACTGTACGACCTATTACGTCTCGAAAACCATGACTTAACGGAAAAGGAGTCTCGTAATGAAAGTCATGATTCGTGGTGTTTTAGTGCTGTCCTGTTCCATGTTGGCGGCTCAGGGGGCCTATGCCGCAGGGCCTTACATTGGCGGTAACTACAGTCAGATTCAGTACGACAACGAAGAGTTTGATTCCGATACGCTCAAGATTGATGCTGCTACCGTGAATGCCGGTTTTGAGTTTACCGATTTTCTGGCACTGGAAGCCCGTGGTGGTGTCGGCGTTGATGAAGACAGCCAGGGTATTGTCGACTTTGAAATGGATCACCTCTACGGGGGTTACCTGAAGCTGGGTGCACCCATTGGTGAAAACCTGCGCCCTTACATCATTGGTGGTTATACCAAGGTCAAAGGCAAGGTATCTGCAAATGGCGATATTGCTGGCGTGAACTATTCCTACAGCGACACCGAGACCTTTGAGGATGAATCCTACGGTGCTGGCCTGGATTTCAACTTTACTGACACCTTTGGTGCGAATCTGGAATACATGCGCTACGTCGATACCGATGAAGAAGAGATTTCCGGTATCAGTGTGGGTCTGCGCTCCGCCTTCTAATCCGGCGTTGAGCCAACCCTCTTGCAAGAAAAGCCCCGCACTGCGGGGCTTTCTTTTTGCTTGTCTCAGTGTTCGGGGCGAGGGTCACTCTGCAGTGCTCGCTCCAGGTTGGGCCGGAAGGCGGCAACGACGCCCAGATGCATCAATGTCCAGTAGTGCCCGCTGACCACGCGTTCTATCAGCAGACTACGCGGGGAGGGCTGGAATTTCATCATCTGTTCCAGTGAAGTGCGTTTTACCTGTTTAAGAATGTCTGTGTGCAATTGGGAGCGGGCAAAGTCGAAGGGTTCCCGCGAAAAGGCACGCAGCAGGAGCTCGATCCAGGTGGCGTAGAAGTCGCCGCTTACGTCGCTGTCGTGTTTGCGGGCGCCAAGTCTCTGCAGTTGCTGATCCAGGGTTTCCCATTCTTCCTTTATGGCGCTGGTCACGATGTCGCGGAGCAGTTGCGCATCCTGTGAGGGCAGGCGCTTCACTGCGCCAAAGTCATACATCACGATGGTGCCGTCCGGGCGAAAGGCAAAATTGCCGGGGTGGGGATCGCAGTGCACGGCGCGGAATTCAAAGATCTGCTGGCCAATGGCATCAAACAGTCGCTCGCCCAGCAGGTTGCGGGTGTCCTGGTCAAAGCCGTTGCGGTTGTTGACGTCGTCCAGCGCGATGCCGTCTTCGCGGCTCAGAGTGAGCACTCGCTCGCCGGATAGCTCCCTGTATACGCGTGGGATCACCAGCCACGGCTGGTCTGCATGGCGTTGCCGAAACTCATCCAGATTGGCGGCTTCCTGACAGTAGTCCAGTTCTTCATGGAGCTGGTTACGAATTTCCTGAAAAACACCGTCCAGGGCGGCTTCATCGACCTTCAGCAAGCTGCCCAGGCGCAGAATGCGTCGCAGGTGCTTCATGTCCGAGTCGATGGATTCCTTGACGGCGGGGTACTGCACCTTGACCACCACTTCGTCACCCTCATGGGTGGTGGCGTGGTGGACCTGGCCAATGGAGGCAGCCGCAAAGGGCGTTTCTTCGAAGCGGGAGAAGAGGCTGTCGATCGTGTCTCCGAGCTCCTTTTCCAGCTGACGACGGATGACATGGAATGGCATGGGGGCGGAAGCGTTTTGCAACACCTTGAGTTGTTCGCTGATCTCCCGGGGCAGGATGTCCTGCATCTGGGACGCGATCTGGCCCACTTTCATGACCGCCCCTTTCATCTCTCCCAGGGTGGCGGCCACTTCCTTGCCGATGTGCTGCATCAGCTTTTCCCGGTCTGCGGCCTTGGCGGCATCGGACTGAAACAGGCCTTTGACCTGATGTCCTGCTACACGTGTGGCTACCGAGGTGGTCATGCCGGCAAGGCGGAACAGGCGGCCGGTCGTGGAGGTGGGGCGTTTTTTACGGCGGGGCTGGTCAGCCATGGTCCCTCGCGTAAGCAGTAGCGTGTGTTGTCGGCATTATGCTTCAACGGTAGACCGGCCATCACGGGCTGTACAGGGGGAAAAGAGGCCAGAAGGCGGTTATTTCGGAAGGCTGGCAAGTTGTCAGGCAAAAGAAAGGGGCCAAATCAGGCCCCTAAAAGGAGAGTAACAACAGATATAAGGAAACAGAATCAGCTACGTTTCTGTCCGGCAGAAACCAGATCGTTGAACAGTTTCTCGCCTTCTTCACGTGCGGTGGCAACAGCACCCAGGCCGGCCAGCACGAATTCGTTGGTTGCGTCGGCTTTTTCGCCACGCTCTTTCTTGCCTGCTTCGATCAGTTTCTCATACAGGGCTTGGCGCTTTTCCGGTGCGCTGTCGAGCAGTTCACGGGCCGCTTGCAGAGCGCCACGACCGGCCAGCAGGGCTTTCGGTTTGCCTTCCGCATCTTCACCGTAGGCAGCAGAGCCTGCTTCTACATACTTGTTCAGCAGGTCTTCGGAGTTCTCTTCAGCTTTGTCGTAAGCGCCGAGGCCAGCCAGGTACAGCTTGTTGCCCAGGTCCTTGGCACGATTTACCAGAGATTCGCTTTGTTCGCGCAGATCTTTCAGCTCGCCCATGGGGTTAATTCCTTGCATTGTCCGGTGTAAAAGAAAATTTGGTTGCAGTCAGTGTGTGGACTGCACGAGGATGAGATTAAGACCCGTGAGCTATCCTGGTGGCATTTTCTGTCTGACAATTGTACATGGGGGTAATGGCAGGGAACTTCCAAGGTGTGATATCCATCAATGTCAGTACGCCAAGTCATACGTGGTCGTCATTTATTCGCATGCGTACACTGGCAAGAAAGACTGTACCGGTTTAGAGAGAGCGGAATGATAGAGAAATTCATTGCCAAGGTGCCTGGCCGAATTTGGGCGGATGGGCGTCCTGCCAAGGCGCGCCAATGGGAAGCGGAATTCAATGTAGCGTCCTGGGTCAGGGTGGCTGGTGCTGCGGGCCAGGTACAGCTGGTGGTTCGCTACATCGATAGCAAATCTGAAAAAGCGGTGGTAGTCGATACTGCTGACGTTGGCGGGGAAGGTAGTGCGTTGCTATCCGGATCCATTCGCTTGAAGCTTTCCGCGGACGTGGAGCAGGTGCAGATTTCCTTGCGCTTGAGTGACCCAGGCATGACCCACGTGGTTGAAGAGCTGTTTATGCAGCGCCGCGGCGCTGCACTCAAGAGTTCGGACAAGCTGATTTCCAACTACTAGATTTTCTGCTTGCTATCCCTGCCGGCGGGTCTGTTCCGGCAGGCAGGCAATTGTCGGGGCGACCTTTTGGGTTGTCCCATTGTCAGCCGATGCACTGTCCTGTGCGTTCTGTGTCTCTGCGTGGTTAACCAGCGATTCCGGCCAGCTATCAAAATCCAGCCCGGTTACCCGATTCAGATTATCCAGTGCCTGCTCTGGTCGCAGTGTGTTCAATTTCAGAATCTTGCTCATGGCACAGAGTCCCTGTGTTTGCCTGCAGGGATAAAAGCGAGAACTGTGCCAGACTTGTGAAATAAATTTTATTGTTATATTTCATGGGGTTAAAAGTGTTGCCGTGCGAATGATCACATTTTGGCGGCGAGTCTCGGCAGCAAGTGACAATTTTGGTAACCCCGCGGGGCGGGGCTGCCACTTAATCCAGGAAGAAATCGGGGAGTAGTTGGTCGTCTTCCAGGCTCGGGTCCACTCGATAAAGGCTGAAATCACTCACGCCGCTGTCACGCAGGATCTCTTCATCAATAAAGAAGCGGCCGGAGGCTTCGGCGACAGGCCGTGTCAGGATGGCGTAAGCGGCATCGGCCATGATGGAAGGCTGGCGGGCGGCTTGAACGGCTGGGACGCCGCCAAGCTGGTTTTGCACGGCAGCGGTGTTGATGACGGTCTTCGGCCATAGCGCGTTGACTGCCACCTTGCCTTTGAATTCGTCTGCCATACCGAGTACGCACAAACTCATCCCGTATTTAGCCATGGTGTAAGCCACATGCCGGCCGAACCAGTGCGGTGCCATGTTGAGTGGTGGCGCCAGATTCAGGATATGCGGGTTATCGGACTGCTGGAGGTGAGGCAGGCACAGCTTGCTGGCCATGAATGTGCCACGGCTGTTGATCTGGTGCATCAGATCGTAGGACTTCATGCTGGTGGCCTCCGTACCGGTGAGGGCAATGGCGCTGGCATTGTTGACCAGAATGTCGATGCCGCCAAAGGCCTTCACCGTTTGGTCAATCGCGGCCTTGAGCTGCTCTTCATGACGAATATCACCCACGCACACCAGTGGGGTGCCGCCGGCATCGCGAACTTCTTCGGCTGCGGTGTAAATGGTGCCGGGCAGTTTGGGGTGGGGCTCGGTGGTTTTGGCAAACAGGGCAACGTTGGCGCCGTCTGCAGCAGCCTTCAATGCGATCGCCTTGCCGATGCCGCGGCTCGCACCGGTGATAAACAGGGTTTTGCCTTTCAGGGAAAGGGTCATGTGGCTCTCCAGTTGTACAAATATGGCGACAACCTAGCAAGCGCTTGGTTAAATCGCAATGACGTTGGCTGCAGAGCAGGCTGACAAGTATCCCTCGGTCACTTGTCAGCGCCGATTGGTCAGGATATGGTTTGTTTTTCGGTCATTTGGGGCCATGGACGGCCGTAGCAGAGTAATAATCATGACAATTCTGAAAATGGACCCGGCGGAGTATTCCGTTTCCGCTGAGTATCTGTCGCTGATGCTGGACGTACTGGCGCGCCGTGGGGTGGATACCGAGCAGGTATTGGCCGGGACGGCTATCGAGGCGGGGTGTTGGCGTGATCCCAAGGCGCGCATTACTGCCCAGGATTTTGAGCGGGTGGCGTTGCGGGCCATCAATTTCACACAAGAGCCCTGGCTGGGTTGGGAGCTGGGAGCCTCAATGACCCTGTCTTCCCATGGATTTCTGGGTTACGCGGCCATGAGCAGTGCGACCCTGGGCGAAGCTCTCGAGTTGGCCGTGAAGTACTTTCGTACCCGCAGCACCATGGTCCAGCTGGAAACCTTCCAGGATGGTGATATGGCGGTTCTGCAAGTTAATGAGCTGTTGGCGCTGGGAGGCCTCGCCCCCATGACGATGGAGAGCCTGTTCTCCAGTTTTCATTTCATGGGGCAGAAGCTATTGCCGGGTATGGAGGTTATTGGCGAGCTGCGCTTTTCCTATCCCGAGCCGGACTATTTCGAGCGGATGCGGCCGTTGATGCCGGTGCCGGTTTATTTTGATTGTGCCTATAACCAGATGCGGTTTCCGGTGGAAAGATTGGACTACACCCTGCAGTTTGCAGATCCCCGTTTGGCACGCATGGCGGCGGATCAGTGCGAGCAGGAAATGGCCTCGATCAAGGCGCCGCCGGCACTGCTGGGGCAGGTGCGTCGTATTATTCTGGCGGGTGGGGGGCGGTTTCCCGGCGTGGAAGAAGTGGCCAGTGAGTTGCACATGTCATCGCGAACCCTCAAGCGCAAGTTGCAGCAGCTTGGGACCAGTTATCAGGAAATTCTCGACGGTCTGCGCAAAGGGTTGGCGGTAGAGTTTCTCACCCAATCTGATCGCACTGTGGACGAGATAGCCATGTCTCTTGGCTATTCGGATGCCTCCAACTTTGCCCGTGCCTTTCGCCGCTGGACCCAGCGTAGTCCATCCGATTATCGTCAGTAACCTCGAGTTGTGCCCTGCGTGACGTGTACAGGGCATCTGGCCACTTTCTGGAGTTTTCAATGGCAACGCTTCACCCCCGCCTGGCGGCGGATACCCGTGCTCTGGGGGAGACCGAGCTGTGCTGGCTGCGCTGGATGAATGATCAGCGTTTTGCCTGGTTGATTGTGGTGCCCAAGCGTGACGGTCTGCGTGAATGGCACCATCTACCAGCAGAGGAACAGGTTTCCCTGCTCCAACAGGTGAATGGGTTGGCGACGGAGTTGGAGCGTGTCACTGGTGCCGACAAGATCAATGTCGGCGCGTTGGGCAACATGGTTCCGCAGCTCCACATTCATATTATCGCCCGTTTTGAGGGGGATCCCTGTTGGCCGGGGCCGGTCTGGGGGCAGGGGGCACCAGTCCCCTGGCCTGACGGCCAGTGTCCTGATTGGCTGGCCGGGTTGGATGTGGGGGTGTGATGCCAGGTTTGGTTTCGGTGCGGGTACAGTGTCCGTGTTGCTGGGAGCATATTGAGACTCTGGTCGATACCTCTATTCCCGAGCAGGAGTATGTTGAGGATTGTCAGGTTTGCTGTCGGCCCATGGTCTTGACGGTGACGCTGGCCGACGGGGACGAATGCCCTGAGGTATGTGTTCGACCGGAAAATGACTAGCAGGGAAGGGGCTGTGGAATGTTGCTGATCGGAATTTTTGTGGCGTTGGTGTTCGTCTACGGCTTGGTGTCGAGACGCCTTGAGGGTGGTTACCTGACCGCCCCAATGTTGTTCACCCTGGCGGGCATGCTTGTCGCGTTTCTTCTAACCCCGGGGTTGGTAATGGAATCGGGGGGGCAGGCGTTTCTAACTGTGGCTGAGCTGACGTTGGTGCTGTTGTTATTCACGGATGCCAGTCATACCAATTTACGAGAGCTTCGCCGTGATGGAATGCTGTCGGTGCGATTGTTGACGACCGGAATGCTGCTCACCATCGTGCTCGGCGGGGTGTTTGCCTGGTGGTTGTTTCCTTCGCTGGGGCTTTGGTATGCAGCGATTGTTGGCGCCATCCTGGCCCCCACGGATGCGGGCCTCGGGCAGGTGATCGTGAACAGTCCTGCGGTGCCGGAAAGAGTGCGCGAGTCTCTCAATGTAGAGGCGGGCCTAAACGATGGCTTAAGTGTTCCTTTCCTGTTGTTCTTTATTGCCCTGACGGGAATGCAGGGCTTTGAGGCCAGTGGAATGTTGCTCGAGTACATCATCGAGCAATTGGGCTATGGCGCAGTCATTGGTCTTCTGGTCGGGGGTGTTGGAGGGTTGCTGCTGGCGAGTTTTTCGCGCCTTGGCTGGCTGGCGGAAGATGGTGAACAAATGGCGATCCTGTCGCTGCCGATCATGGCGCTGTTGGTGTCGGAAATGGTTGAAGCCAGCATGTTTATTGCGGCGTTTGTCGCCGGTCTGGCGTTGCAGTGGCGTTTTCGTCCGGCCAGCCGGGAGGACCGCTTTTACGGGCTGCTGGGTGAATGGCTCAGCCATTCCGTATTTTTCCTGTTTGGGCTGATCGCGTTAACTGCCCTCCAGAGCCTGGAGTGGCGGTATGTGGCCTATGGCTTGTTGAGCCTGACCCTGATTCGCATAGGGCCGGTGTTGCTGGCATTGGCCGGCACGGCGTTAACTATGCGGCAGCGCTTGTTCATGGGTTGGTTTGGCCCCAGGGGGCTGGCGTCTATTGTGTTGGGGCTGGTTTTTCTGGAGCAGCACGGGCAGGGCGAAGGGGTTGAGCTTGTCAGTCAGCTGGTGGTGGTGACGGTATGGCTGAGTGTGATGCTTCACGGGGCAAGCGCAAGCTCGGGTATTCGCTGGTTGAATCGTGGCTAGCCAGGGCTAACGGTCGTGGTGGCCCAGCGAGCGGTCTGGGCAGACTACATCCCTGACCCGCCGCTTGAGCTCGCTGATATCGGGGAAGCCCGCATCTCTTTTGCGCTCCCAGATGCGCTGCTCATCTGCGTCTATCCAGAATGCGCCTCCGGTGCCGGGCTGAAGTGTGACTTCGCTCAGTTCCTCCGCGAAGGTACCTAGCAGTTCCTGAGCATACCAGGCACTACGCAGCAGCCAGTTACACTGGCTGCAGTAGTGGATTACCACGCGGTGGGTCATCAGGGGGTGTCGTTCCCGACGAGGAAGGCCTGCATTTCAGGATCGTTCAGCATGCGGGTAATTGCGCCGCTGAGAATGGCGTTTACCATTTCGCCGTTGCGTTTTGCTGAGGGTGTAAGAGGCAGGTCATGCTTGACGCTGCTGCGGTAAGTGCCGGTATGGGTGATCTCGCCACGGCTGGCGACGCCCTCAAGCGTCAGGGTCAGGGTGACGCTGTTCACCACGGAGCCTTCTTCCGGTACGTAGTCCAGCTGCTCAAGGCGAACTTCCAGCCGCGTCGCGTCTTCGCCGGGGTTAAAGGCGTTGAAACCCTGGGTTTGCAGTCCTTTTCGAACGGCTTCTTCCACGGCGGTTTTAACGTCATTGGCCGGCTGCACCAGCGAGGTTTCTTTGTAGACGCCACCGCGGGTGCCGAAGGCGAGTTGATCACGGGAATCCACGGCATACACCAGTACCGGCTTGTTCTGGCCGATGTTGGCGGCTTCCACGTCCGCCACAGGTTGCACATCAATGGACTGCGGGCTCAAGGCGCAGCCGGCAAAGGCGGCACTGAGGGTAAGAAGCAAGACGGCTCTAAGCATGGTGTCTCCTTGTCGGGGCCGGTGATTCAGAAAGTGCGGTTCAGGGATTCCTGGGCCAGAGTGGTGAGCGACTCCTTGTAAGGGGAGGCCGGCACCTCGGCAATGGCGTCCAGGGCAAGGCGAGTATGTTCTGCGGCCTTGTCCACTGTATATTGCAGACCGCCACTGGCCCGAACAGTTTCCACAATCTCCTCCAGGTGATCGAGTCCGCCGCTGCGAATGGCATCCTTGATCAGGTCGGCCTGGCTATCGGAGCCGTTGGCAATGGTATAGATCAGCGGCAAGGTAGGCTTACCCTCGGCCAGATCGTCCCCCACATTTTTACCCAGCTCGCTGGCATCCCCCTGATAGTCCAGCACGTCGTCAATCAACTGGAAGGCAATACCGAGATGGCGGCCATAGGTGGCAAATGCTTCGGTAAAGTCAGTGTTGTCGTCGGCGGCCAGCACAGCGCCGGTTTCGGCTGCAGATTCGAACATCTTTGCGGTCTTGTGGTGAATGACGCGCATGTAGTTCTGTTCGGTGGTGTTGGGGTCGCGCACGTTGATCAGCTGCAGGACTTCACCTTCAGAGATGGTGTTGGTGCTCAGGGAGAAGATGTCCAGCAGACGAGGATGGCGCAGGGCGACCATCAGTTGCAGGGCGCGTGAGATCAGGAAGTCACCCACCAGCACACTGGCGGCGTTGCCCCAAACGGCGTTGACGGTGGGGCGGCCTCGGCGCAGGTTGGACTCATCGACCACATCGTCGTGGAGCAGGGTGGCGGTATGCAGGAACTCGATGATGGCTGCCACGTCCACATGCCGGTCACCGCGGTAGCCGCCGGCGCGGGCGCAGAGGATGGCAACCAGCGGACGCAAGCGCTTGCCGCCAGACTGGACAATATAGTCGCCGACTTCGCGGATCAGGGGGACGCCGGAGTCCAGATGGTGAGTGATAAAGGTGTCTACAGCGGCAAAATCCTGTTCGACCGCGGCATAAATAGCCTTGAAATCCATGTACTTGAGTCCAGGCGAGTGATGGTGGCGCAACAGCGGGCAATGCTAACAGCGAGGGGCCGCCAGTCAATGAATTCCGCCTTATTGTCACTGTTGGGTGTCAAGCTGGCGTGACCAAAGGAAAGATCAGGGGGCGGGGCGTCAGTTAACGGGGTTTGGCCGTTGCATGAGGGGGCGGTTTGCCGTAAACTTCGCGGCCCGATTTAACCCTCTGCCTGGCCCGCAAGTGGTGATCGCCCGAACAGGGTGTTGTTGCCCGCCTGAGTGGAGTCGTGCTGGAGCACAAACGATGTACGCAGTAATCAAAACCGGTGGCAAGCAGTATCGCGTTGAAGAAGGCGATGTTGTTCGCATCGAGAAAATTGAAGTGGCAACTGGCGAATCCGTGGATTTCGACCAGGTGCTGCTGGTTGCTAACGGCGACGACGTAAAAGTCGGTCAGCCAGTTGTGGATGGTGCCAAGGTTACTGCCGAGGTGCTGGAGCAGGGTCGTCACAAGAAAGTGAAGATCATCAAGTTCCGTCGTCGCAAGCACCACCGCAAGCAGCAGGGTCACCGTCAGTGGTACACTGCGGTGAAAATCACCGGGATCCAGGGCTGATCCTTAGACACACATTCAAGAGGATTTAGATCATGGCGCATAAAAAAGCCGGTGGTAGTACTCGTAACGGTCGCGATTCGCAGAGTAAGCGCCTTGGCGTTAAGCGTTTCGGCGGCCAGCTGGTAAATGCAGGCGAAATTATTGTTCGTCAGCGTGGCACCAAGTTTCACGCTGGTGTGAATGCCGGCATGGGTAAAGACCACACCATCTTTGCCACTGAAACAGGTCGTGTAAAGTTCGAGGTTAAAGGCCCGCTGAGTCGCCAGTATGTGGTGATCGAGCCTGTGGCCTGATCCTTACGGATCAGAAAAAACCCCGCGAGGCTTCGCCCGCGGGGTTTTTTTGTATTTGCGGCCGGGGCTTTGCCTGGCCGTATCTGTCCCCAAAATGAATGCATTGCCGTAGAATGGCACCGTTCTGAAAGAGAGTCTGTTCCCATGCAATTTGTCGACGAAGCCACTATTGAAGTCCATGCCGGAAAGGGCGGTGATGGCTGCCTGAGTTTCCGACGCGAAAAGTATGTGGAGTTTGGCGGCCCGGATGGCGGTGATGGCGGTGCTGGCGGCAGCGTGTATTTTCAGGCCGACAGCAATCTCAATACCCTGGTGGATTACCGTTACGAACGCATTTTCAAGGCGCGAAATGGTGAGCCCGGCAAGGGGCGGCAGATGACCGGAAAATCCGCGGATGACGTGACGCTGTTGGTGCCGGTCGGCACCACCGTGATCGATGTGGATACCGATGAAGTGCTGGCCGACCTGACCGACCCGCAAAAGCCGGTGATGATCGCCAGCGCAGGGCGTGGCGGTCTGGGCAACATCCATTTCAAGAGCAGTACCAATCAGGCTCCCCGCAAGACCACCAAGGGCAAGCCGGGCGAATCCCGTCGTTTACGCCTGGAGCTCAAGGTATTGGCGGATGTCGGCTTGCTGGGGATGCCCAACGCGGGCAAGAGCACTCTGATTCGGTCCATTTCTGCCGCCAAGCCCAAGGTGGCGGACTATCCCTTTACCACGCTGGTGCCGAATCTGGGTGTCGTCAAGGCGGACCGTCATCGCAGCTTTGTGGTGGCAGACATTCCAGGGCTGATCGAAGGGGCGGCAGAAGGGGCCGGGTTGGGGATTCGTTTCCTCAAGCATCTGGCGCGAACCCGTTTGTTGCTGCATGTGGTGGATATTGCGCCCATGGATGGTGGTGATCCGGCAGACCATATTGATGCCATCGCGGATGAGCTGGATCAGTTCTCGCCGGCGCTGGCGGAGCAGGAACGCTGGCTGGTGTTTAACAAGATTGATTTGCTGGCGGATGACGAAGCTCAAGCCAAAATCGATGCCATTGTGGAGGAGCTGGGCTGGCAGGGGCCGGTTTACGGCATTTCTGCGGCGGCAGGCGTCGGTTGCGAAGAGCTGGTTTATGCCCTGATGAATGCCATTGAAGATCGTCGTCGCCTGGAGCAGGAAGATCCTGAGTATGCTGCGGCTCAGCAGGATCTTCGTCATCGCCTGGAAGAAGAGGCTCGTGAAAAGGTGCAGGAGCTCAAGGCGGAAGCGCGGCGCGCCCGGGACAATGACCGGGATGACGACGATGATGACGATCACGACGTGGAAATCATCTACGAGCCGTAATGTAGGGCGGAAATGGGCAGTGCCCATCTCTGCCGTTACCGCTTGGCTGGCGGAGATTGGCTGGCGCCAATTTCCGCCCTACGGAACTTGTAAGGAGCGAAGGTGGCAGATCGCCAACGTTGGGTTATCAAGATCGGCAGTGCCCTGTTGACCAATGATGGCAAAGGGCTCGATGTGGCGCTGATGCAATCCTGGGTGGACCGCATGGTAATGCTGCGTCAGCGCGGTATTGAGGTGGTGATCGTTTCCTCTGGCGCAGTGGCCGAGGGGATGACCCGTCTTGGCTGGGCGAGGCGCCCGGATTCCGTGCACGAGCTGCAGGCGGCCGCTGCTGTCGGGCAGATGGGGCTGGTGCAAGCCTGGGAGTCCTGTTTTCAGCGGCATAATCTGCACACCGCCCAGGTGCTGCTGACCCACGATGATCTTTCTGATCGCAAACGCTACCTGAATGGCCGTTCCACGCTGCTAACCCTGCTGGGGTTTGGTGTGGTGCCGGTGGTGAATGAAAACGACACCGTGGTGACCGACGAAATCCGTTTCGGTGACAACGACACGCTGGCTGCCCTGGTGGCGAACCTGGTGGAGGCGGATCGTCTGATGATCTTGACTGACCAGGAGGGTCTGTTCGATGCTGATCCGCGTAGCAACCCCGATGCGGGTCTGATTCGGGAGGCGCAGGCGTCGGACCCGGCCATTGAGCGAGTGGCGGGTGGCGGTGGTCTGCTGGGGCGTGGTGGCATGGCGACGAAAGTCCGTGCTGCCAAACTGGCGGCCCGTTCCGGGGCGTTTACCACGATTGCCTCGGGTCGCAGCCCGGAGGTGTTGGTTGAGTTGGCAGAGGGGCGGGGCCCCGGCACCACCTTGTTGCCGGACACCTCCCCGATGAATGCCCGCAAGCAGTGGCTGGCCGGGCATCTGCAGATGCGTGGTCGGGTGGTGCTGGATGCGGGTGCGGTCAGGCGTGTTCGTGAGGGGGGCTCAAGTTTGCTGCCGGTGGGAGTGGTGGATGTGTTTGGCCAGTTCTCCCGTGGCGAGATGGTGGCCTGCGAGACCGAGCAGGGTGAGCGGATTGCCTGCGGTCTGGTGAATTACGATGCGGCAGATGCGCGTCGGATCTGTCGCAAGAAGAGTGCGGAGATCGCGGATGTGCTGGGTTACATGAACGAAGAAGAATTGATCCACCGGGACAATATGGTGGTGTTTGATGCGGTCTGACTATGCGACCATAAAAAAACCGGCGCGAGGCCGGTTTTTTTTATGTCCAACGGAACACGTTCGATCAGGCAGCCATGGCCTTGATCTTGGTGTTCAGGCGGCTCTTGTGGCGAGCGGCCTTGTTGGGGTGAAACTTGCCCTTGCGGGTGGCTTTGTCCAGCACGGATACCGCTTGGGTGTAAGCTTCCTGGGCGGCACCTTGGTCGCCGGACGCAATAGCCGCGTTCACCTTTTTCAGGTATGTGCGCACCATGGAGCGCATCGCTGCGTTGTGCTGACGGCGCTTTTCCGCCTGACGCGCACGCTTGCGTGCTTGCGGTGAATTAGCCAAGGTCCTGCTCCTATCTTGAATTCTGAGGTCGAAATTGGGTTTATGACACAGGCCGCAGGGCGGCCGGCACACGTTGTTGCGATCAGGTTGTGATCAAAAAACAGGCGTGCCACGGTCTAAAGACGCGCAACTATGCCGATCATGAGGGGCATTGTCAATGGGAAAAGGGCGCTGAAATGATCACTGGTAGCGGTTCGTGTGGCCTTTCGCTAACCTTGCCCGGTTCCGCCCGGTTGAGGGGCGTTGTGGGCTGCCCGGGTGGCGCCCGGGTATTGGAGACCCCATGACAGACAGCACGCAGACCCCGCCCAAAAAAGCCGGCTTGCTGGCCTCCACCCTGGTGGTGTCGAGCATGACCATGCTTTCGCGGGTGTTGGGGTTGATCCGTGACGTGGTGATTGCCCGCATGCTGGGGGCGTCCGCCGGGGCGGATGCCTTTTTTGTTGCCCTTAAAATCCCCAATCTCCTGCGTCGGTTGTTTGCTGAAGGGGCGTTTAACCAGGCCTTTGTGCCGGTGCTTAGTGAATACCGGAACAAGGGCAGCATGGCGGCAACCAAACTGCTGGTGGACCGGGTTGCCGGGACACTGGGTGGCACCCTGATGCTGGTGACGTTGCTGGGGGTGCTGGGCGCGCCCCTGATCATCTGGGTGTTCGCGCCCGGGTTTGGTGATGAGCCGCACAAGCGGGCGCTGGCAGTGGAAATGCTGCGTCTGACCTTTCCTTATCTCTTTTTTATCGCCCTGACGGCTTTCGCGGGCGGCATCCTTAACAGTTGGAACCGGTTTGCAGTGCCGGCGTTTACCCCGGTGCTGCTCAATCTGAGCTTGATTGCGTGTGCCTTGTTTCTGGCGCCGCACTTTGCCGAGGACCGGATGGCGGTGGCGCTGGCGTGGGGGGTGTTGATCGCCGGTGCGGCCCAGCTGCTGTTTCAGTTGCCCTTTCTCGCGCGTCTGAATCTCATGCCGGTGCCGCGTATGGGGTGGCAGGACCCGGGAGTGCGCAAGATCATGGGGTTGATGGCGCCGGCGTTGTTCGGTGCGTCGGTCTACCAGCTGAATTCGTTGGTCAATACGGTGCTGGCCTCCCTGTTGGAGACCGGGTCGGTGACCTGGCTGTATTACACCGATCGCTTGATTGAGCTGCCACTGGGTATTTTTGCGGTCGCCATCGGGACGGTGATTCTGCCGAGTCTGTCCCGGCAACATGCCCAGGCAGATCCGCAGGCGTTTTCCCGCATGCTGGATTGGGCGATTCGCCTGGTGCTATTGATTGGTCTTCCGGCGGCGCTGGCATTGGCGGTGCTGGCAGAGCCCTTGCTGTCCACCTTGTTCCAGTATGGTGAGTTTTCCGCGCTCGATGTGGCGAAAACGGCTGAATCCCTGCGCGCTTACAGCTTCGGATTGCTGGCGGCCATGCTGATCAAGGTGCTGGCGCCGGGGTATTACGCGCGCCAGGACACCAAGACTCCGGTGAAAATCGGGGTGGTGTCCATGCTGGCGAATATGGTGTTTGGTGCTGTGCTGGTGTGGGAATTCCGTCATGTGGGCCTGGCCACGGCCATGGCGCTTTCTGCCTGGCTGAATGCCGGGCTGCTATATATCGGGCTGCGCCGCAGCGGCGTCTACCAGCCTTTGCCAGGTTGGACGGGGCACGGGCTGCGCATGCTGGTGGCCGGGGGCGCCATGGCAGCAGGAACCGGGTGGCTGGCGCAGCAAACCCAGGTATGGACCGAGGCCGGCGCAATGCTGCGAGTTGGTTGGTTGAGCCTGATCGTGGTGGCGGGCCTGGGGACCTATGGTCTTTGTTTGCTGGTGTTGGGGCTGAGGGTGCGACATTTGCGCCGCTAGCCAGGACCTACAACCGTCGTGCAGCCCGGCAGCGTTCCTGTATAATCTGGCGTCTTTCGAGACGAGGGTGTGATGCGACTGATTCGCGGCATTCACAATCTGCGCGAGACGCATCGTGGCTGTGTGGCCACCATCGGCAATTTTGATGGGGTGCATCTGGGCCATCAGCGCATTCTGGATCAGGTGATCACGGAAGCCCGTCGCCGTGGGTTGAAGTCCACGGTGATGCTGTTCGAGCCTCAGCCCCAGGAATTTTTTGCGCCGGATCAGGCGCCGCCCCGGTTGATGTCGCTGCGCGACAAGTTGATCGCCTTGCGAGAGGCCGGGGTAGATCAGGTGTTGTGTGTGCGTTTCAATGCGCGCTTCCGGGCGCTTACCGCCGAGGCCTTTGTCAAAGGCCTGTTGGTCGATGGCCTGGGTGTGGACTATCTGGTGGTGGGCGATGACTTCCGTTTCGGTTGCGGCCGTGATGGCGATTTCGCCTATTTACGGCAGGCTGGCGAGCGTTTCGGTTTTTCGGTGACGGACACGGCCACCTGTGAAGTGGACGGTGAGCGGGTGTCCAGCACCCGGATCCGGGCGGCCCTGAGTGCCGGGGCGTTTGATCTGGCCGCGCAGTTACTGGGCCGGCCCTTCGCGATCAGCGGTCGGGTGCGTCACGGTGACAAGATCGGTCGCACCCTGAATTTGCCCACGGTGAACCTGGCCCTGAAACGATTGCAGTCTCCCCTGAAGGGTGTGTTCGCTGTCAGCGTAAGTGGTGCGGGCCTGACGGATCAGCCGGGGGCCGCCAATATGGGCACCCGGCCCACCGTGAATGGGACCGAGAACCGCCTGGAAGTGCACCTGCTGGATTTTTGTGAAGAGGGCGACGGTGCCGGTTTTGGCAAGGACGGCCTGTACGGCAAGCACCTGACGGTAGCGTTCCGCCATTATGTGCGGGCGGAAGAAAAATTTGCGGACCTGGACCAGCTCAAGACTGCTATCTGGCAGGATGTGGAAGCGGTCCGAGACTACTTTGAAAAGACGGGAATATGACGGACTACAAGGCAACGCTTAACCTTCCCCATACCGACTTCCCCATGAAGGCCGGTTTGTCCCAGCGTGAGCCCGCGCGGCTGAAAGAGTGGCAGGAGAAAGCGCTCTATCAGAAGATTCGCGAGGCTTTTGCCGGTCGTCCCAAGTTTATTCTTCATGATGGTCCTCCCTACGCCAATGGCAATATTCATATTGGCCATGCGGTAAACAAGATCCTCAAGGACATGATCGTCAAGTCGCGCACCCTGGCGGGTTTTGATGCCCCCTATGTGCCCGGCTGGGATTGCCATGGCCTGCCCATCGAATTGATGGTGGAAAAGAAAGTCGGCAAGGCTGGCCACAAGGTCGACGCCCGCACCTTCCGGCAAAAGTGCCGTGAATACGCCAGCAAGCAGGTGGAAGGTCAGAAGGCCGACTTCAAGCGCCTGGGTGTGTTCGGTGATTGGGACAATCCCTACCTGACCATGGATTACGGCTTCGAGGCCAATATCATCCGTGGCCTCGGCAAGATCGTGGACAACGGTCATCTGCAGCAGGGCTTCAAACCGGTGCACTGGTGCCTGGATTGCGGCTCTGCCCTGGCCGAAGCGGAAGTGGAATATTACGACAAGGTGTCTTTTGCCATTGATGTGGCATTCCCGGTGGTGGACGGTGCGGATTTCACCGCGCGCAGCGCCATCGAGGCGAAGGCGCCACGCCTGGTGATCTGGACCACCACGCCCTGGACCTTGCCGGCCAACCGCGCGGTGGCGGTACACCCGGAGCTGGAGTATGTGCTGCTGACCGCCACGCAGGATGGTGAGGCCGGTGAATGGCTGGTGGCCGAGGCGCTGGCGGATGATCTGGTGGAAAAATGGGGGCTGGAGAATGTGTCCCGCTCCGCGTCTGTCGTGGGCGCCAAGCTGGAAGGCTTGTCCCTGCAGCATCCGTTCCTGGCGTATCAGGTGCCGGTGATTCTCGGCGAGCATGTTACCACCGATGCCGGTACCGGCCTGGTGCACACGGCCCCGGGCCACGGTGCCGATGACTTTGTGGTCGGACAGAAATACGACCTGGATCCAGTCAGCCCGGTACTGGATAACGGCAAGTTCCGTGACGACCTTGAGGTGGTCGGTGGCCTGCACGTGAGCAAGGCTAACGAGCCGGTGATTGAGGCCCTGAAAGAAAGCGGTGCGCTGGTGAAGTTCGCCAAGCTGGAACACAGCTACCCGCACTGCTGGCGCCACAAGACCCCGCTGATTTTCCGCGCCACCGCGCAGTGGTTCGTGTCCATGGACAAGAATGGCCTGCTCCAGCGTGCCCAGCAGGAAGTGGAAAAAGTTCAGTGGCTGCCCGAGTGGGGCAAGGCTCGCATCGACGGCATGCTCAGCGACCGCCCGGATTGGTGTATCTCCCGGCAGCGTACCTGGGGCGTGCCCATTGCGCTGTTCGTGAACAAGGAAACCTCCGAGCTGCACCCCGATACCCCGGCGTTGATCGAGCAGGTGGCGCAGCGTGTCGAAAAAGAGGGCATTGATGCCTGGTTCGATCTGGATCCGGCCGAGCTGCTCGGCGACGAGGCGGACCAGTACAGCAAGGTCACCGATACCCTGGACGTGTGGTTCGATTCCGGCGTGACCCACTACTGTGTGCTGGATCAGCGTGAACAGCTGCGAGCCCCGGCGGATCTGTACCTGGAGGGCTCTGACCAGCACCGTGGCTGGTTCCAGTCCTCCTTGCTGACCAGCTTGGCTATCCGCGATGCGGCGCCCTACGAGACGGTGCTGACCCATGGCTTCACCGTGGATGAGCAGGGCCGCAAGATGTCCAAGTCCATCGGCAATGTGATCGCTCCGCAGGAAGTGTGGAACGATCTGGGCGCCGACATCCTGCGTCTTTGGGTGGCGGCCACCGACTACCGTGGCGAGATGTCGGTGTCCAAGGACATTCTCAAGCAGATGGGTGACAGCTATCGCCGTATCCGCAATACCAGCCGCTTCCTGCTCTCCAATTTGAGTGGTTTTGATCCCGCGGTGGATGCATTGCAACCGGAGCAGATGCTGGCACTGGATCGCTACATTGTGGATCGTGCCCTGCAGTTGCAGGACGAGATCAAGGGGCTGTACGACGGTTATCACTTCCACCAGATCTACCAGCGCCTGCATCACTTCTGTGCATTGGATCTGGGTGGCTTTTATCTGGATATCATCAAGGATCGCCAGTACACCACCCAGGCGGATTCTGTGGCGCGGCGCTCTTGCCAGACGGCCCTGTACCATATTGCCCAGGCTCTGGTGCGATGGATGGCGCCGATCCTCAGCTTCACCGCTGAGGAAATTTACGAAAACCTGCCCGGAGAGCGGCTCGATTCCGTGTTCCTGGCCGAATGGTATGACGGCCTGTTTGCCCTTGAGGGCAACGCCATGGGGCGTGAGTTCTGGCAGCAGGTGCAAGACGTGAAGCAGGGCGTTAACAAGGCCATTGAAGGGGCACGCCGCGACAAGGTGATCAAGGGCGGGCTCAGTGCGGAAGTGACCCTGTTCGTGGATGCCGACAAGCAGGCGTTGCTGGAAAAGCTGGGTGACGAGTTGCGTTTCGTGACAATCACCTCTGCGGCGACTCTCAAGCCGTTGTCTCAGGCTCCGGCCGGGTTGGATGACAGTGTGCCCGGGCTGAAAGTGAAAGTGGTTGCGTCGGCCCACACCAAGTGCGTGCGGTGCTGGCATCACCAGCCTGATGTGGGCAGTCATGCGGGCCATGAAGCGCTGTGTGGTCGCTGTGTCACCAATGTGGACGGTGACGGCGAAGTGCGGCATTACGCCTAAATGCTCTGTAAGGCGGAAAGGGGTGCCAGCCCCTCTCCGCCGTTACAGCGCCCTGCGAATGAACCCGGTAGAAAACAAATGACCTCATCGAAGATCCCCGGCCAGTTGGTGTGGCTATGGCTCAGCGCGGTGGTGATCGTGCTGGATCAGATCACCAAACATATGATTGTGGACCGTTTTTCCCTCTATGAGCGACTGGACGTGTTCCCGCACTTCAATCTGACGCTGGCCTACAACAGTGGCGCGGCGTTCAGCTTTCTGGCAGATGCCGGTGGCTGGCAGCGATGGTTCTTCACGGCTATTGCAGTGGGGGCCTCGGTCATGATCCTGATCTGGTTAGCGAGGCTGACCAAGGCGGAAACCCTGCAGGGTGTGGCGCTTTCACTGATTCTTGGCGGTGCGCTGGGTAATTTCTACGACCGCCTGGTACTGGGGCATGTGGTGGATTTTCTGGACTTCTACTGGGGCGATTACCACTTCCCTGCCTTTAATATTGCTGACACGGCTATCACCATTGGTGCCGGCCTGATTTTGCTGGACATGCTGCTGGGAGCGAAAAAGCGCCATGACTGAGATTCTTCGCGCTGGCCCGGAAACCCGGGTCACCCTGCACTTTGCGGTGCGCCTGATGGATGGCACGGAAATGGACTCCACCTTCGGCGGTGAGCCGGCGGCCTTCGTGTGGGGCGATGAGTCCTTGCTGCCCGGCTTTGAGAGTTCCATTCGCGGTCTCAAGGCTGGCGACAAACGCAGCGTATTTCTGGAGGCGAAAAAAGCCTTCGGTGAGTACAACGAGGAAAACGTACAGCATTTCACGCGTGACACCTTTATTCAGTACGACACCCTGGAGTCGGGCATGGTGCTGAGCTTTGCCGATGCGGCTGGCGGTGAGTTGCCGGGCGTGATCAGCCGGGTGGAGGATGACTGGGTCTATGTGGATTTCAACCACCCCTTGGCAGGCCGCGACCTGACCTTTGAAGTGGAAATCATCGCGGTGGAACGCTATGCCCCGGAGCAGCCGGTGACATTGAATTGATGCCTCTCACGGACCGTGAATGTGTCAGGATTAACCGTTAGACTCGTAGTAGCAGCCTTTTGCTGTTAACTCTTCACTGTTAACTGTTCACTGCCTTATGGAAATTCGTCTCGCCAACCCCCGTGGCTTCTGTGCCGGGGTGGATCGCGCCATCGACATCGTCAACCGGGCTCTGGAAGTGTTCGGCCCGCCCATCTATGTGCGCCACGAGGTCGTGCATAACCGCTATGTGGTGGAAGATCTGCGTCAGCGTGGAGCGGTCTTTGTGGAGGAGCTCCATGAGGTGCCGGATGATGCCATTGTGATCTTTAGTGCTCATGGTGTTTCCAAAGCGGTGCAGCAGGAGGCGCAGCGGCGTGATCTCAAGGTGTTCGATGCCACCTGTCCACTGGTCACCAAAGTGCATATGGAAGTGATCCGTTACGCGCGCGAAGGCCGTGAAAGCATTCTGATCGGCCATGAAGGGCATCCTGAGGTGGAAGGCACCATGGGGCAGTACGATCGCTCCCATGGCGGAGATATCTATCTGGTGGAAGACGAAGCCGATGTGGCTGCGCTGCAGGTGCGTGACCCGGACAAGCTGGCCTTCGTGACCCAGACCACCCTGAGTGTGGATGATACCGCCAAGGTGATTGATGCCCTGCGGGCGCGCTTTCCCACTATTCACGGCCCCAAGCGCGAAGATATCTGCTACGCCACTACCAACCGTCAGGACGCCGTTCGCCAGTTGGCACTGGAGTGTGGCCTTGTGCTGGTGGTCGGTTCCGTCAACAGCTCCAACTCCAATCGTCTGCGCGAACTGGCCGAGCGTTGCGGTGCTGAGGCTTATCTGCTGGATGAGCCCGGCCAGATCGACAAGGCCTGGCTGGAAGGCAAAAAGGTTGTCGGTGTCACCGCCGGTGCCAGCGCCCCGGAAGATCTGGTGCAGCAAGTCATCGCGACCCTTAAGTCCTATGGCGGCGAAGAGGCACAGGAAATCCCCGGCCGCGAAGAAAATATCCGTTTCTCCATGCCCAAGGCGTTGCGTCCGTAACGCCTGTCTGCGGTTTTTGACCGTTCATTCCCTGTGCGTACGACCGATCCCTGTGGCTAAGCAGTAAATAGCACTGGTCTACGATTAAAGTGTGAGTGTTGTCACACCCGAAAGTACCAAAAATCATTATTTTTCAGCAGCTTATACCGTTCGGAGCCGTCAATCCCCCATTGGTCCCCATTCGATTGATGAGTGGCGGAGCATTGCTAAAGTGATATCCGTGTCGAATTAGAACAATTGTTGGGGCAGGGATGAGCAAGCAGGAATCGGGATTCACGATTGTCGAGTTGGTGGTGTCGTTGTTGGTGCTGGGCGTGCTGCTGGCGTTTGCTATCCCTTCTTATCAAGGGGTGATTGCCTCCAATGCCTTGCGCACGTCCACTGCCGATCTGATCACTGCCTTGAATTTGGCGAAGATGCAATCGGTCAGCCTGCGCCAGCAGGTGACGGTAGCCCCTGTGACGGCTGGTGATTGGGAAAGTGGTTGGGTTGTTACCTACCCGGCAGGCAGTGAGGAAAAGAATCAGACGTTCCTGCCTGCCCAGGATGTGGCGATTACACAGACTCAGGGGGCAAACAACCCCGTATTTCGATCAGATGGCTATACCACTAACACCCCCGCAGCCTTCCAGCTATGTAACCCCAAAGCGGGAGATACCGGAAGACTGATCTCTGTGTCTGTCGTAGGCCGAATCAGTAATGAGGATGTTGATTGCAACCCATGAAAACGATGATGAAAAGACAGCGGTTCTCCGTTCAAAAAGGAATTGGTCTTGTCGAGATTCTGGTGGCATTGCTGATTCTTGCGATAGGCGTGCTGGGCTATGCCGGGTTGCAACTTGCGGCCCTCAAGGGGGCGGAAGAAGCGAACAACCGTTCGCAGGCTACCTTGATAGGTCAGGATGCACTCGAACGAATCGAGTCCAATCGCGCAGAGGTCGCAACTTATCTGGATCCGGACAGTTGGCCGAATGCCACGGTAAACCCGGGAGGCGATCCAGAGACAGGGTGCCAGGCAAATGACTGCACGTCGGAACAGATGGCGACTCTGGATATTGATCAATTGGCTTGGCTGGCGGGCAATCAGTTGCCAAATGGCCGCGTACGTGTGAGCCAGTGTAATGGCAATACCATGAGCTGTGTTGTGGTTAGTTGGGGCAAGATGGCGCCAGCGGACTGTTTGACGGCGGATGGCATTAATGTCGATGAGTCGGCGACGTGTGTGGTGTTGGAGGTGTCGCGGTGAGCAGGCAGAACGGTTTCAGTCTGGTTGAGTTGATGGTCGCGCTGGTGCTGGGCTTGATTGTGTCCGCTGCAGCAATCCAGCTTTTCACAACCAACCAGAAAACATTCGTACTTCAACAGACGGCCTCGCAGCTTCAACAGGATAGCCAGCAAATTATGCGTTTCCTGGTAAGGGATCTACGCAAGACTGGTTTGGTTTGGGACTCCGTTACTCCCACCCAGGATATGGGGGTGCTGTTTGACGACTGGAGTGCGGAAATTACTGCTTCTGATGAGGGGGCAGACAACGATGTGCTGACGGTGGCCTATAACGGAACGACAGATTGTGCGGGTAATGATGCCGGTGGCTGGGTTGAAGTGGCCTCTACCTACTACGTCGACGATGGCAGCCTTTATTGCAAAGGCAGCATTGATACGGATGTGGTCGTTGAGTTGGTGCCCGGAGTCGAAAGCTTTCAGGTGCTATACGGAATCGATACCGTTGCGGATGGTGAGCTTGCGGCTAGTCGCTATGTCGATGCGGATTCTGTCCCTGCTGACACACCGGTTGTGTCGGTAAAGGTGGGACTGTTGCTCAAACGGGAAAACAACGTTCTGCCGGTCAGTGATGGTAATCGGAAGTTTCATGTCCTTGGCGAAGCCTATGATGAACCCGAAGATCGGGCGATGCGTAAGGCAATCAGTATGACCGTCAGGCTTCGCAACTTTGATTGGAACGCCATCTAGGTTTAAGGAGTAGGTAATGAAAAAGCAGGAAGGTGCTGCATTGCTGGTGGCACTGCTGATTCTGGTGGCAATTTCCTTGCTGGGAATTTCTGCAATGAAGACCAGTATGTTCTCGTCAAAGGTCTCAACGGGTGTGCAGGCAGATGCAATGGTATTTGAGGCAGCTGAAAGCGCGATTGTGGAGGCGTATTCCGAGCTGGACGATATGGCATCCACAGACTTGTCCGCTTTTTTGGGTGGCGACGTGATGACTCGATGCCTGGCCGCCAGTAATCCCCGCAAGGTCGGTGTATGTGGCGCGCCGGATTACCTGGGTAATCGGGGGCTTATCAAGGCTTCGTCAACGTCTCAGGTTAACGGGTTTCAGCTGATTTCAGGTGCACAGCTGAGCTCTACCGGGAATGCCGGCACTTTTGTGGATTACCAGGTGCAAATCGTGGGAAGTAGCCGTATGGCGGCTTTCAATATTGATGATGCTCACATTCAGGAATTGCTGAAACGTGGGATTCGACCGAGTTCGGAAATTGAGTAAGCCAGGGGGATTGAGCAATGATTAAAATGAAAAGATATGCCTCATTAATGGTTGCTGCCTTATGGCTGCCCATGCTGGGTGCTCATGCTGATGATACCGAGATTTTCTTTGCCGATGCGGATACGGAAAACGCACAAAATGCTCCGGCGGCGAATGTTTTGGTCATGTTGGATAGCTCCGGAAGTATGGCGTGGTGTGAGACGTCAGATTGTCAATCTGGAGAAGAAACGCGTATCGATATGACCAAGCGTGCTTTCAGCGACATGGTTGATGCCCTTCCCGACAGGGTCAATCTTGGTCTTGGTCGTTTCAGAAACGGAGAAGATGGGCATGTGATTTTTCCGGTCTCCGAGATGAGCGCTGGCGGTCGTGATGCCATCAAGATAGCAGTGAATGCCATTTCTCCCACGGGCGGGACGCCCACCTTTCATGCCTATAATGAAATGGCGCGCTACATGCTTGGTGAAGAAGCAAATACCGGTAACGGCTTTAGCTCCGAAGCCTGTGTGGAAGTGGATATCAACGAAAACTGCCACGACGAATACGCCAGGGATTACCAGGGGAACCTTATCTATGAGGGGCCCTGGATCAACGCGCCGAGTGTAACCAACTGCAGCAATCTTCCTGAAGAGTATCGCTACTACAATTGTCGCCAGGATTACGGCGACTATTCGCCAACCCCGGGTGGTGGGTCAACAACCTGTAACCCCAATACGGATTATTGCGAAGTGCGGTATGAGGGCGATTATGAGGCTCTGCCAAATGGTGAGACCTGCGATGCCACCGAGGACTACTGTAATGTTACGAGCTGGAGCGCCTGGAGCTCCTGGGGTGAGCCACGTAACGGGGGGGATTACCGCTTCACTTGCCGAAACAATGAAGAAAGACGAGGGCACTGTGAACAAGAAAGTCGCAGGGTGAGCTGTGGTTTCTTCTGCTCTTACTATGAATATCGCAAGCGCACAGCTCAGTCTTTCGAGCGTCGCCCTGCGGTGTATTACGAGAGAAGTATTTCCTTCCAGGTACGGGCCCCAAAAGTGGAGCGCGTCTGTACTCAAACCACCACCTGCACAAAAACAGCCAAAATTTATCAGGATGGTGATTATGTTTCGCCCATGGATAGTGCTAACCAGTGCGAGCGAAACTACATTGTAATGATGACCGATGGTGAGCCTAGTGGTGACCGTGGCGTTGACGACAACCCTAATGGAGACCAGCGTCTGCCGGATTGTGGTGAATCGGATGAGAACCTGTCAGGCACAGAAAGTTATGCCTGCCAATATCGACTTGCCGGAGCACTGAACAGAGACAGTTATGAAGATCACAAGAAGGTAAAGACTTACACCGTTGGTCTTTACATGAATGAAAACGCATTGAACAACAACAATGTTATTTACCTTGATGACGTGGCCGAGGCGGGTGGTGGCGATACATATAATGCCGATTCAGGTAGTGCGCTTGCCAATGCCTTCATGAAAATTATTGATCTGGTGGACGAGCAGTCGCGCTCAGTGTCATCCCCGGGTGTGGCGGTAAACCAGATGAACCGTTTTGAGCACCTTGATCAGCTTTACTACTCCATTTTCCAGCCAGCCATTAGCAGTTTCTGGGATGGAAACCTGAAAAAATATGAGCTGGTCGGTTCTGAGATTCATGGCCAGAACGGGAATGCAGTCAGCGACAATACTGGCTACTTTAGTGCGACCTCCAAGAGCTTCTGGAGTGATGAAACCGACGGCTATGACGCAACCAAGGGCGGTGCTCGTGGTGAACTGGATGCTGGTGGACACAAGCTTTTCTATAGCGATGTCGACACCCGTACCAATACTACCCTGCCAAGGATCGACTGGACCAAAATCGATACCGACGAGGGTAAACCGAAAACCTTCTTTGGTCTCGATGCCGGTGCAAGTGATGAAACGGTTCAGGATTTTGTGTCCAAGATGAAGAACCTTTGGGCCGATCCCATGCACAGCGTTCCGGTGCTGGTGAACTATGGTGGTACCAGCGAGGATGCGGACGATCAAAACAATGTGGTCTTTGTCTCCACTAATGCGGGCATGCTGCATGCCATTGATGCTAAAGATGGTTCTG
Organism: Alcanivorax profundi; assembly: GCF_003597125.1. Classification (GTDB taxonomy): domain Bacteria; phylum Pseudomonadota; class Gammaproteobacteria; order Pseudomonadales; family Alcanivoracaceae; genus Alcanivorax; species Alcanivorax profundi. The sequence continues at coordinate 25,447 of NZ_QYYA01000007.1, read as the reverse complement.
AAAAATTCACGTTCATGCCATATGAGTTCATTACTCAGGCGGACAAGTTCACCATTAATCGACCCGGTCTTCGTGATAACAAGCGTCAGCTGTACGGCCTTGATGGTAGCTGGGTCGCCTGGCGCCGGCCGGGCGCCACGGCCGGAAGTGCACCGAGTGCTGTTTACCTGTATGGCGGTATGCGTCGCGGTGGGCGCAGTTACTATGCGCTGGACGTATCCAATGTGAATGCGCCAAAGCTCAAATGGCAGATTACTGGAGGCGCTGGTGATTTTGAGCACTTGGGACAAACCTGGTCGGCTCCGACGCTAACCCAGATTCCTGTTGGCGATAGCAAGGTGCCAGTGCTGGTATTTGGTGGTGGCTATAGTTCGGCGGATCATGATCGCACCAGTGATTACGATGCAGAAAATCGCAGCAGCGAAGACGAAGTGGGTAATGCGATCTACATTGTGAATGCCAATACCGGTGACCTGGTCTGGTCTGCCACTGGTGATACGGTTTCTGCCATGAAATGGGCCGTTCCCGGTTCCATTTCTGTCGTTGATAAAAACCTTGATGGTGTTGCCGACCACCTCTATTTCGGCGACCTGGGTGGCCAGGTGTTCCGTGTTGATATCGATCAGGATGGCGATAAGGCAATGGCAGTGCATCGCCTGGCCGATTTTGGCGGCAACGGTGCGGATAACCGTCGTTTCTACGAAGCGCCAGCGATTACCTATGTGAAACAGGGCTTCAACGAAGTGCTGTATGTTGCCATTGGCTCTGGTTATCGTGCGCATCCGAAGGATAAAGATACTGAGGAGGCATTCTTCGTATTCCGTGACGAAAATGCATTCAGTAATCCTTCTGCGCCGGACTCTGTCCTGTCCACTGGGGATTTGAGTGAGATTTCCCGTACAGGCACTGAGGCCGCAGATACGTCCAAACCTGGCTGGTTCTACAAGCTGTCTATCCTTGATGGAGAGAAAGCGCTGTCATCCCCCTCGGTTATCAATGGAATCGTGCGCTTCAGTACCTACTCTCCTGTCGCCAGCACCAACCCGGACAACATTTGCGCGGTCAGTCTTGGTACATCCTTCATTCATACGATCAGTTTGATTGATGGTTCTCCAGTAACCAATAATGACGGCACCGTTGCGGACAGAAGCGAGCAATTGAAACAGCAAACCTTGCCACCCACACCGGTCCTGTTGACCAATGAAGACGGTGAAGTGAAGGTGGTTGTGGGGACCGAGGTCGTTGGTGACGACACCCTTGGAAACATGGGGTTACGCAAGACTCGCTGGTATCAGGCATCGCCCGACACCGCGGCTCCAGGCCCATGAGGAGGCATTCAATGAGATTGTCGCAAATGAGTCGGTTTCAACGAGGTTTCACGCTTATTGAGCTGTTTATTGTCGTTTTGATTATCGCGGTGCTGGCGGCTGTGGCTTTTCCAAGCTACACCGCTCATGTGGAATCGAGTCGGCAGGCTGCAGTTAAGGGGCAATTGATGGATGTTGCTGCGGCCATGGAGGCGTTCCGGGCACGGAACTTCTCATATAATGGCGCAGCGGCAGATTCGGCAATTACCTCCCGAACAGGCAATGAGTTCTACACCGTCTCTGTGAACGTGCCCGCGGGTGACCCGCAGAGTTATACACTAAAGGCGGAGCCTCTTTCCTCCAAGAATATGAACGGTACGGAAACCTTCATGATCAATGAGCAAGGGGAGACCTGCATGAAAGTGGCATCGTCTTGTACTATGTCCACTGATCCCTCCTGGAAGTAAGGCAAGCACCACATGGTTCCATTTTCGAACCATGTGGTGTTTCTGCGGCCTCTCTCTAATTTGGACAATCGCTTACTGGCACCGTCTCGAGGCGAGTGCGTCCAATCCAATTCATCACCAGCCTTCTCGCTGCGGTTTCATTGCAGATATAGAAGCTGCCATTCTGGAAGTGACTGATTCCGTAGCGATTAAATACCAGGGCGTTACCGCGAAAGCGCTTCCAGTGTAATCGTGTGTCACCGGGTAATTTGTATTCACCGAGAATTTCGTGCTTCTCCAGTTCGTTATTGTCGTTAGCGTCCATTCCGACAATCAGGCTGCGGCTAGGCGTGAACTTTTTGCAACCACTGTCCCCTGAGCAAAGCATGCGGTGATTGTGGCTGCTCATGGCTCCTGCACGTGCTGCCAGCATGAAATTGTTGATCGCATGGGCAGCGGTGATGACCTGATATTTGGGGACCAGTTGGGTGACGATGGTATGGGAAAGCATCATCAGAATAACCGATATCATTACTGCAATGAGTGCTTCCATGAGGGTAAAGCCGAGGTTGGCTCGGCAAATGGGGTGGGGCATAAACCATGACTCCTGTATTCAGCAGGAGATCAGGCTAGCCGGGTTTTTTCAGGTTGCCTGTGGTACCGTTGCCTCTCTTTCTATAAGCCATTGTCGTCATCATTCATGTCAGATGTTCTTGTTTTAGGTGGAGGAATTGTCGCTCTTCTCAGTGCGCTTGAGCTTACGGAGCGCGGAGCAAGTGTGACAATTGTCGAGGGCGATCAGCCTCCTGCCTCATGGGCTGGCGGAGGGATCCTCTCGCCGCTGTATGCCTGGCGTCATTCTTCACTTCTCAATCAGCTGACGTTCGATGGAGTGGACAGATATCGGCGGTTGGTTGGCATGTTGGAGAGTGATGGCTACGCGCCTCCTGGCGGTTTACTGAACTTGAATGGTATGTGGGTTCAGGGGGATGAGAAGGAGAGAGAGCGAGCCTTGCGCTGGGCAAGTGAATGGGGATTGAATTGTGAGGCGCAGTCCTCTGACGGGCTCTCTGGCCGCATGATGGCGAAAGGGCTGGAGGGGGTGTTTTTCCCGGGGCTTGGCAATGTTCGTAACCCGGGATTGTTGAAAGCTCTGCGCGCTTGCCTGCTGGCTCGTGGTGTAAAAAACCACAAGGCAAGAATTTCAGACATTCGCAGGCAGGGACGAAATGTGATTTTCCTTGCGGAGGATGGGCGACAGTGGCGGGCAGACAAGACAGTTGTGGGGATGGGTGCAGGTACAGGGGCGTTGCTGGAAAAGCTGGGTGTGCAACTGCCACTCTTTCCGGCCAAGGGCGAAATGTTGTTGTACCAGCTGTCCCCCGGTGATGTTTCGTCTGTTCTGCTGACAGAAGCCGGTTATTTGATCCCGAGAAATGATGGGGCTGTCTTGGTTGGCTCAACCTTGAGAAAGGGGGACGCCAGTTTCTATCCCACAGTATCGGGACGCTACAGGCTGGAGAGGCTGGCCCAAACGCTAATGCCAGAACTTGAGAAGGCCCGCCCAGCGTACCATTGGGCCGGGGTCAGGCCAGGCTCTGACAGAGACTACCCGTTTATTGGTGCTGTGCCTGGAGCCGATGGTGTTTATGTTGCGACGGGGCATTACCGGAATGGACTGGTGGCCGCTCCGGCGACGGCAGAGCTTTTGGCTCAGGTTCTGTGCGGTGTGGCGCCGTCTATTGATCCATCTGGTTATTCGTTGCCTTCGTCATCCCGATCAAGTTCCAGCTTCTTAAGACGGTAGCGCAACGATCGAAAGGTCATCCCGAGTTTTTTTGCCGCCGCGGTGCGGTTCCAGTGGGTTGCATCCAGCGCTTTCAGGATCTCGGTTTTCTCAATTTCCTGAAGGAATTCTTCCAGGGGCAGTTGTGGGGGACGCTCTACCTGCTGACTTGTTTCGTTCCAGGGGCCGGAAGGCGGTGCTGCGACCGGAGAGGTTTCCTGTAGTCGTAGATGCTCTTTATCGATAACAACGCCATCACAAAGAGTCAGGGCCCGCTCCAGTGTGTTTTCAAGCTCCCTGACATTGCCCGGAAAGGCATAGTGGCAAAGCGATTTCATGGCGGCTGTACTCACCGTTGGGACGGTAATATCCCATGCTCTGCTTAAGCGCGTTAGGATGTGATCGACCAGAGAGGGAATGTCTTCCTGGCGCTCCCGTAACGGCGGTACATGCGCTTCAATAACGTTTAGTCGGTAAAATAAATCCTGCCTGAACCGGCCCTCAGACATCTCCCTGGACAGGTCTTTATGAGTGGCGCAGAGAATGCGCAGGTTGACCTGGAATTCCTTGGCCTCGCCGACCGGGCGAACGGACTTTTCTTGAATGGCTCGAAGCAGTTTCACCTGCATATGTAAGGGCAGGTCAGCTACCTCATCCAGAAAAAGTGTGCCGCCGTCAGCTTCTCTGAACAAACCTTTTCGATCTTCGACTGCACCAGTAAATGCCCCTTTCCGGTGGCCAAAGAACTCACTTTCCATGAGCTCGGAGGGGATTGCTCCGCAGTTTACCGCAACAAATGGGCGCTCTCTGCGAGGGCCAAGGGAATGGATTAATCGGGCAATTCGCTCTTTGCCGCTACCGGATTCGCCGCTGATATAAATGGGGGCCTGGCTTCGTGCCAGTTTACGCACTTGGGCTTTCAGGGCTTTCATGGCGGGGGCATCCCCGATGAGATTGTCTTCTTCATCGGAGTGCTCTTCTGTGCCACTGATGCCCAGCCCGTCTTCGATCAGCTGGCGAAGGCGGTCAAGGGCAACAGGTTTGGAAATAAAGTCATAGGCGCCGAACTTCATCGCTTCTGTGGCGGTTTCCATATTTCCGTAGGCAGTAATCACGGCTGCAGGCATATCCGGGCAATGACGGGAAATGAATTGGAGGAGCTCCATTCCAGTGCCATCTCCCAGGTTCATGTCGGTCAGACAAAGGTCAAAATTGCCACTGCTGAGTTTTTCTTTGGCGGAAGCAAGATTCTCTGCGGCAGTTGCTTTCAGCTTCATTCGCCCAAGGGTAATGACCAGAAGTTCACGAAGATCGGCTTCGTCATCAACCACCAGTACGTGCGGTGTCTCGGCAGTCATAAATGGCCCCGTTATTGAAATTGTCGTTGCGGGTGAGCGAAGGTTATCACAAAGGATGCACCATCCGGATAGTTCTCTAGATCCAGTGTGGCCTGATTGGCGTGACAAAGTTCGCGGCAAAGATATAGTCCAAGACCATTGCCATCGCTGGCGGTAGTGAAAAATGGCTCAAAAAGGAATCGTGCGGCCTCAGCACTGATTCCCTTGCCATTGTCACGAACCCTTAACCAGGGGAGTCCGGTTCTGTCATGGTGGCCGCAGGATAGCTGCACCGTACAATTTTGTCCGCCGTGTTTGATCGCATTGGCGATCAGATTATCGATCACTTGGGTCAGCTGACTGGGATCAAAACGCACTTCCACTTCATGGCTGCAGGCCAGGGATATGTCAGCTTGAGGTGCATTAAGAATCCAGTTGTCGACGTTTTGGCGCAAAAGTTGATGAAGCGCAAAGCGCTCAGCATTCCCCTTGCCACGGCGAGACAGGTCCAGGACATCGTGAATAATGGTATTTACCCGGGTCACGTGATTTCGAATGATCGAGAGCAACTGGCTGTCTTCTTCGCTGGGGGAGCCATCCAGCAGAAGGTCGGTTGCGTGGTTGATAGCGCTGAGCGGGTTTCTGATTTCATGTGCCAGCGTGGCAGAAAGACGTCCTAAAGAAGCAAGATTCATCTGTTGGGCTTCTTGTGCAATACGAGCAGTATCTTCCAGGAACAGCAAAGTCAGCGATTCATGGCCGGTTTCAAGTTGGGCAAACCTTGGACTAAGCAGAGGGCTTTGCTCGGAAACTTTCAGGGTCGTGTGCGGGAGTAGGGGGTTGTTCTGCCAACGCTGAAAGAGATCAGACAGAGTGCCTGATAATTTGTTGCCCTGCATTGGGATATTGAAAAGATTATCCGCGGCTTCGTTTGACATTAAAATTCGCATCTTTTGATCAAAGACCAAAATACCGGTCCGCATTCTTTGTACGATTTGCTCGTTAAGTGCCTCCAGCCGCTGGATGGCGACACGTTGCCGTTGGGCAATTTGCTCGCTGTGATCCAGCCGTACGGCAATTTGCTGAATGATCACCGAGATCATGAAGAAAGCGATGCCAAGCAATCCGGATTCAGTGAGAGCAAAAGGGGAGCTCAGTTGTGTCTGGATCGAAAAGTAGAACTGCTCAAACATGACTGCGAGCGTTGCGAGAGCGGCAATCAGATACCCTAGACGCCCTCGCAATAGAATGTTGCCTGCAGCGACGGTGACGAGCAGCAGTACCGCCAGTCCGCCTTCCAGCCCTCCACTGGCGTGTACCACCAGGGTCAACATTAGCAGGTCGGTGATGAGCGAGAAGGGTTCCGTCCAGCGAGGAAACGCTCTCAACCGGTGTTTGAAATCCAGGGTGGTAGATGCCAGCGCGAGGCCAAGATAGAGAAATAGGGTTATTTCGAACAGGTTCTGGGAATCTGCGCCAATAACCGGTTTGTCCGGCGCGTAATGCAACAGCATCAAGACACAGGCAATGGCAATCCGGTAAACGTTATAGATGCGGGCCGGGGTCCAACGTTGATTAGGATTCATGGTGTTCCAGATACTGGCGCTGGTGATCCTGGCAGCAAAAGTGCTTGCCGTTGTGGCTGAAGGCTTCGTTGGCGGGCACGTGGACACCGCATTGCTGGCACTTCAGCATGTTCTGGGACTGGGTTGGTGTCGCCGGTGGTTTGCCTTGTGGGCCGGCAAGCAGGCGTTTTGCCGCTCGCCAGGCAAGGTATATCAGTGCAGCGATGATCAGCAGGCGAATCAGCCCCATCCTTGTCCCCTTGTTTTTATGCTGGTTGGTGCATTCATGGATTGCTGGCTAAAGAGTACAATCAGCGCTCATTTGAGGAAAGCTCGGCCCGCACAGGGTGGGGCGATCGTGGCCGGATCGGGCCAATAGTCAGAAAAGCAGGTCTTGAAATGCGAATAGTCATGGCCCAGCAGAACGCGCTGGTGGGGGATATCGAAGGGAATGCCCAGCGGGTTATTGCGGCAGCAGATGAAGCCCGGCGTTTGTTGGGGGCGGACCTTGTGCTGTTTCCTGAACTGATGCTGACCGGCTACCCGCCAGAGGATCTGCTGCTGCGACCCAGCCTGAACAGTCGGGTAGATGATGCGCTGGCGGAGATCGGCGCCAGAGTCTCTGTCCCCGTCGTGCTGGGTTACCCTGCGGTGCGTAATGGTTTACGCCGAAATGCGGCAGGGGTGATTTTCCCGGGAGACAAAGGCCCCCGGCACGAATATTTCAAGCAACACCTGCCCAATTACCGGGTGTTTGATGAAAAGCGTTACTTTCAGCGAGGCGACAAGCCTTGCGCCTTTGAACTGCAGGGGTGGACGCTGGGGCTGACCATCTGTGAGGACATCTGGCATGCCGAGCCTGCTGCGCAGTTGCAGCAGGCGGGCGTGGATGTGGTGCTCAACCTCAATGCCTCGCCGTTCCGGGCCAACAAGGTGGCGGAGCGTCTGGAGCAGGTCGAAGCCCGCAGTCGTGAAACCGGTCTGCCGGTGCTGTATTGCAACCTGGTCGGGGGGCAGGATGAGCTGGTGTTCGATGGCGCCTCTTTTGTCTGTAACAGCAAGGGCGAGCGCTGTGTGCAGGGGGCCAGTTTTCATGAGGCGCTGGTGCCCGTGGACCTGCAATGTGCGGATGGGCACTGCGAACCGGTCGGCGAGGTGTTGCCCGTTCCGGGGCTTGAGGAAAGCATTTACCAGGCGCTGGTGCTCGCCACTAGCGATTACGTCAACAAGAACGGTTTCAAGGGGGCGTTGCTGGGGTTGTCCGGGGGGATTGATTCGGCCCTGACTCTGGCGGTTGCTGTCGATGCGCTGGGCCCAGAGCGGGTAGAAGCGGTCATGATGCCATTCCGCTATACCTCGGCCTGGAGTCTGGAAGATGCCGAAAAACAGGCGCGCACATTGCGGGTGAAATATCGCGTGATGCCTATTGAGCCTGCTTTTAACGGCTTTATGGGCATTCTTGGCGAGGCTTTCGAGGGGTTGGCCAAGGACACTACCGAGGAAAACCTGCAGGCCCGTTGTCGTGGGGTGCTGTTGATGGCGCTGTCCAATAAAAGCGGCTCGGTGGTTCTCACCACCGGTAACAAGAGCGAGATGGCAGTGGGTTACGCTACCTTGTACGGGGACATGGCCGGTGGCTTTGCCGTCCTCAAGGATGTCTTCAAGACCATGGTGTATCGCCTTTGTCGCTGGCGGAACCAGAAGGCAGGGATGGAAATTGTCCCTGACAGGGTCATCACCCGCCCGCCCTCTGCGGAGCTGGCGCCGGATCAGGTCGACAGTGATTCGCTACCCGATTACGACGAGCTGGATGCGATCCTGGAGCGCTATGTGGAGCAGGACATGAGTGCGGAAGCGGTGATTCGGGATGGGTTCGACCGTGATAACGTCTACAAGGTGGTCAAACTGACCGACCGCAATGAGTACAAGCGCCGTCAGGCTGCGGTGGGCCCCCGGGTTAGTCGCCGTGCCTTTGGCAAAGACCGGCGTTATCCGATCACCAACGGCTGGCGACCGGGGGACTAAGGACAGCGGCAAGCCTCAAGCTACAAGGAAGATCAAAATCAAAAAATAGAACCCACAAAAGGTGGCGCCGAATGTGGGCCGGGGCCACCCTTTTTTGTAGCTTGTAGCTTGTAGCTTGTAGCTTGTAGCTTGTAGCTTGTAGCTTTAAAGCAAGTCGAAGGTCAGCAGGCTCAGCAGACCGTTGTCTTCATCCGGCCACCAGGCCAGATCCACCTGCCGGTCTTTATCCAGATAATCGCTATCCGGGAAGTTCAGGGCGAGCACATTGCGGCTTTTCTCCGCCAGCTTGGGATAATCCAGGCGCTCATAACCTTTCACCATGATCGCCAGCGCTTCCTCTACCGCAGGGGTCTGCTGGTAGTGCTTCACGACATACTGGGCCCGGTTAATAGAGGCGACAATGGCGCCGCGGCGGGCGTAGTAGCGGGCCACATGCAATTCCTGGCGAGCCAGCTGGTTGCGAATGTGGACCATCCGCGAGCGCGCATCCGGTGCATATTCGCTGTCCGGGAAGCGGGCCACCAGCCGCTCAAAATCCCGGAAGGCATCCTTGGCGGCATCCATGTCCCGTGCGGACTTATCAGAGGTGACGAGGTTGTCGAACAGGCCTTTTTCCATGTTGAAATTGGCAAGGCCGCGCATGTACAACGCATAGTCCACCCGGGCATGGGCGGGGTAATTGCGCATGAAACGTTGGGCGGCGACCACCGTGGCCGGGTAGTCTACGGCCATGTAACTGGCGTAGATCAGGTCCAGACCCGCCTGCTCGGCATAGTCGCCATAGGGGAAACGTGCCTCAAGCTCTTTCAGTTCATCGATGGCAGTCAGGTAGTTCTTTGACTCGATCGATTCGTGGGCTTCACGGTACTGGTCGGCTTCGGTGAGCTCAGGGCGTTCCTTGGTGGCGCAGCCAGCGAGCAACAGCAAACACAGCAGGGGCCAGAAAATGCGTGGCATTCTTTCCTCGTTGAACGGGTTACAATAGCGGGTCACATTTAAACACAGGTTGGATCATGGGACATCTTGGCGGCGAGAAAATTCAACGTACCGAGCAGGTGCGGGCAGAACAGGCGGGTCAGCGGGTGGATCAGGCCGCTGCCGAACTGTTTGATGGCTTCTCCCGCTCGCGCCTGCAGGCATGGATCAAGGACGGCGTACTCACCGTCAACGGCAACAAGGCCAAGCCCAAGGACAAGCTCACCGGCAATGAATCCCTCAGCCTGGAGGTGGTAATCGAGCCGGAGCTGGAGGACCAGCCTCAGTCCATCGAGCTGGATATCGTCTACGAGGACGAGGACCTGTTGGTCATCAACAAGCCCACAGGCCTTGTGGTGCACCCGGCAGCGGGCCACGCTGATGGCACCCTGCTTAACGGCTTGCTGCACCATGATGAGCGGCTTAACAGTCTGCCCAGAGCGGGTATTGTTCACCGGTTGGACCGGGACACCACCGGGCTGATGGTGGTGGCGCGCTCGTTGGAGGCCCATACCAGTCTGGTCTCCCAGCTGCAGGACAAGAGCCTGTTCCGCCAGTACGAAGCCATTGCCGTCGGAGTGATGACCGGTGGTGGCAAGGTAGATGCCCCCATGGGGCGCCATCCGGTGGATCGCAAGAAGCAGGCAGTATTAAAGGAAGGCGGCAAGAATGCGGTCACCCATTACCGGGTAATGGACCGCTACCGTGCCCACACCCGAATCCAGGTGCAGCTGGAGACCGGCCGGACCCATCAGATCCGCGTTCATATGGCCTTCCGCAACTATCCGTTGGTGGGCGATCCGCTCTACGGCGGCCGACTCAAGTTCCCGGCGGGGGCGAGCGAGGAATTGCGCCAGGCGCTGCGGCGTTTTCCGCGTCAGGCGCTGCATGCCCGCAAACTTGGCTTGATTCATCCTGCCAGTGGCGAATATTGTGAGTTCGAATCACCGCTGCCGGATGATATGCAGGCCCTGATTTCGGTTCTGGAGCGCGACGCCAAAGACGAGCCATAGAGTGGCCATCGCCGCAGGCGCTCCCCATCTTCCATCCCGGTACGGGGTTTTCACTGTCTGCCCGAGGCTTCCCGATGGACTCTCCCGAACGCGATCAATGGTTATGGCCTGACTGGCACCCTCACCCTGCGGTTCGTGCGGCGGTGACGACCCGTGCCGGCAACATCTCCCCCAAACCCTGGAATGGTTTTAATCTGGGCCTGAACTGCGGTGACCAACCCGCACGCGTGGAACAGGCCCGTCACTGTGTGGAAAAGCACCTGGATGCTGACCACCCGGTGGCGTGGCTCTGGCAAGTGCATGGCAAGCGGGTCATCCGCGCAGGCGAGCAGGATAGCGAGGCCGACGGTGTCTGGACCGACCAGCAACGGTGGCCTTGTGTAGTGCTTACCGCTGACTGCCTGCCGGTGCTGTTGGCGCGTACGGATGGCACTGCAGTGGCCGCAGTGCACGCCGGCTGGCGGGGGCTACAGGCAGGCATTGTTGGCGAAGGTCTGGCCAGCATCGCGCCTAATGGCGAGCCGGTCAGTGCCTGGCTGGGCCCTGCTATTTGCGGCAAATGCTATCAGGTGGGGGACGAGGTCTACCGCGCGTTCGTCGATAGCAACGCCGCCTTCAAACCCGCCTTCCAGAAAGACGCGACGCCTCACCACTGGCGGTTCTCCGTGGCCCATGCCGCCATGATCGAACTGGCCGCCCTCGGCGTCACCGATGTCCAGGGCGGAGACCTCTGCACCGCCTGCGACCTGAACCGTTTCTATTCCTACCGCAAGGAAGGTGAGACGGGGCGGTTTGCGTCGTTGATCTGGCTGGATGAAGGCAGTTAACAGTGAACAGCTCGCGGCATGGGGTGTTCTGTTTTGAGAGCGCAGGGGCCGCGTCCATGGGTTGGGCGCGGCCTCTGACGTTTTAAAGCCTGATATGTTTCCTCGTGCCGCTGTTAACTGTTCACTATTCACTGTTAACTGCCCTTGTGTTTGGCCCAATCGGACCCATATCTCTATCAGTTGATTGATAACCGGTGATCGCGCTGGGCTTGCCGTCAGGGAGTCCTTTTGCGGGTCACGACCGGATAGGAGCGTTTACGAATGCGAATGGACAAACTCACTGCGCGGCTGCAGGAAGCCCTGTCGGATGCGCAATCTCTGGCCGTGGGGCAGGGCAATAGCACTATTGAACCGGTTCACCTGATGCTGGCACTGATGCAGCAGCAGGGGGGCGTGGCAAAACCCCTGCTGGAAAAAGCCGGAGCCAATACGGCGGATGTGGTGACCGCGCTCAACATGGCCGTGGACAAACTGCCCACGGTGAGCAATTTCAATGGTGATGTGCAGATGGGGCAAGGCACCGGCCGGCTGTTGAACCTGGCCGACCGTGAAGCCCAACAAAATGGTGACCAGTATCTCTCTTCCGAGGTGGTGCTGCTGGCGGCCTGTGATGACAACGGTGAGCTGGGCAAGCTGCTCAAGCACGCCGGTGTGACCAAGAAGGTGCTGGCGGCCAAGATCGCGGAAGTGCGTGGCGGGGAAACGGTCAATGATCCCAACGCAGAAGACAAGCGCGAAGCACTGGATAAATACACCGTGAATCTCACCGAGCGCGCCGAGTCCGGCAAGCTCGATCCGGTGATTGGCCGCGACGATGAGATTCGCCGCACGATCCAGGTGTTGCAGCGTCGTACCAAGAATAACCCGGTGCTGATCGGTGAGCCCGGTGTGGGCAAGACCGCGATCGTCGAGGGCTTGGCCCAGCGCATCATCAATGGCGAGGTGCCGGAGGGGCTCAAGGACAAGCAGGTGTTGTCGCTGGATATGGCGGCGCTGATCGCCGGTGCCAAATACCGGGGTGAATTCGAAGAGCGCCTCAAGGCGGTGCTCAACGAGTTGGCGAAGCAGGAGGGGCGCATCATCCTGTTCATTGATGAGCTGCATACCATGGTCGGCGCTGGCAAGGGCGAAGGTTCCATGGATGCCGGCAACATGCTCAAGCCCGCGTTGGCCCGCGGCGAGCTGCATTGTGTCGGGGCGACCACGCTGGATGAGTATCGCCAGTACATTGAAAAAGATGCCGCCCTGGAGCGTCGCTTCCAGAAGGTGCAGGTGGATGAGCCCACCGTGGAAGACACCATTGCCATTCTGCGTGGCCTGAAAGAGCGCTACGAAGTGCACCATGGTGTGGACATTACCGACAGCGCCATCATTGCCGCGGCGCGTCTGAGTCACCGCTATATCACCGACCGTCAGCTGCCGGACAAGGCCATCGATCTGATTGACGAGGCGGGCAGTCGTATCCGCATGGAAATTGATTCCATGCCGGAAGAAATGGACCGTCTTGATCGTCGTCTGATTCAGCTCAAGATGGAACGTGAAGCCCTGCGCAAAGAGGAAGACGAGGCCAGCAAGAAGCGTCTTGAAAAGCTCGAAGGCGACATCGACGAACTGGAAAAACAGTATGCCGACCTGGAAGAAATCTGGCAGGCGGAAAAAGCGGCCTTGCAGGGTGCCCAGGAGTACAAGGCGGAGCTGGAGCAGGCCCGTGTGGAGCTGGAGCAGGCGCGCCGGGCGGGTGACTTGAATCGTATGTCCGAGCTGCAGTACGGCGTGATCCCGGATCTGGAGAAGAAGGTGCAGGCGGCTCAGGACCAGGAAGAGCAGCAGGCCCAGACCGAGAACCAGTTGCTGCGTAACAAGGTTACCGACGAGGAAATTGCCGAGGTCGTTTCCAAGTGGACCGGGATTCCGGTGTCCAAGATGCTGGAGGGCGAGCGCGACAAGCTGCTACGCATGGAAGAGGCCTTGCATGGCCGGGTGGTGGGGCAGAACGAAGCTGTGGAAGCCGTTTCCAATGCGGTGCGTCGTTCCCGTGCCGGGCTGTCTGACCCCGATCGTCCCAACGGCAGTTTCCTGTTCCTGGGCCCCACTGGGGTTGGCAAGACCGAGCTGTGCAAGGCGCTGGCCAACTTCCTGTTCGATACCGAAGAAGCCATGGTGCGTATCGACATGTCCGAGTTCATGGAGAAGCATTCCGTGGCCCGGCTGGTGGGGGCTCCCCCAGGCTATGTCGGCTATGAAGAAGGCGGTTACCTGACCGAAGCGGTGCGTCGCAAGCCTTACTCGGTGGTGTTGCTGGACGAGGTGGAGAAGGCTCACCCGGATGTCTTCAACATTCTGTTGCAGGTGCTGGATGATGGTCGCCTGACCGATGGTCAGGGCCGTACGGTGGATTTCCGCAATACGGTGGTGGTGATGACCTCCAACCTGGGGTCGGATCTGATTCAGACCCTGGCCAGTGGCGGAGATTACGAGGCCATGAAGTCCGCGGTGATGGAGGTAGTGGGCAATCATTTCCGCCCTGAATTCATCAATCGGGTGGACGAAACGGTGGTGTTCCACCCCCTGGAGAAAGACCAGCTCAAGGGAATCGCCTCCATCCAGCTGGAGTACCTGCGCAAGCGTTTGGCGGAGAGAGAGATTCGTCTGGAGCTCAGCGATGCCGCCTTGGGCAAGTTGGTGGATGCAGGGTTCGACCCGGTCTACGGCGCCCGACCACTCAAGCGGGCCATTCAGCAGCAGCTGGAAAACCCCCTGGCCCAGGCGTTATTGCGGGGCGAATACGCGGCAGGCGATGTGGTTCGGGTCGAGGTAGAGGACGAACAGTTTCTGTTTAGCCATTGAGTCCCTGTTAAGCCCCTAAATCAGAAAAGGCCGCAATCATGCGGCCTTTTCTGTGTGTTTTCCTTGCGGAATAGGTGTCACTTCCCCTGGCACTGATTCAGCGCTTCCTGGGTTTCCACGATCATTTTATTGCGCGCTTCCTGATCGAGGACTTCCATTTCTCCGGTTTCCGGGTTTTCCTGGCGAACAATGGGTTTGTTCTTGAGGGTATCCAGATTTTTCTGGTGCTGTTCGCAACGCTCTCGGGCCACCGCATCGGGTTCCGTTTCCATGCGCTTTTTCTCTTCGGCGCGCTGCTCATCCGCGGCTTTGGCCCGGGCGGAGGCTTCGCGTTTGGCGTTCAGGCTATCAATGGCGCGTTCCTGGTCTGAACTTGCGCTGGTACGCGTGTTGACCTCAATGGCTTGTACACCCAGCGGAGGGGATGCGCCGTAGTGAGTGACTCCGTTGTCATCTACCCACTTATAGAATTTGGCGGCGGAGCTTAGGCTGGCAAGGGTGAGCAAGGCGCCCCCTAAGAACAGGCAGAATCTGGTCATAGTGTCGGTCTTCTTATGGTTTTGCAGGGTCCGTAAGACTTTAGCATGAACCGGGAAAGGGCATTTCTGCAAGTCCGGCCCGACCAAGGGCTTTGAATCGTCGCACATTTCTGACAAAATTGAGTCTTTCCGGAGATCGGGACCCGCATTTGCTTACCGGTAAATGTGTGGCCGGGACCCGGGGCATCGTTACCGCGATGTCCGGTCAGCAGTATCACTGCACTCTCGTCCCGCTGTGGGAGCCTCCGGAGGATTCTGTTTTCTTGCGGGGTTGCTCCGTCTTCTCCTCTGAATCCAGCGCCTCCAGTTTGCCTCTCTGCCTGCGTCTGCGTCGGCCACCTCCGACGGGACTTCAGAATGCCCAACTATGGCGTTCTCTCTGCAGGTCTCCAGCACGTCGTCCTGCCCCCGGTGTCGGGAAGCAGGGGTTATGCATTCTGATTTAGAGGTAGCAACCGTGGAAATGTTATCCGGCGCGGAAATGGTGGTCCGTGCGTTGCAAGACGAGGGGGTGGAGTACATCTTCGGGTATCCCGGAGGGTCCGTACTGCACATTTACGATGCCCTGTTCCAGCAGGAAAAGGTAAACCATATTCTGGTGCGTCACGAGCAGGCTGCGACTCATGCGGCGGATGGTTACGCCCGTGCCACCGGCAAACCGGGTGTGGTCATGGTGACCTCTGGCCCGGGCGCCACCAATGCCATCACCGGTCTGGCCACTGCGTTCATGGATTCCATTCCCATGGTGGTGTTGTCCGGGCAGGTCCGTTCCGACTGGATCGGCGATGACGCCTTCCAGGAAACCGACATGATCGGCGTATCCCGTCCGGTGGTGAAGCACAGCTTTATGGTCCGTGATGCCAAAGACATCCCGGAGATCATGAAAAAGGCGTTCTATATTGCCACCACTGGCCGCCCCGGCCCGGTTCTGGTTGATATCCCCAAGGATCAGACCGCGCCTAACGTGAAGAACCCCTACGAATACCCAAAGAAAGTGAAGATGCGTTCCTACGCACCGGTCAGCCGTGGCCATTCCGGCCAGATCCGCAAGGCGGTGGAAGAGCTGATGAAAGCCAAGCGCCCGGTCATCTATGCCGGCGGTGGTGTGGTGCAGGGGGAGGGCAGCGAACTGCTGACCAGGCTGGCGCATCGTCTTAACTTCCCGGTGACCAATACCCTGATGGGGCTTGGTGGTTTCCCCGGAACGGACAAGCAGAACGTGGGCATGCTGGGCATGCATGGCACCTATGAAGCCAACATGACCATGCACAATTCCGACGTGATTCTTGCCGTGGGTGCACGCCTGGACGACCGGGTGACCAACAATGTGAAGAAGTTCTGCCCGGGTGCCAAGATCATCCACATCGATATCGACCCGGCTACTATCTCCAAGAACGTGATGGCGCATATCCCCATCGTTGGCCCGGTAGATCAGGTGCTGGAAGAAATGCTGGCCGCGCTGGATGAGCACGGTGGCGAGCCGGACCAGAAGGCGCTGGAGCGCTGGTGGGAAGAAATTGCCGGCTGGCGCAAGGTTCATGGCATGCGCTATGAGACCAACGAAGACGGTCCCATGAAGCCTCAGCAGGTGGTGGAAGCGCTGTATAAGGCCACTCAGGGTGATGCCTACGTGACCTCCGATGTGGGGCAGCACCAGATGTTCGCGGCCCAGTACTACCAGTACGACAAGCCTCGTCGCTGGATCAACTCCGGTGGTCTGGGCACCATGGGTTTCGGTCTGCCAGCGGCCATGGGTGTGCAGTTTGCGTTCCCGGAGGCCACGGTGGCGTGTGTTACCGGTGAAGGCTCTATCCAGATGAACATCCAGGAGCTCTCCACCTGCCTGCAGTACGGCCTGCCGGTGAAGATCATCAACATCAACAACCAGGCGTTGGGCATGGTGCGTCAGTGGCAGGACATGCAGTACGGTGGCCGCCACAGCCAGTCCTACATGGAGTCCTTGCCTGACTTTGTGGCCCTGGCAGAAGCCTACGGCCATGTGGGTATGAAGGTGACCAAGTTCGAGGACCTGGAAGGGGCCATGAACGAAGCCTTCGCCCTGAAGGATCGTCTGGTATTCATGGATATCTATGTTGACCCCACCGAGCACGTTTACCCGATGCAGATTGCTGACGGTTCCATGCGCGACATGTGGCTGAGCAAGACGGAGCGGACCTGATGCGTCGAATTATTTCTATCCTCATGGAAAACGAACCTGGCGCCCTGAGCCGGGTCATCGGTCTGTTCTCCCAGCGTGGCTATAACATCGACACCCTGTCGGTGGCCCCGACGGAAGACAAGACCCTGTCTCGCCTGACCCTGACCACCTTCGGTGATGACCTGAAGATTGAGCAGATCACCAAGCACCTGAACAAGCTGATCGAGGTGGTCAAGCTGGTTGACCTGACCGAAGGGGCCCACATCGAGCGTGAACTGATGCTCATCAAGGTGAAGGCCACCGGCGCTCAGCGTGCCGAGGTGAAGCGCAGTGTGGATATCTTCCGTGGCCAGATCGTGGATGTGACCAGTACCGTCTACACCATCCAGCTAACGGGTGCCTCTGACAAACTGGATGCCTTTATCGGTGCCATTGGGGAAACCCAGGTACTGGAAGTGGTGCGTTCCGGTGTGTCCGGGATCTCCCGGGGTGAGAAGGTGTTGAGCCTGTAAAGACTCACACCGCCCACAAAAAAGCCGCTCACGTTAGAGCGGCTTTTTTGTGGGCGGTGTGTTGCGCGAAAGCGTCATTCGGCCACCTGTGACCAGAAGGCGTTAATCAGCGGTTCTTCCTTGCGGCGCTCCTGTGTAAAGAGGCCCACTTCATAGGGCGCCAGAGCGGGTTGGACGTCCAGTGTCCGGGTGCGTCCTG
The DNA here is from genome assembly GCF_003597125.1 of Alcanivorax profundi. GTDB lineage: Bacteria > Pseudomonadota > Gammaproteobacteria > Pseudomonadales > Alcanivoracaceae > Alcanivorax > Alcanivorax profundi. Next base: position 7,911 of record NZ_QYYA01000007.1, on the reverse strand, counting down.
CCAGTGGGCTGTTGTCGAGCACAATCTTGGGCACTACCCCGACCCCAAACCCCAGACTCACCATGCTGACGATGGCCTCGTTGCCGCCGACCTGAGCATAAATATGGGGTTTGACCCCCAGTTGCCGAAACCATCGATCCACGCGTTCCCTGGCCAGGCCTTCTTCAGAAAGGATCATGGGGGTGTCTTCCCAGGCGCTTTTGCTGGCGGTGCCGCTGAGGTGTTCCGCCAGTTGGGCCTGCCCGGCCTGGGCAATGAACAGCAAGGGCGAGCGGGCGATGGGGCGAAAGGCAATCCCGGTTGGCAGGTGGTCGGGCCTGGCGCCGATGGCGATATCCTCTTCGCCCTGCTGCACCCGGTGCACGGCTTGTGCCGGGTCCCCGGTGTGCAGTTTCAGTTCAATGCGCGGGTACTGGTGGCGGAAACTGCTGAGCAGGTCATACAGGAAGCTGTAGCTGGCGGTCACCGAACAATACAGGCTCAACTCGCCCTGTAACACGCGGCGGTCTTCCTGCAAGGCGTGGCGCAGGTTGTCCCAGCGGGTGAGGGTGTCGCGGGCATATTCCTGAAAACGCTGCCCTTCGCGGGTCAGTGTGACACTGCGATTGTCCCGGTAGAACAGCGCGGCTCCCAGCTCGTCTTCCAATTGTTGAATGGTGCGGCTGAGCGTGGAGGGGCTCACGTGGCACATGCTGCTGGCCCGGCCGAAGTGCAGGGTGTCTGCCAGGGTCAGGAACAGGCGAAGGGGTTTGGTATCCATGGCTGTGTTTCTTTAATCGCAATGCAATGTTTCAAATATATCATTTTACGCAATGCGACAGATAGCCTAGAGTGGCTGGCCTGTTCGGGGCCGTACCCTCGGCCTCGCCACCGTTTTCTTCACCCCCAGAAAGAGCCAGAACTATGAGCATGCAAGTTTACTACGACAAGGATTGTGACCTTTCCATCATCCAGGGCAAGAAAGTGGCCATCATCGGCTACGGTTCCCAGGGCCACGCCCATGCCTGCAACCTGAACGATTCCGGTGTCGACGTGACCGTGGGTCTGCGTCCTGGCTCTTCTTCTATCGCCAAGGCTGAAGCCCACGGCCTGAAAGTGAGCGACGTACCTTCTGCCGTTGCTGCTGCTGACGTGGTGATGATCCTGACTCCCGATGAGTTCCAGGCTCAGCTGTACAAGGCTGAAATCGAGCCGAACCTGAAGGAAGGCGCGACCCTGGCGTTCGCCCACGGTTTTGCTATCCACTATAACCAGATCGTGCCGCGCGCTGATCTGGACGTGATCATGATCGCCCCGAAAGCGCCGGGTCACACCGTGCGTACCGAGTTCACCAAGGGTGGCGGTATTCCTGACCTGATCGCGATCTTCCAGGACGCTTCTGGCAACGCCAAGAACGTTGCCCTGTCTTACGCTTCCGGCGTGGGCGGCGGCCGTACCGGTATCATCGAAACCACCTTCAAGGACGAGACTGAAACCGATCTGTTCGGTGAGCAGGCGGTACTGTGTGGTGGTGCGGTAGAGCTGGTGAAAGCCGGTTTTGAAACCCTGACCGAAGCCGGCTACGCGCCGGAAATGGCCTACTTCGAGTGTCTGCACGAGCTGAAGCTGATCGTCGACCTGATGTACGAAGGTGGCATCGCCAACATGAACTACTCCATCTCCAACAACGCGGAGTACGGTGAGTACGTGACTGGCCCGGAAGTGATCAACGACGAATCCCGTGCTGCCATGCGCAACGCCCTGAAGCGCATCCAGAGCGGTGAGTACGCCAAGATGTTCATCGCCGAAGGCGCTCACAACTACCCGTCCATGACCGCAGCTCGTCGCAACAACGCGGCTCACCCCATCGAGCAAGTGGGTGAGAAGCTGCGTGGCATGATGCCGTGGATCAAGGCGAACCAGATCGTCGACAAGAGCAAAAACTAAGCTTTTGTGACGATCACAAAAACGCGGCTTCGGCCGCGTTTTTTGTTTTCGGGGGGTGCGTTACACTAGCCTCATCATCTTTGGGACGGATTTCCATGCAGGACAACGACAAGACAACTACCCCACCTCAGGAAACCTTTGAAGTGGTGGAGGCCGAACAGCGTACCGGTGCCCGCCACAAAGGGGTTTACCTGTTGCCGAACCTGTTCACTACCGGGGCCCTGTTCGCCGGCTTTTATGCCATCGTGGCGGCCATGAACGGGCTGTTCGAGAACGCAGCGCTGGGCATCATTGTGGCCGGCATTCTCGATGGCATGGATGGCGGTGTTGCCCGCCTGACCAACACCCAGAGCAAGTTCGGGGCAGAGTATGACTCGCTTTCCGACTGTGTGGCTTTCGGTGTGGCGCCGGGACTGGTGGCCTATTCCTGGGCGCTGTCCGGGCTGGGCAAGTTTGGCTGGATGGCCGCCTTCATCTACGTTGCATGTGCTGCACTGCGTCTGGCGCGCTTCAACGTACAGGCCGAATCGACCGACAAGCGTTTTTTTATCGGGCTGCCCAGTCCGACCGGGGCCGGCTTGGTGGCTACCATGGTGTGGTTGGGGGCGAGTCGCGGTATTGAGGGGAGTGACGTATCCTGGCTGGTAGCCTTCATGGTCGCCGGTGCGGGCCTTTTGATGGTGTCCTCGGTGAAGTATCACTCCTTCAAGGAATTCCACATTGGCCGGGTGCCGTTCAAGGTATTGTTGGGCGTGATTATTGCTTTTGCCATTGTGTTTCTGGATCCTCCTCTGGTGCTGCTTTCTGCTGCTGTGATTTATGTGGTGGTGGGCCTGATGATGAGCTTGTGGCACTTACGCAAGGGTGTCGGCGCCTAGCGCTTACTGATATCTGGCTGGCCTGGGAGTGCACTGAGGGGGTAGCCAGTATTTCGCCAATGGCAGGAAGGGAACATGACTAAAAGCGGGCCCTCTGCTGTTGCCGCGCTGTACCACTGGGTTCACGGAAAGTGGACGCTGCTGCCTGCCCGATGGCGGCCTTTCGTTGTCAACTTGTTGGTGGGAATGGCGATTGTGGTGTGGATTCACCTCAATCCTGATAGTTCCATGGTGAAACGGCAGCAGGACCGGGGCCTGGATTGGCTGTCACGAATGGTCACCAACACGCCGTATGCGCCTCAGCCCGATCAGCCTGTCGTAATGGTTGATGTCGATTCTGCAACCTATGCCCAGTGGGGTGAGCCCTGGTTAACGCCTGCGGACAGGATTGCCCGTATTATTGCGCTTTTGCTTGACGCCGAACCCGCGCAAATCCTCGTGGATTTCGACCTCAGCCGTCGTACGGATCTGGCTCCCTTGGCTGACATCTTGTCGCGCCATCAGGGGGGTAAGGCGGCCAAGACCCAATTGATTTTCATGAAAACCCAGGCCTCCTTGCTGCCGGCCAACAGCAGATTGCCGGCTTTTCGTGATTCCGCGCTGGATGAGCTGGTTGCTTCCAATGACAATCTGCATTGGGCTGCGCCGCTTTACCGCCCTGATCCTGACGGTGTGATTCGCCATTGGCAGTTGGTCATCGGCGGATGCGAGAACGATAGATTAGTATTGCTGCCGTCTGTGCAGCTGCTTTCCGTGATGCTGAGCGATGGCGTAGACAAGTCGCTGGAGGCATTGTTGGCGCCCGATCAGCAGGGTTGTCTTGCCATGCCGCACTTCTCCGGGCGGATTGTCCTCGGTTCAGGCAAACAGATTGATTTGGCGGGAGAGCAATTGCAGCACCGCATTGTATTTGCCCTGCCGCCAAACCCTGAATCGGGTTATTTCCCCGTTGACTGGCAAGGCAGGGCTGTTCCAGCGCTGACGATTCTGTCTGCACGCGATGTGCTTGCCGCAAAGCGTTTTTCGACTGGAGGCCTGCTGACCGGTGCAATCGTGATTATCGGCGCCAGTCATCGCGATTCCGGTGATATTCATCTGACGCCAGTCGGACAAATGCCGGGCTCACTGGTTCTTGCAAACAGCATTACCGCTTTGCAGGGGTTGGATCAGGTGCAGCGCCCACCGTTTGTGCTGATCCTGCTGGTCGATCTGTTATTAATACTCGGGGTTTCATGGTTGTTTGTTGTGATGTCCCCGTTTGCGGCCACCCTTGTCAGTTCTGCCGTTATCGCTCTGTTGGTTGTGCCCTTCAGTTTGCTGGCGTTCAGTCAGGGTGTATGGCTGGATTTCGCGTTGCCAATTCTCGCCGTGCAAATGAGGAGCGTGTTTGCAAAAGCGACGTTTAGCTATCACAAGGTACGGCGAAAAGGCATAAAGGGGGTGCTGAAGTGAGGGAATTCAGGGCATTGATGCTGGCGGTTGTGATGGTTTTGCCGTCCCTGGTAGCGGCAGGCCAGGCGGTTGGGGTGATTGTGGCGGCGAACAATCCCGATCTTGCCACGATTGCGGGTGATGACGAGCGCCCAGCCAGTTTGTTCGCGGTCATTCAACCCGGGGAGCGTGTTCTTGTTGCTCCTGGTGGCAAAGTCACTATCCGCTATGCAGGGGAAGATGTGGAGGTCAGCCCGGCAAACAGCCCTTATCGTCTCCCTGTCGAAGCGTCAGGAGACACCGTGGCGGGCAACATGCTGGACTGGGCCCTTTCGGTTCTCGGGGCGACGGATGCTGAGCGTGAGGAGCCGTTGACAGTTGCCATGGCATCGCGCGGGTTTCAATCGCTCTCCCTTTACTACGTCTCTCCCTTCGACAATCGCCTGCAGCGCCGTGATCAAATGATTCTGATTCATGAGCGTGGTGCGAAGGTGGACTCTGTGCGGGTGGACGGTTTCGGGCAAGATTTGCCCCTTACACCCGGGCAAGCTGGTATGACAGTGGTGGATATGCGTGCGTTGCCGGCGGGCAATTACTTAGTGCATGTGTGTGCGGGGCAGCGCTGTCTTCCTGTCTCTCTGAACTGGATGGATCCGCTGCAAAAAAAAGGGGGGGAGGTGTCCGTGTTACCTGAACTGGCGGCGCTGGCCTTGATCCGTGATGGTGACGGGCTTGAGCTTGAGGGGGTGCAGCAGTTGTGGTCCATTCGCGCTTCCACTGAGCTGGCAAGTGCGCTTTTTACACGCCTAATTCCTGTGGAATAAAAGCCGATCTGTGTTTATCCCTCAAATGGGGGATGCGGCTGCGGGGGCGGCTGGGATATAACGAGTCGGTTGGGCGGTGGCTGATAACAGACTGCCCTGGTTGCGGATTATGCCGGTGTCTGGCCGGATTCAGGTGAGAGGGGAAGGTCATGAAAAAGACGATGATTACGCTGTCGGTGTTGGCTGCTGTGGTGGCGCCGGGCCAAGTGATTGCGGACAAGAAAGTCGGTGAGAATCTGGACACGGAGACCAAGGTGGAATCCAGTCCAGCCATGGATGCGCTCAGTCTCTCGGCGAGTCTGGAAGCGATAGGGCGAGAGAAGAAGGATGCGCTACTACTGGCTGCGGCTTTGCGTCTGCAGCAGTCCGTTGCCGTGGACAGTGAATCTCGTGACAAAACGGTGGAAGGGGTGAGTGACAAACCTTCGCAAAAACCGGATCAGGTCGCTCTGGCCGAACTCGCCAAACAGTACGCTGGCGAGAATCCGCTTCTTCTTTCCGTTGTCGCAATGGCTAGTGATACGGTGGTTTCCCGCGGGGCGCATTATGGTGCCATTGGGCATCATGATCGTGTCTATGCCGGAACTACGGATGTCTACGACATTACCTTCACCGGAGGGCGTCAAGCTGAAATCCTGATCCGGGGGGATGGTGATACCGATCTTGATTTGTTTGTGTTTGACGAAAACGGGAATGCGATTTGCTCCGATACCATGCGGGACGATCGTCCGTACTGCGCCTGGAATCCCAGATGGACCGGTGAGTTTCAGGTTCAGGTGAAGAACCTGGGGCCCGTGTATAACAATTATGTGTTGCTGACCAACTAATAGAAAGGCAGCGCATGCTGCGTGTAACAATGGTCATCCTGTGACATCAAAAAAGGGCGTCTTCACAAAGGCGCCCTTTTTTATGGTTACTCTGTTCTCATGCCAGCTAACCGGGAGCTGTGATGATTATTCGCCACAAAGACCTTTCTGAGCCCAAAAGCCACGAAATTACGCCTGAATCAGTGTATCTCAAGCGTCGCGAGTTGATGATGCTTGGTGGGTTGGCAAGCTTGTTCGGCGTCTTGCCTGGTTGGGCTCATGCGATTAACTCCGTGGGTGAAGACGCTTCCAGGCCTCGCTGGCTGAAAGACCAAGTGGCCAAGGCGAAGGAGGTGAAGTCCGGGGCGGATGAGTCGCTAACGCCCTATCAGGATGTGACCGGATATAACAATTTCTATGAATTTGGCACCGGTAAGACGGACCCGGCGGATAATGCTCATACGCTGCAGACGGACCCGTGGACCGTCACCGTCGCCGGCGAGGTTGAAAAGCCGGGTGACTATCCGCTGGAGACCCTGCTTGAGGGGCTGACACTGGAAGAGCGCATCTACCGGCTGCGTTGTGTCGAAGCGTGGTCCATGGTCATTCCCTGGATCGGGGTGCCTCTGGCCGCCATACTCAAAAAGGTGCAGCCGACCAGTAAGGCGAAATATGTGGCCTTCACTAGCCTCGCAGACCCGGAGCAGATGCCGGGAGTGAAATCCCCCTTCACCGGCATTGATTGGCCCTACCGGGAAGGGTTGAGGCTGGATGAGGCGATGCATCCCCTGACATTGATGGCTGTTGGCCTCTATGGGCGAACGCTACCCAATCAGAATGGTGCGCCGTTTCGGTTGGTCGTGCCGTGGAAATACGGTTTCAAGTCCATCAAGTCCATTGTCAGAATCGAACTGACCGAGAGCGAACCTGCCACCACCTGGAACATGCTGGCGCCAGGGGAATATGGCTTTTATGCCAACGTTAACCCGGAAGTTGATCATCCTCGCTGGTCGCAGAGCCGTGAGCGCCGCTTGCCCAATTCCTTTTTCGACCCGAACTGGGTGCCAACCCGCATGTTCAATGGCTATGAGCAGGTCGCCTCGCTCTACAAAGGCATGGACCTGAAGCGGAATTATTGATGAAAACCCGCTATTGGACCTGGCTGGGATGGCCATTGGGGGCGGCGCCCCTGGCATGGCTGGTATTGGAGGCGGCCAGTGGACAGTTGGGGCCCGACCCGGCTGAGGTGTTTGTGGAGCGCCTGGGCTGGTGGGCTCTGGTGCTGTTGCTGACCTGTCTGACCATGCGGCCCGCGGCACAGCTACTGAGGGTTCCGGGTCTGGTGGTCTGGCGGCGCACCTTTGGGGTGTGGGCATTTGGCTATGTCAGTCTGCACTTTCTTGCCTGGGCAACCTTGTTGCTGGGCTGGGATCCAAACTATCTTGGGGAGGAGCTTGGCAAGCGGCCCTATATCATTGTTGGTTTGCTTGGCTGGCTGGCAATGTGGCCATTGGCGGCAACCAGTACACGCAAGGCCCGTCGTCGCATGGGCGCGCGGTGGGCGAAATTGCACCGTTTGGTCTTTCCGGCTGTCATCTTGGGGGTGGTACACCAGAGCTGGGTACAGAAATCCGGCTACGGGGAGACCCTGATCTTTGCGCTTGTTCTGGCGATGCTGTTGATTTATCGCGGCCTGAAAGATCACAGGTTGAGCAACAAATAGCCGAAAAAGGGGGTTTTCGGCGCTTTTTTGCACTCCATGCTTAAAAGGTGACCGTTTGATAAAAAAGTCGTGAAAAAAGTGTTGACGGTTCTCCGGAAATCTCTAGAATGCGCCCCCACAACGACGGCGGACACGGCAACACGCCAACGACGCAGTCGGGAAGCAAACAGCTTCCAAGCTCTTTAACAATCAGGCAAGCAAACGTGTGGGACCTGTTTGGGATTGGATCTTTAAGAGATATCAGTTCTGAACGAGTCAACAAGTTTTTGTTAATTCAGATGACGAACTGAGCATGTATTAAGTGCTCCTTCTTCGGAAGGCCA
>NZ_QYYA01000059.1 GCF_003597125.1 Alcanivorax profundi | reverse complement strand
AAGACATATGGCCGAAGGTCAGACGAAACAACTACAAAGTCGATCATCGACCTCCTGCCTAGGGTGTCCTGGTGCCACGTGCACTGATGGGCACCCTTATGCTTGAACATGGTGTTTGTTATGGACAAACTGTGACTAGCACAGAAGTCCAATAACAGAACACCACTCGGGTTCAGATCGGGGGGGCCGTTCCTCCCAATCACGCCCCTCCAAGTATCACTGTCGCTGCCCACGTGAGCGTTGAAGTCCCCCAGTAGAACGATGGAGTCCCCAGTTGGAGCACTTTCAAGCACCCCTCCCAGAGACTCCAAGAAGGCCGGGTACTCTGCACTGCCATTCGGCCCGTAAGCACAAACAACAGTGAGAGACCTATCCCCGACCCTAAGGCGCAGGGAAGTGACCCTCTCGTTCACCGGGGTAAACTCCAACACATGGCGGCTGAGCTGGGGGGCTATGAGCAAGCCCACACCAGCCCGCCGCCTCTCACTGCGGGGAACTCCAGAGTAGTGGAGAGTCCAGCCCCTCCGCCTGCCGACCCGATGGCCCCTTTTCTGCCGTTCCAGATCCGGCCGCTGGAAGTGGCCGACCTGAACCGTCTGCTCGGCGTCTTCCGCGATGC
>NZ_QYYA01000058.1 GCF_003597125.1 Alcanivorax profundi | reverse complement strand
AAGAACCTGGTCGGCTGTTAAACCTGCCTTCTTGCAGTCATGCTCGATTCCAAATAGTCTACCTATCTCATCGATAAACCACATAGACAAGGAATGATTCTCTTCCAAGGACTCTACGAACTTTCGCCTTATATGTGTCAGGCATGCTGAACGATGTTGATCAGGATGAAGTTCATCATCGTCATACACCTTATATACTACATAACCGTCAGTAGTAAAGAAGCCGATAAAGTTGTCCAAGAACTGACGGATTGCCTTGAGGCCACGACTCCCATGCTCGTATATAAACCACACGAGTTTCTGGACATTAGCCTTGATTCCCCAAAAATAACGCTTCAAGTATTTACGGACACCTTCATCTGTCTTCACACCAACAAGACCTGAGGTCTCATCAATCATCCAATTGTGAGTCTTCTTGATAGTCGCCTCCCAGACATCTTTCATTTCCTTGCGGATATAAGAGATTATCTTATGTACGATGACTCCCAAGGTTTTCTCGTTCATATTCAATCCCATATGAGATAGCTTCTCTACAATTCTCGTAAATGGAGTATTGTAAGCGAAATGCTCGGTAAGAACATAAGTTATCAGTTCCAAGTCAAAGGAAACACCTTTAATCAAGCGGGTAT
>NZ_QYYA01000057.1 GCF_003597125.1 Alcanivorax profundi | reverse complement strand
GCACTTTTTACATCCATCTGATAGATCTTGACTTTTCTAAAACATGCAATGGAAATAAAAATTCTGATGGATTCAAGGCGAGCAACTGGAGCGAAGGTTTCATCATAATCAATGCCTTCAATTTGAGTGTACCCTTGTACAACCAGTCTAGCCTTGTTTCGTACAATATTTCCAAGTTCATCAGACTTATTTTTAAAGATCCATTTTGTTCCAATAATATGTTTGCCTTTAGGTCTAGGAACAAGATACCAGACATCATTACGAACAAATTGGTTAAGTTCTTCCTGCATAGCAACTATCCAATTTTCGTCAGAAAGAGCTTCCTTTACGTTGACCGGTTCTATTTGGGATGTAAAACATACATAATTACATATGTTTTCAAGTTGTTTGCGTGTACGAACTCCAGTGAGAGGATTTCCAAGTATTTGATTGGTTGGATGATCCTTGACAGTCCTTGGTTCAGATTCTTTTTGAATTGATGATGTTTCTTGATTGTTAATTATAAGACCTTCATCATCATCTGAACTTAGAGATGGTATATCCAAACGATCATCAATGACCACATTGATGGATTCTTGAATCACACCAGTTCTCTTATTTAACACCCTATAGGCTCGACTGTTCAAGGAAT
>NZ_QYYA01000056.1 GCF_003597125.1 Alcanivorax profundi | reverse complement strand
AAAGGAGAGACAGAAGTCTTAAAAAAGGACTTCAATGAGCTCTTTGAGAGACTTGACAAAGTGAAGTTACAATCATTCATCAGTGGACCTCTTCCAAACATCGACAGGAGGATGAATAAATTCAGTCGGCTTCTTCAACTGAACACGTGGCTGTCTAAGGTCTGTGAGTCGAGAGGACTGCACTTCATCGATAACTTCAATTTGTTTTGGCAACGAGATGACCTGTTCAAGGGAAAGGGCCCACACCTGTCCAGAGGTGGAGTGAGACGTTTGATGGATAACCTCCTCTACGCTCTGAGGAATCAGAATGGGCCTGGACAGGGTCGTAAGTCACCAAAAGGAAAGAAGCCATCGAGACATGAGCAGCCACCAAGAGAAGAATGGACCACTCCAGCTGCACCAACCACAAAACCTGCAATGAATACAACTTCATCTGGATCGTCAACATCCCCATATGGGGCTCCACCACAGCCCGGGGCCCCACTGGCTTCATCGACACCCTCTGCAGACTCATCACTCTCTCAGTCATCACCATTGTCACCAATGGGCTTTCCTAATCATCTTGAAAGTCTGGTGAAAACAGCGACAAAACTGATTCCTTTAACTCCAAACATAGCAAAGTCACGGGGACT
>NZ_QYYA01000055.1 GCF_003597125.1 Alcanivorax profundi | reverse complement strand
AACGGTGTGTATTTTACAGATCATGTTCCATTGGCCTATCTGTTTGGAGAGCAACCCCAGCAATCTCCGACGAAGTTTGTCTGTAGCCGACTTGGTGTGTTTGCGCTGCTTGGCATAGGCAAGTCTGGCGCGGTCAATGTCGCGGTACTTGTTGCGTGGCTGCCGCTCCTTAAGTGCCTTGCAGGTCTTTGCCACAAGAGATTGAAGCCACTGGCAGCACTCCCACAGCAGTTTTACGTCAGTCGGAAACCGCAGATGGCTCTCGTAGCAGGTGGCGTCGGTCAGGCACATGTCCTTGTCACGCAATGAACCGCCCCATCTGTCATATAGAATCTTTTGTAACTCCTTGATATCCAGTACTGAGGCTATGCGGTTGCGGATGGAGCTGACAATCCTGCCATTCTTTATGGGCCTGCCTGGATTTATGAGCACCCCGCAGAACATCTGCATGTGGATGCTGCCGTTGAGCATCTCGATCAGGCCGTCATCCGACAGTCCGGTATATGGCTTGAGGAACATCAGCGCCACCTCACCCTCCGGCGGGAACAACGGCGTGTTACCTTGAGGATGCTTCTTGGGAAAATGCGAACGTATTTTCTCTGCCAATTCCTTCAATGGCAGCTGCGCGTAGATGCGT
>NZ_QYYA01000054.1 GCF_003597125.1 Alcanivorax profundi | reverse complement strand
AGCGATAGTATATACGAGGAATATCATACAAGTTATTATAAATTATATACCCGTTGGCGGAATTAATTTAAGTTGATAAATATGAGTAAAAAGTTGCACATATCGCTGATTTTTAGTAACTTAGTGGTGTTCAAAACATTAAGTCCAAACCATCGTATGTACAACCTTTATACAAAATTCGTCAAAATACTCGAGATATGCAAGCAATTCTCTGAAAATCTCGTCAATGAATCGGGTAATGTTCCACGTCGTGGTCCTGTTCCCAAGTTTTCGGATTTGGAAGTGGTGGCGCTATCCTTGACGGCAGAGACCGAGAGCATTGATAGTGAGAAGTGGTTGTTCGACTATAAATTGCAAGAGTACAAGGACAACATTCCTAATCTCATATCAAGGAGACAGTTCAATGACCGCAGGAAGAAAACGGCAGGCCTGTGTGAGGAACTGCGCAAGCGGATTGCCATGGAAATGGATGGCGGAGAGGAACAATTCTTTGTTGACTCCAAGCCGATAGAGGTCTGTAGGGTTGCAAGAGGAAAACGTTGCAAGATGGGGCGTGCCGGCAATTTCTCGCAAGCTCCCGACTTCGGCTTCTGTGCTTCGCAGAACACGTATTATTTTGGTTATAAGTTACACGCTCTC
>NZ_QYYA01000052.1 GCF_003597125.1 Alcanivorax profundi | reverse complement strand
TACATACATACAGTACATACATACATACATACATATAGTACAGTACATACTGTACATACATGATGATGATGATGATGATGATGTTCGTCCGTCGTTGTCGACGATGACCAAAGACATCACATAGGTAGTGAAGAAGATGGGGTAGGGTGTGTTCGGCTGTGGCTGATAAGTCCGATGCGACCTCGGAAGGCTCTGCCGCATGTCGGGCACATGTGGTTTGCTGTAGCTGAGGGCAAGGTGTTAGCTCTGGACTTTCGCAGCTCACGTTTCCATTGAGCCTCAACAGTCCTGCTTTGCTCGTAAGAGGTGGCACCTTGGCTGGTGCAGCAGCGCCAGGTTGGTCGGTCTAGCGCTACTGTCTCCCAGGTGTTGGAGTTGATCCCAAAGCTCTTGAGAGCAGTTTTGAGTGTGTCCTTGAAGCGTTTTCTTTGACCTCCGTGTGAGCGCTTGCCTTCTACCAGTTCACCATAGAAGAGCCTCTTGGGGAGGCGTGTGTCAGGCATCCGAACCAGGTGTCCTGCCCATCTGACTTGAGCTTTCCTCAACAAGGTGTGAACACTGGGAAGATCGGCTCTAGAGAGTACCTCTGTGTCTGGAACTTTGTCTTGCCAGGAGATTTTTAGCAGCTTTCTCAGACAGTTCATGTGG
>NZ_QYYA01000051.1 GCF_003597125.1 Alcanivorax profundi | reverse complement strand
AAAGGCAAAGAAAGAACAATAAAGCACGAATATGAACCTGATGAATGTAGATTATTTTATACGTACACAATTATAGCAAGACTACATACAAATCATATATAACATTAATAGCCAACGCTTTAGCGAATCTAACAATTCATTATTTCCCATCACTATGAGGATTATATTCCGGTCATTTTCGGTCATGGTCATTTCCGGTCATTTTCGTTTCGGGGGAGAAAAGGTCATCTATAGTATAATATAAATAATATTTATATTTACTATAGCTCAAAATGACCCAACTCTTTTTGAAAATGACCGAAAATGACCATGACCGGAAATGACCACTTTTGCCTTTCTTTGTTCTCCATTGTACTTTTTCTGCGTGTTTTCTGTTATTTGCAATAAAGTTCAGACAGAAAAATCAACAGAACTTACTGTACTACAGCAACTTATAGCCTTTCTCACATAGAAAGTCAGGGTGAAAGCTTGCATTCTGCCCAAAAATGTTGTATCTTTGCACCGGCAATCGAAAGAACAGCCTTTTGTGCCTTGCTCAGGTCTTCTATTAAGACCAGCACGGGTCATAAATGATGGCAGGCGCTGGTCATCAATGAAGACCCCGAAAACGGCAGGAACGGGGCATTCTGGGGAGTTGCTTAAAGAAACAAAAATTTGA
>NZ_QYYA01000050.1 GCF_003597125.1 Alcanivorax profundi | reverse complement strand
GCTTGGCCGCTGACCTATTCAGGCCAACAGCGGGCATCCATCGTTTACCGTGCGGACTACCAGGGTATCTAATCCTGTTCGATACCCGCACTTTCGAGCTTCAGCGTCAGTTGCGCTCCAGTGAGCTGCCTTCGCAATCGGAGTTCTTCGTGATATCTAAGCATTTCACCGCTACACCACGAATTCCGCCCACTTTGTGCGTACTCAAGGAAACCAGTTCGCGCTGCAGTGCAGACGTTGAGCGTCTACATTTCACAACACGCTTAATCTCCGGCCTACGCTCCCTTTAAACCCAATAAATCCGGATAACGCCCGGACCTTCCGTATTACCGCGGCTGCTGGCACGGAATTAGCCGGTCCTTATTCATAAGGTACATGCAAAAAGTCTCACGAGACTCACTTTATTCCCTTATAAAAGCAGTTTACAACCCATAGGGCCGTCTTCCTGCACGCTACTTGGCTGGTTCAGACTCTCGTCCATTGACCAATATTCCTCACTGCTGCCTCCCGTAGGAGTTTGGACCGTGTCTCAGTTCCAATGTGGGGGACCTTCCTCTCAGAACCCCTACTGATCGTCGCCTTGGTGGGCCGTTACCCCGCCAACAAGCTAATCAGACGCATCCCCATCCATCACCGATAAATCTTTAATCTCTTTCAGAT
>NZ_QYYA01000006.1 GCF_003597125.1 Alcanivorax profundi | reverse complement strand
TGCCGCCCGGGCAGATATTTTTGATTATATCGAGATGTTCTATAACAACCGGCGACGCCATGGTTCTAATGAAAAGCTGTCACCGGTAGAGTATGAAAAGCGTCACCAAGAACGGCTGATAAGTGTCTAGAGAACTGGTGGCGATTCAATCAGCAGGGCCGATGGGGGCTTCACGCGACTATCCAGCATGAGTTCTATCAGTCGGCGCGGCGGCGAATCGTTTTCAGTCATGCTGGCGTTGCTATCTGGGTGATGCATGGTACAGAGCGACACCACATTTTCCCGCGCCGATCAGTGAATGTGCGTCATTGAGCCTGCCACCTCAGAAATAGGTAATGGCATCGCCCTCTCCATCGTCTTTTCTAATGCAAAAGCGGCAGATTTCGTAGGCATCCAGTCACGACAGAGTGTGATATACAAAATAGGAGTAGGGGCGTATCACGGCGGTGTGGCTGGGGCCTCAAACCCGGCACGTTGCCGGTCGAGTTTGCCCTGGTCATCATCTGTTGATGGGGGGGGCGGATTTGGTCAGGAGTTCAGATAAAGTTTGATTATTCCTGACCAAAATTTTTCGTCTTATTGTAAATGCAATCAGTTTACATTTTAATTTTCGCTGAGCGATGGAATCAGTTATTGAAAGCCAACTTTTAAAATTGACTCGCGATTAACCACCGTGCGATATTTTCTGGAACATATAGCCGTGGAGCGTATCTGACATCAGTGGCAGGTAGGATACCATCAATAGAGCGGTCAGCATCACGGCAATAGGCAGAAGATACTTCTCGTGGCGACGGTAAAAGCTGCCTCCGTGAACTTTGGCGGATTCCACTTCCTCGTCGCCGACCACCTGTCTTGTTAATAAGTGGTTAAGTGCCACCGGTGGTGACAAGTAGCCCAGTTCGAAGGCCGCTAGAGTGATCATCCAGAAGTGCAGGGGCTCAATTCCATTGGCGAACGCCACAGGAGCTATCGTGGCGTTCACCAGTAACACCGCGCCCATCGGATCCATGGTCATGCCAATGATTACCATAGTGATCACCAATATAGTCATTGCAACCCAGATATTGGCAAAAGTTTCAGGTAAGTTTTCCATCATCCCAGAACGTTCTACGATGCCACCAAGGCTTACCGACATGCCCATCAAAATCAACAAGGCACCGATATGTCCGGTGGTTTCATTGGTGGCAAAACGCAGTGAAGACTCTAGCTTCTCTCCTGTGCCTGGTTCAGGCTGGTGGTGAGGTTTTGCCGAGGGTTTTTTTACTAGATGCTGCAGAATCAGGCTGACACTAAGTAACATATTGCGCCAGAAAAGCTCCCAGAACAGGCTGTTAAGTTCATTTTTTGAAGTGCCAGTAGGAATGTTGCCGCTATTCAGGGCCTCCTGCATACCAGCCATATTGTAAGAGGAGTAGAGAATGAGGGGGACTAGCGTCAACGAGAAGACGTGTAGAGATTTTACGCTAAGTTTCTCGTAACACAGAATCGACAGCATCATTACAGGCAAAATGATGGGGGCGTAGATTTCGTTTAACTCCGCACCCAGAATATCTCGGAAAAATACTACCACCGTGCCCATGATGATTATATAGGGAAGCAGTGGGACCAGGCGTTTAAGACTGGCGGGTACTGCTTCAGATAAGGGTGCAATACGGGCGGGTGATGTGCGTACAAACTGGCTGTAAACGAAGAACAAGAACAAAGACAAAGAGAAAACCTTCAAGCCTGAGGAAAACATCTCATCTGTCGTCACTGCGTTATTCAATGCGGCAATAATCACTACCAGAAGACAAGGTCGAAGAACGACGCCGAGAGAGCCAGACATAGCAGTGGCTGCCAGAGCTAACTGCTTGCGGGCTCCGGCGCGAATCAGCTCATGGTAAACGGTGGCGCCAGCTGCGATTACAAAAATACCTGAAGCGCCGGTGAACGCTGTCGGGATTGCGGTAATTGCTAGCACGACAAAACACATGAGCTCTGGAGACATTTTCCAGGGTCGCAGTACATCAAATACCAGGTGGGCGAGTTTGGTTTGACGTAACATCATGCCTATCCAGATATACAGCGCGAGGCTCAAAAACAGTGTGGAAAGCTCCATGAGCATACCTAGGTATACACTTATTCCGTGATAGTAACCTTGTTGGGCGAACTGGATACCTGCGGAAATACACATGATGCTGTACAGCGGAATGGTCAGCAGCGATTTCCCCCAAGAGCCGCCATCGCTTAGATCTTTCGGCGGACGGAGCAACTGGTAGAACGCTGCCAGGCTGAGAATACTAAATCCTGCAATCCAGAACTGATGAAGATAGAAGTGATCAACGTTGACTCCATCTGCCACTGCGGATAATTCTGCACTGCGATAAACCCATGCTGACGCCAATAGCATCAGGTTTGCACTTAGCTGACCAACAGTTGAGACCAAATGATCCTTGCGCGTTTGAGCAGGCCGAAGTGCGATGTGGTGTCGGGAGAATGTAGCTGTTGCTGCACAGATTATGATAAGTAGGCAGAGTAAAAGGCGCTTGTAACCCCCAAGGGTGGTGACCAGATGGGCCACCCCTGTTTCCAGGTTGCGGAAGGCAATCACTCCAGGAGTGGCGTTCTCTTGAACCATCCTGTAGTCGCTCCATTTATTGCGACAAATGGAGCGGGATGACTCCAGCGATTGACGTATCGCTCCTTCGTTCACCTCTGATCCCAAAATTCCGGCTAATGGATCGGCCGCCATTCGTGCTTTCTTCTCGGTGATGGCCTTCTGGATCTCCTGTTCAATGTTAGGATCTGAATTACAGGTGGGGGCGCCGACAAGTCCCGCTGTTCGCAGCTTGAAGTAACCTTCCCATGTGCTCTCACCAATCTTGAGTAACTGGGAATGAATCACTTCGCCAGAGGCTAGAAAAATAGTGAGCAATAGCAGGATTATGGTTGGCAAGGAGGAAAGCCATTCTCCCGCAGATCGCTGTGCCATGCTCAAACTGGCAATATTCATCGGTACTTCCTTGCTCTATAAATTTATCGGTTACAAACGACAGGGTCGAACCGAATGTTTAAGGGAATTCTGAATATTTCGTAAAATGTGGTGATTCTCACTTCTTGGCTTTTGATCGGCCCATAGCGCTGATATTTAGCGCATCTTTCATGGTCGAATCACTACTTCGAAAGTTATAAGCATGAAACTTACGTGGTTTTGCCGCTTTGTAGGTTTGTTCTGGTTGACATTTGGTTAGTTGACCAAATAACATCGAAGGATGTCAACCTAAAGACAACCTGTTTCATTGGAGGAATTATGACTTCTTTGCCAATCCAGCCACGTAAAGTTGCTTTTGATGTCTCATCAGTGCCGCGGCACTGGAATGGCGGTGATCCCGTGCTGACCCGCTTTTTTGACGCCCTCTCGGTACATTTCCCGGAGGGAGAGCGCTTCTTTATCCAGTCAGTGCGTAACTTCAAGGATCAGGTGACAGATGATCAGCTGATCGAGGACATTCGTCACTTTATTCGCCAGGAAGGTCAGCACGGCATTGTCCATGATCGTTTCAACGATGTGATGGCCAGCCAGGGCGTGGATGTAGATAAGGTCACTACGAATTTAAGGACGTTTATTCGCACCACACAAAAGTACTTGCCGAAGAAGTATCAGCTCGCCATGACTGCGGCGTTTGAGCACTTTACGGCAACCTTGGGCGAAACAATGGTCAGCGAGAAAAGCGACATGTTCCGCGAGGCCGACCCGGTAATGAGGGCTCTATTTCTTTGGCACGGGGTTGAAGAAGTAGAGCACAAGGCTGTGGCCTATGATCTTTATCAGGGAGCGGCTGGGGGGGGCTACCTGACTCGTGCCTCGGCGCTGGTGGTTGCGACACTGATGATTCACCTTGTCGTGGCTCCAGTATTTTGGAATATGCTCAAGCTTGATGGTGTCACGCGCCAGCCCGGTGTGATTCTGAAGGGTTTGAACAAACTTTATGGGCGAAAAGGTATTCTCACAGGAATGTTGCCTGATTTTCTTGCCTGGTTTCGTCCCGGGTTTCACCCTTGGGACACCGGTATGCCTGAGAAGGTTGCCGCCTGGTTGGCAGAGTATGAGGCTCATGGTGATCCAATGCAGGCATCGGAGACCATTTATGGTCCGGATCCTGTGAGAGAGGCAGCCTGATGCAGACCAACGATCAGGGTAACCCCGGTGCCTTTGATTTTCGGCACACTCATAGGCCCGGACGCCACTGTGGAAGTTCAGCTATCAGGGATCTTCTGGAGTTTCATGGGCTTAATTTAACTGAAGCTTTCTGCTTCGGTCTCGGTGCCGGGCTTGGTATTACTTATGTGGAAATACCAGGCACGGACACCCCGTTTATTGTCCATGTCCGTTCAATGGGATTTGAGGAAACGGTGTTCTCTACACTGGGCGTGCCGTTTCGCTGGGAAACTTGGCAAGATAAATGTGCTGCCGCCGATGCGCTGGATGCCCATCTTGATGCGGGGCGGCCTGCGCTTCTCTTAACTGATATTTTTTACCTTCCTTATTTCAAGAGCAGTACACATTTCCCCGGTCACGCCATCGTCGCCTGGCAGCGAGCCGAGAAGGGCGAGACGATGCTCGTTAGCGATACCGAGCGCCCAGGGCTTTTAGAGGTGCCTCGTGACAAGTTGGTTGAAGCCAGATTCTCCTTGTCGCCACCCTTTATCCATCATGGTTCATTGTTCGCACCCGAAAGTGTTTCGGTTCAGGTGTCTGCCGAGAACGTGCGCAGTGCGATTGTGAAGAATGCAGATAATCTCCTGCAAGGAAGCAGGAATCACGGTATTCAAGCGCTAACAACTTGGATCCAGGAACTTCCTCGCTGGAAGGCAGTGGATAAATGGCAATGGTTGCTCCGTTTCGCCTATCAAGTGATCGAGAAGCGTGGAACGGGGGGCAGCGGCTTTAGAGCGATGTATTCAGAATTTCTCGATGAAGCGAGTGAAATTGTTCCTGAAATACATGAGGCAGGCTTGGTCGAGTTGATGCGCACGAGTGCTGCGGCATGGTCCGCTCTGGCTGATTGTCTGCGAAAGGGGTCCGAAAGTGAAACATTCCCTGAAGAGGCAATAACGGACGCCATTGAATCTGTGCGTGTTGCAGAGACCCGGTATGCGGATGCCGCTTCAACATTCTGATAAAAAGTTGCTAACTATGACAGCTGAGACATCACTCCCGAGAGAACTGCTTGCCGCAAAGGCTTTTTTTGGTTCAGGGCATCCGTTGTTCAGGGTTTTTGGTATCGCAATGGATGACATTACCAAAGATGGCGCGGTAATGAGCATGCCTTGTGTGGAAGAGGTTTGTGATCAACAGGGAAAGCTTCATCGGGGAGCCATCGCTACCTTGCTTGATACGGCATGTGGTTTGGCGATTTTTGTGCGCCTCGGCGACATGCGCCCAATTGCGACAATTGACTTGCGCGTTGATTTCATCGCTAAACCCGAGGCTGGCGAAGGGGTGGCATGTAATGTCACCTGTTTTGCAGTTGAAGAAAATATTGCCTATGTCCGTGGAGAGGCATTTGGGCGTGATGGCGGCAATTTGCTGGCGTCGGTATCAGGCAGTTTTGCGATAGGAACGGCAGGCCCGTCCTTTGATCAATCTGTGAATCCTAGCAATAAGAGAGCCCCCTCCAAGAAAAAAACAATCGATGATGAAGGAATCATCAGCTTCGAAACAGAAAGGGTAACCGCTCTCTCTACTGTGGTCGGCGATGTATCACCATACGAAAAATTTCTTGGTGTGACGGCTTCGGACGATAACGGCGAAGCAACCTATAAAATGCCGTTTCGCGAGCAGCACATTGGCAACCCTCTGATCAAGACTTTTCATGGCGGTATTATCGCAAGCTTCGCGGAGCTTGTTGCTGGCGCGCACTTAACAGCGAATCAGACTGAACAAAATAAGCCAGTATGTTCAAGTATGACTCTGGATTATTTACGCCCGGCCTTTGCGGGTACGTTGGTGGCCAAGCCGAACATTATTCGTGAAGGAAAGCGCTTCATTGTGGTTGTTGTGGATGTGTTTCTTGATGGCGCCCAGGTTTCCCGAGGTCGCTTCATTTATAAGAGAGTCCTCGCTTCCAGCTAATCCAATCTATAAACAACCCTCCCCCCTTCCTTTTCTGCCTCAATAGAGGAGTTCTGTTATGTATATTTCACAGACTTTGCGCCGTGCGGTTCAATTAAACGGCCAAGGTACGGCTACCGTTTTTGCTGGTCGGCGGCAAACCTGGCGAGAGTTTGAAGACCGTATCGCATGCCTTGCTAACGGGTTGCTAAGTCTGGGCGTCAATGCGGGTGACAGGGTTGCCATACTGGCGTTAAACAGCGATCGCTACCTGGAGTATTTCTATGCAGTGCCGTGGGCCGGTGCGGCAGTGAATCCCGTCAATATTCGGCTCGCACCACCTGAAATCGCCTATACCTTGAATGACTCAGGATCTAAAGTCCTTTTCGTTGATGACACCTTTGCAGCATTGCTGCCATCCCTGCAGCCACAGCTTGAGTCTATCAAGCATGTTGTCTTCATGGGCGAGGGTGAGTGTCCACAAGGGTGTATTGATTATGAGTCCCTTGTCGCCAACGCCGATCGAATCCGTGACGCCGATGCTGGCGGTGACGATCTGGCGGGGCTGTTTTATACCGGTGGTACCACTGGGCGGTCAAAAGGCGTGATGCTGAGTCATGACAACCTGGTATTCAATGCCCTGAACGTGGTTGCCGAGATGGGCTATGACAGTGACA
This sequence comes from Alcanivorax profundi, assembly GCF_003597125.1. GTDB lineage: Bacteria > Pseudomonadota > Gammaproteobacteria > Pseudomonadales > Alcanivoracaceae > Alcanivorax > Alcanivorax profundi. The sequence goes on along the minus strand of NZ_QYYA01000006.1, from coordinate 158,397 downwards.
CCATATATATGCATGCCGGGCCCATGTTCCACTTGGCTGATATGGCCAGCACGTTCGCCGTGACACTGGCTGCGGGAACTCATGGCATTGTTCCTCGCTTTGATGTTGATGAAGTGCTGGCTTTCATTGAGCAGGAGAAAGTCACGAACACCCTGCTGGTGCCGACCATGGTCAATCTTCTAGCCTCATCTGGTCGCATCGCCAATTACGATGTCAGCAGCATAAAACGCATGCTGTATGGCGCCTCGCCAATGCCAGAGGCGGTATTGATTAGTGCTATGGAACAAATGCCGACGGTGTCATTTGCTCAGGGCTATGGCCAGACCGAAGCCTCCCCAATCATTACCTCACTCGGGCCCGAACATCACATTCCCGGCGGAGAAAAATTACGTAGTGCCGGTCGCGCAGCACTGGGTGTGGAGGTGTTGGTGCTTGATGAAAATGATCAGGTGGTATCTCAAGGTACGGTTGGCGAAATATGTGCGCGGGGACCAAACGTCATGTTGGGTTACTGGGGAATGGAATCAACAACCGCTGATACCTTGCGCAATGGTTGGCTACATACTGGCGACCTTGGCTACATGGACGAGGATGGCTTTGTCTTCATCGTTGATCGAGCCAAAGACATGGTAATTAGCGGTGGAGAAAATATTTTCTCTGTTGAAGTTGAGGGTGCCATTTATGGCCATCCTGCGGTACAGGAGTGCGCGGTAATCGGTATTCCTGATGAGCGCTGGGGTGAAGCTGTGCATGCAATCGTGGTGCTGCGGGAGGGAGAGCGCGCTAATGAGGCAGAGATTATCGAGCATTGCCGTGAAAGAATTGCAGGTTACAAAGTGCCTCGTAGCGTTGAGTTTAAGGCCGAGTCGTTGCCGGTGAGTGGGGCAGGCAAGGTGCTGAAAAACGAACTGCGAGCCCCCTTTTGGGAAAGCAACGATAAACAGGTTAATTGAGTAATCGATGACCTTGTATTGCGAAATTTATTGGCTTGGAGGCTTCCATGAATCTGGATTTCAGTAATGAAGAAAAAGAATTTCGTAAGAGTATCCGGCAGTGGATGAAGGAAAATGTGCCTGATGATATTCGGCGCTGTACTGCCCGAGGAGCGATGTTAGATAAGAATATGCAGCAACGTTGGGAGCGTTTGCTGGGTAGTCAAGGTTGGCTTACGTCTACTTGGCCAGAACAATTTGGTGGCCCAGGGTGGAGCGCAACCCAGCGGTATATTTTCGATCAGGAGCGCGCCTCGGCAGGGGCACCGCCAACAAGCCCTTTTGGTGTGGCTATGGTTGGGCCGGTGCTATATACCTTCGGTTCTGAAGCACAGAAGGAACGGTGGTTGCCCGGCATTCAGCGTGGCGAAACGCTATGGTGCCAGGGTTATTCTGAACCCAATGCGGGCTCAGATCTGGCCTCCTTAAAAACGCGAGCCACGCGTAATGGCGACCATTATTTGGTTAATGGTCAAAAAATCTGGACGACACAGGCCCATTGGGCGGACATGATGTTTTGCTTGGTGCGAACGGATAGCACCGTGAAACAGCAGCAGGGTATTTCATTCCTGCTGATCGATATGAAAACCCCCGGGCTTGAAGTACGGCCGATTTATTCAATTGATGGGCATCATCACCTTAACGAAGTCTATTTTACCGACGTGAAAGTGCCTGTGGAAAATTTGGTGGGTCAAGAAGGAATGGGGTGGACCATTGCCAAGTTTCTTCTTACCCACGAACGCACCACCATTGCCGGTGTGGCGGATATTCACTACGAAATCAATCGCCTTAAAAGTGCTATCGATGCGCTACCAACGGAAACAGATAAGCAGTTGGCGGTGCGTCGGTTGGCTGGCTTGGAAGTCGATCTTATGGCACTGGAATACACCAACTTTCGCACCGTTGCTGCCACAGATGAAGGCAAGCCGTTCGGCCCAGAATCGTCAGGACTGAAAATCAAAGGCACGGAACTACAGCAAAGGGTTTCCCAAGCGATGGTGGAAATCGGAGGTTTGATGTCTTTGCCATGGGATAACGAGGAGCCCATTGGGGAGCAAATTTTTAATCAGGCCAGTCGCCGCTATAACTTCCTGCGTGCGTGCACCATCTATGGTGGATCTAACGAGATCCAGAAAAACGTGTTGGCGAAGATGTTGCTCGGATTGTGAGGTGAAAAATGGATTTCAAGTTACCCGAAAATACCACCATGATTGCGGATACCGCGCGCCGTTATCTTAAAGACAACTATTCATTTGACACCTACATTGCACAGTTGAATGAGAGTAATCACCTTGAAGCGAATCGCTGGCAGGCCATGAATGATTTGGGTTGGTTTGGCCTTCCGTTTGCTGAATCTGTTGGAGGGTATGGCGGCTCATTGCTTGACGTGTGCGCCATTGTTCAGGAGTTAGGAGCCGCGCTTTGTCTTGACCCTTTTGTCGATTTAATTGTTTCCCCCGGCAAGTTATTGGAGTTCGCCAATACGCCAACATCCTTGTCGTTGCTTGATCGCATTATTGCTGGTGAGGCACGTGTGGCTTGCGGTCTTTATGACCGGCATGCCGGTTATCACGTGCTGAACCCTTCCTTGAGGCTAAACGGAGAACGACTTTCCGGGCAGAAGCACGTTGTGTCTGATGGTGGCGTTGCAGACACCGTTCTCGTCTCCGCTATGTCTGGTGATGAGTTGGTCATTGTCGCGCTACCTTTCGACGCCTGTGACGTTGAAAGATATCGACTGCTCGATGGAAGCCGTGCTGCCAGTTTGACGCTTGATGATGTGCTCATCACAGACGAAATGGTTTTGTGTCGTGGTGATGCGGCAAAGCAAGCGGTTTCTGCCTGGTTCGATTATCTGTGCGCATTGGACTGCGCACGTATGTACGGCGCCTGCCGAGAGCTGTATCAGGCCACTCTGGAATACGCTCGAACGCGTAAACAGTTTGGTACAACGATTGGCAGTTTTCAGGTAATCCAGCACTACCTTGTTGATGCGTTTATTGATCTCCAGCAGCTAGAATCGATGCTCTTGATGGTGTCGGTGAAAGGGGAAAGCGAATGTAATTCTGAGCGCATTCGCGCTACGTCAGCGGCAAAGGCTTACTACGCGAGCCAGGCTGTTGGTATAGCCCAGCAAGGTATCCAGATACATGGTGGCGTTGGCGTTACAGAAGAGCTGAACATCGGACACTATTTCCGCCTGATTACGCATGCTTCATTGAGTAACGGTAATCGAGAGCATCACATAACTCGATTTTGTCAGGCAGGGGGAGAGTGAAAATGGAGTCATTTGATTTCATCGTTGTGGGGGCTGGTTCCTCAGGCTGTGTCCTTGCCAATCGACTAAGCGAATGCGGGCGATATTCCGTTTGCCTTATTGAGGCAGGCCCTCATGACAATAGCGGCTTTATTAATGTTCCGTTTGGTCTTATTGGCTTGATCAAACAAGGAAAGCGGAACTGGGGATACGACACCGTGCCGCAGACGCATTTAAATAACAGAAGCCTCTACTGGCCACGGGGTAAAACACTGGGGGGAAGTAGTTCAATCAATGCCATGGTCTACATTCGTGGCCAACAGCAAGACTATGATGACTGGGGCGCGCAAGGGGCAACAGGTTGGGCGTGGAAGGACGTGCAGCCTGTCTTCACTGCACATGAAAATAATGAACAATACCCAGCAAATAACTGGCATGGAGTGGGTGGGCCACTGAATGTGACCCGAGTAAGAGATATCAATCCCTTGACCCGGTTGTTTGTTCAGGCTGGAGAGGAGCTGGGTTATTCTCGTAACGATGACTTTAATGGACCAGAGCAAAAAGGCTTTGGACGTTTCCAGGTAACACAAAAAAATGGCCAGCGATGGAGTGCCGCGCGCGCTTTCCTGGATCCTGCACGTGGCCGCGATAACTTGCACATCATGACGGATGTGCAGGTAACCAAGGTGTTACTGGATTGCGGCAGGGCGATTGGCGTCGAAATTTGTGATAGTGATGGTGCTCAATCGGTCATTGGTACGAACAAAGAAGTCATCCTGTCCGGTGGGGCGATCAATACCCCTCAGTTGCTGATGTTGTCGGGTATTGGAGAGCGAGAGCACCTATCGAAAATCGGCATCACCTGTTTGCAAGACTCGCCGGAAGTTGGGGAGAACCTTCAAGATCACCTTGATATGACCGTCATGATCAAGGACAAAAGCCGTCAATCAATCGGCATGTCACCATTTTTTATACCTCGGCTGATTAGTGCCTTCTACCAGTATTTTCGTCATCGGCGCGGCTTTCTTGCCAGTAACGCGGCGGAAGCAGGGGCTTTTGTCAGCCTGCTCAGCGAGCCGGATCGTCCGGATGCTCAGCTACACTTTTTACCGGCTTATCTTCGAGATCATGGACGTCAGTTGACGCCTGGGTTTGGTTGTACGATTCATGTGTGCCAACTCAGGCCTAAGAGTCGAGGACAGATTCGATTGGCCAATAGCGATCCATTTGCTGCGCCTTTGATAGACCCAAACTATCTTTCTCATCCTGACGATATTCTTGTGCTCCGTGAAGGCGTGAAACTAGCCAGAAAAGTGTTTCACAGTCATTCTTTCAGCTCTGCTTTTGGCGGTGATGACGAACCGGCTTCCAGCGTGGAGAGTGATGACCAGATTGACGCGGATATTCGCCAGCGCGCTGAAACAATCTACCATCCCGTCGGCACTTGCCGAATGGGTAGTGATGAAAAAGCGGTGGTGGATGTCCGTCTGCGGGTAAACGGTGTGAAGGGGTTGCGTGTCGCCGATGCCTCGATCATGCCACTGTTGATCAGTGGTAATACGAACGCGCCATGTATGATGATTGGCGAGCGAGCGGCACAATTTATTCTAGAGGATGCGCAATAAAGATCGGCTAGAGAAAAGCTATTATAAAAGGTGTAATGCCGGAGTTGCATGGAAGCAATTCCGGCATTTTTTTGTGTGTCTTTTAGCAAACGGTGGTGACAGAGTCGTCAACTATTCAGAGGTTCCCTAAACCCCCTTGAGCATTATTATGCCGCCGGATTGCTATACAGCTCATGCAGTTGGCCACCTTCAGCGAACAACTTCTCACGCCACAGTTTTTCCAGCCCTTTGGTGTCATGTTGATCAGGGTGGAAATCCGGCTGAATGAACTCAGGAAGGCGCGAAAGGATTTGCGATACAAACCCGTTACGACCTAGCAAAATATTCAGACCTTTAACATTATCGCTGATGTTGCCGAGCTGGCCGTCTTTGACAAGCATCCAGCTCCAGGTGATGCCCAGCATCGGCAGCAAGACGACCATCGAGGCGAGGGCTGCAGCCACGCGCTCTGTACGGCTGTTACCAATAAGCTCATATACGTCGTAGGCAACAGATTTGTGTTCCAGCTCTTCGAGCGCATGCCACTGCCATATTTTGATCATTTCAGGGTCTGCCTGGCGTACAAAATTCTCGTCTTCAAGTAGCTGCTCGGCGAGAAGCGCAGTAAAGTGCTCCATAAACGTGGTGGCGGCTAGCCGAGTGCTCGGCGGCAACTTCTCTAGTATGGCCAAGCCAATTTTGACAAACCGATCTGGCGACTGCATGTCATAGCCGTACTCGGCGAGAATCTGGTTCAGCCTGTCGTGCTCTCGTCCGTGAATGGCCTCCTGCCCCATGAAGCCCGATATGGCCGCCCGTAGAGATTCGTCCTTAACCTGACCACGAAAGTGTCTAACGGACTCCATGAAATAGCGTTCACCAGGTGGGAAAAAACCGGAGAGCATGGCAAAGAAAGTCGTTGCTGTGGCATTTCCAGCATAAAAATACTTTGGAATGGAATCCGGAAATTGAAAATTGATATGACGCGGTGGAATGCCCACCAGCGCGCCGCTGAGTTTCTTAATGCTTTTTACCGTATTAGACGAGCGCATATCGCCTCCAATCAATAATGTGATAGTTAAAGAGAAATATGTCAGGCCATGCCCTGATGCGTTTTTTTATTTTTGCTGCTTTGCTGTTTTTTAAACATAATTTCAAGCAAGCGTTGGTAGCCTGTGGGTATCAGTCTCTGTGTGGTGTCCAGCATGACCGCGTCACCACCTACCAAAACTCTTCGCCGGTTTTTCCGCACGCCTTTCAGGATGGTTCTAGCGGCAGCTTCGGGTGTGGTCATGGCAATTTTTTCGAACATGCTGGCAATCTCTTCTTTGTCGCCCATGTTCATGCTGCCCATGTCTCCCATGCGACTATTACGCGCGATGTTGGTCTTTACTCCACCTGGATGAACGCAAGTCGCGCTGACAAGGCCGCCCGCGATATCCAGCTCTTCACGTAATGATTCTGTAAATCCGCGAACAGCAAATTTTGCGGCGTTGTAGGCTGACTGGGTTGGAACACCGATAATGCCGAAAACGCTGGAGATATTGACGATATGGCCTTCACCTATTTTCTGGAGATGGGGAAGAAATGCCTTTGTACCGTATACGACACCCCAGAAATTGATATTCATCAGCCATTCAAAGTTTTCATAGCTCATGTTCTCGACGGTCTCACCCAGTCCCACACCGGCATTGTTCATGATGAGATTTACTTTTCCGTGTGTTGATACGGTATCTTCCGCGTATTGATAAACCGCATTTTTGTTGCTGACATCAACAACATGAGTGCTGATGTTGACGGCGTAGCCTGCCAGTAATTCGACCGTCTTCTCTAGGCTTTCTTCGCTGATATCAGAGATCGCTAAGTGGCAGCCTTCTTTTGCTAGAGCAATCGCCGTGGCTTGCCCGATGCCCGACCCGGCGCCAGTGATCGCCGCGACTTTTCCTGAAAATGATTTCATCGTTGCGCCTCTATATTGAGTGTGTTGCTCAGAAGTTTTTGGACGAGATTGCGTTTCGTTTTATGTAGGTTTGTCGTTTCGAATTTAAGGTGGCCATCATTCATTTTTCCATAACGAAGCGCCGGCAGGTCGTGAAGATAATCGTTGAGGTTTCGCCAAGGATCTTTGTTGCCTTGGCGTGGCAGGCGGTCATCAGCACGTTGAATGTAGCCAGAGCGAAGGTTGAGAAAGTTGACATCAGAGCCACACCCTTCCTCGTCGATAGGGGTCACCTTTTCTGCGCCTGTCTTGCGCATATGCTTGAGAAGCCGACAAACAAATTCGGAGGCAATATCTGCCTTGAGGGTCCAGGACGCGTTGGTATAGCCAAAGACCAGTGCCATATTAGGCACTTTTTCCAGCATTAAGCCTTTGTACATCATGGTGTTTGAGAGATTGACGTGCGTACCATCAACACGTAGCTCTGCGCCGCCCAACATTTGCAAATCCAGACCGGTAGCTGTGACGATAATATCGGCAGGTATCCAATCCCCAGATTCCAGTTTTATACCGGTTTTGGTGACATTTTTTATATGATCCGTCACCACGGAAGCCTTGCCTTCACGAAGCACCTTGAACAGATCCCCCTTGGGAACTGCGCACATTCGTTCCTCCCATGGGTTGTAGTGAGGTTGAAAATGCTTCATGTCGATATCCGGCCCCAGTTGTTTGCGAGCAGCGGCCAGCAGTAATCTGCGGATCGCTTTGGGCTTACGAATCGATAGGTTAAATACGGTTCTCTGCAGCAGGATATTGCGTGTGCGCGCCATGCGGTAAACAAGCATTTCTGGCAGTACTCGGCGCAGGTTTTTCGAGATGAGATCTTGCTCAGGGACGGAGGCAACATAAGTAGGGGAGCGCTGTAACATGGTGACATGCGCAGCGCGGTCGGTCATCGCGGGCACCAGTGTTACGGCGGTGGCGCCGCTGCCGATCACGACAACTCGCTTACCCGTATAGTCGTAGTTATCTGGCCAGTGCTGCGGGTGAATTACGTCGCCGCCAAAGCGATTGATTCCAGGAATTTTCGGTGTGTAGCCGGCGTCATAGTTATAATAACCGGTACAGTTGAGGACAAACCCAGCGGTGAAAACTTCTTCTTCACCGGTTTCCTCGTTCAACGCGGTAACCGTCCAGCGATTGAATTCGCTGCTCCAGTCCTCGGCAGTGACTTTCAGGCCAAAATGAATTTTCTTGTGGACCTGATGATGCTCAGCGGTTTCTTCGATGTAATTGCGAATAGAGGGGCCATCGGCAAGCATCTTGGTGTCTGTCCAAGGCCGAAAGTTATAGCCGAGTGTGAACATATCGGAGTCCGAACGGATGCCGGGATAGCGAAATAAATCCCAGGTGCCACCAACGCGCTTGCGTCGCTCAAGGATGCCATAGCGTAGATCTGGGCACTTGCGGCTTAGGTGACAAGCCGCACCGACGCCGGAAAGGCCCGCGCCAATGATCAGCACGTCGAGGTGTTTATGTTTCATGGTGTAAGTCTCCGATCGGTGGAGCGTATGTGATTTCCTTGCGGGTCAAGGTGCTGAAGAAAGTCCAGCACTGCTCCGGTAAAAATACTGTTGCGGTCACCCGCTACCATATGACCTGCTTGATGGATTACTCGGTACTTGGCATGTGGCACGAGGGCTAATAATTCCTGGGCTCCTGCTTCGCTGAGTACATCACTGTGATGGCCGCGGATGAGTAATATCGGTAATTTGAGTTTGCTTGCTGCAAGATTGAGTCGCGCTCGGCCGAACATGCCTTCATTTGCTTCAGGGATTACCGCATGATCAAGAAACGCAGGATCCCAGTGCCAATGGAGACGGCCATTAGCGTCCTGGCGGAGGTTTTTTCGCAAGCCCTGTGAGCTTGATGGTGCTTTTCGTGTTGGGTTATAGGCAGCCACGGCATCCTGAACCTGATCCAGAGAGTCGAAACCGTCAGGGTGGCGGCGCATGAACTCAATCACCCGGCGAACGCCTTTGGTCTCAAGCCGTGGGGCCACATCCACCAGTACCAGACCTCGACAGGGCAAGGGGGGCTCCTCCCCAAGGGTAAGCATGGCCGTCAGTCCGCCCATTGACGCTCCCACGATATAAGGTGATGTGGGAAGTGATTGGATGATGGCGCGGAGGTCTGATACCAGCGCGGTGCCGCTGTAATCCCCTTCAGGGCACCACTGGCTTTGACCATGACCGCGGGCATCAATGCAGGTAGCGCAGTACCCTGATCTGGCCAGAGCTGTTGCCGTGTGCGCCCAGGCATGACGGGTCTGTCCGCCGCCATGCAGCAAAAGCACCTGCGGTGACTTCGGGTCCCCGAACTGGGTTGCACTAAGAACCAACCCGCCGTTTCCCGGGAACTGTATATCCCTGCCAGATTCCGGTGAGTGCTTTGAATCGCTGTAGGCAAGGCTTGCGAGGCTGTCGTGAGGATGCATCATTATAGGCATTTATTTATTTGGCCAAACAACCAAATATTAGCGTTTCTTCTACACAAAGAAAAGTCCTATTTGACGATATTGATGATCATTCAGCGGTGTGGCATACGGTGAGGACAGAAAAAAGCCCCCATAAAGGGGGCATGAAAGTGCGTTAGCACAAGGGGAATATATTAAAAATCTTTTACCGGCAAAAAGGTAAAGGTCAGATCTACGCCGAGGGGGGGGACTTCCAGCTCAACACCCGCCAAGCCGATTCCCAAGAGATCAATGTTGGCCGGTATGATGAGAGGGTCGGGGTTACGGACTTTGAGAATCAGACGACCATCATCGACAAAGCGCAGGGGGCCTTCGAGGGTGACTCCGGTAATTACTTTGCTGCGGATGTCATGCCCGAGTTCTATAATTAGCCGTGGTTCTAACTCTGGTGCATCCACCATGAGATCAAACGTAGTACTGAACCAGGGGCCATCCGGGGTTTCGGTGATATAGCCCGTAATGGGTTGATTGTTTTCGTATCCCAATCGAAGTACCAGAGGACCGGTGTCCAGCGGTATTGTGATTAATCCCAGTGCGCGAGCTTCCAGAAAGACACTGGTCGTTGAGAGAACGGTAGGGAAGACTTTGGCAATGACGGCGCCGGTGACTTCATTTGATGTCATTGGGTCGCTGTCGATGAGGCGTCGGTTGATGGTGACATCCGGCTCATACTGGCTTACCCCGGCTTGCAAGGCGCCTGACCCGACAAAGGAAAATTTCTTTTCCGGGCAATCGTCGCCTATACCACAGCCAATGTTGGCATGGGTTATTACTCCCGATTTGCTTTTTAGCCTAAGCTGTAGGTAGTTGGCATCGGCAATGGCACCGCCGTTACCATCGGGTACCGCACCTTGCTCGTTGTCATCGATACTAAGATTAGCGTTAACATCCGCAACCGGCAGAGAGCGTAACGACACACGGGTGATCCGGTCTTCTTCCCCTGTTACAACGAAGTGATTGGTTAGGTCTGGACCTCCTTCTCTAAGCTCTGGGGCTGAGGAACTGGACTGAGAGATTTGACGTGTTTGTAGCGGTGCACCATCGGTTGAACATATGGCATTGGTGCCACAAACAGGCGAGTTTTGCTCGGAGTGCAGGGTGTAGCGATAAAGCTCGCCAATCTGCCACGGGTTGTTCGGGAGAAACTCTATTCGCTGGGCAAGCACCTTGAGACGACCATTGATGGGGTCCCATGCGTTATTGTTGGTATCGAAGTGTTCAACAACAAAAGTCTGATCATTAACCGTGTCGCCGTCGATACTGCGGCTAAAGATGACTCGAATACTAAAATCCTTGAACATATTCGGTACAGGATAGAGCGGGTCGCTATTTTTACCTCCTACACATCGGCCATTGCGCCAAGTCTCTCTTTCGCCGGTAAGATCGACATCGGTTAACGCACAGGGGTAACCGGGAAAAACAGCAGCGACAAGTGGTGCACGTAGCTCATTGGTGCTGCCATTGGGAAGCACGAAGTCCGGTAGGCGGATGTTGAGTGTCTGGTCCTGGTTGAGCGGGTTTCCCTGCGTATCTCGGAGCAGGCTGGTGAGGGTGAGCTCGACGTCTTTTCCGTGTTGAAGGATATCTCCTGCGATGATGATCGTGGCTCCATCGTGACGTATTGGGTACGTCTTTACTACATCATCAACAGAAACCTGTACGGCACCGTCAAGGAACACCGAAGCTGGGTCTAATGGTTTGTTGAAGTTCAGGATAACGGGGTCACCAGGCCTTGCATTGGGTTGGAACGTTTCTCCCGGTGCCCAAGACTGAAGCTGCAAGGGTCGAGTGTCTTGGCTTGGGGCAGGCGCTTGGCGCTGGTTTTGATAGGCCTCCATGCGGAATGAGAGCAGACCGGATGCCGTCTCCAGGCCCAGTACTTCAAGTTCAACCACACTGACCGCATCCAGTACTAGTACACCATCCTTTACAACGGCTAAACCCGCTACCTGCACATTAAGCAGGTTCTGGCTGAGAGCCGCATTGGGTTCTTGACCTGCTGCAGTCATTGCTGCGTCCATATTAAGCAGGGCATAGCGGGGAGCCGATGGGGAATCACTGAATGGATTCGGGATCAGATACCCATTAGCGTCGCTGAGTATCGTGATGGTGATTTCACCGGTTTCCAGCCCGGACGGTATTTCGCCCAGTATATTGACGTCCACGGGGGTGCCGCGCAGTATGGAGCCGGCGGGTACTCGCAGTGGTACAGCACCAGGAAAATCGGGCGCAAAAGCCAGATCTGCTGCTAAATCCCCGCTCAACCCGGTAAATGATTCATCTCCCAACACAAAGGATTGTACTGGCACCTGATTGATCGGGTTGCCGGTTAAAGTTGACACTAGTCCAGGTTGTTCAGCTCCAAGACTGCCAACTTTTAGAACGGATGTAGCACGGGGAAGTGTCGCTTCCGGAACAAAAGTCCGATTGTACTCCGGCAACTGTTCACCGGTAGTCTGGGCCCGCAGCCCAGCAATCGTTAGTGTGTGTTCCACAGGTTTCAGATCCTGGTCAGGATCCAGTGTCAGGTAACGACCCTGCAAAAATAGCGATGCGGGAACCAACTTGCCGAGGTTGTCACGAAGTTGAACCGATCCGGTTTCGCCATATGCTGTGCTGGTCGGATCAACCGTTTGGTTAAACGACATCCTGAAGGTGCTCATGTCGTTGGGATGGCTGGCATCATCAATCGGCTCTAGCAATGACGGTTGGTCTAGAGGAGTGGCTGAAAGCAGGGTGAAAGAGCCGCTTCCCATGGTTTGCGATGCGCCGGCTTGACTGCCTGCAGTCCGAAACCGAACGCGGGCCACGGAGTTATCATCAATGGCTCCAAGGCCATCATCGTTGACAACCAGATGGTACGCTTCCGCCGGAGCCAGCCGCGATTGAGGATACAGGGCCAGGCCTCTGCCATTGTCTACCACCTGATAGTCAACCATGACGGTATTCCCATCAGTATCACTGACCAGCTGTAGGCGTGAGTCAATGTCATCAATAACCTCTTGCTCAAGTGCAGAGGAAAATCGCAGGATTACTGGCGCGCTAGATGGAACCTCAGTCTGGCCAGGATAAGGGTAAGAAAAAATTAGTGTCTCTGGTGTGCTCCAGGGATTGCTTACATCGCCCTGATCGCCACCGCATCCGGTCAGAAGGGCTGCTATGGCGACCGCCAGACTAATCAGAAACTGGTGGATTGTGATGGGGTTATTATTCATTGCTCTTCTCCTGGTATTAATCGCATGCCTGTTGTTAAAACTTTAGCGACAGGGAGGAAGAAAATACGTTTATTTCACCATCAGCCCTTACCGTTTCATAAGGGGCTGGATCGGTGGAAGAGTTGATGGAGGTCAATTCGAAATCAGCTTCATCCAGCATTTGATACTGGTAAGCGAAGGCGAGTTCTAATGGCATATCTATTATTGGCGCGCTGGCCAGACGGTAGCTGGCACCCAGACCGAAAACCTTTTTATCGGTGTCAAGATAGTTAACATCCTGGGATCGGCTGGATTTTAAAGGTGAGTCCTCCAGGGCTGCGCCGGCAAAGAGTTTCATGGACTCCGACCACTGATAGCTAACGCCAATTCGGGGAATGGTGATGTCGTCAAACGCTAGATTAGCCTGATCGCGAATAGTATCGCCGGCAAACTCGCTTTCAAGCGCAGACCAATTGTGCTGCTCAATGCCTGCCGTCAATTCGAATTTGCCAACGGGAAGCAAAATGGCTGCGCCGAGAACTTCAGGTTGATAGGTATCAATTGTACTAAGCGCTAGGCTCAGGCCTGGTTCAGGGATAACTCCCGGCACAACCACATTGGCATCCACGGATACCTCATAGCTACTTTCCCCCCGCCAGAAAAGAGCCAGCTCCATCTTATCCATTCCAAAAGGCATGCACTCGCTTGTACCGCAAAACATTTCTCCAGAGCGGATATTGATACCTAGTGCCGGTGATAGGGATGGAGAGGCTTCCAGGGAAAGTTTTTCAGAGTCTGTGTTGCCGCCAAGGTCTGAAACTGCTTCCAGGTTGGCTTTGGCCTGGAGGGTAAGACGTGCTGATGCGCCGACGTCAACGCCCCTCAGGACGTTGCTGATAGCGCCACCAAAGGCGAGATAAAGTGGCTGAGATTCATAGCGTAGAAACTGCCCTTTCTGGCTGGTATTGGCCTGATAGGGCAATAGGTTGGATGTGTATTGGTCTACACCCACGTTCAGGCCAAAGTAAATGGGCTTGTCGATGCTGGAAATGCCGGCGACGCGGCTTTTGAAGCCGATTAATAATAGTTCGGAACTGGTGTCAGAGAGGATATCATTCTCTCGCTCCAAAGGGTCTGTTCCTCCCAGTGATTTGGCACGTAATTCCTGGTCGCCATACTGCACAATGACTCCCAGTTCGCCCTCCGGGGAGCGGGCCATGGCGGCCGGGTTGTAGTACACCGACCAGCTGTTGGATGCAAAAGGACTGAATGCCAAGGCAGTGCCGGCATTCATCGGGCCTAGCCCATAAGTGCTCGCTCCGTCGCCAGCACCGCCAATGGCCAAGCCGGGTGAGAGCAATGCTGTAGTGCACGTGAAGAAAAGGAGAGGTAACCGTTTTGTTTTTTTTGCAGACATTTCAGGCTCCTAAAGGGGGCTGTTCTGGTTATAGATGGTGAGTTGTTCTGATTTTCTGTTTGTTTGGTTAAACAACCAATATTGGTCTCAGGCTTAGCTGTCTGTGTCCATGACTGTAATGACGTTGTGCTCTGGCGCTCCGGTAATGTCACACATTAATGCGTGACGCCCAGTCGTCGTCTATGACGAGATGCCGTGTTCTGTTGCTGACCAGGCATGGGTTATCGAGTGGTGTAACGCCTCCTGGGCAGCGCTAAAGCGCACGGTCAACTGGATCTGGAGAGCTCTGCTGGCGTGACATGTACAAGCAGGCTCCACACTTTCTCTGGCACAGTCACTGAGAATTGTTATCTGTTTGTTTTGCCGGAATGCCCTTCTCTGGCAGCTGGGGATGTGGCTCACAGGCTTGTCTCCCGCCGTCGTGTCTGCTGGGAGTGTGCCCGGCCAGTACACTGAACCGGTAGTGATCCATCGGTAAATGCTTGGCTCGCCACAGCATTTCCAGAGAGGTAGAGGGCCGCAGCATTGGCGCGTCACCATGATGGTCGAAGTAATAACTGTTCGACAGCGCGCAGTTGTGGTTAAGGAACACGGTGTTTTGCTGGCGTTTCTGGATATTGCGGAAATACGCGTCATGGACGGACTGACGTATTTCCACTTGGCTGGCTCCACGTCGGTTGGCTTCGCGAATACAGCGAGAGAGGTGGATGGCATTCCCTTCGACCATCTTGAAGTAAGAGGTGCCGATAAGGGCATAGGGACCGAGCATGATGTAAAAGTTCGGGTAGCCCGGAATGGTCAACCCTTCATAGGCCTGGTAACGGTAGTCATGCCAGAAATCGCCCAAATTGATGTTGTTGCTGCCGATGACGTCGAACGAGGGAATATTTCCTTTCTCGAAGGTTTTGTAACCGGTGGCGAGGATCAAGGTATCTATGCGTCGTGAGCGGCCGTCTTCGGTGGTGATGCCACGGGAGGTGATGCGTTTGATCGGCGTCGTCACCAGCTCGACGTTGTCCCGGCCGAAGGTGCGGAAATAGTCGTTGGAGAAGGTTGGTCTTTTACAGCCGAAGCCGTATTTCGGTGTCAGTTTCTCCCACAGGTCTTTGCGGTTGGGCAGTTGTTCGCGCAAGTTGTTTATGCCCGCCTTTTCGCACATGCGGACCAGCCAGGGGGCCTGGCGATAATAAATTGCTGAAAGCACCATCAGGGTTTCACTGGCGGTATCGGTGGCGCCCCGAAGGGTGCGTTGCAGGCCCGGTACGGTTCGGAACAGAGTCTTGAGCCAGCCGGGCAGGCTATGATCGGGTTTTTTCAGTACCCAGATGGGGGTGCGCTGGTAGACATCCAATTGGCGGGCCTTGCCGGCAATTTTCGGAATCAGTTGCACTGCAGTGGCGCCAGTGCCTATTACCGCTACTCGCTTGTCACTAAGATCAAGGTCATCTGGCCAGCGTGCAGTGTGAATGACATTGCCCTGGAACGTATCAAGCCCTTCAATATCTGGCATCTTGGGTGATATCAAACCGCCACAGGCCGAGACAATATGGCGTGCACTAAGTCGCCTGCCATCCGTAAGATCGATCAACCAGACATGGCTGTCGAGATCAAAACGGGCGCTAGCGACTTCGACACCAAAGCGAATCAGTGGGTAGATGCCATACTTGCTTGTTACCTGTCTTGTATACTGGTAAAGCTCGTTTCCCGGCGCAAAAACGCGAGACCAATTTGCGTTTTGTTCGAAGGAAAATGAATAGGTAAACGAGGTAATGTCGACAGCGATTCCCGGATAACGGTTGTCGCGCCAGGTTCCTCCCACATCCTTGCTTCGCTCAAGGATCAAGATATCTTTGATGCCATCGGCACGCAGCTGGATTGCCGCACCAATTCCAGAAATTCCCGCGCCGATGATAATGACTTCATGATCAGGAGTAACGCTGGGACGAGGGTTATGGATTGCAACAGCAGCCATATTCATGATGCAACCTCAACTATGGCGCTATCGCTAGCATTGACCGTTTGGGATGGGGCTTTGCCGACGTTATTGCTGGTCAGATACTTTTCCAGAATTCGGACGATGGTAGGGAAGTCCTGCTTTGCCTCTGGTAGCAAAAAGGTGAATACGGGCCACACGTGCGGCATATCATCGCGCTCCAGAACCTGCACGGGCACCCCCGCATCTCGCGCGCATTGTGCTGCTGCATGGGTATCGTCGCGCAGACACTCTTCGCTACTGACAGTGAAAAGTAGAGGGGGCAAGCCGGTGAAATCCGCGGTGATTGGTGAGGCATACGGGTGAGCGGGGTCCGCGCCGGCCAGATAGATATCCGTTGCCACCTCAATCATGCCATGGGAAAGCATGGTATCGCTGTCGCTATTCGCCTGTCTGGACATCAGGGTGCCTCGCGCATCCGATGCCGGCGAAATGGCGAGGGCGCAAGCCGGCATTTTCAGCAGCTGATCACGGGCACGCAGCAATGTGACTAACGTCAGGTTGCCTCCCGCAGAGTCTCCCGCAATGACCACAGGGCGAGGGTCTGCGATCAGTTCACGATACACATTAAAGGCGTCATCCGTTGCTGCCGGGAAGGGGTGCTCAGGGGCTAGTCGGTAATCCGGAAGAAAGACCCGCGCATTCAGGGCGTGAGCCAAACGGCCACAAAAGTGGTGATAGGTATCAAGCCGCCCGCCGATGAAGGCGCCACCATGCAGGTAGAGTATGGTGATTTGTGGGTCTGCGGTGCCTAGCCAGTGGCCAGCTATTCCTGCAACCTTGCCTCGCTTGAGTCGCACTCCGCGTGGCAGCAGAGAGGGGGCCAAAGGCGCGTTCATCACCCTGCGAAGATGTCTTACCAGTTTGTCCGGGTCGCGTATATCACGCTTCATGCCGGCGCGAAAAAGTAGCTTCAAAATTGTTGTAGGAATGGAGGCCATATTGAATTCCTTGCGTGTTTCGTTTCCACTAATGCGGTTTAATCAGCCAGCATTCTGTAAGCTTCGCCAATCGCGCGGGCGTATAGTCGTGGCGTCAGGCGTTTCAACCGCCAGGCAAGCCGGCCGTCAATTTGTGGCAGCATGTAAAGCTCACCTCGATCAAGGGCACTGAGGGTCTGTCGGGCCACCTGGTCGGCGTTGGTGAGGGCATAGCGGGTCATCGCTGAACGGGCAAAGTCACGGCGACGTTCAGGCAGGCGCCCATTCTCGACGATATTGGTCGGGACCACGGTTGGGCACAGGGCCGTGATTTTTACGCCGGTACCGGTCAGTTCAGAAGACAGCGTTTCGGACAGGGCCAGCACCCCCGCCTTGGTGACGTTGTAGGCGGCCATTTCCGGGGCGGACCCGAATGCGGCAGCAGAGGCCACATTGATGATGCCTCCATAGCCCAGATCGCGAAGCTGAGGGGCAAAATAATGGCAGCCGTGAATAACTCCCCATAGATTGACGTTCATGCACCAGTGCCAATCTTCAAGTGACACCTCGCCGATTGGGCCACCGAGGCCGACGCCGGCGTTGTTGATTACCAGGGTTACCGGCCTGCCGAGCAAAGGCTCGGCATTTTCCGCCAGGTATGCCATCTGTTTTTCATCGCCGACATCACACCCCAGGGCTACCGCGTGAGTACCGAGTGCTCGCAGGCTGATCGCCACCTGTTCGGCGCGCTCTTCATTGATATCGACACACAGTACCGAACCGCCTCGACGGGCAACTTCGTAAGCAAAGCTACGACCGATGCCGCTACCCGCCCCGGTGATGACAGCTGCCGCCTGAGTTGACGGGTGCAAGGGTTTCTTTTTCATGCCTGCCCCCATGCGGGTTCAGGTTGTGGCGTTTCGAATGTACCGTGTACATTGTTGGCTCGGTGGTCTCTGAGCGCTTGATAGGCCTTATGAGGGTCGCCAGTTCTTTCGTAGGCGCGTTTCCAGATCCGGATTACATCACGGTTATCGTCATCCCACGGGTGGAAAGTGGGGGAGAAATAGGGGGGCACGCCAGCGAGTACCTTGGAAAGAATGCCGGGACGCCAGAACAGGACTTTGGTCATTTTGGCGGCGGACCACAAATTCAGAATTTGACGATCCTTGTAGAGCAGATAGGTCTGGTTGCCGATCATAATGGGGAAGCCCAGGGCAATGGCCAGTAGCATGCCACTGATACGCAGTCGGTAACTGCGGTAGCCACCACCACTGGCATCGACGAAGACGTCATAACTGACGCTCTTGTGCTCGGTTTCTTCGACAAAGTGCCAGTAGAGCATGGCACGCAAATCCGGGTGGGTTTCGTCAAACAGCTCCGGGTGCTCAAGCAGTACCGAGGAAATAATGGCCGTGAAATGTTCAAACGCCGCTGCGATGGAGCTCTGCATATCGTCACTGAGGCGGTGTTGGAGTTGCTTACGGATCAGCTTGAACACGCCTTCAACCTTGTCGATGGGAACCCCGTGTTGCACGCCGATGGCGTTCATTTCATCGTGCTCACGAGCATGAATGCGCTCCTGGCGAATGAATTCTTTAGCTGCGTTCAGCACTTCTGGATCGTCAAGCTTGCCAAGCTGCCGTCTTGCAGAATTCATCACCCAGCGTTCACCGTCGGGGACGGCGGCGAGAATGGCATTCATCCAGTGAGTGGACCACGGGTCGTTGCGAAACCAGTGGCGAGCCACGTTTTCGATGTTCATGGGAAAGTGAATGTCACGGGTTACAACCTCGTCGTAACCAATCTTGCGGTTTGCCAGAGCCATTGGATCGCTCCCAAGTAAAGTGCATTCATTGGACTTTATTTGTATGACCAACCAAATTCAAGATTATAAGGTAGACAGCGTGTTTTTATCTGTATAGATCGAATAGTGCCATCGGCCAGGAAGGCTGGGCCGACTTTAAAAGGAATGCTAGAATCAAAGGCTTACAGCATGGGAGTGCCTTGTGGGAAGAAAGAAAAATCAGGTAACGCCGGTGGCGGAGGCGGATCGAGTGTTTGTGCTCGGTGCTGCAGCTCGTCTATTTCGTCAAAAGGGGTTCGATAAAACCACCGTTAAAGAAATCGCCGAGGCTTGTGGCATGCTGCCTGGCAGCTTGCATTACCGTTACCCCTCCAAGGAAAGCATTCTGGTCGACTTGATGCGCCTTGCGCTTGAGCAAGCGTCTACGGCCTTGTCTGAGGCCATTCGGGGGGAAAGTGAGCCGCTTGAGCAGTTGCGTCAGGGGATCAATGCTCACCTTGAGTTGCTGGTTGGTGGGTCGGATATGGTCTATGTCCTCCTTTTTGAATGGCGCTCCTTGCATGGTGAGTCCCGCCAGGAAATGATTGATCTACGAGACAAATACGAGCTTCTTTGGTCTGCCATGTTGCAATCTTTGTCCTCTCAGGGCCTGATTCGTGCTGATGTGGATCGTGATCTTTTGCGTCTTATCGGGCTGGGCGCGTTGAACTGGGTAGCAACGTGGTTCAATGAGGGGGGGCGATATACGGTGAAGGATGTCGGAGATTTTGTGTGGACGGTAATTAAGGATGGTGTGCTCAAACGCTAGACAATTCTATTTTATTTGGTGTTTATATCCCTACGATTGTATTGAAATGTGGGCATAGGTTAAAAGTTCCCTCAAATATTCTGTCTGTACTGGTCAGGCGTTCGGCCGAACCAGCGCTTGAAAGCCCGCCTGAAGCTTGCTGAGTCGTGATAATTCAGCAATGAGGCAATGGCTTCAACAGACAGATTGCTGTCACGCAAATAGCTTGCGGCCTGCCTGGATAGCACCTCGTCGCGAATTTTCCTGAAACTGCTGTTTTCGCTTCTCAGTTTGCGAGCAAGTGTCCGCTTGCTTATGAATAGCGTGGCTGCTGCTTCTTCTTCACTAAGCGTCCCTGGAGGGCGAGACAACATCATTTTCTCAACCTGGGTCCGATAATCCTGCTCACGAGTCTGAAGCCGCGCAAGCATGGATTCGCATTGCTGTAACGCTAGACGGTAACTTTCATGATTGGCTGATGCGTTTGGTTTACGGCACAACGCCATTGCCAGCTTTAGTTTGAATTTGTCACAGTTAAAGTAAACCCTGCCAGGCAAGTAGTCCCTGTACATATCTTTGTAGGCTGGGGCTGGATGGGTGAAGTGAACCTCCGATTCATATAAGGGGCGGCCTACGATGAATTCACCAATTTCAAAAAAAGCTTTGATTACGGCATCGGCCAAGCAGCGTTCCACATCCGTATCCATCGAAACTTGGAAGTTTACAACGCATTCCAGAAATTCCTCTTTTTGTTGTAAGTGAACATGAATAAAGCTTGCCCGAGTTGGCAGGAAAGTGTGGACAGCATGCAATGCTGTATAAAGATCTGGGCTGCTGTTTGCAACAAATCCCATTGCCCCGTGGGTTGCAGGGGTGAGGCGTCGGCCTAGCAGTAAGCCGAACTCCGGTTTGCAGGACAAATCTAAAGCATTGCGGAAAACCTGAATCTGCTGGGCCGCAGTGAACAGACTTTCGTCTTTGAGCAACTGCGCAACATCTACACCCGTGTTGCGCAAGAGCTTGGGGAGTTCTCGTGCACTCAGGCCAAGTTCGCGAGCGATAAGGCGTGAGTAATTCGACGGGATATCAGCATCCACTTTTTCAAACCCTGTTTGTGCGACGTTATCGCCATCAGCGATTCCTCGGAATGTGCCAACTGTCTTTTAATGTCCCTGTTATGTCAAGAAAAGTCCTCGTCGGTGTTCCTGCATATAGCCAGTCTTCAGGGTAGATATAACTGGCAGGAGACACACTGTGGGAAAAATTATTTTCATTGAACATGACAGCACCGAGCATGTTACGCAATTTGATGAGGGGGCTACTCTTATGCAAATCGCCGTTGATAATGCCGTTCCTGGTATTGATGGTGATTGTGGTGGGGAGTGCGCTTGTGGAACCTGTCACATGATTGTGTCAGATGAGTGGTTCGAAAAGACCGGTAAGGTTGGTGATGCAGAAGAACAGATGCTGTCAATGACTCCGGAGCGTGCGAGAACTTCACGCCTAGGGTGTCAGGTGCAAACGACTAAAGCAATGGACGGTATGACCGTCCAACTTCCCGAGTTCCAGATGTAAGCAAGGAGAAAGCTATGTCAACAAAAACAAGCTCAACCAATGCTATTCAGACTAAGATGATCAACGCTTCCTCCAAAGTGCTGCCGATGCATTTGCAAATCAAGGCACTGAAGATGTTGATGAAAGCCAAGAAAAAAACGGTTGGGTCTCGGCGACCACAAGTAAATTTCGTTGAAACGCCTGTTCCTGATGTCAATAGCTTGGCAATTGAAGATATTGACACCAGTAACCCCTTTTTGTACCGGCAAGATCAGTGGCGCGCGTATTTTAAGCGATTGCGTGATGAGGCCCCGGTGCACTACCAGAAGAAAAGTCCATTCGGTCCTTTCTGGTCCATAACGCGCTATGAGGACATATTGTTCGTGGATAAAAATCACGAACTTTTCTCATCCGAGCCACAAATTATTCTTGGTGATCCACCTGAAGGCTTATCGGTTGAAATGTTCATTGCTATGGATCCGCCCAAGCATGATGTACAACGCCGGGCGGTGCAGGGCGTAGTAGCGCCGAAAAATCTTAAGGAAATGGAGGGGCTGATCCGTTCTCGAGCTGCAGAAGTGCTCGATAGTCTGCCGCTAGATAAACCATTCAACTGGGTTCCTGCAGTATCAAAAGAGCTTACAGGTCGCATGTTGGCAACGCTACTTGATTTCCCTTATGAGGAGCGTCACAAGCTTGTTGATTGGTCTGATCGTCTGTCTGGTGCAGCATCTGCCACCGGTGGAGAGTTCACGGATGAGGATGTCATGTTCGATGATGCAGCAGACATGGCTAGAGCTTTCTCAAGATTGTGGCGCGACAAAGAGGCTCGACGTGTGGCTGGTGAAGAGCCGGGTTTTGATTTGATCAGTATGCTACAGGGCAACGACGACACAAAAGACCTGATCAATAGGCCGATGGAGTTTATCGGTAATCTTGCTCTATTGATTGTTGGAGGTAATGACACCACGCGGAATTCCATGAGCGGTGGTGTGTTGGCCTTGAATCAATTCCCCGAGGAGTTCGCCAAGCTGAAGGCGAAACCGGATCTGATTCCGAACATGGTGTCGGAAATCATTCGTTGGCAAACCCCGTTGGCCAACATGCGCAGGGTTGCGACCCAGGACGTTGAACTTCGTGGTCAGACCATCAAGAAAGGGGACCGGGTTTTAATGTGGTATGCCTCAGGAAATCGGGATGAACGCAAGTTTGAAAACCCCGATCAACTTATTATTGATCGCAAGGATGCACGCAACCATATTTCTTTTGGTTACGGTATTCACCGTTGTATGGGTAACCGCCTGGCTGAATTGCAATTACGGATTTTGTGGGAAGAACTGCTCAAGCGATTCGAAAATATCGAAGTGGTCGATGAGCCGGAGCGTGTACAGTCGAACTTCGTGCGCGGTTATTCGAAGTTGATGGTCAAACTGACGGCAAAAAATTAATGAATGGTTTGACCAGTCTGGCGACTGAACAATTCGATTATATCGTTGTTGGCGCTGGCTCAGCAGGGTGCGCGGTAGCCAATCGTTTGTCTGAGAGTGGCCTCTATACGGTGTTGCTACTCGAAGCCGGGCCCAAGAGTCGCCGCAACCCTTTCGTCAACACGCCTCTTGGATTTTTGCAGTTGATGTTCAGTCGCCGTTTCAACTGGCAGTTCTATACTGAACCACAGCGCCACATGTATGGTCGCTCGTTGTTCCAGCCGCGGGGCAAGATGCTTGGCGGTTCGAGTGGGATTAACGCCCAAGTCTATATCCGTGGTCACGCCAGGGACTACGACGAGTGGGCACGGCAGGGGTGTAACGGTTGGTCATACGCCGAGGTGTTGCCGTATTTTCGTAAGTCAGAACATTACGAGCCTGAGATGGTGCCGGGTACCGCAGGCTTCCACGGTCAGGATGGGCCTCTCAATGTGGCGGAGCGGCGTTATACAAACCCGTTGAGTACGGCGTTTGTCGAGGCATCAGTACAGGCGGGGTATCGACGCAATCGGGACTTCAACGGCCCTGATCAGGAAGGCGTCGGCTATTACTACACCTATCAGAAGGATGGTTCCCGTTGCAGTAATGCGCGTGCTTATCTTGAGCCTGCTGAGGGTCGATCTAACTTGACCATTCGCAGCGATGCACATGTTACCCGCGTGCTGTTTGATGGGGCTCGCGCTATTGGTGTCGAGTATCGCCACGCAAAAAGTTTGGTTAGAGCTCATGCCAAGCGGGAGGTTATCCTATGCGGCGGTGCATTCAACTCGCCACAACTTCTTATGCTGTCAGGTGTCGGCCCCCGCGAGGAGCTTGCTCGACATGGCATTGAGCTGCGTCATTCGCTGGAGGGGGTGGGGCGTAATCTTCAAGATCATGTTGACGTTTTTGTACGGGTCAGATCGCGAAGCCGACAGGGAATATCGATGCATCCTAGCTATTGGTTGAACGGGGGGCGGGCCTTAATGCAATACCTGAGCGGTCGTCGAGGTGTGCTGTCTAGCAATGGCGCTGAGGCAGGCGGATTCATCTGCTCCCAAGCAGAGCAACCGATACCTGATCTGCAATTGCACTTTGGGCCAATGCTGTACGCTGATCACGGCCGTGACATGAAAATTGCAATGAGTGGCTATGGCTACATTGTAATGATCTATGGGCTCAGGCCCTTGTCCCGGGGCCGCATTGGTTTACACAGTGCTGATCCGCTCGCTGCACCATTGATTGACCCCAATTACATGGCTGACCCTGCCGATGTCGAACAACTCATTCGTGGTGTTCGGCTTGTTCGTAATATTTTGTCCCAGCGTGCACTTTATATTCATCAGGATGTAGAAATTTCACCAGGGCTGGAAATACAGGATGACGCGAGTCTCACCGAGTGGGTGCGCCGTAATGGTGAGTCCGCATACCACCCGGTCGGCACTTGTAAGATGGGGATTGATCATATGGCAGTGGTCGACCCTCGTCTCCGTGTGCGTGGCTTGCAGTCGTTGCGGGTAGTTGATGCGTCTATCATGCCAACCCTGGTTGGCGGGAATACCAATCAGCCGGCGACCATGATTGGAGAGAAAGGGGCAGATATGATACTTGAGGACGCCGCGGTGGCTGGATTTTAGGCATCATGTGTTTAGCTCGGATGATGTTGCAAGTTATAGTTATTCATGAATTTTTTGTGGGTAACTCGGTTTCAGTACGCATAGAAAGAGACAGGTTATGATTAACAAAAATAAAGAGGTCACCGTCATTATTGGTGGTGGACACGCAGCAGGAACACTTTTGACCGCCTTGCTGCAAAAAAAATACCCTCACAAAGTGGTTATGGTTAGCGAAGAGCTGCACCCTCCCTATCAGCGACCGCCCTTGTCCAAGAATTATCTCGCGGGGGAGGTTGATAAGGCGTCTTTATACCTTAAACCGCCTTCAATCTACGAGAAAGCGGGGCAGGAATTACAGCTCGGCGTGCGCGTAGAAAAGATTAACAGAGACGACAAAAGCCTCATTTTGTCAGATCAAAGCACTTTAAAGTACGACCAACTGGTCTTGGCCACTGGCTCACATGTCCGCCGTCTTAACGTGCGGGGTTCAGACTTGAAAGGTATTCATTATTTGCATGGTATCGAGGACACAGATGCCCTGCGTCGTGAGCTAGTACCCGGCAAACGCCTGGTTATCGTGGGGGGCGGGTATATCGGACTTGAAGTGGCTGCCAGTGCGACTAAGCAAGGTGTTAAAGTTACTGTCTTGGAAGCTGCCGAGCGCTTAATGCAGCGTGTTACTGGGCCAGAGATATCTGAATTTCTCTACGCCAAACACACGAGTGCAGGAGTCGATGTTCGTCTGGGGGCGGCCGTAATTGGTTTTGAATCAGATGATCAAGGGTGCGTGAATGGTGTGACCTTGGCCGATGGGGGTAAGGTGTCAGCGGACATCGTTCTCGTTTCGATTGGTGTCATACCAGAAACGGCCTTGGCTGAAAATGCTGGCCTGCTTTGCGATGATGGCGTTGTCGTCGATGAATTTACCCGCACCGATGACCCAGACATTCTGGCGATAGGAGATTGTACCCGCCATCATAATCTGTTCTTCGACAAAAGGCAGCGTCTTGAATCAGTCGCTAACGCTGTTGAGCAAGCTCGTACGGCGGCAGCTACACTTATGAGTGAAGAAAAGCCCTACGATAGCCCTCCCTGGTTCTGGTCGAACCAGTATGATGTTCGTTTGCAGATGGTAGGATTGTCCCAAAATCATGACCAGCGTGTACTGCGTGGCAGTATCCTTGACAAGGAATTCGCAGTTTTCTATCTATGTCTTGGTCATGTTATTGCTGTTGATGCAGTCAATTTTCCAGTTGCATTCATGGTGGGTAAACAGTTGGTTAAACTGCGCAAGAGTGTCAGCGCTGAAGTATTGTCTAATCCGAATATCGAACTGAAGTCTTTAATCTGAAGCACTGCAAGAATTGCTATCTCCAATAGTCTCGATGACGACTTGTGTCAACGGAAACCGTATCCGGTACCGAAGGTCGATCTGAGCAATCAAGTGGCGTGGACATGGTCGATATACAGCTTTATTCGTTGGGTGTTAACGACAACGTAGCTATGTGTAGAGATGCCGCAAGCCCAAGTGGGGCGGTCAAGCATCGCTCAGCGGTAGTTCCCACTTGGGCGGGTAAGGCGGTGGGTCGTTTACATCTGCACGGGCTCGCAGATGAACGGCGAGCATGTTGCACCAGACTTTGAGATAGCGGTCAAAGAGCGTTTTGTCGGCAACGATGTGCAAATCCTGCGCCATGCCGCGCAACAGCCATTGCGTCAACATCATCATCGAGCGCACATCGGTGTCTTCACTAATGGCCTCCAGATAATGGTCAGCCGCGTTACCGACGATGAAGTAATTGGAAGTCCAGACACGTTGCAAAATGGATGCAAGCTCAGGGTCATGTTGGCTGGCTGTCAATAGTTGCATCAACGGGATAAATTCCGGCTGATCGAAAACATTCTTCCATGCACCAAAGATAAGGGCTTCTAGTCGATCTTCAGATCCATGGAGTTTGGCGATGGCTTTACCCAGCTGAATATAGTGCTGGCGAATTAAATGCTCAGCTGCCGCAGCGATCATGTCTGCTTTACTAGAGAAATGGTGTAGTGGGGCGCCCCTAGATACGCCAGCGATGTTGATAATGCGACTGACGGTGGTGCCAGCGAATCCATCCTTCTCTAGACAGGTGAGCACTGCCTGAATGATGCGTTCCCGCATGGCGTCGCTACGTTGTTCCTGGGTGCGTCGTTGAGCATTCATCGCGTTCTCTGTCTATTACTGAGCATGGTCACTGGGATGCAGAGGCCTGATTCTAAATGATAAATGG
Source organism: Alcanivorax profundi (assembly GCF_003597125.1). GTDB lineage: Bacteria > Pseudomonadota > Gammaproteobacteria > Pseudomonadales > Alcanivoracaceae > Alcanivorax > Alcanivorax profundi. The sequence goes on along the minus strand of NZ_QYYA01000006.1, from coordinate 132,045 downwards.
ATTGTAGCGTAGCTCGCCAATAAACAAGTTGAACGTACGTATTGTAAGTTATAAAGTCTTGCCATTGTTCCTGAATCAACGTTGGAAGCCTGTAATGAGTGATGTGCATGTACCGGCGGCTGTATCGCCGATGATCCCCCGTACTCTCTTCAATGAAGACCATGAGGCGTTCCGCGCCACAGCAAGGCGTTTCTTCGAGACTGAAATCTCCCCTTACCACGAGAAGTGGGAGGAGCAGCAACATATTGATCGTGAACTGTGGAATAAGGCGGGGGAGCTGGGGCTGCTGTGTCCAACGATGCCTGAAGAGTACGGCGGCTGCGGCGTTGACCGTCTCTATTCGATGATACTGATGGAGGAGCAGGCGAGGGTGGGGGATTCGGCCAGCGGCTTTGCCCTGCACTCGGACATTGTTGCCAACTACATCAACAACTTTGGTTCCCATGAACAGAAAAGCCAGTGGCTGCCCAAAATGGCCACCGGTGAAGCGGTCACTGCCGTGGCCATGACCGAGCCGGGTACCGGTTCCGATCTTCAACGTATCAAGACCACGGCCACCCTTGAGGGCGATCACTACGTGGTAAATGGCTCGAAAATCTTTATCACCAACGGTTACCTCTGTGACATGGCGGTGGTGGCGGTGCGTACCGGGCCGGCTGAGCTGGGTGCACAAAGTGTGTCCCTGATGATTATTGAGGCGGATCGCGAGGGCTTCTCCAAGGGCAAGCCGCTGAAGAAAGTCGGCATGCGCGGGCAGGACACCTGCGAGTTGTTCTTCGACAACGTCAAGGTGCCCAAGGAAAACCTGCTGGGTGCCGAGGGCATGGGTTTCATTGCCTTGATGAAGGAGCTGGCCTGGGAGCGGATGATGATCGCCATCATCTGTTCGTCGGCTGCCGAGCATGCGCTGGCAACCACCGTGGAATATGTGAAACAGCGCCAGGCGTTTGGCAAGCCGGTGGCGGCATTCCAGAACACCCGCTTTGAATTGGCCGAGATGCGTTCTGAAATCCAGATTGCACGGGTTTATGTTGATCGCTGTATGGAGCTGGTGGTGAAGAATTCCCTGTCGCCCGAGGCTGCCTGTGCGGCCAAGTACTGGGTATCCGATTTGCTCAGCAAGGTGGTTGACCGCTGTGTGCAACTGCATGGTGGCTATGGCTACATGCTCGAGTATCCGATCGCCCGAGCCTACATCGACACCCGTGCCAACCGCATCTACGGCGGCACCAACGAAATCATGAAAGAACTTATTTCACGCTCTATCTGAGGATTCTCGACCCTGCACGGCATGTGTGCCCTGTATTGAAAAGAGGAAAGTATCATGGCAGAACTTCGTTTTGATGATCGTGTAGCCATTGTCACCGGTGCCGGGGGCGGGCTGGGCCGGCAGCATGCCCTGACCCTGGCCGCGCGTGGCTGCAAGGTGGTGGTTAACGACCTGGGTGGCAGCGCCCACGGTGATGGCAAGTCGTCGTCTGCCGCAGACAAGGTGGTGGATGAGATCCGGGCCATGGGAGGGGAGGCGGTTGCCAACTATGACTCGGTGGAAAACGGCGAGTCGATAGTACAAACCGCGTTGGATAGCTTCGGCACTGTGGACATCGTGGTCAACAATGCCGGCATCCTGCGTGACGTCAGTTTTGCCAAGATGTCGAAGCAGGACTGGGACTTGGTGTTGAAAGTCCATCTGGAAGGTTCCATGAGCGTCACCCATGCGGCTTGGCCGATCATGCGTGAGAAGGGCTATGGCCGCATCATCATGACGACCTCGGCAGCCGGCCTCTACGGTAACTTTGGTCAGGCCAACTACTGTGCTGCCAAGTTGGGTCTGGCCGGGCTGGCCAACTGTCTGGCGGAGGAAGGTCGCAGCAAAAACATTCATGTGAATACCATTGCGCCGATTGCGGCCTCGCGGCTGACTGAAACCATCATGCCGCCGAATTTGCTGGAAAACCTCAAGCCAGAAGCGGTCAGTCCGCTGGTGGCCTGGTTGTGCCATGAAAAGTGCGAAGAAACCAAGGGTATCTTCGAAGTGGGTGCCGGCTTCATCAGCAAGTTGCGCTGGGAACGTAGCCAGGGCAATAGCTTCCCCCTTGGCAAGGCCTTCAGTGTTGATGATGTAGCGCGTCGTTGGGGCAAGATCACCGACTTTACCGATGCGGAGCATCCATCCAATGTCAACGAATCCTTCTCGCCGATTCTCGACAACATCAACAACCCTTCACTGGGCGGCAACGAATTCATCGATCTGGATGTGGCCAGCAAGGAAAGCCTCGAGCTGGAATCGTCCTATGATGAAAATGACCTGTCGTTGTATGCCCTAAGTGTGGGCGCCGCACGTGATCCGCTCGACAAGGATGAACTGAAGTTCGTCTACGAGCTGGGTGGCAATTTCCAGGCGTTGCCCACCTATGGCGTCATGCCACAGATCGGCGCGATGCTAAAGGCAGCAAAAGAAGGCGCGCTGGCTCTGCCAGGGATGAACTTTGGCTTCGACCGGTTGCTGCATGGCGAGCAATACACCGAAATCAAACGGCCGCTGCCGCCGCACGCCAAGCTGAAGCACACCTTCAAATTCAAGAAGGCATTGGACAAGGATCCGAATGCGGTAGTTACCTTTGCTATTACCTCCACCGACGAAAACGGTAACGAGGTGGCCTATAACGAGATGACCTCGTTCGTGAAAGACGCCGGCGGCTGGGGCGGTGAGCGGGGCGATTCCGGCGAGATCAATGTGCCGCCCGCACGTGAACCGGATGCGGTGATCGAAGAGAAAACCGACGCCAACCAGACGCTGCTGTATCGCCTGTGCGGTGACTGGAATCCGCTGCACGCCGACCCGGCGTTTGCCAGGGCGTTCGGTTATGACAAGCCGATCCTGCATGGGCTGTGTACCTTCGGTTATGCCGGACGCCATGTCATCAAGGCGTTCAGCAATAACGATGGCCGTTATTTCAAGAGCATCAAGGTGCGCTTTGCCAAGACGGTATTTCCGGGTGAAACCCTGGAAACGCGCATGTGGAAGGAATCCGATAACCGCATCATCTTCGAAACCTGGGTGAAAGAGCGTAACGAGGTGGTGCTGAAGAATGCCGCCATCGAGTTGTTCTCGGAGATTCCGGCAGAAGCGCCGGTGCCGGAACAGGTGTCCGCCGAGGAAGTGTCTGCGCCGCAGGTGGAGCAGGCGGTGACGCCTGACGATGTGTTCGCGGCGGTGGCGACCTACATCAAGCAGAAACCGGAACTGGTTGATCAGACCGGTACCAGCTTCCAGTTCGAGTTCAGCAATCCGGATCAGCAGTTCTTTATTGATCTGAAAAATGCACCAGGCGCGGCAGGGCCTGGCACGATCGACAAACCGGACGTGACTCTGGCGCTGGACAGCGAGCATCTGGCGACCGTGTTTGGTGGCGATCTTGCGGCGGTGCAGAAACTGTTCTTCGGTGGCGAGCTGAAAATTTCCGGCAACGTGATGGCCTCCAACAAGCTCACCGTGTTGCAGGACATGGACCCGAAACTGGCCGAGCAGGCGCGTGACAAGCGCGTGGCTGACGGTGGTGGTTCACAAGCTGTCGCAGTACCGGTCGAATCGCAGGAGCCGACCATGGCGGATGTGTTCAGTGCCATCGGCCACTTCATCGCTGACAACCCGGATCTGATCGAGAAGGCCGCTACCAGCTTCCAGTTTGCGTTCAGCAACCCGGATCAGGATTTCTATATTGATCTGAAAAACGCACCGGGTACCGCCGGGGCGGGCCAGCTGGACAAGGCGGATGTGACGCTGGAGTTGGACAGCAAACATGCCCCGACCCTGTTTGGCGGTGATCTGGCTGCGGTACAGAAACTGTTTTTTGGTGGCGATCTGAAGATCGGAGGTAACGTGATGGCCTCCAACAAGCTCACCGTGTTGCAGGACATGGACCCTAAGCTGGTGGAGCAGGCACGCGACAAGCGATTGGCCTCCGGCCAGCCGGATACCGCTACCGCACAACCGAAAAAGCAGAAAGCACCGCAGGCGGAGAAAGTGCTGCCGGAGCTGGCGGAAAAACTGTCGGCCATTGGTGGACAGGGTGGTGTGTTGCAGATCAAGGTGCGGAGCCCAGACAGTGCCTGGTTTATCGATCTATCCGCCTCGTCGCCCGGCATCGTCAGCGGCGAGAAGGACGCGGCGGCGGTGATCACGCTGGACGACAGCAAGCTTGCCGACCTGATTGCCGGCAAGGTGGCCTTGAGCACCTTGTACCAGAAGGGCGACATGCGCGTCGACGGTGACCTGGCGCTGGTGCGCAAACTTGAACAAATCCTGTAACGCCATAATTCGGAGAACAGAGAATGAAACGAAGAGTGAATGTGATCGGTGTCGGGATGACCAAGTTTGCCAAGCCCGGTGCCAGCGATGATTACCATGTGATGGCAAAAGCGGCTGGCCTCGCCGCAATGAAGGATGCCGGCATCCAGTACAGCGATGTTGAGCAGGCGTTCTGTGGTTATGTCTACGGCGATTCCACCTGTGGTCAGCGTGCCGTGTATGAACTGGGCTTGACCGGCATTCCCGTGGTCAATGTGAACAACAATTGTTCCACCGGTTCGTCGGCCCTGTTCCTGGCGCGCCAGGCCATCGAAGGCGGTTTGGCTGAATGTGTCATCGCCCTGGGTTTTGAAAAAATGGAGCGCGGCGCGCTTGGTGCTAAGTTCAATGATCGCGAGAACCCCATGAGCCAGCATGCGCAGGTGATGATGGATACGCAGGGCTTCAATCAGGCGCCGCCGGCGGCACAGATGTTCGGTGGCGCAGGGCGTGAATACCGCTGGAAGTACGGCACCAAACGGGAAACCTTCGGCAAGATTGCCGAGAAGGCGCGTCAGCATGCCGCCAACAATCCTTACGCACTGTTCAATCAGGTGCTGTCGCTGGAAGAGATCATGGCGTCAGACGAGGTGTTTGATCCGCTCACCCGTTTCCAATGCTGCCCGCCCACCTGTGGTGCCGGCGCCGCGATTCTGTGTTCGGACGAGTTCGCCAAGAAGCATGGCATTGCTAACCCGGTGTATATCGCCGCCCAGGCGATGACCACGGATTTCGCCAGCAGCTTTGATGAAAAATCCATGATCAAGATGGTCGGTTACGACATGACCCGTTCCGCCGCCGACAGCGTGTACGAGCAGGCCGGTATCGGCCCGCAAGACATCAATGTGGTCGAGTTGCACGACTGCTTTACCGCCAATGAGCTGCTCACCTATGAAGGTCTGGGTCTGTGCCGGGAAGGCGGCGCGGAGAAATTTATCTGGGATGGCGACAACACTTATGGAGGCAAGTTCGTGACCAATCCGTCCGGTGGCTTGCTGTCCAAGGGGCACCCGCTGGGGGCTACAGGTCTGGCGCAATGTGCCGAACTGGTGTGGCAGTTGCGTGGCCAAGCAGAAAAGCGACAGGTCGAGGGAGCTCGGGTAGCCTTGCAGCACAACCTTGGTCTGGGGGGGGCCTGTGTAGTGACCCTGTACCGCAACGATTGAGCCGTTACATGCAAGGGATGGGCTGGCTGCGCTTCTGATCGGGATGTTGACCAAATAGGGCGGTATCTTAGACGGGCTAGGACGCTTTTGGATGCCTGGGGACTATGCTCAATGACTTGCTTTGCAGGCCTGCGTTATGCTGCCGCCCACGAAGGGTTAGGGTTCCATTTTTTTGCGATTTTTCGGCTGAAAGTCTGTGTTGTTACTTGCACCCGGTGATTTCGAGCTACGAGTGTTTGGTAAAGATCGGAGTGGCGACTAATCAGATGTGGGTTTTTCCTGGGATGCATAATTGCTAAATAAAGCTGTAAAGCTTTTCTTGCCATCCTTCTTTAGATTGCCATTCTCTTTTTCAGTCGATTCGCAGCTAAGGCTGTATTGAGTTTCTGGGGTTGTTCCCGCCCGTTCAAATTGTTTCCCATCTCGAAGGGCGTCTAGGTAGTTGGCCCACTCCTGCATCATTTTGGTGCGCTGACTCAGGAAGCTGGTTCTATTATAGGCGGTACCATTGGGGTCTTTGACGGCATGAGCCAGTTGGTGCTCGATCCACTCAATCCTATAGCCCAGTACTTCGTCCAAGATTGTCCGGGCTGTTGCTCGGAAGCCATGGGGGGTTACGTCATCGTTGCCGTAGCCCATATCCCGAAGGGCCACTCGGACGCCATTCTCGGATAGACAGCGGCTTGCCCCTCGTTGCGACGGAAAAACGTATTTGCCGCGTCCGGTAAACAGGTGGATATCCTGTAGTAACGCCATGGCTTGCTGCGGTAGTGGTACTATGTGGGGATGGCGCATTTTCATCTTGTCGGCAGGGATCTCCCAGCGCTGCTCTTCCCAGTTGATCTCGGACCATTCCATTTGCCGGATTTCGCCTGGGCGCTGGAATAAGATGGGGGTCAGAAGCAGGGCGGTTTTCACCACTGGGCCTGCTGTGGACGCTTGCATGTCCCGTAGCAGCTTTCCCAACCGGGAAGGGTCGGTGATGGCGGCGCGGTGTTTTACCTTGGGTGACTTGAGCGCTCCTCGCAAGCTTGCCGTGGGATCGATTTCGGCTTTTCCCTCAATGATTGCATGGCGGAAGACCTGGCCGCACTTTGTCTTCAGGCGTTGAGCTGTTTCCAGCTTGCCGGTTGACTCGACTCGGCGGAGGACATCCAGCAGTTCTCGGGGGGATATGTCGGCAATAGGCCTGTGTCCTATATAAGGAAAGGCGAAGGTTTCCATGAGCCAGCGATTTTTCTTGTCTGTTTCGGGGGCTACCTGCTGGCGCACCAGCCATTCCTGGGCAACAGCCTCGAAACTGTTGGCCTGGGCTTCGGTGCGAGCCAGTTTCTCCTGGCGGCGAGCTTCGCTAGGGTCAATGTTGTCGGCAAGTTTGAGCCGCGCGTCTTTGTGAGCTTTTCGGGCGGCCTTGAGGGAGATTTCGGGATACACCCCAAGTGCCAAGGATTTCTGCTTACCTAGGAAGCGGTACTGATAGCGCCAGTACATTCCTCCATCAGGAGAGATCTGTAAGTAGAGCCCGCCACCGTCAGCAAGCTTGTAGGTTTTGTCTTTCGGTTTGGCCTTTTTGATCTCAAGGGCCGACAGCTTTTCCATCGCATTCTTGCTCATTTCCTGTTCCTTGGGCGTTGTTGGTATCTGAAAGAGGCCAGCAGGGCAGTGCCAACATAAGTACCAACAGAAATGCTGGTATCTGGTTGGATTCCATCGGATGGGATTAGAGCGAGTATAAACGAAAAAAGCCCTGAACCAGACGGTTACAGGGCTTTGTCGGACTCCGTAAGAGTCATGTTTGGTGCCGAGGAGAGGACTTGAACCTCCACGGGGTTGCCCCCACTAGCACCTGAAGCTAGCGTGTCTACCAATTTCACCACCTCGGCGTTTCGTGCTGAGCCGTATATGAGTCCGGTAAAGTTTTTACCGTTTCATGTTCGGTTCATCGCGAAAGCGCGTGCATTCTAGTATATGATGGACGAATGTCAAATCCCTTTTCGAAAAAATCCTCAATGCCCCCAAAAAAGCGTTACCGCGACCCCCACGCCGAAAGAGAGGCGGAAAAGTACGAAAACCCGGTGCCCAGCCGTGAGCTGATCCTGGACGTACTCAATGACCAGGGTAAGCCCCTGGCCTTCGAAGACATCGCTGCGCTGCTGGAGGTGGGCGAGGACGGTGAGGTCGGTCTCGACCGCCGTATTCGCGCCATGCTGCGCGATGCTCAACTGGTACAGAACCGCAACGGCAAGGTTGGTGTGGTGTCCCGCATGGACCTGATTGCAGGCAAGATCCAGGGCCACAAGGATGGCTTTGGCTTCCTGATTCCCGATGACAAATCCCAGAGTGACCTGTTCCTCGGCCCCCGCCAGATGGAAAAGGTCATGGACGGCGATCGGGTGCTGGTCAGTGATGCCGGGGTCAATCGTTTCGGCAAGAAAGAAGCCCGCATCGTCGAAATTACCGAGCGCGCCACCACCGAAGTGGTCGGCCGCTATTACCGGGAAGCCGGCATCAGCTTTGTGGAGCCGGAAAACCGCCGCATCACCAAGGAAGTGCTGGTCGAGGACAAGAACGGCATCAAGCCCAACCCGGGTGACCATGTCCGTGCCACCATTACCCAGTACCCCAGTCGTGATCACCATGTACTGGTTCGGCTGGAAGAAATCATTGCGACCCCGGACCAGGCGGGCATGGAAATCGAAGTGGCCCTGCGCCGTTTCGAGATTCCCCATGTATGGCCGGACGGGGTAGAAGAGCAAGCCAATGCGTTTGGCGATAGCGTCCCCCACAAGGCCAAGGCCAACCGGGTGGATCTGCGTGACCTGCCGCTGGTGACCATTGATGGCGAGGATGCCCGCGACTTCGATGACGCGGTGTATGTGGAGCGTCGTCCCCGTGGCGGTTGGCGCCTGATTGTGGCCATCGCCGATGTGAGCCATTACGTGTATCCGGGCTCGGCGCTGGATAACGAAGCGGCCAAGCGCGGTAACTCGGTGTACTTCCCCAATCGGGTGATTCCGATGTTGCCGGAGGCGCTGTCCAACGGGCTGTGCTCCCTGAATCCCCATGTGGACCGACTCTGTCTGTATTGCGACATGACCATCTCGGCCAATGGCCGGCTGTCCGGTTTTGTGTTCCGTGAGGGCGTAATGCGTTCGCGTCACCGTCTCACCTACACCAAGGTGGGCGCGATGATCGAGGACCCGGAGTCCGAGTTGGCTCAGGAAACAGTGGCCAGTCTGGACGATGAGTCCCTGGACATGCTATGGGCCTATCACGAGATGTTCCTGGCCCTGCGCCGCCGTCGCGAAGAGCGGGGAGCCATCGACTTCGACAGTGAAGAAACCCGCATCATCTACGACGAAAACCACAAGATTGAAGGCATGGTGCCGGTGGTGCGCAATGTGGCACATATCATGATTGAGGAGGCCATGTTGGCCGCCAATATCTGTGCCGCCAAGCTGTTGGAAAAAGCCAGAGTGCCGGCCCTGTACCGTAACCATGAGCCGCCCAAGGAAGAGCGCCTGAGCAAGTTGCAGCAGTTCCTCGGGGGGCTGGGGCTGAGCATTGCCTGGTCCGAAGGGGCGCCGAAACCGGCGGTGTTCCAGCAGCTGCGCGAACAGATTCTGGAGCGCCCGGATCGCAACGTGATCCAGACCATGATGCTGCGCTCCATGACCCAGGCCAAATACGAAGCAGAGAACAAGGGCCACTTCGGGTTGGCCTACAAGGCCTATACCCACTTTACCTCGCCGATCCGGCGCTACCCGGATCTGCTGGTGCACCGGGCAATCCGTTATCTGATTCGCTCCGAGGGGCTGCCCGCCCATGTGGACAATCCAGGTAGCCTGCCGGAGATTCCGCGTCAGAAAATCCTGCCCTATAGTCAGGAAGACATGGTGGTGATCGGCGAACAATGCTCCATGACCGAACGCCGTGCGGATGAAGCCACCCGTGACGTGATTTCCTGGCTCAAGTGCCAGTTTATGGAGTCGCGCATCGGTGAAGTCTTCGAGGGGGTAATCAGCGGCGTGGCCAGCTTTGGCCTGTTTGTTCAGCTTAACGAGCTGCATATTGACGGGCTGGTGCATGTGGCCAACCTGGACAGCGATTACTACCACTTTGACGAAGTGAACATGAGCCTGAATGGCGAAAGCAGCGGGCGTCGCTTCAGTCTGGGCGACTCTGTCACCGTGCGGGTCGCGGCAGTGCATACCGAAGACCGCAAGATCGACCTGCAGCTGGAGTCGTCGACGCCGTCCCGCAAGGGGCGCCCCAAGGGCGGCAGCAAGGCGTCCGGTAAGGGCGCCGCCGGCCAGAGCAGCGGCAAGAAGGGGCTCTCCGAGCGGGAAAAGCTTGCCAAGGGCGATATCCCCAAGCCGAAGGCCAAGCGCAAGGGCCCGCCCCGTGGTAAAAAGGCGGCCCGGCGCAGCAAGAAGAGCTAGGTCTTCATTCTGCAGGAGCTTGCCTGCAAGCGATTTGCCACGCGTCGCTGGCGCGAATCGCTTGCAGGCAAGCTCCCACATTTCTCTTTTCCCACCGCGTGTAGCGTGGTGCGTGTAGCGTGCAGGCGTCCCAATGAGTAAAGCCCAGAAACCCCTGATGTATTCCGGCTTCCACGCAGTGGAGGCGCTGTTGCGCCATCGCCCCGAGGCGGTGCTGGAATTGTTTGTCCAGGACTCCCGCGCCGAGCGCGAGGAGCCGCGGCTGGAGGCCATGATTCGGGCCGCCAGGGATGTCGGGATTGCGGTCCAGCGGGCCCGCCGTGAGGTGCTGGAGAAGCATGCCGGTCCCCAGCATCAGGGGATTGTGGCGCGTGCCCGTCCGCGTCGTCCCGCAGATGAAAATGCGCTGCTGAAGTGGCTGGACGGCAAACCGGCCAATCCGTTTTTGCTGGTGCTGGAAAATGTCACCGACCCCCATAACCTCGGCGCCTGCCTGCGCAGTGCTGATGCTGCGGGGGTGCAGGCGGTGATTGTTCCCCGTCGTGGTGCAGCGGGTCTAACGCCGGTGGCGTGCCGTACCGCCGTGGGGGCCGCTGAGAGTCTGGCTTATTATGAGGTGGGTAACCTGGCGACCTTGCTGGACCAGCTCAAGGAGCGCGGGGTCCAGGTCGTCGGCACAGCGCTGGAATCACGAAGCACCTCCCTGTTCGATTTCCAGGCCCCGGATGCCCTGGCGGTGGTCATGGGCGCAGAGGGGGCTGGCTTGAAACGGCTGACTAAAGACAAGTGTGACCAGCTACTGGAAATTCCCATGGCGGGCGAGGTGCAAAGCCTGAATGTTTCCGTGGCGACAGGGGTGGTGTTGTTTGCTGTTTGTGCGCAGAAGAAGGGCGGGGGCAGTTAACAGTTAACAGTGAATAGTGAACAGTTGCGCGAGCAGCGGCTGTGCGGTTTTAAACGTATGAGGCCGCGCCCAACCATTGGGCGCGGCCTCATACGTTTAAACAGTCAAAACCCCAAGATCGCGACGCTGTTCACTATTCACTGTTAACTGTTCACTGCCTCACCGTAGTTCCGAGTGCCCCACAAACTGCTGTCGCGTCATGGTTGGAAGAGGTTGCCCGCTTTTGCTCGCGGCCATCTCCCGCTGCAAGCGAGCATTGTCCTGAAGAATGGATTCGGGGATATCCTCCTCCAGTGTGGGTTGAGGCAAATTTTCCGCCGACAGGGCCTTGTCCGCGAGCTGCTCCTGTTCAAGCGGGTCCAGCGGGAAGCTGATGTGGGTAGTGCGATCAAAGCGACGGAGCTCTCGGTACCTGGGTTGCTGATAGCCTTTGGCGTTACTGATGGCGGTGTCGAGGTCTTCCGGGCCTGTTACGTGATGCCAGTCATGCTCGTTCTCAGCAGCGGAACCGGAGAGGCTTTCACCTTTCTCCAGGCGTTTTTTCAGTTGCTCTCGTCGTGCTTGCCAGGCAAGGAGATCAGTTACAAATTGGTCTTGGCGCTGATACGAATGGATGTCCGGGCGCGGACCGGATGCATTATCCAGCGCCTCTTGCTGGGCCTCGCTCAGCCCGGGAGCCGCTAGCGCTGCCGGGGGGGCGATAGCCAAAAAGATCAGGACTGCCAGGCAGCACTGACGGACCCCTTGCATGACTAAAAATCTCCCTCAGCTGTCGCCTCAATAAAGTAAATGTCATCCGAGCTGTTCAGGTAGATGGTCAGATTGCCGTCAGTGTAAAGGTCGTCCAGTTGAGCCCGCTTCACGGGCTGGTAGGAGGCCTGTTCGGCTTGCCGTTCCTCATAAGGCAGCTGCTGGTAAGCGGTTTGTTCTTCGATCAGCTGTGCATTGCCGCCATCGTTCAGGCCCTCGAGCTGCATACCGACGACGGTCATGGGCAAAATCAGAGGTTCGTCGGTGCCGGCGTTGCCCAGCAGTGTGCGAAGGCGCTCAGAAGACAGGATGGGGGCAGTCAAGGGAGACAAGACAAAGCTTCTTGATGTGGAGCGGTCGTGCCAGGTGCGATGTGCCTGGTAGTCAATTTCCGGTATGCGCGGGGTTCGTTCCAACGCACTGTCGAGCGTTTCGGGCCCCTCGATGACGGTGGGGTCTGTGCTGGCGGAGTGCTGCGCCACGTAGTCCGTGGGGCAGACCTTGCGGTGGCTGGCCCGATCCCGGCTGGCCTGCTTGTATTTCATGATCTGGAGCAGGAAGTCCGTATAGTCCGGATAATCCTCCAGAATCGGTTTTTCCGGCACGGCCACGGGGCTGCCGCAGGGGGGCAGGGCGTCCTGTGCGTGAACAGGATTCAGCAAGCTAAGGCTGCACAGACCAAAGGCCAGGGCTCTGTAGTGCATGGTCGTATCCCGATTGTTGTTGTTTTCCTCTGTAGATCAGAGGCTTAGGGTAAACGACGCTTTTTGTAAGCGTTTGTAGCGTTTTTGTTTTCATTGAGGATACGTGGACTGTGCACCGTTGGCAATCCACACGGCTTGAGTTATCCGGGGCGAATGGGATAGAATCGCGCGCTTCCTGCATTCCGGTGGTTTCCGGGGGCAGGCCTCCTTGCTTCACCGCGGTGCCGACAGGCCCGGGGGAAGCTGATCTGACACCGTGAGGTGTCTCAACCGTAAGGAGCTAACATGCGTCATTACGAAGTTGTGTTCCTGGTTCACCCGGACCAGAGCGAGCAGGTGCCCGCCATGATCGAGCGTTACAGCGCGATCGTGACCGATGGCAAAGGCACTATCCACCGTGTTGAAGATTGGGGTCGCCGTCAGCTGGCCTACTCCATCAACAAGATCCACAAAGCCCACTATGTGATGTTGAACATCGAATGTGACGGCGAAACCCTGGCCGAGCTGGAAAACACTTTCCGCTTTAACGATGCCGTAATCCGTCACCTCGTGATTCGTCGCGACAACGCTATTACCGAGCCGTCGCCGCTGGCGAAGAACGATGAGAAGGAGGGGGCTGCCAGCTAATTTTGGAAATCAATTGCTGCGAACTCACCGGTATCGTCGCCAGCCTTGAAAAGGTGGCACTGACACCGGCAGGGGTACCCCGCCAACGGCTGTGGCTGGAGCATCGCTCCCGACAGCTGGAAGACGGCCACCCCCGCGAAGTCCAGGCCCGTATCGCCGTGATTCTGGCGGGCGGGATGACCCGACAGGCCCAGGGCCTGAAAGAGGGTCAGCGAATCAAGGTAACCGGATGCCTTAGCCGCGCTGGTTACAAGGGAGACGCCCGGGACCGACTGCAGCTGATTGCCCAGACGCTGGAACCTCTCAATCAGGATTAAACAGGAGATATCCAATGGCCCGTTTTTATCGCCGCCGCAAGTTCTGCCGCTTTACCGCGGAAGGTGTTGAGTACATCGATTACAAAGATCTCGACACCCTGAAAGCCTACATCACCGAAACTGGCAAAATCGTGCCCAGCCGTATCACCGGCACCAAGGCACGCTATCAGCGTCAGCTGGCCTCTGCCATCAAGCAGGCCCGCTACCTGGCGCTGCTGCCGTACACTGACAGCCACGACAGCTAAGCCGAGGGGACTACTATCATGCAAGTGATCCTGCTGGAAACTATCAAGAACCTGGGCGACCTGGGTGCTGTGGTTGACGTACGTTCCGGCTACGGCCGTAACTTCCTGATCCCTCAGGGCAAGGCTCTGCCTGCCACTAAAGCTAACCTGGCTGAAGTGGAAACCCGTCGCGCCGAGCTGGAAAAGCATGCTGCCGAGCAGCTGGCTGCCGCTCAGGAGCGTGGCGAGAAGCTGAATGAAGCTGCCGTCAGCATTGCCGCCAAGGCTGGTGATGAAGGCAAGCTGTTCGGCTCTGTCGGTACCCGTGATATCGCTGAAGCGATCACCGCTTCTACTGGTGTGGAAGTGGAAAAGGCGGAAGTGAAGCTGCCTCACGGTGCACTGCGCAACACCGGTGAGTTCGAAATCGACCTGGTGCTGCATGCCGACGTTACCGTTACCATCAAGCTGGCTGTGGTGCCTGCTGAGTAACGGATAACCGGTTTGCCCATTACTGGGTACGGTGACAGAATCAGGGCATTGTCCGCGAGGGCAATGCCCTTTTTCGTTTAAGAGCCGTTGAAAGTTGAAAGTCCAAAAGAGCAGCTCCGCCCTGAGTTGGTCGCGAGGGCTGGGTGCCGTATGTCGCGATCCTCCAGCTTTCACGTTTGCTGCGTGCCTTGATCGGGTTTCAACTTTAAACTTCAACTTTCAACTCACAGTCCCCTGAGTGCTGGTATTCCCCATGAACGAACCCGTATCGCTGGATAAACATCTGCCTGAAAGCCTGAAGGTGCCACCGAATTCGGTAGAGGCCGAACAGGCGATCCTGGGAGGCCTGTTGCTCAATAACAGCGCCTGGGATGATGTGGCTGAACGAGTCGGAGCACGGGACTTCTATCGCAAGGCCCATCGCCAGATCTTCGAGGTCATCGCGCAACTGGTAGAGGAAGAAAACCCTTGTGACCTGGTGACGGTATCCCAGGCGCTGACCCAGTTGGGGCAGCTGGACGACATTGGCGGCATGACCTACCTGTCCGAGCTGGCGCGCAATACTCCCAGTGCTGCGAACATCACCGCCTACGCGGAAATTGTGCGCGAGCGCAGCATCCTTCGTCAGCTGATCAATGTGTCTCATGATGTGGCGGAAAGTGCTTTCAATACGGAAGGTCGCAAGTCGCTGGAAATTCTCGACAAGGCCGAGTCCGCCATTTTCGAGATTGCCGAGCAGCAGAAAAAAGGCTCTGGCCCCCAGGACATCAAGTCGGTTCTGAAGAAGACCGTGGATCGTATTGATGAGCTGTACAAGAACAAGAGCGCGATCACCGGTGTGACCACGGGCTTTGACGAGCTGGACAAGATGACCGGTGGTTTGCAGCCCGCGGATATGGTGGTTATCGCCGGCCGTCCTTCCATGGGTAAAACCACCTTTGCCATGAATCTGTGTGAAAACGTGGCGATCAAGGCCGGCAAGCCGGTGCTGGTGTTCTCCATGGAAATGCCCGCAGAATCCATTGTCATGCGGATGCTGGCCTCGCTGGGGCGAATCAACCAGACCGCCGTGCGCTCCGGGCAGCTGGAAAAAGACGACTGGCCACGGGTAACCTCGGCGATCCACATGCTCAGTGAGCAAAAGTTCTTTATCGATGACACCCCGGCGCTGAGCCCCCTGGAAATGCGGGCCCGCGCACGTCGGGTGGCTCGCGAGTGTGGCGGCGAGCTGGGAGCAATCATGGTCGATTACCTGCAGCTGATGCAGGTGCCGGGGGTGGATAACCGGGTCAACGAAATTTCGGAGATTTCCCGCTCGCTGAAAGGGCTGGCCAAAGAACTGAACTGCCCGGTGCTGGCCCTGTCCCAGTTGAACCGTTCCCTTGAACAGCGCCCCAACAAGCGCCCGGTGATGTCGGATCTTCGTGAATCCGGGGCCATCGAGCAGGACGCGGATTTGATCACCTTTCTCTATCGCGATGAGGTGTACAACAAGGAAACCAACGAGAAGGGCGTGGCAGAAGTGATCATCGGCAAGCAGCGGAATGGTCCTATCGGTACCGTGCGCCTGGCATTTTTGGGGCAGTACTCGCGCTTTGATGATCTGGCGCCAGAGTATTACGCCCAGCTGTCTGCAATGGATGAGTGATTGCGTTGCACGATTCAAACGGCAAGTTAGCGGGTCAGTGTAGGGCAAGCCTTGATACGGGTTTGCACGGGAGCCGTGTGTAATGCGGGGCACCCGGGTGGAGATTCGCACAGCCGCATTGGCGCACAACGCCGGCCGTGCCCGGAGACTTGCCGGTGACGCTGAGCTCTTTGCCATGGTCAAGGCCAATGGTTATGGGCACGGGCTGCTTACGGCAGCGCAGGCCATGGCGCCGGCGGTAGAGGGCTTTGGCGTTGCCGTGATGGAAGAGGCCGTGGCGTTGCGGGATAGCGGCATCGCCGGGCCGATCTTGGTGGCGGAAGGCTTCTTTGATGCGGATGAACTGGAACACGCGCGGCGGCGTTCGCTGGAGGTGGTGGTCCACTCGCTCTGGCAGGTTCAGTTGCTGCTGGCAAAGCCGGCACCTACCCGCATCTGGTTGAAGCTCAATACGGGGATGAACCGGTTGGGCCTGCGCCCGGAATGGGCGCTGCAGGCGGCAGAGCAGTTGGCGGCAGCGGGCATGAAGCCGCTGGGTATCATGAGCCACTTCGCCTGTGCTGATGACGCCACGGATAGCGTTTCTGAAAAGCAGCTTCTGTTGGCCGCAGAGGTGGCACAGCGTCTGCAATTGCCACTGTCCACGGCCAATTCCGCGGCGCTGATTCGCTACCCCCATGCCCGTGGGCAACGGGTTCGCCCCGGAATCATGTTGTACGGATCCTCGCCGTTTGACTGGCAAAGTGCCAGCGAGCTGGACTTGCAGGTCAGTCACCGCTTCAGTGCCCGCCTGATTGCGATCAACGAGATTCAGCCCGGCGAGTCCGTGGGTTACGGGGCAACCTGGACCGCGGCCCGTGCGGGGCGTGTCGGCGTGGTGGCGGTCGGCTACGGGGATGGCTATCCCCGTCATGCTCCCAGTGGCACCCCGGTGGCGGTCAACGGGCAGCCCACGATACTGGTCGGTCGTGTCTCCATGGATATGCTGACCATCGACCTGAACGGGATTGATGCACAGGTGGGCGATGAAGTGGAACTGTGGGGCGATGCGGTAGCGGTGGATGCGGTGGCGAAGGCCTGTGGCACCATCAGCTATGAATTGTTCTGTCAGATCACCGCACGTCCGGCACGTATTGTCGTTTAATCCGAAGGCCGCAACGCGAAACGGTTTGTTCGCACCTCAAGAGGTACGACTGCCGTGGCCTTGTAGACACCTCTCCCGGAGAGGTGGGCCCGCTGTTTTGACACGGGTTGAGTTGAAAGTTCAAAGTTTAAAGTTGAAAAGCGCGAGCGGTGTTTTGATGCCAAATGATGAGCGTCTGAGCCGCGCCGTGACCTTGTACACAAAAGGCGGCGGTTTTTTTACTTTGAACGCATTGCTCAACCCTAATCATGAATCGTGGGCATGGCTTGCCAGTGCGGCAAGGTCCTGGCCTGCGCTTCAACTTTACACTTTGAACTTTCAACTGGGTTCCCATGGCCAAGAAAAAAGTCGCTTTTGTCTGCACGGAATGTGGTGGAGATACGCCGAAATGGCAGGGGCAGTGCCCCTCCTGCGGTGCCTGGAATACCTTGCAGGAATTCGTTCACGACCCGGCTACTCCTGCGTCAAAAGGGGCGGGTAGCCGTGGTGGTTTTAGCGGTCAGCTCTCAGAGGTGCAAAACCTCAACGACATTGTGCTGGAGGAAACGCCGCGCATTGGTTCCGGTATGGGGGAGCTGGATCGGGTGCTGGGCGGTGGTCTGGTACCGGGGTCGGCCATTCTGATCGGGGGGCACCCGGGCGCGGGAAAATCCACCCTGTTGTTGCAGACCCTGTGCAAGCTGGCGGACACCCAGAAGTCCCTTTACATCACTGGTGAGGAATCGCTCTCCCAGGTGGCCATGCGCGCGGATCGTCTGAAATTACCCAAGGACAAGTTGCGACTGGCGGCGGAAACCGATGTGGAGCAAATCCTTGAGCTGGCCCGCAAGGAGCAGCCGCGGATTCTGGTGGTGGATTCCATCCAGGTTATGTATCTCTCAGCGCTGCAATCTGCCCCCGGCAGTGTGGCTCAGGTCCGGGAATGTGCCGCTGCGTTGACGCGTTTCGCCAAGCAGACGGGCACGGTGTTGTTGCTGGTGGGGCATGTGACCAAGGACGGAACCCTGGCTGGCCCCAAGGTGCTGGAACACATGATCGATTGTTCGCTGATGCTGGAAGGATCTACGGATTCCCGTTTCCGGACGCTGCGGGGCTTGAAAAACCGCTTTGGGGCGGTGAATGAACTGGGTGTCTTTGCCATGACGGGCGAAGGCCTGAAAGAAGTGAAAAACCCCTCGGCAATTTTCCTTAACCGTGCCGACGAGATTGCTTCGGGATCACTGGTGACGGTGGTCTGGGAGGGTACGCGTCCGCTGCTGGTTGAGTTGCAGGCGCTGGTGGATGCTTCCCACTTTGGTAACCCCCGCCGGGTTTGTGTCGGCCTGGAGGGGAACCGGCTGGCCATGTTGCTGGCGGTGCTGCATCGCCATGGCGGCATTCAGGTGGGCGACCAGGATGTGTTCATGAATGTGGTGGGCGGTGTGAAGGTGACGGAAACCGCAGCGGACCTGGCGCAGGTGCTTGCCATTGTCTCCAGCTTCCGCGACCGGGCACTGGAGCGGGAACTGGTGGTCTTCGGTGAGGTGGGGCTGTCCGGTGAGATTCGTCCGGTACCCCAGGGGCAGGAGCGTCTCCATGAGGCGGTGAAACATGGCTTCAAGAAAGCGATTGTGCCAAAAGCGAACCTGCCCAGGAATTTGCCGGAGGGGGTGGAGGTGATTGGGGTGAGCAATGTGGCGCAGGCGCTGGAATACCTCTAAGAGCAGTTAATAGTTAACAGTGAATAATTAATAGCTAAAAACTTGAAACCCCTCACGAGGCAGGTGAAAGGGGGATGTTTTGCAGGAGGCTCAACGTGTTGAGCGAAGGAACGCGCGCAGGGCGTCCCGCTACTGTTTGTTCAACTTCCAGTTGTAGTCCAGGTGGCGGATGGTGATGTCATCATTTTTCATCAACTGCCGTTTTTCTTCCGGTACCCCTAGTTTATCGGCGTAGGGCAGCAGGTATTCTGCCAGGCTGCCGGCGGCGTTTTCGAAATCTTCTTCGTACCAATCAAAAATTTTCGATACTTCCAAGGCGTTTTTGTCGGCGTTGAACCGGTTGCGTTGTTTGTCACTGAGGAATTTTCTGGTGCTGTCTTCCAGCTGGGCCTCCAGGTTGTCGGCGGTATAAGCCTCCGGGCGCAGGGCAGGGCAGCCGATGGAGGCGCAGTTCACCGCGAAGTGAATGCGCGGGTCCAACAAGTCCGGGTTGCCGCGGATCATTTCGTGCTCCAGTTCGTCAAGAGTACGTGCTTTGCCGAGCAGGAAAATGAACTCCTTGTCCCAGGGACCGGAAAGGAAATTGCCGATATCACGAATGGAGTCCGGTGTGTCTTCAAGCAGGATCAGCTTGATGGTGTAGGCGTTATAGGCATTGATCAGAAAAGCCAGCTTCTCATCACGGCTGAAATCCTTGAAGCCCTGTATGGAAACCCCTGACAAACTCTCCAGGTAAGCGTCGAGTTGCTCCTGATCGCGGCGCATGCCGGCATAGTCTACGGCGGTTGCCACGCCACCGCGCAGGGGGGCGACATGCTCGGCAAGCAGTGTATTCCAGCCGCTGTGGTCGAAGGCCAATAATGGTCCGCTGACGATCAGCAGGACGATTTGAAGCATCATGCGCATGGTCGTCTCCCTTGGTATCCAATTTCTCAATGTTCTTCCCTTGTGGCTTGTGGGTGCACCGAGTGAATTACCGGCGCCAGGCGTGCAGTTTTTCTACCCAGCGTAGCAGGCCTTCCGGCTTGCGGGCTTTTTTCCATTCGCCTGCGGCGAATTTGTTGGCCTCGGCCATAGTCGGGTAGATGTGAATGGTGCCAAGGATCTTGTTCAGGCCCAGTCCGTGTTTCATGGCCAGCACATACTCGGCAATCAGCTCGCCGGCGTGCTGGCCGACAATGGTAACCCCGAGAATCTTGTCGCTGCCTTTGGCGGTCAGCACTTTCACATAGCCCAAGTCTGCACTGTCGGCGATGGCCCGATCCAGGTCATCGATGCCGTAGCGGGTAACCTCATGCTCGATCCCTTGCTCGATAGCTTCCTGCTCATTGATGCCCACACGAGCCACTTCCGGGTCGGTAAAGGTGCACCAGGGGATCACGCGATAATCCACCTTGAACGATTTAAGAAATCCAAACAGGGCATTCACCGCGGCATACCAGGCCTGGTGAGAGGCGGTATGGGTGAACTGGTAAGGGCCAGCCACATCGCCGCAGGCATAAATATTCGGGTAGCGGCTTTGCAGTCGCTCGTTGGTCTGGAGGGTCCCATTGGTGTCGGTGGGCAGCTGAAGGGCATCGAGGCCCAGTCCGTCGGTGTTGGCTTTGCGGCCAACGGCCACCAGCACCTGATCGAAGGGCAGGGCGCTTTCCTGGCCATCCTGCTCCACGTATAGAACCTTCTCGCCATTGTCGTGGCAGAAGCGCACGGCCTTATGATTGGTCAGCACGGTGACGCCACTGTCCTGCAGAGAGCGGGTCACGATCCGGCTGGCTTCCTCGTCCTCACGGATCATCAGTCGAGGCAGCATTTCCACCTGGGTGACATCGCTGCCCAGTCGCGCAAAGGTCTGCGCAAGTTCGCAACCGATGGGGCCGCCACCCAGTACCAGAAGGCGTTTGGGTTGTTCCTCTAGCTGCCACAGGTTATCGGAGGTAAGAATGTCCATCTTTTCGATGCCGGGGATGGGCGGCACAAAGGGGCGGGCGCCGGTGGCGATAATGATGCTACGGGCGGTGAGTGTTTCGACCTGGTCGCCGTTGCGGATTTCCACTTCCCATGGGGAGACAAGGCGTGCCTCTCCCTGGCGGCAATCCACCCCCAGTTCGGTGTAGCGCTCCACGGAATCGTGGGGTTCGATCGTCTCGATGACCTTGTGTACCCGTTTCATCAGACGAGGGAAGTGAAACTGGCTGGAGATGCTGTCAAAACCGTATTGGTCTGCCTGTTTGTCGTGGTAGGCGACCCGGGCGCTTTTGATCAGTGCCTTGGAGGGAACGCAGCCCGTATTGAGGCAGTCGCCGCCCATCTTGTGTTTCTCGATCAGGGTGACTTTGGCTTTTACCATGGCGGCAATGTAGGCACTCACCAGGCCTGCGGAGCCGGCACCAATGACGATCAGATTACGGTCAAAGGTTTTGGGTTTGCGCCAGCCGGCGTAAACCTTGCGGGCTTGCAACCGTGCCATGATGGCCTTGGCGATCCACGGGAAAATCCCGAGCAGGACAAAGGCGCCCAAGAGTTGTGGAGAAAGCAGGCCGCCAAGGCTGTCGATTTGCCCAAGCTGGGTGCCCGCATTCACGTACACAGCGGTGCCGGCCAGCATGCCAATCTGGCTGACCCAGTAAAATGTGCGTGTCTTGATGGGGGTCAGCCCCATGACCAGGTTGATCACAAAGAACGGAAAGGCAGGCACCAGCCGCAGGGTGAAAAGGTAAAAGGCGCCTTCCTTTTCGATGCCCTGATTGATTTTTTTCAGGCGCTCGCCGAAGCGTTGCTGCACGGTATCCCTGAACAGAAAACGGGAGGCCAGAAAGGCCAGGGTGGCGCCAATGGAAGAGGCAAATGACACCAGCACCAGCGCAACGGCAAAACCGAACAGGGCGCCGGCGGCGAGGGTCATGATGGCGGCGCCGGGCAGGCTCAGAGCCGTTACCGCGACGTAAGCGGCAAAAAACGCCCCCAGCACCAGCGCGGGGTTGTCGGCATACAGGGCATCAAAGGCGCCTTGCTGCTCTTTCAGATACTCCAGGCTAAAAAACTGCCCCAGATCGAAGATAAAGTAGCTGGCAACGAGCGCGGCGATGATGACAACTAACAGCGCTTTTTTGAGGTTCATGGGGCGTCCTTGGTTAGTAAAAGTCGTGCTCGCATGGCGATTCAGCAGCAGCTGGCCGCGCCGCTATCTTCATTGTCCTCAAAAGGGACATTCAATCCGCAGCCTTCAAAGATGCCGTAGTGCGTATCGAAGTGTCCGATAAAGTCGAAGTGTTCCGCAAAACGACTTTGTTCCAGCATGAGCCAGGTGTTGCCGCAGACCGGGAAAACTTTGCCGGTTTCGATAATGTGATGGTCGTCGAGCATGAAGGCATGCGGGCAGTTTTCCAGGGTGCCCTTGTAGACCACCGCCTGGCCGTAGTCTTCGCAGGCAGGCTCCAGGTTGTCGATGTTAAACAAGCGGTAGGTGGCGGAGTAAAAGCGAATGCGGCCAAGCTTTCTCTCTATGGCCGGGTTTTCAATGGTGAGGCGACGTGATTCCACCAGGCGCGGGTCGGCAAAGCCGCAGCGTTTGCCAAGATTGATAAAGTCATTCCAGTAGAGCGCGCCGGAAAGGCACTCCCCGTAGAGTACGGGATCATTTACCAGTGCGACAGGTACCCGCCGGTCAGCATAGACGTCGGAGAAATAAAACTCGCCGCCCGGTTTGAGCAAGCGTTTCACATCCCTGAGCACTTTTGCCTTGTCGGTGCTCAGGTTGATTACACAGTTGGAGATGACGATATCAAAATAGCCGTCTTCCAGATCCAGGGTGTCGAGCGCTTCAATGTAGCCTTTTAAAAAGCGCACATTGCTGTTGGTGTAACCGAATGCGTCACGATGATAATCCTGGTGACGGCGGGCGACCTCCAGTTGTTCGTCGGTCATGTCGACGCCGACGACTTCGCCCTGCTCCCCGACCAGTGCAGACAGCAGGTATACATCGCGACCAGAGCCGGAACCCAGATCCAGAATGCGCATCCCCTGGAGTTGTTCGGGGGCCACCAGTCCGCAGCCATAGTAGCGGCTGACGACCTCGTCATGCAGACGGGCAAGCAGGGGTTTCAAGTGTTCGGGGGGCGCCTGATCGCAACAGGCATTGGTTTGCAGGTCGGCACTGGATTGCAGCTGCTTGCCATAGTAATCCTGAACATCTTCGCGCATTGCGAGGGCTCCTGAGTCGCGTGTGTGGGTTCTCAAAATGGATGCCGCTGATGCATGAACGTTACAGCGATAGCTTCCAGAATGACTCAGTAGTCTGGCCGCGACAAGCTAAAGGGTGCGTGAACATGGTGCGGACGTGATGCCGCCGGAGCGACTTGGTCGCGCATTAGCGGAACTGCTGATCAAGGCTCAGCAAGGTGTCATGTTCACGCAGCAGGTAAAGTGCCAGGCACGCTGCCAGCATGGGCCAGGCGGCAAAGAACAGCAGGTGGTCGAACGGATCAAGGTACTGGCGCCATGAGGAAAAGGTGGAGCCCGCATGCATTAGCAGTATGGCTCCGTAGCTGTACCGGCGCAGCGCTCCCGCCGCAAATGCCAAAACAATAACAAGTTGCAGGCAGGCCAGCACTGTAAGGGCCTCGCCTCCGAGTCCCTCGAGGCCATAAAACTTGGCGAACACTTTCCCGGTGTGGGCGGGGTTGATGAATTTATCAAGTGTCCACATGAACATGACCACGAATACCCCGATACGGAGTGAGAGCAACGAGATAGCGAGTTTGCGTTCCATTGAATTCCTTGTCAGTCAACAAAGGGAATGCGGCTGCTGCTCGGTCGTGTCTGGAAACGGCTAATTCCCTGGGGAATCGATCTTCTTCAGGATGCGTTTCGTCTGTTCATCGTCCAGGGGCTGGGGCTCATGGGGCAGGCTGGTCACCAAAGCATTTAGCTGCCGGATGTAGCGCCGGCAATGGTGGCACATAATCAAATGCAGACGCATGGCAAGGCGCTCTCGCCAGCTTAATGGCATGCCATCCACGAGGGCGTCTGCTTTTTCAACGACCTCTTTGCACTTCAGCATTCGCCTGTCTCCTGGAAATGGTCCACCAGCTCGAACAGCCTGGCACGGGCACGGTGTAGCAGCACACGGACATTGGATGCACTGATATCCAGCATGTTACAGATGGCATCGAAATCCATGCCTTGCAGATCCCGTAGTTCCAGCACCAGACGCTGATTTTCCGGCATTCTCTCAAGACATCTTGCCATGCAGTGACGAAGTTCATCACGGGTTAACAGGGCGTCCGGCCCGCCGAGATCCCATTGTCTGGGGCCATCCTGCCAGTGTCCGCCTTCTCTGAAACGGTGCGCCAGAGGGTCTTCTTCGCTGGTGGGGTCGAACTGAATCTCCCGACCCTGCTTGCGGAGCATCATGCGAGCCTGATTGATGACAATGCGTGTTAACCAGGTTCTTAATTGACTGCGTCCCTCGAATTTGCCAATTGCGCGATGAATGGCAATCCAGGCATCTTGCACGGCCTCTTCGGCATCGGCATGGGAGAGCATGCTGCGTGCTGTGGCAAGCAGGTAGTTATGCTGGTGTTGTACCAGTTGAGCGAAGGCTGTGTTGTCCCCTCGCTGCAGCCGGGCGACGAACTTCGGGGCGTCAATATCCAAGGCTAGTCCTCGCTCAGTATCGAAGCCGGATCGTCGTCGCCGTCTTCGCCCTGATGCAGGGCGACCAGACGACGCAAGTGCTGCATGACATCCACATCGGGTCGTTCGAAGTGGATACCTACCTCCATGGCTGCCTGGCGAATCACCCTGCCAGGCAGAGTGAGGGTCAGGTCGCTGTCATCAAAGGCAATCTGCAGCGTTACCGAAGCGTCGTCAGGGAGAGCGAGAGGGGTGGTGCAGATCACTCGAGCCCCGGAAATGGAGATATCCTGGAGCTCAACATCGTGAC
Organism: Alcanivorax profundi; assembly: GCF_003597125.1. Classification (GTDB taxonomy): domain Bacteria; phylum Pseudomonadota; class Gammaproteobacteria; order Pseudomonadales; family Alcanivoracaceae; genus Alcanivorax; species Alcanivorax profundi. The sequence goes on along the minus strand of NZ_QYYA01000006.1, from coordinate 107,632 downwards.
GGTCCTGCTCAAACAGCAGCTCCGCCTCTCCGTCGAAATCGACACGTCCGGCTCTGCGCCTTTCATTCATGAGCGACTGTCCTGATCAGATCACCGCAATGGCTTCTTGCCTGCCGCTGAAAAGCCACTTGCAGGCTCAGCGCAGCCAGAAAGATGCAGCTATTGTGTTTTGTTGCGACGAACATGGTCGTTCCCTTTCCTGGCGGCAGAGCGCAGCAGCTGCGCTCCGGCTCCCCGGGGGCTTCCCGGCTGCCCCATAGAAAGGGCGAACCCGCTTGCTAGACATCAATTCGCTTGTACTTCATGCGCTTGGGCTGCAAGGCTTCATCGCCCAGCTGCTTGCGCTTGAACTCTTCGTACTCGGTGTAGGAGCCTTCAAACCACTCCACTTTAGCATCCCCTTCAAAGGAAAGGATGTGGGTGGCGACACGGTCCAGGAACCAGCGATCGTGAGAAATGACAATGGCACAGCCGGGGAATGCCAGCAGGGCTTCTTCCAGAGCCCGCAGGGTTTCCACGTCCAGATCGTTGGTGGGCTCATCGAGGAGCAGCACATTGGCGCCCTGCTTGAGCAGTTTGGCCAGGTGCAGACGGTTGCGCTCACCACCGGACAGGTCGCCGACCCGCTTCTGCTGGTCGCCGCCCTTGAAGTTGAAGCGGCCCAGGTAGGCACGGCTGGGGACTTCGTAGTTGCCGATGCGCAGGATATCGTTGCCGTCGGACACTTCTTCCCACACGGTCTTCTTGCCTTCCAGGTCTTCGCGGCTCTGATCCACGTAGGCCATCTGCACAGTTTCACCGGTGGTGATTTCGCCCTTGTCCGGGGTTTCCTGGCCCGCCAGCATGCGGAACAGGGTGGTCTTACCGGCCCCGTTGGGGCCGATGATGCCGACGATGGCGCCGCGTGGCACCTTGAAGCTCAGGTCTTCGTAGAGCAGCTTGTGGTCGAATTCCTTGGCCACCCCGTTCAGCTCAAAGACCTGCTCACCGAGACGCTCGCCGGGCGGGATATACAGTTCCTGGGTCTCGTTGCGCTTCTGGAATTCCTGACTGGCCAGTTCCTCGAACGCCGCCACACGGGCCTTGTTCTTGGCGCGCCGGCCTTTCGGGTTCTGGCGCACCCACTCCAGTTCCTTTTCCACGGTCTTTCGGTGGGCGGATTCAGACTTGGCTTCCTGCTCCAGACGCTGTTCTTTCTGCTCCAGCCAGGAGGAATAGTTCCCCTTCCAGGGAATCCCTTCGCCGCGGTCCAGTTCCAGAATCCACTCACAGGAGTTATCGAGGAAGTAACGGTCGTGGGTTACTGCCACCACGGTGCCGGGGAATTCGTGCAGGAAACGCTCCAGCCAGGCTACGGATTCGGCATCCAGATGGTTGGTCGGTTCGTCCAGCAGCAGCATGTCCGGGGCGCTCATGATCAGGCGGCACAGAGCCACGCGGCGGCGTTCCCCCCCGGACAGGTTCTTGACGCTGGCGTCCCACGGCGGCAGACGCAGGGCGTCGGCGGCGATCTCCAGTTTGCGCTCCAGGTTATGGGCGTCACTGGTTTCAATGATGGCTTCGAGCCGGGCCTGCTCGGCGGCCAGCTTGTCAAAATCCGCGTCTTCCTCGGCATAGGCGGCATACACCTCTTCCAGGCGTTGCTGTGCCTCCAGGATCTCGGACAGGGCCTCTTCCACGATTTCACGGACGTTTTTGTTCGGGTCCAGTTCCGGCTCCTGGGGCAGGTAACCGATGTTGGTGCCCGGCTGCGGCCGTGCTTCACCCAGGAAATCCTTGTCCACCCCGGCCATGATCTTGAGCAGGGTGGATTTACCCGACCCGTTCAGGCCCAGTACGCCGATCTTGGCGCCGGGGAAGAACGACAGGGAAATGTCTTTGAGGATGTGCTTCTTCGGCGGGACAACCTTGCCCACCTTGTCCATGGTGAAGATGTACTGGCTCATAAACTCCGACCGCAATGTCGTTAAGTGTGCGGGGATGGGCGCAGCAGCCGCGAACCCCGGCGGAATGGCGCCTAAGCTAACGGAAAGCGCCCTCAAGTGAAAGGCCGCAGGGTCCATTGCGCGGCGGTTTTGGCCGCGCGTTGAGCATGAGACGACCGGCCAGTTCCCATGAGGCGTCTTCATGTGTCTTTATGGCCGGTTTTGGTTAGAATACGCGCCCCTGAATCCACCAATGACTGCGTAGGGTAGCCCATGTTCCCGAAATCCATGTCCATCGCCGAGTTTGATCCTGAAATCCAGGCCGCCATCAAGGCCGAGGAAGTCCGTCAGGAAGAGCACATCGAGCTGATTGCCTCTGAAAACTATGCCTCCCCGCGGGTCATGGAAGCCCAGGGCTCCGTACTGACCAACAAGTACGCCGAAGGCTACCCGGGCAAGCGCTACTACGGTGGTTGCGAGAATGTGGATGTGGTTGAGCAGCTGGCGATCGACCGTGCCTGTGAACTGTTCGGGGCCGATTGGGCCAACGTGCAGCCGCACTCCGGTTCTCAGGCCAATGCCGCGGTCTACATGGCCGTCCTGCAGGCGGGGGATACCGTGCTGGGCATGAGCCTGGACGCGGGTGGTCACCTGACCCACGGTGCCAAGCCGAACTTCTCCGGCAAGACCTATAACGCCATCCAGTATGGCCTGGACAACGAGACCGGCCTGATCGACTACGCGCAGGTAGAAAGCCTGGCTCGTGAGCACAAGCCGAAGATGATCGTGGCCGGTTTCTCTGCCTACTCGCAAGTGGTGGACTGGCAGCGTTTCCGTGACATTGCCGACGAAGTGGGCGCGATCCTGCTGGTGGACATGGCCCACGTGGCCGGTCTGGTCGCTGCGGGTGTGTACCCGAGCCCGGTGGGCATTGCCGATATCACCACCACCACCACTCACAAGACCCTGGGCGGTCCCCGTGGTGGCCTGATCATGGGCAAGGCCAACGAAGAGATTCAGAAGAAGATCAACTCTGCGGTTTTCCCGGGTGGTCAGGGTGGCCCGCTGGAGCACGTGATTGCCGCCAAGGCGATCTGTTTCAAGGAAGCCATGCAGTCTGACTTCAAGGGCTACCAGGAGCAGGTCGTCAAGAACGCCCAGGCCATGGCCGGCGTGTTCATCGAGCGGGGTTTTGACGTGGTCTCCAACGGCACCGAGAACCACCTGTTCCTGCTCAGCCTGATCAAGCAGGACATCACCGGTAAAGATGCCGACGCGGCCCTGGGTCGTGCCAACATCACCGTGAACAAGAACGCCGTGCCCAACGACCCGCGTTCCCCGTTCGTCACCTCCGGTCTGCGGATCGGCTCCCCGTCCATCACCCGTCGCGGCTTCAACGAAGCTGACGCCAAAGAGCTGGCCGGCTGGATCTGCGACATCCTCGACAATATGGGCGATGAGTCTGTGATTGACGCTGTTAAGGGTAAGGTGAAGGAAATTTGTGCGCGTTTGCCGGTTTACGAGCGCTGAGATTAGTGAACAGTTAACAGTGAAAAGTTAACAGCTAAAAGCAGAAAAAACGGGGGTCATGGATGACGGACCGGTTTGTGGCGCGGGAGAAATCCCGCGCTTTTGCGTTGCGGGTAGTAAAAAGTTTCCAGTATCTGCAAACGGTAAAGAAGGAATATGTGCTCAGTAAGCAGTTGCTGCGCAGCGGAACGGCCATTGGCGCTCTGGTGAGAGAGGCGGAGTATGCCGAGAGCCGGGATGATTTTATTCATAAGATGCACATTGCCTTGAAAGAGGCCAACGAAACGGATTACTGGATTGATCTGTTGTCGGACTCGGGTTACTTCAATGAGCTTGCAGGTGATTCTTTGCAGGCAGATTGTCGCGAGCTGTTGCGGTTGCTGATAGCCATTATCAAAACGACAAAAAGTCGAAGATAATGGGTGTTTCGCTATTAACTGTTCACTGTTAACTATTCACTGAGGTTTGTATGTATTGCCCATTCTGCTCAGCCCAGGACACCAAGGTGATTGATTCCCGTCTGGTTGCCGATGGTGGGCAGGTGCGTCGGCGGCGGGAGTGTTTGAGCTGTAATGAGCGTTTTACCACGTTCGAGACCGCTGAGTTGGTGATGCCCCGGTTGGTGAAGTCCGACGGCACTCGCCAGCCGTTTGATGAGGCCAAGCTGCGCGCAGGGATGCTGCGGGCGCTGGAGAAGCGGCCGGTGAGCATGGAAGATCTGGAAGCGGCGATCAGCCGGGTCTGCCACCGCCTGCGAGCCACGGGCGAGCGGGAGCTGCCGGCCAGGGAGCTGGGTGAATTCGTGATGGAAGAGCTGCAACAGCTGGACGATGTGGCCTATGTCCGTTTTGCCTCTGTTTACCGCAGCTTTCAGGATATTTCCGAGTTCTCAGCTGAGGTGGATCGTCTGCGCAGCAAGGGCGGCAGTCGTGACGAGGATCAGGCAAAATAGGGTTTCAGCCCATTCTGACAGGGCCGCATGGCTGCAACGGTGCCCCTGACGCCGTTTCTGTTGCCTGCATCAGTGATTTCCGGCCAGGTATTTTGCCTTGCCATGGGGTGGGTCACCCGCTGATTCCACTTCCTTGCAGCCACTGTGCAAGCAATAAATACAAAGGGATACCGGCCAGAACATTAAACGGGAAAGTGATGCCGAGTGATGCTGCCATGGAGAGGGTTGCATTGGCCTGCGGCAGGGCCACGCGCATTGCTGCAGGGACGGCAATGTAAGATGCGCTGGCGCCCAGCACGGCCAGCAGGGTAATTCCCCCAACGGAGAGTCCCAGTCCGTGTGCGAGTAATCCGCCAAGGGTGCCGGCCAGCAGTGGCATAAACACCCCGAAGGCTGCCAGAAAAGGGCCGTCCTGTTTGAGCGCGCCAAGCTGTTCGGTCGTGATCAGTCCCATTTTCAGCAGGAACAGGGCCAGCACACCCTGAAACAACTCCATGAAAAACGGCGACACTTTCGTGAGTGTGTCCCCCGAAAAAGCGCCGATCAGCAGACCTCCCACCATTACAACAATGCCAGGGCTGAGCAGTGTCTCGTGTGCCAGCTCGCGGTTGGCAATGCCTGCAGACAGCCCTTTGGCCAGCAGCAGGCCGACGATAATGGCGGGAATCTCCAGTAGCACTACAAACAAGGGGAAATAGGCTTCATAGCTGACGCCGCTGGCATCGAGAACGGCGACGGCGACGGCGTAGGTGGCGACGCTGACACTGCCGTAATGGGCTGCAATAGCCGCAGCGTTGGTCCGGTCGAGCCCGCCAATGTGTCGCAGCAGCGGGAACGCCAGCAACGGCAGGACGGCCCCAAAACTGATCACCAGAAGGGATTGCACGATGATTCGTGCGTCGGCGTGTTCAGCCAGAGCGGCACCGCCTTTTAATCCAATGGCCAGCAGCAGGAACAGCGTGAGGCTTTGGTAGAGGCTGGTGGGGAAAGGGATCCTGACTTTCAATACTCCGGCGATCAGTCCTGCCACGAAGAACAGCACTACGGCATCAAGCTGCATGGTTGTCAGTCTCCGTGAGGGGGAGAGCGCTCACCGAGGGTTGGCGACCGGTCAGCCAGGCGAGAGGCAGCAATACGATCCCGATGACGGCCAACGGTAAGCCGTCATGGTGATTGAGGACCAGTACGGCGGCAAGGAAGAGGTTGAGCAGGGCGACCAGGCTGATAAAAAGGCGTTGGCGGGTGAGCTGTGACATGGGGCCTCCAATAGTAAGCGGGGCCATTATCAATAGATTGAATGTTAGATAAAAATAGATACTATCTAGCTTTTATATAGATAAGGATCTATGAATGAGCCGGCTTCATGCCCGTGTGGGAACGCTGAGACAGTTGGAAATTCTGCTGGCGGTTCACGAGGCGGGCAGCGTGACAGGCGCCGCGTCTGCCTTGCATCTTACCCAGCCGACCGTGTCGGCCCAGCTGCACAAGCTTGCCGATGCCATGGGGGTTGCCTTGTATGAGCAGCACGGCCGCAAGTTGCGTTTTACGGATGCCGGGCTGGCTGCTGTGGCCTCCGCGAGGCGGGTGATGGAGGAGTTCGCGCTGCTGGATATGACCTTGGCGGACCTGCGTGGCCTTAAAGCGGGGACGCTGCGGTTGTCAGTGGTTACCACAGCCAAATATTTTGTCCCCCATCTACTGGGCCCTTTTTGTCAACGTTATCCCGGTGTCGACGTCTCTTTTCACGTGGGCAATCGAGGGCAGATTATTGATCGACTGGAAGAGGGGCTGGACGATTTTTATGTGTTCAGCCATGTCCCCGGGGGATTGTCCCTGGATTCGGCTGCATTTCTGGATAATCCGTTGGTGGCTATTGCGGCTGAGAATCATCCGTTAGCACAGGCGGAGTCCCTGCATTTTCAGGATGTCGCCTCGGTCCCTTTTCTGATGCGCGAGTCCGGCTCCGGTACTCGCCACGCCATTGAGCAATACCTGATTCAGCATGGGTATTCATTGAATGTGAAGATGACCGTAGAGAGCAATGAAGCCATCCGGCACTCGGTGATGGCCGGGTTGGGGATTTCCATCCTGTCAGCGCATACCCTCAATCTGGGGGGGKGGGTKGGGCTTGCTCCCTTGCCTGTTCAGGGGCTCCCCATCATGACCCAGTGGCATCTTGTGCGCCCTGCAGGTAAGCGCCTGTCTGTGATAGCTCAGGCTTTCCAGCACTTTATGGAAAAAGAGGGTAGAGAGGTGCTGGCGAACTTTGTTGATGATAGCGATCGCTTTGTTGCGACATCCCGCCCTGTGATCCAGTAGAATACTCCCATGTTCACCGACTTTGACCGTCAGATGATGGCGCGGGCTTTGCAGTTGGCTCGCCGCGCTCTTTATACCACCGACCCTAACCCCCGGGTCGGGTGTGTATTGGTGCGTGATGGGGTGGTTGTCGGTGAGGGATGTCATTACCGTGCCGGTGAGCCTCATGCCGAGCGGCATGCGCTGGCCGCGGCGGGTGAACAGGCTCGCGGTGCCACGGCCTACGTGACGCTGGAGCCATGCTCCCACACCGGTCGAACGGGCCCCTGTGCCGATGCGCTGGTCGAGGCCGGTGTGGCACGGGTGGTGGCGGCCATGGAAGATCCCAATCCCCGGGTGGCGGGTCAGGGGCTGCAGCGGTTGGCCGATGCCGGCATCGAGACGGCGTCCGGGTTGCTGGAGGCCGAGGCACAAGCGCTCAATCCCGGTTTTATCTCGCGCATGACCCGTCAGCGCCCCTTCAATCGTATCAAGATTGCCGCCAGCGTAGATGGCCGTACGGCCATGGCCAGTGGCGAGTCGCAGTGGATCACCGGGCCGGCAGCCCGGGAAGACGTGCAGCGATTGCGGGCGCGCAGCTCTGCGGTCATTACTGGGGTGGGCACGGTGCTGGCGGACCGTCCCTCCTACACGGTGAGAGCGGAGCAATGGGCTTGCGCCGATTATGGCAGTGACTGGGTGCGCCAGCCCCTGCGCGTGATTCTGGACCGGACCCTGAAAACGCCGCCGGATGTGCCGGTGGTCAGTGCCCCGGGGCATTGCCTGGTGATTGCCGGTGAACAGCATCGAGGGCGCCAGAATGCGCTGGAGTCGGCAGGGGCGGAAGTGATGCATCTGCCCGCATCCGGCTCGGGAATTGATCTGCAACAGCTGCTTAGGGAATTGCACCGGCGCGAATGCAATGAAGTGCTGGTAGAATGTGGCGCCACGCTGGCAGGCGCGTTCGTGCGCGAAGGCCTGTTTGATGAACTGATTGTCTATATGGCACCCGCCTTGCTGGGCTCGTCGGCCCGCCCGTTGTTGGGCTTGCCGCAGCTGGCCAGCATGAGCGAAAAGGTGGCGCTGAGATGGCAGGATGTGCGGATGGTAGGGAATGACCTGCGTCTGACGCTGGTTCCGGCCTGACAAACCCTGCTGTAGGAGCGTCGCTGGCGGCGCGATCAAGCAGTATCGAGTTGCGAGCTACGAGTTTCGAAAGGCAAAACCAAAAGATGGCACGGTCTGAAGGTTTTCGCTTCTCACCCTAATTATCGCGCCGCGAGCGACGCTCCTACGGAGAGAGGAAGAGGTTTTTGCATGTTTACCGGCATTATTGAAGCCATGGGCAAGGTGGCATCCATGACCCCCAAGGGGGGCGATGTGACCCTGCTGATTCAAAGCGACGAGCTGGATTTCAGCGATGTACAGCTGGGCGATTCCATTGCCGTGAATGGGGTCTGCCTGACGGCGACCGCCTTGCCCGGTGGGGCCTTCGCGGCGGATGTGTCTGGTGAAACCCTGTCACTGACATCCCTGAAGCAGATCAGCGTGGGCAGCAAGGTCAATCTGGAAAAGGCGCTCACACCCACCACCCGTCTGGGTGGTCACCTGGTCAGCGGGCATGTGGATGGGCTCGGCAAGATCGTCGAAATGAAACAGGATGCACGCTCCGTACGCATCGATATTGAGGCCCCGGCCGAGCTGGCCAAGTACATCGCTCACAAGGGCTCCATTACGGTGGATGGCATCAGTCTCACGGTGAACAGTGTTGCCGGGGCGGTTTTTTCCCTGAATATCATCCCGCACACCCAGGATGTGACCACCATCGGCCAGTGGAAGGTGGGGACGCCAGTGAACCTGGAAGTTGATATAATCGCCCGCTACCTGGAGCGCCTGTTGCTGGGAGAGAAGGCCGCCGAGCCCACATCCCAAGGAATTTCCATGGCGTTTTTGGCGGAAAACGGGTTTTTAAAAGGCAGTTGAAAGTTAAAAGTTGAAAGTTAAACCGCGGTTAAGAGCAGTGCGAGGCTGAAAGGTGAGCACTGCAATTACCGGTAAGACGCGGGCATTGCATGGCTCAACAGGCGTGTGCCTGATCTTCGCTTTTCAACTTTGAACTTTAAACTTTCAACTCCAACAGCGAGTGAAGTTATGCAGCTCAACACGATTGAAGAACTGATCGAAGATATCCGTCAGGGAAAGATGGTTATTCTGATGGATGACGAGGACCGGGAAAACGAAGGCGACCTGGTGATGGCGGCGGAGCATGTGGATGCCCAGGCCATCAATTTCATGGCCAAGTACGGCCGTGGCCTGATCTGTATGCCCATGTCCCGTGAGCGCTGTGAGCTGCTGGAGCTGCCGCTGATGGTGCAAAGCAATGGCAGTGGTTTTGGCACTAAATTCACCGTCTCTATCGAGGCTCGTGAAGGGGTGACCACCGGGATTTCTGCGGCAGACCGGGCTCGCACGGTGCAGGCTGCGGTAGCGCGTAATGCTCGCGCCTACGATATTGTCCAGCCCGGGCACATTTTTCCGCTGATGTCAGAGCCGGGCGGTGTATTGCGCCGCGCGGGTCACACCGAGGCGTCCTGCGATCTGGCCCAGCTGGCCGGCTGTGAACCTGCCGGGGTGATCTGTGAAGTCATGAATGAAGATGGCTCCATGGCCCGTCGGGAAGATCTGGAAGTGTTCGCCAAGGAGCACAATCTCAAGATCGGCACCATTGCCGACCTGATCCAGTATCGCGCCCTGAATGAGAAAACCATTGAACAGGTGTCCGATAATGAACTGGATACCTGGTATGGCGATTTCCGTTTGGTGGCGTTCCGCGACACCGTTGACGGCCTCACTCATGTGGCGTTGGTCAAAGGCGAGATCAGTGAAGAGCAGGTGGTCACCGTGCGCGTGCATCAGGTGGATCCGCTGCGCGACCTGATGAGCGCCAAGATGAATGGCCGTACCGGCTGGAACATGCACCGAGTACTGGAAGAAGTTTCCGGCTCGGATGCCGGGGTGGTGATTATTCTGGGGCAGGATTACGACTCCCAGGACATGGTCGACCGCCTTGATACGTTCTTCGGCGGCGGCACCCGCAAGCCCAAGGGCGAGTCCCGTGCTTATCGCAACATCGGTACCGGTTCCCAGATTCTCAAGGCCCTGGGTGTGCGCAAGATGCGCCTGCTGAGCTCTCCCATGCGCTTTAATGCCCTCAGCGGTTTCGACCTGGAAATTACCGAGTACGTGGAAGCAGACAGTTAAACTGGCGTCGGCACGTCGCCCTGGTGGCCGGCGTGTTTGCGCAAAGTGTGTTAGCGAGGATTACACATGCAAAACATCAAGACTCTCGAAGGTACCCTGAATAACGTCGGTGGCCGTTACGGCATCGTTGTCGCCCGCTTCAACAGCTTTGTGGTCGAAGCCCTGCTGGATGGCGCGATCGATGCGCTGGTGCGTCATGGTGTCAGCCGTGATGACATCGAAGTGATCCGCGTACCCGGTGCCTGGGAGCTGCCAGTGGCCGTGAAGAAAGTGATCGAGAAGCGTGACTACGACGCGGTCATTACCCTGGGCGCGGTCATCCGTGGGGGCACTGCCCACTTCGAATACGTGGCGGGCGAAGCCGCCAAGGGGCTGGCCGGTGTGCAGAATGCCACGGGCGTGCCGGTGATCTTCGGTGTACTGACGGTGGATACCATTGAGCAGGCCATCGAGCGTTCCGGTACCAAGGCGGGCAACAAGGGCGCAGAAGCGGCCATGTGCGCGCTGGAAATGGTTTCCCTGTTCAAATCCCTGTAAGAAGCCGGGCTTGGCCTTCTCGCGGGAAGCACCGCGTAAGGCCTCCCTGGCGTTAGACGCACCATAGAGAGTGTTATGAGCGAAGCAACACCCGCCGCCCGTCGCAAGGCACGACGTTTTACCCTGCAGGCGCTGTACCAGTGGCAGCTGGCCGGGGCCAGTGTGACGGATATTGAAGCCCAGTTTCTGGCGAACAACGATTTCGCCAAGGCGGATCGTGGCTACTTTCATGACCTGTTGCACGGAGTGCCCGGGCAGGTGAAGGAGCTGGACGAGTTGCTTACCCCTTTCCTGGACCGACGGGTGGAAGAGCTCTCCCAGGTGGAGAAGGCGATTCTGCGTATCGGCGCTTTCGAACTGAAAGAGCGCCAGGACGTTCCCTACCGGGTGGTCATCAACGAAGGGATCGAGCTTGCCAAGGTATTTGGTGCGGAAGAGTCCTTCAAATATGTCAACGGTGTGCTCGACAAGCTGGCGCGCAAGTTGCGCTATGCGGAAACCGCCGAGCGCCACACCCGCGACGAATAAGCGTTGTCGTGAGTTCCCCGCCCACCTCTGTAGCGCTGGATGAGTTTGCTCTCATCCGGCGCTATTTTCATCATGCCCAGGGGGACTCGGTGGTTGCGGGTCCCGGTGATGATGCGGCCATTGTGACTCCGCCTGTCGGGCACGAACTGGTGCTGACCCAGGACACCAGCCTGGCAGGGCGGCATTTTCCGTTGGATATGGCTGCCGCCGACGTGGGGTATCGTTGTCTGGCAGTGAACCTGTCGGATCTGGCGGCCATGGGCGCGCAGCCATTATGGTTCCTGCTGTCGTTAACGCTGCCGGAGGTGGATGAGGCCTGGCTTGAAGGTTTTGCTGCCGGCCTGTTCGAATTGGCAGATGCCACGGGGATTTCGCTGGTGGGCGGCGATGTGACCCGTGGCCCCTTGTCGGTTTCCATTCAGGCAACGGGTGCCGTGCCGGCCGGGCAGGCGCTGCGTCGCAGTGGTGCGCAGGTCGGTGATGCCATCTGCGTGGGGGGGGTCACGGGCGCCGGGTTGCTGGGGCTGCAACATTGGCAGCAAGGGCAGCGCGAGGGTGCAGCGGTGACGCATTTCCGGCGGCCGGTGCCCCAGCTGGCGTTGGGGCAGGCGCTGCGGGGTAGTGCAACAGCCTGTATTGATATCTCCGATGGCACCGTCGCGGATCTGGGGCATATCCTCACTGCCTCCGGTGGGCTGGGTGCCTTGCTGGACGAAGCGTGGTTGCCATTGGGCTCGCCATTGCTGGTTGACTGCGATGCGCAGACCCAGCGCCAGTTGCAGCTTCAGGGCGGGGATGATTATGTATTGCTGTTCACTATCGATCCGCGCACGACGCTGCCAGAAGGGTGTCATCGTATTGGTACGGTGGAGTCGCAGCCCGGCGTTCGTCTGAATAATTTGCTGGGCCAGCCTGTCCCGCTGACGCTGGGGGGGTGGCAACATTTCTGAGTGTCGCTGCCTCATGACAAGAATAGACAACACGAAGCCAATGGCCCCGGGCCACCGAGGAATGGAATGGAACTGAAACGCCCCAAGATGAGTAACCCGGTGCACTTTCTGGCCTTTGGTTTTGGCTCAGGCTTGGCACCGGTGGCGCCGGGCACCTTCGGGACAGTGGCAGCGATGCCTATCTGGTGGTTGTGCGCCCAGTTGCCGTTGTGGGGGTACCTGGCAGTGACGGCGCTGGTGATCGCTGTTGGCCCTTACCTGTGCGGCAAGACCTCCCATGACATGAATGTGCATGATCACCCGGGCATTGTCTGGGATGAAATTGCGGGCTTGCTCGTGACCATGATTGCAGTACCGGTTACCCCCTGGGGGGCGCTGGCCGGTTTTCTGGCGTTCCGTTTCTTCGATATTATCAAACCCTGGCCTATTGGCTGGCTGGATCGGCGCGTTGATGGCGGGCTGGGTATTATGGTGGATGATCTGCTCGCGGGGGTGTATGCCGCCGCCGTCATGCAGCTGCTGCTGTTCTATGTGCCAGCCTTCGCCGGCTAGCGACCGGTTTAAGGGTTGTCATTTTTTTGTCATGGATTTTGCGCCGTTTCAGGCCACAGCCTGATATCGTTTTGCTGGTACCGTTCACACTTTCCTGCTGGCCTGCGAGGCCATTCCTTTCTAGCCTGATATCATTAAGCAATTGCCTGTAGTTGCATACGGGCGGCGCAAAGGAATTGCCATGTCAGGCACAGATCCCCGATTTCGTCGGGTGGTAGTGCCGGGGGTTCGCTGGTTACGGTTTCCCCGGCGGCTGGAACGTGAGTACCGTGATTATCATTGTCGGGAGGCCGTAACGGCGTTCCGGGTCAATGCCTTTTATATTTTACTTCTCTATGTGCTGTTAATTACCGGGATTTATGCGTTGGCCCCGGAAGCAGTACGTGGTCGCTGGCTGGGTACCTACATCTGGGTAGGGGTCATTGTGCTGGTGGCCGGGTGCATGGCCCAGTTGCGACCCCTTGATCGGTATTTCCCTCTTTATGCCGGGATCGGCAGTTTTCTGGCGGTCACCTTGTCCATGGCCATCCCCGGGTTTCTGTATGGTCCGGCAGAGACCCAGCTGGCTCACGTTTCGGTGATTTATGCGTTGGTGATTGTCTATGCCATGGTCGGGCTGCGATTCACCCATGCTGTAATGGCGTGTTGGGGCGGGGGCGTGCTGGGCTGGATGCTGGCAGAGGGCTTTGGCGCAGGAATCGATTGGCAGATTGCTCACCGGACTTACACCGGGATCAGTTTGCTTGGCATGTTCCTGTGCTACACCGCGGAGGTGAGGGATCGATTACTGTTTTTTAACCAGCGCCAGCTTTACCGGCAGCAACAACGCACACAGGCACTGGCCGATCGTCTGCACCGTTTGAGCCGGGAGGATAGTCTGACTTCGCTGGCTAACCGGCGCTTCTTTGATGAGGCTCTGGAGCGCGAATGGCGCCGCTGCAAGCGGGAGAAAAAACCGCTCGCTGTGATGCTGGTCGATGTGGATCATTTCAAGGACTACAACGATCACTATGGACATTTGAAAGGGGATGAGTGTCTGCAGGCTCTGGCCACCGAGCTGCGACGCTATGGACGCCGGGGCGGAGATCTTGTTGCCCGTTTCGGGGGAGAGGAGTTTGTGTTGCTCTACCCCGGTGTTGAGGAAGCGGAAGCCATGCAGTTGGCATCGCGTGTTTGCCGTGCCGTACGCATGCTGGGCATGCCGCACAAGCCCAACCCTCGCGTGGGGGAGGTGACTATCAGTGTGGGAGCGGCGGTGATGGTGCCCGGGGAGCGGAATTGCGCTGAGCAGTTACTGGAGGCGGCCGATCGCGCCCTGTATCAGGCGAAGACCGCGGGCCGTGATACCTGGAAACTGTATTCTCCGCCTCCTCCGGTCAGACTGGTTAGCGATACTGCGAAGCCGGACGATTAATGCGTTACGGTTTTGCGTCGGCTACCGACCGGGATTGCTGCGTGTGGCGCGCCCGAATCTGTTGCTCAATGCCTGCCGCATCCAGTCCGGCTTCGGCCAGCAGTACGTCGCGTTTGCCATGATGAATAAAGTGATCGGGAAGGCCCAGATTCATCACATCCACCACGATACCCTCGTCGTGAAGCAATTCATTTACGGCAGAGCCTGCCCCTCCCATGCGTTGGTGGTCCTCTACGGTGACCAGCAGGGAGTGGCTGGCTGCCGCCTTGATAATGGCGTCACGATCCAGCGGCTTGACCCAGCGCATATCGATGACGGTGGCATCAAGGGCTTCACCGGCTTTGTGAGCGGCTGGAGTCAGGGCGCCAAAGGCGAGAATCGCAATCCGGTTACCCTCCCTTAGCGAACGGGATTGGCCGACGGGCAGGGCTTCCATACTGTCTTCAATCGCAACGCCTGGTCCGTTGCCGCGGGGATAACGGACCGCCGCGGGGCCTTCATGCTGGTAGGCGGTGTACAGCAACTGGCGGCATTCATTTTCGTCAGAGGGCGCCGCTACAATCATGTTGGGGACGGTGCGCAAGTAGGCAAGATCAAAGACTCCGCCGTGAGTGGCGCCATCCTCGCCCACCAGTCCAGCGCGGTCCAGGCCGAAGGTGACATCCAGCTCCTGCAGGGCGATGTCGTGAATCAGCTGATCGTAGCCCCGTTGCAGGAAGGTGGAATAAATGGCCACCACCGGTTTCTGGTTTTCGCAGGCAAGTCCGCCGGCGACAGTGACGGCATGCTGCTCGCAAATCGCCACATCGTGAAAGCGGTCAGGAAAACGCTGGCTGAATTCCACCATCCCGGAGCCCTCGCACATGGCGGGGGTGATCCCCACCAGACGCGGGTCTTGTTCGGCCATGTCGCACAGCCACTGGCCAAAAATATCCTGATATTTGGGGCGCTTGGGTTTGGGGGGGGGCGGAACGGCAACTTGCACCTTGGGCTTGGGTTCGATCTTGTTGATGGCGTGGTACCCCACCGGGTCAGCTTCAGCCGGGGCAAAGCCCTTGCCCTTGGTGGTATAGACATGCAGCAGCTGCGGGCCTTCCAGGGTGCGCATGTTGCCCAGGGTACGCACCAGCTCGTCCAGGTTGTGACCGTCAATAGGGCCGATGTAATTGAAACCGATGGCCTCGAACAGCATGTCCGGGCTCACCATGTTTTTCATGCTCTCTTCGGTGCGGCGAATGAAATCCCAGGCCGCCGGCATGGTCGAGAGCACCTTCTTGCCCCCTTCGCGCAGCGCGATATAGCTCTTGCTGGCCCAGATACGGGCAAAGTAATTGGACAGCCCGCCCACGTTGTGGGAAATCGACATGTTGTTGTCGTTGAGGATCACCAGCAGATTGGAACGGGTATGGGCCGCATGGCTCATGGCCTCGAAGGCCTGCCCTGCGGTCATGGCACCATCGCCGATGATGGCGACGGCTCGCCGGTCACTGCCGGCCATTTCGGCTCCCAGTGCCATCCCCAGCGCCGCACTGATGGACGTGGAGGAGTGACCTACACCAAAGGTGTCGTAGTCGGACTCGCTGCGTTTGGGAAAGCCTGACAAACCATGCTGCTGACGGATAGCTGTGAGCCCTTCGCGGCGCCCAGTCAGAATCTTGTGGGGGTAGCACTGATGCCCCACATCCCAGACCAGTCTGTCGTCCGGTGTGTTGTACAGGTAGTGCAGCGCGACAGTCAGTTCAACCACCCCAAGGCCGGCGCCGAAGTGCCCACCTGACTGCCCGACTGAATACAGCAGATATTCACGCAATTCATCGACCACGCGCTCCAGCTGACTGGCAGGCAGGCGGCGTAGATCCGCCGGGCTGGCCAGGGTGTCCAGCAACGGAGTGGCAGGGCGCGTCAGCGGTATCTGGGTAAAGGTTTTGGGCATAATTCCGGTTGCCAGGTCAGTGCATACTGCAAGTGTGACAAGTATACAGGGCCGGGAGGGTCGTCGTCAGTGATTGCGGGCGATGATGTACTGTGCCAGTTGTTGCAGCGGCAGGGCGTGAATGCCAAAGCCGTCCAGTGTGGCGATGGCGTCGGCACACAGTTGCGAGGCCCGCTGACGGCTGGCCTCCAGGCCAATCAGGGACGGGAAGGTGCTTTTGTCGAGCTTTTCGTCAGAGCCGGCGGGTTTGCCAAGCTGGTCCGTTGCCATGGTGATATCCAGAATGTCGTCCTGAATCTGGAAAGCAAGCCCAACCGCATCGCCAAAGCGGGTAAGACTGTCTAGCAGCTCGATATTGTCGATTTGGGCCGCGAAGTAACCCAGCTGGAGGCTGGCAGTAATCAGTCGCCCTGTCTTGAGGTAATGCATCTCCTCCAGTGCCGCCAGCGTCTGTTGTTGTCCCTGCGCCAACATGTCCTGCATCTGGCCGGCAGCCATACCATCAACCCCCGCGGCCTGACACAGGTGTCGGATCATGGCGATACGCGTATCGCTGCGGTAATCCCCACGGGTGGCCAGCAATTCAAAGGCTTTGGTATGCAGGGTGTCTCCAGCGAGGATGGCGGTGGCCTCGTCGTAGGCTTTGTGGCAGGTGGGTTGCCCCCGGCGCAGGTCATCGTCGTCCATGGCGGGCAGATCATCATGGACCAAAGAGTAGGCGTGAATCAGTTCGACTGCCGCGGCAGGTGTGTCGGCTTGTTCCGGGGTGCCGCCCGCCAGAGCGGTGGCGCCGTAGACTAGCAAGGGGCGAATGCGCTTGCCGCCGCCCAGCGCGGCGTAGCGCATGGCTTCACTCAGGCGTGACGCCGCGCTGATGGCAGGGAGAAACACATCCAGCGTTTGCTCAAGGCGAATCAGGCTGGTCTGGCGAAGCCCGTCCAGGGCGGTCAGTTCACTGCTCATCACTGCCGCCGCTAAACGGGGTAGGTTCGGCTTCGGTCGATTGTTCCAGCAGAATGCGAACTTTCTGTTCTGCCTGCTGCAAAGCCTGCTGGCACTCTCTGGACAGCCGCACCCCTTCTTCGAAGGCCTTGAGGGACTCTTCGAGGGTCAGATCACCGGACTCCATACGTTCCACCAGGGTTTCCAGGTTATCCAGGGCGGTTTCCAGTGCCGGGGGGGTGTTTTTGGCCATGCGTCTCTCCGGTGGATCGTAAGCGGGCATTTACGGCGGCAACAGTAATGCAGCCGGGCAGGTGAATCAATCGTCAGGGGCGGGCGGATTGCCGCGTGCGCCTGACGCTGGGCATCCGCAAGGGGAATGAGTCTTGGGAGAGCAGGGAATGGGCCTTTGGTGCGGTTTGATCTGTTTTGGCTATAGGTTCAGGCTGTTTGAAAGGGGGCTTATTTTGCGGTAATGCATTGATATAAAGAGGGTTTTTCGATGTTTTGTCGAAGGTTTTGTTTGATTCCAAATGATTCTAATAAAAGGGGTTCCTGGTCACAGGATGCCCTGCTTATAGTGATGGACCCGCCGGAATTCGCAGGCAGTTTCTTCCTTTGATCTCCTAAGCTATGGCGTTATGCCTGCGGCGCCGGCGGGGCTCTTGCCCCGCCTCTCACGCTGCCTTCTTTCACTGTCAGGTTCAGAAATCGAATCGCATCCCTACGGTAAACACCTGGCCGTCACTTTCTACCTGGTACCCGGCCAGCGGATTGAAGCTTTCGGAGTTGGGGGTGTAGATTGCATAGCCCAGTTCTTCATAAAAATATTCGGCGAAGAACTTCAGGTTCTCGGTGTGCCGGTAGTCCAGCCCCACCTGGGCCGAATCCCCCTGAAAGAATGCGTCGGCTTCATCAGACTCTTCGCCGTGGGCAATCATGGCCCGCAGTGTGTATTTGTCCCAGCTGTAAGAGCCGAGCAGGTTATAGGTCACCGGGTCGTCATCCTGAACCGTGTCATCATTGGTAAGAAGTTGCTCTACCTTGGCGGCAAAACGCCAGTTACCCGGAGACCAGGCGGCAGAAATCCCCATTTGGTCAGCGTGTTTGGCGGAGTCCTGCTCGCTGTCCTGATAGCCCAGCCCAACACTCCAGTCATTCACCGCGTAGCCGAGCGCGTACTGCAGGGTGTCCAGAAAGCTGGTGCCTTGCTGATCGGTGAGATCCACCCCGGAGACGGTGGCGGTAAAACCGCCCATGCTCGGGGTCTGGTAAGTCACCGCATCGCGACGGAAGGTGGATTGGGTGGCATAACCCGAATAAAACGAACTAAAGAAGTCCAGTGGGTAAGCGACATTGTTGTAGTAGGTAAGCCATTGTGTGCCCACCCGCAGGCTACCGAAGCTGTCGTGAGTGGCGGTGATATCGGCGACGCGCGGCTTGTTGTTTCCTTTGTAGCTTTCCTGGAAAAAGGTCGGATCCTCTGCCCGTAGTCGAGCGGAATTGATGGGGAATTCCACGGTGGCCGAAATTTTCAGGTTGTCGATATCGTTGTAGTTGGCGGTTACCCCCAGGCGGGAGTAGGCATCTCGCAGCCCGCTATAGGAATCGTCCTCACCGGGTTGCGCCTCATCGACGGAGACCGCTTCGGACTGGATCCGCAGTGAGCCATAGGGGGTTACTTCCAGTTCGGCGTGGGCGGGCAAGGCAGCAAGACCGGCCAGCAGTGCCGATGACAGGGGTAGCATGCGTGTCTGTTTCATTCGTCTCTCCCTTGGGTGGTATTCAAATCAGGGCGGAACCTAAAAGGGTGCCAAAATCATGTTGAAAAGGATGCCAAAAGGGGCGGGCGGGACCCGATGACGGGGGCGGGTGGCGCGTGTCGATCACCACTCCGGTGAGGCAGGAAGCCGAAGGAAAAGCCCTGTCGGCATGCTAAAACGGTTTGCGTTCCCTCTGTATTGAAACCCGGTCCCGCGGCAGCCATAAAATTTCCATGTTTTATGTGCGTTGCGATACACCGTTGCAAAAGCGACCGATGATTGCAAGTTGCAGGAAAGCTGTCATCTCCGTTTTCGTGGCTGAGTAATGGTCAATGCCGCTAGAATGCGCCCCATGAAACTTATTCTGGCCCCTATGGAAGGTCTGGCGGATTTCTGGGTTCGTCAGGCGCTGACCGATGTGGGTGACTTTGACTGGTGTGTGAGCGAGTTTGTCCGCGTGAGCGGCCAGCTACTGCCGCCCCGTGTCTTCTATCGCTGGTGCCCGGAACTCAAGAACGGCGCACGTACCCGTGCGGGAATACCGGTGCATCTTCAGCTACTGGGGTCAGATCCATCGTGCATGGCAGACAATGCGATGCGCGCGGTCACCTTGGGGGCGCCCGCCATTGATCTGAATTTTGGCTGCCCGGCAAAGACCGTGAATCGTCACCGGGGGGGCGCGGTACTACTGGACGAGCCGGAGCTGGTGCACGCTGTCACGGCAGCGGTTCGACGAGCGGTACCCGCGCAGGTAACGGTGTCGGTAAAGATGCGGCTGGGTAACCAGGATGATGCCTTGGCATTGGACAATGCCATGGCGGTGCAGGAGGCCGGAGCCGCCTGGCTGACAGTGCATGGTCGCACCAAACGTCAGGGATACCGGCCTCCTGCCTGGTGGGATCGGATTGGCGCCATTCGCGAGACGGTGTCTATCCCGGTGATTGCCAACGGAGAAATCTGGACGGTAGAGGATGCACGGCGTTGCCAGCGAGAAAGTGGTTGCGCTGATTTGATGCTGGGGCGAGGTGCGGTGGCGAATCCCTGGCTGGTGCGCGCCTTGCGAACAGGGCAAGCCTGTGAATGGCAGGATATCGTGCCGGTGCTAGAGCAGTTCGTGGGCGATGTCATCGGTTCCGGTACAGATGCCCAGGTCGCTGGCAGGGTCAAGCAATGGCTCAGCTATCTGCGTCGCCGTTGGCCCCAGGCCGGGGCGTTGTTGGAGCAGGTTAAGCGCGTCAATCAACCCGAGGCGATGCTGCCTTATCTACGGCAGGCAGTGGAGTTGCAGGGGCGCGCAGAGCCAACGACTGAAAAGGCCTGAGAACAACAAAGTCGCCATCGTGTCGGTCGGCCATGGCCTTAAAGGATTCGTCCAGATTATCCAGCAGCCAGGGCAGTGGCTTGACGTCTTCGGTGAGCTCAGTAAAAAAATTATCCCAATGCACTGGAATAATCGTGTGCGCCCCTACGGCCCCGACAGTCTGCTCATAGAACCGTTGCTGATAATATTCACTTTGCTTACCCAAACTGGCGCTTGCGAGTAGGGCATAGTCTGCCTGGTAACCGTCAAGTTCACCGGGCTGCATCCCTGCGCTTCCCTGAATAAGTACGGAGCCGCCGGGATGGGTGATGACCAACCCATAGCAACGGCCTTCTTCCCATGCCCCCAGATATGCCGGCGGTCTTACCGGTTCAGTGATGGCGCCCTTGCCTGTCCACTGTTCGATCACCCGGGGCAAGGGCACATGGCTGGCGGGAATAAAATAGACCGTAAAGTCACCAAAACGATATGGGTGGTGAGGCTTCACGGTAGTGATGCGCTCTTCCTTGAGGCCGCTTCCTCTACCGACCATGGCCGTTGAATCCGACCCCAGCAGCTGTGCGCCGGTCAGTTGTGCGACCAATCCGCTGTCCATGGCGTGATCAAAATGAGAGTGCAGCACCGGGATGGCGTCCAGTGTTGTGATCCCCGCTTTCTCCAGTGCCGCCTGAATACGATCTTTATCGGGTTCGATTCGTCCAAACAGTTGCGCAATGCCAACGCGGGTGAAGTATCCGTCTGTCAGGAGGTGATTGCGGCCATCGCTAATCAGAATGGTGCTTGTGCCAAGATAGGTGATTGAAACCTTTTCATGGCCCTGGGGGGGGTTGGCGACGGGCCAGTGTCCCAGCGAGGGAGAGAGCTGAAGTGCTGCAATCATCAAGATTGCCAGCAGCAACAGTGCGCCGATGAGCCATCGCGCTGTTTTCATGGAGTGTCCGTTTTTGTTGTTCGCATTAGGTCTTTCCTGACCACAAGGGCGCATTGTACGAAAAAATGACGCTTTGCGCAGGTTTGCACGTTCGTAACGCCGGCTGCGGGTTCGACTAAAGTCATACTGTGCGCCGTCGGCCCTTTGGCTAGTCTTGGTATATGCCGGCTCTTCACAGGAGAAGGCCACTTGTAACGAGGACGCAGAGGGACGAGTAATGAAAGAAGAAAATGCCCGCGCCTATTGGGCCGCCAACCTGCGATTGATTCTGACCTACCTGGCTATCTGGTTCGCTGTCTCCTATGGCTGCGGCATCCTGCTGGTGGACGAACTCAATCAGATTCAGATGTTCGGTTTCAAACTGGGATTCTGGTTTGCACAACAGGGAGCTATCTATGTGTTCCTGGTGCTGATCATCATGTACGCGCATTCGATGAACAAACTGGATCGCAAATTCGACGTCCATGAAGACTGAGTGAGGCTGCCCGATGGATATTCAAACGCTTACCTATTTGTTTGTGGGCGGTTCTTTCGCCCTCTATATCGGCATCGCCATCTGGTCGCGAGCCGGTTCAACCAAGGATTTTTATGTCGCGGGTGGCGGGGTGTCGCCTGTCGCCAACGGCGCCGCCACTGCGGCTGACTGGATGTCTGCCGCCTCCTTTATTTCCATGGCAGGGATCATCGCCTATGCCGGCTACGATGCGTCGGTCTACCTGATGGGGTGGACCGGTGGTTATGTGTTGCTGGCCATGCTGCTGGCGCCTTACTTGCGCAAGTTCGGCAAGTTTACCGTGCCGGATTTTATCGGTGACCGTTACTACTCCAATGTGGCGCGAACCGTGGCGGTGATCTGTGTGATCTTTGTGTCGTTCACCTATGTGGCCGGGCAGATGCGCGGTACCGGTATCGTGTTTGCCCGCTTCCTGGAAGTGGACGTGAATGTGGGTGTCGTCATTGGCATGGCCATCGTGTTCTTCTACGCCGTGTTGGGTGGCATGAAGGGGATTACCTATACTCAGGTGGCGCAGTACTGCGTGCTGATTTTTGCCTTCCTGGTACCGGCGGTCTTCCTGTCCATCATGATGACCGGGCATGTGTTCCCGCAGACCGGCTTCGGTGCCACGGTGCTGGATGCCGCCGGCAATGATTCCGGCGTATACCTGCTGCAGAAGCTGGATCAGGTGGTGACGGATCTGGGCTTCACCCAGTACACCGAAGGCTCCAAATCCACGATTGATGTGTTCTTTATTGCCGCTGCCCTGATGTGTGGTACCGCGGGGCTGCCCCATGTAATCGTGCGTTTCTTTACCGTGCCGCGTGTCAAGGATGCCCGTATCAGTGCCGGCTGGGCGCTGTTCTTCATTGCCTTGCTGTACACCTCTGCCCCGGCGGTGGGTGCTTTTGCCCGCCTCAATCTGATTGATACCGTTAACGAAACCCAGTACACCGAGCTGCCCGACTGGTTCTACAACTGGGAAAATTCCGGTTTGATTGGCTGGGTGGACAAGAATGGTGATGGTGCCGTGCAGATGCGTGCCGGTGCGCCGTTTGACGGCAAGCCGAACTTTGCCGGCAGCCGTGACGAAGCCAAGGGCAACCAGGGCGAGCGTGTGGTCACCAATGCGCCGACCGACAACGCCTCCGAGGTGTATATCGATCGCGATATCATCGTACTGGCCAACCCGGAGATCGGGAATCTGCCTGCCTGGGTAATTGCCCTGGTGGCTGCCGGTGGGGTGGCCGCGGCCTTGTCTACAGCCGCCGGTCTACTGCTGGTGATTTCCAGTGCGATTTCCCATGACTTGCTGAAGAAGACGATCAAGCCGGATATTACCGAGAAGCAGGAGCTGCTGGCGGCACGCGGTGCTGCGGTGGTAGCGATCTGTATTGCCGGTTACTTCGGGATCAATCCGCCCGGGTTTGTGGCACAGGTGGTGGCGTTCGCCTTCGGCCTTGCAGCCGCAAGCTTCTTCCCGGTGATTCTGATGGGCATCTTCTACAAGCGGATGAACAAGGAAGGGGCGATTGCCGGCATGCTGGTGGGTCTGACGTTCACCTTCTGCTACATCGTTTACTTCAAGTTTGTGTCGCCAGATCTGAATACGGCCGAGCATTGGTGGCTGGGCGTGTCTCCGGAAGGGATCGGTACTCTGGGGATGGTGCTGAACTTCGCGGTCGCCTTCGCGGTGTCCCGTGTCACTGCACCGCCGCCGGAGCACATTCAGCACATCGTTGAGGATATCCGTATCCCGCGCGGTGCCGGTGAAGCTCACGCTCACTAAAGAGCGACAATAAGAAAGGGAGAGCAGCCGGTGTGGATCGCGTATTCACACCGGCTTTTTTCGCCCTGTATGCCATGACCTGTACGGATACATCATGATCGAACAGGAACTGCACCAACATCCGTTCAGCCTGCTGGATGAGACTGCCCGCTCCCGGCTTCGGGACGGCGTGGACCTGGCCTACTTCGAGGCCGGCGACATTATCCTGGATGCGTCCAGCGCCAGTGAGTACGTGTACGTGGTGCACAAGGGCAGTGTGGCGGAACTGGATGTGCAGGCCCCGGATGGTCGAGAGCAGGTAGGGGTCTATGCTGCAGGCGATGTGTTCGGTGCGATCAGTGTGCTCAATGGCAAAAGTCGCTATCGCTTTCGGGCAGAACAGCAAAGTTTGTGTTACCTGATTCCCGCTGCGCTGTTTCTCACCCTGTGTGAGGATAACGCAGATTTCGGTCGGCATTTTCAACAACGTCTGGTGGAAAAAGGCCAGCGCTTGGCAGAGCGTCGCGAGGGCGGCGTGACCATGGCCGGTTTTATGCTGGCCCGGGTGGATGCCTGTATGCGTGAGCCGCTGATCATGGCTACCACGGCGACCCTGCACGACGCCGTGGTAGCGCTGAAGCAGCATGGTGTCGACAGTGTGCTGATCGAACATCAAGCGCAGTACGCGATCATCACCAAGACCGATCTGCTGACCGCACTGGTGTTGCAGCATCACGATGCCAGCACTGCTTTGAGTGTGGTGGCGGAAACCCGGCTGATCACCGTGTCGCCGTCGGATTATCTTTTTTCCGCGCTGACCCGCATGACCCGCCACAAGGTGGCGCGGGTGGTGGTGATGGAAGAGCGCAAGGCGGTAGGCGTGGTCGAGTTGACCGACGTGCTCAGCTTTTTTTCCAGCCGTTCCTACGTGGTGGGACTGGAAATCGAAAAGGCAGACAGTCTCGATGCCCTGCAGCTGGCCAGTGCCCGCTTGCCGGAACTGGTGGATGCGCTCATGGCCCAGGGCGTAAAGATGCGCTTTGCCATGGAGTTGCTGGCGGCCCTTAACGGTCGAGTCATGGGCAAGGCCTGGGAGATGGTCATGCCGGCAGACCAGCTGCAAGGCTGCCTGATTGTGATGGGCAGTGAGGGGCGTGGTGAGCAGATTCTCAAAACGGATCAGGACAACGGTCTGATTTTGGGCGATCACCAGGCTTGGCCCGGGTTGCCGCGCGATGCCGAGCGGTTTACCCAGGCCTTGTTGTCGATGGGGTATCCGCCCTGTCCCGGCAAGGTAATGGTGAATAACCCCGATTGGCAGGGGCCGGTCCAGCAATGGCAAGAGCGTGTCTATCATTGGGCGGGGGAGGCGGCCGGCAAGGGGGTGTTGAACCTGACGATTCTGGCGGATGCTCACTGTGTCGCCGGGGATCGCCGCTTGCTGGAGGCAGTGCGCGAGACCTTGTTCGATCGCTGTAGCGGCGATGATCTGCTGATGGCGCATTTTGCCCGGCCGGTACTGCAGTTCGCCACGCCGCTGAACTTGTTCGGCTCCCTGAAAAAACCGCAGCACGGAATCGATATCAAGAAGGGTGCGCTGTTTCCCCTGGTGCATGGAGTCAGGGCCATGGCCTTGCAGCACCGCATCGCTGAGACCTCCACGCTGCGGCGGCTGAAAAAACTGGTGGCAGCCGGTGCCATGGAGGCGTCCTTTGCCGAGGATTTGGGCGAAGCCATGGAGCTGTTCAGTGAGCTGCGGCTTAACCAGCAATTGGCGCAGTGGCATGGCCAACAGACAGAACTGCAAGACAACCATATCGTGGTGCAATCGTTGTCGTCGCTGGAGCGCGACCTGTTACGCGATGCGCTGCATTTGGTCGGTGATTTCAAACAACGGTTGTCACGCCGTTTTCATCTGGAATATTGAGGTCTGGAGAGCGGCGCGGGCAATGACGAGGCAGTGGAATTGGACAGGAGACTGGCACGCATGATCAGGCAGTTACGTCGCTATGCGGATCGTTACCGGCATGGCGCAGGCCCTTACGGCCACCTTTTTATGCCCTGCGAAGGGGATGAAGTGATCGCACTGGATTGTGAAACCACGGGCCTGGATAGCCGTGAGGCCGAGCTGGTGTCGGTGGCGGCGGTGCCGGTCAGGCAGGGTCGGGTGGCCAGCAGTGAGTGCCTGGACGTAAAACTTCAGGCACCCCGAAGTCTCGATGGAGACTCCATTCGTATCCACCGGCTGCGGCCAGTGGATCTGGAAGAAGGGTGCCAGGTGCAAGACGCGCTGGAGCAGCTGCTGGAAAAAATAGGCAACCGGCCCTTGGTGGGGTGGTGTATTGATTTTGATGTGGCGATGATCAACCGTTACCTGCGGCCACTGATGGGGTTTGACTTGCCGAACCCGGTCATCGAGTTATCGGCGTTGTACCAGAAAAAACAGCGCCACTGGCAGCCGGATATCACTCCGGACTTGCGCTTTGAGGCCATGGCCAAAGCCCTGCAAGTGCCCGTCATGGAGCGTCACACCGCTCGGGGTGATGCGGTTACTGCAGGGCTGATGTACCTGCAATTGCAAAAATCGACCCTGGATAGCTAATGGAACAACTCGACTCTCTTTTTCTGGTACTGGGTATTGCGGTGGTTCTCTGCAGTTATCTCCATTACTGGCGTCGTACCGGGGACGCCCG
Organism: Alcanivorax profundi; assembly: GCF_003597125.1. Lineage (GTDB taxonomy): Bacteria > Pseudomonadota > Gammaproteobacteria > Pseudomonadales > Alcanivoracaceae > Alcanivorax > Alcanivorax profundi. The sequence goes on along the minus strand of NZ_QYYA01000006.1, from coordinate 81,838 downwards.
CGGGGTGTTGCTGTTCTGGCGTCGCGCTATGGCCATGAGCGTACTGGAGTTCAAGTTGCAGCGGGCCGGGTTGTTATTGATGCTGGTGGCGGTAGTGCTGCGATTTATCGGCGCACTGGGGTAAGCTCGAAGAAAAAACAGGAGCCGCCGTGTTTTCTTTATGGGAGCTGAGTGGGCTGGCACTGGGCTACGTGCTGGTACTCTTTGTTATCGCCTGGCTGGGTGATCGTGCTGCCCGCCAGCGCAAACACACCTTTCAGAATGCCTGGGTGTACAGCCTTGGGCTCGGGGTCTATTGCACCTCGTGGACGTTCTACGGGGCGGTAGGGGAGGCGGCCCAGAACGGCTGGAATTACCTGCCGATTTATCTGGGTCCCATCATTACTGTGCTGTTAGGGGGCTCACTGATATACAAAATGGTGTCAGTGGCCCAGCAGAATCATATTACCTCTATTGCGGACTTTCTGGCTGCTCGCTATGGGAAGTCCCGACGTTTGGCCGTTCTGGTGACTGTAGTGGCGGTGATCGGCGTGCTGCCGTATATCGCGCTTCAACTCAAAGCCGTGACATTGTCGTTCGACTATGTACTCAAGGATGCCTCCCCCGCCCAAAGCGACACTGCGCTGATGGTGGCGATACTGATGGCCTTGTTTACGCTGCTATTCGGGACTCGCCACATCGATACCACCGAGCATCAGTCTGGTCTGATGCTGGCGGTCAGTTTTGAGTCGTTTATCAAGCTTGTCGCTTTTGTGTTGATTGGGGTGTACTGCCTGTTTGGGATCTTCGACGGCCCGGTGGACGTGTGGCAGGCAGTTACGCAACGTCCGGACGTATTGCAGACATTTGAGCCCACCTTGTTTTCGCAGAGCTTTATCACTGCATTGTTGCTTTCCATGGCGGCGATACTTTGCCTGCCAAGGCAGTTTCATGCTGGCGTTGTGGAGAATAATGACTTGCGCCATTTGCGCACGACGCGATGGCTGCTGCCGTTGTATTTATTTTTGTTCGCGCTGTTTGTGTTGCCGATTGTGGTCAGTGGAGTGATTACCCAGCCTTATCTGCTGGGGCAGGCTGATACCTATATGTTGTCTCTGCCAATGGCGCAGGGAAATTCATTTATGCTGATGCTTTCCTTCATCGGAGGGATTGCTGCTGCAACGGGCATGGTCATCGTTTCTACCATCGCGTTGGCGATCATGTTGACCAATGAGGTGCTGCTACCGTTGTGGTTGCAGTCGCGTTTGAACGAAAAAGACCAGCTGTCGGATCTGGGTGGCAAGCTTCGCTTTCTTCGTCGTGCCAGCATCCTTGTTTTGCTCGGATTGGCGTTCGCCTTTCATACGCTGATAGATCGTTTCGACGGGTTGGCCAGTATTGGTCTGCTTTCGTTCGCAGCGGTTGCCCAGTTTGCTCCCTCGTTGATTGGTGCACTTTACTGGCGTAGCGGGCACAAACGTGGCGCATTTATTGGGCTTTGTCTGGGCTTTGTGGTGTGGTTTTACTGCTTGCTGGTGCCGGTCATTCTTCCCGTCGAATGGGTGATGTTGCTGAATGAGAACGGGTTGTTGGGGTTGGGTATGCTGCGCCCCGAGGCACTGTTCGGGATCGAGGGTCTTGAGCCCCTGACCCATGGCGTGTTCTGGTCGTTATCGTTGAATACTGCGGCCTTTATTTCCCTGTCCCGAAGCGCCACGCATGATGCTCTGGATGAAGCGCAGGCCGCACGCTTTGTGGATATGCCCACTGACTGGTGGCGTGAAGGGATGGGGCACCCTTCCATTACCACCGCCGAATTGCTGGAGGTCTGCAAACGGGGCCTGGGAAACCCGCGGGCCGAACCCTTGTTTTTTGACTATATGCAACGCCGCCATGTGTCGGAAGATTTGGCGTTGCCTGCCCCGCTTCATCTGGTGCGTTATGTGGAACGCCTGTTGGCCGGGACCATGGGGGCGTCGACGGCACGCATCGTGATGAGCTCGCTTCTGCGCAAGCAGAACAGCCGCCACGATGATGTTGTGCGGATGATGGATGAAGCGTCTGAGTTGATTCAGTTTAATCACCAGCTGTTGCGTACCACCATCGAAACCATTAGTCAGGGGATTTGTGTGGTAGACAGGGCCATGAAGGTAGTGGCCTGGAACCAGGCTTATGTGAAGCTGTTTGATTATCCCGACGGATTGATTCGGTTGGGCAGACCGATTGAGGAAGTGTATCGCTACAACGCAGAACGCGGCTTCTATGCAGGTAAAGATCAGGATGCCGATGTGGAAAAGCGGGTGAAGTTGTTACGCGATGGCAGTTCGCATCAATTCGAGCGCGAACTTCCAAGCGGCATTGTTGTTGAAGTGCGTGGTACTCCCATGGTGGGAGGCGGATTTGTCAGCACCTACATGGATGTGACGGAGCGAAAGCGGGATGAGTTGGCACTACGGCAAATCAATGAAAACCTGGAACATATGGTGGCCGAACGCACCCGGAAATTAACCGAGTTGAACGCCAAGCTGGCGCAAGCCAATGAAGGAAAAACCCGTTTTCTTGCTGCAGCAGGACATGATCTGATGCAGCCACTTAATGCCGCCCAATTATTTGCATCTTCCTTGAGGCAACAGTTAGCCAGCCAGACTGGATTTACGCAGGAGGTAGATGTATTGGGGCATATCGACAGTTCGTTGCAAGCTGCTGAGCAAATCATTACTGCGCTGCTTGAAATCAGCAAACTGGACACAGATACCATGCCTGTCCATATCCATCCGCTTCAGCTGAACAGGCTGATGACGCCCCTCGGTCAAGAATTTGTCGCGCTTGCCAATGCTCAAGACCTGTCCATGAAGGTAGTGGCGTGTTCGGCGGTAGTTGATAGCGATGAGGTGTTACTCAGGAGGGTATTGCAGAACCTGTTATCCAACGCTATTCGTTACACCGACAGTGGTCGAATTCTGTTTGGGTGCCGGCGTGAAGATCGCTGTATCCGTATTGATGTTTGGGATACAGGGCCGGGAATTCCGGATGATCAACATGAAAAAATCTTTCGTGAGTTCATGCGCTTGCCTCAGCAAGGGAAGCAATCGGTTAAGGGGCTTGGGTTGGGCTTGGCCATTGCCGATCGCATATGCCGTTTGTTGGGGCATACCCTGACAGTCAGGTCCTGGCCGGGCAAAGGGACGGTCTTCAGTGTCACCGTACCGCTCTCCTGCGGTGAGGCGCCGCCGGTTCTCTCTGAGGAAGCGGTACAAGAGCGTCCTGACGTGAGTGGTATGAGGGTGTTTTGTGTAGATAACGATGCTGCCTTACTGGCCAGTCTGGTTGGTGCCTTGCAGACTCTTGGCTGTGAGGTGGTTGCTGCAAGCGGACTGGAGGAGGCGAGGAAGAAAGCGGCATTTTGCCCGGCTCCGGATCTGTTGCTGGTGGATTACCAGTTGGACCATGAAAACGGTTTTGACGTCATCGAAGGGCTGGATGACTGCTGGGATGACGTCGTGCCTGCCATCTTGATGACCGCCGATCGACGTCCGGAAATCCGTCAGCAAGCTGAAGAGCAGGGTGTGGGTTTTTTGCAGAAACCGTTAACAGAGATGATGTTGAAAAGAGCGTTAGAGGCAGTTAACAGTTAACGGCGGAAGGCGTTGTCGAGTTATGAGGGGCTAGCTGTCAATTTTAACTGTCCGCTATGGGTTACTGTCGACTGACGGTGGCTCAATCGCCAGATCCTTCAGCGCCAATACGGCTTGTGTGCGGTTGCGGACGCCGAGCTTTCGGAAGATGGCGGTCATGTGGGCTTTGATGGTCGCTTCAGAAACGTCCAGTTCGTAAGCAATTACCTTGTTCTGCATCCCTTCCATCAGCATGCCCATGACCCGGAACTGTTGTGGCGTCAGGCTGGTAATGCGTTCGCTCATTGCGGAATGATCGGGCAGGGTGGGAGGCATGGCTCGACGCGCATATTCCGGTAACCATCGCTCTCCTGCCATGATCTTTTTCATGGCTTCGGTCATGGTCTCTACGGATGCGGATTTGGGAATGAACCCGTCTGCACCAAAGTGAATAGCCCGTTGTATGACATCCACATCTTCCGTTGCGGATATCACCACTAAAGGCACTTTCCGATATTGTTCCCTGAGATAAATCAAACCAGAAAAACCATGGGTTCCCGGCATGTGAAGATCCAGAAGAATGACATCAAAAGGGAGAGACTTGTGTCCGAGCTCTTCAAGTCCGGACAGGGAGTCAGCCTCGTGGATATTGGCATCGGTAAAGCTGGCCATCACCGCCTGTTTAAGGGCTGCACGGAAGAGGGGGTGATCATCTGCAATCAGTATGGTTGTCATGATCCTGTTTTAGCGATTTTTTGTTGTTGTGTATAGCCTTGTTTTGGGTGAGGGCTTTTTGCTGGTCTGAAATAAAAAGTGGCTGCCCGGGGAGGGCAGCACAGGGGAAAGAAACTGTAATAACAACAGAATCTTCTCAGCGAAAGCGCAACAGTCCACTGACTGCCCAAGGTGTAGGGCATATACAGAAAAGGGAGTGAAAACGGTCCTTTCCCTGGATTGTATGCGGTCTGAATTAATGGCCAATAGTGTGCTTGTCTGTCTTTTCTGTCGGTATTAGACCTTGGTCTTAGGTGGCAAGGACCGGCATCGTTGGAGAAGGTTCCCTGCCTTCGACCTATGGCTAATGGAGAAGGTTTCGTCCTCACAGCAAGCTGTCTTCGGAGTCACTTGCAATTTGATGACAACAAGAGGACAGGGCCATGAAAGCAATAATTCCCACGCGCCTGTGTGCAGCGATTCTGGTTGCTCATGCGGGTATTGCCGGGGCAGCGACGCTCGAAGAGCGCATTACCATTCTGGAAGAGCGTGTTGGTACCCCGGCTGAGGGGAATACTCAGATCGAGTTCGGGGGCTTTATCAAAGCCGATACCATGATCAGTAAATATAGCGACGGTGAAATAGCGGGTGGATCCGTTGGACGTGATTTCATGGTCCCGTCCACAATTCCTGTGGGAGGGGATGCCAGCTCTGCCGAGGTGGATTTCAGTGCCAAACAGAGCCGCTTCTGGTTAAAGAGTGCGACCATGACATCAGCAGGATTGGTCAAGGGGCATATCGAAATAGATTTTCAGACCAATGATATTGGCGATGAGCGTATCAGTAACAGCTATGCCCCACGTATCCGGCACGCCTACCTGAGTTGGGACAAGTGGCTGTTTGGCCAGACCTGGTCGACTTTCTTTAACGTCAGCGCGCTACCCGAGACCCTGGATTTCGTGGGTTCGTCAGGCACGATCTTTGAGCGCCAACCCCAGATTCGCTATACCCATGGCGGGCTGATGTTGTCGCTGGAGAATCCTTCTACCACCTTGTATGGCGGCACCCAGAATCCCTATGACGACAACGCCATGCCGGATATTGTCGCGCGTTATAACGTTACCGGTGACTGGGGCAACATGAGCTTGTCGGCCATGGGGCGTGAGCTGGCATACCAGGACACCATTGGTGGGGTTGATCAGGACGAAAGCGAATATGGCTATGGCGTATCCTTTGCGGGCCGCCTGATGCTTGGTGAGCGAGATGACATCCGTTTTCAGGCCAACTACGGCAATGCCATGGGCCGTTACTTCGTGCTCAATGCCTTCCGGGCCGGACAGATTGAAGCCAATGGTGATATTGAGCTGATCGATGCCTGGAGCGCGGTACTGGCCTTGCGTCATCACTGGAGTGAGCGCTGGCGTTCCAACTTCGCGGTTTCTCTCAGTGAAGCGGATAACCCTGATACCGTTGCGGCAACAACCAACAAGACCGTGGAAACGGCCCACGCCAATCTGATCTGGCAGGTGGCCAAGCCCTTGTCACTGGGGGGCGAACTGATCTACGGCAGTCGCGAGCAGGAAAATGGCGATGACGGTGATCTCAAACGCGTGCAGTTCACAGCCAAGTATGCGTTTTAACGAAGCACACCCCACGGAAAAAAGGGCGCTTCGGCGCCCTTTTTTAGGGTTCGCGGATTGGGAGTTTACTCTTCCCAACTGTCCACAGGAGCGTCGGTTTTCGCTCCGCTCACCCTTCGGGCCGCCCTGCGGGCGTTCCCTCGCTGCGCTCGGCGGCGGCGCGATTGTCAGGCGTATGGAATCGCGCCGCGAGCGACACTCCTACGGGATGGTTTTGCTGTGGCCTATTCTCCAAAACCGGTGAACCATAAAAAAAGGGACGCTAATGCGTCCCTCTTTCGTAGCGTGTAGCGTCTCTCTTATCAATCCAGATCCGCCGGGTATACGCCGTTCTCGTCGTGTACTTCCTTGCCGCTCAAGGGCGGGGTGAAGGCACAGGCAACGACCATATCTTCGTTCTCGCCACCATAAAGGTAATGTTCATCATGCTGGTCGAGCAGGTAGATAGTGCCTGGAGTCAGGTCGTAAACCTTGCCGTCATCCAGCGTTTCGATTTTGCCGCTGCCAGAAATCACATAGACGGATTCCCAGTGGTTGGCGTATTTGATGTGTGTCTTGGTGCCCTTGAAGATGGTGGTAATGTTGAAAGAATGGCCCATCTTGTCTTCTTTCAGGGACAGGCGAACAGACTGCCAGTTGCCGTTTTCGGCTTTGACGCAGCGTTCTGATTTCTCGGCTTCTGCCAGAGTGCGAACGATCATGAATAGAGTCTCCGGAATAAGGGGGAGGGAGAGGTTGGCCCGGCAAGGCGGGCCAACCAGAAGGGCTGGCAGTGAATTTAGCTGGCCAGGCTGGATACCGCGTGAGCTTCACCGCGCTTGATGCGGTCGGTCATCACTTCGCTGACGCTCTCCTTGACGATGTCCAGCGCGCGTGTCAGGTCTTCTTCGCTGATCGTCAGCGGACACAGCGTCTTGATGACCTGATCATCGGCACCGGAGGTTTCGATCACCAGCTGGCGCTTGAAGCACGCTTTGGTGATTTCTTCAGCTAGCTCGCCATCACGGGCCACCAGGCCCTGCATCATGCCGCGACCATTCAGGTAGAACCAGTGATCGTCATAACTGTTGGCGATTTCGCGGAAGCGGTCGGTGATGATGTCCGCCTTCTTCTGCACTTCCTTGGCGAACTTGTCGTCACGCCAATAGTGATTCAAGGCCGCTGCAGCTGTCACGAAGGCCAGGTTATGGCCACGGAAGGTCCCGTTGTGCTCGCCCGGTTTCCACTGGTCCAGATCCGGCTTCATCAGCACCATGGCAAATGGCAGGCCATAGCCGCTGAGGGACTTGGACAGGGTAATAATGTCCGGGTTGATGCCTACCTCGTCAAAGCTGAAGAAGGTCCCGGTGCGGCCACAGCCGGCCTGGATGTCATCCAGAATCAACAGCATGTCGTGCTTGCGACAAATCTTTTCGAGGTTGCGCAGCCACTCGAAGCTGGCGGCGTTGATGCCACCTTCGCCCTGAACGGTTTCCACGATCACGGCGGCAGGGTGGTCCACGCCGCTGGAAGAATCGCCCAATACCTTGTCCAGATATTCGGTGGTATCGAAGGCATCGCCCAGGTAGCCGTCGTAGGGCATCGGAGTCACGCCACCGAGGGTGACACCGGCCACGCCACGGTGGTGGCTGTTACCGGTAGCCGCCAGTGAGCCGAGGCTTACACCGTGGAAGCCATTGGTAAAGCTGATGATGTTTTCGCGACCCTTGATCACACGGGCAATCTTGAGTGCCGCTTCTACGGCATTGGTGCCAGTGGGGCCAGTAAACTGCATGACATGGTCCATGTCGCGGGGCTTCAGGATCACTTCATAAAACGCATCCATGAATTCACGTTTGGCCGTGGTATGCATGTCCAGGCCGTGAACAATGCCGTCACGCTGAATGTATTCCAGCAGTTTCTCTTTCAGAACCGGGTTGTTGTGGCCATAGTTCAGGGTGCCTGCACCTGCCAGGAAATCGATGTATTCCTTGCCGGTTTCGTCGTACAGGTAGCTGCCTTTGGCTTGGTCGAAGACCACCGGGAAGCTACGGGCATAACTCATGACTTCCGATTCGTGGCTTTCAAAAATTTCAGTATCCATGGTTCCTCTATCCTCGCTTGAATTCGGGTTGTTCGTTCGGGCTGTGGCGCTCTCAGGCGTCGTCGCGGTTGAACGGGCCAATACGCAGCAAATACTCGTCGTTATGCTCACCGGCAAAATGGATCCGGGAGTCGAAAAGAATGAACTCCTCGGTAGGCATGCTGCGCTCATAAGCGAAGCTGCGGAACATGCCCCATGACGCCTCATTGTCCGGAGTAATGGTGGTTTCAATGAACTGAACGTCGGTGCTTTCTTCCCTCTTGATCAGTTCGGCCAGCATGCGCTTGGCCAGCCCTTTGCCTCGGGCTTTCTGATGGACCGCAACCTGCCAGACAAACAGGACATTCTGTTGCTTGGGCGGGATGTAGCCGGAGATGAAGCCAACCAGATCGCCATCCATTTCGGCAGCGACAGACGTATCGGCAAAATGCGTGCACTGGAGCAAATTGCAGTAGACCGAATTCTCGTCCAGTGGCTTGCACTCGCTGATCAGTTTGTGAACCCGGCTGCCGTCCTGGCTCTCCGGTTTCCGGAAAGTAATGTCATCCGCTTTGTCGGTGGATGAATCCGCTTTCTTTACGTCGTCAGACATGGTTTCACTTATGGTCCGCTTTTGAATGGGTTGTTGCCTCTGTGCCGGCAGTGCGTGCCGACAGTTCCAGCGTGGGTTGGGCGCGGTCGATGGCGCCCAGGTCCAGCACTGGCGAGGCATCGATGTCCTCTGCGTTCATCATGGCCGCGACGCGCTGCAGTGAGCTGAGAATCAGTGATTGTTCCCAGTCTTCCAGGCGGTCAAAGCGGGCAATGAATTCGTCCTGCAGAGGGGTGGGAGCCTGGTCGATGATAGCCAGGCCTCCCTGAGTCAGGCAGGCATAAACGCGCCGCTTATCCGTTTCGCCCCGTTTGCGCTCAATCAGTTCGCGCTTTTCCAGGCGATCAAGAATGGTGGTGACCGTGGCTTGGCTCAGCGATACCTCGCTGGCCAGGTCGCCCATGGTCATCTCTCCCTTACCCGCAATGGCCTGCATGATCAGCAGTTGCGGTGAGGTGAGGCCGGAGACCTTGCTCAACTTGCGCGAGTAGAGGTCGGTGGCGCGAATAATCTGTCGTAATGCAATTAGCACGTCTTCGTGTCTGGCCATTGCCGTGAGTTCTCTTGATAACAAAGTAATATGACTGAATTGAGACATGGTATGTCTGATATCAATTTGAAGTGTAAGTAACTTTTCTCCATACAGAATCAGGGCAATGGCAAGTAATTCCCTGCGAAAGTTGGTAGGCTATTTTAGTGGTGTAATATTTAGATGTCAAAGTAAATGCTTGGAGATCAGGCCCGAACCACGCTGAAGCCCTGACAGTGCGGGGGACAGCGCCGTTTGGTCGGGTCAGTCCGGCGCGAGGGGATACCTGAATGCAACAGACGTTATTGCGACTGCTGGAAGGGGTGGACCGCGGTCTGCGCCTTCTTGAGCAATGTGTGGTGGGGGGCTGTATTCTGGCCATGGCCCTGCTGATGAGTGCCCATGTGGTGGGGCAGGCGGTAGTTGGGGAGGGGATTCCCGGTACCTATGAAATCACCAAGATGCTGATTCTCGGCATTACCTTTGTGGGCTTGGGTTACGCAGCACGCCAGGCCCGCCACATCCGGATGTCTGCCATTTATGAGCAGCTCAACGACCCTTCCCGCAAAGGGCTGCAGATTCTGATTGCCGCCGGTACCGCCGCGCTGATGTTCTTTTTCGCCTGGAAATCTGGTCAGTACGTGATGGATATTTATGAGCGGGGGCGGGTCAGCGCGTCACTGCAGATTCCCATGTGGACGGTCTATACCACTTTGCCAGCCGGGTTTGTGCTGGCCGGCATCCAGTACCTGCTAACCATCGTCCGCAACCTGACGACGGAAGGGGTATGGCGCAGTTTCACTGAGAAGGATGTCTATGCCAGCGTGCCGGAGCAGGGCGGTCATGATAAGGGGCAAGGAGACGCGTCATGCTGATTATTCTTGCCCTGATCATGTTGCTGTTGTTGCTCATGGGCTACCCCATGATGGTGCCACTGGCGGTCGGCACCTTGTTCATGATGTTCACGGACATGACATTTTTCGGCCCGGACCAGGCCGTGACCTGGATGATCACCGGGGTCAGCAGCTGGGTGCTGGCGGCAGTGCCCATGTTTATCTTTGCCGCGGACATTCTCACCAAGGGGCATACGGCCAACCGGTTGCTGGATCTGGTGGACACCTTTGTCCGTCATCTGCGTGGTGGGTTGCCGATTACTACGGCGGCATCCTGCGCCGTGTTCGGTGCTGTCTCAGGATCTACCCAGGCCACGGTCGTTGCTATGGGCGGGCCTATGCGGCCGCGTTTGCTAGCCAGGGGCTACTCCGACAAATTCGCGCTGGCCCTGATTATCAATGCCAGTGATATTGCCTTGCTGATTCCACCCAGTATCGGATTTATCGTCTATGGCGTGGTGATGAAGACCTCCATCGGTGATCTGTTTCTGGCCGGGATTCTGCCCGGCCTTCTGGTGTTGTTAATGTTTTCGGCCTACTGCTGGGCCGGGGCATATCTCAAGGGCATTGAGCCTGAACCTCGCGCCTCCTGGTCCGAGCGGTTGCGAGCGCTTCGGGGGGCTGCTCTGCCGCTGGGGTTTCCGGTGTTGGTGGTCGGCGGCATTTACGGTGGCTGGTTCAGTGCGGTGGAGGCATCCGCCATTGCCGTGGCCTATGCCTTGCTGCTGGAAGTGGTGATTTACCGCAAAGTCAAAATCCGTGATCTCGGGCCGTTGGCGCTTTCCAGCGGCATGATTACCGCCGTGGTTTTTATTCTGGTGGCGATTGGGGCGGCGTTCTCCCACACCCTGGGCACCGCCGGCATTCCCGAGCAGTTGCTGGGGCCGGTGATCGATTCCATTGGTGACAATCAGGTGGCGGCGTTGGCGTTGATTGCCGTGTCGTTTTTCATCGGCTGCATGTTTGTGGATCCCATCGTGGTGATCCTGATTCTGGTGCCGATTTTCAAACCGCTAATCCAGGCGGCCGGGTTGGATCCGGTCCATGTGGGGGTGATCGTCACCCTGCAGGCGGCTATCGGGTCAGCGACACCGCCCTTTGGCTGTGACATTTTTACCGCCATCGCGGTGTTCCGTCGTCCCTATCTGGAAGTGATCCGCGGCACGCCCCCGTTTATTGCCATGTTGTTGTTGGCCACGGTCATCCTGATCCTGTTCCCGGAGATTTCCCTGTGGCTGCCGTCGCTGGGCGGAGAGTAGGTTGTGACATGCGGGGTTTTATTGCACCCGCAACAGGTACAAAAAAACCCGGCATCCCTGCCGGGTTTTTCTGTTCAGGGAAGCCGCAATTATTTGGTTTCCTTGATCGCCTTCAATAGCGCTTTCATTGAGGCCTCGCCTCCGGCGCCAACCTCTTTTACAAAGGTTTTGCGAACGGGTTTGGCCATTTTTTCGAAGGCCTGTCGCTCTTTTTGGGTCAGCTCGATGATCTCGATATCGCTCTTGTCACGAATGATATCCAGTCGTTCCTTGTTGAACCGGGTCTGAATGTCGTGACCTTCCTTTACCAGCGACTTGGTAACCTCGTCTACCATGGTGCGCTGCTCATCGCTGAGGCTGTCATACCAGTCCGAGTTGCCGATCACTGTGGCAACAAACTGGGACTGGTCGGCAAAGATCATGTAGTCCTGTACCTCGTAGAACGCCATTTCTTGATGGGCGAAAACGGGTTGAATGTTGCCTTCGGCCTGACCTTGCTGGAGGGCGCTGTACAGTTCGCCATAGGCAATGGAGGTAGGGGAAGCCCCGTACGCCCGATAGGTGGAACGCAGCAAGGTGTTATCCATGACGCGAATGCCCAGGTTCTCCATGTCGGCAGGGGTGCGGATGGCCTTGTTCGCAGTCCATACCTGATAGCCTTCGGCCAGCTCGGCCAGCGGTACCAGTCCCCGTTGACGGAAGGCGTTCTGCCAGGCGTCGCTTTTCAGGAAGGTGTCTGAGTTCAGGGCCTGGGCGGTACGCCACTGGTCGGCGGGCATGATGTAGTTCAGGTTGAGTAGCTGGCTTTCCGGCACGGTGCCGCCCAATGCCCCTGAGGCGAAGCCGATCTGGATCGCGCCGCCCTGAATCGCGTCATAAAGCGCCGAGTAGCTGGAGCCCCATTTGCCGTAGGGTAGGAGTTGCACATCAATGTCGCCATTGCTGCGTTCTTCGATGCGTTTTTCAAATTGCTCGGCGTAACGATGCTGGACGCTGCCTTCTATTTCTTCCAGGCCAAAGCGCCAGGTTTCGGCCATGGCGGTGGTAGAGAGAGTGAAAACGCCCAGCGTGGCGGCGCCAATCAGTCGTCGCAAGTGCATGCTTATCCCTTTTGGTTGCCAAATGTGGAAACCACTACATGGCATCACAACATCACTGTCAACCGGTCGGCCCACATCCGTGACTGGAACCGACGTGTCCAGAATGCGACCATTACCGCACTGGGTAGCGCAAGCGATGAGGACAAAACATTGATGAAAACGTTTCTGCAGCAAGGTTGCGCAGTGCTGTTGGTGCTGTTCGCCATGACGGCCACCGCTGAACCTGACGCTGATGCGGCACAGGCCCCTCGCCTCGAAGCCCAGAGCGAAATCGAGAAGGGACCGGTGATATCCCAGTTCCGGGAGAACTGGATTCTTGGTGAGTTGCGAACCCTGCGTCAGGACATGATGGAATATCGCAACCAGATGAACCTTCTGGTGACCGATCGGGAGCTGGAAGTGGCCGACAAGGCCATGGGCTATGCCACCAATACGGTGACTTACTTTTTCTACTTGATCGCCGGTGCCGCTTCCATTCTGGCGCTGGTGGGCTGGTCGACGATTCGTGATCTCAAGGATAATGTGCGGGTCTATGCTGAGAAGGAGATGGCGCGGCTCACCAGTGAATACGAAGCTCGGCTGGCGGACCTTGAGCGCGAGCTGCGCAAGAAGTCGCGTACCATCGCGGAAAACCAGGAAGAGATTGAGCGAACCAACGAAATCCACAGCCTGTGGCTAAAGTCCACCAAGGAACCCAGTGCCCAGGCCAAGATCGAGATCTACGACCGCATTCTGGAGCTTCGCCCTGATGATCCGGAGGCGCTGGCCTGGAAGGCCGATGCCGCTCTGGAACTGGGAGAGCAACGCTGGGCGCTGAGCCTCTGTGACCGGGTGCTGGAAGTGGATGAAGAAAACGCGCATGCCCTCTATCAGCGCGCATGTGCCTGGTCCGGACTTGGCGAAATCGACAACGCCCTCAGCGATCTGGAGGCGGCGATAAATACCTCGGAAACCCTCGTCCGTCACGCTCGGGTAGAGGAAATGTTCCGACCACTGCAAGGACTGGAGCGCTTTGATGCGTTGGTCGGAAACGACAGTGACCTGACAGTCTCTGGCTGACGGCTTCTTCACGGGCGCCATAGTACTTTTCTGTCAGACTGATAGGTTGTAGGGGCCCGTAAATTGCCCCTTTGCGGGTCACTTTCTGCTAGACTTGCCCCCCCTTGTAGGAAAGGGTGATGACCCCCATATGACCGTTACATGGCTTGATCGAGGGATTTCACTTCGATTGGCCGATATCATCACCCCCTGTGGAGAAACCCATGACACGTGAAAACGGTGCCGACAGCACCAAGCAGATGCCGGATGTGGCATCCAACTCCATGGTGGATCATATCCATAGCACCCTGGACTGGGTGGGCATGAGTGAAATTCACTTGCCTGCGCGGGTCAGTGATACCCTGGCCGGTGAAAGACCGGTGAGCACCTCTATCCAGGCCTATGTGAATCTGGCAAATCCGGATGCCAAAGGCATTCACATGTCCCGTCTGTTCCTGATGCTGGAAGAGACCTTTGGCGACCATTCCGTCAGCTCTGCCTCCATCGAGCAGTTGCTGCGCAATTTTCTGGAAACCCACGAAGGGCTTAGTACCCGTGGCTTCGTGCAGCTGGATTTTGAATACTCCATGCGCCGCCCGGCGCTAAAGAGCAGCTATTCCGGCTGGAAAAGCTACCCGGTAAGTATCAAGGGCACTCTGTGCGAAGAAGGCATGCGCATCGAAATGTATGTGGAGGTGCCGTATTCCTCAACCTGCCCGTGTTCTGCTGCCTTGTCCCGCCAGCTGATCCAGGAGCAGTTCCGCAAGGACTTCCAGGATGGCAAGGTGGATGCGGAAGCGGTTCTGGAGTGGCTGGGTACAGAGGAAGGGATCGTTGCTACTCCGCATAGCCAGCGCTCTGTGGCGCAGGTGCGTGTGTTGCTGGATCACAACGAGGGTGATGCCTTCCCGATCACAGCCCTGATTGACTCCATCGAAGGCGCTTTGAAGACGCCGGTGCAGACCGCGGTTAAGCGTGTGGACGAGCAAGAGTTTGCGCTACTCAATGGCCAGAATCTGATGTTCTGTGAAGATGCGGCCCGCCGCCTGAAGCAGGCCATCGATCCGCAATCCTGCTACAAGGACTTCTGGCTGCGGGTGAATCACCTGGAAAGCCTGCACGCCCACAACGCAGTGGCCATTGTCACCAAGGAAGTGGACGGCGGTTATTTGCCGATACCCTGATTATTCGATATCGCGTGAAACCTGAAAGGGCGGCCTGTGGCCGCCCTTTCTCGTTTCTGGATTGGCTGACCGGGGGAACAGAGTTGGCGATATTGTGACCTTTAGCCGGGCTTGCTACCCTCGTTTTGCATATAGTCCGAGCATATCAACAATAATAAATGCGCTAGGCAGGCACAGGAATGGGCTCCACTGAGGCGTCGCCCCCGGTATCCGGGAGTTTCGAGCGCAGCGAACTGGTCGCGCGACTCGATGGTTGTGAATGTGTTCCACTTACGTTGTTGCTGGCGCCGGCAGGTTCCGGCAAGTCAACGCTGTTGCATCAGTGGCAGCAGCATCTGTCCGCGACACGGCCGGAAGCGCATGTGGTGAGCTTTGCTGTGCAGCCCATGGACGATGAGCCCGTGCGTTGTTTGCGTCGCTTTGCCGAGCAGACCCGTGCCGCCATCCCTGCCTTCGATACCTCCTGGTTCATGCCTTTTGATGTGTCCGAGCTGCCAGCGTCTTCGGTGGCTGAGGCGCTCTACGATGCACTGGAACAGATCCCCGAACCGGTCTACATCGTGTTTGATGACTTTCAGTACATCACCAATGACGAGGCCCTCAATGTCATTAATGCGCTGATTGCCCACCCGCCAACGGATGTCCGTCTCATTATTGCCAGCCGAAGCCGGCCACCACTGGATGTGGGGCGGCTGCGCCTGAATGGCGAGCTGCTCGAGCTGGATGCTTCGGCCTTGCGGGTCAGTCGTGCCGAGGTGGTGGAGTTAAATTCGCGCCTGGGAGGCGAGCCCCTGGAGGGAGGCGAACTGGATCACCTGATGGCCATTACTGAAGGTTGGGTGGCGGGAGTGAAGATTGCCCTGATGGGCGCCATGGGTGCGGGTGTCGGGGCGCTGAATAATTTTAATGCGAGCCAGCCGGAGATTATGGAGTACTTTGGCCATGCCGTCCTCAAGGGCTTGCCTGAATTTGCCCGAACCCTGTTTATGCAAAGCAGTCTGCTGGACAGCTTTGATGCCCCACTGTGTGACGCTGTTCTCGACACCACGTACTCGGCGCGTTTGATGGAGGAGTTATCCCGTCGCGAGTTGTTTATTCTGGCCGTTCCGGGGCGACCGGGCTGGTTTCGCTACCATGCCCTTCTGCGTGATTTCTTGCAGGCAAGAGTGGCCATTGATATGCCCGATTGTGTTGTCCCGATTCACCGTCGGGCTGCGCGCTATTTTATCGCCAAGGAAGATTACGAGCAGGCGCTATGGCACGCCAGGCGGGGGGAGGACCACGAAGCGTTTCTGGGTGCACTGGCCAGGGCGTTTGATTACTGGTTACGTGAAGGTTATGCCAGTCAGATTCTCGAATGGGCGGAAGACGTCTCGGACGAGGCGTTGTTGTCACGTATGGACCTGGCGGCACCTCTGATTAGCACCTTGACCTTGTCGCGCCGTTTTTTTCGTGCACGGTATTTTCTCGACGCGCTAAAAGCGGAACCACCTCTGGATTACCGGGGCCGGTACGGCGATGAGCATACTCTGGAGTTTCTCGAGCTCCATTTGCAGTTGTTCCAGCACGACACAGACTTCATGGAAGGAGCGAACCTGTCGCTGCTGATGGAGACCAGCAGTCACCATGATGTGCGTGCGTTTTCTCTTGCCATGGTGGCGTACTATCACTTGCAGCATGGCCGTTTGCAGTCGGCATTGGCTTTTTCCAGTCAAGCCCGTGACGTGCTGATGCAGTTGGGGCACCGTTTTACGGCAGGGTATGCCGGCCTCATCACAGCGCTTGCCAATCAGCAATTGGGGCATATTGCCGAGGCGGTAAGCTTCATTACCGAGCATTTCAGCAAGACGCCTCGGGATTGTCCCACCTGGTCTTTGTGGGCTACCGGGATGGTGGTGGTGTTGTATGACCAGAACCGATTGGACGAGGCCCGGCAATTGTGTGAAGACCTGTTGCCAATGGTGTCTACTGCTTCCGCTACAGAAGTAATTTCTACTGTTTACCTGACGCTGTCGCGGCTTCATCACCTGCAAGGCAACCGTAAGCATTCTGAACGCATGCTGGAAAAATTGTTGGGTATCCTGCAATTGGGAAACTACGAGCGATTCGTCAGCATGGCCCTGCTGGAAAGAGTGCGACAGGCCTATGTCAATGCAGACTGGAGCCAGCTGGATGTCATTGCAGAGCGTTTTGCACTGGCGGAATGGGTGCAGAAAAATCTGGATCTGCAAGATGTTCCCTACAGCCAAAGCTGGGAGCGCCGAGGGTTGGCCGCCGCTTATTGGCTAATGGCGGTTGGTCGTCACGATGACGCGGAGACGGCGCTGTTGCTCTTGCGCAAGGTGGTAAACGGTGCGGGAATCCGTACCCGTGGCTTGATCATGGAGGCAAACTTGCTGGTCTTGCATGCGCGCAGGAAGAGCGAGACAGAACAAATTCGTCAGATCGATACCTTGATCAGCCGCTATGGGCTGCTCAATGTGAATCAGCCAGTGTTCGACGAAGCGCCCGGTCTGGCTGCCCTGATGCAGGCGCTTTGGCAAAAAGGGCGGCTGGTTTTACCGGAGTTTTATACGCAGTTGTTTGGCGCTGTATTTACGTCGGTGACAACCGGTCATGCTCCCCTTGAGGTGGATCCGGCTTCTGTGTTGACCCCTCGTGAACACGAGATCTTCGAGTTGTTGCAAAGTGGCTTGAGTAATGCCCAGATCAGTGAACAGACTGGAACTTCGGTCACCACCACCAAATGGCACCTGAAGAACATCTACAGCAAGCTTGGGGTTTCCAATCGGACGGAAGCCGTGCTCCGCGCGTCGACACGGTGAGTTGAAAGTTGAAAAGCGCGGGTGAGGTCGGTGGGAATTTGCCGTGAGGTGCCCGCGCTCAAGGGCCTGATTGTCGCGTGATCCCGGAGCTGGAGTGCCTTGGCCGGGTCTTGATTCGCCTTTTAACCTTGAACGTTCAACAGCTCCCCAAACCTTGAACCGGTTCGCGATTTTTACTCCCTTTTGATTACCCCCTCCCAGGGGAGGGGGTGGAGGGGGGGGACCATTGCTAGAGTGCCGTCGTTGTCTGTAATTACCCCGAGAATAACAACGACGGAGGCTTATCATGGCTATGTCCCCCTGGGTCACCTGGCCGGCCCTGACCAAATTCGGCTCGCTGGGCGTAATGGCCGCGCTGCTGGTGTTGGCCGGCGAGCGCAGCGAACTGCTTGAAAACAACATGTTCGACACGGAAAACTGGGATGAAAAAAATGCCGGTATCACCTGTGACGAACGTAGTCTGACCGCCCGTACCGAAGACGGAACCTGTAACATCCTGGAAAACCCGGCAGAAGGGTCCGTGCACGTGAACTTCGGCCGTAATGTGGATCCGGCGTCTGTGTATGCCGAGTCCAACAGCGGCAACCTGCTGAACCCCAACCCCCGTGAAGTCAGTAACCTGATCATGTCCCGGGGCGGCGATTTCAAACCGGCCACCAGCCTTAACTTCATCGCCACCAGCTGGATCCAGTTCATGGTCCATGACTGGTTCGATCACGGCCCGCGTACCGATGCCGATCCCATCGAGTTTCCGATTCCTGCTGGGGATGTACTGGGTGGCGGCACCATGTCGGTGCAGCGTACCCGTCCGGATCCCTCTGTCAGTGGTGATGAAGGGATCATCACCTACGAAAACGTGAACACCCACTGGTGGGATGGTTCACAGCTGTATGGCAGCAGCAAGGAAACCAACGACGAAGTGCGTTCCTTCGTGGACGGTAAACTCAAGGTGGATGGTAATGGTCGCCTGCCTACCGAGTTCCTGAGCGGCAAGCCCATCACCGGTTTCAATGAAAACTGGTGGGTCGGGTTGAGCATGCTCCACCATATCTTCACCCAGGAACACAACGCCATCGCCGATATGCTCAAGGCCAACCATCCGGGGCAATCGGACCAGTGGTACTTCGACAAGGCGCGACTGATCAACTCTGCGCTGATGGCCAAGATCCACACCGTGGAATGGACACCGGCGATTCTCGCCAACCCGGTACTTGAGCGTGCCATGTACGCCAACTGGTGGGGCCTGGGTGGGGATCGCGATACCCGCGACAAATTCCAGGACGATCTCGACAACCTGAACAACAACATCGGCCAGTTGGGCGCCCTGTTCAATGCTGTCGGCATCGACAATGATCTGGGGCAGCAGGATACCGGTTCCATCGAGCATGCCCTTGCTGGCCTGGTGGGTTCCCGCACCCCCAACAACTACGATGTGCCCTATACCCTGACCGAGGAATTCGTGTCGGTGTACCGGATGCATCCGTTGCTGCGTGACGAGATCAAGGTGTACGACATCGGCTCCAACGTGGTGGATCAGGAAATCGCCCTGCAGGACACCCGCAACGGCGATGCCGAAGACCTGATGGATGATATTGGCCAGGACCGCCTGTGGTACTCCTTCGGTATTACCCATCCGGGCGCGCTGACGCTGAACAACTACCCGGACTTCCTGCGTAACTTGTCCATGCCGCTGATTGGCGACATCGATATGGCCGCTATCGATATCCTGCGTGACCGTGAGCGTGGTGTGCCGCGTTACAACGAATTCCGTCGCCAGATTGGCCTCAAGCCGTTGACCAGCTTCGAGCAACTGACCAACGACCCGCAGCTGCTGGCGGACCTGAAGTCGCTTTACAACAATGACATCGAATTGATCGATACCCTGGTCGGGCAGCTGGCTGAAGAAACCCGTCCGGAAGGGTTCGGCTTTGGCGAGACATCGTTCCAGATCTTTATCCTGAATGCGTCTCGTCGTTTGATGACCGACCGTTTCTTCACCACCGATTACACCGACGAAGTGTACACCGCCGAGGGTATCGACTGGGTAGAAAACAACACCATGGTGGATGTGATTCGTCGTCACTTCCCGGCCCTGGCGTCGAGCCTGGTGGGCATGGACAACGCGTTCAAACCCTGGGGTCTGAAGATTCCTTCTGACTATCAGGATTGGGATGCCGAAACCAAGCAGAACCACCTGTGGGTCAATGGCGCACTGCGTACCAGTTACGAAGAGGGTGAGGTCCCGGCTATCGAGCCTATCGATATTGGCGGTCTGATCAATTCCATCCTGTGGAAGAAAGTGCAGGACGTGACCGATGTGGCGCCTCCGGGCTACAGCAAGCCGATCCACCCCCGTGGTGCTCTGGCCAAAGTGAAGTTTGTCCCCAGTTCCGGGCATGATTTTACCGGGCTGTTCCAGGGGGCGGATCATGGTCTGCTGCGCCTGTCTGTCACCGGTGATCCGTCTGATCGAGGCTTTGCCCCAGGGTTGGCACTGAAACTGTTCGTGGACGGTAAGCGCTCTGAAAACGTCTCTGCGCTGTATACCCTCAGTGGTCAGGGAGACAATCACAATATCTTCGCCAACGAATTGTCCAACTATGTTCAGGCAGAAGTGAACGAAACCCTGGGAACCACGACCTTGTTCTCTCTGGTATCCAGCAAGCCGACCTTGCTGGTGATGAGTGACATGGCCAAAGTGAATCAGGATGGCTCAACGGTTGGCAGTGCGAAAACGCCATCGCAGATCTATTTCGTACCCAACAGCAGCCTGAAAAACAGCACCAGCGCCGCCCCGCACGATTTCCGTGATGACTTGACTGCGATTCCGGCGGGCACCAGGGTCTATGATGTCTATGGCACCACCAAGAGCATCAAAACCTCGATTTGGCCCTGGGTCACCGCGCGCTATGCCCGCGAGCGCCGTAACAGTGCCGTCAAGATAGGTGAATTGGTGACTGATTCCGAATTTACCCTGTCCCAGTTCGGCGACACCGGTATTTTCTTCAAACATCAGCGCTATGAAGACCGCTAAATAACAACAAGAAAGGTACCCCTGATAGCCCGGGCCTGCATCGCAGCCCGGGCTTTTTTTATGCAGCCTGATAAATGAGACAACAGGCCGCGATGTTGCATCCTGTCGCTTTATTGAAGTGATGTTCAGCACAGAGGACATCATCTTGATGCTCTGTCACCGATTTGCTGAAAAGGGGCTTGATCCCAATCCCTATCACGTCACCATTCTGTGAGGAGGCTCGGCTCGCGCGACGTCGAGCATGGAGTGATTCCTTTGCTCAGCAGGCTGTCTGTGGTTGTAAGAGATGGCTTACAGAAAAGCTCGCTGCTGGATATACCGTAACTTTGTTCGATGAGGAAAATAAAAGCACAGGTGTGCCGGTGCTGTGTGAAACGATTTGGGGTTTCTCAGAGGGGGTATATATTCAGTGCTGATGTGATGTGCTGCGTATATTGGGGGGCTGGAGTTTCAATGGGTGAATCTGAAATTATTTCTTTCGACTTTCATATTTCGCAGGGTGCAAATGACTGTGAGGTATCTCAAATCACGTTTTGGCAAACCAGGCATGGTGAAGATAATGGATAACGAGCTGCGGCAGCCGAATACGATTTCCGCTATTTTGTCGTTTCGATGCGCCGGCGGCGTACGTTGATTCACGGATAGTGAAGAAGGGAACTCCATGGAGAAGAACATTGCAGTGATTCTGGGTAGCCCGGATCCGGACAGTTTTTGCCGTGCGCTGGCGGACCGCTATGCCCAGGCGGCTGAGCAGGCCGGTCATCAGGTGCGTTATTTTCGGCTGGGGGAGGTCGAGTTTGACCCGGTACTGCGTCATGGCTACAACCAGCGACAGGAATTGGAGCCAGGTCTGCAGGAGATCAAGGAGGCGATCAGCTGGGCTGAGCATCTGGTATTGGTCTATCCGGTGTGGTGGGGCGGGATGCCTGCGCTGCTGAAAGGTTTTCTGGATCGTGTGTTTCTTCCCGGGTATGCGTTTCAATACCGAAAGAATTCGCCGCTTTGGGACAAGCTGCTGGCAGGGCGCTCTGCTCATGTCATCACTACCATGGATACTCCTCCCTGGTATTTTAAACTGGTCTATCGCAGCCCGGCCCACAACCAGATTCGCAGGACCATTCTCGAGTTTGTGGGTTTTAAGCCAGTAACCATAACGGTGCTTGGGCCGGTGCGTGATGCCTCGCGGTCCAGGAAAGCGGCCTGGCTGGACAAGATCGCCGCCTTCGCCAAGGCATCATGAGAGGCCCTGCCAGCGAGTGGGTTTTGGGCAAATAGTGAGATTGAGTGTGCTCCTGGATTCACTGTTATGGGGGCTCTGATTCAACAACGAAAGCAAGGTTCGTTATCGCGATTGGCGATCGTGCCATGCGGGTTTACCTGCAACAGGAATGGGTCATGACATTTCAGACGATCCCCGTGCTTCGCATCTTTGATGTGGAGAAAGCAAAAGCCTTTTATCTGGATTTTCTCGGCATGAAGGTAGAGTGGGAACACCGGTTCGAGGCGGATTATCCTGTGTATATGCAGGTGTCGAGAGACGACTTGGTGTTTCACCTGAGTGAGCATTCCGGTGATGGAACGCCGGGGTCCAAGTTGTTCGTGAAGACGGCGGATCTGGAAGGGTTGTACCGGGACATCATGGCCAAAGGGTATCGATACTGCCGCCCGGACATTTCCGTTGCCCCTTGGGATAGCCGGGTTTTTGAAGTCGTGGACCCGTTTTCCAACCGGATTCTTTTTAGCGAAGGTTAGGGTTTCACGCCGTGGGGCCTTGGCGCTGTACTGCCACTCACAAAAAACCGCGCGGCGGCGCGGTTTTTTATGGGCAATATTCCGATCCGTATCAGAAGCGGCCGTTCAGGCCCAACCCAAGATTGGTGACTTCATCGCCACTGCGGTCGACAACTCGCATGTACTCGACGCTGACGAACATGTTGTGGGTGATGGTGACATCAACCCCAAGGCCGAGGGAGATGTCCTTGTAGTTTTCCCCGTCACTGCTACCGAAACGGTTTTCTTCGGTGGTTTCCATATAGGTCAGGCCGATCAGACCGTAGGGGCGTACTGGCAGGGTGTTGGGGAATTGGCCACGGAAGTAGGCGCCGTAGTAACGGTCGATTTCCACATCGACGCCATTGCTGAGTTCGTCGTCCCCCATGCCCAGCCCCAGACGCAATTCGCCGCCCAGGGTTTCATCCTTGTTGATCCAGCTGCCGAACTTGAATTGCACGGCCTCGGGTTTGGCACTGGCGGTGGTGTTGTCCGGTTCGATCTTGCTGCTGATGTAATCAAGGCCGGCGAAACCACCTGCGTTGGCACACAGAGGCAGTGCCAGGGTGGCGGCAATCAGGGCTTTCTTCATGATCTCTCCCGCAGGGTCTGTAGTCACAACGATGTCATGTGAGAGATTGTAGTGAAAAGCAGCGCCTTCGGCGACTGATAGGAAATGGCGCCCCGGGCGGGGCGCCGTCGCAACCGGTATGGCTTAGTGGTCATGACCATCATGGTCATGTTCGTCACCGTCTTCATGCGCTTCCCCCAGCCCGGCCCAGGCCAGTGCGGCCGGTGGGAAATTGAGGGCGAGCGGAGTTTCAATGCTGCCTTCTTCCAGGTGGATGACAACAATATTCTGGTTGCCGGCATCAGACAGGAAGGCGTGGGCGGGTTCACCTGCCACGGTCATGGAGACGCGGCTGCCGTGGCCGCTTGATGCGGGTGCGGCGCTATCGGGGTCAATGGCATCTTCAAGATGGGCGTGCTCGCTCCAGTCGGCGGTGTCGATGATGCGAAGATCGCCGGTATCGTCCAGCAGGACCAGATGCTCGGCATGGGGATCAAGGCTGTGATTATCCAGGGAGACCGAGGCCCCTTCTGTCCAGTCGAGCTCAGTTGCCGAGGCGGTATCAGGATCAATGATCAGGACGCGATCACCGGCGTAACCAACAAACTCTGCCAGTTCATGGTGGCTGTCGAAGCTGCCGACACGCTCGCTGCCAGTGAGGCCCAATGTCGCATTGCTGACATGCTGGGCGGTGAAGTCCTCACCGTCCTGATGCACGATCAGTACACCGTCGCTGCAGCCGAAAATAGAGTAGTCTTCGTTGGAACCGGCTCCGTGAAGGTCCGGGCAATCCAGGCTGATGGTGTCTTCCTTGTGGTAGTGATCATCGTGCTGATGGTATACGTCTACCTTTTCCGGCAGGCCTGAGGCGGCGGTGCGGAACGTGGCCAGCAAGATGTCGCCACGAGGTTCAGCGACACCATGGTGGGCGCTTGCCAGAGTCTGGCTGGCTACGCTGCTGGCGGATTCCAGGGTGTCGTCGGTGACGACGTCA
Organism: Alcanivorax profundi; assembly: GCF_003597125.1. GTDB lineage: Bacteria > Pseudomonadota > Gammaproteobacteria > Pseudomonadales > Alcanivoracaceae > Alcanivorax > Alcanivorax profundi. Next base: position 58,019 of record NZ_QYYA01000006.1, on the reverse strand, counting down.
ACCTCTGCCATCAGGCTGCTACCTGCATCACCGTCATAAAAAATGGCGGCTTGTTCACCGTGGACACGGTAATGGGTGGGGGCCGGGCCGGTCAGGGTTCCGGCGAAGCCGGGAGCGACTTCGTCAACATGGTCGTCATGGTAATACAGGCCGCCATCCACGATTTGTACCTGGTTTGCAGTACGCTGGAGGGCCAGCACAAAGCGCTTGCCAGGGCTGGTGTAAAGTGCGCTGGGTGCGTTATCCAGAGCCAGGGAACCGGGCAAAAGTGCGCCTTCCTCAAGGTCGTAGACGTACAGCTGGTCGCCCGCGCCATCCCGGGAGGCGATGACCAGCCGGCCGGGATGTTCGCTGCTGCCGTGGTCATGTTCGTCTTCGGCGCTTCCCAATGAACTGGTGCCCGTCTCATTACAGCCAGCCATCGCCAGCGCGACGACCAGTGACAGGGGCAGGGCGGCGTGGTGTTTCAGGTTTTTCATCATGCGTTGCATGGTGTTCTCCAATTCGGTGTTGTCGTGCCTGGCGGATAAAGGCGCCAGGCGAGTTGCCGTTGTGATGTGCGGCGTCAAAATTCGATGCGGGTGCCTACCGTGAGATTGCGACCCGGTTCCGGCACGGTGCTGGCAAGGAAGGAGGCGTGATTGAATACCTCTTCGCCAAGCAGGTTGTTGCCCCGCACAAAGAAGGTGTAGCGCTGGTCACCGCGCAGGCGGTAGCTCAGGGTGGCGTTCACCATGTCATAGGAAGGGGTGGTTTCTTCGAATCCGGCGATCTGGTCCTGTGCGAAACTGCGGTAGAGTTCCAGCTCACCGTCAAAGTGACCAACATAACTCGTCAGTCGGGTGCCGGCACGCTTGGCAGGAATGCGAGGCAGATAGCCGCCGTCATCGAAGGTGGCGCGCACCATGTCACCAAAGACGGTGATGCCAAGCCGGTCGATGCCGTAGTAGCTCACCGAGCCTTCGGCACCAGTAAAGGTGGCGTCGCGCTGGCTGTACTTGATCAGACGGAAGTCTTCCTGCTGGTCCAGGGTACGGGCATAAATGTAGTTATTGATGCGGTTTTCAAATACCCCCAGATCGAACAGCCAGTCCCCTTCTGTTTTACGCAGATTCAGGTTGGCGCTCAGGCTGATTTCATCATCCAGAAGATCCCGCGGGGTACCACCGCAGTCGCTGAGCAGGCCACACTCATAGGTATTGGTAGCCAGATGGACACCATCGGCATAGAGTTCCTGCGCTGAAGGCGCGCGACCGGAATGGGTAGCCGACAGTACCAGCTCGTAACCGGGCGCGAAGCCCCAGTTCGCCGCGCCAGAGAAGGATGCATTATCCGCTGTGACTTTCAGCAAGGTGTCACCATCACGGGCATCCGGTGTTTGCGTAAGGTGTTCCTGGCGGGCACCAAACTCAAATGACCACTGATCGTTGAGGGTGTATTGCTCTACCACAAAGAGGGCAATGGACTCGGTTTCCGTTCTGGGAACAAAAGCCTCTGACCCCAGCGAACTGAAATCAAAGTTTGTGTATTGCAGGCCGACCACGCCACGCCAGTTTCCCAAGGGCGCATGCTCCACTTCAAGGCGCGCATCTCCACCTTTGTTGGTGAAGGTGCTGCCGATCTCGCCCTCTTCAATTTCGTGATGGCGATAATCGGTGTGGTTGCCCCGAAACCGGATAGAGGCAATGCCTGCGAAGGGATTCCGGTATTCGCCGCGGGCATCCACCCGGCGGCTGGCCAGATCCACGTAGGGAACCACCTCGCCATGGTCATGATCATGGTCATGATCCTCGGTGGGGCAGTCGAGGGATGTGCCATTGGCTTCACATTCCTCAAACTCATGGCTATGCCCTGGCAGACCGTAGTTATCACGGCGGTAGCTATAGGCCAGGCCGAAATACCCTTGGTCCCCGATCCACGATGCACCAATGCTGCTGTTATCGCTTTCCGCATAGGTACCCGGAACGGTCAGGCTTTCAAAGCCGTTGACCTCATAGTCATCAGCATCACGGCGGCTACCTTCTACCCGGAATACCAGATGATCGGTGGCGGAAAAGGTCACGCCAGCAGCAGTTGCGTTTTCATCGGCGACGGTGTTTGCCCGGGCTCCAACGAAGCCCTCCACGCCGTCACGGGGGCGCTGGGTGGGGATACGGTTATCCAGCACATTTACTACCCCGCCACTTGCTCCGCTTCCATACAGAAGGGTGGAGGGGCCGCGCAGCACTTCGATCTGTCGCGCCAACATGGGGTCGACGGTAACAGCGTGGTCGGGGGAGATGGTGGAAGCATCCAGCACCTGCGAGCCATCATTAAGGACGCCCACACGAGGCCCGCCCTGGCCACGTATGACCGGACGACTGGCGCCACCGCCGAATGTATCGCTGTGTACGCCCGGTTCGCTCTTCAGTGTTTCGCCCAGTGTGTCTTCGTTTCGGCTGATAAGACTTTGCTGGTCCATCACCGAGTAGGGGGTGCTGACACTATCGCTACCCAGTGGCAGGGCAGAGACGTTCACCTGCTTCAGCTCATTGACGGTGTCGTCCTGGGTAGACGCATTGTTGTCTTCGGCCATTACAGCTGCTGGCGCATTCAGCACCGCAGCGACGCCCCCGGCCAGGGCCAAGCGTCGAAAATTCATGATTACCTCTGTCTTTACCGTTCATGCAGGGCATGAGCGCGCCGTATTGCCATGCAGGCAAGGGCGCTGTACTAGCCGCAGTTCGGCTGATACCCGTGATTGCGGAACTGTCGGATGAATCAGGGACGGTTCAGACAGCGGCCGGAGGGCCGCGGGGAGGATATTGGCTGCGCGATTCACTGCGCTGAAGCCGGGAGGGGCCCGTGACCGACGGCGTGGGCTCCACGTGCCCGGCGGTTATCGGGAAAAAGAGTGTTGGCAGTGCCAGCAGCCCTTGGCCGTTGGTGCATACCTGGCAGTCCGCAGGGGCCAGCAGCTCTTCGTGGGGGCCATGACCGTCGCTCAAGATATGCGACGGTGCGTGCCAGGCCAGCAGCAACTGGGCAAAGCCGAGCGACAGGATCAGTAACAGGGGGAGGGTGCGGTGACGCAGGCTCACGGTGGGGCCTCTCCCGATTCTGCCGGCTCGGTGCCGGGCACGTAATCGAAGCCTCCGGGATGCCAGGGGTGGCACTTGCAAATCCGTTTGACTGCCAGAGTCCCTCCTCGCACGGCACCATGCAGCTCAACCGCCTGCTTCGCATAGTGCGAGCAGCTCGGATAGAAGCGGCATTGGTTGCCTGTCCAGGGACTCAGCACCTTCTGGTATACCCAGATAATGCCAAGCAGCAGTGGTTTCACGGATCGCGATCCTGAGTTGTTAGGTTATAACATGTATGTAAAAAAGCATGATAAAGCCTGAGGCACCGGATTTTCCAGTTTTCCTTGCAGTCATATCTACCCTGTTACCTTGAAAGGAGTATGACATGGAGAGGTCAGGCGTTACGAAATGGTTTGCGGCAGGGTTGGTGGTCGGCAGTTTGGTATGGGCGCCGATGGCTCAGGCTGCCGGCTGGGAGCCGGTCAAACAGGGTCAGGGACGTACGGAGGTAAGCACCTACGAAAAGGACGTGGCCGATAGCCCGGTGAAGGCATTCCGGGGGGTGACTGAGGTCAAGGCACCGGTACTCAGCGTGCTTGCGGTGCTGGCCGACGCCCAGGCCTGTGCTGAATGGTTGTACCAGTGCCAGTCGCTGGAGTTGCGTGACAATGATCAAGCCTATATCCGCTTCAAAGGTATCTGGCCTGCAAAGGATCGGGATGCCTTGATTCAGACTCAGACGACACAGAACGCTGACGGCGGCGCGATTACTATCGCATCCCGCAAGGTGGATGGTGAACCGCAACATGATGGCTACGTGCGTGTGGCCGCTCTGCGCGACCGCTTTGTGTTGACGCCGCTGGATGATGGCTGGACCCGTATCGAGTTCGAGACCTTGATCGATCCGGGCGGTAATGTGTCGTCAGTGGCCAATGTGATTTCCAATCAGGCACCGAAGGAAACGCTGCAAGGCCTGCGGAAGCTGGCCGGCAGTGACGCTTACCAGGGGGCCAAGCTGGATCAGGCACTGGTGCGTTACCCGGCACTCAAGGGCATGGTGTTGCCCGAGAGCCACCAGCCTGATTGAGCTCCGCATAACGGCATCATGTTCACATCGTTGCACTGTGTGTCCGGGACAATCCGCTGGCCGGAACTTGTCTCCGGGATACTGCCGGGCATAATGCCTGGCGCATTTTCTGGCAGGAGAATAAATCGTGAGAGCGTTGTTTCTGGCTCTATTGGTAGTGGCAGGCCCATTGTGGGCGGAAGACTGGAAGACGACCCATCAGGGGCAGGAACGTGGGGATATCTTCACCTATGCCCGTGAGGTGGACAATAGCCCGGTGAAGGCCTTCAAGGGCATTGTGGAAGTCAAGGCGTCCATGGCGTCGGTGCTGGCGGTGCTGACGGGAGTGGACAACTTTGGTGAGTGGATCTTCCAGATAAAAGGCGCCGAGCGGTTGAGTGCGGATCACCAAGAGCGTATCCACATGCGCTTCAAGGGCATCTGGCCGGTCTCTGACCGGGATGTGGTGCTCGCCAATACCCTCACACAGGAATCGGGCTCGGGTACGATTATCTTGCATAGCGTTAATGCCGAGGGGTTCCTGCCCAAACAGGACGGGTATGTGCGTATTCCCGCCTTGGATAATCAGTTTGTGCTGACCCCGATGGAGGACGGCTGGATACGTGTCCAGTTTGAGACGTTCGTGGATCCCGGTGGCAGCGTGCCCGTCTGGTTGGCCAACCTGGTGGCGACCCGTGCGCCCTACGAAACGCTGGAAGGATTGAAGGAACAACTGGAGAAGCCGCGCTTTGCCAATGCGCGCCGCGAAGATCTGCCGGCACTGCCGGGAATGGATCAGCTGGAGTGGTAAAAGTCGTTGTCAGCGATGAGCTCCAAGGAAAAGCGACAACGCGGACAGGAGGTGGCGTAAGCGGAAGACAAAGCGGCCGCGTTACGCGATTGTTGGTCTTTGTGGGAGCAGGGTCTCCTGCAGCGCCTGTCTGATCTGGGCTGGGCGCTGCAGGGGGTCACCAGCAGGCCGGTGTCTGCGGCGGGGTTTCACATAACCCGACAGGCCCCAGCACAGCTTGTCTGTCGCTTTTTTCCATCGCTTACAGCTTATGGATAGCAGCTGATCTTACCGGCTCCAGCGGGTCCCTTCGCGGGTGTCTTCCAGCTGGATACCGGCGTCGGTGAGTTGCTCGCGGATCTCGTCGGCGCGGGCAAAGTTCTTGTCTTTCTTGGCCTGGGTACGTTCGGCGACCAGGGCATCGATTTCGTCGTTGCTGAGGCCGTCCTCGCTGGCGTTCTTGTTCTGGAACCAGGCGGTCGGCTCGACGGTGAGCAGGCCGAGCAGGTCGGCGGCGGCCAGCAATTCGGCTTTCCGCTTTGGCTTGTCTGCCAGCGCCGCTTTGTTCAGCTCGCCAGCAATGGCGTGCAGGGCGCTGACTGCTTCCGAGGTATTCAGGTCGTCCTTCAGGGCTTCCAGTACCGGGTGGTTATCCGGCAGCTGGTAACCGGCTTCAGGTTCCACGGTTTCACCCCGCCCAAGCAGGGCGTAGTAAAGGGTATCCAGCCCTTTCTCTGCATTTTCCAGCACGTCGGCAGAGAAATTCAGCGGCGAGCGGTAGTGACTGGAGACCAGCGCAAAGCGCAGGATCTCGCCGTGGTACTGGGTCAGCAGATCACGCACCAGCCGGAAGTTGCCCAGCGACTTCGACATCTTCTCGCCGTCGATGTTGATGTAGCCATTGTGCATCCAGTAACGCACGTAATCGGTGCCGTGGGCGCAGCAGCCCTGGGCAATCTCGTTTTCATGGTGCGGGAAGATCAGGTCCTGGCCGCCACCATGAATATCAATCACATCGCCCAGATGTTTGTGGATCATGGCGGAGCACTCGATGTGCCAGCCGGGACGGCCACGGCCCCAGGGGGAGTCCCAGCCGGGCTGTTCCTCGGTGGAGGGCTTCCAGAGAATGAAGTCGCCAGGATGGCGCTTGTAGTCGGCCACTTCCACCCGTGCGCCGGCGAGCATGTCTTCCAGTTTGCGGCCGGACAGCTTGCCGTAGTCGGGCATGGATTCCACCGCGAACAGCACCTGACCATCCGCCTCGTAGGCGTGGCCTTTTTCCACCAGTGTTTCGATCATCGCCAGCATTTCCGGGATGTGATCGGTGGCCTTGGGAATGATGTTCGGAGTTTTGGCGTTCAGGGCGGCCATGTCGTCGAGGAACGCCGCGCTGAAGCGCTCGGTAAGTTCGCCGATGTCTTCGCCATTCTCCGCCGCCGCCGCGATGATCTTGTCATCGATGTCGGTGATGTTGCGGGCATAGGCCACTTCCGGGTAGAGCCGCTGCAGCAGGCGGTACAGCACATCAAACACCACCACCGGGCGGGCGTTGCCGATATGGACGAAGTTATAGACCGTGGGGCCGCACACATACAGGGTGATGCGATTGGGGTCCAGCGGAATGAAGTCGTCCTTTTGCCCGGTCAGGGTGTTGTGCAGCTTGAGGCTCATTTTTTATAAAGCTCTTTCGGATCGATGATCGGCGTTTTGTCGATGGTCACGCTGGCGGTGTCGGCTTTCCAGTAGAAGCAGTCGCGGCGGCCGGTATGGCAGGCGGGGCCGGTCTGATCCACGCTGACCAGCAAGGTGTCAGCGTCGCAGTCGATGCGCAGTGCTTTCAGCATTTGCATCTGGCCAGAAGATTCGCCCTTACGCCAGAGTTTGCCGCGGGAGCGCGAGAAGTAGCAGACGCGCCCGGTTGCCAGGGTTTCCTCGATGGCATCGCGGTTCATCCATGCCATCATCAGAACTTCCCCAGTGTCATGCTGTTGGGCAATGGCAGGAACCAGCCCCTCAGCGTTGTATTTGAGGTTGTCCAGGGCTTCCTTCAGGGGAAGCTGAAAGCCTTCGGGCTGGTGTTCATTGTCTTTGAACATGACGCCTCCGGGGCGAGTCAATCGGCCTTAGGGGCGCCGCATGAGAGGCGACGCGGGTCAAGGTTATCCTCGATGGCCCTCGATTCGCACCCCGGCGACGCCCCTGCAGCGGCCTCGATCAGATCGGCATACGGGTGGCTGCGGCCAGATTGGCCACGGCCTCGTCCAGGGCGAAGGTCTCGGTCGCCTGTGAGCCCAGACGGCGAATGGCCACCTGCTGCTCTTCCTCTTCCTGTTTGCCGAGCACCAGAATCACCGGCACCTTGGCGCGGGAGTGTTCGCGCACCTTGTAACCGATTTTCTCGTTACGCAGATCCATTTCCACGGTCACGCCGGCGGCTTCCAGTTTGGCTTTCACTGTTTCGGCGTAGTCATCGGCGGCGTTGGTAATGGTGGCAATCACCACCGGTACCGGGGCCAGCCACAGCGGCAGGTGGCCGGCGTGGTGCTCGATGAGGATGCCGATAAAGCGTTCCATGGAGCCCACGATGGCGCGGTGCAGCATGATCGGGCGCTGGCGCTGGGAGTGCTCATCCACGTATTCCGCGTCCAGGCGCTCAGGCATCATGGGGTCGAACTGCACGGTGCCCATCTGCCAGGCACGGCCGATGGAATCCTTGAGGTGGTATTCGATCTTGGGGCCGTAGAAGGCGCCTTCGCCGGGCAGTTCTTCCCACTGGACACCCGCATTGCTCAGGGCCGCCCGCAGGCCGTTTTCCGCCTTGTCCCATGCTTCGTCAGTGCCGATGCGTTTTTCCGGGCGCAGGGCCAGCTTGACCGAGATATTCTCGAAGCCGAAATCGGCATAGACGGCCATGGCCTGGCTATGGAAAGCGGTCACTTCGGCTTCGACTTGGTCTTCGGTGCAGAAGATGTGGCCGTCGTCCTGGGTAAAGGCTCGCACTCGCATGATGCCATGCAGCGCGCCAGAAGGTTCATTACGGTGGCAGCCGCCGAACTCCGCGTAGCGGATCGGCAGGTCACGGTAGCTGTGCAGGGCTGCGTTGTAGATCTGGACATGGCCCGGGCAGTTCATGGGCTTCACCGCGTAGGTCCGCTTTTCGGATTCGGTGAAGAACATGTTTTCCTGGTAGTTGTCCCAGTGTCCGGAGCGCTTCCACAGGCTCACGTCCATGATCTGCGGGCCTCGTACTTCCTGGTAGCCGCTGTTGCGGTACACCTTGCGTACGTACTGTTCCACCCTTTGCCAGATCGCCCAGCCGCGGGGGTGCCAGAACACCATCCCGGGGGCTTCTTCCTGCTGGTGGAACAAGTCCATTTCCTTGCCCAGCTTGCGATGATCGCGCTTGGCCGCTTCTTCAAGCTGTTTGAGGTGGGCATTCAGTTCTTTCTTGTCGCGCCAGGCGGTGCCGTAGATACGCTGCAGCTGAGCTTTGGTGGCATCGCCGCGCCAGTAGGCACCGGCGACCTTGGTCAGCTTGAATCCATCCCCAAGTTTGCTGGTGCTGGGCAGGTGGGGCCCACGGCACAGGTCGATGAAATCGCCCTGACGGTAGAGGCTCACTTCCTGATCGGCGGGCAGGTCGCGGATGATTTCCGCCTTGAACTCCTCGCCCTTGTCGAGGAAGAACTGCACGGCTTCGTCGCGGTCCCAGACTTCACGGCGGATTTCCTCGTTGCGACGCACAATGTCCTGCATGCATTTTTCAATGGCTTTGAGGTCTTCCGGGGTGAACGACTCTTCGCGATGGAAGTCGTAGTAAAAGCCGTTTTCAATGGTCGGGCCAATGGTCACCTGGGTGTTGGGGAACAGTTCCTGCACCGCTTCAGCCATGACATGGGCGGCATCGTGGCGGATCAGTTCCAGAGCGTCATCGGTGTCACGGGTGATGATTTCGACTGTTGCGCCTGTTTCGATGGGCAGATACACGTCGATCAGGGTGCCGTTGACCTTGGCGGCAAGGGCCTGTTTAGCGAGTTTTTTGCTGATACGCTCGGCGATCTCCAGCGCGGAAGCCGGCTGATCAAACTCCATGCTTGCCCCATCGGGCAGTTGGTAGCTGACACTCATGGTTGAAGGATCCAGGTGATTGGCTCAGAACCGGAGGATGGTAGGCAATCGGACGTTGTGCTTCAAGGAGCAAAGTGCCGCAGTTGGCGCTTGTCAGTGATTATTGGACATACGGCTGATAATTGTAGGCAACAAACATGCCTTTTGCCTGAATGAAAGCACCGCCTTATGCTTGATACAGGCCGGTTGCCCGATGAGACCGGCAAGAATGGACGTTTAACGGGAGCTGGATAGCCCATGACCACGCCTGTGCCGCACACGCAGACGACAACCGATGAGTCCCTGCTGCCCCGCCTGCTGAAGGTCGCCCAGCATCTCAGCGAGCAAAAAGATGTTCCCCGGTTGCTGGATACCCTGCTTCAGGAGGCTGGTTCGCTGTGTGGTGCCGATGCGGGGCTTGCCTGGTTGTACGATGATGCCCGGGAAGGGGAGGGTTTGCGTTGCCTGTGTCGGGCGCCTGGCGCAGCCCAGTTCCGGGAGGCCGCGCGCTGGTTCAGGCCGCTGGATGCCGGAGGCCTGGTAGAAGCCTGCTTTCAGGTTGGCGAACCCCAGACCGTGCTGCTCGCAGAACAGACGCTGCCCGAGCAGGATCACGCGGTGATGGAGGCACTGGTCCCTGAAGCCCAGGCCTTGCAACTGTGGCCGCTATATAACCATGAAGGGCGTGTCACAGGGGTCTTGCAGCTGCTCTACCGCAAAGCGGTTCCGCGGAACCTGCAACGCCTTGAGCATGGCCATCTGATCTTCCAGTCGTTGCTGACTTATGGGGGAATTGCGCTCAGCAACCTCAGTCAGGTGCAGGAGCTCAAGGAACTGTTGGATGCCTTTATCAAGGTGCTGGCCCAGGCTATTGACGCCAAGAGCCCCCACACCAGCGCGCATTGCCAGCGTGTTCCGGTGATTACCGAGCTGCTTGCCCAGGCGGCTTGTGAAGACGAGGGTGATTTCGCGGACTTTCAGCTCGATGAGGAAGGCTGGTACGAATTGCATGTGGCTGCCTGGCTGCATGACTGTGGCAAGCTGGCGACCCCGGATTCGGTGCTCGATAAGTCCACCAAATTACATACACTGCACGATCGCATTGATGAAGTCGCCAGCCGCTTTGCCACCCTGCGGGCAGAAATCCGATTCCAGTACGAAAAGGAGAGCGTGCAGACCCCGGAACTGGAACCTTCGTTGCGTGAGCGCATGGAGCAGGAAATCGATGCGCTGACGGCTGACCTCGCGTTTTTGGAGAGAATCAATCGGGGCGGCGAGCGCATGCCCCCAGAGGATCAGCAGCGGGTACGGGATTTGGCCCAACGAACCTGGACCGATGCCTGGGGGCAGTGCCGCCCGTTGTTAACCGAGGATGAGGTGAAAAACCTGTGCATTCCCCGGGGCACTCTCACCCCGGAGGAGCGGCAGATCATCAATGGCCATATGGATGTGACACTGGACATGCTGGGCTCGCTGCCGTTCCCGGCCAAGCTGAAACGGGTGCCGGAATACGCCGGTGGCCACCACGAAAAAATGGACGGTACCGGCTTCCCGCTGGGCCTGACCCGCGAGCAGATGTCCATTCCTGCCAGAATCATGGCGATCGCCGATGTGTTCGAGGCGCTGACCGCCAAAGAGCGACCCTACAAGACGCCGTTGAAACTCAGCGAAGCGCTGGCGATCATGCAGCGCATGCGCGATAACCATCATCTTGACCCCGACTTGTATCAGCTGTTCATCCGTTCGCGTGTGTGGCGCCGCTATGGCGAAATGCATCTGGACCCGGTGCAGCTGGACGTGGAGGATGGGGCGGCCTTTGCCTGACAGGCGCGGGCTGGAGGCTGAACGGCAGAGTGGGGGCGGTCGTCCGACCGTGCTTGCTGCGGCCGGCTCTTTATTCGCGGTGGAACCACCGCTCCCACAGTTCGGTTGTCCCCCAGTGGGAGCTTGCTTGCAGCGATGTGGCATCGGGAATGCTCTATCGCCAGCGTGCGGGCTCCCTCATCGGCTTCGCAGCCAGGGTGGCTAAATACTGTTGTCACGGTTCATCTATCAGGAGACGGAATTGCAAAGCATGAGAACACTTGCCGTGCTGGCGGCATGGCTACTGGTGAGTCCCGCCTTCGCCGGCGACTGGCTATTGTCCCTGAACGGTGAGCGCACCCAGGGCACATTGTTGCGCGGTCAGGTGGCGCCAGGAGTCTCCGTGTCCTTGGCCGGCAAACCGGTGCGAACCACGGGTGACGGTTTTTTTGCCGTCGGTTTCGGTCGCGATGCGGCGCTGGAACAGACACTGGTTTTGCAAAAGGAGGAGGTGACTCAGCAAGTGTTGGTCACCCTGAGCCAGCGTGAGTACGACATCCAGCGTGTGGAAGGGGTGCCCCAGCGGACGGTGGCGCCTCCCCCGGAGGCAGTGCTCAAACGTATTCGTCGCGAAGCCGCAGGTATCAAAGCCGCCAGAGCGACGGATTCTGACAGCGAATCGTTCCTGACGAATTTCCAGTGGCCGTTGACCGGCCGAATCAGTGGCGTGTATGGCAGTCAGCGGGTCTACAACGGCAAGCCGGGCCGCCCCCATTACGGCGTCGATGTGGCCCGTCCCACCGGCACGGTGGTGGTGGCTCCGGCCGATGCGGTGGTGACCCTGGTCCAGAACGATAATTACTACTCCGGAGGCACCCTGATTCTGGATCATGGCTATGGGGTCTCGTCCACCATGATTCATTTGAGTGAGGTACTGGTAGAAAAAGGCCAGACCGTCAAGCAGGGCGACCCGGTTGCCAAAGTCGGCGCCTCCGGCCGCGCCACTGGCCCCCACCTGGACTGGCGACTCAACTGGTTTGAGGAGAAGCTGGATCCGGTGACGGTAGTTCCACAAATGGCAGGTAACAATGAATAGTTAACAGCGGCGTGGTCGCGCTGATTGGAACCTGAAACACATGGAAAACCGTCTCGCGGCGGTATTAATTAAGCATTTCTACCAGCCCCTGATTGCTCATCAGCGCCACCCGGTTACGGCCTGCGCCTTTGGCCTGGTAGAGGGCTTCGTCGGCGAGCTTGAGGAGTTCGGCACCGTTGTCGGCCTGGCCGTCTGAGCAGGCGACCCCGACGCTGATGGTGACCACCTGGCTGATGCGGGAACCGCTGTGTGGCAAGCCTAGTTGCTCGACGCGGTTACGCATGCGCTCGGCAAACACCAGCGCATCGTTGAAGCTGGAATCGGTCAGTACGATCACGAATTCTTCGCCGCCATAGCGTGCCACAAAGTCTTTTTCCGCCTGCACCATGGATAGCGGTACGCTGGCGACCTTCTTGAGGCATTCGTCCCCGGCAGGGTGGCCATAGGTGTCGTTGTATTGCTTGAAGAAGTCGATATCAAACAGCATCAGTGTCACGCGTTCAGGAGCGTCAGGGCTTTGCTTCTGGAGCAGGTGATAAAGATGATTCAATCGGGATTCCATACCCCGCCGGTTGATACACCCGGTCATGCCATCCACCGTGGCCTGATTCTCCAGAATCAGGTTGGCGGAGTGCAGTTCATCCCTGTGTTGAAACAGAACGTGTTCTGACAGGAAGTGCTGACGTAGCAGTCGTTCATACACGTATTGACCGAACAGGCTCATGCTGGAAAAGGCGAGGGTGACTAACATCAGAGTCAGCGGTTCGAATTCTACACGTGAAGGATCCATAAACAGGGTAACCCCAAGAGCGCCTATCATAATCAGAGACCCTCCCAGTGCCTGGTAAAAGGGGACCCGGATCAGCGTGCAGATCATGATTACGGCAATAGGGGTATGCAGAAAGAACGTGTAGGAAAGAGGGTGGGAAATGGTGTATCCAAGGTAGTTTCCCGTGCTGGCGATGGCAAGCCCCAGTGTGAGCGTAGCGGGGTGCAGCCACTCGCGCCCGCGAGGGTTACGGGCCAGTAGCAGGCAGCCCCCGGTGATCATCAGGGTAAACAGACGCGGACGCCACGAGTGGGCAATGATTTCGTCACCAACGACAGATTCCACCAGCATCGCACAGGCCAACAGGATACCGATCAGGAGGAAAGCGCCCGGGGCGACCTTGGCCACTGAGGCGCGAAAGTATAGGCGGAAGTCCTTCTCTAGCGCCTTGGGCAGGCGCAGATGCCAGGGCAGCGAGATGTCGCTGCCGGTGGGCAGGGGATTGGGAGACTGTGTTGCCGTCACGCCGGACCGGGCTCCTGTTCATTCCATGAAGTTGGCACTGCCATGGTAGCGCAAGCGCCACGAGACGGCATAAATTGTTTTCCTGACGGCGCGCACCGGAGATGAAAGGTCGGTTTCCCTGTTAGTCCAAAAGGGCAAGCAGGGCCTGCTGTTTGGTCACCGAAAGCTGGCGAAAGCGCTCCAGCAAAAACGCTTCCTCCGAACCTTGCGGCACGGCGGTTTCTCCCTGAGGCAGGGTTTCGGGCCAATTACCCAGGCTGTGCTCCAACCGGGCAATGATTTCTGCATTCATGCTGCGATGGCTATGGTTGGCCGCCGTTGACACTTCTGCACGCATTCCGCAAGGGAAACGCACCACGAACTTCTCGGTTCGCGTGGTGGCGTTGTTTGTCATAGTAACCTCTGATTCTTTCCCGGTGGCCTGATGCTTGGCTGCCTTTGCGGTATGCAGGGCGTTCGACTGCGCCGCCGGGAAATGGGTAAACAGGGAAAAACCACTACCTGTGAGAACAGTGCCGGATCAGATTCAGGCTTGTATTACTGTGCCGCACCGTGATCTACATGTGTCCACACCTTACGCATTTTTTTGTTATCAGGCGATACTGGCAGGTTGCCATTAGTGCAAAGGGGGACGTGGTTAACACCTGTCATGAGAGGTCTCGAAGTCTTGCACTAAGGCGTGGCGCGCCATGCCCACAAATAGTTCGGGCAGGGCGGGCGGGCCGGGTGTTAGAATCCATTTCAATGATGTGGATTTGATAGGTTATTCAAGCAATGAATATTGCCAGCGCAGACCTGAACTTGCTCAAGTACCTGGATGTGCTGTTGCGTGAGCAAAATGTGACCCGGGCTGCCGAGCAGTTGGGGATTACCCAGCCTGCCATGAGTAACTCACTTAAACGGTTGCGGGAAATGTTCGGTGACCCCCTGCTGATTCGAACCAGCGAGGGGATGACTGCCACCGAGCGAGCCCAGGAGTTACGGCCGTTGGTTCGGCAAATCCTTGCCCAGGCAGAGCAGTTGTTCGTCCCGGAAGATATTTTTCGGCCGGAAGCCAGTCGCCGGGTGTTCCGGATCATGACCAGTGATTATGCCGAGGCGACTCTGGTGCCGCATATTGTGCGGCGGCTGCGGGCAGAAGCGCCCGATGTGGTTCTGGATTTTCTGACCCCCTCGGATGTGAGCTATCAGGATATGGAGCAGGGCCGGGTAGACATGGCGGTGAACCGGTTCAACGAGATGCCAGGATCATTTCATCAGGTGAATCTGTGGAAAGATTCGTTTTCCTGTCTGCTGAATCGCGACAACCCCATTGCCATGGATTTCAATCTGGAGAGCTACCTGTCGGCTCAGCATATCTGGGTGTCGAAAACCGGGTTTGGTGTTGGCTTTGGCATGAATCCCGAGAAGTTGGGCGGGCTTGGCTGGATTGATCATGCCCTGGAGTTGCTGGGCAAGAGCCGGAAGATCAGTATTTTTACCCGCCACTATCAGATGCCGGCGTTGCTGGCGATGAACAATGATCTGGTGGCGACCCTGCCGTCCCGGGTGGCGAAAATGCAGGCACAGAATCCCCGGCTGCTGATCAAGCAGCCGCCTTTCGATATCCCGGAGTTCGAGCTGAAGATGGCCTGGTCATCATTGTTGCACCACAACGTGGCTCATCGTTGGCTGCGTCGACTGATTCAGGAAGAGGCAGAAAGCATTCTCTCGCAGGAGTAATGGGCCGCCACGCCGCTCGCCCCCGCCCTTTGTCTGCAGGGGGCGATGCTCCCATGGGGATCCGGCTGGATGTGCCCATGGCTCCTGCAGACAGGCCCTAGATTACGGCAGAACCGGCCAGCCAGCCCGATTGGGTTCGGCCGGGCAGATCCTCGCCCGCTTCGGCGATGGCCCCTTTGCCAACCCCCTCGAAGGCACGCACCCGGAAGTGCTTGCCGGGCGCCTCTACCGCAAGCTGCTCAGCAATGTGGGCGGCCAGCTGCTCCACGGTGGAGTCAGTATTGATCAAATAACAGTGATCTTCCGGGATGACCAGCTCGAATCGCCCTTGTGGTGCGTCGTACCGGAACCGGTGATGAGGAATCTCATCAATGTAGTAGGTGCCCTCGAGATCCTCTTCTGTGCCGATATAGATATCTTCCCAGCGGTCGGCCCAGAGCTTTTCCCAGTAACGGCTGCGGCGTCCATTTTCAAAGATATGGATGCTGGAGCGGTGGCCGTGAGCAATGCGCTGGCAGTTGCCGTCGTGCTTCTTCAGGCCATGGGAATAGTGGTAATAGGGAGCGGTACCGGTGTCTTCCTCGCGCAGAATGACGCGAACCTCTGCGACATTCTCAGGCACGATACTTTGTACCAGCTCCATCAGGTACAAGGTCAGGCTGGCCTTGGAGACTTCCGGGCCGGACATCAGCAACAGGCTTTCGCTGGGCACGACCATGCGAATCGTGCCGCCCCGGTATTGCCACTCCAGGCTGGTGTTGTTGTCGCGCTCGGCCACGGAGACCTGTTCGCAGTCCATCGGCACCAGCAGTCGGTGATCCACATTGTCGTCGATGATACGTTTGATGGATTTCTTGATGTGGCCAAAATCGAACACCATGCCCTGATGGTCCAGATCGCCGCTTAATTCCAGGTCAACCAGCCAGGATTCCCCGATCATGCCGCGTTTGGGGTGCAGGTAGGAAAAATCTGCAACGGTCAAATTTTCAACAAAGAGTGTCGCCATGCTGTCCCGGTTGATCAAAGATGGATTCAGAGAGCACTATAATGCCACCATTCTGACCTGCCGCTAAGGTTGTCGTCACCGTATTGGGTTATTTTCCGTGCAGTTATCGTGCGAGCTGTGAACCGGGGCACACCCGATACTCAGTGAAGTGCACATCCTGACGGTAAATGTCCTGCTCGCGGCTGGCATGCTAACCAGGAGAGAATCACACCATGGCTGAAACCCTGTTCTCCAAGATCATCGACCGGGAGATTCCCGCCGACATCATTTTCGAAGACGACCAGTGCCTCGCTTTCCGGGATATCAATCCCCAGGCCCCGACGCACTTTCTGGTGATTCCCAAAAAACCGATTCCCAAATTGTCGGATGCCGGCGCCGAAGATGCGTCGCTGCTGGGGCATTTACTGTTGATCGCCAGCCAGGTTGCCAAACAGGAAGGGCTGGAAGATTTTCGTCTGAATGTGAACAACGGTGCCGGCGCCAGCCAGACCGTTTTCCATCTTCACGTGCACGTACTGGGCGGCCGTTCCTTCAACTGGCCGCCGGGCTGAATCCTGCCGCGGGCCCGGTGTGAGTATGCACTGGGCACGCTCCGTGCAGTGTCATGAATTATCTGGCGCACCTTTCTCTGGCCAAGCCCTCCGTGCCTTCCAAGGTGGGCAATGTGCTGGGTGACTTCCTGCGTGGCGTGGACCGTTCAGCCCTGTCTGGTCCGGTGGCACGGGGGTTGGCCAATCACCTGCTGGTGGACCGCTTTACCGATGACCACCCCTGGGTCGTGGCCCAGCGGCGAGGTTTTTCTTCACAACGCAGGCGATTTTCCGGGGTGGCACTGGATGTGTTGTTTGATCATTTTCTATGGCAGCACTGGTCGGATTTTCATGCGGAGCCACGCGAGGAAGCCATTGCGCAGCACTACCGGGACCTGGAAGCGGGCTTGCCGATGATGCCGGCGACCATGCGCCCCCGGATGGAGGGGCTGCTGGAGCATGATCTGCTAAACCGGTACGCCCGCCTGTCGCAGGTGGGAGAAGCCCTGGATGCCATCGCGGCCAGGATCCGTTTTGCGAACCCGTTTGCCGGAATGGTCGAGGAAATCGAACCGCGTTATGAAACGCTGGAAGCCGGGTTTCTGGTGTTTTACCCGCAGTTGCGTGAGGCGGTAGAGCAGGCAGCCCTTGAGCTGCCTGTATCGCCTGAACGGCTATAGCGCGGGCAGGCCCAGCTCCGCCATGGTGTCGTAATAGAGGGTGTCTGCCAGCTTGCGGTTGCGGGCCAGTGGCGAACGCATGGCGGGTTTGAAATTGGCAAAGTACTCACCGCTGATGCCGGCATATTGTGGATCGAGGGCCAGGCTCACGGGCAGGCGGGCGGCCTTTTCCGGGGTGGTCAGTGTGGGCTTGATCAGCGCCATGATGGGTTTGGGCACATGCCGGAAAATGGGGGTGTCCACTCCGCCGGGGTGCAGGGCGTTGCTGGTGATGCCCAGTTCCTGGAGCCGATCTGCCAGCACATTGCTGAACAGGATGTTACCCAGCTTGGATTGTCCGTAGGCATCCATCACCAGGTAGGGTTTGCGGCCCCGCCAGGTTTTCTTGTTGATGCGCCCCAACCAGTGAGCCACAGACGCCAGATGCAGGATGCGGGGCTGTTCCCCCTTTTGCAGCAGTGGCAGCATCAAGTGGGTAAACAGCACGGGCGCCAGATAGTTGACCCCGAACTGCATTTCATAGCCATCCCGGGTGTACTCCTGCCGGGTAGGTACCACGCCAGCGTTGTTGATCAGCACATCAATGGCGCCCAGCTCACGATAGAGGCTGGCTGCGCTGTCACGGACATTTTCCAGATCAGACAGGTCCAGCGGAAACAGGCGTACGCCGGCATTGGGATAGCGGTTCTTGATGCGGGCAACGGCGGATTGGCCCTTGCTGATATTCCGGCAGGCCAGAGTCACGTCTGCCCCCTGTGCTGCCAGCTGTTCCGCGGTGCAAAGCCCGATACCTGAATTGCCACCCGTGATCAGTACCCGTTTGCTCATGGAGAGTATTCCCTGTGGTTGTCATCCGTGGCGACAGGGTAACAGTCTGGCGACATCTGTAACGTGCTGCTGGGGCCAATTCCTGCCTCTTGTTGCTGGATCCAGTCAATAATGCGCTGCGCGGTAGCCTGCCACTGATTGCCTTGCAGCAGCAGGTGAGGGGCTTGTGGCTGAAACTGCCAGCACAGGTGGGGGTCAAAATGCCTGCGCAGGGCATCGATACCGGCTTGCGGCACCGTGTTGTCCTTGCCGCCGTAGAGCAGCATCACGGGTAACTCGGGGTAAGCCGGGCTGGCGGCCTGGTTGCTGGCGGTATCGGCCAGTTGAATGAGCCCCCAGTAGGTGTCCAGCCTGACCTGTCGCATGACCAGGGCATCGCGGGCCAGCCGCCGGGCATTGGCAGGGGCCAGAGACGGGTCGTCCGGGTCACGGTTTACGGTGACGCGGTAACCGGGTGCGATAGCGGCGACGGTAGCGATGGCGGCATTCCAGCCGTAGCGCAAGCGTATGCCTTCTCGCACCGCCGGGGCGGCCAGCACCAGCCCGGCGACTTTGTCAGGGCGCTGTTGTGCGGCCAGGATGGCGACTGCGCCGCCCATGCTTTCACCCAGCACGAACACCGGTCGTTGGTAGGCTTGGTAAAGATGATCGATGCGTTGTACCGCATCCTCGACCAGCCGTTGTTCCCCTGGCCAGTGGCCCTGCTGCAGGCGTGAACCAAAACCGGCCTGATCATAACTGTCCAGCAGCAGGCCGGCCTCGGCAAAGCGCGGACGCAGTTGATCAAAGGCGGCGTGGTAGTCGCCGAAACTGTGCAGGGCCAGCACCACGCCACGGGGCGGTTGATCTGCCTCCCACGACGTCAGTGTTGGCTCGATGGGCGTGCGGGTCTCCACATAGGCCTGCTGACTGCAGGCGCTGTACAAAGGCAACACCATAATGAAAACCAGAAAACGGAGCATGGAATGAGTGTAACCCTGCCGAGGCAACGGAAAGTGAATGCGGGCGGCTTTGCATTGGCTGTGGTGTCGCTGACCTGGCTGGTGTCGTTTTGCGAGGCACAACCCGAGCCGGAAACCCTCACGGTCACTGCGACGGCGTACAACTCCCTGCACGGCCAGGGGCACGGCAAGGACCATGCCCTGGCGGCGTGGGGAGACAGGCTGGAGCCGGGCATGAAGGCCATTGCGGTGTCCCGTGACCTGATTGCGCTGGGGCTGGACCATAACACCGAGGTGGAGATCGAGGGGTTGCCCGGAACCTGGAAAGTCAAAGACAAAATGCACAGGCGTTGGAAGAAAAAAATCGATATTTACATGGGTGAGGACATTGAGGCCGCGCGGGAATGGGGGCGTCGCAAGGTCGTGATCCGGTACACCGTGCCAGCCCGTGAGAGCGGGCAGTGACGAGACGACATTCCTTGCTGGCGGGTTGCAGGGCAACCCGCCGCTGACACTATTCCCGACTCATGAACTGCATCAGCAGGCGTGTGGCCCGGCTGGGCAGCAGCTTGTTGCTCAGCGTCATCAGTTTGAAGACGCCACCCACCGGATTGTGCACAGGGGCAGTCTCGGTGGCAGCCTGGAAGACGGTGCGGGCGATGTCGTCGGCATCCAGGTTGACCCCCATACGATCGACAACCGGTGAACGGAAGCTGGCTTCGGTCAACATGGGGGTGCTGACAAAGGGGGGCATGATGTCGAGTACCCGAATGCCCTGGCGGCCCCATTCAATATCCAGTGCCTCAGTCAGCGCACGCACGGCAAATTTGCTGGCGGAATAAGAGGCGAAGTGCGGAGTGCCGTAGAGCGCCGAGGCGGAGCTCATATTGATGACGGCAGCACTGTTACTGTCTTGCAGTAGCGGATGGGCGGCCAGCGTCATGTTGATCAGGCCGGTGACATTGATGTCGATAATACGCTTGTGCTGCTCGGCGCTGATGTCTTCAAAATGCCCCATCTGCAGGATGCCGGCACAGTTGAACAGCACATCCAGTCCGCCGCTATCGGCAGCGAATTCCTGGCAGGCGTGACGGCAGGCAATGTCGTCGGTGACGTCCAGCTGCCGATGCCAGCACTGATCCAGCTCGCTGGCCAGCTCGACAAGGGCGTCGTGGTTGATATCCGTCAGCCCCAGTGTCCAGCCATTGCGGTGAAACAGGCGAGCGGTGGCCAGGCCGATGCCGCTGGCCGCGCCGGTGATCAGGATCCGTTTCATGGGCGGACGTCCTTCCAGTGTTGGTGAATGAAGCGGGCGCAGGTCATGAGTGCCTGGTCGGCATCAGCCAGTACCCCGGCGTGGAGCTGGAAGTCATGCCAGCGTTGAGGGTGCACCTGCAGGTGTGCGGGCGTGCCAGCGTCATTGAGTGCCTGGCACAGCCGGTGGCTGTCATTGAGCAGGATCTCGTCACTGCCGGCCTGAATCAGCACCGGTGGCAGGTTGCCCAGCTCACCGTTGATGGGCGAGCACTGCGGGCGGGCACGGTCGGTGTCTGCACCGGCGTACAGAAGGGCGCCGCTCTCCAGCCAGGCGGGGCTGAGCAGGCAATCACGGTCGGTGTCGAACAGTGCCGTGGCGGTCAGGTCGACCCACGGCGAAAACAGAATCACGCTGCTGGGCAGGGCAACCTTGCGGGCCTGCAGGGCCTGCAATAGCGCCATGGCCAGCCCGCCGCCGGCGGAGTCTCCCATCAGGGTGAGGGTGTCCGGGTGAACGCCTTCATCCAGCAAACCCAGGTAGACCGCCACCGCGTCGTCAATCGCTGCCGGGCAGGGGTGCTCCGGGGCGAGACGGTAATCTGGCACCACCACCCGGGCATTGGCATAGCGGGCCAGATGAGAGGTGATGGCTTTGTGGGTGTCGGGGCTTCCGGCCACATAGCCACCGCCATGCAGATACAACACCGTGCCTTGGGCATGAAGCGGTTGATAGTGACGGCAGGGCACGTCGCCAACCGGGGCGTCATGACTGCCCACGTCCCGTGCTGTCAGGGTGGTGCCGGCAATGAGGGTCATCCAGCGGCGTTGAGTCTGGATGCTGAAGCGCGGGTTGACCACCGGTTTGAACAGCAGCGCCAGCGAGGTGCGCAGGATCCCGGCCAGCACTTGCTGCAGCAAGGATTGAGACCGGCTGATGCGGTCAACGAACAAGCTCATAGTCGCTCCAGTTTACGTGGCGGGTAAGGCGGCGATAGTCGAAGGTAAAGCCCGGCCAGTTGTTAGTGTTCTTGCCGCTGTCAGTCTTGTACCAGCTATGGCAGCCCTTGTCCCAGACGGTTGCGCGTATCTTGCGTTGCACGTCGTCATTGAATTGAGCTTGTACCGTATCGCGGACCTCCAGTGCACGCAGGCCTTGCTCATCCATCTCTGCCAGACACTGGCGCACATAGTGAATCTGGCTTTCCAGCATGTAGATGATGGAGTTGTGTCCGAGATTGGTATTGGGGCCGTAGAGCATGAAGAGATTGGGGAAACCGCGAACAGTGATGCCCAGGTAGGCCTCGGCTCCGTCCTGCCACGCCTGGTTCAGATCCTGGCCGTCGCGGCCGATAACGGTCATGGGGGTGAGGAAGTCAGTGGCCCGGAATCCGGTGCCATAGATAATGACATCGGCTTGGTGGTGGGTGCCGTCGGTATCGGTCAGGCCGGTCGCATCGACCGAGGCGATGCCGTGGTTGATAACGTCCACATGGTCCTTGGCAAGGGCCGGATAATAGTCATTGGACATCAGGATGCGTTTGCAGCCCATGGGGTAGTCCGGGGTGAGCTTCTCACGCAGCGCCGGGTCGGCAATCTGCTTGCGCAGGTGGCGCTTGAACAGCCATTCGTAGATCTTCATGGCCTGCTGCAGGGACGTGAAGCCCAGCACCCGGGATTCATTGGCGGCGTAAATGCGCAGCCGGTCCAGCGTCTGGGTGGCCGGGAGCCATTTGAGCAGCCGGTGTTCCAGGGAATGGTAGGGGCGGTCGGGTTTGGCAATCACATGGGCCGCAGAGCGCTGGAACAGTTTTACCCGGGCGGCCTGTTTGGCCACTTCCGGGACAAACTGGATGGCACTGGCGCCGGTGCCGACCACCGCCACGGTTTTTCCTGTCAGGTCGATGTCATGGTTCCAGCGGGCGCTGTGGAAGTGCGCTCCCTGAAAATCCTCAATGCCGGCGAGGGGGGGATAGGCGGGCTGGTTGAGCTGGCCTGTCGCAGTAATCAGTGCCTTGCAGGTGAGAATGTCGCCATTGGTCAGGGTAACCTGCCAGGTGCCAGCGTCATCCTGGTAGCGGGCGTCGGCGACTTCGGTGTTAAAGCGAATGTGGCGGTAGATGTCGTATTTGCGGGCGCAGTATTGCTGGTAGGCAAAGATTTCCTGCTGCGGGGCAAATCGGCGACTCCAGGGGTAGTGCCGCTCAAAGGAGTACGAATACAAGTGGGACGGCACGTCACAGGCCGCACCGGGGTAGGTGTTATCGCGCCAGCAGCCGCCCACATCGTGGCCTTTTTCGATCAGCAGGAGATCATCCTGCCCCTGTTCCTTGAGACGAATCGCCATGCCAAGACCGCCGAAACCGGCGCCGATGATGATGACCTGATGGGTAGGGCTCATGGGGTATACATCCCGTTAACTGTTATTGATACCACTGTAGCGAGACCGGTTGCTGCTGTTTATGGCATTCTGGGACACAAAATTGTGGAAAACGGACACGGCCATGAGCACCCTGCGCGCCATCACCAGCGTACGACTGCAAGCCGCCTATGGCGCAGAGCAGGGGGTGCCTGTGTCGGTAGCACTGGCAGGTTCGGGGATTGATGCGGCCATGCTCAATCAGGCGGACGCCACCATTGAATCGGCGCAGGAACTGAAGGTGATCGAGAACCTCTGTGCGCACCTCGATGACCCCGTGTCTCACGGGTTGGCCATGGGACAGCGCTACCACCTCAGCAGCTATGGTGTGTGGGGCTTTGCCCTGCTGAGCAGCCCCACCTTTGGCGATGCCATTCGGTTGGGGGTGCGCTATCTGGGGCTGACCTTTGCGTTTGTGGATGTGCGGTTGCAGGAAACCCGGGACAACGCCGTCCTGGTGCTGGAAGATGCCGGGTTGCCGGAAGCGGTGCGGCCGTATCTGCTGGCCCGGGATGCCAGTGCCATCATGGTGATCCAGGAGGAGCTGTTTTCTTTGCGGGTGCCTTTGACGGCATTACGGCTGCGATTGCCGGACAGAGACCCCGCGCAGGTGATCTCGCTATTCGGTCGCGAGCCGGTATTCGACAGTGCAGTGAGTGAGGCCGCTTTCGCGCGCGGCTTGCTGGATATGCCGTTACCGCAGGCGAACCCGGTGACGGCACGGCTCTGCGAAGAGCAGTGCCACCAGTTGCTGGTGCAGCGGCATTCCCGCGGCGGAACGGCGGCCCGATTACGCCGGCGGTTGCTGCAGCAGCCGGGCCGCTTTCCTTCTCTGGAAACACTGGCTGAGGAGCTGCACATGAGTCCCCGTACCCTGCGACGCCATCTCAACCGGGAGGGAACCGGGTATCAGGAACTGCTTGATGAGGTGCGACGGATGTTGGCAGAGCAGTGGCTGACGCTGGGCATTCTGACTCTGGAAGAAATCAGCGAAAGGCTGGGGTACTCGGAGCTGTCCAACTTCATTCACGCTTTTCGGCGCTGGACTGGCCAGACCCCTGCCCGCTATCGGCGTGGCCGAGTCGCGGGCTGAAGCGGCCTCTCAGGGCATCTTCGGCAGCTGCATTTCCCCTTCCTTGTCGAAGGCCAGGGGGATGGGAACACCGGCCACCCGGGCCTTGCCCACTAGCCGGTATTTGAGTGGTTCACCCTGTTGCTGCTGGATCTTTTGCAATTGCTGCAGGCTGCTCATCAGGCTGGTGGTGATAGTGGTCGTCACCTTGGCATCGCCCATGGCAGGGAGGGTGACGGTGTCCCCGGTCAGGCCGCGGGCAAATTTTTCGCCGTTCACATAGATTTCGTAATCCAGGCTTTTCAGTGTCAGTTCCCGGTCATTGGGGTTGCGCGCTCTCAGGGTGAGCCCCCACTCCTGCTCGAACAGGGTGAAGCTGTTCAGGTTGATGCCCGTGACACTGACTTCCGGGGCTTCAAGCTGGCCAAGGGTATGGCAGCCGGATAGTAGCAGGGCGGTGGCCAGAAGCCAGGCAGAAACGCGTGCTTTCATTGGGAATCCATTTCGTGAGGGTGTGCGGTAAGACTCAGAGACTCACTAGAATACGGACAAAGGTTCATCGCGAAAAGCGAGAGGCGAAACGCAGTTGGTCTGGGGCGTGCCGGTGGAACCCGCTGGAGAGAGGGGTGGAACAAGTGCATGCCGGACGGCCCGGCCTCCCGCCACGCCACCGCGCCCCAAGGGGGCGCGCATGGCGCGGCATCCTGGCCGGGCCGCCGGCACGGTGTCGACCAAAGCCGACCCCTTGATAATGGTCCTCAAGGGGGAAGGATGGCAAGGGCCAACTGTGAGAAATTTGTATCTCACCGGCGAACAAGGCCGACAGCCGGCACTGTTTGTAACCATGGGATGAGACAATGCCGACAGTCATGGCGAAAAGACTGTGCTAGATTGCTGAAAAACCATTGAAAGCCTGAATTCGGGGGAACGATGCGCCGCGTAGTTGTGATGCTGTTGTTACTGGTGATGGGCCAGTTGCATGGGGGCGAGCTGGACAAGGATCTGGCAGATTTCAAACGGGATGTACTGGAAGTGAACAAGCGCCTGCTGCTGCTGGAGGAAGAGTTGTTGTTCCCGGCGGATACCCAGGTGGGGATCTATGTCTCCCTGGATGTGGGGCACTTTTTCCAGCCAGACAGTATTACCCTGGAGTTGGACGGCGAAGTGCTGGCCAGTCATCTTTACACCGAAAAAGAAATTCGGGCGCTGATGAATGGCGCGGTGCAACGACTGGCGCTGGCTAACGTAAAAAACGGTGAGCATGAGCTGACAGCTTTCGTGACCGGTACTGGTCCCAGTGGCCGGGAAATCCGTCGTGGGGTAAACGGCCAGTTCGAAAAAGCCCATGGCCGTCATTTCATTCAGCTGCATATCGAAGATGACGAGTCAAAGCAGCAGCCCCGTTTTCGCTTTCGGGACTGGCGCTGATGCGTGGTGTGTTCTATCTGCTGCTGCTGTGCAGCAGTCTGGTTTGGGCGCGATTGGATGAACCGCACAAGGTGGAGGAGCCCGCCTATGGTGAGGTGGCCTATCTCTATTTGCAGGGCGATTACTTCGCGGCCTTGACCCGGGCGCAGATGGCACTGGAGCGCGGTGAAGTGCAGGTTCATAAGCCTGAGCTTCAGGTGTTGCTGGGTGCCATGTATAGCGCTTATGGCATGCCGGAAGATGCCCAGCAGGTGTTTGATTCGCTGCTCGACAGTCAGGTTAGTGATGGTGTTGCCCAGCGGGCCTGGATTCATCTGGCGGGTCTTTACTATCGACAGGGCAAATACAAGCAGGCGCTGGCAACCCTTGAGCAGCAGGTAGGGGAGCAACCTCCCGAGGCGTTGCAGGAGGTGTTCTACAGCCTGCGAGCCAAGATTTTGATGCGTTTGGGGAGGTATGAAGAGGCGGCTGAGTCTTTGGATGCTTTCTCGGAAAATCACCCGCTCAATGCTTACCTTCGCTATAACCTCGCCATCAGCTGGATCAACGGCGAGCATCCCTCTTTGGGGCAGGAGTGGCTTTGGAAGTTGGCCAACCTGCCGCCCGGTAGTGCAGAGACCAACGCGATCAAAGACAAGGCCATGTTGGCTTTGGCCATCTACATGTTGCGCAGCGAACAACAGGATCGCGCGTTGCAACTGCTGAGCAATGCCCGTCTGGAGGGACCGTTCTCGGATATTTCCCTGCTGCTTTATGCCCGCGCTCTGCTGTTGGCCAACCAGCCAGGCAAAGCCTTGCCTGTGTTGCAGAAGCTGGATCAGGGGTCGATTCAGCGTGCCACGGTTCAGGAGGCTCAGCTGGCCATACCTTACCTGTATGAGTCGTTGAACAATCAGAAGGCGGCAAGGCAGGCATTCGAAACTGCGCTGGACCGTTTTGACAAGTTGGATACCTACCTGGTCGAAGTGGAGGCGCAAATTGCCGGTGGCGAATGGTTTGCTGAGATGGTTGGCTCGCCGCGCTGGTCCACGGCCATGGATCCAGTGCCCGCTTTCTTGCCTCAGCGGGTGAGCAGTTTTCCTACCTTTTACGAGTGGTTCGCTACTGCGGAATTCCAGCAGGGCTGGAATCAGTATCATGAGTTGATGCGTCAGCGGAATCTGCTCAGCCTTTGGCAGCAGAAGATGCCGGGCCTGTACACGATGCTGGCAGCCCATGAACGCAAGCACAACACCTTGCGCCCGGAAGCAAAAGCTTTGTTGAAAGATCTTGCTGGCCAGGATTTTCAGGGGCAGATGACCCGTCTGGAACGTCGTTTTAGCGAGGCGGTCGAGTCCCAGGATCCGCTCCCGTTTGCCACGGATCGCGAGCAGAAGCTTTGGACTGCCCAGCAGCAGGCGAGAGAGCATACGCAGGGGTGGGGGCAGCAGGCGCGCCCGGATATGGTGGAGAAGCTGGACTTCTACAAGGGCGTGTTGCTATGGGAAATGCAGCAGGACATTGTTCCCAGACAATGGGACCGTGAGCGTGAAATCAAGCAGATAGAAGGTCTGCTTGAAGAAAACCGCCTGCTGCGTAGCCGCGTGCTTTATGCCACCTACAGAGTCGATCGCCTTGAGGTCTTTCAACGTGAGCTGCCGGAGTTGGAAGCGGAACTTTCCAATTTGCAAAAGCGGGGCGAGAGGCTGATGCGCCGCCAGCAATACGGTTTGCAGGCATCGGCGTATGAGCAGGTAACGGCAACCCGCGCCCGGCTCAAACGGTTCTCGGCTTCCGCCCATGAAGGATTGGCGGACCTCTATCACCGGGCCTTGCGTGAGCGTCGCGGGTCACCCGCACCAGTGGAAGGCCAGGGCCTCGAATCTCTGCAAATCCAGCCTTAAACGGCACCCTGACAGGAGGCATGCCCGGCGGGCATGCTTCAGCGTCAGTCTGATGAGGGAGGCGTAGCCGTGGCAGGGGCAGCCAGGTCGTTGGAGTAGCTTACCTTGCCGTGCTGATCGATCAGGATTGCCGAGGTGTTGGGTAGTCTGTCGATGAGTGCCAATCCCTTTTCCTTGCCGAGGATAAATACACTGGTTGACAGGGCATCAGCATCCACACTGTTGTCGCACAGCACGGTAACACTGACCAGTTCCCCGACACTCTTTCCCGTCTTTGGGGAGATAATGTGGTGGATGCGTTCGCCATCCTGAATGAAGTATCGCTGGTAATCGCCAGAGGTAGACATGGCGACATCGGAAATAGGGAGTCGCATGGCAATGCCGCTGCGATCGCGCGGGTGTTGTATGCCGACTTCCCAGGGGCGACCACGGTGGTCTCCCAGCACATAGCTGTCACCGCCCAGTGACAGCCAGGCATGTTCCACCCCTGCGGCTTTCAGCAAGGCGATCCCTCTGTCGATGGCGTAACCTTTGGCGATCCCGCCCAGATCGATGCGTGTCCCCGGGTCGCTGAAACGCACCTGATGGTTATCCAGTAACGCTATCCGTGAAGCACCGATATGCCGTGTGGCACGCTTCAGTGCTTGAGCATCAGGTGCCTTGCCTTTCCGGTAGTCATACAGGTGGCCTGCACTGGCGAAGGTAATGTCAAAGGCGCCGTCGGTGAGCTGGTAATAATGTGCGGAGCGTTCCAACAGGCGATAAAACTCGGCACTGATGGTTTGCGGTTTACTGGCTGCCAGTCGGTTGAGTTGTGCCAGTTCGCTGTCTTCTACCCAGGGGGACAACAGCTGATTCAGCCGAGCCATTTCGTTTTCCAGGGTCCGGAATAGCGGCGCCGCAGGGGTTGGGGACCACAGGGTTACGCTGGCACGGGTTCCCATGATGTCCCATTGATGCTGTTGCCATTGAGCAAAAACGGGCATGCAAAGAGCGACAAGAAGGCTGCCGGCCAGCAGGCGGGCAGAGGGTCGAAAGGCCATGGTGAGGGTCACCTTTACATTGTCAGTGAGCCGACCGCGGGGCCGGCAGGCAGGTAGGCGAGGGATACCTTACCTTGCCGCCGACAGGGCTCAGGGTCGCTAGATAGTACCACTGACAATGGGTTCAAAGGCGGTTAGTCGATCCATGGATGCCGCATTACCCAGGCTGTGGTTAGGGAATTTGCTGGCAAATTGCCCTTGCTCTCCATGCAGAGCCAGGTAATTCAGCCACACCACCTCGGCCAGCAGG
This sequence comes from Alcanivorax profundi, assembly GCF_003597125.1. Classification (GTDB taxonomy): domain Bacteria; phylum Pseudomonadota; class Gammaproteobacteria; order Pseudomonadales; family Alcanivoracaceae; genus Alcanivorax; species Alcanivorax profundi. The sequence continues at coordinate 29,745 of NZ_QYYA01000006.1, read as the reverse complement.
TTCACGTTGTTGGCTGCCGGGCTGCCGGCGGTTTCCACGGAGGCGTCGGGTCGCATCCAGCCGATTTGCTGCTGATCGTTATTTAGCGTGGGGCGTCCGTTGGGGCTGTAGACCAGAATGAACGACGCGGCAGTGGAGGAGTTGTCGCCGGTCCATTCACCCTTGCCCCTGCCTGCCTCAGAGTCATCAATGCGACCATTGCTGGAAACAGAGCCGTCGCTGAACACATAGATCATTAGTGGAACACCCTTGCGGCGGGCGTAATCCAGGCAGGCGCCCATGCAGCGCCCTGCGCGCAGATCGCGTTGCTCACCCGTGCCGCGTTCGCCGGTGTGGTAATCAAAGCCGCCCATGGAGATGCAGCCCGCTCCGGCATAGCCGTTGACGACCAATTTCATGATCGATGCGGTCTTCTGGAATTCCCGGTCCCGCAGTTCGTTTTCATCAAAGATGGCGAGGATGTCCAGGTCCTCCTCGATGTCCAGCTCAGCGGGGTCGCCAAAGCGTTCTGTGATATCGGCGGCTTCAACGTAGCCACAGCGCAACAGGTCCTCAAGATTGGCTCGTCGGTTACTGTCGGTGAGGCCGCTATCTAGCTGGTCGATACGCCGGTGGCTAATACGGGCAATGCTTTCCATCACGGACACTGCATCAGCCTGGTCCAGAAGGCCCACCAGCTTCCCGGTGTCCACCAGCCCGGTCACATCGGTCGCTCTGTCTACCTTGGTGGGACGGGCAGAGGCAATGATCGAGCCATCCGGGGCCATGGAGTTACCGCCTGATACCGAACTGCTGGAGCCAATCAGGGACATCAGTTCGCCATCGGCGCCTGCAGTAAAGATGCCGTACATGGGGTTGTGCGGATTATTGCCAGTATCGTTCTCCGAACGGGCAGGGATAACACACCCATTGGTGCTGGGCGCGGCGGCGGCGGCTTTTTCCATGATGCCTTGCAGGAACGGTGAATCGCTGTGGAAGGCCAGCCCCAGTTCCCGGTTTACTACGCCGGCATCGTTATTGGGGGCCATGCTGCCAGGCAGGCCCAGCTTGGAGTAGCCGCCGCTGGTGAGGAAATCTTCCTGGCCGCCCTGGCCGCCAACCAGCACATTGGAGCCAGCGATATTGGCGCCGCCTGCCAGGTCAAAGCAGATAAAGGGAATCTTTCCGGCTCCCGATGCGGCGATTCCGCAGGTTTCCTTCATGGCTTCCAGGCCACCACTGAGGGCCATGGCCTCACGCGGGTTGCTGAAAAGGCCAAATAATCCCACGGTGCCAAATGCTGCTCCGCTGACCAGCCCCCGACCCAGCATGTCCCGGCGGCTGACCGGTTTACCGTGACCGAGGTTTATCAGCGGCGCATCCGGGTGCAGGGGCTGCTGACGTTTCTTGAAAAAATGTCGTTTGATCATGTTTCGTCCCCTTTTATTGCACCAGCATGGTGGCACTGCCCAGCATTGCAGCGCAGGCGGCTTTGGTGGCAGTGGCGGTGCGTTCTATGCACTCCTCGTTGTCACCACTGCACTGCGTCAGATTAGTGGTGAACAGCAGGTCTTCCAGCTCGCCTTCCACCGCATTGCGTGATGGCTGATGATTCAGATCGAGACCCACCATGCGGTCAAACAATGGGGAGATAACACGATCACGCCATTGTTGCTCGGTAATGCTGTCTACCCGGGCGTTGTAGTTCATGCCGACGAACAACGGGGTCACACTGTTGTCGCCGTTGCGTTCGGCTTCGACCAGCGCGTTACAGTACTCGATGGCCAGTTGCGCAATACCGATTTGGTGAGCCGTCAGGAATGCCTCTATGTTTTCTTCGGTTGGCAGTTGCGTACGAAGGCGCTGGTAGGTGTCCGGGACGTCTCCGTATCCTTCGGGAACACCAGTAAGTTGGCTCATGGTGGCATTCACTTCGGCAAAGTCGCGAAGTCCAACACTGGGCTGTTCGCCGTACATGTTAGGCATCAGCGGCAAGGGAGTGGGCTCGGTGTAGACATTGGTGTGTTGGCCCAGTCGTTCGAAGGTCAGGAAGAATTCGTCGTTTTCCTGTCCCTGTTCTACCGGCAGCAACGTTCCGAGTCGTGACAAGTTTTCACCCTGTTCGCTGTAACCCTCTCCGCCGATGAGGGTTTCCAGCGTGGAGAAGGACTGGGCAACACCCGGAACACGGCCATTGATGCCAATACGAAGCCCTTCAAGCGGGGCTTCGTCCTCGACGATGTCCTGTTCCAGATTGATGAAGTAGGGTGCCGCAAAAAGATAGCTGTAGTTATCGAAGCGAGACACTTCGAATACCAGATATGCGCCTGGCTGATCGATCAGGTGACCGATATAGAATGGCAGGAAGTAACGTTCGCCAACCCCGGCTGCAAAGTTGGTCTGAACCTGTTCTGCGCTCAAGGCACGGTTATGGATCGCGGCGAAACGGATCACCCCTTCCCAGGGACGGTTGCTTGAGGCCTCGTTACCCAGCACCAGGGCAAAAGTGTCGTCCCAGGTATTCAGCAGGCCAGGGGGGGCTGGGTCCATAGCCCCGTTGAGCTCACCGTTGATGTAAAGCCGGCGACCATTGACCGGGTCGTAGGTTAGTGCGACATGTTGCAGGCTGGCCTGCAGCGGGTCGTCGTCCGTTGCCAGTACGGGCTCGCCGTTGGCGTCGGTGGCTTCTCCGATACGTTGATAAACCAGATAGTTGCTGGTGCTTTGCGCCAGGGTAAGGTTACGGGCATCGGGGCCGGCGGAATAACTGAGGATGTGGGCGTTGTCCTGGCCAGTGCTGGCGGGTACCAGCCAGGCTTCCAGGGTTAGCTCACCGGTGGCTGTGATCAGGTCGCTGAGCTTGCTGCTGGTGGCAGTGCTGCCCTGGGCTTTGGCAACGTTGCCATTCAGGCGAATGCCCCAGCCGCCTTCCCAGGTAACATCGCCGCTGAGCTGCAGATGCAAGGCCGGATCGACCCCTGAGGTGTCAAAGGCGGTGGTACCCTCGCCAGTCTTGAATTCGTAGCGAGCGATCACGTTGCTCTCGTAACGTCCGCCTCCTGCTGCCAGGGTGCCATCGTTGACGTTGAGCGCCTTGCTGAGAACCAGGTCTTCGTCCGGGGCTGTAGCCGTGATGCCATCGGCCATGGCCTGGATGGCATTTTCCATTTCCTGGGCATCATCATCACAGTCTGACCAGCAGTTATGGCTGTCTTCGCCGAGTCGTTCTACCAGGCGGCTGAGTGAAGGCTGGTTAAGATCAATTTTGCTCTGCGCTGCGCTGTAGGCTTCGTTGACGTCGTCGGAAGCCAGATAGGGACCTTGCGGAGTGCTGGCATCACTCTGATGACACTCGCTGCAGTAATCATTGAGCAGCGGGTATACCGTGGTCTCAAACAGGCCGGAATCAGAGGGGAAGTTCTTGCTGTTGCCGGGCTCCTTGATGGGAGGGGGATCCAGCTCTGTAGTGCCGCCGCCCAACCCCAGGGACTGCCCTGCCCAGGCGCTGATCCAGGTGCTGATCTGGTCGGCGCAGAATTGGGGATCGCTTTCCCAGCAATTGTGGCCACCAGCGACTTTCTGCACCATGCGCGAGGCGGAAGGCTGGTTAAGATTGATCAGTGGGTTGGCGGCGGCGTAGGCCGCATTAATGTCGCCGGTCTGGACAAAAGCCGGTTGCTGGTCGCGGTGGCAGGCGCCACAGCGTTGTTCTTCTACCAGGTTGTTCCAGATATAAATCTTGAATGCAGAGACGTCAGCACTGCGTGGTGCCGGCCCTGAATAATTCACGTTGTTGTTATTTGAGCCGGTGTTGGTGTTGGCTTCTGTGGAGGCACCACTCCCGCTGCCGCCACAGGCAGACAGCATGGACAAGGCTCCGAGCGCAACTGCGGTAAGTATCCAGTGTCGCATCGCTTAGTCCCCCATGCAGTAAACGGCCGCATCGGCAAACAGCGACTTCATGCGGTAGTTGTTGTTTTTGAAGGCCGTCGTCATGGAGGCCACTTGCTGGGTATCGGTGCTGTCTGCGGGTTTGCGAAGGCAAACGGCCTCGAATACTTTTTCTGCCTGGCAGGTGGCAAAGGTGTCACTGTGGGCGAGCTCGCGGCCAAGGCTGGCGGCGCCGTTTCCGTACCCCTGGCCAGTACTGTCCCAGCCCAGGTTGGCGTTGGTGCCTTCCCGCCAGTAATTGTCCCAGCGATCATCCGGGGTGATGTAGCCCCAGGGGAAATTGTTGCTGTTGATCAGATATTTGCCCTGGACCCGGGTTCCGGTGTCGGGGTCGCTGGAGGTGTTGTAAAGCATCCGCCCACCATCCCCTTCCTGGTCACCTTGCCAGTCGTAGTAGGCAAAAGCCTGGGCCATGGGATCCATGCCGCTATGGCAGCCGATACAGTTGTTGCGGAAGATCCGGCTGTCACCGCCTGGACTGCGACTGACATCTTGACGGATTCTGTCTGACGGTCGGTTCACGTCTTTGACCTGCTCCAGATCACGGCACATGTGATTCATCAGGGTGAAACGGAACATGGCCCGGTTGGTGCCCGCGTAGAAAAATGCCTGGGCCGCAGCCCGGCTGGTCAGTACCCCGGCAACGGCCTCTGCGGGCGTACCGTACTGAGACACCTGGCTGGTGGGCTGCAGAACCTCTTTAAGGTCCGCATGCTGGTTTTCCAGATTTCGGTAATGTGCGTTGTTGTCCGCCGCGGCTGCGGGGCTGGCGTTACCGACGTAGAGCAGGTCGGCGTAGAGAATGCGGCGAAAATCCACGTCGTCACGGATGGCACCGATCACCGTAGCGGTGTAATCGTTAAGCGGAACGAACACATCCTGGGCTTCATTGGTCCAGGGAGCGGCAAACTGCTTGAGTGTGACGTTGTAGAACGCTGGGTGTTCCATGGCGAGTTCGGCAGCGGCCTGGGGGCCGCCAGCGCCATCAATCATGCTCGCCATGGTATCCAGTGTGCTGGCATCTGCAGGGACCCCTGCAAGCCGGTTGTGTATGCGTTGTGCCTGATCGCGGCTGCTGGCCTGGCCCTGCGTGCTGAGCAGTAGCGCCATTGTGGCTAGCACGATCCCCCGGGTGCGTCTCATTGGAAGCATCCTCTTTTGTTGTCTTCTCTGTGCCGTCGCATTATGGGCGACAGGCAAGCCAGTTGTTACGACCGTTCAACAGAATTCCCGTATCCCACTGTTATTCTGTATGACATTCTGCATCAGGCTCTGTGATATGGGCCCCAGAAAACTAAGAATAAGTTCGCGATACTGACGTAAAACTAAGAAAGACGGATGAACGGGTGAAAACAACAAGCTTATCCGGACTTCTGTGCCTGCTGGGGGTGATCAGCGGCTGCGGGGGTGTGGACGGGGGAGAACAAGGCCAGGATCCTACCGTGACCGATATTCCGGTGGCGTACGTGGAACGTACCGTGCCGGTTGCGGACATGGAGATGGATATGGAGCCTGACAGCCTGGAGCAGCCTGCGGCCTTTATGGCGGGGGCGAGACTGATGGTGCGCGATGGGCTGTCGAGTGGCGCCGTGGCACGTGATATTTCGACTCCCCTGTTGGGTGGTGGTCACGATATTCGCGACCTGGTGGTCAGCCCTGCGGGCGATCGGCTGCTGTTTTCGGCTCGGGCCCCAGAGATCGAGGATGCGGATGAGGATGAGCAGCCCACCTGGAATCTCTGGGAATACGATTTCAATAGCCGGGTTGCCCGGCGGCTTGTCACCAGCGACCTGATTGCCGAACAGGGGCAGGACCGTTACCCCGCCTACCTGCCTGGAGGCGGTATCGTATTTGCTTCCACCCGTCAGCGTCAGGCCCGGGCCCGGCTACTGGACGAGGGCAAGCCCCAGTTCGCCCCCCTCGAAGAAGGCCGTGACAGCTACGCTTTTGCCTTGCACGTGATGGGTGAGGATGGCAACGATATCGAGCAGATCACCTTTAATATGAGCCATGACGTTGCACCGTTGGTGATGGATGACGGCCGCATTGTCTTCCAGCGCTGGGACAACAAGGATAACGAAGACCGGTTTGATCTTTACCGCGTTAACCCGGACGGTACCTCACTGACACCGCTCTATGGAGCTGATAGTCATGCTCGTGAAGATCAGGAAGACCGCCAGTTCCTGCCGATGACCATGATGGGGGATGGGCGTGTGCTGACGGCTGTTCGATTGAGGGAACTGGTCGCTGGCAATTCCCTGGTACCGGTGGCCATCGATGTGGCTCGTTTTGTGAACCAGGACACTCCTCTGTTTGGCATTGTGGGCGCTCAGGCTGAACAGCCCCTGCCTATTCCGGTGACGCGACTTTCGGGCGACATCACCAGCGGAACAGTTGCCGATGTCCTTGATCTTGGTGATGGTACGGGACGCTACCTGATGGCCTGGTCCCCTTGTCGTTTGCTGGAAGGGCAAACCCTGCGACCCTGCACCGACGAATATTTGTCGCAGGACTTGCCAGCGGCACCTCCTGCCTATGGGTTGTGGGTGTTTGACCCTGCGGAAGGCACCCAACGGCCAGTGGTAAACCCCCGCGATGGCTTGTGGGTGACGGAGCTTGCGGTCGCCACGCCACAGCCGTCTGCGGCGCCGGCAGTGCTGCCGGAGCGCGACGATGCGCTTGCTGAAGACAATATGGCAATGCTGGATATTCGCAGTGTTCATGACCGGGATGGTGCGTTCGCTACGTTTGATGGGGGAGTGGCAGGAGTCAACACTATTGCGGATTACCGCGATCCGAACCAGGTAAGTCCCGAGCAACGCGCGGTCCGTTTTCTGAGAATTACCAAGGGGGTACTGATTCCCGATGACGATGTTCGGGATATCAGTGGTGCCCAGTTTGGCCGGGCTCCCAATTTCGGAATGCGTGAAATCGTGGGGTACATCCCGGTTGAACCCGATGGATCGGTTCGCGTGCAGGTTCCTGCGGATGCTCCTTTAGGCCTTCAGTTGGTGGATGCGGAAGGCAAGGCCGTGTATTCCCGCCATGGAGCATGGATCAATTTGCGTCCCGGCGAGACCCTGCAGTGTCAGGGATGTCACAGTAACAACAGCCCGTTGCCCCATGGCAGGATTGATGGCATGGCGCCTTCTCTCAACGCTGGAGCCCCCTTTACCGGCCAGCCTTTCCCCAATACCCGCTCTGATGTGGTCGGTTTCGCGGATGCGGGAGAAACCATGGCGCAGGCGCTGACGCGCTTGTATCCCGAACGCGCCATGCCGTCGGTAGACCTGAGGGCATTTGACGCCTGGAGCGATCCCGCGCCAGATCCGGATACCGAAGTGTTGTTGTCCTACGAGGACCTGAACACCCCAACCCCGGTGACACCTGAGTGCCAGGGTGCCTGGGCGCCGGGCTGTCGGGCGACCATCCATTATGAGGACCACATCCAGCCGTTGTGGGATTTGCCCAGGGTCGCCGACGTCGATGGCTCCATGCAGGATGTCACCTGTTCAGTCTGTCACAACCGTCGCGATAGCATGAATGCCCTGCAGGTTCCTCCCGGGCAGCTTGAGCTCACTGGTGATCCCTCTCCGGATCAGCCGGACCAGCTGACCAGTTATCGGGAACTGCTATTCAATGACAACGAACTTGAATTGCAGGATGGTGCACTTGTAGACCGTTTGGTCATTGTCTTCGATGATGAAGGGAATATTGTGTACCAGACGGATGAAGAGGGTGAGCTGGTGCTGGATGGCGACGACAATCCTGTCCCTGTGACAGAGCCGGTACCCGTGGCGGCCGCTATTCGTGCAGGACAAGCACGCAATTCGGACCGTTTCTTTGATACATTTGCGGTTGATGGAGGGCATGAGGAATGGCTAAGCGCTCAGGAACTCCGTTTGATTGCTGAGTGGATCGATATTGGCGCGCAGCTGTATAACGATCCTTTCCGGGTACCGGAAAATTAATACAGCCTTGCGGCTGTCTATGAATAGAAAGGGGAGACGCACCCTGTGCGCCTTGTAGTGATCCTTTTGGCTTGTTGGCTGCCGCCGCTGCTGTTGGCCGCCGAGCCCGAGTCTGATGACGCCTTCGAGCGGGAATATGACGCCGTCCAGGTGAAAGTCTCGGACCCCTACGTGGAAGTTCACACGGGGCCGGGGCGGGGCTATCCCGTCTTTCATGTTGTGGAGCGCGATGCCCCGCTGACGATCCTGTACATGCGTGCGGGATGGTTAAAAGTGGAGACCGTTCGGGGGAAATCAGGTTGGGTTCCTCGCACCGCTCTTGCTGCCACTCTGGATGGCACCGGGGAAACTCCCGAGCTGGATGCTCTTGGGCACGAAGCTTTTCAGGAAGGCCACTGGCACGCTTCTGTCCTGGTGGGGGAGCTGGATGGTGCGACCTCCCTTGGTGTGGCTCTGGGTTACCGTTTTACAGAAAACCTCACTGGCGAGTTGATGTACTCGCAAGCCAGTGGCGATTTTTCGAATAACAACCTCTTTGATGTCAATGTGCAGCACCAGCTTTTCCCTCAGTGGCGAGTCTCTCCCTATGTGGCTCTCGGGACAGGAAGAGCGAGGATTGAGCCCCGGGCGACATTGGTCCAACCTGAGAATCGTGAGGAAAACTACGCTTTTGGTGGGATAGGGCTGAACGTGTATCTGGCACGAGGCTTTGTCATGAGGGGTGAGTACCGCAGCTATGTGCTGTTCACCGAAGAAAACGACAACCGGAATCTTGAAGAATGGAAACTTGGTTTCTCCGTCTTGTTCTGATCCTTGCCTGGATGACATCAGGCACTGTTTTTGCCGAAGGGACCGATGACCGTGAGTCGGTTGTGCGTGAGGCCTCTCCTGAATCTGTACTGGACCCGCGTATTGAACGACGCCGTATCCGGGAAGCCGAGATCGACACCGAAAACTTTGAAGCCGGAATTTACGCGGGACTGATCTCCATTGAAGATTTTGGTACCCAGCCAGTGATAGGGCTTCGTTTTGACTATCACCTGTCCGAGGATGTCTTTTTTGAGGCCGCCCTGGGGAGAGCCAAAGGGGATGAAACCAGCTTCGAAACCTTGAATGCAGGCGTGCAGCTGCTGACAGATGAGGAGCGGGAGTTTACCTATTATCAGGCATCAATTGGCTATAACTTGTTGCCTGGCGAAGCGTTCCTGACCCGTAATCGGGCTTTCAATAATTCGTTATTCCTGATTGGTGGTGCCGGGATGACAGATTTTGCCGGCGATGAATATTTCACCATCAGCGCGGGGGTTGGCTACCGGCTTCTCATCAATGACTTTACTGCCGTTCGCGTGGACATGAAGGACCATATCTTTACTCACGATATCTTGGGTGAAGACAAGACCACGCATAATCTGGAAATGACGGCGGGCGTGAGTCTGTATTTCTGAAAATAATAATCGGGGTGCGCAAATGAAACTGAAACGAATTCTTGCCGCTGTATTGATAGCAGGGCTGGCATTGACAGGCCCGGCGGTGGCGGCTGAGGAGGGCAAGCCTGCTGCAGGGTTTACTCTCGAGTCTCTTGACGGGCCTAACGTCAAGCTTAATGAGCTGCGTGGCACCGTGGTGCTTGTTAACTTTTGGGCCTCATGGTGCGGCCCATGCCGGACAGAAATGCCATTGCTTGACACCCTTTACCGTGAATACCGTGACTATGGTTTCACTATTTTGGGCGTAAATCTGGATGAAGACCGAAGTCAGGCGCTCAAACTGCTCGACAAGGTGCCGGTTACTTTCCCGATTCTGTTCGATCCCGACAATCTTACCAGTGAAACCTATGGGGTTGACGCCATGCCCACCACCGTACTGATTGACCGAAACGGTGTGGTTCGTCACCACCACCGCGGCTACAAGGATGGCTACATGGACAAGTACGAAGATCAGGTAAAGGCGTTGGTGCTGGAATGACCTTTCGTATTGTTCTGCTGCTGCTGGTTACGTTGCTGGCGGGTTGCTCTATCAAACCCTGGGTCAAACCCTATGAGAGGTCGCGTCTGGCCGATCCGGTGATGAATGCGGCAGGACATCCTGTGGCTGAAAGTTATATGAATCATGTGCATCAGGCACGTGAAGCCATGCGTGGTGCTGAAGGAAGTGCCGGGGGAGGCTGCGGGTGCAACTGATACGGGCAGGATGGCTTTTGTTGTTGGCGTTGCCGCTATCCTCGCAAGCGGCGGTGCTGCCGGAAGACCGCTTTGATCTGCTGGGGCACCAGTATGATGGTGGTGGGATGCAGATTGAGGGGCCGTCTGTGCTGGTGCGCAAGTCCTTCGCCGATACCGTTGCGGTCAGCGCCAATTATTACGTGGATGAGGTGTCTGCCGCTTCAATTGATGTGGTGACCAGTGCCAGTCCCTACACGGAAAAGCGCACAGAGAAGAGCGTTGGGCTGGACTATCTTCGTGGCAAGGCCATCTATTCCCTGAGTTATGGCAACAGTAAAGAGAATGATTTTGAGGCGAACTCCGCGCATTTTGATCTCAGTCAGGATTTCTTTGGTGATCTGACCACGTTGACCATGGGCTACTCCCTGGGCAAGGACGAAGTGTTTCGTACCGGTGACAGTGCGTTTTCCGATGAGGCCGAGCGGCGACATTTCCGGATCGGGTTATCGCAAGTCTTAACCCGCGATCTGGTTGGCAGTATCAAGGCAGAATTGATTACCGATGAGGGGTATCTGAATAACCCTTACCGCTCGGTCCGCTATCTCAATAGCGCCGGTGGCTACAGTTTTCAACCTGAACGCTATCCGCGTACCCGTACCAGTGAGGCCACTACGATCGGTTTGTCTTACTATTTGCCGTGGCGTGCGGGGCTGCATGGCGAATACCGGATGTATGACGATTCATGGGGTATCGACGCCACAAGCTGGCAGGTAAAACTGATCCAGCCTTTGGGGCAGCATTGGACGCTGGAGACTCGCTATCGACGTTACAGTCAGGGTCAGGCAGATTTTTATTCAGACCTGTTTCCTTTCCAGAATGCACAAAATTTTCTGGCCCGCGACAAGGAATTGAGTGACTTCGATTCCACCGTATTTGGGGTAGGGATTGGCGTGCAGTTCAATCGAGCAGAGCGGGAGACTTTCAATCGGGCAGGATTGCACCTGTGGGTGGACCAGTTCCAGTTTGACTACAACAACTTCCGGGACATCCGTGTCACCACCTTGCCAGGGCAGGAGCCGTTGTACAGCTTCGACGCCACCGTCACTCGTTTGCTATTTACGATCTGGTATTAAACTGCATCAGCCGCCACCGCTCCCACCGTTCCGGTGGCCTGTATAGGAGCTTGCCTGCCGGCGATGGAGTTCTTCGTCAGCAGGCTGGCTCCCACCGTGGCCTGGTCCCCGGGTCGGGTAACATCCAGACCGGAATTACAAAGAGTCTGTCAGCAGGATCCCCACGCTGAAGCGATTTTCGTAATTGTCATAGTTGATCAGTGAATCCCCGTATCCACTGAAGACCTGTACCAGGCCCTTGAAGCGCTTGCTCAACGGGAAAGAATAGTTCAGGCGGCCAGCCCCCTTGTTGTCAGACCGCAGGTTGTTTCGAACCATGATTTCCACCACATGGTTGCCAAACGGTCTGGCGACTTCCAGCTCGAAGTTACCCATGTATTTTTCGATGTCCGGATTGTCATCACCGCGGGGATCGGTGGGGTCATCTTTTTCGTCTTCAGGTAGCCGGTACCAGGGTTTGAGTGACCAGTAATAATCACCGGTCTTGGCGATATAGTTCAGGAAAATGCGATTCCAGCTTCGTGAAACCGGTACATCTTGCCCATTGGACTCGTGCACGATGCCCAGCGCCAGAAGTTCGGAATCCACAGGGCCAAACTGCCAGTTCACCGGTTTGGTGATAAAGATTTCCGGCTCGTAGTTTGCTTCCCTGAAGGGGGCGGATTCTTCCTTGTTATAGGCCTGCCAGAAAAAGGTCCCGGTGAAGGCCATCCACAAGGTGACATCGTCAACAAGGTTTTCCTTGATCGGTGCTTTTAGTGAGAGTTGGAACTTGACTTCGGTGTGATCCAGCGCGCTGTCGTCCTTGTCCGGGTCATTCCATTGACGGTTGGACCAGTAGCTGTAAGGCATCAGGTAATTACGCCGATGAGGGGTAATCACAAACGGGTTGCCCTGGGTGGTGTTTTCCAGCGCCAGCCGCGCGCGCAGGGCATCTTCATGGACACTGCGCTTTTTGACTTCGTCGCCATTGGTGCACCAATTACGGACCTCTTTCAGCGTTACTGCGTTATCGGCAGTCTGGGCGCTGCGTAGCAAACAATCGTTAAGTTGCTGCTGTTCGCTCATCTGGCTGGGTGGGGTTGATTCCGAGGGGACCTCTGCCTGCAGGTCAGGATCAGCAGTGGAGCCCTCGGCCTGCACATCGTTTGCGGCGTAAAGCGTACTGCTCAGCAGCAGGAAGGAAGAAGCGAAAGCCTTGCGCATGAAGTGTCCTTGCCAGAGTGACTGTGGGATTTAGAGGCTTTTCAGTTCGTCGTCATTGAGCGCTCGAGCCTGTTCTTCCAGCATGACAGGAATGCCATCGCGTACCGGGTAAGCCAATCCACTGGCCTTGCACTTGAGTTCGGCGAGCTTGTCGTCATAGATCAGCGGTGCCTTGCTGACCGGGCAAACCAGAATATCGAGCAGGTTGGGGTCGATCATTGTTCATGATTCCTTCATTGATTGCGGACGAGTATAGCAAGGGAAACGCGTTTTGCCGTGATAGTGGAAACACCGTGTGTATTTTTACGAATTTTAAAGAAATGCCAGTGAAATCATAGGGTTTAGAAAGCAAACGATGGTTTCAAACGCTTGTTTGACTTGCGGGTCACAAATAGCGCTGGAGACACCGCAAAGCGCTGACCTAAGATTACCCTCCGAATAAATTATCAATGCTCGGCGAGCCTCAGGCCCGCCCCATTTTCATAGTGTCTTTTAGGGAGATGTGAGATGCCGGATTACAAGGCTCCCCTGCGCGACATGCGCTTCGTACTGAATGAAGTCCTGGATCTGGATGGCCACTATGCCAGCCTGGGTCTGGAAGATGTAAACAGCGAACTGCTGAATGCTTTCCTGGAAGAAGGCGCCAAGTTCTCCGAAAACGAGCTGGCTCCCCTGAACCGTTCCGGTGACGAGGAAGGCTGTGGCTTCGACAACGGTGTGGTCACCACTCCGAAAGGCTTCAAGGAAGCCTACGCCAAGTACGTGGAAGGCGGTTGGCCGGCCATGGGCGGCGACGTGGAGTTTGGCGGTCAGGGCCTGCCGGGTTCTGCTGGTATTGCCATCTCCGAAATGACCGGTTCCGCGAACTGGTCCTGGAGCATGTACCCGGGTCTGTCCCACGGTGCCATCGCTACCGTGGAAGAGCACGGCACCGACGAGCAGAAGAATGCCTACTTGCCCAAGCTGATCAGCGGTGAGTGGACCGGCACCATGTGTCTGACCGAGCCGCATTGTGGTTCTGACCTAGGTATTCTCAAATCGAAGGCCGAGCCTAACGCTGATGGCTCTTACAGCATCACCGGCACCAAGATCTTCATCTCTGCCGGTGAGCACGACATGGCCGAGAACATTATCCATATCGTGCTGGCGCGTCTGCCGGGTGCGCCTGCGGGTACCAAGGGTATCTCCCTGTTCATCGTTCCCAAGTTTATGACCGACGGCAGTGGCGGCGTGGGCGAGCGTAACGCGGTGACCTGTGGCTCCATCGAGCACAAGATGGGCATCAAGGCCTCTGCGACCTGTGTGATGAACTTTGATGGTGCCAAAGGCTACCTGATCGGTCCGGAGAACAAAGGTTTGAACTGCATGTTCACCTTCATGAACTTCGCCCGTCTGGGTACCGCCATCCAGGGCGTGGCGCACGCTGAACTGGGCTTCCAGGGTGGTCTGACCTACGCCAAGGACCGTCTGGCCATGCGTAGCCTGTCCGGTCCGAAAAACCCGGAAGGTCCGGCGGATCCGATCATCGTTCACCCGGATGTGCGTCGTATGCTGCTGACAGCCAAGTCTTTCGCTGAAGGCGGACGTGCGCTGGTTTACCTGTGCTCCCAGCTGGGTGACAAGGTGAAACTGGCCAAGGACGAAGCCGAGCGTAAGGAAGCCGACGACCTGATGGCACTGCTGACGCCGATCGCCAAGGCTTTCATTACCGAAGCCGGTCTGGAAGCGGCCAACCATGGTGTACAGATCTACGGTGGTCATGGGTTTATCCGCGAGTGGGGCATGGAGCAGAACGTACGTGATGCCCGCATCTCCACTTTGTACGAAGGCACCACCGGTATTCAGGCGCTGGATCTGCTGGGCCGCAAGGTGATGATGACCCAGGGTCAGGCCCTGCGTAACTTCACCAAGATCGTGCACAAGTTCTGTGAAGCCAACGCCGACAATGCCGACATGAAAGAATTCCTTGAGCCGCTGGCCGGCTATAACAAGGAATGGGGTGAGCTGACCCAGGCCATCGGTATGCAGGCTATGCAGAACCCGGATTACGTGGGTGCCGCGTCTGTGGATTACCTGATGTACTCCGGTTACGTGACCTTGGCCTACCTGTGGGCGCGTATGGCCTCTGTGGCCCACGCCAAACTGGAAGCTGGCGCCGGTGATGAGGACTTCTACAAGGCCAAGATCAGCACCGCCCGCTTCTACTTCAAGCGTATCCTGCCGCGCGTTGCCGGTCACAAGGGTGCTATTGAAGGTGGTCTGGACTGCATGATGGACCTGGATGCCGAGCATTTTGCATTCTGATCCTGACGGTCCTTCGACCTGAAAAAGCCCGCCTTTATGGCGGGCTTTTTTGTGGCTCCTCGCTGGATTAACCGTAAACAAAACGTGCTATCCGACAAAAGTGTTGGGGGGGAGTGTCGTGCACCCTTCGAGCTGCCATCAGTAATGCTACCCCTTTTTCGTTCTGGTTCGCGCCGCCAGTGCCGTTCCTGCAAGAACACGGCGCGCACCAGAAGGGTTGCTCCATTCCACACTGAATCCTTTTGTGGGTGCTCTACGAAAAGTGGGAGCGTGATCTGGACCGCCGGAGAAAGCCTGCCTCAAAGCCATATGCCATGAATTCCGTTATAGTGACTGCTCACAAAATAATGATCGGGTACATGGAAGAAGGGGATTGCCCATGAAAGGCTTGTTGGCACTGGTTCTGGTGCTGGTTTTGGGGTGGCTGGGGGCCACTTGGTATGTTGGTATGCGCGCAGAAGAAATGGTGCGCAGTGAAGTGTCCAATCTTTCGTTACTGCCGGGCCGTGATGATATTGTGCTCGATGTGGTGCGTTACGATCGCGGCCTGTTTTCCTCTGAGGCAGATACCTGTCTGGTCATTCAGGGAGATCTGGCGGCGCTGGCCGGAGGTGCGGATCTGACCGGAACCCTGTGCATGAACAGCACCATTTATCATGGCCCGTTGATATTTGCCGATGGGGTCGCGTTGGGTCTTGCTGCTACCCGGGATGCCTTCGATGTCAGCGCGCTCCCGCCATCTGGAAAGGCGGTGCTGGAGGAAATTTTCAAGGGTCGAGCACCACTGGAAGGCCGTAGCTTTTACGGATTTGATGGAAGCCTGACTGCGACTCTCGAAATGCCCCCGGTGGATGTGGAATCCCCGATGGGGAAACTTGAACTCAAGCAGTTCTCTGTCGACATGGTGCGTCCCTCTGCGAATTCCTACCCGCTTAACAGCTACCTCACCATCAAGGGTTTTCACGCGGACAGTCCCAAGGGGGCAATCTCACTCGATTCCCTGAGTGGCTCCATGGATGTCGTTGCCATGCTGGATGACGAAGTGCCGCTGACCAATGTGAATCTTGCGAGCAAGGGATTCAGCTACATCCAGGATGGCCTGACCTTGCTTGCCTTTGATGCCATCCTGCAAGGGAACAGCCAGGATAAGGGGGCTGTTCTCAACGGCAATTCCGGAATCTGGCTGGAAAATGTCCAGGCACCGCTACTGCCCATTCCCATGGACAGTGCCTACATCGGCATGGATTTCGAAGGTATCGACAAAGCTGCCCTGGTTCGTCTGAACCGCATCACGCGGGAGCTGGATCAGGTGCAAACTGCCATGGCGCTCTCCGCCATCAGTGGAGAAGGCGCTGAAGACATTAACAGTCAAATCGAAAGAATGCAGACCCTCATGGACGACATGATGGGCGTTATGAGCGAAAAACTTCTCAAGCCAGGTGACAGCACCCTGCGGATGAAGATGCTGGTCGATCTGGATGGCAAGCGGCAATTTACTTTTGACAGCAAGGCGCGTTATCTGGGGCTGGAGGGTAAAAATCTGCCTTTCCATGAGTTGATGATGCTGGATGAGTCCGAGCTCAATACCATGCTCGATATGACGGTACATCTGGATGTCGCCGATTCGGTTATTCCTGTGCCGCTGCTGGAGCAACTGCAGGCTTACGAGGCTCAGGGGCTGGTTGTCCACGAAAACGATCGCTGGCGGGGGGATATTAATGCCCGCGGCGATTCCTTGATCATTAACGGCAAGGCAACGTCTGTGGCGGAAGTGAAAGCATTAATTGAGACGCTGAATCCCCCGCCGCAAGGGGATGACCTTTCTATGGAAGAAATGTACATGCTGGAGCTGGACGAGCAGTAACGTAGCCCGGGGCGGGCGACCTGAGGTCACTGTGATTGGTGATTTCTTCCCCGCCTGGTTTCCGGCATGCTGGACTGGAGTCGTGAAAGGGCAGGGCAATGGTTCGGATTCTGTGGTGGCGATCGGTAGCGGTATTGTCTGTGGCGCTAGGCATGATCGGTGTGATCATCCCGGGGTTGCCGACCGTGCCGTTCCTGCTGGTGGCGGCCTGGGCCGGCACCCGTGGCTGGCCAGAGCTTGAAGCCTGGTTGCTGAACCACCCGCGCTATGGACAGTCCATCCGTCAATGGCGGGAACAGGGCGCAGTGTCACGCCGCGCCAAGTGTGCGGCGTCTACCATGATGCTGATCAGTGTCATTCTTATCGCCTTTTCTGGTGCCCACGATGTGATAAAAGTTGCGGTGCCGCTGATGCTTTGTATTACCCTGTTATGGTTATGGAAACGGCCCGAACCCCGTGATTAGGGCGGTGACTTTGCAGTCATCGCGTGTTGGGGCCGGCATGAACGGTGGGTCACAAATAAGCCTGTCACCAAAGCGTCTGGCTGCCTAAAATTTGCGCCCTGCCAATTTTCGGGAGATGTGCAAATGGCGATCTATAAAGCGCCCCTCGAGGACATGCGTTTTGTTCTCAACGATGTGTTCAAAGCGGATGAGCAGTGGGCAACCATGCCGGCCACCGCCGAGGTAACCCGCGACCTGTCCGACGCCATTCTGGAAGAAGCGGGCAAGATGACTGAAGGTCTGTTGTTCCCCCTCAACCGTGAAGGCGACGAGCAGGGTTGTCAGTGGAACGACGGGGATGTGACTACCCCGGAAGGGTTCAAGGCCGCCTTCAAGACCTTTGCCGAAAATGGCTGGACCGCGTTTTCCGGTAACCCGGAATTTGGTGGCCAGGGCATGCCGAAGTCCCTCGCGGTGCTGTTCGAAGAAATGATGCACAGCGCCAACTCTTCCTTTGCCCTCTACCCGGCGCTGACCAGCGGTGCCTGCCTGGCCATTGATGCCCATGCCTCTGAAGCGTTGAAAGCCCAATACCTGCCGAAGCTCTACAGCGGTGAATGGAGCGGCACCATGTGCCTGACCGAGCCGCATTCCGGTACCGATCTGGGTATTGGTCGCACCAAGGCAGAGCCCAACGACGACGGTTCTTTCAACATCACCGGTACCAAGATCTTCATTACCGGCGGTGAGCACGACCTGACCAGCAACCATATCCACCTGGTGCTGGCCAAGCTGCCGGACGCACCGGCAGGCTCCAAGGGTATCTCCCTGTTCCTGGTGCCCAAATTCCTCCCGGACGCGGACAACAACCCCGGTGAGCGCAATGGCGCGACCTGTGGCTCCATCGAACACAAGATGGGCATCAAGGGGTCTGCGACCTGTGTGATGAATTTCGATAGTGCCAAAGGCTGGATCATCGGTGAGCCTAACCAGGGCCTGGCCTGCATGTTCACCATGATGAACTACGAGCGCCTGTCTATCGGTCTGCAGGGCCTGGGTCTGGGTGAAGTGAGCTACCAGAGCGCCGTGGATTATGCCCGCGAGCGTCTGCAGGGCCGCAGCGCCACCGGTGCCAAGAATCCGGAAGGGCCGGCGGATCCGATCATCGTTCACGGTGATGTGCGTCGCATGCTGATGAACATGCGTGCCATCAACGAGGGCGGTCGCGCACTGGCGGCTTACGTGGGTATGCAGCTGGATGCGTCCAAGTTCAGCGACGATGCGGACACCAAGAAGAAAGCGGAAGACCGGGTAGCGCTGCTGACCCCGATTGCCAAGGCGTTCTTCACGGACCGCGGTCTGGAAACCACCATTACTGGCCAGCAGGTTTTCGGCGGCCACGGTTATATCCGTGAGTGGGGTATGGAGCAATTCGTACGTGACTGCCGTATTTCCCAGATCTACGAGGGCACCAACGGTATTCAGGCGCTGGATCTGGCTGGCCGTAAAGTCGCTCGCAATGGCGGCAAATCCGTTGATGCTTTCCTGGCAGATGCCCAGGCGTGGGTGGATGCCAATGCCGCTAATGCCCAGCTGGCCGAGTATGTGGAGCCGGTGAAGGCCGCGTTGGCGCTGCTCAAGCGCGCCACCGATGAGCTACTGAGCCAGGCTGGGGGTAACCCGGATGCGATCAGTGCCGGTGCCGTGGAATATCTGGATATCTTCGGTTACGTAATCTACGCCTGGCTGTGGGCGCAGATGCTGGCGGCAACCGATGGTCGTGATGATGACTTTGTGAAAGCCAAGCGCATTACCGGCAAGTACTATTTCGAGCGCATCCTGCCGAAAGCAGAAGGCCTGTTTGCCCAGCTGAAGAGCGGTGCAGACACCATGATGAGCCTGGATGACGCGCTGTTTTAATAAGCCGCGTCTCGCAGGTGATTGACAAAAAACCGCCCCCGAGAGGGGGCGGTTTTTTTGTTGTGGATTCTATGCCGGTTTGCAGAGCCGGGGTTTGCGAAGGGCGCTTCCCGTGTTGTCTGTTAGGGAAACTGCATGTTCAGTGGTGAGGCGGCTTTGATGCTGTCTGCGCGGGCGGGGGCATCAATAAAGGGATTGCGGTTGCCCTGTACGTCGGCGATAACGTCATTGCGGCGACGTTCTTCCTCATCCACAGGATCTTCCTTGTTCCAGCGCTGGTACATCTCAAGGGTGCCAAGCAGTGGCAGTGCGTACTTCTCATGGAGGTAGAGCATGGCGCGGGCCACGTCCCCCTTGGCATGGGCGGGTGGCTGGAAAACCTGAAACGATTGTCGGTATCCGCACTCGCTATCTGCGGCTGTGGAGTCTGGTAGATCCCCAAACAGGGTGCGGCGACGGTCCAGCTCTGCCTTTCGTGTGACAGGGAAAAGACTGTGGCGATCCTGCAGGATTTCAGCAAATTCGGGTTGTTTTTCACACAAGCGGCTGGAGCGGCAGCCGAAATGCTGTGCGAGCTGACGTTTGTCGTAGATTTCTTCGACGGAAATCCTGTCCCCGGGCTTGAAGCTTTCCTGACAGTAAAGTGTCTTGCCGCCATTGGCGTAGACCTGTTTCAGAAACTGGTCTTCCATGTTGTCTGCCAAGCAGGCACCGGCAGACATAAGGAGTGCCATCAGCAGCAATGATAATTTGCGCATATTGTGAATCCTGTCACATTTCTAATCGCCATCTTAGCCCCCAAGGCCAGGGTGACAGATATCTACAATGTATACCGGAGCGACAGGCGGTGCCAATGACCCGTTTAGCGGTTGTCCAACAAAACGGTAATGCAATTGCGGACATGGGCATCGATAGCCTCGGCATCGGGAAGTTTATGCGGGGCCAGCAGTGCACATATCTGAAAATCGGTTTTCACCATGCCGAGAAATTGGCGGGCTGTGTGACGAGTAAGCCGATGGGAAGGCAGCTCTCCTCGATCTACGAGCCATTGCAGGTAGTCGTGGAGTTTTTCCAGCACCAGCGTCGGACCTGCTTCGTAAATCTGTTCTGCCAGGGTGGGGAAGGCGGGGGCAAGGCCAATCAGCTGGCGGTACAGCTCCAGATAGAGTGGCGAAAGCATCAGCTTCACAAAGGTGGATGACAGCCTGTGCAAACCCTCGCTGGCAGGAAGGTGTTCAACACCGGTGGCTTCCAGTTCCGCCATCATGGTGCCGACATGGTGTTGCATAACCGCACTGAAAAGCCCGTCTTTGTCACCAAAATACTGGTACAGGCTGCGCCTTGAGCCGCCCGCCCGGGCAATGATCATGTCCAGGGTCGTGCCGGTGTAGCCTTCAGTGCTGAAGATGTCGGTGGCCGCATCCAGCAGGGCCTGGCGGCGTTTCAGGCCGCGTTCAGTGCGTGGTGTATCCATCAATGGGTCCTGTTGCGTGCTGAAATGGTATTGGGCAAGACACTTTTCGGCAATGACTGCAGATGGAGATCGGGCTGACAGAAGCGCGCATGCGCATTATGAAAACTGGATGAAAGCATCAGGAAACGAGAGAAGCCGCACGTTTTCGGGGTTGATATCTAAACAAGAATCAATATCATTTCGCATCTCTTTACGACCCTTACAATTGTCCATGGAGGCGGACGGTACATGACCTTGTTGGGATTGTTGTTCTCCGGGCGCAAGGCGGCATTCGTTGCTGTTGTTGTTTTCAGTGTGCTCAGCGCCTTGCTGAGCGTGGCCGTGCTGGCCTTTATCGGGCAGCGGATGTTGTCGGCGCAGGCGGATCTGGGGCTGGTATTACTGCAGTTCTCCGGCCTGCTTGCGGCGTTGCTCGCGGCGGCGACGATCGCACAGGTCACGCTGCACAAGCTGGGTCACCGGATGGTCTACGGGCTGCGCCGGGATCTGGTGCGCCGTGTTCTCGCCACCGATATCGAACAGCTGGAAAAAGTCGGCGGGGCACCGCTGCTTGCCGCGCTGAGTACCGATGTTCGTAATCTCACCATCGCGTTCGTGCATCTTCCCGAGCTGGTGTATGGCTGCGCCCTGAGCGTGGCGGCGCTGGGCTGGCTGGCGTGGTTGTCGCCAGGCTTGTTCGGCGTCACGGTGGGCTGGCTGTTGCTCACGGCGGGCATGGGAATCTGGCTGGTAGGGCGAATCAATTTCCACGTTGGCCAGGTACGCGAAGGCGATGACCGGCTTTACCAGGATTACCAGGCCATGATTGATGGCCGCAAGGAGCTGGCCCTGAATCGTCATCGTGCGGCCCGTTTCTTTGATGAAGAGTTTGATGGTCATGCCGAAGCCTATCGCGACCATGTGACCCGTGCCGATATCCACAATGGTATCGCGGGCAACCTGGCCAATGTGTTGATGCTGGGGCTGATTGGTGTGCTGTTCTTTCTGGCGGTGGGCCAGGGTTGGGCACCGGCGGATACCGCCTCCATTTTTGCGCTCACCATCCTGCTGCTGCGCACACCGTTGATTGGTGCGGTGGCGGCACTGCCAACCCTGCTGGCTGCGCGAGTCTCATTGAAAAAACTGGCGGGGCTGGCGCTGGCGGAGGCCGGTGAGGCGATTGTCCCGCAAGGCGATGACTTGTCCGGTTTTCAGCGTCTGGTGCTGCAGGGCATTACCTACCGGTACCCCGATCAGGATGGGCTCGGCGGCTTTGCCGTGGGGCCACTGGATCTGGAGATTCATCGTGGCGACCTGATTTTTGTGCAGGGCGGCAATGGCAGTGGCAAGAGTACCTTTGCCCGACTGCTGACAGGGCTCTACCGGCCTGCCAGCGGCGATATCCTTGTTGACGACGTGCCGGTCTGCGATGACAACCGGGTCGCCTATCGGCAGTTGTTCTCTTCGGTGTTTACCGATTTCCATCTCTTTTCCCGACTGCTGCGTGGTACGGGGGGCGATGTGCCTGCAACGGAAGTGGATCAGTGGCTGGCCACGCTGGGCATGCATCACAAGGTCGAGCACGACGGCCAACGGTTGTCGGATGTGCGTTTCTCTCAAGGGCAGCGCAAACGTCTTGCGCTGCTGATGGCCGCCGTGGAGCAACGTGACTGCCTGTTGCTGGATGAGTGGGCGGCAGATCAGGACCCGCAATTTCGTCAGTTCTTCTATCACGAGCTGCTACCCGCACTGCAATCGCAGGGCAAAACCATCATCGCCATTACCCACGACGACCATTACTTCGATCGCGCAGACCGGCTGCTGAAAATGGACGCCGGTTGCCTCACCGAAGTGGATGGCCAGACCGCACGACAAAGTGTGCAGGTCCTTCGCGAGGCAGGGGTCTGAACCCTGCCTGTCAGGACGCTCCGGCTTTGCAGGTGCGTCCAGCCTTGAGTCTCAACGACGAGGAATGTCATGAGCATTGATAACCCGGATACTGAATTTACGGTAGTGATCAACGATCAGGAGCAATACAGCATCTGGCCTACCTACCGCCCTGTGCCTGCCGGTTGGCAGACCGTGGGGGTCACGGGCAACAAATCAGATTGTCTGGCCCATATCAACGACGTCTGGACCGACCAGCGTCCCAAGCGCCTGCGTGACGCTCAGGCCTCCTGAGATTTTTCTGATACTTTCGGCAAGGAGCTGACATGACCGGGTCTGCCAATAACACTGCCCACCCCGGACCGCAGTGGTCTCCGCTTTCCTGTTCGCAGCAGCGGCTCTGGTTGTTTTCCCGACTGTCTCCGGACAGCACCGCTTACAACATCAGCGGTATCGTCTGGCTGGATGGCGAGCTTGATGTCCCGGCATTGCAGGACACCATGCGCTATATCCTGGCACGGCAAGAGATCGCCAATGCCCGCTTTGCCGAAATCGATGGCGTTGCCTGGCAGCGGCCGGTGCCGCGTTCCCCGGATGACATACCGCTGGTGGATCTGAGTAACGATGCCGATCCCCTGGCGCGAGCCTATCAGGAGGCTCGTCAGCTCAATGCCCGGCCCTTTGATCTGGAAGCGGAAAGCCCCGCTCGCTTCCGTCTGGTGCGATTGTCGGCTACCCGACATGCGATTCTGGTGTCCATGCATCACATCATTGGCGATGCATGGTCGCTGGGAGTGTTCTTGCAGGAATTCCTGTTTTCCTACAGCGCGTTTCGTTCCGGTGTTCAGCCGGCGGTGCCGCCACTGAAAAAACAGTATGTGGAATGGGCAGAAAACGAAGCGCAGTGGTTAAAGGGGGAGTCGGCCGCCAGCCAGCTGAGCTACTGGACCGATACCCTGGAACACGAAGGGGAGCCCCTGGCATTGCCGCGCCTGAAGCAGGACGCCGGCGCCTCACACCCTGCTTGCTGCAATGACTTTTCGCTCAGTGCCGAGGACAACCGCGAGCTTAAACAGTTGGCCACGCAGCTGGGTGTCAGTCGTTTCACCGTGCTGCTGGCGGCCTTTCAGTATTTGCTTGCCCGGGTGTCGGGGCAGCAGCAAGTGCGGGTGGGGGTGCCGAGTGCCAACCGCAAGGGTAGCAACCAGTTTCTGATTGGTTTCTTCGTCAACAATCTGGTCATTCAGGGCCGGGTGCAGCCGGGGATGACAGTGCGCGACTGGGTTGCGCAGATTCATGCCGCCCTGGACGGAGCCAAACAACATCGCGACCTGCCCTTCGACCGGGTGGTGGATGCCCTGTGCCGTTCCCGCGATCAGGGTAGTCATCCCTTGTTCCAGGTGGCATTCAATTATCGCCAACAGGGCAAGGGCATGAAGCTCGACCTGGGCAATCTTACCGTGACGGCGGAGGACGTGCCGGTCACGGAAACCCCCTTTGATCTGGTGCTGGATGCCTGGCCCGATACCGATGGCGGACTGGGCCTGCGGCTGGTGCATGGCGAGGGTGTGCTCAGTGATGATTTTGCCCGCTACCTGCGCGAGGCGTTTGTGGGGTTGCTGCAACAGTGGCTACACAACAGTGAGCTGACCCTGGCCGAGAGCGATGTGCTGCCGCCTGCTGATCTGGCGCGCTTGCAGCAGTGGCAGCAACAGGGGCAGGACGATTGGCACTGGCAGAGCTATCCCGCGCTGTTCGCTGCCCAGGCGCAACGTCAGCAAGAGGCCGTTGCGCTGGTGCACGGCGATCATCGCTGCACCTTTGCCCAGCTGGACGCCCGCTCCAATCAGTTGGCCCAGTATCTTCTGCAGCAGGGAGTGACGGCGGATGAGGTGATCGCGGTTTCCTTCGAACGTGGTATCGCCATGATCGAAGCATTCCTTGCCGTCATGAAAGCCGGAGCGGCATTCCTGCCACTGGACCCGGCTTATCCGTCGGAGCGACTTCACTACATGCTGGAAGACAGTGGTGCCCGGTGGTTGTTGACGGCCTCGGGACTGGTCAGTGCCTTGCCGGATGTCCCGGGGCTGAAAAAAGTGCCGCTGGATTCCCTGTCACTGCAGGGATTTTCCACCGAGCCTGTGGGTGTCAACGTGCACCCGGACCAACTGGCCTACGTGATCTACACCTCCGGCTCCACCGGCAAGCCCAAAGGTGTGGCGCTGACCCATGGTGGCTTGTCCATGCATGTGCAAACCATCGGCAAGCGTTACGGCATGACGCCGCAGGATGTGGAGCTGCAATTCGCCTCCATCAGTTTCGATGGTGCGGTGGAGCGCTGGAGCGTACCGCTGGCGTTTGGCTCCCGGGTGGTGATTCGCGACCAGGCATTATGGAGCGCGGAAAAATGCTGCGAGGTGCTGCAACAAGAAGGCGTCACCATCGCCTGTTTCCCGCCCAGTTATGTGGGCCCGCTGCTGGACTGGATCGAGCAGGAAAAGCCCGCACTCAACGTTCGCTCCTGGACCCTGGGCGGTGAAGCGTTTACCCGCGAAACCTTTGAGCGCATGCAGCAGGTGCTTCAGCCCCGGCGTATTCTCAATGGATACGGTCCTACCGAAACCGTCATTACACCGCTGTTGTGGGATGCCTATGCAGGGGACACCTTAACCAGTGCCTACGCGCCCATCGGTACCGCCGTGGGGCCGCGCAAACTGTATGTGCTGGATGCTTCCCTGAATCGTGTCCCGCCGGGAGTGGCGGGCGAGCTGTATATCGGTAACGAAGTGGGTCTGGCCCGTGGTTATCATGGTCGCGCAGACCTGACCGCAGAGCGTTTTCTTCCCGACCCCTTCGGTGAACCCGGTGAGCGAATGTATCGCACTGGCGACCTGGTGAAATTCCGCGACGACGGCGTCATGGAATATCTGGGCCGGGTGGATCAGCAGGTCAAAATCCGTGGCTTCCGCATTGAGCTCGGTGAAATCGAAAGTCGTCTGCTGGCCTTTGACTCGATCCGCGACGCCGCCGTGGTCGCACAACCTTCCCCCACCGGTGACCGGTTGGTGGGCTACATCGTGCCACGTCATACAGAAGACGCGCGAATCGATACCGGTGCCATCCTTGCAGAATTGTCCCACTCCCTGCCGGACTACATGGTCCCCAGCCAGCTGATGCAACTGGAAGCCCTGCCCCTGACCCCCGCAGGCAAGGTGGATCGCAAGGCGCTGCCGGCACCGCAGTGGCATGCCCGCACTACCGGTGAGGCGCCGCAGACGGATAACGAACAAACGCTGGCCACAATCTGGCAAGACTTGCTGGGGATGGAATCGGTGAATCGCGACGATCACTTTTTTGCCCTGGGTGGCGATTCCATTCTGGCCTTGCAGGTGGTCAGCCGGGCGCGCCAGCAAGGCTTGGCGCTAACCCCGAAACACCTTTTTGAAAAGCCCACGCTGCGCGCGCTGGCGGCAGTGGCCGGCGCAGTAACGGTCAACACGGCCAGTCAGCAAGCGCTGGACGGCCCGGTTGGGCTGTTACCCATCCAGCAACAGTTTATCGAGCAACAAGGATTAGCCGCCTGCAACCAGTACCTGCAGTTGTCGTTGGCGCAGCCGTTCCAGCTCGATGCACTGGAGAGCGCTCTGCAATTGCTGGTGCAACACCATGATGCCCTGCGTTTGCGGTTTTCCACCGAGAACCCGGCCCAGGCACTGGCCATGCCGTCAGCGTCGCATGCGTTGCTGCAGCGCTGCGCACCCGCTACCTCTGCCGAGCTGGAACAGTACAAAGACGCACTGCAGCGTTCACTGGATCCGGCGACGGGCAAGTTGTTACAGGCGCTCTATGTGGAGGGCGTGGAGGGCGAACCGCCGCAGCTGTTGCTGACGATTCACCATCTGGCGGTGGATGGTGTGTCCTGGCGCATCCTGCTGGAGGACCTGTTCTCTGCCTACCAGCAGTACGGTCAGGGCGGGTCGGCCAGTCTGCCGCGCAAGACCCACAGCGTGGTCGACTGGCGCAATGCCCTGGATGACACCTTGGTTTCTGTGGCAACACAGGAGCAGGATCTCTGGCAGCAGACAATGGCCATGCCGTCGCTGTTTACGCCTCAACGCGGGCTACAGGAAAAGCCGCAAGCGGCCAGCCAGTGGGACATCCAGATCGAGGCGTCTACCTTGGCTCGCTGGCAGCAGCAGGCCGAACGGCATGCCCGGCTGAATCTGGAAGAATTTTTGTTGATGGGGCTGGCCAATGCCCTGTGTGATTTTGCGGCCACGGATCAGGTCTGTATTTATCGTGAAAGTCATGGCCGTGCCGGCGATGTGGCTGAACTCGATCTGAGCCGTACCGTAGGCTGGTTTACCAGCCTCTATCCCCAGCGTCTTGATCGTCAGGGTTCTCTGGCAGAAACCCTGCGTTGTCAGAAAGAACAACTGCGTGGTGCCGCCCATGGTGGTTTGGGATTCGGGATCTTGCAGCAACGCGGTGAGCTCTCCACGGCGGCCGGTGACCGGCCTCGCGATGTGTTGTTCAACTACCTCGGCCAGTTCCGGCACGAGGGGCTGCCCGGTGTCTCGGTGACAGAGGCAGGGCTTTGGCAAGAAGCCGATGCCCCGGCAGATGCTGCACTCGCCATTAATGCCGAGCAACGGGAAGGCCAATTGCGGCTGCGCATTGAGACCGACGGCGTGCGTCTGAGCCGTGAACAGGGTGAGGCACTCGTGCAGCAATGGCTGCAGCAGTGCGAGCAACTGGCCCGGCACTGTGAGCAGCACGAACCGGTGCTGACGCCATCCGATGTGCCGCTGTCGACGTTGAGCCAGGCGGAACTGGATGCCTTGCCGGCACGGCCCGAGCAGGTGTTGCCGTTGTCCCCCCTGCAGGCGGGATTGTTGTTTCATTCCCAGCTCAGTGCCAGCAGTCGCACCTATGTTAACCAGCTGGTCTTGCCGGTGACCGGGCTAAACCCCCGCCGTTTCCGACAGGCCTGGCAGGCCATGCTGGAGCGACACGACGTGCTGCGAACCGGACTGCTGCCGGCGCATGCCAGCGCCGGGGAACGCCATCAAGCGGTCTGGTCTGCGCAGCAAGTATCGCTGTGCTGGCAGGAAACCGATCTGCGTGATGCCGGTGATGATGCCGCTGCCCGCTTCTGTGAGCAGAGGTTGAGTGACGGTTTCGATCTGGAAGTCGCACCGTTGTGGCGGGTGGACTTGCTGCAGCTGGGGGATGATCACTGGGAATCCGTGCTGACCCTGCATCATCTGCTGATGGATGGCTGGAGCACCGGCGTCATGCTCACCGAGTTGCTGGCGCTGTATCACCAGATGCCGTTGCCACCGGCGCCTCTGCAATACGTGGATTACCTGCATTGGTTGCACCGCCAGGACCGGGCGGCCACTCAGGCGTTCTGGCAAGAGTATCTTGCCCCGGTGCAGGCGCCTACCCGGTTGGTGGATGTGGTGGGGACGTCGGAGAAGGGCGAGTTCCGTCGCCATCCGATCACGTTTGATGCCGCCACCAGCGATCGGTTGCGACAGGCCGCCCGTGATCAGGGGCTGACAATCAATACCCTGGTGCAGGCCGCCTGGGCCCGGGTGCTGGGACGCTTTACCGGGCAGCAGCGGGTGGTGTTTGGCAATACGGTGGCCGGTCGGCCGGCGGATCTGGCAGGCAGCGATGCCATGCTCGGTCTGTTTATCAACACCCTGCCGATGACGGTGTCCCTGGCGGGCGACCAGCCGCTGGCGTCCTGGCTGGCGGCGTTGCAGGCCGACAATGCGGCCCTGCGTGAACACGGCCACGCACCGCTGTTCGATGTGCAGCAGGACGCCGGTTGGGGCGGGGAGAGTTTGTTCGATACCTTGCTGGTGTTTGAAAACTATCCGCTGGATGAGAGCTTGCTGGGCTCCGGGCAACAGACCCTGACTCTGGGGACGCCACGAAGTCACGAGTTTACCCATTACCCGCTCACCGTGGCGGTCTTGCCGGGCGATCAGCTGGATATGTTGTTTGCCCATGACACGGCGGCTTTGCCGATCCCGTTGGTGGACCGACTCGCTCGCCAGTTCCGCGATACCCTGCTGATGCTGGCGGAACAGGGTGGCGAAGAGACAGCGCTGCTGGCGACGCTGGATGCGCTGGGCGGCGATGAGGCGATCCTGCAGCAGTGGGGCGAAGGCGAAGGGGCATATGCGCCCCAGAGTTTTCCTGCACTGTTCTCGCAGCAGGCGGCGTTGCGCGGGGAAGCTATCGCCCTGGTGCATGGCGATACCCGCGTGTCGTTTGCTGAACTGGAAGCCCGTTCCAATCGTCTCGCGCGTTATCTGGTCGAGCAGGGAGTCACCGCGGATGACGTGGTCGGCGTAGCGTTCGCGCGTGGCGTCACCATGATCGAAGCGTTCCTGGCCGTAATGAAAGCGGGCGGGGCTTTCCTGCCACTGGATCCCGGTTACCCCACAGACCGTTTGCACTACATGCTCGAAGACAGCGGTGCCCGCTTGCTGTTGACCTCGTCGGATCTGGCGGAGACCTTGCCGCAGGTGGAGGGCGTCAGCCCGGTGTTCGTGGATCAACTGTCGCTGGCGAATACCGACGGCAGTTCGCTCAATAACGAACCCCATCCCGATCAACTGGCTTATGTGATCTACACGTCCGGCTCCACCGGCAAGCCCAAAGGCGTGGCGCTGACCCACGGCGGCTTGTCCATGCATGTGCAAACCATCGGCGAGCGTTACGGCATGACGCCGGAGGATGTGGAGCTGCAATTCGCGTCTATCAGTTTTGATGGCGCGGTGGAGCGCTGGACTGTGCCGCTGGCGTTTGGCTCCCGGGTGGTGATTCGCGACCAGGCATTATGGAGCGCGGAAAAATGCTGCGAGGTGCTGCAACAAGAAGGCGTCACCATCGCCTGTTTCCCGCCCAGTTATGTGGGCCCGCTGCTGGACTGGATTGAGCAGGAAAAGCCCGCACTCAAGGTTCGCTCCTGGACCCTGGGCGGTGAGGCGTTTACCCGCGAAACCTTCGAGCGCATGCAGCAAGTGCTCAAACCGCAACGCATCATCAACGGCTACGGGCCCACCGAAACGGTGGTCACGCCGATGCTGTGGGCGGCCTATGAAGGCGACAGTCTGACCAGCGCCTACGCGCCCATCGGCACCGCCGTGGGGCCGCGCAAACTGTATGTGCTGGATCAGGATTTGAATCGCGTACCCGCTGGTGTCGCGGGTGAGCTGTATATCGGTAACGAAGTGGGATTGGCGCGCGGCTATCACGACCGTCCGGACCTGACCGCTGAACGTTTCCTGCCGGATCCGTTCGGCGAAGCGGGTGAGCGGATGTACCGCACTGGCGATCTGGTGAAATTCCGCGACGACGGCGTCATGGAATATCTGGGTCGGGTGGATCAGCAGGTCAAAATCCGTGGCTTCCGCATTGAGCTCGGTGAAATCGAAAGTCGTCTGCTGGCT
>NZ_QYYA01000049.1 GCF_003597125.1 Alcanivorax profundi | reverse complement strand
ATCTAACCTTGCATACATGTCCTCATAAGCTTTCTGTTTGGCCTTTGCTACCTCTATCTTGGCCTCACGCTGCATCTCCCTATATTCCTGTCTACTTTCCTCAGTCCTCTCACTGTCCCATTTCTTCCTAGCTAACCTCTTCCTCTGGATACTCTCCTGCACTTTCTCATTCCACCACCACGTCTCCTTGTCATCTTTCCTTCTTCCAGATGACACACCTAGCACCTTCCTCCCTGCCTCCCTGATCACCTTGGCTGTAGTATTCCAGTTATCTGGCAGCATCTCTTGCCCACCTAAAGCCTGACTCAACTCCTCTCTGAAAGCCACACAGCACTCTTCCTTTTCCAACTTCCACCACTTTGTCTTCTGCTCTGCCTTTGCTCTCTTCATCTTCCTCACTACCAGAGTCATCTTACACACCACCATCCTATGCTGTCTAGCTACACTCTCTCCGGCCACTACTTTACAATCGCTAATCTCCCTCAGATTACAGCGTCTACACAAGATGTAGTCCACCTGTGTGCTCCTGCCACCACTCTTATATGTCACCCTGTGTTCCTGCCGCTTCTGAAAATAAGTGTTCACCACAGCCATCTCCATACTTTTAGCAAAGTCTACCATCCTCTGTCCTTCTGGGTTCCTTTCCTGAAGACCAAACCTGCCCATCACTTCCTCATCCCCACTGTTCCCCTCACCAACATGTCCATTGAA
>NZ_QYYA01000048.1 GCF_003597125.1 Alcanivorax profundi | reverse complement strand
AAGAAGGAAGAGATAAACGGCGTCGTGTTTGAGTTGAACTCCATTCTCGTTGAGAAGTGGAAGGGCAAACCGTATCGCCTGGTAATCCAGAGACAGAGACGCATGGGCAGTGGACCGGACCTGTGGGAGGGGGAATATACATACCGCTGCATCCTGACCAACGATTACGAATCATCCATGAGGGACATCGTGGAGTTCTATAACATGCGCGGTGGCAAGGAACGCGTCTTTGATGACATGAACAATGGGTTTGGATGGGACAGACTGCCTAAATCCTTCATGGCGGAAAATACCGTGTTCCTGCTCCTGACGGCACTGATACGCAATTTCTACAAGGCCATCATGCAAAGGATTGAAGTGAAGAAGTTCGGGCTCAAGGAAACCAGCCGTATCAAGACGTTTGTCTTCAAATTCATTTCAGTACCTGCCAAGTGGATTAAGACCGCAAGGCAATGTGTGCTGAATATCTACACCGACAACCATGCATATGCAGAAGCCTTCAAAACTTCTTCCGGATGATTTACATCACTTGATGGCCACTGATTGCGTATTGCCTCAAGTCGCTTTATGGGGTAAGGGGATGGTATGCGCATTGAAACGGACGCGAGGACTTAATGGTTATCTTACGAATCAAAAGTCCATTTCTCTTTATGTAGGTAGCACTTCGGGAATGGAGTTGCGGATTTAAGGTATATCTTTTTCATAATCATTTCCTATTTTTAT
>NZ_QYYA01000047.1 GCF_003597125.1 Alcanivorax profundi | reverse complement strand
GTCTAACCTTCGGGAGGACGATCACCACGGTGTGGTTCATGACTGGGGTGAAGTCGTAAC
This sequence comes from Alcanivorax profundi, assembly GCF_003597125.1. Taxonomy (GTDB): domain Bacteria; phylum Pseudomonadota; class Gammaproteobacteria; order Pseudomonadales; family Alcanivoracaceae; genus Alcanivorax; species Alcanivorax profundi. The sequence goes on along the minus strand of NZ_QYYA01000047.1, from coordinate 667 downwards.
AAGGTAGCCGTAGGGGAACCTGCGGCTGGATCACCTCCTTAACGACGAAGATCTCGATCCCATTCAGGGCTCACACGTTTGCTTGTCTGTTGCTAAAGGGTGTAGACGCTTTCTATAGGTCTGTAGCTCAGTTGGTTAGAGCGCACCCCTGATAAGGGTGAGGTCGGCAGTTCAAATCTGCCCAGACCTACCAATTTCAGCACGGTATATGGGGCCTTAGCTCAGCTGGGAGAGCGCCTGCCTTGCACGCAGGAGGTCAGCGGTTCGATCCCGCTAGGCTCCACCAGTTGCTGCATTGGTCGGGTGATCCGAATAGAAAGTGGAAGAAGTCAGAATCAAGCATTGTCTTGCTTGCTTCTGGCTTTTTAGTCGGACTCCGAAATCTTTATGGTTCGGATTGCTCTTTAAAAATTTGGGAAATGAGAAGTCCAAGTATTCATTGAGAATGCAAGCGTTAGAGACTTTCTGACACTTGTGTCTTTATGGTGAATCGTTATCACGATGAATGACCTGGGCGGGATTGGAGTTGCCAGTCGAAAGGCGGGCGATGAAGAGACTGTTTTGGGTTATATAGTCAAGTGATTAAGCGTACACGGTGGATGCCTTGGCAGCCAGAGGCGATGAAGGACGTAGTAGCCTGCGATAAGCTCCGGTTAGGTGGCAAACA
>NZ_QYYA01000046.1 GCF_003597125.1 Alcanivorax profundi | reverse complement strand
CTAAGGTGAATTCCAAGAGAGAGCCTGCCGCTATGACATGCAACTCAGGATAATCTTCCTTGAAGTAACGAAGCGACATAATGCCTTCTTGGCTTACTTGGATTTCATCAATAAAGAGCAAGGTTTTGCCTGCTACTATTGGGATGCCAGTTGATGCGCTGATGTCTTCACAGGTACGTTTCACGTCTATATCTTTTGTGAAGAGCTGACGGATAGAAGGTTGGCGTTCTAAATTTACTTCAACAAAGTATTTGACAATACTGCGTTAAATTAATATTTAATCGTCTGTAAATCAATAACTTATATTAAGAAATGCTTATGAAAACTTAACTATAAAAAGTTGGTCAAGTCGCTGATTTTCAGTAACTTTGCAAATCACGACAAACGCAAAATTATATGAATACAGGACTTGACCAATATATGGATATCTTTAAAGATGCAGTTGAAGATTCGGCTGCAAAGTTAACAAAAAGTTTCGAGAAAATACTCATCGAGGTGATAATTTTGTTCATGGTAATACCAAGAAAGATAAATTTCACCCAAATGGGGAGGTATGGCTCGCATGTTGAGCAAACCTATCGCAACGCATTCGGCTTAAAAAAGTCGAAAAGCATTGACTGGCTCAAACTTAATGTCTCACTTGCCAAGCGCTTCTTTGGTAAACAGGGAAGATGGGCTATTGCCATTGATCCCAGTTACATCAGCAAAGCTGGCAAGAAGACTCCAC
>NZ_QYYA01000045.1 GCF_003597125.1 Alcanivorax profundi | reverse complement strand
TCAGCTGTCGGCCATATCTGAATTTACAACTGACATTCAGCATGTGGCTGGCAAGGACAACCGCGTGGCCGACTGTCTTTCCCGGGTGCACGTCAGCTCCGTGCATTTGGGTGTGGACTATGCTGCTATGGCTGCTGCCCAGGTTTTGGACCAGGACGTCCAGGTGTACCGGACAGCGGTGTCTGGGTTACGTTTAGAGGATGTGACATTTCAGGATTGCGGTGCCTCCCTCCTGTGTGACGTCTCCACAGGCCAGCCCCGCCCTATGGTTCCAAGAGATTGGCGCCGGCGTGTTTTTGAGGCTGTTCACTCGCTGTCACACCCCGGGGTGAAGGCCTCGGTTAAGCTGGTGGGGGCTAAGTTTGTGTGGCCAGGCCTCCGGAAGGACGTTAAGGGGTGGGCGTCCTCTTGTGTGGCATGTCAGCGGGCAAAGGTCCACCGTCACACTAAGGCCCCGCTGGAGCCTTTTCTCATTCCTGAGAGACGGTTTGACCACGTCCATGTGGATCTGGTTGGTCCTTTTCCACCCTCTAGGGGTTTTACTCACCTCCTGACAATGGTGGACCGGACGACCCGATGGCCAGACGCAGTTCCTCTGTCATCCACAACGACTCCGGAGATCGCCCGGGCATTCGTCTCTGTTTGGATATCCAGGTTCGGGGTGCCATCGGACCTGACCTCCGACAGGGGCCCTCAGTTCACTTCGGGTTTGTGGAACGCGGTGGCCGAGAGCCTTGGCGTGAGTCTCCATCGCACAACTGCCTATAACCCGCAGGCAAATGGGCT
>NZ_QYYA01000044.1 GCF_003597125.1 Alcanivorax profundi | reverse complement strand
TAAATCTTGGATCTACCAGCATTCCATCCTGCCCCGAGTCTTGTGGCCCCTGCTGGTCTATGCAGTCCCAGTGACAACAGTAGAGTCCCTAGAAAGGAGGATCAGTGGCTTCCTTCGGAGGTGGCTGGGCCTTCCACGCAGTCTCACCAGCGCTGCGTTGTATGGGACGAGTAATATCCTACAGTTGCCCTTCAGTGGCCTCACGGAAGAATTTATGGTGGTACGCACCAGAGAAGCCCTACAGTATAGGGATTCTAGGGATTGCAAGGTGTCAGCAGCCGGCATTGAAGTGAGGACAGGAAGGAAATGGAAGGCTGGAAAAGCAGTGGAAGAGGCAGAGTCACGCCTGAGACATAAGGCACTGGTGGGCACTGTGGCAACAGGCAGAGCGGGCTTGGGCTACTTCCCAAAGACTCTGGTCAGCCAGGCCCGTGGCAAGGAAAGACACCATCTGCTCCAGGAAGAGGTCCGAGCAGGTGTGGAGGAAGAGCGAGTGAGCAGGGCGATGGGACTTCGGCAGCAGGGAGCATGGACTAGGTGGGAGAGTATACTGCAGCGCAGGATTACCTGGGCGAATATCTGGCAGGCAGACTCCCACCGGGTCCGTTTCCTGGTACAAGCTGTCTATGATGTCCTGCCAAGCCCAGCAAACCTCCATGTCTGGGGGAAGAGCGAGACACCGTCCTGCCTTCTTTGCTCTGGAAGAGGTTCTTTAGAACATCTCCTTAGCAGCTGCCCAAGGGCTCTGGCTGATGGTCGTTATCGCTGGCGTCACGACCAGGTGCTTAAAGCACTTGCTGAGAGCTTAG
>NZ_QYYA01000043.1 GCF_003597125.1 Alcanivorax profundi | reverse complement strand
TACTGAAACCACTGTCCAGCTAAAACGAGCAGGTGGAAACTCTGGGCCTGCACAGAAATATCCGTAGACAGTGATCTTGTATTGCCCGGACAAGTTAGCCACTGCCGAAGCTAGCCGACTGCCTTGGCTAACTAGCAAAAAGACAAGCGAGAAAAACTACCGCTGCCACCAGTCTGTAACCCTTTTAAATGTTGTTCTCGCCAGTCTCTAAAGGCTGTGGTGGGAACCAACACTACTAAGCAAGTGAATTCCCAAATCAACACACAGAAACAAATCATGTGTTACACAATAAACGGTTGGCTAGCATAAGCTAGCACAACTCCTGCCACATTGGCTAGTTAGCATTACCATACCATAATAGAGTACCAGGGGCACGGCGCTCCTGCGTGTGCGGGCCTTGGTGGGGACACTGGATGGGGGCTTAAGAGTGGGTCCCCGGGTGTGAAAGGAGCGCCGGGTTCCCTTGGAGAACCAGAGGTTGCGTGTGATCAGGTTTAGCCGGAGAAGGGTGCCCGAGGAGGGGCTGAGTGGTGTCCCCGGGGGGCCCTGTGCTGGAGCTGGGGTGTGTAGGTGGATGTTGTTGTGGTGGGAGGAGGAGGAGGAGGAGGAGGAGGGTTGGGTGTTGGGTTCCGTGTCAGGTTAACAGATATCTAGTTTATGCTTAGGAAACTCACACATTCATTAGAAAATTCACGGAAGAAGGTTCTGAGCTAGCTAACCTCGCTCTGGATTGTCACCAACATAAGCAAAGTGAATAAGCTCGTGTAACGGACGCCAGGCCAGCTAGTAGTTGGCTGTGCGCGCAGACGTCATTTC
>NZ_QYYA01000042.1 GCF_003597125.1 Alcanivorax profundi | reverse complement strand
GTTGAGCATGTTGTTATGAGACTCCTTGATAGGCAGAGGTTATCTCATATGAGTGCATGGTATGCGCAGGATTGATGCATGACTGGATTGAATGACCCATGCATCTTGCATTGTGTGTTGTGATTACTGTACGCCCTAGCGACATCAGGGCCGTAGCCTCCACAAGTATTTCGTGGATGGCTAGATGGGACACCGAAAATCTGTTCTACATGGGGTGCTATAGATATCCCTGGGTGAAAGTCCCTAAACCCTCTTGGTTCCAGAGGTTGCTCCAACGTCTAGACCGAGTGGGTAAGATGGGCGCTGGTTGCCGATTACCAGACGGTTGCGCTCTCCACTGTGTCGTGGTCGGTTGGAAGGGGGTGTGGCCTTACTCGCCCGAGAGGAGGGGGCAATGCTAGGCTGAGTTTGACCAGCTCGGGGAATGGGTCCGCTATCGACGTGCCGGATAGGTATTGGCAGATTATTGGCCAGGCGGATAGTGAGGTTTCTTATGCTCACTTGGACTGTGCGGCTTGGAGAGCGACAGTGCCATTTGCAGTGTACTGGACCCCGGTGATTATCCAGACTGAGAACTGTACTGATATTTGATACTCTAGTGAGGAGCTGTATTGCTATATATTGGCATGCTTGAGTTGCATCTCGCATTGCATGGTCTTGGCATGACCGACATCATTCATACTTGTACCGCATAGCCTTGGTACGGCTGATTGCATTCATATACTCATCAGCATGTTTCCGCATCACTCTGACATTGCACCATGAGCATGTGCACCTTACGCACACACTTACACCACCCTCTAAGCTTTCTATAAGCTTATGCACGATTGAT
>NZ_QYYA01000041.1 GCF_003597125.1 Alcanivorax profundi | reverse complement strand
CCGTCCAAATGATGAGCTCGCCTTGGCTATCCGCAATTCAACTTCATCATCGATGTTCACTGATCTGGAAAGCGTGCTGCCAAGGTAGGTGAACTTGTCAACAGTTTTCAGGGGTTCTCCTTCCACGGTGATGACCGGTTCCACATATGGTTTCTGCGGGGCGGGTTGGTGTAAGACTTCGGTCTTCTTGGTGCTGATGGTGAGACCGAAGCTTTTGCAGGCATTGGAAAAGCAGTTCATACTCTGCTGCATCTTGTCCTCTGTGTCGGCATTGAGAGCACAGTCATCTGCGAACAGAAGGTCGCGCACAGAGCCCTCTTCCACCTTGGTCTTTGCTTGTAGCCTCCGTAGGTTGAATAGTTTGCCATCAGTCCTGAACCTGATCTTTATGTTGGTTTCTTCGTCATTGCAGAAGGCATCTGACAGCATCGCCGAAAACATCATGCTGAAGAGTGTAGGCGCGAGAACACCGCCCTGCTTGACTCCGTTGGTGACTGGGAATGCATCAGAGGAATCGCCGTCATCCAGTACTCGAGCAAGCATGCCATCGTGGAACTGTCGTACCATGTTGATGAACTTGTCTGGACAGCCAAACTTTCTCATGATCTTCCAGAGTCCTTCGCGGCTGACAGTGTCAAAGGCTTTGGTCAGGTCAACAAACGTTGTGTAGAGATCTCTGTTCTGTTCCTGACACTTCTCCTGGAGTTGACGGGCGGCGAAGATCATGTCAACTGTCCCACGTCCTTTTCTGAAGCCACATTGACTCTCTGGCAGGTATCCGTCTTCCATGTGCTGTGTGAGTCGGTTTAGGAGGACTCTAGCAAGGATCTTGCCGG
>NZ_QYYA01000040.1 GCF_003597125.1 Alcanivorax profundi | reverse complement strand
ATCTTCAGCCCGGCCCCGGTCCAGATCTTCAGCCCGGCCCCGGTCCAGATCTTCAGCCCGGCCTCGGTCCAGATCTGCAGCCCGGCTCAAGTCCAGTCAAGTCCGGTTCCAGTCTGTGTCCAGTCCAAGCCCGGTTCAAGCCCGGCGCCAGCCCAAGTCAGGTTCCAGTCTGGTTCCAGGTCAAGTCCGGTTCCAAGTCCGGCTCCAGGTCCTTTTGTCCCTAAACCTTGCCCTGTTATGTTTACTTTATGTTAATGTAGTAGTGGCCTTTCGGCTTATCCCCATCCGGGGGTCGCCACAGCGAAGCATGAGTACTTCGCATGAGTAGCTTGGCAATGTTTTTACGCCGGATGCCCTTCCTGACGCAACCCTCTCCATTTTACCCGGGCTAGGGACCGGCACAGTGGGACTGTGGCTTTCCTCCATACTGTATGTAATCATATACAAGCCCCCCCAACAATATCAAGGTTTTATTGAAGATTTTACTGAGATGCTTTCAGTTGTGTGCACAGAGTTCAACTGTATCATCATCACAGGGGATCTGAATGTACATGTGGATAATGTTTGTGACAGAAATGCTAAGGAACTCTGTGCTGTTTTGGAGACTTTTGGTCTTACTCAGCATGTGAGTGAGCCCACCCACAGCAGAGGGCACACTCTGGACCTACTCATTACTAAGGGGGTTAATATTTCAAATGTCAGCTTGATGTTGGCCTATCTGATCATTTCTGTGTCTTCTTTGACCTGTCTGTTTCACCCACACCAGCTGTGGGTCCTGCGGTTGTGCGAAGGAGACACATAAATGACAGCACAGAGGCACAGTTTAAAGGGATGATAAC
>NZ_QYYA01000005.1 GCF_003597125.1 Alcanivorax profundi | reverse complement strand
TGGCCTTCCGAAGAAGGAGCACTTAATACATGCTCAGTTCGTCATCTGAATTAACAAAAACTTGTTGACTCGTTCAGAACTGATATCTCTTAAAGATCCAATCCCAAACAGGTCCCACACGTTTGCTTGCCTGATTGTTAAAGAGCTTCTCGTCCGTGGCGTTTCGTTGTTGCCCCGTCGAGGAGTGCGCATTCTAGGGATTTCCCTGAGGGTGTCAAACCCTTTTTCGCACTTTTTTTAAAAAACCTTCCGACCGCTCACTTTCTGTCCAAAACGGCCCTTTTCGGGCCGTTTTTGCTTATTTGATAACCACCCTGGCGATCTTTTTCTTGCCTGCCTGGATCACATGGGTATCGCCAGCCCGGAAAGCACGCTCTTCTTGCAGCTGAACCCCATCCAGATACACCGCGCCGCGGGCAAAGACATCCTTGGCCGCCTTGCCATTCTGGGCCAGCCCCGCCTCGCGCAGCAGGGGGACAATGTGGATATCGGGCTGCTCGCCCAGCTCCACCACCACTTCCGGCACATTATCGGGGATCTCCCCAAGGGCGATCTGGTTACCGGCAGACTTTGGCGCCGCCTGTGCCGCCGCCTCACCATGGAACCGGGTCACCATTTCCAGTGCAAAGGCCTTTTTGGCCTCCTGCGGGGTTCCCTGCTGGTCAGCCTCAGCCTTCAGGACCTCGATCTCCTCGTTTGATCGGGCACTGAGCAGTTCATAATAACGCCAGGTCAACGCATCGGGAAGCGACAGCAGCTTGCGGTACATCTCCCCCGGGGCGTCGTTGACTCCGACATAATTCCCCAGCGACTTGGACATCTTCTGCACCCCGTCCAGCCCTTCCAGGATCGGCATGGTCAGACAGATCTGCGGTGGCTGACCGTGGCTCTTCTGCAGGGTGCGCCCCATCAGAAGATTGAACTTCTGGTCGGTACCGCCCAACTCCACATCCGCTTCCAGGGCCACAGAGTCATAGCCCTGCACCAGGGGATAGAGGAATTCATGGATGGCAATGGGCTGATTACCTTTATAGCGCTTGTCGAAATCATCACGCTCCAGCATCCGCGCCACCGTGTACTGGCCCGCCAGCTTGATCATGCCTGCGGCCCCCACCTCATTCATCCAGCTGGAGTTGAATTCCACCCGGGTTCGCGCCGGGTCCAGAATCTTGAACACCTGCTCTTTGTAGGTCTCCGCATTGCGCAACACATCCTCGCGACTCAGCGGGGGGCGGGTCGCACTCTTGCCGGTAGGGTCGCCGATCATCCCGGTGAAATCCCCGATCAGGAAGATAACCTCATGCCCAAGCACCTGAAACTGGCGGAGCTTGTTGATCAACACGGTATGCCCCAAGTGGAGGTCCGGCGCGGTGGGATCAAAGCCCGCTTTCACTCTCAGAGGGCGCCCGGAGGCCAGCTTTTCCCGCAACTCGTCTTCCTGGATGATCTCGTCCGCTCCGCGAGAAATCAGTGCCAGTTGTTCTTCCACCGTGGCCATGCCTACCTCTTGAGATTCCACTACTACTGATTCGGACCAACCGGGCCCGTCAAAGCGCGCCATTGTAGCACTTGAACGCGGCCAGAGAAGGCGGGTATCTTTGCAGGTCTGTTTTTTCGCCGAGCCTGCCGGGCATCGGCCCGTCTTTTACCTAACCAGACCCCGCGAACCTTCATGAAACAATTTTTTTCTGCTATCGGCAGACTGGTGCGCCAGTTCCCACGCACCCATTTACTGCTGAGCATGGTACTGCTGGGTGGCGTCATCCTTATCGCCCTGCGCCCCGACCACCCGGGGAGCGAGCCCGCCGCGAAAACCGTCAAGGCCCTCGATCTACCCGCTCGCCCCGCTGCCAAGACCACCCCCAACCCTGCTAACAAAGCCCAACCCCCTGCAGCCCCCGCGTGGCAAACCCTGACAGTGCAAGCCGGCGACAGCCTGTCATCCCTGCTACAGCCTCTGGGTGTCGGGGCCGGCCAGGTCTATGCGCTGATCAACAGCGACGAAAAACTCCAGCGCCTTACCCGTCTTCGCCCTGACGAGACCCTGGAAGTCATTGTCAATGATAGCGGCTCACTGACCGCTGTCCGTTATCACCCCTCCCGGGTGGAAACCCTGATGGCAAAACTGACCGGCGGTGGCTGGACCGTGCGCCTGAGCCAGCGCGAGTATCAGAAACAGACCCGCTTCGCCCAGGCAGACATTACCGACTCCCTGTTTCTGGCCGGTGCCGCTGCCGGCATCAGCGACAAGCTGACCATGCAGCTGGCCAACCTGTTTGCCTGGGATGTGGATTTCGTTCTCGACATCCGCAAGGGCGACCGCTTCCGGATCCTGTACGAAGAACTGTATCTGGATGGCGAAAAGGTCGGCGAAGGCGACATCCTGATGGCCGAATTCTGGAATCAGGGGCGCCACCTGACGGCATTTCGCTACGAAACCCTGTCCGGAGATGTGGAATACCTGGACATCAAGGGTGACTCCATGCGCAAGGCGTTCATCCGCACCCCGGTGGCGTTTTCACGCATCAGCTCACGCTTCAATCTGGGCCGCCGCCACCCGGTGCTTAACACCATTCGCGCCCACAGGGGCACAGACTATGCCGCCCCCAGAGGCACCCCGATTCGCGCAGCGGGTGACGGCAAGGTGATCTTTGCCGGGGTCAAAGGCGGCTACGGCAATGTGGTGATTATCAAGCACGGCCAGATCTACACCACCCTGTATGCGCATATGCGCAATTTTGCCAAGGGAATCCGGGTCGGAAAACGGGTCAAGCAATCACAAACCATCGGCTATGTGGGCACATCCGGACTCTCCACCGGGCCGCACCTGCATTACGAGTTCCGCATCAACGGGGTACACCGAAACCCGCAAACGGTCCCGCTACCAAAGGCGCGCGGCGTTAACGACAACGAGCGGGCGGAATTCCTGATCGCAGCTAACCGGCTCAAGGCACAGATGACCTTGTTCGCCGAAGCCGCGACTCTGGCCAGCAGCAATGTCTTCTGAGCTGTATATCGGCCTGATGACCGGCACCAGCGTTGACGGCATCGACGCGGCGCTGGTGCGGATCGATGATAATCGCGTCACGCTACTGGGCAGCCATAGCGAGCCCATCCCCGATCCAGTGCGGGCCGACATCCTGGCGCTTTGCCAGCCGGGCAACGGAGAGATCGACCTGTGCGGCAGCGTCAGTCAGACGCTTGGCTGCCTCTATGCCAATGCCTGCCACGCCCTGCTGCTGACTTGCGGCATTGCCGCTTCCGCCATACGCGCCATCGGCTGCCACGGGCAGACCGTTCGCCACCGTCCGGGTACTCAGGGTTTTAGCCTGCAACTGGTCTGCGCCGATACCCTGGCGGTGAAAACCGGCATCCCGGTGGTACACAATTTTCGCAACAAGGACATGGTTCTCGGCGGCCAGGGCGCCCCCCTGGTGCCCCCCTTTCACCGCCAGCAGTTTGGCCGTTCTGGCGAGCGGCTTGCGGTGATCAATATTGGCGGGATGGCCAACGCCTCTCTGCTGGAAGGTCGCACCCTGCTCGGCGGTTTCGACACGGGCCCGGGCAATGTGCTGATGGATGACTGGATCGCCCGACAAGGCCTTGGTCCTTTTGACCGCAATGGCGACTGGGCTGCCAGCGGCCGTGTGGACCCGGGCCTGCTCTCCACCCTGCTGAGCGATCCCTACTTCAGCCTGCCGCCGCCCAAGAGTACCGGGCGGGAACACTTCAACGCCCAGTGGCTAACCTCCCGGCTGCCCGCCCAGACCCGCCCTGCGGACATCCAGGCCACGCTCGCCGAACTCACTGCACGGAGCATTGCCGATGCCCTTGCCGCATTTCGCCCCGACGCCCTGCTCATCTGTGGCGGCGGCGCCCATAATGATTACGTGCTACAACGACTCCACGCCCTCACCGACGTCGCGGTGAACACCACGGAAAAAGCGGGTCTTCATCCTGACTGGGTGGAAGCCGCCGCGTTCGCCTGGCTGGCATGGGCGCGCTGGAATGAAAAGCCGGGCAACGCCCCGGTCGTCACCGGAGCCTCGAGGGAAGCGATTCTGGGGCAGGTCACACTGCCGTAAGAGCAGCAGCCAGCTATGAGCTGTGAGTCACCAGGCGCGAACCAAGGATTGCGGAAACCGAGTAGCTTGCCAGTCAAACCAGCCAGAGAGCGATCAGGGCACAACTGAAGCCCAGCGTCGCCCCTGCCAGAATATCACTGGGGTAATGGACCCCCAGCAGCACCCGGGACAATCCGACCATCACTGCCAGCGCCAATGCCAGCGCCATGACCGGCGGGTAAAAGACACACACGAGGGTAGCCATCACGAAGGCCGCTGCGGTGTGCCCGGAAGGAAAACTGAAGCGGTCCGCCGGCTGGATGAACGCCGACAGGCTTTCCAGCGCATCGGCCGGGCGCGGACGCTTAATCAAATGCTTGAGCCCAACGAACAACGGGACTTCCAGTGCGTAGGCGGCCATCGCAGTGAGTGCAAACTCACTGCCGCCCAGACGGTCCACCCACCAGATCAGCAGGGTCAGCGCCACATAGAAAGGGCCATCTCCAAGACGCGAGACCATGCGCGCCATACGCGCCCGCCGCGCGGCCTGAGGCTGCTGAAGCAACCAGCACATGGCGCGGGTATCAGCAGCGGTCATTCGTTGAAAACTCGGTCGTGTCGTCATCATGAGTTTAGTGTCCACCCTGAAAACGACGAAATGTTGATCAAATAATGAAGGTTATGTGACAGCGGGCGCCGCACACAGAAACCCTGTGGGAGCGGTCGCTCGACCGCGAAAGAGGCTGACAGGACGTGATACTCGGAAAAGCGGGTATCGCGGTGAAACCACCGCTCCCACAGAATGGCAAGGAGTGACTCAGGGCGCCCTAGACCGAGAAGGAAGAACCGCAGCCGCAGGTCGTCGCGGCATTGGGGTTGCTGACCACGAAACGCGACCCCATCAGACCCTGCTCGTAATCTACCTGTGAGCCATCAAGGTACTGGATACTCATGGCGTCCACCAGCAGGGTGACACCGTCTTTCTCGACAATGGTATCGTCATCGTTCACGGCTTCATCGAACGTGAAGCCATAAGAAAAGCCCGCACAGCCCCCCCCGGTGATATACACCCGCAGCTTGAGCTCAGGATTGCCTTCATCGTCGCGCAGCTCTTTGACTTTGGCGGCGGCAGCGTCGGTGAACGAAATAGGGGTTGGGTCGATCATAGGCTCGCTATTGCTGTAAAACGGAAGAACCCGTGACACAAACGCCGGTGTGACACGGGTTCAATATGTTCCAGTACCTGACTAAAACCGTCAAGAATTATCCGCAGCGGCCTCTTTGGCCGCCGCAGGCTTGTCCGCTGTTTTCTCCGGGGCGGGCAGATTGCGACGCTCATCGTCCAGGCGTACCAGCTTGCCGTTGACCCGGGCCCCCATCACCATCTCGATCATCAGGTAGTAAACATTGCCCTCGACAGAGGCTTTTTCAGCCAGCTCCAGATTTTCAGTAGCGTGGACGTCACCTTCCACATGGCCATTAATCACTACCTGGGGAACCTGAATCTCGCCTTTTACTACCCCCGTCTCGCCGATCACCAGTCGGCCACCGTCCTTGCCGACACTGATATTGCCTTCAACAGTCCCCTGCACGTGCAGGCCACCGGTAAATTCGATATCGCCTGTCACCTTGGCACTCGGGGCGATGAGGGTGTGATTGCGGTAATCCTGGGAGGCGGATGCTCCGGAAGATGCGGATTTCTTGTCTCGGCCTAGCACTGCTCTCTCCTACTGCCACTTTATGGTTTTCTGTATTTGGTGTCGGCTTCTGCCGCCGCTTTCAGCTTCCACATCCAGTGTGCCAATCTCTACCCCTTCCGGCAGCCGAAAACGGCCACTCAGCTCCTGAAAATAGCGAAACCGGAACCGTGTCTCACTGCCATCGGCTAACCAGTCCTCACCAGTCAGTGCAAAGGCCTCTGCGTCGCGGGTTCCCTTGAGGGTCAAGCGAATATCGCCGGACAGATAATTACGGTTATCCCCCGCCTGCACCAGTACCACTTTGTAACTGTACAGGTTGGGCTCGTCGGTCGGTTGCAGCGTGGCCTTTTCAATTTGCAGCCCACCTTCAGCCCCCACCGGCGCCATGACATTCTTGTAGAATGCCACCGCCTCTTCCAGTTCGGCCGCTTGATCACGCAGGCCCTTGATTTCCTGGCGCAGGGTCTCGCGGGCCTGACGGGTCACTTCGGTGTCGGTGCGGTACAGCGCCAGTTCGTTGCGGGCAGCATCCAGTTCCCGTTTCTTGCTCTTCAATTCGGCGCGCAAACGCTGATTGGTGGCAGAGGTATCCAGGGAGCCGCTATTGCCCACCCACAGCCCCGCGACAAACAGGACCAGGGCAGACACCGCCGCCCCCACCATGAGCAAACGACGGCGTTTCTTCTGCTGGGAAGGACTGACCGGCATGAGTACCACATCATCGATACCCGCGCGGCTTTGCGGTTTCTTCGCCATGATCAGGGCATCAACGGCACGACCGCGAGGCCGGCCGATTCGTCCAGCCCAAACATGATATTCATGGCCTGCACGGCTTGCCCGGAGGCCCCTTTCACCAGGTTATCGATCACCGACAACACCACGATCACGTTCTCGCCACGGGGCTGATGCAAGGCAATCCGGCAGGTGTTCGCCCCTTTCACAAAGCGGGTTTCCGGGTGGCTTCCCAGCGGCATGACATCCACAAAGGGCTCATCCTGATAGCGTTTTTCATAGGCAGCCTGGATCGCTTCCAGAGACGGCGCACCTTCTACCAGCTGACCGTAAAGCGTGGCATGAATACCTCGAATCATGGGAATCAGGTGGGGAACAAAGGTGGCCTTTACCGGCCGACCGGCAATGTCCCCAAGGCCCTGCTCGATTTCCGGCAGATGGCGATGACCACTGGCTCCGTAGGCCTTGTAGCTTTCACCGGCTTCCGCCAGCAACATCGGCACCTTGGCCCCCTTGCCCGCGCCACTGGCGCCGCTGGCGGCATTGGCAATCAGCTGGTCAGGCTTGATCCAGCCATTCTCCAGCAACGGCAGGTAACCCAGCTGGATGGAGGTGGGGTAGCAGCCGGCGCACGCGACCAGGCGCGCCTTACGCATTTTCTCACGGTTCACTTCCGGCAGGCCGTATACCGCTTCCGCCAGCAACTCGGGGCAGGCATGGGGCTCGCCATACCATTCGCTCCACAGTTCGTGATCCCGCAATCGGAAATCAGCAGACAGGTCGACCACCCGCACGCCAGCCGCCATCAGCTCTGGCATCATGCGCATGGCAACATTATGTGGCGTGGCAAAGAACACCACATCGCACTGCGCCAACCGCGTCACGTCCGGCTCACTAAACACCAGATCGGTGCGGCCACGCAGCGAGGGAAACATGTCAGCCACAGCGGTACCGGCATCGCCTCGGGACGTGATCACATCCAGTTCCACCTGGGGATGATTGACCAGCAAACGCAGTAACTCGACCCCGGTATACCCGGTGCCGCCGACTACGCCGACCTTCAGGATTGCCATAACTTCACTCCACTGTTTGCTGTACTGCTGCAATAAAAGGCAGGCACGCATGATAGGGGCGCCCACCCACCGCGGCAACTTTGCCGCCGCCAACGCCCGGCTCAACCCGGCAGCTGTCGCTCCTGATCGGTTTTATCCGTCTCCGGAGCCCTGTCCTCGGGTTTGGGTTTTTCCAGCGCCATGCCCTGACCATCAGCCATGCGCTCGGCAAGAGAGTCATACAACGGCCGTGCCCAGACCAGCTTGGCCACTGCAGCGGCCAGAAACGCCCCGGCCATCAGCGGCAGCAGGATATCGTGACGGTTACCCGTCAGCTCCATGACAATCACAAATGAGGTAATCGGGCGCTGAATCACCCCGGCCAGAAACGCCGCCATAGCCACCAGGGTCAGCCCGACCAGCGACACTTCAGGGAAAAAGCCGCCGATCACATTCCCGAAACCGGCCCCGGCAGCCAGACTCGGCGAGAACAGCCCACCGGGAATCCCGGTGAAATACGATGCCAGCGTGGCCGCCATTTTTGCCAGCGCAAAACTCCAGTTACCCGGGTGCTCACCGGTCAGCAAAATGCTGGCCTGCTCATAACCACTACCGTAAGTGGCTCCACCGGTGGCCAACCCCAGAAACACCAGCACCAGCGAACACAGCAACACCACCCGGTAGGGATGAGCCTTGGCGAAGGGAGACAGAAACTGGCTGCCACGAATCAGCAACCGGCTGAAAATCCCGCCGAACAATCCGCAGACCAGACCGGTCACGCCAATGGCCACCCAATCTGTGGTGATATCCAGCTTGCCACCAGGGTGTCCGAAAAAGCTGTAGTGCCCCATGATCATCAACACCACCACCCCGGACAGGATGATCGCCAGGATCAGGGTACCGCTGGTACGTTGTTCGAAAGAACCCGCCAGCTCTTCAATCGCAAACACAATCCCGGCCAACGGCGCATTAAAGGCCGCAGAGACCCCGGCAGCGCCCCCCGCCACAATCAGCGAATTGTCCACGTACTTCTGGTGCAAGCGCCCCACCTGGCCCACCGAGTACATCATCGCCGCCCCCATATGCACACTGGGGCCTTCGCGACCAATGCTGGCGCCACATAACAACCCCAGGCAGGTCAGGACGAACTTGCCGAAAATCACCCGCAGGGACAAAAACGTGGGGCGCAACCAGTGATAACGCTGCTTGAGCACCACCAACACTTGGGGAATACCACTGCCCTGGGACTCGGTACCGAGCTGGCGCATCAACCAGACGATGATCAGCATACCCAGCGGGGTCACCAGGATAGGCAGCAACGGAGACCGCTCATGAAGCTGCACAAAGGTATGGGACGCCAGCTCAGCCACCCAGGCAAACGCCACCACCAGCAACCCGACCAGCACGGCACCGGTCCAGAACACCATGCGCAGCTTCCAGTCCTGCCAGGAACCCAGCTGCCGCCGACTCAAGCGCCGCGTGCGAAACAGGTAGTAACGCATCAGACGACGTTGACGGGAGCGCTTGTTCACAGGACTCCTTTCGGATTCGGTAACGACAAAGGGAAGGCTGTATAGTGTACGCCCAGCCAAGCGACACTCCAATGCCACCCACACAGGAAGCCCATGATGCAGTTCGCGCTAGACCACTTTCTCTGGATTAAAGCCATCCACTTGATCGCCGTGATTTGCTGGTTTGCCGGCATCTTCTACCTGCCGCGGCTGTTCGTGTATCACGCCATGGCCGAAGACCAGACCAGCAAGGACCGTTTCAAGATCATGGAACGCAAGCTGTATCGCGGCATCATGAATCCCAGCATGATCATCACTATCGTGCTGGGACTATGGATGTTCATGGCCAACATGGAAGCTTACAAAGGCAGCGGCTGGATGCACGCCAAGCTGACTCTGGTGTTTCTGCTGGTGGGTTACCACCACATGTGTCTGGCGTACATGAAGAAGTTTGCCGCCGACGCCAATACCAAGAGCGACAAATTCTTTCGTATCTTCAATGAAGTCCCTGTTTTCCTGCTGGTCGCCATTGTTATTCTGGTGATCGTCAGACCCTTCTGACGATCGTTTTTCTTCGCTCAGGTTCGCCGTTTATGAAACCGAATATTCTTGTCATTGCCGGCCATGACCCCTCCGGGGGAGCCGGCATTCATGCCGACATCGAAGCGATTCGCGCTCTCGGCGGCTTTGCCTCCACCTTGATCACCGGGCTTACCGTCCAGAACAGCCAGAACGTGAAAGGCTTTCAGCTCACCGACATCGACCTGCTGCAGCAGCAGGCCGACACCTTGCTGGAAGACTACACCTATCAGGCCGTCAAAATTGGCATGACCGGGTCAGTGGCCATCATCGATTTTATTGCCCGCCTGCTTGAGCAGTTACCCGGTATCCCGGTGATACTCGATCCCGTTCTGGCCGCCGAGGCCGGCGGCAGTCTCACCCGGGAATCCCTGGCCGATGCCATGCTTGACCGCCTGGCGCCTCACTGCGAAGTGATGACGCCCAACCTGCCAGAAGCCCAGCTGCTCACCGGCAAGGACAGCGTTGCCGACTGCGGCGAAACCCTGGTGCAACGCACCGGCCGCGCAGCCCTGATCACAGGCACCCACGACACCACCGAGCAGGTCACCAACCACCTGTTCACTGACAGCGGCGAGCAGGCCTGGCAATGGGAGCGTCTGCCACACAGCTACCATGGCTCCGGCTGCACCCTGGCATCCGCCATCGCCTGCCTGCGAGGGCACGGAGAGTCCCTGGCCAACGCCGTCGCCGATGGCCAGGCCCATGTGGACCGTTTTCTGCGCGGCGCCTTCCGGCCCGGCAACGGACAGCACGTCCCCGACCGCCGCTGATGACTTCACGCATTCAAGGCCTGTATGCCATCACCGACCCGGCGCTGACCCCGGACGCACTGCTGCTGCCCGCCGCAGAGGCGGCCCTGCATGGCGGCGCCCGCTTGTTGCAATATCGCGACAAGACAGCCACTGCCGACCAGCGACGCCGCCGGGCCAGCCAGTTACGGGCCCTGTGCCACCAGTATGACGCCAGCTTTATCGTTAACGATGATCCCGCACTGGCCGCCGACGTGCAGGCAGACGGGGTGCACATTGGGCAGAGCGATGCGGAAATTGCGCTGGCCCGTCAGCTGCTGGGGCCCGACCGCATTATCGGCGTCACCTGCCATAGCGATCTGGCGCTGGCCCGGAAAGCCATCGCCGCAGGCGCCGATTATGTAGCCTTTGGCCGCTTCTTTGCCTCACACACCAAACCCCTGGCGCCGCCGGCCGAGGTGTCCACCCTGCAATCTGCCTGTCAGGCATTTCATGTACCTGTGGTAGCCATCGGTGGAGTGAATGCGGATAATGCGCCGCAGCTGATTGAGGCTGGCGCCGCTGCCGTCGCCGTCATTCATGCCCTGTTCGGCCATTCCGATCCGGCCGAAATCGAAGCTGCCGCCCGTCAACTCAGCGCCCTTTTCTGATCCGTTCAGATCCCAGATTCAGGAGAACAACCATGAGCCGCAAGCAATCCGAAAAGCTTTTCCGTCAGGCCCAACAACACATTCCCGGTGGCGTCAATTCCCCGGTGCGGGCCTTCAAAGGCGTCGGCGGCACCCCGGTGTTCTTCCACGAGGCCCAAGGGCCTTACCTGTACGACGAAGACGACAATCGCTACATCGATTATGTGGGCTCCTGGGGGCCCATGATTCTCGGCCATAACCACCCACAAGTGATTGAGGCCGTGAATCAGGCGGTCAGCCACGGCCTGAGCTTCGGCGCCCCCACCGCCGCCGAAATCGCCATGGCCAACAAGGTCTGCGAGCTGGTGCCGTCCATGGACATGGTCCGCATGGTCAACTCCGGCACCGAAGCCACCATGAGCGCCATTCGCCTGGCCCGTGGCTATACCGGCCGCGACAAGATCATCAAGTTCGAAGGCTGCTACCACGGCCATGTGGACAGCCTGCTGGTGAAGGCCGGCTCAGGCGCCCTGACCCTGGGAAACCCCAGCTCCCCGGGCATCCCGGCATCGGTCACGGCGGACACCCTGACTCTGAACTACAACGACGCCGCTGCCGTGGAAAATGCGTTCAACGACTATGGCGATCAGATTGCTGCCGTGATCGTGGAACCGGTAGCAGGCAACATGAACTGCGTACCGCCGACACCCGCTTTCCTGCAGGCCCTGCGCAAGCACTGTGATGACCACGGCAGCGTACTGATCTTCGACGAAGTCATGACCGGTTTCCGGGTTGCCCTGGGCGGTGCCCAGGCCCTGTACGGGATCACGCCGGACATGACCACCCTGGGCAAGATCATCGGTGGCGGCATGCCGGTGGGGGCCTTTGGCGGCAAGAAAGACATCATGGAGCACCTGGCCCCGCTGGGCCCGGTCTATCAGGCAGGCACCCTGTCCGGCAACCCGGTGGCCATGGCGGCCGGCCTGGCCACCCTGAACCTGATCAGCGAACCCGGTTTCCACGAGGCTCTCACCGAAAAAACCACCCGCCTGCTGGCGGGACTCACGGAAGCGGCCCACGCCGAAGGCGTCGCATTCACCACTGCGCAGGCAGGCGCCATGTTCGGGCTGTTCTTTACCGACCAGAGCCGGGTGAGCAGCTTTGCCGAAGTCATGGCCTGCGACAGCGAGCGCTTCAACCGCTTCTTCCACGCCATGCTGGATCAGGGCATCTACCTTGCCCCCAGCGCTTTTGAAGCCGGCTTCGTATCCGCCGCCCACAGCGACGAAGACATCGACGCCACCCTCACCGCCGCGCGCAAGGCCTTCGGCAAGCTCTAACCAAACCTATCCGTAGGGGCGTCGCTGGCGGCGCGATGAAAGCAGTTGCGAGTACCGAGTTACGAGAAGCGAAAACCTCCAATCAATGCGGGTTTCCGCTTTTGAATTTCGAAACTCGGTACTCGTGACTCGAAACTCGGGGGATCGCGCCGCCAGCGACGCTCCTGCAAAGGGAGAGGCTGCTCAGTCGCGGACCAGGGCGGCCAGTTTGCCGCCGGTGAGGGTGAGCAGATCCTGTGGCGCCATGGCGATTTCCAGACCGCGGCGCCCCGCGCTCATATAGATGTCCTGCTGCGATTGCGCGCTGCTATCCAGAACCAGCGGCAACCGTTTTTTCTGTCCCAGCGGGCTAATCCCACCAAGCACATAGCCCGTCAGTCGCTGCGCCTTGTCCGGCGGACACATCACCGCTTTTTTGCCACCCTGTGCCCGGGCCAGACACTTCAGGTCGAGCTGATGGGCCACCGGCACCATGGCTACCACCGGCACCTCATCGACCAGGGCCACCAGCGTCTTGAAGACCTGTGCCGGTGGCAGCCCAAGTCGCTCGGCGGCCTCCAGCCCGTAGCTTTCCGCCTTGGGGTCATGTTCGTAACTGTGCAACTGGAAAGCGACCTTGGCCTTTTTTGCCGCCTGCACTGCGGGCGTCATACCGGTCGCGCCACCGGATTGCGTAACGCCGCGGCCCGGCTGCGTGCGTCGCGGGCACCGTCTCGGTCCCCTTGCCGTTCACGAGCCGTCGCCACCATCTCCCACAGGCTCGCCTGGTAATCATCATGGTCCGGTGCCAACCGCAGCGCCTTGAGCGCAAAGCCCTCCGCGCCCCGGGCATCGCCCTCGGACAACCGCAGATCCGCCAACGCCCGGTACAACCAGGAGGAATCCGGGGCAATATTCAGGGCTCGCTCCAGATAGCGCTCTGCCGCCGCCCCCTGGCCTTGCTGCCGGGCACTTTCCGCCCGCTGCAGCAACGCCATTGCGGGCGAACCTTCCAGCTCGACACTGGCCGTCATGGGTTCAACCGGCGCTTCGGGAGGCCGCACGGCACAGCCTGACATCACTAACGCAACGACCAGTATCCGAATCCACCCTTGCCTGTTTTGCATACTTGTTCCTTTGTGTGTTCTTCGGGCCTGGCAGCCTTGGAGCCTGTTAGCACTACTGGTATAGCTCCTGCTGAATGCATTTTTCATCCAGTCGTGCCAGCTGGTGTGCAGTGTAGTCATTCTACATAAACAGCGGATGGCGCTGCTGGGCGGAACAACGGATCAGCCCTCCAGGTTGAGTCCTGACAGTGCTAACAGGCCCTAATCAAACAATCCCTTGAACCATTTCTTGATGCCCTTGCCGGACTGTTTCACGCTGCCGCAGCCATCAGTGTCCTCAGGAATGGACGCTTCCATCATCGGGAAGCGACGGGCGTCGCCACAACCTTCGGCACTGACACGCTGGCCGTCCGGGTTCATCCATACCCACTCTACGCCGTTAGGTGGGGTCTGCGACAGGCTGCGCTGGGGCAGCTTGCCCATCAACCTCGCCCACACTGGCAAAGCGCCGCTGGATCCAGTGATACCCGCCCCGGCATTGTCATCACGACCCACCCACACAACCGCCAGGTGATTGGCCGAGAATCCGGCGAACCAGGCATCGCGGAAATCGTCACTGGTGCCGGTCTTGCCTGCCACCTTCAAATCTTTTGGCAAGTAGGCCCGTGCAGAACGGGCGGTGCCCTTTTCGACGACCTGCTGCATGGCCCACTGGGTCAGGAAGGCTGGCCCCGCTTCTACCACTTCGTCGGTGCTGACCGGGTAACGGGCCAACGGCTTGCCCTCTTTGTCCAGCACATCGGTAATGGAGCGCAAACGGGTACTGAACCCGCCAGTGGCCAGCGGCTGGTACATCATGGCCACTTCAAACGGGGTCAGCGCCAGGCTGCCCAGCAGGATACTGGGGTACTGCGGAACCTTGCGGGTCACGCCCAGGGTTTCCATGGTCTTGGCCACCTTGTCGAGCCCCACATCCAGCCCAAGACGAGCGGTGGCCTGGTTACGGGACTGGGCCAGCACATCCACCATGGGCATGGCCCCATGGGCTTGCTTGTCAAAATTCTGGGGCGCCCACACATCGCCGTTTGGCAGTTTCACCTGAATCGGGCCATCTTCGACCAGTGAAGCCAGAGACCACTGCTTTGGTTCGCGTACCGCCGCCAGCACCACCGCTGGCTTGGCCAGCGACCCCATGGGCCGCTGGGCATCCAGGGCACGGTTGAACCCCGCCTCCCGGGAATTACGATTGCTGACCAGAGCCAGCACATCCCCCTGCGCTGGAGCCACCACCACCACGGCGCCATTCAGTTTCTGCTTCTCACCCGGGTCGCGGTTATTGAGATGCTCTTTCAACGCCCCTTCAGACGCCAGCTGGGCCAGCACATCCAGGGTGGAATGAATATTAAGCCCCTCGTCACTCAGCACTTCCGGCGGGTAGTCTCGGGCCAGCTGGCGGCGCACCAGATCAATAAACGCCGGGAAGGCATAGAGAGCCGACGCCCCGCGTGGGACCACTTCCAACGGGCGGGCGCTGTATTTGTCGAAGTCAGCTTTGGACAAAGCGCCCTCTTCCATGGCCACGCGCAACACGGTATTGCGGCGCTCCATCGCCCGCTCCGGACGGCGCCGGGGGTCATACCAGCTGGGCCCTTTGAGCAGCGCCACCAGGGTGGCCAACTGATGCGGCTCCAACTCTTCGAGGGGTCGCCCGAACAGGAACTGCGCACCCAGCCCCATGCCATGAATGGCGCGCGCCCCGTCCTGGCCGAGATAGACCTCATTGAGATAGGCCTCGAGAATTTCCTGCTTGCTGTAGTGCAGCTCCAGCAGGATGGCCATGGGCATTTCCAACAGCTTGCGCGACAGGGTTCGTTCTGAAGTCAGCCAGAAATTCTTGACCAGCTGCTGGGTAAGCGTACTGCCCCCCTGCACCAGCCCTCCCGCCTTGACGTTGGCCACCATGGCCCGAGCCAGCCCGCGCAGGGAAATACCATGGTGCTCGTAGAAACTCTGATCTTCGGTGGCCACCAGCATATCCACCAGCAACGGGGGCACCTGCTCCAGAGGCACCAGCACCCTGTCCTCCGCATGCTGCGGATGGATGCTGCCGATCTGAAGCGGCTCCAGTCGCGCCAGACCGTCACCACCGGCGTCCAGATTGCGGATCTGGCCGCCCGACAGACTGATTCGGATACGCTTGGGCGTTTCCCCGCCGTCACTATCCTTAAATCCACGAGTATGAATCAGCAAACGGCTGCCCTGAACGGCAAAACTGCCCGGCGTCGAGGCTGCCGCATCACGACGATAGCGCATCAGGTCCAGCAGCTTGAGCATGTCCTCCCGGGACAATACCCGCCCTTCATACAGCTCCACAGGGCGCGCATAGACCCGTGCCGGCAGCTGCCAGACGTGGGAATCGAAACGCTCACGGACCATCGCATCCAGGTACGCCAGCCCGGCAGCGCCGATCACCAGCAGCACCAAGCTGAACTTGGCCACAAAGGCCCAGCTGAACCAACGGCGGCGCGGGGCCGCCGCTTTCTTGCGAGATGGAGATTTCTTGCGTTGTGCCTGCCCCCGCGATCGCGCCGGGGTCTTGTTCGTTTTCTTCGCCATGGGGACGCAGTATAGAGAAAAGTGTGGGTACTTTATGAGTACAAGGTGACGATTATGTTCCGCCGAGTCGGCAGCCAGGGTTTTGCAAGCCGCGCCCGGCAGCCCATAATAGCTCCCCCTGCATAATCCAGAACGGAGCCTTCATGACCAAAAAATATGACGTTTATGCCCTCGGCAATGCCCTGGTAGATACCGAAATCGAGGTCAGCGACGCCTTTCTGGAACGCATGGAGGTCGGCAAGGGGCTGATGACCCTGGTGGATGAAGCTCGCCAGACAGAACTGCTCACCGCCCTGAAAGACGAAGCCGAACCACGCAAACAGACCAGTGGCGGCTCTGCCTGCAATACCGTAATTGCCACCCGTTACTTTGGCGGCAGCGGCTACTACGCCTGCAAGGTTGCCGACGATGCCACCGGCGACATTTTCGTCAACGACCTGACCGCGGCCGGCGTGGACACCAACATGAACAGCCACCGGGAAAACGGCATCTCCGGCAAGTGCCTGGTGATGCTAACCCCGGACGCCGAGCGCACCATGAATACATTTCTGGGGATCTCCAGCCAGGTTTCCGAATCCGAGCTGGACGAAGCCGCCATCGCCGCCAGCCAGTATGTCTATCTGGAAGGGTATCTGGTCAGCGGTGACAGCTCACGGGCGGCCACCGTCAAGCTTCGCCAGTTGGCGGAGAAACACGGGGTAAAAACCTCGCTGACCTTCTCCGACCCGGCCATGGTGCAGTTCTTCAAGGATGGCCTGACCGAAATGCTCGGTGATGGCGTGGACCTGCTGTTCTGCAATGAAGCCGAAGCCACCAGCTACACCGATACCGACAACGTGGACGCCGCTCTGGCCTCACTGAAATCAGTGTGCCGCTCTGCAGTGATTACACTGGGCGCCAAGGGAGCCCTGGTATGGGATGGCACGACCACCCACACCATCGACCCGATCGCGGTGAAGGCCGTGGACAGCAACGGGGCGGGCGACATGTTTGCTGGCGCCTTTCTCTATGCCATCACCCACGGCCACGACTTTGCCGCAGCAGGCAAACTGGCCTCTGCCGCCTCGGCGCGACTGGTCAGCGAGTTCGGCCCGCGCCTGCCCGCTGAAGCACATACTGCCATTCGCAAGTCAGTACTGGGCGAATAACCTGAACTCCACCTACCAGGAAATACTGGAAGCTCCATGGAACACGTTTGCAACCTGGACGACATCGAACACGAAAGCGCCCGGGAATTTCAGAAAGATGGCCAGCCCGTGGTGGTGGCCAAATTTGACGGGCAGGTCCACGCCTATATCAACTGGTGCCCGCACCTGGGGATTGAACTGAACTTCATGCCCGACGAATTCATGGACAGCGATCGCCAGTTCATCATGTGCGCCAATCACGGCGCCCTGTTCGAGGTGGAATCCGGCCATTGTCTGTCGGGCCCGTGCATGGGCGACAAGCTGGTCCCGGTACCGGTGGAAGTGCGTGGTAACGAAATCTGGCTGGGAGAGGTTCCGCAACCCGCATGAGCGACATCACAGGGCACCCTTTCGATCTGCTGACCCCGGACTACATGCTTGATGCCGTAGACGCCGCCGGCTTTCTCAGTGACGGCCGGCTATTGCAGTTGAACAGTTTCGAGAACCGGGTTTATCAGGTCGGCCAGGAAGACGGTGCCCCGGTGATTGTGAAGTTCTATCGCCCACAACGCTGGAGCGACGAACAGATCCTTGAGGAGCATGCCTTCAGCCTGTTCCTCGCGGAGCGCGACCTGCCGGTGGTCGCCCCCATCGCGAAGAACGGCACCAGCCTGTTTCACTGTGATCACTTCGCCTTTGCGGTGTTTCGGCGCGCCGGCGGCCATGCACCGGAACTGGCCAACGACAGCCATCTGGAGCAACTGGGGCGCACCCTCGCACGCTGGCATGCCTGTGGCAGCGACCGCCCCTACCAGCATCGCCCCACACTGGATGTGGTCGAGGATATCCGCACCGCCAGCACCTTCCTGATCGATGACGTGGTGGATCTCAACTACCGCGGCCAGTACCGGGATACGGTGGGGCAATTGCTGGAACGCATTGAGAAACGCCTGGCAGGCACCGCTTTTCCCTTGCTGAATGTTCACGGCGATTGCCACACCGGCAACATCCTGTGGCGCGACGACAGTCCACATTTCGTGGATCTGGACGACAGCCTGCGCGCCCCGGCCATGCAGGACATCTGGATGCTGTTGTCCGGGGAAGAGGACGAGCAGCAACATCAGTTACGGGTACTTGCCCAGGGCTACGACACCTTCCTGCCCTTTCCCTGGGAACAACAAGGGCTCATTGAACCGCTGCGCATCCGTCGCATGATCGGCTATGACGCCTGGCTGGCCAAACGCTGGGACGACCCCGCCTTCCCGCCGGCCTTCCCGTGGTTTGAATCAATGCATTATTGGGGCAACCAGATCACCCTGTTACAGCAGCAACTGCGGGAACTGGACCGGCAAGCGTAGACAGATAGACGCACGCGGCGGTTACGTCCCCCGCGCCAACAGCACCGGTACCGGCGCCTCCAGAACAAACTCGGTTTGCGACAGGGCGACCCGCCAGGCCAGCACCTCCACCCCCGCCGCTACCGCCTCACGCAGCAGCTCACCATAACGCTGATCGATTTCATCCGCCGGTCGCGCCGCCGTAGCGCCACTGTGCTGCACACAGAAAAAAAGCACCGCTCGGCGCCCCGACGCCACCACCTCCATCAGGGTACGCAGATGCTTCTGCCCGCGCTCGGTGACCGAGTCAGGAAAGGCAATGACCCCATCATCCGCATCCTCCGGCCCCGGCCCGAGCGTTACATTCTTCACCTCGATAAAGGTATGCGGCTCCGCCCGTTCACCCAGTGCCAGATCAAAACGGCTGTCCGTGTATTTGACCTCTCTCTCCACTCCGCTGCACGGATCCAGGTCCGCCACCCACCCACTGCGAACCGCCTCTTCCACCAGCGCATTGGTGCGGCTGGTGTTCACCCCCGCCCAGTGACCATGGGCCACCTGCAATGCCTCCAGGGTGTGGCGGTACTTGCGTTTGGGATTGCCGCTATCGGAAATCAACGCCTGCTGCGGCTCGCCCAGCACACAGTTTTTCATGGACCCGGTATTGGGACAGTGCACCGTGATTTCGCTGCCATCGTCACGAACCACGTCGGCCATGAACCGTTTGTAGCGACGTAACAGGGTAACGCGCTCCAGCTGCGGGGAAAATTTCACAAGGACTCCAGATAGTGTTCCAGACGATGTAACGCCTCGGTCAGTCGTGATTCTGTGCAGGTATAGGCGAGCCGCACATAGCGCTTGTGGTCATGCCCCTCGCCAAAGTCCACGCCCGGCGTGATGGCCACTCCGGCGCGCTCAAGCAGATCGGCACAGAAGGCGTGACTATCATGGGTATAGCGGCTCACATCCACATACACATAGAAGGCGCCGTCAGCGCGAGACACCACCGGTAACTTCAGGTGCGCCAAACCATTGAGCAAACACTGGCGGCGGCGAGCCAACAATTGGTGGCGCTGCTCAAGAATCGCCATAGAGGCTTCTTCCAATGCGGCAAGCCCGCCGTACTGTGCCGGTGTCGATGGCGCCAGAAACAGATTTTGGGCCAGCCGCTCGATGGCCGGCACCAGGGGTTCGGGAGCAACCAGCCAGCCAAGCCGCCAGCCCGTCATGCAGAAATATTTGCTGAAGCTGTTAATGACCACCACATCGTCAGTCTGACTCAGAACAGTGGACGCTGGCTGGGTATAACACAGCCCCTGGTAGATCTCGTCCACCAGCAAGGTGCCGTGGCGCCTGCGCACCACCGAGACCAGCTCGGCCAGGGTGTCAGGGCTGAGCATATTGCCCGTGGGATTATCCGGGCTGGCGACCATGGCCACGCGAGTCGAGGGCAGCCAGGCAGCCTCCAACGCCGCTGCCGAAAGATCAAAATGGGAGGCCGCATCCAGCAAGAAAGGCTGCGGATCCCCGCCGACCAGATTCACGAACTGCCGATTGCAGGGGTAACCCGGGTCACATAACAGCACCCCCTCACCTGGATTGATCAACGCTGCCAGAGCCAATTGCAAGGCACCCGACGCTCCGGGGGTTACTACAATGCGCGCAGCTGGCACCTCGGCGCCAAAACGTTCCCGGTAATCATCGGAGATCGCCTGACGCAACGCCGGCAGTCCCGCCGCGGGCGTATAGCCTGTTCGCCCTTGCGCCATGGCACGCTGGATCGCCTCCATCACCGGTGGGGGCGTGCCAAAATCAGGCTCCCCCACCTCAAGATGCAAAATATCGCGCCCCTCAGCTTCCAGCTGCTGCGCCCTTTCCAACAACGCCATTACATGAAAAGGCGGGATCTGGCTGGCGTAACGGGATAGCGTCATCACAAGTTTCCTCTTCCAAGACGGACCGGCATGGCTATAATCGGCCAGATTTTCATCAATCAGGCTCCCTGCCGGAAGCAGGCCCTGTAATTGGTGACAAGACTTGCCTATAAGGGGTAAGGTCGAAGATTACATTATGCCCATCAGGGAAGTGCGGGCACAGGATAGAGAGTTAAAGACCATGCTAAGGGAGTTACTGAAGATGGCCACCGGCAAAAAGAAAGCCCCGAAAAAGGCGGCTACCAAAAAAGCCACCGGAACTGCTGCCAGCACCCGCAAAGCCTCTACCAAACCCGCCAGCAAATCTGCCAGCAAGACAGCCACCAGCAAACCCGCCGCCAAGAAAACGCCAGCCAAAAAAGCTGCCGTGAAAAAGCCTGCGGCCAAGAAGACTGCGGCAAAAAAAGCACCAGCGAAAAAGGCTGTTGCCAAGAAGCCAGCGCCGAAGAAAGCTGCGGTCAAAAAGCCCGCCGCCAAGAAAGCGGCAGTAAAAAAAGCACCGGCGAAAAAAGCCCCAGCCAAGAAGACCGCAGCGAAGCCCACCGCCAAAAAAGCTGTTACCAGCAAGCCAGCAGCCAAAAAGGCCACCGTGAAGAAAGCCGCTGTGTCCAAGCCCAAAGCCGCCATTAAAAGCCCCGCTAAAAAAGCGCCGGCCAAGGCTGCAAACCAATCCGTCGCGGGCAAGAGCAAGACACCCGCTGCAAAACAGACAACCAGGGCGACCTCTGCCAAACCGGCAAAGGCTACCCGGCCAGCAGCCCCCAAGGCTGCGGCCAAGAAAGCAGCACCCGCTGCACCAAGAACAAAGCTGCCTGCCTCCGGCAAGGCAAAACCGGCAGGAACTCCTGCCGCTCAACGACCATCGAACTCCGGTACCGCCAGGACTGCGCTTGCCGGCAAAGGAATGTCGCCGAGCCGATCCCCTTCTTCAGCTCAGGTAAAAAAGACAGTGAAAAAGACCTCCTCCACTTCATCCCAGGCCCTGCTGCACGGTTTCAAACCTTATCAGCCGGCCAAGGATGAGGAATACATGAACGAGAAACAGCGCGAACACTTCCGGCAGATTCTACTGGCCTGGCGCCAGGAGCTAATGGAAGAAGCCGATCGCACCATGCATCACCTGCAGGATGAGCAAGCCAATCTGCCCGACCCTGCAGATCGCGCCACCCAGGAAGAAGAATTCGCCCTGGAACTGCGTACCCGTGATCGAGAACGCAAGCTGCTCAAGAAGATCGAAAAGACCCTGGACCTGGTCGACAAGGATGACTACGGCTACTGCGAAGCCTGCGGCATCGAAATCGGCATCCGCCGCCTCGAAGCCCGCCCAACCGCCGAGATGTGCATTGACTGCAAGGAACTGGCGGAGATCAAGGAAAAGCAGCTGGCAGGTTAGAAGCAGTGAAGAGTTAACAGGGAATAGTGAACAGCTCGCGATAGCGGGCTTTCGCTCTTTGCTACGCAGGAGGCCGCGCCCATACTCTGTGCGCGGCTTCCTGCGTTTTACGTCACTGCATTCATCTGGCGCGCCGCTGTTAACTATTCACTATTCACTGTTCACTGCCCTATGAGCTATCGCGGACGTTTCGCCCCCACGCCCTCCGGCCCGTTGCATTTCGGGTCGTTGGTGGCGGCGCTGGCCAGTTGGCTGGACGCACGAGCCAATGGTGGGGAATGGCTGGTGCGGATAGATGATCTGGATCCCCCCCGGGAAGTGCCCGGGGCGGCCGATGCCATTCTGCTGCAGCTGGAACAGTTCGGGCTGGTGTGGGATGGCTCGGTGCGTTATCAAAGCCAGCACCATGAGGCCTATCAGGGGGCGGTGGAGCAACTTCTGGCAGACCATCACGCCTTTTACTGCACCCTCACCCGCAAGCAGCTGACGGCCCTGAATCATAACCATCCGGGCATCAGTGCTGCGGCCCCCGGCAGTGACGATGCCTCGGTTCGCCTTGCCGTGCCGGACAGTGAGCTTTGCTTCGACGATGGCATACAGGGGCGGGTCTGCAACAACCTCCATCAGGACGGCGGCGCCTTTGTAATCCGTCGCCGTGACGGTCTGTTCGGCTACCAACTGGCCTGCGCCCTGGATGATGCCAACGACGTCATTACCCATGTGTTACGCGGCGCCGACCTGATAGATTCCACCCTGCGCCAGCGCTGGCTACTGGAATGCCTGGGGCGCCCCGCTCCGCTTTACGCCCATTTGCCCGTGGTCACTGACGGCCGCGATACCAAGCTATCCAAGTCCGGCGGCAGCGAAGCACTCGCCCCCGCCCGTGCCAGCCAACTCCTCTCTGCGGCCCTGCACTGCATGGGTCTGCAACCGCCGAAAGATCTCCAGGGCGCACCACCTGCCTCCCTGCTGGAATGGGGTAAACTCCATTACCCCGAACACCACTGGCCCCCCGGCCGCCAGCAACCTTTACCCACGTCACTCTCGTAGGGCAGAGATGGGCTGACGCCCATTTCCACCCTACGCAACAACCCCATCTCGCGCGTTTCCACTTTCAACTCAGCCCCCCGAACCAGGCCACAGTTCTTGCTTTTCGCTGTCAACTCTCAACTGTCCACTGTCAACTGAACTCCCCCCGCTTTTACACGCCTCCCTCACCTGACGTATCCTCTTCGGCCAGAGGGCCCTAACAACATGTATACAGATCGCCTGCTTATCATTTTTATTCTGGGAACCTACCTGTTGTCCCCTGCCATTATTGACTGGTGGAGCGAAGGGGGGCGAGCGTGGTACCGCCCTTATCTGATCTGGCTGGGGTTGATCGCCCTGAGCTACTGGATTGCAAAGAGCAAAGATGTCGATGGTCTATAGTGTCAGTGAGCTGATTGCCATCGCCGGTGGCTACCTGCTGTTTCTTTTCTTTGTTGCCTGGATCACCGAGCGCGGCTGGCTGCCGGCGCACTGGGTGCGCCACCCGGCCGTGTATGTGTTTTCCCTTGGAGTCTATGCCAGTGCCTGGGCGGTGTATGGCTCAGTCGGTTACGCCTACCAGTACGGCTACAACTTCCTGTCCTATTTTCTGGGTATCTCAGGCGTGTTCCTGCTGGCCCCCATCCTGCTGGCCCCGATATTGCGCCTGACAGCCACCTACCAGCTCAGCTCCCTCGCTGACCTGTTTGCCTTCCGTTACCGCAGCCGCATGGCCGGGGCCATGACTACCATCATAATGCTGATAGGTGTGCTGCCACTGCTTGCCTTGCAGCTCAAGGCGGTAGCGGAGTCCATCCAGATTCTCAGTGGCACCGATGATCCTCGCTCACTGGCCGCGGGCTTCTGCATGATGATGGTGATCTTCGCCATCCTGTTTGGCGCCCGCCACGCCACCGCCCGGGAAAAACACGAAGGGTTGGTGGTAGCCATTGCCACAGAATCGCTGATCAAGCTGGTGGCCTTCGGCGCGGTGGCACTGCTCGGTTTGTACGGTGTTTTCGACGGTCCGGAAAGTTTGGGGCAGTGGCTGGATGATCACCCTGAGATGCTGTCGCGACTGTATTACCCTCTACAGGATGGCACCTGGCATTCCATGATCATGGCGTTTTTTGTCTCCGCCGTGGTGCTGCCTCATATGTTCTATATGGCGTTCACTGAAAACCTGAACCCACGGGCACTGATTACCGCCAGCTGGGCGCTGCCACTAATGTTTCTGGTGATGGCCCTGTGCGTACCGGTAATCCTCTGGGCCGCCGCCGCCAGCAACGCTCCCACCTCCCCGGACTACTATGCGCTGGGGGTTGGCCTGGTAACCGGCGGACACGGGGCTGTGCTTGGCTACCTGGCCGGACTGGCTGGCGCCAGCGGCATGCTGATCGTTGCCACGCTGGCGCTATCAGGCATGTGCCTCAATCATCTGGTATTACCCGCCAGCCCGCTACATCAGGGACAAAACCTGTACCGCAACCTGCTATGGACACGGCGCATTCTGATCGCCGCTATTCTGGCACTGGCCTACCTTTTTTACCGATTTACGGGGGCCGGTCATACCCTGGTTGAGCTGGGGGTATTGTCGTTCGTGGCAACCCTTCAGTTCGTCCCCGGACTGATTGGTGCGCTGTTCTGGCCCAGCGGCAACCGCAACGGCCTGTTTGCAGGACTCACCGTCGGCTTCCTGTGCTGGTTGCTGCTGCTACTGCTGCCGATCACCTACCCAAGCTGGCAGCTTTCCCAGCTGATGGAATTGCTGGGAATGCGTTTCCACACCGGACCCGACCAGTGGCACCACGTGGCTATTGCCTCGGTCACCGCCAATGCCCTGGTGTATGCCATTGTCTCCATCGTCACCCCCATGTCCCGGGCAGAAAAAAACGCCGCAGAAGCCTGTGCCGTGGACAGCCTGCGCCGCCCCTATCGCTGGGAACTGGAAGCGAAAAGTGTCGATGATTTCATTGATGCCCTGAGCCAACCTCTGGGGCCGATCACCGCCACCCGTGAAGTGGAAATGGCCTTGCGCGACCTGCGCCTTCCCCGCACCGAAACACGCCCCTACGCCCTGCGTCGTCTTCGCGACCAACTGGAGACCAATCTATCAGGCCTGCTCGGTCCCTCGGTTTCGCATCAGTTAATGGATGACCACCTCCCTTACCTGCCCGAAGAAGAGCAAAGCTCCAGCGAGGACATCCAGTTCATTGAATCCCGACTGGAACAATATCGCGACAGGTTGTCCGGGCTGGCGGCGGAGCTCGACGGCCTGCGCCGCTTCCATCGGCAAACCCTGTTGGAACTGCCCATGGGGGTGATCTCGCTGGGGGCGGACGATGAGATCATTGGCTGGAATCAAGCGATGGAAGCGCTCACCAACATCAGCGCCGCGGACACTATCGGGTCCCGTCTTTCAGATCTGGTTGAACCCTGGGGCGAGTTTTTCACCCGTTTCAGCCGAGACGACAACCCCCACCAACCGCAGTTGTCGCTGGAGGTTCAAGGACAGACTCGCTGGCTGAGCCTGCACAAGTCCTCTGTGATGGGCATTGGCAGTGCCGAACAAGCCGGCGGCCAGGTGCTGGTGATTGAGGACATCACGGAGCTGCGTCATATGGAGGCGCATCTGGCCCATAACGAGCGACTGGCTTCCATCGGCCGCCTGGCCGCCGGGGTCGCCCACGAGATCGGCAACCCGGTCACGGCGATCGCCTGTTTGGCGCAGAATCTCGACAGCGAAAGCGATGCCGAGGAGCAACTGGAAACCAGCCAGCAAATTCTCGAACAGACCCGGCGCATTACCCGCATTGTCGAATCCCTGGTAACGTTCAGCCATTCCGGCAGCATCAAGCAAAGCGTGCACCATGTCCCGGTCAATCTTCGCGACACCGTGGATGAGGCAATCTCACTGCTGCTGCTTGATCCTGATCACCGCCAGCAGCAGTTTATCAACCACTGTGTGAGTGACGGCTGGGCCCAGGGGGATCCCCAACGCCTGCTACAGGTCTTTATCAACCTGCTGGGAAATGCCGCAGATGCCAGTTCACCAGAACAAGCGATCAGCATTTACTGCGAAGAGACCGAGGCGTACCTGGAAGTCCGCGTCGAAGATCAGGGACACGGCATTCCTGATCGAATGCGTGACACCCTGTTCGAACCCTTCGCCACCAGCAAGGCCCCCGGGCGAGGTACCGGGCTTGGGTTGGCGCTGGTTTACAGTATTATCGAAGAGCACTTTGGCAGCATCAGCGTGGAAAGCCCGATCTGCGACGCCGGGGGCACCCGGTTTATTATCCGGCTACCGATTCACGCCACTGCACTGTAGGGTTAAATTTTTCTGACGACCGGTCAGTACAGGATACAAGCAGAACATGAGTCACATTCTTATTGTTGAAGACGAGCCAGTGATTCGCGGTGCGTTGCGCAAACTTCTCGAGCGCCACGACCACTCAGTGACTGAAGCCGATTCTGTCGAGCAAGCGCGTGACAATAACCTGAACCAGTTTGATCTCATCATCAGTGACTTGCGGCTGCCCGGTGAACCCGGCACTACCCTGATTGACGCCGCGGGCAATACCCCGGTACTGATCATGACCAGCTACGCCAGCCTGCGCTCGGCCGTGGATGCCATGCGCCAGGGCGCCGTGGACTATATCCCCAAACCCTTTGATCACGATGAAATGCTGATTGCCGTGGATCGGGTACTACAAGAGGGGCGCCTCAACCGGGGCAACCGCGCCCTTCGCAGGGATATGGAGCGCAGCTACCCCGTCAACAACATGGTTGGCAACAGCCCTGCCATGGAAGAACTGAAACATCGCATTGGCCGGGTTGGCCCCACCAACACGCCGGTACTGATTATGGGGGAGGCGGGCACCGGCAAGGAACTCACTGCCCGCGCGCTGCATGAACAGAGCGAACGCGCCAACGGGCCGCTGATCTCAGTACAGTGCGCCGCCCTTCCCAAGACCCTGCAATTGACCGAACTGTTTGGCGATGAAGACACGGCCGGACGCATAGAGGAAGCCGACGGGGGCACCCTTTTTCTGGATGAAATCGGAGAGCTCTCCAGCGACGCCCAAAGTCGTCTGCTGACACTGATGACCCACCACGAGATTCATCGCCAAGGGTCCCTGGCACCGCGCAAGGTCGATGTGCGCATTCTGGTGAGCAGCCAGCTGGATCTGCCCAGCCGAGTCGCAGAGGGCCATTTCCGTCAGGACCTCTACTACCGCCTGAATGTCATGGAGCTGACATTGCCCCCGCTTCGCGAACGCCAGGACGATCTCGATACACTGGCCGATGCGTTACTGTCGCGTGGCTGTGAGAAGCTGAATCGTCAAGACCTCGTCTTTACCGCAGCCGCACGCCAGGCCATGCACAATTACAGTTGGCCAGGGAATGTACGTGAGCTTGAGAATGTCATAGAGCGGGCCATTATCCTCTGCGAGGAAGACGGCATCGGCCCGGCGCAACTGGGCCTGAACCCCAACCGCACTCCTCAACGCGTCAGCCGCGCCAGTCTGGACCCCAGTGAAGACCTGTCACTGGAGGATTATTTCACCCGTTTCGTCATGGAAAACCAGGACAGCATGACCGAAACGGAATTGGCCCAGAAACTCGGCATCAGCCGCAAGAGCCTGTGGGAACGCCGCCAACGCCTTGGAATTCCTAGAAAAAAGGCGGGAAGCCGCCGCTGAGCCCCCATCTGCGACCACTCAGCCAGAGCGATCCATTGACCGGAGATTCCATGCCGCCGGTCTCTACTGCCAAACAGAAATTTTCAGGGTGAGCTGTGCCGACAGGGTGAAAACGTGACCTGTTACCGCAATTGAGTAGCAAGTGTTACCTCACTACTCAGGAGAGTAACAACTTCGTTACTCAGGTGAGGGGGGATTTAAGAGGAATTCTGAGACAATTCCGTATGTAGCTGTTTTTTATGGATTTTTTGCCTTGTTGCATTGCCAGGGACGTACGGGCACTATGAATCCCACGCCAGCAAACAACAAAAACAACGGCGTAACGGCTCAACAATAACAACAAGAAAGAAGAAGAATAATTTCACGAGCCAATGCAGTGCTGCTGCAACTGATGATTGCAGCGACAAGGCAGAAAACAACACAAACAATAATAACAACAGAATCAGCGCAAAATATGGGAGTCACAACTACGGTTGTGGCTCCTTTTTACTTTGTGGCGCACACCAATTGCCGAGTATAAGCCAGCAACATCTCGCTTGGCGATAAAAAGTGCTACCATCGCCCCTTCACAGCCTTTAACGAGTCGCACGCCACCTAATGCTTTCTCAGCTAACCAGCCCGTCTATATTGGCGACCGTCATCGCAACCATCGCCGTAGCCTTGATCGCACTCTTCATTATGACGCAAAGACGACGGGGAAGTTCCTCAGCGCAAGAAGAAACGTTGCCTTCCTTGGAGATCATCCCCCGGGACCACCACCCTATCTCCCGTCAGCAAGTATCCCGCGCCGCACTTAACGTGCTCTACGGGCTACATAAAGCAGGCTTTGAAGCATTCCTTGTCGGCGGCTGCCTGCGTGACATTCTCAGCGGCCGCGAGCCCAAGGATTTTGACGTGGCTACCAATGCCACACCGGAACAGGTCAATCGCCTGTTCAAGCGCAGCCGGATCATTGGCCGCCGCTTTCAGATTGTGCATGTCCGCTTTGGCCGAGAGGTCATTGAGGTTTCTACCTTCCGGGCCATGAACACTGACGACAACCCGGACAAACAACAGCATCACGCCCATGAAGAAACCGGGCTGGTACTGCGTGACAATACCTGGGGCAGCATTGAGGAAGATGCCCTGCGCAGGGATTTCACCATCAACGCCCTGTACTACAACATTGCTGATTTCAGCCTGCACGACTTCACCGGCAGCATGCAGGATATCAACGATCAGGTGATTCACCTGATCGGCGATGCCCAGACCCGTTACCGCGAGGACCCGGTCCGTATGCTGCGCGCCGCACGCTTTGCCGCCAAGTTGGACTTCCATATCGATCCGGCCACGGCCGATCCGATTCCCGAGCTCGCCGAGCTGTTGCTGCAGGTTCCGGCTGCCCGGCTGTTTGATGAAGTGCTCAAGCTATTCCTCAGCGGCCATGCCCGCGCCTCCTATGAGCAGCTGCAACAGCTCAACCTGTTCCGCTTCCTGTTCCCGGAAACCCAACAGGCCCTCGAAGGGGAGCAAGGCCAGATCTGGGAAGCCATGCTGCTCGCAGCCATGGACAATACCGATCGCCGCCTGGAAGCGGACAAGCCCGTCACTCCGGCCTTTATCTATGCCGTATTGCTGTGGCCCGTCATCCAGCAGCGCCTGGGAGGCTACCTGTCCAGCGGTCTGCCGCCGGCACAAGCCCTGCACAAGGCCGCTACCCGTGCGCTCAATCAGCAGATTCAGCACACCGCCATCCCGCGCCGTTTCTCCACCGTAATGCGGGAAATGTGGGAGCTGCAATTCCGCCTGGACAAACGCGCAGGCCGCCGGGCCGACGCCCTGATGGAGCATCCCCGCTTCCGGGCCGCCTACGATTTCCTGCTGCTACGTGAGCAGGCAGGGGAGATAAACCCAGGTCTGGGCGACTGGTGGACCCGTTACCAGGAAGAAGACGAAACCGGCCGTCGCGACATGATCACCCAGCTGGGTAACCAGGGAGGCACTGGCAAGCGTCGTCGACGTCGCCGTCCTCGCAAGCCCAAGGCAGAAGGTTAAAATCCCTTTCAGGCAGGTTTCATGCAGGCATTTATTGGACTTGGCAGCAATCTGGATCAGCCGGCACAGCGGCTGATCAGCGCCCTGCATGCTCTGCAGCGGCTGCCCGGCATCGATCTGCTCAGTCACTCCCGGCTCTATCGCAGCGCCCCGATCGGCCCTCAGGACCAACCTGATTACGTCAATGCCGTCGCCCGGTTACAGGTCAACGGCACGCCCCACCAGCTACTTCACACCCTCCAGGCCCTGGAGCTGGCCGCTGGCCGCCAACGGCTTCGGCACTGGGGCGAGCGCACGCTGGATCTGGATATCCTGTTATTGGACAACCAGCACATCGACGCCCCTGACCTGCACGTTCCCCACCCACAGATGACTTGTCGGGCCTTTGTCCTGCAGCCACTACTGGAGATTGCCCCCGGCGCCCTCTTGCCGGACGGCACCGCACTGAGTAGTTTTCTGGAAGAGGTGGCCGAGCAGGCCGTGACCCCGATGTCAGAACTGGACAGAGATGCACTCATTGAATGAGACAACCCTGAACGAACGGATCGAACAGCGCCGCCGTGTGGGCAGCCTGCCACGCTTTATCGCCGTGGAAGGCCCCATTGGCGCGGGCAAGACCAGCCTGGCCAAACGGCTTGCCATGACCTTCGGTTATGACCTTCTTCTCGAGCAGGCGGAAGACAACCCCTTCCTGACCCGCTTTTATCAGGATCCGGCCCGCTACGCCTTGCAGACAGAACTGTTCTTCCTGTTTCAGCGGGCCGACCAGCTACGCCAGATCCAGCAGCAGGACCTGTTTGCCGGCCCCCGCATCGCGGATTTCCTGATCGACAAAAACCGCCTGTTTGCCCAGGTCACCCTGGACGAGGACGAGTTCGAGTTGTACCGGAACGTGGATGACCATCTGACTGTCGATGCCCCGCAACCGGATCTGGTGATTTACCTGCAGGCACCATCCCCGGTGCTACGCCAACGCATCACCCGCCGTGGCAATGACTTCGAGCAGCGGATCCAGGGGGACTATCTGGACCGCCTGAGCAATGCCTACACCGAGTTTTTCCACTTCTATGACCGCGCGCCACTGCTGATTGTCAACGCCGCCGAGATTGATCTGGTCAGTCACGACCGGGATTATCAGCAACTGGTCAGCGAGCTGCTGGACATCCGTTCCGGGCGCCACTATTTTAACCCCCGGCCACTGGTTGGCTGAGTTGAAAGTTTAACGTTGAAAGTTCAAAAGCGCGGAACAGCACGTCGCGTACTGATGACGCTCTGCCCGCGACACTTTTGACAGCCTCGCAGGCACAACCCTTACGCAGCGACAGACAGGCCCGCGTTTCAACTTTAAACTTTCAACTTTCATCTGAATTTCCCTGGGAGGTTTCCCATGTCCGTGACCATTCGTACCCTGCAGAAACGCAAGCAGGACGGCGAAAAATTCTCCGTTCTCACCGCTTACGACGCCTGTTTCGCCCAGCTGGTTTCCGAAGCCGGTGTAGACGCCATTCTGGTGGGCGACTCCCTGGGCAATGTGATCCAGGGGCAAACCAGCACCGTGCCGGTGACACTGGAACAAATGGCCTACCACACCGAGTGCGTTGCCAGAGGCAATCGCGGCAGCCTGATGATTGCCGATGTTCCCTTTATGGGCGCCGCCACCGTAGAACGGGCCCTGGAAGCCTCCACCGCCCTGATGCAGGCGGGCGCCAACATGGTCAAGCTGGAAGGGAGCGCCTGGCTGGCCGACAGCATTGACATTCTCAACCGCAATGGCATCCCTGTCTGCGCCCACATGGGCCTGACACCGCAGGCAGTAAATGCTCTGGGCGGTTACCGGGTGCAGGGCAAGGACGACGCCAGCGCGCTGGAAATGTTGGAGGCGGCGCGCACCCTGGAGCAAGCCGGCGCCGCCATGCTGCTGCTGGAATGCGTCCCCCGTGAACTGAGCGCGCGCATCACTGCGGAAGTGGCCATACCGGTGATTGGTATCGGCGCCGCGCCTGAATGCGACGGCCAGGTATTGGTCATGCACGATATGCTCGGCATCAGCCCCGGCAAACCCGCCCGCTTTGTGAAAAACTTCATGGCCGAGGCTGGCGATATCCGTGGCGCCTTTGCCGCCTATGACAAGGCCGTCAAGGACGTCAGTTTCCCGGCCGACGAGCACTGTTTCTGATCATGACCGGGGCCGGCATCCCGGGCCCGGCGCACCATCCCCATCACGCCAAATGGCATGGCGGCTGTCGCCAACATACTGCTGAGGGCTTCTGATGCAAACTATTCACTCTGTCGCTCAGGTTCGTGAGTACGTTCGTGGCTGGCACCGCAAGGGACACACCGTCGGCTTCGTGCCCACCATGGGCAACCTCCATGATGGCCACATCAGCCTGGTGCGCGAAGCACGGGCCCGCTGCGATGTGGTCGTGGTCTCGATCTTCGTCAATCCGACCCAGTTTGGCCCTAACGAAGACTTCGACCGCTACCCGCGCACGCTGGATGCCGATGCAGCCGCACTGGTCGATGCCGGAGCCGATTTGCTGTTTGCCCCCTCCGTCGACGAAATGTATCCGCTGGGCCAGAACCAGACCTGGGTAGACGTAGACGGCCTGGGTGACTACCTGTGTGGCGCCAGTCGTGAAGGGCATTTTCGCGGCGTGACGACAGTCGTGTCGCGGCTGTTCAATATCGTCCAACCGGATGTCGCCGTCTTCGGGGAAAAGGATTTTCAGCAGCTGGCCATCCTGCGCCGCATGACCGAAGAGCTGCTGTTTCCGGTCAAAATTGTCGGGGCGCCGACCAGCCGCGAAGAAGACGGCCTGGCGCGCAGCTCGCGCAACGGCTTTCTCAGCGAAAGTGAGCGCAAACTTGCCCCGCAGCTCTACGCCAACCTGCAACAGATCCAGCAGGCCGTCGAGGCCGGCGAGCGCGACTACCGGAGCCTGGAGGCGCGCTTTTCAGATGCCTTGAACGAAGCCGGATTTGCGGTGGATTACCTGACCATTTCCAACGCCCGAAGCCTCGCTCCCGCAGCCGAAAACGACACCGATCTGGTGATTGCCGTAGCCGCCAAACTGGGGCAAACGCGATTGATAGACAATGTCTCACTGGCCGTTGTAGACAACCAGTGATTCGTGCATACTTCGGGCCCCTTGAAGCGCCTGCTTGGTAGAAACAACGTATATCGCAGGCTTCAGGTAGTGTGAGAGGTAACCAACATGCAGTGCACCATGCTGAAAGCAAAACTCCATCAGGCTCGTGTCACCCACGCGGAACTCGAGTACGAAGGCTCCTGCGCCATCGATGGTGATCTGATGGACATGGCTGGTATCCTGGAGTACGAACAAATCCAGATTTATAACATCGACAACGGCGAGCGTTTTGAAACTTACGCGATCCGTGGCGAAGCCGGTTCCAAGATCATTTCGGTAAATGGTGCTGCCGCCCATAAGGCCCAGCCCGGCGACCGCGTGATCATCTGCGCCTATGCCAGCTACTCCAGCGCCGAACTGGTCAACTTCAAGCCCAGCCTTATTTACATGGATGAAGGCAACGCAGTTAAGGGCACCAGCAACGCGATCCCGGTACAGGTTGCCTGATACCCGATCCGTTACTGCCAGGATTCTGAAACGCCGGCTCATGCCGGCGTTTTTTTTATGTCGTTACGTGGCAACAGGCCCCCAAAGCAGCTTCACCCCAGCTCTGATTCGTGCCCACCCAAAGCACAGCCCCCCGCCCCYCTAACCCGCGATTCACTGTTAACTATTCACTATTCACGGCTCTTCTACTTGGCCATTCCTCTACGCATTGTTTACTCTTGGGGCACGCCGATTCCCCTACGACCATGGTGGAATACCCGTAGGCGGAACGAGCCACAATAATGAAGGAAAAACGGAGAGCGGTGTACGCGGCTCTCTACAGGCAGTATTCCAAGGAGGCCCTGATGTCCAAGCCCATCGTTCACCCTGTTCCAGACGATTTCAAAGCCCAGACCCTGATGACCCGCGAGCAATATGATGCCTGGTACCAACAGTCCATCAATGACCCGGAGACCTTCTGGGCAGACCGTGCCAATCAGTTTCTGGACTGGAAAACCCCCTGGGACAAGGTCAGTGACTGGGACTTCACAGAGGGCCGCGCGGCCTGGTTTCAGGGCGCGACCCTGAATGTCTGCTATAACTGCGTCGACCGTCATTTGCCCGAGCGGGCCAACCAGACCGCGATCATCTGGGAGGGCGACGAGCCCGACCAGGACAAGCACATCACCTATCAGCAGCTGTTCGAGGAAGTCAGCAAGTTCGGCAATGTCCTCAAACAGCGCGGCGTCAAAAAAGGCGACCGGGTCGTAATCTACATGCCCATGATCCCCGAAGCCGCCTATGCCATGCTGGCCTGCGCCCGTATCGGCGCCATCCACTCAGTTGTGTTTGGCGGCTTCTCTCCCGAAGCGCTGAAAGATCGCATCATTGATGCAGGCGCCTGCGCCGTCATCACCGCCGATGAAGGCGTTCGCGGCGGCAAGATCGTGCCCCTCAAGGTCAATGCGGACAAGGCCATGGACGGTATCGACAGCGTCCACACCTGTGTGACCGTGAAACGCACTGGCGGCGATGTGGCCTGGCAGGAGGCTCGCGATGTCTGGTACCACGACGCCATCGGCGATGCTTCGGCAGACTGCGAACCGGAATGGGTCGCTGCAGAAGATCCGCTGTTCACCCTGTACACCTCCGGCTCCACCGGCAAACCCAAAGGTGTGCTGCATACCTCTGCCGGCTACCTGCTCAATGCGGCACTGACTCACAAGTACGTCTTCGACTACAAGGAAGGTGACATCTACTGGTGCACCGCCGATGTGGGCTGGATTACCGGCCATAGCTATATCGTTTATGGCCCACTGGCCAACGGCGCCACCACCGTGATGTTCGAAGGGGTACCCACCTACCCGGATGCCTCACGTTGCTGGCAGGTGGTGGACAAGCACAAGGTCAACATCTTCTACACCGCCCCCACCGCCATTCGCGCCCTCATGGGGCTGGGCGATGCACCGGTAACACAAACCTCCCGTGCCAGCCTGAAACTGCTCGGTACCGTAGGTGAACCCATCAACCCCGAGGCCTGGGAGTGGTACTACAAGGTCGTGGGGGAATCGCGCTGCCCGATCGTCGACACCTGGTGGCAAACCGAAACCGGCGCCATCATGATCGCCCCGTTGCCCGGTGCTGTGGACCTGAAAGCAGGCTCTGCCACCTTGCCCATGTTCGGTATTGAACCGGTACTGATGGATCCCGACGGCAACGAGCTGGAGGGAGCCACCTCCGGCAATCTGGCCATTCGCTCCAGCTGGCCAAGCCAGATCCGCACGGTTTACGGTGATCACCAGCGCATGATCGATACCTATTTCAGCACCTACAAAGGCTATTACTTCACTGGCGACGGCGCCCGCCGTGACGAGGATGGTTACTACTGGATTACCGGCCGGGTGGACGACGTCCTGAACGTCTCCGGCCACCGTCTGGGCACAGCGGAAATCGAGTCGGCACTGGTGCTGCACCCGAGCATTTCTGAAGCCGCCGTGGTGGGCTACCAGCACGACGTGAAGGGTCAGGGCATCTATGCCTATGTCTCGCTGATGGCCGGCAAGGAAGGCAGTGATGAGCTGGTACAGGCGCTGCGTGATCTGGTCACTCAGGAAATCGGCCCCATCGCCAAACCGGACCTGATCCACTTTGCACCAGGCCTGCCCAAAACCCGCTCAGGCAAAATCATGCGACGCATTCTGCGCAAGATTGCCGCTGATGAACTGGACAGCCTGGGGGATACCTCCACCCTGGCAGACCCCGGCGTCGTTGATCAGCTGATTGAGACCCGCCTGAATCAGTAACAGCCTGCGGCGGGCGCAAGAAGGCCCTCATCCTCCTTGCGCCCCTGTCGCTGTCGCCAAGACGCCTCGCCCCTTCAGCAAGGGGCTGTTCAACAGCCTGCTAGAACCGATAAGCCCCATTCCCGGTGTCCGGGGACGGCGGGGGCACGATTGGCCCCTGGATTGGCGGTGGGGCAGGCTTGTCGCTGACCGGTTCTGGAGCCCGGGCTGAACACCCAGAGGTTTCCATGAAATCCACCAGCCGGTCCTGCACGTCCGGATCCCGGGTACTCTGGGTGTGCCCCCCATGCAGAGGCTGGAAGGTCTTGGGCGCCTGAGCGGCGGCATACAACCGCTCTCCATGGCTATAAGGGACCACTTCATCCTCGTCACTATGCAGTATCAGCAACGGGGTTGGCGCGATGCCGGCAATCCGGTTCTCCGGATCCTGCTCACGCGCAGGCATACCGGGCACCACCATCCAGCGCAACGGCCATAACAGCCAGCTTTTCTTCATCACGTCATCAGTGATATCCCGGTAACTGGCAAACGCGGCCTCCAGCACCACACAGTCCGCCGCACCGGCATTTTCCTCTTCACCCAGCACCGTTGCCGCCATGGCGCCCCCCAGGCTTTGCCCGAAAACAATCAAGGGCCCCGCGTCGTCGTGCACGCTCCGCAACCAATCCAGCCCCAGCTGCACGTCGTCATAGACCTCTGGCAGTCTTGGTTTGCCTTCAGAGAGGCCGTAACCCCGGTAGTCGATCAGAAAAACGTTATAGCCCCGTGCCGGCAACCACTGCACATTGGCCAGATGAGTCGAAATATTCTGGGCATTGCCGTGCAGAAAATAGACGGTCCCCTTCACTCCGGCAGCCTCCTGGGCAGGCAGCCACCAGCCATGAATACGCATGCCACGAGGGTGCAACAGCACAATATCCTCGTAGGCCAGGCCCTGATTTTCCGGGTTCTGCACCCAGGGCTTCATGGGGTAGAAATACAGTTTGGAGCAGCCT
Organism: Alcanivorax profundi; assembly: GCF_003597125.1. Classification (GTDB taxonomy): domain Bacteria; phylum Pseudomonadota; class Gammaproteobacteria; order Pseudomonadales; family Alcanivoracaceae; genus Alcanivorax; species Alcanivorax profundi. The sequence goes on along the minus strand of NZ_QYYA01000005.1, from coordinate 219,644 downwards.
GCCATCAGGGTAAGCAGCCAGCCCAGCGCTATCAGTCGAAGTACCATCGCCATTGCAGTTTAAACTCGTTATCGCCATCCCCTCGCCAGCCTTCACGTTCAAGAGAGGCACGCACACCGTGCTGACGGGTCACCGCCCATTGCACGGCCAGTTGCGAGGTATAGCGATAGAAATCGTTGGTGAAATAATGCCCGACACTGCCCGCCTGCCATTGCCAGCGTCCCCGCCGATACAGGATGCCTGCATCCAGCCCGGCCCCCGGGGTCACAAAGGTGTCGAACTCGCTATTATTCTCCATCCGCAGGCTGGTTAACAGATACGGCTGCCAATTCCCCCACTGCCAGCTTCCTCCTGCCCCCCCTTGCAGATAACGCACCAACCGCCTGCGTCCAGCCCAGGCGCGCTCCAGACCGCCGTCCACGTACCAGCTCAATGGCTGAATGAACCGATTCCGTGGGGCCAGCGAACGAATACTCACCACTTGCAGGTCTTCCAGCTTGGCATCCCCTGATTCCGTACTGCGCAATGTGAGATCCAACCCTTCGATTTCTGCTCCACGCAAAAACCCATAAGGATTATCCAGCAAGTCATGGTAGGTCAGGCGATAACTGAGCTCGCCAAAATCCTGATTCCCTTCACGCTGGCCGCCGCTGATCGCCAGCATCTGGGTGCCATGGCCCTTTTCTGGCGGCTCCGGATCGAGGGTCTCCGGCACGGCTACCGGCGGCAGCTGGTTCATGGCCGTGAGCAATGCAAAGGAGTCCTTGGCCACCGCATCGGTACGCTCTTCCTTTCGGTATTTGAGTCGCAAATAGCGGTAAGCCACCGACGCCATGATCGCCCGGTCCGATGCCGACTCGGCCAGAAAGGCGTCACTGGTCAGCAGCGACGGATCATCGGCGAGTCGTCGTGCCAGGGCCTGCTGATTACCATTGAGTTGCTCACGCAAATTATTGAGCTCTACCGCCTTGGACGGCCGGTAGTGGCGCTCACGGATGATGCCGCGGTCATCCAGTGCCCGCACGGTATTGACCGGCACTTCGGCAAAGCGCAGCTCCGTGAGCAATTGCGAGCCAGGGCGGGCCACCTCAACCAACTCCAGCAACCGGAACGAACAATTCTCGTCGAAAAAGTAATAGTCGAAATTGATATCCTTGAGCTCCCAAAGGTGCTCAATCAACCAGTCGAGCTCCTGCTGGTCCAGGTCCAGGGTGTATTCCCACATATCGCGATTTTCCATGTGAGAGTATTCCTGGATCTTCTGGACATAGGGCACCAGCGCAAAACGCCCGGGATACCCTCCGGCGAGCCCACGATAAATATAGAAGAATGAATTGTCCTGGGCCGTGGACACGGCACCAAAATTTACCGCCCAGGATAACCAGACGGCCGAGTCCTCGCCCTGGTCCAGCCTCAGCAGCGTATGACCAAACATGGAAGAGGGGCTATTCAGGTAAGCGGCAGGAAAGACCAATACCGCTCGGCTAGCGGTAACCGCTGCCCGCCATTCACGGTACTGCGCGCAATGATCAAACGCGCCAGCCTGCTCCCAACCCAGCGACTGCGCCAGAAAACGGTACCGGGCCGGAAAGCGGCAACGAGCTTGCGCGCCGGGCGACTGCAATGCCTCATGGGTCGCCAGCAGCTCGGCAAGCGGATCCTCCTTGCCCGTTTCCGACAGGAAGAAGTTATCATCATCCACATAGCTGCGGTGACGGTCGCGTAGCGTTGCCCCCGGATTGATGTGCAACAGCGCTTGCCAGCGGTCACTGGCCGCCAGGGCATCCATGGAAACATCAGGTCGGGGTGGCGTGACCGCCACAGAAACTGCTGCCCAGCACAGCAGCACACACAGCAATCCAGTGCGCATGGGAAAATCCATCAGGCGGGTCAAACGAAATCACGTTCCCCAATAAAACAAAAGCCCCGCCATGGGCGGGGCCTGCGATCACCTGTCCGGGTACTTATACAGTGTACTTGGACAGATTCTGATCTTTCTTCATCACATCATTAATGCTGGCCATAACCTGCTTGGCGGTCACGTCCTGATGCGGGAAGATGGCAGCGAAGTTTTCGTGCATTACCGTGTTGAAATGCGCACGGTCAGACGCTTCAATGCCCATGGATACAGACAGTGCGGTCAGCGCTTCGCCTTCACCAGTGGCCATATCCTGTGCAACTTCTTCCATCACACCGGTCATACCCAGCAGGCTTTGGCCGCTGTAGGTCAGGGCGCCGCTGGTGTCACAACCATTGGTACCGGTGGTCATACCAAAAGTAGCGTTACCGGTGGTGCCGTTCACCAGGGTTGCCAGCAGATGCATCGGCATACCAGACTGGCCTTCGAAGAGCATATTGCCCCAGCCACAACCCGGGCCACCGGGTGCAACAGCCATGGCGGAAGTTGATGCGCCCAACATGGCGGCAGCAATCAGCGTCTTTTTCATCCTGAATTCCTCCAAGTTTTTATTAATCATCCCTGGGGATGCAGCCAAGCAACCACTGCTGTCCGCAAACAGCCAATGTGCCCTTCGCGGTGCTCTCCCCGTCACCCCTTTACAAGGCAACTCAACTCATCATAAACAAGGGCAACGGCTTTGCAATAAGCTTATTCCAAATTCATCACAACTCGAGCATAAAGGTCACGGGCCCATCATTGACCAGTGAAACCTTCATATCGGCAGCAAACACTCCAGTTTCCACCGGCACCCCGAGCCCTCGCAGACAAGTTACACTGTGCTCATAAAGCCTGCGCCCGTCATCCGGCGCGGCAGCGCCACTAAAGCTGGGACGCCGCCCCTTGCGGGTATCAGCAGCCAAGGTGAACTGTGATACCGCCAGCACGCTGCCCTGTACATCGCGCAGGTCCAGGTTCATTTTTCCGTCGTCATCGGAAAACACCCGATAGCCAACCACTCTCTTCGCCATTTTTGCCACCAGCGCTTCATCGTCATGCTTCTCAATCCCGACCAGCAACAGCAGGCCGTGGCCAATCGCCCCTACGGTCTGCCCGTCCACTTGCACGCTGGCGGACTGCACCCGCTGCATCAATACCTTCACACGCTTATCCTTGTTTCCATCCGCCGTACGGCCTGCACAAGCGCTTCGGCAATCGCGGGGTGCGACGACGAGTGAGAACCGCCCTCAACCCAGTGAAGTACGCTGTTGGGGAGCACCTTGTGTAACGCCAGAGCCTGATCCGCCGGGCACACAAAATCCCGATCACCCTGAATGATTTCCGTGGGAACCTGGCTACCCGCACATCGCTCAAGCAGGGGAGACGGCAAGAACCCCTGATGCAGGAAATAGTGGATTTCCTGCGTTGCCATACATAGCTCATCATCACTGCCAGCCCCGTCCGCCAGGGTTGGCATCAACGCCAGCGTCGCCTCCCAGTTACACCAGGCTCGAGCGTAGTGACGCGCCTTGGGAGTCTCGAGCCCACGACGATATCGCTCAAGAAGGCCACCCTCTCCTTCCGGGGCCGCCGCCAACAATCGCTGCCAGGCCTGTGGAAAGAGCCGGGCGGCGCCGCCCTCTGTGTATAGCCAGTCCCTGTCCTGTTGCCGGCAGAGAAAAACACCACGCAACACCATGCCCGAGACACGCTGAGGATGTTCTGCCAGATACGCCAGCGCCAGCGTAGCGCCCCATGAACCGCCAAAGACCATCCACTGATCCAGCCCCAGATGCGCCCGGATAGATTCCAGATCTGTCACCAGATCTGCTGTGGTATTGTCATGGATGCTGGCAAGCGGTCGGCTTTGCCCTGCGCCTCGCTGATCAAACACAATGATGCGAAACCGCTGCGGGTCGAAGAAGCGCCGCAGCACGGGAGAGCAGCCTCCACCGGGACCGCCATGTAGCACCACGACCGGTATGCCGTCGCGATTACCGCTCTCTTCAAGGTACAACTGGTGGCCTTGGCCAACGGAAAAATGGCCTTGCCGATAACATTCAATAGGGGGAAACAACGCCATGGGCACAGGACTGCCAGTCAGAAAAATTCCAGCATACCTGCTGCTTTTGGTGCTGCAACTGATGATTGCCGGTTGTAGCCAGTCACCGCCGGAAGAGGCCATCCGTCACGCACTCGACGAACTGGAACAGGCCATTGAAGACGGCGACACCGGCACCATCATGGACCGCCTGACCGACAACGCCAACGTCAGCCGCGGGCACCCCATGAATCGCAAGGAGCTGCAGCGAACCCTGATAGCGGCATTTTTCCGCTACCCCAAACGACAGGTCACGCTGGCCGGCATCCGCATCGAAGTGGATCCAGTCTCCCGTAAAACCGCCCGGGTCCGCTTCACCGCCATCGTCTGGGGTGGGCGCAATCTCTTACCGGAAAATGGCGATAGCTATCAAGTCGACAGCCACTGGGTGTATGACGGCAACTGGAAAATAGACTCTCTGGATGCGAGCGGGCAGTGAACAGTGAACAGTGAACAGTGAACAGTGAACAGTGAACAGGAACAGTGAACAGTGAACAGTGAACAGTGAACAGTGAACAGTGAACAGTGAACAGTGAACAGTGAACAGTGAACAGTGAACAGTGAACAGTGAACAGTGAACAGTGAACAGTGAACAGTGAACAGTGAAGGCTGCCCGAGCAGCATACCCTGTCAAGCTTTATTAGGCTTTTTCTTTGTGTTTAAAGGCATGAGGCCGCGCCCAGAATTTGGACGCGGCCTCATGCCTTTCAGATCACATAACGCGCGAACGCGCCGCTGTTAACTGTTCACTATTCACTCTTAACTGAAAAGTCAGTCATCATCTGCCCCACTCAACTGACTCTCCATTTCCAGCTCCTTGATCTTGCGAGTCAGGGTGTTTCGCCCCCAACCCAACAGGGCAGCGGCATCGCGTTTGCGGCCACCGGTATGCTGCAGGGCGACCTCGATCATGGTGCGTTCGAAGCCCGGCACCGCCTGATCAAGAATGCTTCGCTCGCCTTGCGACAGGGCGCGATCGGCCCAGTTGCGCAGGGATTTCAGCCAGTCACCGCTAACATCCCCACCCTTGCTGACCGTGCTCTCGCGCAGTTCTGGCGGCAGATCATCCACCAATACTTCGCGGCCAGAGGCCATTACGGTTAGCCAGCGGCAGGTATTTTCCAGCTGACGCACATTGCCCTGCCAGGACTGGGTGGACAGATACTTTTCGGTATCCTTGTGCAGCACCTTGGGCTCAACACCCAACTCATTGGCCGCCCGCTGCAGAAAATAATTGGCCAGCCGCGGGATATCTTCACGGCGCTCGGACAGGCGGGGAATATGGATGCGAATCACATTGAGGCGATGAAACAAATCCTCACGGAAGTCGCCTTCTTTCACCAGCTTTTCCAGATCCTGGTGGGTCGCGGCAATAATCCGCACATCTACATGAATCGGCGTGGTGCCACCAACGCGGTAGAATTCACTTTCCTGTAGCACCCGCAGCAACCGGGTCTGCGCTTCCAGCGGCATGTCCCCGATTTCGTCCAGGAACAGCGTGCCGCCATTGGCCTGCTCAAATCGACCAACCCGTTGATTGTTGGCACCGGTAAAGGCCCCTTTTTCATGGCCGAACAATTCGGATTCGATCAGGTCCTTCGGGATAGCCGCCATGTTCAGCGCCACGAAGTTTTTCTCCCGACGCATGGAATGGCGGTGCAGGGCACGGGCCACCAGCTCCTTACCGGTACCGGACTGACCATTGATCAGCACGGTTACATTGGAATGACTGAGACGGCCAATCGCCCGGAAGACTTCCTGCATGGCCGGCGCTTCGCCAATGATCTCGGTGGGGGCCTCTTCCACCGCGGCCGGGAATTCGCCGCGAGACTCTTCACGGTGCTTGAGCGCACGGCGCACCAGTGCGACCGCTTCGTCCACATCAAAGGGTTTGGGCAGGTATTCGAATGCCCCACCCTGGTAGGACGCCACTGCCGAGTCCAGATCCGAATGCGCAGTCATGATGATAACCGGCAAATCCGGATTCTTGCGCTGCAGGATCTTGAGCATGCGTAAGCCATCGGTACCCGGCATGCGCACATCACTGATCAGGACGTCCGGTTCCTGGCCGCCATTTTCCAGGGTATTGAGCGCTTCATCGGCATCTTCAAAGCAGGTGACGGCGTAATTTTCCTGACTCAGCGCTTTTTCCAGCACCCAACGAATGGAGCGGTCATCGTCTACAACCCAAATACTTTCGCTCATGACCTGCTTCTCCCAGGGATCGTGTCTGTGTCTTTCATGACTCTTCTGTCTCAATCAGCTCCGGCTGCTCCATGGGCAGCAAAAGGCTGAATACGGTTTCACCCGGCACACTTTCGCATTCGATCAGTCCATGATGCTGGCTGATGATCGACTGGGCGATGGAAAGGCCCAGCCCTGTGCCGCTGGCGCGGCCACTGACCATGGGATAGAACAGGGTTTCCTGTACTTCCGGGTCGATGCCGGGCCCGTTATCAATAATGTCTACGCGCAACACCAGCCGGTGCCTCAGCACCCCGATGGTGAACTGGCGCAGCACCCGGGTACGCATCACGATGCGCGCCTGTGGCGTTGACGATTCCAGCAGCGCCTGGGTGGCGTTACGGATCAGGTTCAGCAGCACCTGAATCAGTTGGTCCCGGTCGGCCACCACATCCGGCAAGCTGATATCGTAATCCCGCCAGATCGAGACGCCCTGGGGATGCTCAGCCAGTAACAACTGACGTACATGCTCCAGGCACTCATGCACATTGACCGGGCGAAACTCTGGCGGCTTGCGAGGCCCCAGCATGCGATCTGCCACAGAGCGCAAGCGATCCGCCTCATCAATAATGACCTTGGTGTACTCGGTCAGCTCAGGGTCTGGCAGGGCACGTTCCAGCAGCTGTGCAGCGCCGCGAATGCCCCCCAAGGGGTTCTTGATCTCGTGCGCCACACCCCGCACCAGCGCCCGGGTTGCCTGGTGGGCATGCAGCAACGCCTCCTCACGGGTAATGCGCAGCAACCGATCCAGCGCCTGAAGCTCCAACAGGAGGCACAGCGGCTGGCCGGGCTCATTGATGGGGCTGACCGAATAATCCACGGTGACCTCATTGCCCGGCGCCACAGACAAGCGCGCCTCCCGGCGCGTAAAGGGGTGCTCGTCACGGATGCACTGCTGCAGGGCAGACCGTGCCTCTTCATCGTCAAAGAAGTAATCGGGCAATGGCTGACCGATGGCGCGGACGGCACTGGTCGCGAGCAACATTTCTGCTGCCGGATTCAGATAACGCACGTGCAGCTCACTATCGAGCATGACCACTGCAGTGCGCAGGTGATCGAGTAACCGTTTGTGCAAGGCGACACCACTTATCAACTAATTGGCCCATAACAGGGCATAAGCAATTATCAGGCCACCTGAGAGAAACGGGTCAGACGCGCAAATCACGCCAAAGGGACATGAAAAAAGCCGTGAGGAGTGGTTAGTTTAGCGCGCCAAAGACAAGAAATGCACCATATGGGTGCATTAAGGGGTTTTCATTGCGGGGCGTCCGAGTGATGCAGGCCTGGCTACCGTGCCCGTGGATGCGCCAGCACCCGGAGTGGCTGCCCCACCCCTGGGCGCAGAAGCTCCTTGCGAAGCAGAACTCCCCGTACTTGCCTGGCGACCAATCACCGCAGGACCATTCCCTGGTCGGTACGACCCTACCGTACTGCGATGAATATAGATTTCGATAGACGCCGACTCGGTTACGACCTCACCCTCACTATCCACCACCATGGCCGTGAGAGTGTGGACCCCCCTGTCAGGGTTCAGCAACTGCAAACCAGGCAGCTCATTCCCGTTATCAAGGACAACCAGCTTATGGCCTTCCTGCAGGCCTGGAACAAGATCCACGCTGATCTTCACCGGCTCCTGAGGGTTGCGAATTGTACTGCCTGGCTCAGGCGCCGTAATGGCAATCGTATCGTACCCGGCAAACTCAGCCTCGCCACTCCCCGTGCCAGACACCGCTTCAACGGGAGCAACCGGCAGCTCCACGCGCTTGATTGGAACGGTATTGGTTTTGCGCAACTGCACCTCTTCAGTAGCAGCCGCACCTCCCGGCTTCTGATCAGTGAAAACGACGTTGCCGTTCTCATCGACGACCCGGTAGATTTTGGATGATGCCGCCGCATCAGCTCCCGACATATCCTCTGACTCGGCGTATACCACACCGGAACAGAGCGGCAACATCATCAGCATCCACAGCTTTTTCATTCTGACTCTCCACATTTATCTACCTGATTCTGGCCCGGAAAACTTTGTTCAAACAAGGAGAAAATGCACAAATTCGCATCCTTGCCTGCAACGACGGAAGTGAAGACCCGCCGTGACTGCAGCCAGACATAAAAAAAGCCCCCGACCAGCGGGGGCTTTTTCACTGCAATCCCAAGGGATTAGCAGGAGTAGTACATGTCGAACTCAACCGGATGCGGAGTCATGTTCAGACGCTCAATCTCACCACGCTTCAGGGAGATGTAGCCATCCAGCATGTCCTTGGTGAACACGTCACCTTCGGTCAGGAAGTCCATATCGGCTTCCAGGCAATCCAGCGCCATGGTCAGGGTATGAGCCACGGTGGGGATGTCTTTAGCTTCTTCAGCCGGCAGATCGTACAGATCCTTATCCATGGCATCGCCGGGGTGCAGCTTGTTCTTGATACCGTCAAGACCAGCCATCAGCAGTGCAGCGAAGCACAGGTAGGGGTTGGCAGACGGATCAGGGAAGCGCGCTTCGATACGACGCGCCTTGGCGCTGCTCACGAACGGAATACGGATGGACGCAGAGCGGTTACGGGCAGAGTAGGCCAACATTACCGGAGCTTCGAAACCGGGCACCAGACGCTTGTAAGAGTTGGTGGAACCGTTGGTGAAAGCGTTAAGGGCACGGGCGTGCTTGATGATACCACCGATGAAGTACAACGCTTCGTCGGACAGACCCGCATAGCCTTCGCCTGCGAACAGGTTCTTGCCATCTTTACCCAGGGACACGTGAACGTGCATACCGGAACCGTTGTCACCGATCAGCGGCTTGGGCATGAAGGTAGCGGTTTTGCCGTAGGCATGAGCCACGTTGTGCACGCAGTACTTGAGGATCTGAACTTCGTCAGCCTTGTTGGTCAGAGTGTTGGCGCCAACACCAATCTCACACTGACCAGCAGTACCTACTTCGTGGTGATGCACTTCGATGTTCAGACCCATGGATTCCATGGCGGAACACATGGCACCACGCAGGTCGTGCAGGCTGTCTACCGGAGGAACCGGGAAGTAACCACCTTTCACACCCGGACGGTGACCGATGTTGCCACCTTCGAAGTCTTCGTGGGAAACCCACGCAGCTTCTTCAGAGTGAATGTTGTACATGGAACCCTGCATGTCGGATTTCCACTGCACGGAATCAAATACGAAGAACTCCGGCTCAGGACCGAACAGGGCGGTGTCAGCGATACCGGTAGCCTTCAGGTACTCTTCGGCACGCTTGGCAACGGAACGCGGGTCACGCTCGTAACCGGTCATGGTGGACGGCTCGAGAATATCGCAACGCAGGTTCAGGGTGGCTACGTCAGTGAACGGGTCCAGAACGGCAGTAGAGTCGTCAGGCATCATCACCATGTCGGACTCGTTGATGCCTTTCCAGCCAGCGATGGAAGAACCGTCAAACATCTTGCCGTCGGTGAAGAAATCTTCGTCGATTTCACCCACCGGCAGAGTAACGTGCTGCTCCTTGCCACGGCTATCCGTGAAGCGCAGGTCCACCCATTTCACATCGTTTTCTTTAATCAGCTTGAGGGTCTTTTCAGACATTGTCGTGCGTCCTCCTAAGGAACAGCGGGTTTATCTCTGACTCGACATATTGCACCGGCATGGAGCAACACAGAGAGCCGGTATTCTCGGCCAAGGGGCCACTAATGCCAATAGGGAGGCAAATACCATGCCAGCCCTTTTTTAGCGCATACCCCCCGGCTACCGGGGGCTCACCACGTCACGCATCACCATAATGCACACCAATGGTGCGCAATGACCGCATGAAGCACTAAAATAGTGCACCATTATCCTCGCCGACGCGCAAGACCACAAAACACTCATTGCCCTGTTCGCCGGTTTCCAGCACTTCGTGGCCGTTAATCCGACACCAGGCCGGGATATCGTTCAGCGCGCCCGGATCAGTACAGACCACCTTGAGACAATCCCCGGTGGACAATGTACGCACCTTGTTCTGCGTTTTGATGACCGGCATCGGGCACAGTAGGCGGCGGGTATCCAGGTCGTGAATCACATCAGTCATATCACTACCCCACATTCCAGGCAGGCAAAACATCATCAGGCTGCGCCGGCCTTACCGTCACCTGGCGAGCCACACCATCCGGCTGGCGAATTTCCAACGTCACCTCGTCAAGCACTCGCCCCTTGGAATAACGGGCCACAATCGCAGCAGCCTGCTGGAGCTCTTCGTCAGATTCGAAGCTGCCATCCACTAGGGCAAGAGGCCCCGGACAGCTTACCGTGGTGATACTGGAGAACATATAGCGGTAGCCCTCCAGAAAGCGATTCTCGCCTTCCTCACGGCTAATGATCAACTTGTAGTGGGGTTTCGGCCGCAGGTGGCGCCCCACCTTCAATAACATAATGTCATCAAGCTCGTAGCGTCGCTCATTGCGGGCTTTCCAAAGGTCTGACAGCTTGTTGGAATAGGATTCGTCGGTGAGGAAACAGCACCCTCCGGCCGGCTGGGCAAAATCATCCAGTCCAAATTTCTTCGCCAACGCCATCTGCGGTTTACGGTTGCGGCCAGAAAAATCGTGCAGCTCATCGCGGTTCACCCACCCCTCTCGCTCGGGCAAGGTTGGGGGCAGATTCCTGGCACAGAGCGGGCGCAACAATCGATCGTCCGCCCCGGACTCCTGACTGATGATCGGCATGGTTTCCTTACGCTGGCTCTTGGGCCGCTGGCCAATCACTTCGCCTGTCACAATGAAGTCAAACCCGCGATCGCCAGCGAACTCTCGCGCCTTGTTGATCATCAAGGTGGCCTGATTGACCATGAAAATCTTGCAGTCGAGGCAGGGGTTCAGGTTGGCGCCGTAGCCGTGCCTGGGGTTCAGCACCACATCCTTGTACTCCTCAGAGATATCAATGATGTGCAGTTTGATACCAAGCTGTTCGGCCACCCACAGGGAGTTATTGCGCTTTTCCTTGTCCTTGTCCTTCTTGCGAATGGCATGGGTATGCCCTTCCACACAGAAGCCGGTGAAAAAGTTCACCCCTTCCACTTCGATGCCCTGCTCCTGCATGACCTTCACGGCCAGCATGGAATCCAGTCCGCCGGACACCAGCGCGATCGCGCGCCGCTTGATGGGTTGGGTTGCCTGTGTCATGTGAAAAACCTGTGCTGGGGGCCGCACTGCCTGCCGCCCTGGCTCGAAAATTGGGCGGCGAAGTATAGCAATGGCGGGACCTGCACGCATCCATCCCCCATGCCGCCTGTCACTTGAATGTCATCCCAAGACGGCACACTCCTGCTCCACACGCTGTATATGGAGCGTCCTGCATGAGACGCTGGCTTAGCTACGCAGCCCTTTTTGTGGCAATCGCATTCACTGCCGCAGGCCTTGGCTGGTGGTTCCATACCCCCCACGGCCCCTGGCTGGTACATGACCGCCCACTGGCCGGACAGCGGGTGTGCGCCATCGGTGATGGTGGCTGGGGGAATCCGGCGTCACTGGCCGTCGGTCAGGCCCTGGTGACACTGGGCTGCGACCAGATCCGCTATCTGGGCGACCTGGTCTATCCTGATGGCATCCTGGACGCCAATGATCCGCTCATCGACAGCCGCTTCCTGCCACCCCTGCAGCCAGCGGTGGATGCTGGTATTCCTGTCTATATGGTGCTGGGTAACCATGACTGGAAACAGAACGGAGAGGCCTGGCTTGAGGTGGCACGCCGCCACCCGCTGATCCACCTTCCCCACTTTTACTACTTTGAACAGTGGCCAGACGCCTGTGCGTTCAGTCTGGAGACAACCTGGTTCGAAAAGTGGTATTACTTTCACCGGCAAATCAATTGGCTCACGGCCAGCCAACAGATGGCTCACGCACATGGCTGCCAATTCAGCCTGGGGTTTGCCCATCACCCCATGTTCAGTACCGGCTCCCATGGCAACGCCCATGAAATGATTAACCTTGGCCTGAAACAGAAACTGATCGGTCATCTGGACTTGCTGGTCGGCGGCCACGACCACATCCTGTCTGATGAAGGGGAGTACCAGGACACCCGGCAGCTGATATCCGGTTCCGCCAGCATCACCAATGATCTTGGCCCTGCCAGCAACGCACAGCACTTCACGCGCGCCACCCACGGCCTGATAACTCTGGATTTTGAAAAGACCGACGCAGGCCTGCGCGTCGACTACCGCTTTTACAGTGTGCTCGGCAATCCGCAGGATCCGCTGATCACCCTGCTGTGGCAGGGTGACCAGAACGGGCAGGGAATCCGCTAGCGATCAGGAAGGTTCCTGGGGCTCCACCGCCACCGGGCCGGCGACGGCAAATTTTGACTTGGAAAACGCAATACGCTCAGCGGCGGGCAGATCCTTGTCGCCCACAGACTCGAGGTAATCCTCGATAATCCGGCAACGACGCAACAGACCGTCGTCCATGGCAATCTGGATATTCAGCCCCGGGCGGGCATTGAGCTCAAGCATCATGGGACCGTGGTCGCGGTCCATGACCAGATCAACCCCCAGATAGCCGAGCCCTGTCAGGTCATAACAACGGGCCGCCAGAGACAGACAATCCTCCCAATCAGGCACGGTCAATCCCGCCACCGCGTTGGCCGTGTCCGGATGCCGCTGGATCTTCCTATTGAGCCAGGTACCATCCAGCGTCACACCGGTGGACAGATCCAGGCCGACACCAATCGCACCCTGGTGCAGGTTTGCCTTACCCTGGGACTGCCGGGTAGGCAGGCGCAGCATGGCTGCCACAGGGTAGCCCTTGAGCACGATGATGCGAATGTCCGGCACACCCTCATAGCTGATGCGCTTGAACAATTCGGTAGACGTCACCCGATACTCGATCAGTGCCTGATCGCGATGCCCACCCAGCGAATAAATACCGGAAATGATGCCGGAAATATGGTGTTCCAGTTCCTCGAGGGTAATGATGCGGCCGGACGCAGAGCGGAAATAGTCTTCAAAGCGATCGGCGATCACCATGATGCCATCCCCGCCAGCCCCCTCCGCGGGCTTGATAACAAAATCCCGGTGCGTATCCACCACCTTGCGCAGGGTGCTGATACCCTGCTCGGTGGCAATGGTGCCGTACAACTCCGGCACCCTGATACCGGCATCCAGCGCCATTTTCTTGGTCTTGATCTTGTCATCGACCAGCGGATACAAGCTGCGCTTGTTATAACGCAGAATGTAGTCCCCATTGCGCTGGTTAATACCCATGACACCACGGGCACGCAGGGCCTTGCGGGTCTTGGACCACAGCATCAGTGCTTGTCTCCCTCGACCATGGCGCGAAAACGCACCAGCTCAGTCAGTCGGTAACCGCGGTAGTGCCCCATCAGCACCATGAATGAGGCCAGGCAAAGCAACACGCCAGGGAAGGTAAAGACGAAGTACACCAGCGGCTGCCATACCATCAGCAAGTGACACAGGATCGCGGTGAACAGGGTGCCCAGCGCCACCTTGAGTGACTGACTGCCCCCCCGTTCCTCCCAGACAATGGAGGTGCGCTCAATTACCATGGTGAGCACCACCATCGGGAACAGGCCAACAGACAACCCGGAGCCCATTCCCAGCTTGTAGCCCAACAGGCTGAGCAATGCCATGGTGATCACTACAAAGGTCAGCACCACTGACAATCGCGGCAGCAACTGCAACTTCAAGTGTTCCAGATACGATCTCACCGACAAGCCAATGGCAGTAATAAAGGTGAACAGCAACACACCGTACAACACCTGGGTTTCCCGGAAGGCCAAGGCCACCAGCACCGGAGTAAAGGTACCCAGTGTTTCCATGCCCACCAGCGAGCGCATCAGCAGCACAAGAATCACCCCAACCGGGATCATGATCAGAATGCGGTACAACTGCTGTGCCGGCAGCGGCAACTCGTAGAGCGAGAAATCGATAAAGCTCTCGGCATCCTTCATCCGCAGGGACTGGGCCAGCTGCAGCGCACTCATTTCATTACGGTGAACACTGAAGGAGACATTTCCGGATTTACCCCCATCGAGCTTGAGCAACGACTCCGCCCCACGCCACCAGACCAGACGATCTTCCGGGAGCCCCTGCTGACCATTCACCGGGTTGAAGTAAAGCCACTGTTTGCCGTTGTAGCTACGCAGCCATAACTCGGGCTGCTGCCCCTGACTCTCAGCAAGACGCAAGGTATGGACCGGTTCGGCAGGAATGTGGGACATCGCCAGCAACAGGTCGACCACCTTGGCCCGGTTTTCCGGACTTAAATCGCTACCCAGCAGCAGCTGGACATTGTCGTTTTCCAGCTCATTGACGCGCTTGATTGTCTCACTAATGAAGGTTTCCACATCCGCAGAATGCTGACGGATTGGCTCCAGCAGCGCCTCGGCAGCAAGACGCTCCGGCCCCTTGAGGGCAGGCGCAGGACGAAACTGGGGGCCGGGTTCATTTTCAGGGGACTCAGCGTAGCGCTGGGTCAACATCAGCCGGTAATACAGATATTGATTGCCCTCGGCTCGCCGGGACGACCAGGTCACCTGGCGATTGCCCTTCTCCGTGTTGACGTTGACGCCATAATTATTGGAGATAAAGCTTTCATTCAGCGTGGTGTAAGCATTGTTCTGGGGCGGCACAAACATCCGCACCTTGACCGGCTTGTTGGGCCGGGCATTAAACCCCACCTCAGCATCCACCACCCACACCTGATCGGTTTCATCCTGGCTGAGCGGAACGTGCTGCACAAATACCTGATACAGAACACTGCCTACTCCCAGCAATAACAGGAAGAAAGCGAGCAAACGCGCCTGAAACTTGACTGAACCCATTATTGCGCCTCGGCAGCCTCCGTCATTTCATCATTGTTTACGTCTTTCGCCGACGACTCACATCTCGGAGCGCCGGCAGCATGCTGCATGGAAGGGTCCACCACTGCTGCCAGTTTCTGCAGTGCGTGTGAACCCATCAGCATGGGGTAACTGAATTCACTGCGATCGGTCAGATTCACCTCAATCTGCTGCTGGCGCTTACCCATACACACCGTCAGCATGACCACTGGCCGGCTGCGATATTCACGTTCATCACCGTCCAGGCTCTCGGCACGCTGCTTGATTCTCACGTGCCCCGCCAACGGCAGCTCGATGTCGTCCCACTGGGACTGCGTGATTCCCAGCTCCTCACGATCATCCCGATCAATCGCCAGGTCAAACTCCACCATTTGCTGACCATCACGGGTAAAGGTCTTTATGTAACGGGCGCTCAATGAGGCGCTGTCCGCTCCAGTATCCAGCTTGGCAGGCACGGTGACCCCCAGCTCTTCGATAAATACCTGCTCATGCAAACCATAGATCATCTTGCTTGCCGATGCTTCGGCACTGGCCTCCCAGGACATCCCGAGCAACATCAGCCAGAAAGGAATTCGCATCTTAACAACCTGATATCAAAAGCGTTACTGCCCCCGGACTCCCTGGAAAGGAGGCCCCTCAGGCCCCCCTATGACCCGGCCCGGGGCAAATGGTTGCGCCATTCTAGGACAACAATCTGGCCCGCGCAGGAACAACCGTAAAATCGTGAACTGCTTCACAGTGCGCAATCTTACGACAAAGCCCGACCGATGGGCTATCACCAGCCCAAAGCGCTGTTATAATGCGCGCCCCTGCGGGCTGGTGATAACCGGCCTGCTCATTTTTCACTGGAGCTACACTCGTGATTGAACGCCTGCGCAATATCGCCATCATCGCCCACGTTGACCACGGCAAGACCACCCTGGTGGACAAGCTGCTGCAACAGTCCGGCACCCTGGGAGATCGCGCTGGCGATATCGAGCGGGTCATGGACTCCAATGATCTGGAGAAGGAACGGGGCATTACCATCCTCTCCAAGAACACTGCTATCCAGTGGAACGACTATCGCATCAACATCGTGGACACCCCCGGACACGCCGACTTCGGCGGTGAGGTAGAGCGCGTCATGTCCATGGTGGATTCCGTACTACTGCTGGTAGACGCAGTAGACGGCCCCATGCCGCAAACTCGCTTTGTTACCCAGAAGGCATTTGCCGCTGGCCTCAAGCCGATCGTGGTGATCAACAAGATCGACCGTCCCGGCGCGCGCCCTGACTGGGTCATGGACCAGGTCTTTGACCTGTTCGATAACCTGGGTGCCACCGACGAGCAGCTGGATTTCCCGGTAATCTATGCCTCCGCCCTGAACGGCATCGCCGGCATGGAAGCCGACAACCTGGCCGACGACATGACCCCGCTGCTGGAAGCCATTGTCGAGAAAGTGGCCTATCCGGATGTGGACGCCGATGGCCCCTTCCAGATGCAGATTTCTTCCCTGGACTACAACAGCTACCTGGGCATCATCGGTATCGGCCGCGTCAAGCGTGGTCAGATCAAGGCCAACAGCCCGGTGAAAGTAATCGGCGCTGACGGCGAAGTCCGCAGCGGCAAGATTCTGACCATTATGGGTTATCACGGTCTGGAGCGAGTGGACGCCCCTACTGCCTCTGCTGGCGAGATCGTCTGCATTACCGGCCTGGACCCGCTGAACATCTCCGACACCCTCTGTGATCCGGCCAATGTGGAGGCCCTGCCCCCGCTGAGCGTGGACGAGCCTACCGTGAGCATGTTCTTCCACGTGAACACCTCGCCATTCGCGGGCCAGGACGGCAAGTTCGTCACCAGCCGCCAGATTCGCGAGCGCCTGGAAGCCGAGCTCAAGCACAACGTGGCCCTGCGCGTGGAAGAAACCGGCAGCGCCGACCAGTTCCGCGTCTCCGGCCGTGGTGAACTGCATCTCTCGGTACTGATCGAGAACATGCGCCGTGAAGGCTTCGAACTGGCCGTGGGCCGTCCGCAGGTGATCATTCGTGAAGAAGATGGCGTGAAGCAGGAGCCCTACGAAACCGTGGTGGCCGATGTGGAAGAGCAGCACCAGGGCTCCATCATGGAGCAGCTGGGTCTGCGCAAGGCCGAGATGACCAACATGGAACCGGACGGCAAGGGCCGTGTCCGCCTGGAATTCCTGGTGCCGAGCCGTGGCCTGATCGGTTTCCGCAGCCAGTTCCTGACCCTGACATCCGGCACCGGTATTCTCAACAGCACGTTCAGCCACTATGGCGAGTTCAAGGCGGGTGACATGGCCAAGCGCATCAACGGTGTGCTGGTATCCATGGTCAAGGGCAAGGTGCTGGGCTTCGCCCTGTTCAACCTGCAGGAACGTGGCCGCATGCTGATCGACCCGAACGTGGACGTCTACGAAGGCCAGATCATCGGCATTCACAGCCGTGGCAACGACCTGGTCGTGAACCCCACCAAGGGCAAACAGCTGACCAACATGCGCGCCTCCGGCACCGATGAGAACATCGTTCTCACCCCGCCGATCCGCTTCAGCCTGGAGCAGGCACTGGACTTCATTGAAGATGACGAGCTGGTTGAGGTCACCCCCAACCATCTGCGTCTGCGCAAGAAGCTGCTTACCGAGACCGAACGCAAGCGCGCCGGTCGCTAATAAGGCTGCCAGTCCTGATAAGGCTGGTGCACCCTGCCATGCAGGGGCGCCAGCCTGCCCTGGGCCTCCAGGGCATCCAGCGCCTCCTCCAACAATGCCGCAGTCCGGTCACCCGCAGCGCCCTTCGGCACAATTAACACATCGTCATAGCAGCGAAACAGGCTACGGTGGATATTTTCGAGCCCGCTGCTGCGCAGCATATTGTCTGTTTCTTCCTGGGCACCGATAAAACCGTCCAGTCTTCCACGCGCGACCAACGCCAGCCCCTGGCGCAATTCGGTTACCCCTTCTAGCGGCAA
Organism: Alcanivorax profundi; assembly: GCF_003597125.1. Classification (GTDB taxonomy): domain Bacteria; phylum Pseudomonadota; class Gammaproteobacteria; order Pseudomonadales; family Alcanivoracaceae; genus Alcanivorax; species Alcanivorax profundi. The sequence goes on along the minus strand of NZ_QYYA01000005.1, from coordinate 201,627 downwards.
GGCAAACAAATCGAGATTGGCCCTCAAGGTCGCCAGTCGCAGTCCCCCCTGTTGTGCTCCTGAGATCGCCTGCTGCCCAGTGAGCCGCTGCCTGGCAGAAGAATACAGCACCATGCAGACCTCCCCCATCGGGCGCTCCACATATCGCCAGGGCAACGACGGAAGATCCAGTGCTGGATTTCGAATCATTGGCATATGAAAGTCTGCGACCCCCGTTGAGGCATCGTGTATCGAGCGAATGAAAGGGGACACCCGAATCTTCACCGACACCGCAGGCAATACGTCATCCATTGCTCGTAATAATTCGATGAAAGGACCACTCTGATCGAGATTGGCGAGACCGGGTATGTGCGCAACACTGCCGACCAGAGACCGGGGAGGGCTTTCTGCTCTGACGTGACCGGCCAACAATCCCAACACCAGTCCCAGCACCACCCCCAGTATCAGCCCACTCCGGAAAGCCCCTGCCCCTGACGCCTTCTCTACAGCCCGCCCCGGCAGCAAACTGTCTTGGCTCTGTTGCTGTTCATACTCAGCGATAACATCCCGAGCCCGGCAGACATCCTCGTCATCCACCCACACCGAAGCCAGCCCCGCAGCAGGCAGCTCTCCCACTCCGCCCTGAAGAAGATCGCCTCGTACCTGGGCGGCGATACCAACCTGCTCCAGCAGCCCTGCAACCATGTGAGCCTCGAGGCCCTCTCCAGCTTGATAAACACATTTCACGGCTCAACCGCTTCCTTGTCGATCACCTCCAGCAAACGGTAGCGAAGACGACTTCCATCGGCAGGAGGGGTCTCCAATTCGCTCACCTCCACCCGCAAGGTATACCGGTAACCTTGCTCAAAACGGAAGCCTTCAATGGCATCATAGAACAGTTGGTAGTTCTCCTCCCGGGAGTGCCGAACCCGCATGCAATCCATCGGCCCAACGCCGATACAGGCGGTGGTATAAGGTGCGACATAAAGCAGTTCACCCTCCGACCCCGGCTCACTGCAGGCAACCAGCATCAACAACAGACACATCCATCCGGGTTTCATCATCCGAGTCCTGTTATTCTTTGTTCCAATCAATATCACGGACACCCCACCACGGCAAAACCCATGCTGCATATCGCCCTTTTCGAACCCGAAATCCCTCCCAATACAGGCAACATCATTCGGCTAGCCGCCAACACCGGCGCTCAACTGCACCTGATCCAGCCTCTGGGTTTTTCCCTGGAGGAAAAGAAACTACGTCGAGCGGGGCTCGATTACCGTGAGTTTGCCAACCTGCAGCTACACGATAACTTTCCCCATTTTCTGGACCAAACCATCGGCCAACGCCTGTTTGCGCTAACCACAAAAGCCAGCCGCCCCCACAGCACAGCGAATTTCCAGGACGGGGACATCCTTTTGTTCGGACCGGAAACCCGCGGGCTTCCCAAGTCTGTCATTGAGTCGCTCCCTGCCGAACAGCGCCTGCGCCTGCCCATGGTCGCCGACAGCCGCAGCCTCAACCTCAGCAATGCCGTTGCGGTCACACTGTATGAGGCTTGGCGGCAGCTGGGATACGCAGGGGCAGTGAACAGTTAACAGTGAATAGTGAACAGCGCGCGAGGCAGGTTTGTTTTAGCCTTAAACGCAAGAGGCCGCGCCCATTGCCTGGGCGCGGCCTCTTGCGTTTAAAAACAGGTCAACGACGCTTCGCGACGCTATTCACTGTTAACTGTTCACTGCACCGTTTCGCCTGCCGCCTCAGCCTGCGCAGCTTGCTGCTGACGCTGTTGCTGGTACAGCGCGTCGAAGTTGATCGGCTGTAGCACCATTTGCGGGAAGGACGCTTTGGCGACCAGATCGGAGACCACCTCACGGACATAGGGGAACAACATGTTCGGGCAGTAGGCGCCGAGCAGTTGGGCTCGCTCCTCCCCGTCGATACCCTTCACGGTAAAGATTCCCGCTTGCTTCACTTCCACCAGATAGAAGGTCTTTTCTTCCCTCTCGTCTTTGGCGGTTACGGTAACAGTGAGTTCAACCTCGAACTCATCACCTTCACCAATGCGGCGAGCACCGTTATTCAGTTGTACATTTACCTTGGGTTTCCATTCCTGCAGAAACACATCCGGCGCCCCTGGGCACTCGAAGGAAGCATCCTTCAGATAAAGGCGCTGCAGTTGGAAAACCTGTTGTTGTTCGTCAGCCATGTCTCTCTCCTTACTCCCCCGAATCAGCGCTGAGCAGGCTATCCAGCTCGCCCGCGCGCTCCAGAGCATACAGTTCATCGCAACCACCGATGGGGTGGCCATTTATAAATATCTGCGGCACCGTGCGTGCCCCGCCGCGCTGCTGCATTACCAACCGCTGCTGCGGATCGCGGTCCACATCGGTGTCCTCATAGGACACATTCTTGCTGTCCAGCAAACGCTTGGCGCGAATGCAGAACGGGCACCAGGCCGTGGTATACAGCTCGACCCGTGCCATCAGCCCTTCACCACAGGCAAAGAAGCAGACCGCCAGGCGTTGATTCCGCCCTGGATCCGATAGAGATCCGCGAAGCCCTTGGTGCGAAGCTGTCTGCCAAGATGTGAGGCCTTGCTTCCCATATCACAAGTGAGAATCAATGGTTTCTCCTTGTATTTTTCCAGTTCTGCAATACGCTCTAGGGCCTGACCGGCAGGAATATTGAGGCTGCCAGCAATGTGGCCGGCGCGAAATTCATCGCCCTCACGCAAGTCGATGATCACTGCCTCCTGCTGATTGACCAGATTGGTGGCCATTTGTGGGGTCAGGGGCTTGCCGCCGCGGCGGGATTCAAGCACAAAAAAGACTGCCCATAGCAGGAAAAAAGCGGACACCAGAAGATAATGGTTACTGGCAAACTCGAAAAGCTGACTCATGAGAACCCCGGATCAAGGTATACAGCCACAGCCGGGACCGCCGTCATCGCCCCCTGCTGCAAGATAAAAGCGGCGCCAAGTATACACATCCCCGGGGGGGTAAGGTAAAACCATGCGGTTGCATATCCTGTTATTGCTCCTGCTTCCCGCTCTTGGTCTGGCGGCAGGCACGCCGACCAAGGCCGATCTGGAAGAGCTGAAATCGCAAATACGCGCCCTCAGTGACGCCCAGGGCAAGGAACTGCGGGAACGAGATGCCTTGCAGGCAGAGCTTCGTGAAGCAGACCTGCGCATCAGCCGGCTGTCAAAAGAACGCCGCCAACTGGAACGCAAGGTCAGCGAATCCCAGCAACGCCTGGATGCACTTCGTGCAGATCAGGCTCGTCTCGCCAGGGACAAACAGTCCCAACTGGCCTGGCTGGCAAAAACGGTGCGCGCCAGCTACCAAACTGGCCGGCAGGAACGGCTCAAACTGCTACTCAATCAGGAGCAGCCGGATCAGATTGCCCGATTGATGCGCTACCAGGAATATTATCAACGCGCCCGAGCCGAGCGAGTCCAGACCCTCAGCCGCGAACTTTCGGATCTTCAGGCGATCAGCGTCAGAGTCAATCAGGCCCGCAGCGCCCTGCTGGATCAACGCAGCGACGTGCAGCGGCACGCGCAGAAGCTGCAACAAGCGCAAACCGCACGGCAGCAGACTCTCGCCACCCTCAACCAGTCACTCAAGGAACGGGGCGGCAGTATCGACAGGCTGAAGTCGGACCAGAATCGGCTTGAAAAGCTGCTGGCAGACATGCAACGCAGCCTTGACGACATCCCTGCCGAGATCGGCGGCAAACCCTTTGGCAAACTCAACGGTAAACTGCCCTGGCCTGTGGAAGGCCGTATTGCTACCAGCTACAACAGTCGTCGTGAGGGGGCGCTCCGTTGGCAAGGGGTGATTCTGTCTGCACCTGCCGGCACCCCGATACGGGCCATTCATCCTGGCCGCGTGGTCTACGCTGATTGGTTACGCGGCTATGGTCTACTTACCATCGTCGACCATGGTGATGGCTACCTCACCCTGTACGGACACAATCAATCACTGCTGCGCGAAGTGGGAGAGTGGGTGGCCACGGGTGACCCGTTGGCCCTTGCCGGCAACACCGGTAGCAACCAGGGCAGCGGTTTGTACTTCGAAATTCGTCATCGAGGCAAAGCCCAGAACCCGGCCCGCTGGTGCGACCGCCGTGTTACACTGCCTACGCTGGGACGCCTTTAATTCATGCGCCGCAGCTCACAAACAACATCGTGCCGGCCACAGGAATGGCTGGCCATCCGGGGATAATGAATGCCTGAATTCACGCTGACAGCCCTGCGCTCCGCCATGCTGGCGGGGATTCTATCCGCTTTGCCTTTCGGCTTCGCTCATGCCGAGGATCCTGCCCTGGACCAGCAGGCTCGCCAGCAGGGTGTCCCCGTGGACGAGTTGCGCGCCTTCGCCGAAGTCATGGAACGGATCCGCGGTGCCTACATCGAGCAGATCGATGATCGCGAGCTGCTCGAATCGGCCATCCGCGGCATGCTGTACGAACTCGACCCTCACTCCAGCTACCTGACCCCTGACCAGTTTGACGACCTTCAGATCACCACCACAGGTGAATTTGGTGGCTTGGGCATCGAAGTCACCATGGAAGATGGTTTCGTCAAAGTGGTCACTCCCGTGGATGACTCCCCTGCCAGCAAAGCCGGCATCCAGGCCGGCGACCTGATCCTGAAAATTGACGACACCTTTGTGAAAGGGCTGTCACTGAGTGAAGCCGTGGAACTGATGCGCGGCGAAGTGGGCTCCGAAATCGAGCTCATGGTGCTGAGCGAAGGGAAAGAAAACCCCCGCCAGGTCACACTGAAGCGCGACAAGATCCAGATGCACAGCGTCAAATCACGCCTGCTGGAGCCCGGTCTGGGCTATGTCCGCATTTCCCAGTTCCAGAACAATACCGGCAGCGATACTGCAAAAGCCCTGGAGAAACTGTCCGCCAAAGGGGAATTACAAGGACTGGTTCTGGACATGCGTAACAACCCAGGCGGCGTACTGGGGGGCGCAGTAGAAGTGGCCGACCTGTTCCTGGATAAAGGCCTGGTAGTCTATACCGAAGGCCGCCAGCCAGGCAGTCGCAGCGAATTCAAGGCAACACCGGGTGACCAGCTGGCTGGCGTCCCACTGGTCGTTCTGGTCAATGGTGGCAGCGCCTCCGCTTCTGAAATTGTGGCTGGCGCCCTGCAAGACCAACACCGGGCCATCGTGGTTGGCAACCGCACCTTCGGTAAAGGCTCCGTACAAACGGTACTGCCACTCAGTAAGGACCGGGCCCTCAAACTGACGACGGCTCGTTACTACACTCCGAATGGTCGCTCGATCCAGGCGGAAGGTATCGAACCGGACATCAGTGTCGACGTGGTCACCCGGCTCGAGGTGCGTGAAGACCAACATGTCCGGGAATCGGATCTTCCCCGCCACTTGAACAATGAAAACAATGAGCAGAAAAACAGCAAGAAAACCCGCTCTCTGGCTCAGGAAGACTACGCCCTTGCGCAAGCGCTATCCGTCCTGAAAGGCGTCGTACTTGCTCAAGCCGATCACTCCGACAGCAATCCTGACACCGACACAGAATGAGGCTTCCGCTCCTGATAACCCTGGCTGTGCTGGCCCTCAGCCAGCACAGCCAGGCCTCTCCACGGATCGCGATCATCATTGATGACCTCGGCTACAGCTATTCCCGGGGTAAAGCCATCACGGATCTTCCTGCGGATGTGACCTGTGCCGTTATTCCGTTCTCTCCCCATGGATCACGGCTGGCAGAACGCGCCAGTCTGGCTGGCAAGGAGGTCATCGTGCACATGCCCATGGCCGCCCAACAACAGGCCAGACTCGACCGGGGCGGGCTGACGCTGGGCATGCAGCAGACGGAGATATTGCAGGCAGTGCGCGAGGCGCTAGGGCAGGTTCCCCAGGCCCGCGGGCTCAATAATCACATGGGCAGCGCCCTGACAGAGCAAGCCGAACCCATGGGCTGGTTGATGGGCGAACTGAAAGCGCACCAGCTATTCTTTGTGGACAGCCGCACCAGCGGCCGCTCTGTAGCGCAGCGCACCGCCCAGCGTGTCGGCATCGCCAGCGCAGGGCGAGATATCTTCCTGGATAATCAGCGCGATCTCGCCAGCATCAATCGTCAGTTCAACAAGCTGCTCCAGCTGGCACGACAGCGCGGGCAGGCAATCGCCATAGGCCACCCCTACCCGGAAACCGTGCACTACCTGCAGCAAGTGTTGCCCCTGATGGAGCAAGCGGGCATTGAAGTCGTGCCGGTCTCGGACCTGCTGGAGGCGCCGGCAGTGAACACCGCCGATGCCTCCCCACAGGCTCAGGCAGAATCCTGAGCCCGGCCAATCCCGGTCAGGCGCGCATAGCCAATCATCAGGAAGCCGAACACAAACATCAGCACCCCATACACCGCTGACGGCACTGACATCGCCTCGGATTGCAGTAACGTCAGTGTCACCATCAACCCCAGCGTGCCATTCTTGATGCCAAGCTCGATAGCCACGGTAAAAGCCTGATCACGGCTGAGGCCAATCAGACGCCCGCCGACCATACCGAGCACGATGCCGGCCACATTGAGAATGATGGCAGACACACCCGCCTTCTTGAACAGATCCAGCGCCTCTTCGCCCAGCTCGATCAACAGCAACGCAATCACGGCCACCAACACCAGCAACCCGAGCAGACCGACGGCTTTCTCTCCTTTTTCCGCCCAGGACTGACGAAAATGCCGAATGGCCATGCCGATCGCGACAGGCAGGAGAATGATGACGATCAGGGTGATGATGGTGCGCAGCACCGGCAACTCGAAGCTTTGTGACGAGTCCTGAAAGCGCTCCAGTGCCCAGCCGGTGAACGCGGGCAAGGTCAACACCGTGATCAGACTGGCAAGCACCGTCAGCACGATGGACAGCGCCACATCCCCGCGCCCCAGATAGACGAACAGGTTGGACGTGGTTCCCCCCGGGCAGGCCGCAATCACGATCAGGCCAACCGCCAATGCCGGAGACAAATCCATGGCATGGGCCACGCCCAGAGCAATCAAGGGAAGCAGGAGGATTTGGCAAACCAGCCCGTAGGCGGTACCTCGCGGGGCGATGGCGACTTCCCGGAAGTCGCGCGGGGTGAGGGTCATCCCCATCCCCACCATGATCAGAAACAGGGATATCGGCAACCCGATATCAATCAATGCGCTGGAACCCATGTTTTACTCTCCCGTGGTCTTCTTATGTTTTGTTGTCGCAAAACATCGAGAGTAAAACAGGGTTCCATTTATGGCCAGTATTAGGGAGCCCCTGAATAACTCCTTGCACGCTCAGTCTTTCAGGCTGGCTCACAATCTAGGCGCGGTTTTGAAGGTGTATGTCCATCCATCGAGAAAGCGCAACAACGAGTGTGGGCCAGCCTGAAAGACCCAAAGGGCGCGGCCTGGAGCGCACATCTGCTGCGCCTTGCCTCTAGGAAAGGGAACCACCCTTACCGTCGAGACAAGACACAAAAGCTGCACGCTCCAGGTCACGCTGAGCGTGCAAGGAGTTATTCAGGGGCTCCCTCACGGCTACAGACCGCGACGGCTGACGCGAATCACCTCAATCCAATCGCATTTCCACACCGGCGTTCTGCATGTAACGCTTGGCATCTGCCACGGTGTACTCGGCAAAGTGGAAAATCGAGGCCGCCAGCACTGCATCCGCCCCGCCCTGAATCACACCATCCACCAGGTGCTGAAGGTTACCCACCCCACCGGAGGCAATCACCGGCACCGGCACCGCATCGGAAATGGCACGGGTCAGGGCAATATCAAACCCGTTTTTGGTGCCATCGCGATCCATACTGGTCAGCAGGATCTCGCCAGCTCCGTAATCCGTCATGCGCTTTGCCCACTCGACCGCATCCAGCCCGGTGGGCTTGCGGCCACCATGAGTGAAAATTTCCCAGCGGTTAGGCTCGCTTTCCGCACTGACTTTCTTGGCGTCGATGGCCACCACAATGCACTGTGAGCCAAAGCGCTCAGCGGCTTCGCGAACAAACTCCGGGTTGTGCACCGCAGCGGAGTTGATGCCTACCTTATCCGCCCCCGCGTTAAGCAGGTTACGGATATCTTCAAGGGTGCGAACGCCGCCTCCCACCGTCAGCGGGATAAACACCTGGCTGGCGATCTGCTCCACCGTGTGCAGGGTGGTATCACGCCCTTCATGGCTGGCGGTGATATCCAGAAAGGTAATTTCATCGGCACCGGCGTCGTTATAACGCTTGGCCACTTCCACCGGGTCCCCCGCATCGCGGATATCCACGAACTGGACTCCCTTGACCACTCGCCCGTCGTCCACATCCAGACAGGGGATAATCCGTTTGGCTAAGCCCATGACAATATCCTCCGATCAGGCACCGATCAGCTCGTCGGAAAGCGCCTGGCCTTCAGCGAAATCCAGCGTTTTCTCGTAGATAGCTCGGCCGGTGATAGCACCACTGATACCCAGTTCTGACACCGCGCACAGGTTACGCACATCTTCCAGATTGGTGATACCACCAGAAGCAATCACCGGAATGGAAATGGATTCGGCCAGGCGCAAGGTGGCTTCCACATTCACCCCCTGCAGCATGCCGTCACGGCTGATATCGGTGTAGACGATGGCAGACACACCATCATCCTGAAACTGCCGGGCCAGGTCGATCACATCAACATCAGTAACATTCGCCCAGCCATCGGTCGCCACCTTGCCGTCTTTGGCGTCCAGTCCGACGATAATGTGGCCGGGGAACTGCTTGCACATGTCACGCACAAACTCGGGTTCGTTCACCGCCTTGGTACCGATGATCACCCACTGCACACCGGCATCCAGATACGCCTGGATAATCTCCGGGCTGCGGATCCCCCCACCAATCTGAATCGGCAGATCCGGATGCTTCTGGGCAATCGCCTTGACGATATCGCCATTCACCGGCTCACCGGCAAACGCCCCATTCAGGTCCACCAGGTGCAAACGGCGAGCCCCCTGCTCTACCCAGTGGGTGGCCACCGCCACAGGATCGTCGGAAAATACCGTGTCGTCTTCCATACGCCCCTGCTTGAGGCGAACACATTTACCGTCTTTCAAATCAATGGCAGGAATCAAAAGCATCGTGATTTCTCAAAACTGGGTTGCCCTACAGGAAGGCAACGGATGAAACGGGGTTATCGCTGTCAACTGTCCACTATCAATGGATCTCAAGGCTGCCAGCGCAGGAAATTTTCCAGCAGGGTCAGGCCGGCATCTGCGCTTTTCTCCGGGTGGAACTGCACCGCAAAGACATTATCGCGCGTGACCGCAGCGGCAAAACGGCGACCATAGTCACAGTAGCCCGCCACGTCAGACTCCGGCACGTCGGTGGCGCAGTAGCTGTGGACAAAGTAGAAACGGGCATTATCGGCAATGCCTGCCCACATGGGGTGAGCCATGCCCTGCTGGACCTGGTTCCAGCCCATGTGGGGCACTTTCAGCTTGTTACCGGTTTCACCCAGCATCTCACCGAAAAAACTCACCTGACCACTGAACACGCCCAGACAGTCAATACCGTTGTTTTCTTCACTGCGGGCCAGCAAGGCCTGCATGCCGACACAGATGCCCAGCAATGGCTTGCCCGCCGCCACCACATCGTGGATGGCCTGATCGAGCCCGGTGTCGCGCAGCACTGCGATACAGTCCCGGATCGCGCCGACACCGGGAAACACCACCCGGTCCGCCGCGCGAACCTGGTCCGGGTCGCTGGTAATCAAAATCGTCTGGCCGCTGGCCACTTTCTCCAGCGCCTTGCTCGCAGAGTGCAAATTACCCATGCCGTAGTCGATGACGGCAACCACTTCAGTCATCTTTTTCGCTCAACGTACCTTTGGTGGAAGGGGTAATGCCGTCCATGCGCGGATCAGGCTCCACCGCCATGCGCAGGGCGCGCCCGAAAGCCTTGAAGACCGTCTCGGCCTGGTGGTGGGCATTCTTGCCACGCAGGTTATCGATGTGCAGGGTCACCATGGCGTGGTTGACCAGCCCCTGAAAGAACTCGTAGAACAGGTCCACATCAAAGCCGCCAATGCTGCCGCGGGTGAAATCCACGAACATTTCCAGACCGGGGCGGCCCGACAGGTCGATCACCACGCGCGACAGGGCTTCGTCCAGCGGCACATAGGCATGCCCATAGCGGCGAACACCTTTCTTGTCACCGATCGCCTTGGCAAAGGCCTGCCCCAGGGTGATGCCGATATCTTCCACCGTGTGGTGGGCATCGATGTGCAAATCCCCTTTGGCCTTGATCTCCAGATCGACCAGACCATGGCGAGCCACCTGATCCAGCATGTGCTCGAGAAACGGCAGGCCGGTGTCCAGCTTGCACTGGCCAGTGCCATCCAGATTGATCGTGACCTGAATCTGGGTTTCCAGGGTGTTGCGCTCAACAGTAGCGCTTCGCTTGCTCATCTCTTTCTCCCGGTTTGAAGAGCCTCTGCATCGTCATCCCACCCGCCCAACGCACCAACAACGGTGCCCGGAATACACAAAGGGGTTATTCAGAAGATCCAGGGGCGGCTATTATACGCAGCCCGACAGCCCCGAACCAGCGAAGGAGCCCCCATGCCGATCAGCGTTCAGGCCCACCCCCTGACCCAGCAAGAATGTGACACCTTTGACAAGGTGCTTCGCGAAGACCCGCAATACCGTGAAAAGCTGGCATCCGCGCTGTCTACAGGCGATCGCAGGCTGTTTGTGGCCCACTTCAACGGCCAGCGGGTGGCTATCGCCCTGATAGAAGAAAACCAACCGTGTCTGGACTGGATGGTGGTTCATCCGGCCACTCGCGGCCGGGGCGTTGGCAAGGATTTCGTTCGTCTGATCGGCAAGGCCCTGGGCGAGCCACTGACGCTGCCGGACCACTGCACCGGCTGACAGGGTTACTCGCTCAGCAGGGGGGCCGTTTGGCAACGCCTGGCGTGCTCATCCTGCAAGGCGTTATTCATAGGTTCCCTAGGCCAGTGGCAATCGCAAGTGCAGAGTAAAGCCCCGGCCCGGCCCGGCACTCTCCGCCCAAAGCTGCCCGCCGACCTGCTCGATCATGACCCTGCCCATGGCCAGCGATAGCCCGAAGCCCTCCTCATGATGGCGCGAGCCCATCACAAAGAAGGGCTCCAGGATATGTTCCAGCTGCTCACTGGTCGCACCCTTCCCTTCATCGCGAATGCAGATATCCGCATGCCCTGCCGGCACATCCACGTCAGAGGTAATTTCAACACTCCCCCCCTCCGCACTGAAACGCAGGGCATTATCCAACGCCATGGCAAACACTTCTTTCAGCTCGCTTTCGCAGGCCCGGACCCGCAAGTTCGGTGACACCCTGTTCCTCACTGTCAGCCCGGCACGCTCAATCTGTTCATCAAGATCCCGAATCAGCGCATCCAGCACCCACATAGGCTGGCACGCCCCCATCAGGGGAGGCTGATTTCGGTCAGACAAGTCAAAATAGCGCAGCGACGTACCGACAATACCGGTCAAGCGCTTTTGCCCCTTGCGTACCATGGCCCATACATCTGCTTCACTTTCACCCTGACTGCCCTGCCCCAGGGTATCCGCCGCTCCGATCCAGTTGATCGGGGTATTCAGCTCGTGGCTGATGTACTGCAGGAACATGGATTTGTCCTGGTTCATCTGCTCGATATCCGCAAGGTGGCGCTCCAGTGTATGTTGCGCCTCCTGTGCGAGTTGCTTGCGCTCATTTTCAAGAAAACGGATCCGGTCTCCCAGCGCCAGAGACAGCATGACTACCACCCACAGGGCCCCGAAGTGAGGCAAGTAAGGCACCACGACGCTGTAAGGCATCAGCCCAAGGTTGCCCAGCGCAAACAGGAAAATCGTGAGCAAAAAGACAGACCAGGCCAACACATACAAGCGGGCCACCCGGAACCCCTGCCGCCACACGGTCCAGCCCAGCCAGCTGAACAGCACCACTGTTATCAGCGCGACAATGGTCGAAAGGTGGTAGGAATACGGCGGCTCAAGCAACCACTGCAACAGGAAGGCCACGCCAATCAGAATTTGATAGCGCTGTAACAGACGCTCATAGCGGGGGAAACGTTGGGCAAGTTGCAAAAATTGCCGGGAATAAAGCGACAGAGACAGGGCGATGATGTAGGTGGCCAACCAGAAGTACTCATTGACCTTGGGCCATTCCGGCCACAGGTACTGCAACCCGAAACCACTGACACAAATATTGAAATAAATCACACCACCGAGAAACATCACGAAATGCAAGTGCACGTTATCTCGTAACGACAGGTATAACAGAAGGTTGTAGACCAGCATGATCACCAGCGAGCCGTAAAAAAGGCCCTGAAGCAACTGCTCCAGATAGGTAAACTCTACCAACCCCTTGGCGCTATAGAGCATGGGCAGCATGTTGAGCGCCCCCTTGCCCCGGATCTTGATGTAATACTCGGTAACCCCTCCTGAGTCTGTCTCCAACGCGAACACGAAAGAACGATGATTCATCGGGCGTAGAGAGAACGCACGGGTATCCCCCACTGCATACTCCTGAAAGCCCCCCTCACCATCCGGTACAAAAAGGGTGATTTCATCCAGAATGGGATAGCGTTCTACCAGAAACCAGCTCCCCTGCGCCTGCGAAGCATCTACCGCAAAGCGCAACCAGATGGTGCTTTGCGTAAAACCAAAATTCAGCGCACTGCTATCGTTGTTGCGAAACCGGCTGGCAAAATGGGTTCGCACCTGATCCAGGGACCAGTTCCCTTCCGGGTCCTCCAGTATCTGCATCTTCTCGCCCAGCGAAACGCGCTCACCGGCTTCTGCGAGAGACACAGGTGATACCTGTACCCCCCAAGCTGCCCGTGACAAAAAAACCAGCAACAACAGCAATAGCGTGTGGAACTTTCGCAAGCGCCCTTCCCCTAACATCACATCGATAATTATTTTAACTGCGCCGCTGTATAACGCCGTTCTTACCCAGGCAGCCCGGGAATGCACAGGGAGTTTTACAGCTGCGTCGTATAGTCTGTCACTTCCGACTGCTATAATCCGTGTCATCTGGCCAACGCGCAAGGAGAGCTACATGGGACGCCTGCTAAAAATTTTGCTGATCACGGTTTTTGCCATCATCCTGCTATTAGCGATTGCCATTTTTGTGATCACCCAGGTCATTGATCCCAATGAATTCAAACCCGAGATCGAAAAACAGGCCCGCGAACAGGCCAACCTGACCCTGGATATCCAGGGAGATCTCGCCTGGCAGTTCTGGCCTTCGCTCGGCGTCAGCATCGGTCGCACCGAAGCACGCATTGCTGACGAGGACGACCTGTTCGCCGCCCTCAATGACGCCAGCCTCAGCGTGGCCGTGCTCCCCCTGTTCTATGGGCAAGTAGAAATGGATGGCATCAGCATCAGCGGTGTCGAAGTGAACCTGGTCGATAGCCCGGAAGGTGCCAACTGGGAACAAATTGGCCCGCAAACCGAGGCAGAAACCGCCGCTGAAGAAAGCCCAGCTGAAGACGACACAAGCAGCGGCAGCATGGATATCCCGCTGACCATTCCCAGTGTGGCCGTCACCGATGGCAAGGTCCGCTATCGCAACACCGCCGATGGCACCGACATCGTGGTAGAGCATTTCAATCTGAACGCCCAGGACGTGAACCTGGACGCGCCGTTTCCGCTGCAGATGTCCCTGCGCTATCAGGACCAGAGCGATATGCGCGTGGACCTGAACCTGGACACCGTGCTGGCAGCAGATATCGACAACAGCCACTTTGTTCTTAACCCGATGAAGCTGGACGCCAACATTGCCGGCGCCACCACCATGCCGGTGGAGGTGCATCTGGAGCAGAATCTGGATGTAAACCTCAATGAAGACACCCTCAGCATCAAGGATCTGCTGCTAACCGCCGCGGGCACGCAAACCCGCGGCAATGTGGACGTCAAAGCCCTGACCGGCGATCTCCAGCTCAGCGGCAAGCTCACCACCGAGCCGTTCGATGCCAACAAGGCACTGGAAGCCATTGGCGAAGCGCCCATCGAGACCAGCGATGACAAGGCCCTGAGCAAAGTCGCTCTGGATGCCACCCTTGGCGGCGAGCCCGGCAGCATCATGGTCAGCCCGTTGCAGATCACCCTGGACGACAGCACGCTCAGCGGCAGCGCCGGTCTGGCCAGCCTGGAGAGCGGCAAGATCGTCTTCGATCTGATCCTCGACAAGATTGCACTGGATGGCTACATGCCGCCGGCCAGCAACACCGAAGAACCCGTCACCGCTGCCGCCGGCGGCGGCAAGACCGGCGGCACCAACAGCCTCAGCGAGGAAGAGCTGATTCCGGTGGACACCCTGCGTCCGCTGCTGCTGGACGGCAAGCTGGCCATTGGCCAACTCAGCTACGACGGCATCAATGCCAGCGACATGAAATTTGCGGTCACCGCGAAAAACGGTGTCCTCAAACTGACCCAGGCCACCGGCAGCACTCTCGGCGGCAACTTCAGTGCCAACGCCACCCTGGACGCCTCCGGCAGCACCCCGAAACTGTCCGCCAGCAACACGATCCGCACCGTGCAAATCCAGCCCATTGCCCAGATGGCCCTGGAAGACGATCTGGCCAAAGGCATTTTCTCCATGTCGGGCAACTACAGCGCCAGCGGCAACAGCGAGAAAGCACTGATGAACTCCGCCAAGGGCAATATCGACCTGAATCTGACCGATGCCACTGTGCGCGGCCTGAACCTGTACCACACTCTGGTCGGCGGCGTGAACGACATGCTTGGCCAGTTCCAGGGGCTTGCCACCGCGCTCATCCCCGGGCAGGAATCCGGTAAACTGCCCTCCGCCCTGTCCGAAGATACCAAGATCCTTGATCTCGCCTCCAAAGCGCGGCTGGACAAGAATGTCGCCTACCTGGACAGCCTCAACGCGACCCTCAGCAAAGGCGAGATTAGCGGCAACGGCTGGATGAATATCCTCAATCAGGATTTCGATCTGAAGATTGGCATGCAGTCCCCGGAACTCGGCAAATCCAAGTATCTGGAGGGCACCACCTGGCCTCTGCGCTGCGAAGGCAATCTGGCGGGCAGCCCTGCCAAGTGGTGCGGCCCCGACAAGGATGGCTTCAAGGACATCGGCAAACAGGTCGCCGCCAAGGCCACCCAGGACAAACTGAAGGAAAAGCTCGGCATTGAAGGCGAAGGCGATACCGCCGAAGAAGTCATCAAGGATGCCGCCCAGAAGAAAGCCAGGGAAGAGGTCAACAAACAACTCCAGGATGGCCTGAAAAAGCTGTTTAAATAAAAGAGGCGGCACACTGCACGCCAAAAACCAAAATCACGCGTAGGGCGGAAATGGGCGAAAGCCCATCTCCGCCATGACCATCCAGAACCTGATGCCCATCGAATCTCTTAGCCCAAAACGTTTCAGTCAGGCACTGCTGGCCTGGTACGACCAGCACGGTCGCCAGGACCTGCCCTGGCAGCATCCGCGCACGCCCTACCAGGTGTGGATCTCTGAAATCATGCTGCAGCAGACCCAGGTCGCCACGGTGATCCCGTACTTCGAGCGCTTCATGGAACGCTTCCCGGATGTACAGACCCTGGCCCTGGCCGAGCAGGATGAAGTGCTGCACCTGTGGACCGGGCTGGGCTACTACGCGCGCGCGCGCAATCTGCACAAGTGCGCCAGGCAGCTGCTGGAAAATTATCAGGGAGAGTTCCCCAACACCGTGGACGAGATGGCCACCCTGCCCGGCATTGGCCGCTCCACCGCCGGTGCCATCCTTGCCCAGAGCCGCGGGGTGCGCGCCGCCATCCTCGATGGCAATGTGAAACGGGTGCTGGCCCGCTATCACGCCGTGCCCGGCTGGCCCGGCAAGAAACCGGTAGAAACCCGGTTATGGGAGCTGTCCGAGCATTACACCCCCGATACCCGGCTGGCGGATTACACCCAGGCAATCATGGATCTGGGCGCCACCCTGTGCCGCCGAGGCACCCCGGACTGCGGCGCCTGCCCCCTCCAGCGCGGATGCCAGGCCCATGCCAACGGTAATCCGCAGGATTACCCCGGCAAGAAACCGAAAAAAGCCCTGCCCGTCCGTGCCACCACCATGCTCATTCTGCGAGACCCGACAGGACGGGTCTGGCTGGAGCAACGCCCGCAGCAAGGCATCTGGGGCGGGCTCTGGTGTTTCCCCCAGACCGAGACGGAACACCCACTGGCCGAGGCCCTCAGCGCCCGCGCCTTTTCCGCGGTAGACGCGCCGCAACCGCTCGCGTCGTTTCGTCACACCTTCAGCCACTACCACCTGGATATTTCACCACTGGAAGTGACCGTGCAGGCGGCAGGCACCCGCGACACGACGAGCCTCGGAGACGGTCGCTGGGTGGATCCACGGGCCCCCGGCAAGCTCGGGCTGGCCGCACCGGTGAAAAAGCTGCTGGCCACGCTGGACGCCCCGCGTCAGCCACGCATGGTATAGTCCCCAACACACTCACACAGCCACGGAGTTGCCATGAGCCGCACGGTACTGTGCCGCAAATACCAGAGCGAACTGGAAGGACTCGATCGCCCGCCCTTCCCCGGCCCGAAGGGGCAGGACATTTTCGATAACGTGTCGAAGAAAGCCTGGCAGGAATGGCTCCACGAGCAGACCATGCTGATCAACGAGAAGCACCTGAACGTGATGGACCCACAGGCCAAGACCTTTCTCGACGAACAACGTGATCGTTTTCTGAACAACGAGAGCTACGAAAAAGCCGAGGGTTACACCCCCGTTGCTCACGATGCGAACAAATAAACCCGCATGGCTTGACGCACCCGTCTCCAGCGGCTTTAATACGCGCCCTGATTGCCCGGATAGCTCAGTCGGTAGAGCAGGGGATTGAAAATCCCCGTGTCGGTGGTTCGATTCCGCCTCCGGGCACCATCTTCGAAAAGGCCTCGCTTCGCGAGGCCTTTTTCGTTTCCGTTCCCCACCACCACCGGCTACCCAAGCCTGTCGCGCTACGTTACCGTGAATGTTCGACCCACAACCTGGCAATGCGCCGTGCAACGACCCTGGCTTCTACTACTCTCGCTTCTGGCTTTATCCGGCTGCGACAACACCCCCACCGGCCGTGAACAACTGGCTCTGGTACCGGACACCCTGATGGCCGACTTTGGCCGGCAAGCCTTCGTGCAAATGCAGCAGCAACTGCCTGCCAGTCAGGATGACAACGCCAACAGCCAGGTTCAGTGTGTCGCTGAGCATCTGATAAGCCGCATCCCGGCACGGTTTCCGGGCTCGCCGTTGCCAGACAGCTGGGAGATCGTGGTCTTTGCCGATGCCACCCCTAACGCCTTCGCATTGCCTGGCGGCAAGATCGGCGTCAATGAAGGGCTGCTTCAGGTCGCCAATAACGATGCGCAATTGGCCGCCGTGATCGGCCATGAGATTGCCCATGTTCTGGCACGCCACGGCAACGAGCGCCTGACCCAGGAACTGGGTATCAAGGCTGTCTTGTTTCTGATCGGGCTGTTCAGTGAAGGGGACGCGGATACCGAGAATATCCTGCAGGCATTGGGCGTCGGCGCCTGGCTGGGCATTGCCCTGCCGTTCAGCCGCGCTCACGAGGAAGAAGCCGATGTGATGGGACTGGAGTTAATGGCAAGCGCCGGTTTTGATCCCCGACACAGCACCCAGCTATGGCGCAACATGGCCGCCGCCAGCGGCGCACAACCGCTGGAGTTTCTGTCTACTCACCCCAATCACGAATCGCGCATTGAAATGCTGGGAGAAAAGATGGACGCCGCGCTTCGGCTTTATCAACAAAGCTCGCCAGTGTCCTGCAACCCGTAAATCCGGGCCTTGCAAGCCAGGCTCCAGCAGTACGAAAACCACCGTTGGAGCCCGGTTCACAAGGCGAACCGGCCACTATGCTCTGGCGGCACCCACCGCAGCAGAGTTTTTAACCGCCGGCTGCCAACGGTAATCTTTCATGTTCACATTCCAGGTGCGAGCCATGAACTGGAACGTTGCATGGGGCCACAGGGCTGTATTGCGGCCATCCGCCTGCTGGTACCAGCTGGTGCAACCGCCGTTCTGCCATACGGTGCCTTTCAGCTCGTCCTGCAGCTTGTCGTTGTAGCGATCCTGCACTTCCTGCTTCACATCCAGCCAGGCATCACCACGGGCATCCAGCTTGCCGATGGCATCCATGATGTACCGCACCTGGCTTTCGATCATGAAGATAATGGAGTTGTGGCCCAGGCCGGTATTCGGCCCCACCAGCTGGAACATGTTCGGGTAACCGCTCACGGTCGTGCCGAGATAGGCTTGGGCCGCGTCTTTCCAGTCGTCCTGCAAACGGCGCCCGGGCAGCCCGGTAATCTCGAAATCCTTCATGTAGATCCGCGGGTCCACCACAAAGCCGGTGCCCAGCACCAGACAATCCGCCTGCTGCTCGGAACCATCGCTGAACACCACGCTGTGCTCACGGATTTCCTTCACCCCTTCAGTCACCAACGCCACGTTATCGCGGTTAAAGGTCGGGTAATAGGCATTGGAGATCAGAATGCGCTTACACCCCAGGGTGTAATTGGGCACCAGCTTGCGAGCGGTTTCCTTGTCTTTCACCTGATAGTGGATAAAGGCCTTCAGAGCGGGCTCGGCCAGCCGCGCAATGCGCGGGTTGAAGATCGGCATTACCCGGGCTTCATTACTCAGATACAGGCGCAAACGATGCAGCTGGCGCAGGGCTGGCACCCGACGGAACAACCACTTGCTCATGCCAGAGTAGGCACGCTCATCGCGGGGGATGATCCACGGCGGGGTCCGTTGCACCACCGTCAGATGACCGGCCTCTTGCGCCACATGGGGTACATACTGGATCGCACTGGCACCGGTACCGATGGACACGACCTTCTTGCCGCTCATGTCGTAATCGTGATCCCACTGGGCGGAGTGAATGATCTTGCCCTTGAAGTTCTCCATGCCCTTGAAGTTGGGGAAGGACGGCACATGCAGCGGCCCGCTGGCCAGCACCCAATGCTGACAGATCAGCTGGCTGCCGTCGGCCAGATTCAGGGTCCACAGGGCGGCCTGGTCATCAAAATGGGCACCGGTCACCTCGGCATTGAAGCGGGTGAACTGACGAATGTTGTGCTTGTCGGTCACTCCCTGAATGTAATCGTGAATCTCCTGCTGCTCGCTGTAGCGATGGCTCCAGTCCGGGTTCGCTTCAAACGAGAAGGAATACATGTGCGACTGCACATCACAGGCCGCGCCCGGGTAGCTGTTGTGGTACCAGGTCCCCCCCAGGCCATCGCCTTTTTCCAGAATCACAAAATCATCGATGCCGGCCTCACGCAGCTTGATCGCCATGCACAGGCCGCCGAAGCCGCCACCAACAATGGCGACTTTGACGCGACGGGTTTTAACGTTGATACGGGCCTGACTTGTCATTGGTATTCTCCTCGGGACGCTCACGGGCTCCTTGGGAACCGCTGAATAACGCCTTGCATGCTCAGCGGTTCCCTTTGATGGCAGCACTCTAGCCTTGCCAGCCCCCTGTGAATACGTGTTAACCTGACCAAAAATTGATAATTTCGGCCAATGTCAGCACGCTCCATTCTTGCCCTCATCTACACCATCGAACTGCTCGAGACCGAGAAGGGGATCGACTGTGGCCCGGTGCTGGCCCGTCATGGGCTGGATAAGGACAAGTTGGACCCAAGCAGTGAGATCGGCCGTGACCGGGAACTGCTGATCCTCACCGAGCTACTACCCCAGGTCGACGACCCCATGCTGGGGTTCGAAATGGGCAGCCGCTTCGGGTTTGCCGGTTACGGACAACTGGCCATGCTGCTGATGACCAGCGAAACCGCCTTTCAGGGGTTTCAGTTCGGGGTGCAATATCAGGCCCTGACCTACCTCTACGGCGAAATCGCCCTGATCCCCGGCGAACACACCACCGCCCTGGAGCTTTACCCGATCCCGCTGCCGCCGGAAGTGTCGCGCACCCTGATTGACCGGGACATGGTCGGCACCTTCAAGCTGGTCAACGACATACAGACCCAACTTAACCTGAACCTGAAACCCGTCGAAGTGTGGATGCCCTACCCGCGCCCGCGCTGTGCCGACCGCTTCGAGGCCTATTTTGGCTGCCCGATCCGCTATGACCAGCCCCACTGCAAGGCAGTAATCCGCAACGAGGACATGGCCATCCGCCTGCCAGGTTATAACCGCATGGCACAGGACATGTACCGCGAACAGTGCGACGCCATGCTCGCCCGCCGCGAAGCCCCCACTGATGACCTGGCGGCCCGGGTTGGTGCCTATCTGAACCTGTTCGCCCGCCGCTTCCCCACTGCCGAACAGGTCGCCCAGGCCTTCAGCATCCCGGAACGCAGCTTTCGCCGACAACTCAGCAAGGAAGGCCACCCGTACCAGGGCATCATGGACAAGGTCCGTGAAGACAAGGCGAAACGTTATCTGGCCGACTCCGACCGAAGCATCGCCGACATCGCAGAACTACTGGGCTACAGTGAATCCGCAGCATTCGTGCGAGCGTTTGAACGGTGGACGGGGGTGACACCGGCAAAACACAGGAAAGGCAGTTAACAGTTAATAGTGAACAGTTAACAGCTGCGCGAGCAGCCGTTTTTGATTTTTCAAACGTAAGAGGCCGCGCCCAAGGGTGGGCGCGGCCTCTTACGTTTCAACATGCAGAGCGCGAGCACGCGTCGCTGTTAACTGTTCACTATTAACTATTCACTGTCTTTCTTGATTCGTTCCACGATTTTCGTCGTCGAGATGTCATCAATAAAGTCGAGCACCTTCACCTCTCCGCCGTAGCCCTTCACAAACTCATGGCCGACCACTTCTTCCACACTGTAGTCGCCGCCTTTCACCAGCACGTCCGGCTTGATGGCTTCCAGCAGTGGCTCAGGGGTATCGGTATCGAAGGCGACCACCCAGTCCACCGCTTCCAGCGCAGCGAGGACGGCCATGCGGCGATCCAGAGGGTTGATGGGGCGGCCCGGGCCTTTCAGGCGGCGGATGGAGTCATCTCCGTTCACCGCCAGCACCAGACGGTCGCCCTGGCGGCGGGCGGAATCCAGATAGCCCACGTGGCCGGCATGGATGATGTCGAAGCAGCCATTGGTGAACACGATCTTCTCCCCCTGGGCACGCGCATCCTCAATGGCAATCAACAGTTGCTCTTCACTCATGACCCCACGACCAAGGCCACCCTCCTGGTGCACCGCACGGCGCAACTCAGGCGCAGAGACCACCGCCGTGCCCAGCTTGCCGACCACAATACCGGCAGCAATATTGGCCAGCGCCACAGCATCTTCCATGGGTGCCCCCGCCGCCAGCGAGGCCGCCAGTACGGAAATCACCGTGTCACCGGCGCCGGTGACATCGAACACCTCTCGGGCCCGGGCCGGCAAATGCAGTTCCGGCTTGCCGTCGCGCAGCAGGGTCATGCCCTTCTCGCTGCGGGTCACCAGCAGCGCCTGCAGATCGAACTCCCGGATCAGTTGTTGCCCCTTGTTGATCAGGTCCTGCTCGTCTTTCACCGGCCCGGTAACAGCTTCAAACTCGCTCAAATTAGGAGTTAGCAGGGTGGCCCCGCGGTAGCGACTGAAATCCGTCCCCTTCGGGTCTACCAGCACCGGCACGCCGGCCTCGCGGGCAAGTGCAATCAGCCCCTGACAATCACGCAGGGCACCCTTGGCATAGTCCGACAACACCAGTGCGCCACAATGGGCCAGCTGGGCTTTGACCTTCTCGGCAAAGGGCGCGGGGTCCTGGTCGTGAAACGCTTCTTCGAAATCCAGCCGCAACAATTGCTGCTGGCGACTGATCACCCGCAGCTTGGTAATGGTCGGCAGCCCGGCCACCTTCTGGAAATGGCATCCCACGTCGGCGGCGTTCAGTCGTTCTTCCAGGATGGTTGCGGCTTCGTCGTCCCCAGTGACCCCCACCAGCTCGGCACGCGCGCCCAGCGCGGCCATGTTCAAGGCCACGTTCGCCGCCCCGCCCGGGCGGTCTTCCAGCTCGGTAACCCGCACCACCGGTACGGGCGCTTCCGGCGAAATCCGTCCCGTGGGGCCATGCCAATAGCGATCAAGCATGACGTCACCGGCCACCAGAACACGGGCCTTCGCAAGAGCAGGAATGTGCGGATTGTGCATAGGGTCTCCAAAACACAACAGAGCCGGATTTCGGCGCAGTGTAGCATAGCGGGCACAACATCAGGCGCCCAACCGGCACAGAGCTGGATGCCCGCAAGCCGAGCCATTAAACTTGCGCACCGCAACATGCCAACACCCTGGTTCACGGGGTATCATGCGGCTAACCACTACCAAGGAGCGACAGGCCCCTATGCCACCTTTACCCCCCAACATCATGCAAGGTCGCTGGTTACGTTGGTGGTTGACCCTGTCCTTCGCCGTCATGTTCAGCGGCACCTTTTTGTTCAATTCCCGCATTGGTCTGCTCAACGTACTGGACGTGCTGTTCTTCCTGCCGTCCCTTACCTTGCTGACCCGGGCCATTGTCAGCGGGGATTACCGGTTGATGGTATCCCCATTACTGGTACCGCTTTACCTGCTGCTGGGCTGGGCACTGTTGAGTATGGCCTGGGCAGAAGAGCCCAATACCTCCAGAACCGTACGCGGGGTAGTTCAGATTATTGTGATGGTGGGCATCTTCCGCTGGCTACATATGTATTTTCGCAACACCTTCCGGCAGGCCATGGCCAACGGCGCCCTCTGCGCCATGGTGATCGCCTTCATGGTGATAATCAGCTACTACACGACCCAACCCCTCAACAGTCCGTTGTTCAGTGAACCGGCCAACCTGATATTCAGAATGCCCTCGCTGGATCCGTCACTCGCGTTGATGGCCATGGTGACCCCCACCTTTATCCTGGTCGCCCAAGGTATTGATGAAGGCGTCAACGGCAAAGGTGCACGTCGCCTGGTGGGTGCTGCAGTCGGTATGCTGTTTCTCGGCCTTGTCTCATTGCCGCTGGGGTTGATGAGCCTGTTCCTGGTAGTCGCCTGGATCAGCGCCAGAAGCTCTCGACCCTGGCTGGTTGTTATCCCGCTCCTGGCCGCGCTCTACCTGATGGTTGAAGGCAGCAAGGATGTCACGCTAAGTAAATATTTTCTGAACCCCTTGATCGGTACGGGACTGAATCAGGAATATCTCAACGGCGTACTTGCCCATCATAATGGCAAGCTCGAAAACCTGGCTCATCCGCGCAATATCTTTCTCCTGCTGGTTCACAATTTGGGCCTGATCGGACTGATCCTGTTTGTTGCCAGCTGGGCCAGCCCAATTATCGGTCTCCTCCAGCGTCGGGAATTCTGGAGCGGTGGTAATGCCTACACTATCGCGGCAATCCCCGGGTTGTGCGTGACCTTCGCCGCAGGGTCATATCTGGTGGCACCGTTTCATGCCAGCTGGCTAAGCCTGTGGCTTCCCCTGGCACTCCTTTTCGCCCGCCTTTGTGAGCGACCTTCCGCCCAGCCAGCCTTACGCTAGCCAACCGAGTGATGCATGGGAAAACGAAAACAGCGCCCCACCCGACTGTCTGACCCCCGGCTTATTCCCAGCTGGGTAGGCGCCGGGCTGTTCTGGCTGGTCGGCCAGCTGCCCTGGAATGCACTGTTGGCCATTGGCCGCGGGGTAGGACATCTTGGCTGGCATCTTGTCAAAAAGCGCCGCCATGTTGCTCTGACCAATATCCAACTGTGCTTTCCCGAGCTCACCGCGGAACAGCAGGTGGCCTTGGCCAAGCGCAGTGTCGTAAGTACGGGGGAAGCCATTCTGGAGATGGCCGGAAGCTTCAATAATCACCGTATCGACCTGGACAAGCGGCTAACCATTGAAGGCATGGAGCATATCCAGCATGCCCGTGCCCAAGGGTTGGGAGTGCTGCTACTTGGCATGCACTTTAACAGCCTTGATGTAGGGTCTCGCCTGCTCGGATATGTGCTGGATTTTTATGGTGTCTATCGCCCCAATGACAATCCGGTGATAGACCGCCTTATCGACAAGGGGCGCTGCAATTACATGAAAGGATCCGTTCAGCGCTCAGACATTCGCCAGATGGTGCGGCTGCTGAAGAATGGAGAAGTGCTCTGGTACGCCCCGGATCAGGACTACGGCGTTGCTCACGCGGTATTCGTTCCCTTTTTTGGCATCCCTGCCGCAACCATTACCGCCACCTCTCGTATCGCGCGTATGGGAAAGGCTGCCGTTATTCCCTGCGCCCACTACCGTCTTCCCGGGGGGCGATACGTGATTGAATTTGGCCCAGCGCTGGAAGACTTTCCCTCTAGCGACGACGAACAGGATACCGCCAGAATCAACCAAACCATTGAATACTATGTCCGAAAGTGCCCCGAGCAATATCTTTGGGTGCACAAACGTTTCAAGCATCAACCTGCTGGGCAGGCAAAGCGTTACTGATTCCAGTCTGGCCGGGCCAGAATCATCATATGCCGGTCATGGCCATTATCAAACTCGGCCAATAGCACCAGCTCCCCGGAAGCCAGCTTTGTTTTCACCAAAGGATGTGCGGCCGTCAAACTGACAACAAAGACATCGTAGCGGTCCATGTCCGTCGTCAATGCAGCCTTACTGTCCACATCCTCCTCTCGATACCCCAGCCCACTGTAATAGGGGATTCGGGCATCATGAAAATAGGTTCGCTCCAGCCCAATTCCATGCTCCTTAACCCACTCAGCAGCGATAAAGAAATGGGTACGCTTTGGGGATGAGGACATGACATTGCCAACCCCCATCAACACAGCCACCAACAAGATCCAGCGTGTCATGCCAGGGTAGGCAGTCCTGAAGCGTGCCAGTGCGAGCACCAGCGAAGGCAGTAACAAGATATGGATTAACGCGGTATAACGGTCAAGCGTAAAGCGGCTCTGGATAAAGAAAACGAGAAGAACAAGAATGTACGCTGATGCAGCAATAACCCCAAAGACATTGCTGCCAAAAATCGTTTCCCGTCTCTCACGGTGCAACGCCCATACAAACGGCACCAGATAGACCCCCATTAACTTCAGCACATTGACAAGAATGGCAGCCAGGAAACCCGATGCAATAATCAACGGCGCCAGCTCCCGGGAAGAGTAGCGCAGCGTCGAATCCGCCAGCGTTGCCGCAATACCGTCAAGAGCATGCCAGAACCGGATCGGATTGATGTAACCCAGATACCGTTCTGCCCTGGACATTTCCAAGGCATCCAGCGCCCATAACAAGGCAACCCCAGCCAGTAGAAGAGCAATAATCGAAAGGACAACCGGCAGCGAATTCTCCTTTAATTTCTGCCGATGCATCCAGACGACACAGCCACCAATCGGAGCAAGGAGATACAATGCTTCAAGCCGAAACAACCCTGCAGCGAACACAGCAACCACGGCTCCAGCAACCTGATAACGCCCTCTAGCCAGTTGGTAGCGCGCCATCAAAAGCACACACAGCGAAGAGAAGAACCAGTAACCATGCTCTCTCAGCAAGGCACTCCGATATTCATTGAACGCGGGGATCGACAAGACCACCAACACCCCCAGCCAAGCGGCACGGGGGCTAATTTCCTGAACGGTACGGACCAGGCAGGCACAGGTGCCAGCGCTCAGCGCAAACACCAGTACATAGGCGCTCGTCTCATAAGACAGGCCTAACAAGCGATGCACCACCCCGATCATTGCTGAAAACCAGGGCCAGCTAAATCGATCCAATAATGATTGTGCACCGTCTTCCACAAAGGCCTGGGCGTTATCCACATAAAATGCAGAATCCCGTCCAAGCACAGGCTCAAAACTCTGCGCAATAAAAGACAGCACCACGCTGCCCACGATGACGACCCAGACCGGAGACATCTTTGACAGCAAATTCAAAGATGCGTTTTCCTTACTAGCAGACACCCCTTTCCCCTGTATTCGCCATGATCTACATGTCCGGAAACGCGGCTTCAAGCGCGGCTTTTACCCCGGGCAGCCCAGGCCGGCGGTAATGATTGAGCAAAGTTTCATACTGCGTCTTGTCAAAGCTCTCCGGCTGACAGAGAAATGGCTGAAACCCTGTTCCTTTATAGTAATCATCAAACTTGAACTCCCCACCCCTCAAGTCTCCGCTAAACACTACCCGGCAGTTAGGCACACCCATCGCATCAGAAGCGATGAGCCCATGCATCGCAGAAGACACCACACAATGGGATGCCGCTATTTCTCGCAGCACGGTATTCGTATCAGAAAACACGTCAATGACATTGACGTCCGGGTTAGATTGGCAAAATCGTTTCAGCCCTTCTGACGTTTTATCCTTGTAATGAGCAATAACACTAAGCCGGTGCCGCTTGGCTATGACCGTACCATCCAATAACCGGTCCGCCAGCAATCCGGGATCGCCAAAGGCCACCCCCTCCCGCGTCTTGCCGAGGCGAGCCAAGGAAGCGGGCCCACGGACCGCATGGATATGGTGTCGGGTTTTTACCCCCTTCCCCTGCTCAATGAAGCCCGCCCCCCAGATATGCACGGGGCGTGTCCAGAAACGATTTTTCACTCTTTGCAGCAAGCTGCCGATAGCAACCAGATCACACTGATCTATTTTGGCATACTTCACTGGCCGGCCAGACACGCATTCAACGATTTGTGGAGAGAGCCAGTCACCAAAATTTGGCTTTGAACGAGCCCAGTGCAACCGAATGGCAGTACTCATTGGCTAAACACCTTGGTTATGATCACTCAGTCCGGCTTCAGCTATCGCCCTTTCCAGACTTGTCCGTAACACTGACCCTTTTGGCCAATTCCTCATGAACCGGTTGTAATCCTTGCGGTAACTTGCTTCAGGATCTCGGGGAAAAGGGTTGAACGCATCAAGATCGATAACAGAAATCCTGTCATTGCAAACCAGAATATTCGTAGATTTCATATCTCCATGCTGAAACCCAAGCTGGGCCATCAGCAAGAAGTAATCCTGCAGGGACAGCACAACCGGTTCAGGTGGCGCTTGCTCAGGTGACAGCTCATCCAGCCCCCTACCCGATTGATAAGCATTAATAATCCAGGCTCGATGCCTTAACCCGTGGCGACGCTCTTCCAAATAGGCCACCGGCAAAGGGGTCTGTACGCCGACTTCACGCAGAAAGACGCCACCAAGCCAGGCCTTTTGGGCACGGGTTGCCCCCCATTGTCGTTTAATCCGGTGAACGAATGACTTGATGTTGTAACGCTTGATAACCCAACCGGATTGCCCATCCCGTACTACGGTGGAAGCCCCTCCGAGTTTGAGACTGTCCGTGGTTTGCATCACATCATCCAACCCTCGAGCAAGAAGCGCTTCCACCTGAGGCAGCAGTTCTCTACGGCACATACCGCGAACATCGCCCTGCCTGAACGCCGCAAATTCAGTGCATGGGCGCAAGGCTTTCTTCAGGATCATCTGGTAGCGCCGGCGCCTGGCAACGCGCAAGGCACCCTGATACTCCCCAAGCTCAGCAAAGCAATCCCTCACATCCGGAAGATCCAGCGGCGGAAACTGTGCCAACAAGGCGGCCAGGTTGGCTTTTGCACGCACTGGTGTCGGCGAACCAAAGCGGCACTCTGCTGCATCCAGCAGCGCCCAGCCACCGGCAGTAAAGAAAAAATTGCCCGGATGGATATCGGTCTGAACAACGCCCTTCTGCTGTACTTCCCGCACCCAGCAGGCCAGACGGTGAATGCGCGAGCGCCTCTGGGCTCTGGAACCTTGCAGGCAATAGCGGAGGGCAGTTTCCCCTTCCAGTTTTTCCATCACCAGCAAATGGATGCCCTCATCCAGGGTCAGTACGTCCTTAATCGCTGGACAATGGACGTTGCATTTGGCAATTGCCTGCAGACCCCGAACCTCTTTTCGCTGTGCGCGCTTCCCCTTGCTTCCGGGACAAAACAGCTTGGCAACGACAGGCTGCCCATTCCAGTAACCATCAACCACCAAGCGGCTTCCAGGCAACCAACGCAATACAGCTGTGATCGTTAAACCTGCAGCCGTCTGCGGCAGGTCCTTCTCATCAATGCCATGCTGTAGATACTGAAGCAATGCCATCAGATATCCTTGCCTGGATGTTCGTTGAACTGCAGCGGTAATTGCGGCTCAACTTCGAAATAACGGCGATAGATTTTTTCTGCCTCGCGACGGGCAGACTGCCAAAGGCCCGCATCAGACAGAGCCTCACGCAATGGCTTGCCGCTATAGGCTCGGATGAACCTCAGCAGATCACGGCGTGTCATGCCAAAGCGAGCCGTCGAGAAATACAGCCCTCCCAGGTCTTTCACCTGCCAGCGACGAGGCACCGACCGGCGCACCTGGGAACGGTGCAAATCAATCAGGAACAGGGGTGCATCGCTGTTTTCCCGTCGCACATCCTGTTCCGACATCAAGAAATGCGCCAGATAGAAATCCCGGTGATTGATCCCGGCGCGATGCATATCGCGAGCGATCTGTGCGACCCGCAAAATCAAGGCGCGTTTGAACAGCACAGGAGTGTGCCCACTCGACACCCATTCTTCGCCGACGTCTTCCAGGCTCAGGGTGCCGCTCAGATCATCGGTAACGATAAAGGATTCGACCCCGGCCGGATTAACGCCACGGCTGCCGAAGGCCGCCACCGTCATGGTGTCCAGCCCGGCATTTCTTACCGCTTCGATCGCCCTGACTTCATCCATGGCCCCAAGCACCGGCAGCTTTCCCTGGGTCAGATTCTTGAAGATTTCTTTCCAGCCGATACCCGCGTGATACTTGAGAAAGTAACTGCGTCCATTCCCCTCAAATCGTAGCGTACGCCGGCCTTCCCGGGCACGGAAAATCTCACCCTGCTGGGCGGCGGCCTGTGCGAAGGGATCGCGTTCGCCCCACAGGGTCGACATATCATCGCGAAGGAACAGTTTCATCGCCCGGCCTCCACCGCATCCACTACATTCTGAGCAAGCTGATATAACAGCGGAGACTCGGCATAACGCAACGCATTTGCCTGCCATTCACCCGGCACACGTTCGACCATGGTCTGCAGCATCGCATTCAATGCGGTCTGCTTGAACGGCGTGGCAATCACCTCTCCAGACCCTGCCTCCTGCACATAGCGGGCATAACCACAGGTATCGGTGGTCAACACCGGTAACCCAGCCACCGTTGCCTCCAGCAACACCATACCCGCCGACTCCCGATAGGCCGGATGCAGCAACAGATCCGCCCCTTGCATCAGCGCGGGCACGTCATCACGGGGACCCAGTACATGAATTCGCTCACGGGTGGCCACCTGCAGATCACGCAGGTAAGGTGCGGCCTCGTCATTGCCAACAATCATCAAATGCGCCTGCGACGGCAACGTTGCGAAAGCCGCCAGCGCGCGGTCGAGTCCCTTGACCTTGAACCCGGAGCCCAAAAACAACAGCAAAGGCACCCCCGAACCGACCCCCAGTTCCGTGCGAATCTGTTCGCGCAACGCCGCATGATTAGCCGGGCGACGACGATCCGCTTCCACGCCCGGCGGCAATACCTGGTAGCGACTTTCCGGCAAGGCATAATGCGCCCGGTACTGATCTCGCTGGTGTTCGTTCAGAAACAACAGCCGCGGCCCCGACTCTGCGACCACCTGATGCTCCAGTTTCAGGTAGGTGGCATAACGGGGCAACCAGCGAACCACACCAGGTTTGCCTGCCACGTGTTCGGCAAAACAGCTGTCCGCAGCGAAATAAACATCCAGACCCGGCAAACGATTGAAGCCCAGCACCCGATCATGGGGGGTCTCGGCGAGATACTGCTGTACGCCTGCGGCAAAACGGGCCATCCGTGCATGGTTACTTTGCCCCCGTACGGGCACCGTTGTGATGGTGACGCCCTGCAGGGGCTCGCCCTGCCATTCGCTCACCAGCGCCTGGACCTGATGTCCACGGGCAACGGCCTCACGGGCGATACGGGCAAAGTCCCGTTGCAGCCCGCCCCAGGGGAAATAGTGGTAAAGCACCATCACGCACTTCACGGGCTCTGCCTCCGCAACGCCCGCCAAACGGTTTCCGGCTTGAGGGTACTGAAGCAGGGCGGCTCCACCCCTTTGCCCAACTCCCCCCGATAGGTGCAACTCTCCTGCACACAGGGGGCACAGGGGAAGTCCGCCGCCAATGACGACGCCCGGACCCCCTGCACACCGGTCAGCACCGGGTCGGTGGGACCGTACAGTGCGACCCCGGGCAAGCCGGCGGCTGCAGCGAGGTGCGCAAGGCCCGTGTCGACAGCAATGAAGGCATCCCATCCAAGCAGCTTGTCGGTCAGGGAATCCAGCCCCATTTTCGGCAGCACCTCCACCCTCTCCAGCCCCGCAGCGAGGCGCTCGGCCCGGGCTTTCTCCGCGTCATTGCCCCAGGGCAGGTGCACCCGATGGCCCTCTGCCGTGGCCAGTTCCAGCAGCTGCCGCCAGAACGCTTCGGGGTAATGCTTGGTCGGCCAGGTGGTGCCATGGCAAAACACCAGCTCCCCCGGCTGACTGAGCGGGGCCGGGACATGGGCGCGAGGCAATCCATAATCCGGAGCGGAGTCAGGCAAGGGGTAATTTAGCGCCTGCGAAAACAGCTGGCGCACACGTTGTATGGCGTGCTGCCCGCGCACCACCGACAGGGGATGATCCAACACTCTTGCAGACAGCCCCTCACGAGCGGAATGCTTGTCCAGACCAAACTTCGGGCCACGAGCCAGGCGAGTGACAAAGGCACTTTTGATCAGCCCCTGAGCATCGATGACCGCATCATAGTTAACCGCTTGCATCGCTGACTTGAAGTCAGCCCATTCGCCTGTGCGGCGGGCTTTGATTGGATGCTTGCGCCAGCGACGCAGTGCGCAGGGGAAAACGTTGGCCACAGCGGGGTGTCGCGCAGCAAGCTCGGCAAATGCCTCTTCCACAACCCAGTCAACGCGCAGCCCGGGAATCGCAGCCCGGGCATCAGTGAGGGCAGGGAGGGTATGGATCACGTCACCCATCGAGGAAGTTTTTACCAAAAGCACATGCATTAATCAGGCACTCTTGAGATGACGACTCAGGCGGCTCACCACAAAACGGCCCTTACCCTGACTCAGTGGGGACCCCAGATAAGTGCGAAGAAACCGCGCCCGGTCAAGGGCCGAAAAGTGCTTCGCGCGCCTTGCAAGAGTATCCAGATCCCGTAACCTTGGCCGCCAGCGCTGGTAGTGGGGACGGCAACGCTCCATATCGATAAATCGGACATCATAGCGCTGCTGCTGTTCGTGCCAAGCGGTGAAAATGTGTTTGGGGTAGAGATTCTGGTGCACCAGACCTTTTTCATGCAGCAAGCGCACAGTCGCTGCAACGTCATGAATCAAGACCTGGCGGCGCCCCTCCTCGAGACTCCCCGGATCAATCCGATCAAGGCTCTCAAAGCCCTTGAGATCAAGGCTGACCAACATGGCCTGTCGATCCTCCCCTTCCGTGCTGGCGGCAAAAAAAAGCGGTTCTGCCACCGGCACGCCGGCCTGCCAACAACGCATCAGCGCCTTGTATTCCTGATACAGCGTGGACTGACCCACCAACGGATGCAGCAGGCTCCGGCGCTGATAATTGCGCTGATACTTGATATACACCGTCACTTCGTGATGATCTGGCCCCGTAATGTTGGCCTGGAATACCTCACTGATACCCTTGCCTCGACGGTTTGGCTCATCAACCAGTGTCCGATCCAGCGCCAACCAGTCCGACATTGCATTGAGCCCGCTATCCTGCAGCGTCACCCGCCAGTGAGGGTGCACATAACTGGCATTCAATTCCATTTGATTACTCATCTCCTGTCAGCTGCCCTAATGCATCAACAACCTGTTGAGGAGGCAATTTGCGCAAACAATCCAGATGCCCCAATGGGCACTCACGTTTGAAACAAGGACTGCATTCCAGCCCCAGACGAACTGCAGCAACGCGCTCTCCCAAAGGCGGTGTAAATCCCGGCGACGTGGATCCGTACACCGACACCAGCGGTCGCTTAAGGGCTGCGGCTATGTGCATCAGGCCCGAGTCATTACTGACCACGGAGGCTGTGGCCGAGAGCAGGTCTACCGCCTCTTCCAGGGAGGTATTACCCGCCAGCACCGCGGCCCGTTCACGGCTCTCCTCGGTCAGGGAATTGACGATGGTCTCAGCCACCGGCTTATCCTTGGCAGAACCGAAGATCCACACCTGACCACCGTTATCAATCCAGTGCTGCGCCACCGCCGCATAGTGATGTTCCGGCCAGCGCTTGGCAGGGCCAAACTCCGCACCGGGGCACAGCCCCAGCACCGGTTTGTCAGTATTCAGCCCATGGCTGGCCATAGCCTCACGACGGGCATCCTCACTCACGTTCAAGTGCGGCGCCTTGATGCTTTCCAAGCCCGGAACCGGCGCATCGGCAGGCAACGCCAGCGCCACAAAACGCTGCACCATCAACGGGTAGGCGTCCTTGTCCAGCTTGCGCACATCGTTGAGCAAGCCGTAACGCATTTCGCCGCGCCAACCGGTACGCACCGGGACCCGCGCCGACCAGGGCACCAGCGCCGACTTGAGGGAATTGGGGAGCACATAGGCTTGCTGATACTGGCCGCGCAAACGCTTACCCAGCGCATGGCGCTCACCCAGTTTCAGATCACCATGGTCGAACGGCAACGACAGGGCGTCTCGCACTTCCGGCATGCGCGACAGCAATGGCCGGCACCAGGCAGGCGCCAGCACATCAATGGCACACTCAGGGTATTGGCGACGCAGTTCAGAGAACAGGGTTTGTGCCATCACCATGTCGCCGACCCAGGACGGGCCGACGACAAGGATGGCAGACGGCGTCTGAGACATCCGCGGATTTAGCCCACGTAAGTGAGCCAGTCTCCGTACTGGTCGTCCAGTTTGCCGCGCACCAGATCGAAGTACACCGCCTGCAACTGCTCAGTGATCGGACCACGCTTGCCTTCGCCGATGATACGACCATCCAGTTCGCGGATCGGCGTCACTTCGGCAGCCGTACCGGTGAAGAAGGCTTCGTCCGCCACGTAGATTTCGTCACGGGTAATACGCTTTTCACGCACGGTGTACCCGCGTTCTTCTGCCAGCTGGATGATGGTCTTGCGGGTAATACCATCCAGGCAGGACGTCAGCTCCGGGGTATAAAGCACCTTGTCCTTGATGACGAAAATGTTCTCGCCAGAGCCTTCCGCCACATAGCCTTCGTTGTCCAGCAGCAGCGCTTCATCGGCGCCGCCGGACAGTGCTTCGTTCAGGGCCAGCATGGAGTTGATGTAGTTGCCGTTGGCCTTCGCCTTGCACATGGTGATGTTCACGTGGTGGCGGGTGTAGCTGGAGGTGCGCACCTTGATACCCAGCTCCAGGGCTTCCGGCGACATGTAAGCCGGCCATTCCCAGGCCGCCACCATCAGGTGGACCTTCAGATTATGGGCGCGAAGCCCCATGCCCTCACTTCCGTAAAACACCATCGGGCGCAGGTAGGCGTGGGGCAGGTTGTTGGATTTCACCGCCGCCAGCTGTGCCGCATTGACCTCGTCCTTGGTGAACGGGATCTTCATATTCATGATGTGGGCACTGTTGAACAGGCGGTCAGTGTGCTCCTTCAGGCGGAAAATCGCCGGACCCGTGGCGGTTTCATAGGCTCGCACCCCTTCGAACACGCCCATGCCATAGTGCAGGGTGTGCGTCAGCACATGCACCTTGGCCTCCTGCCAGGGAACCAGTTCGCCATCCAACCAGATAAAACCGTCTCTTACAGCCATCGACATGGCAGTGATACTCCCAGAGCTGAGGACCTGCGGGTCAATCCGTCAGGTCAAACCATTGCTTCCAGATCGCACGCACACCGTCGCGTAAATCGCGAAACTGGGTGTCGTCGACGATGGATTTTTCTTTGCGCAACGAAGCGCGATGAGCCGCGGATCGGTAAGCGAGGTACGCTTCCCGCAGCAGGCCGGCGTCCTGCGCCGACATAATGTCCAGTGCAGCCAGTGTTTCGAGCAGCCGCACATTATCGGTGAATCGGGTCAGTTCACCGTGGGAGGAGGCCCATCTCAGAACCCCATATTGCACCATAAATTCGATATCAACGATACCTCCGGGGTCCTGCTTGAGGTGGAATTGCGCCTCGCTCTTGTCGCTGAGGTGATCCACCATCTTGCTGCGCATGGCGAGCACATCGTCGCGCAGCCCCTGCAGCGTTCTCTCCCGGCAAAGGACCTTGTGCCGAATGTCATCAAATCGCTGACGGGAACGACTACACCCGGCCACCACCCTGGCCCGCACCAGAGCCTGATGCTCCCAGGTCCAGGCATCGTTGAGCTGGTATTTTTCGAACGCATCCATGGAGCTCACCAGCAACCCGGCACTACCAGAGGGACGCAGGCGGGTATCCACCTCATACAGCTGGCCGCTCATGGTACGCGTTGAAAGAATGTGCACGATACGCTGGCCAAGACGGGCATAGAACTGCTCGTTGGAGACCGACTTCTCCCCATCGGTCATGCCGCCACTGGCAGCATCGTGCAGGAAGACCAGGTCCAGATCCGAGTTATGGCCCAGCTCAATGCCGCCCAGCTTGCCGTAGCCCACCACCACAAAATCAGGACTGCAGGGCTGGCCGTCGAGCCGCGACGGGCGACCGTGGCGCTCCACCAGCGGTTCCCAGGCCAGCATCACTACCTGATTGAGGATGCTCTCGGCCAGCCAGGTGAGATAATCACTCACTTTCATCAGCGGCAGCACTTCGGTCACTTCCGACGCCGCCACTCGCAGCAGGTGGGCTTGCTTGAAGTTACGCAGCACTTCCATCTGCTGCTCAAGGTCATCTTCCGCCACCCGCAATAATTGCTGGCGCAGCTCATCATCCAGCTCGGCACGCTCCGGTGGGGAATACAGGGTGCGCACATCCAGCAACTCATCCAGCAATACCGGATGCAACGCCAACCGCTCCGCGATCCACGGGCTGGCCCCCGACAGCTTCACCAGCTGGGTGAGGGCACCGGGGTTTTCCACCAGCAGCGCGATATAGGCGCTACGGCGCAGCACCGCCTCCACAAAATTGAACAGGCGCATGGCGGTGGTATCGCCATGCCCCTGATAACCCAATGCTTCCAGCATCAGTGGCATCAGCCGATCCAGCCGTTCACGGCTGATCGTCTGCATGTTCTCCACTGCCCGGCTGTCACGGAAGGCATTCAGGCGCGCATAGACCTGCTCCGCTTCCAGCACACCAATGGCTCCCAGTTGGGCCACGGCAGCGTCGTCATCCAGTTCGCCCAGCCACAGATCCAGCAGTTCCTGGTCTGCCCCCTGGGCCGCTTCGGTTTCCTGTTCCGGGTCGGCAATGACCTGCCCGAAATGGAGGCGGACATTTTCCCGGAAGCGTCGCAACTTGCGTTCAAACGCCGTCCGCTCGGAAAACCCCATGGCAAAGGTCAGTCGTTGCCAGCCAAGCTGGTCGTCCGGCAGCCGCTGGGTCTGCTTGTCACCGACCGCCTGCAGACGATGCTCCACATCACGCAGAAACAGATAGGCATCGGTCAGCTCATCGGCCACATCTTCCGGCAACAGCTCCAGCTCGACCAACTGGGGCAAGACCTTGACCAGATTGGGCTCGCGCAGGGCCGGTAACTGCCCCCCACGGATCAGCTGAAACGCCTGAACGATAAACTCCACCTCACGGATACCGCCCGCACCCAGCTTCACATCGGCCTGCATGCCCTTGCGGTTCACTTCGCGCTCGATCAGCGCCTTCATTTCCCGCAACGACTGGAACGCGCCGTAATCAATGTAGCGGCGATACACAAAAGGGTTAAGGCGCTTGATCAGTCGCGCACCGGCTTTCAGATCCCCGGCTACAGGCCGCATCTTGATCAGGGCATAGCGCTCCCACTCACGCCCCTGAGTCTCGTAGTACCCCTCCATGGCATCGAAGCCGATGGCCAGCACCCCACTCTTGCCCCAGGGACGCAGACGCATATCCACCCGGAACACGAAACCGTCGGCGGTGGTCTGGTCGAGCACCTTGATCAACTGTTGCCCCAGACGAACAAAGAACTGGTGGTAACTGAGCGCGCGACGCTCGCCTTCCAGCTCCCCTTCATGCTCGTAGGCAAAGATCAGGTCGATGTCCGAGGACAGATTCAGTTCACGGGCCCCCAACTTGCCCATGGCCAGCACCACCAGCTGCACCGGCTTGCCATCCGGCCCCGTCGGGGTACCACTGCGGGCACAGGCCCAGCGATACAGTAAATCCAGAGATTCGTGAATCAGGGTATCCGCCAGCAACGACAGGTCTGCCACCGTACTGTGGTAATCCCCGATACCCGCCAGATCTCGCCAGATGATTCGCACCATATGGCGGTGTCGCAGACGACGGATTCGCCGCTTCAGTTCGTCTTCACTGTCGCAATCGGCAAGACGCTCACGGACCTGCTGGCGGAGCCCATCTGCCGTCAGCGGCTGAGCCAGGTCGCTGTCGGCCAACCATTGGCCCAACTCCGGGTCACGCTGAAACTGGGTGGCCACATAATCGGAGCCGGCCCAGACACGCGGCAGGTCGTCATGGAGCACCGACGGCATAACATGGCCGGATTCGACGAACGATTGCCAGTGCTGGCTGACCAGCACCGACAGTTCATCGGGGAGAGACTGATATTGGGGTTCATTCATGGGGCGCTATTGTCGTATGCGACGGGGCAAGCTACAAGCGGGAATAAGAGCGGCGAGGTGGCAAATGATCAAACTGAAGGCAGGGCAAAAATCGGCCAAGTCCGATCTCTGCCACGTGGAGATTGACCTTCGCCAAGGTCCACCCTGCGAGCTCCAGGAAGCTAGCGACGCAGAGCAGCGCACAAAGTGACCCCGAAGGAGTGAGCGGAGCGAATAACCGGAGCCCTGTAGCGGCTTCACCCCAGCAAAATATCCTGGGACGGCGTCACTCGCATCACCTCCTCAATGGTGGTCAGCCCCTTGGCGACTTTCATGGCACCACTGATTCGTAGCGGCTTCATCCCGTTTTTCAAGGCCTGCCGGGTCAGCGCCTCCAGATCTCCGCCGCGGGTAATGTGCCCTTTGAGGGCACTGTTGAGAGGCATCGTCTCATAGACGCCCATGCGCCCCAGGTACCCCGTTCCACGGCACTCCAGGCACCCTACCGGCCGATTGATGCTTTCTGGCATCTTCATCTTGAAGGGGCGCACCAGCTCCTCCCAGGCCTGGGCATTCGGCGCCACCGGAGCCTTGCAGTGCGGGCACAGAGTTCGCACCAGGCGCTGTGCCATGACCCCCAGTACCGTGGCCGAAATCATGTACGGCGCCACCCCCAGGTCCACCAGACGGGTAATCGACGAGGGCGCATCGTTGGTATGCAGGGTAGACAACACCAGGTGGCCAGTCAGTGCCGCCTGAATCGCCATGTCTGCCGTGGCCAGATCGCGAATCTCACCAATCATGATGATGTCCGGATCCTGACGCAGCATCGCCTTCACCCCCTGAGCGAAGCTCACATCAATATTCGCCTGCACCTGCATCTGGTTGAAGCTGGGTTCCACCATCTCGATGGGATCCTCGATGGTACAGACATTGACCTCACTGGTGGCCAGCTGCTTGAGGGTGGAGTACAGGGTTGTAGTCTTGCCCGACCCGGTGGGGCCGGTGACGAAGATAATGCCGTGGGGATGCTGGGTCATGCCGTGCCAGGTGTCATGATCCTCACGGGTAAACCCCATTTGCTCGAAACTGCGCACCAGTACATCCGGGTCAAACACCCGCATGACCATCTTCTCACCAAACGCAGTCGGCAAGGTGGAAAGACGAAGCTCCACCTCGTCCCCGTCCGGGCTCTTGGTCTTCAGGCGACCATCCTGAGGCTTGCGTTTTTCCGCCACATTAAGACGACTGAGAATCTTCAGACGACTGGTCACCGCCGCCATGATGGCCGCCGGCAGTTCATAGACGTCGTGCAACACCCCATCAATGCGGAAACGCATCTTGCCGGTCTCGCGACGCGGTTCCAGATGGATATCACTGGCGCGCTGGGAAAACGCATACTGGAGAATCCAGTCCACGATATTGACGATGTGCTGGTCGTCCGCATCGTGGTGTCCCTTCCCCACTTCCAGCAGCTGCTCGAAGTTGGTAATCCCGGACATCTCCTGACCGGTATTACCCGTGGCACCGGCGATGGAACGGCTGAGATTGTAGAACTCGATACGATAGCGGCGCAGCTGCTCCGGGTTGGCCAGCACCACCTCCAGCTCCCGGTCGCGCAGTACCTGCTGCAGGTGCCCTTTCCAGTCCTGCAGGAAAGGCTGGTCGCAGGCCACCACCACCCTGTCCCGGTGCACCTCCACCGCGACGATGCCGTGGCGCTCGGCAAAGGCATAGCTCATCACGTTGGTTACCTGATCCACCTGCACTTTCAGCGGGTCGATGTGGTACACCTTCATGTTGGCACGCTCGCCCAACCAGTCGGTAAGAAAGTCCACATCCAGCAGCTGGTGGGTATCACCTCGATCGGTCAACCGGTACTTGGCCAACACCTGGATCGGGTGCCAGTTCAGCTCCTTCTTCTCCCGCGGCGTGGTGGAAATAACATTGAAGTCCTCCTGGCTGACACGTCCTTCATCCAGCAGCTCGCGCATCAGCCAACGCACATCAATCAGCAATCCATCCGGTACCGCAGGTTTGGCAGTGGCGTTCACAAATACTCTCCGAGTCTCTACAGGGCAGGATTGACCAAACCTCACCCTTTATCATTATTAGGAAACCTCTGGGTACTGTAACTGTAACATTGACCCCCTGACAGCCCCGCCCGCTTTCTCTATACTCGCGACCAAATTCATGACAGCTGTGTGACGCACTGCCTGTCAGCCGTGGCCTTAGCTGATTGGCCTGCGGCATGGGATACTTTGACGACCCTAACCTGGACCCGAGGCGCCTATGTCCTTTGGAAGCTCCATCGCCGGCCTGTTTGGCCGCTCGCCCATCAAGCCCCTTCAGCAACACTACGATACCGTTCACCAATGCGCCTGTACGCTTGCGGACTTCTTTACCGCCGTGACCCAGAGCGATTGGGATCAGGCTCGCACCCTGCGAAAGCGCATTGCCGAGCTGGAGAACGAAGCCGACGAGCTGAAGAAAGAGTTTCGCCTCAACCTGCCCAAAAGCCTGTTCCTGCCTGTGCCCCGTACCGATCTGCTCGAGCTGATCAGCGTACAGGACAAGGTCGCCAACAAGGCCAAGGACATTTCCGGGCTGATGCTGGGCCGGGAAATGTCCATCCCCGCCACGCTGGCCGACGCCATGCTCAGCTATGTGCAAGGTGCCATCGACACCTCTGCCCAGGCCCAAAAGGCCATCAACGAGCTGGATGAGCTGGTGGAAACCGGTTTCAGCGGACGGGAAATCAAACTGGTGGAAGACCTGATCGAAGAGCTGGACCGCCTGGAGCGTGCCAACGACGAGCAGCAGATCACCATCCGTGCCACCCTGTTCAAGCTGGAAAGCGAACTGCCCCCGGTGGATGTCATCTTCCTCTACAAGATCATCGAATGGGTAGGCGATCTCGCCGATCGCGCCCAGAAAGTGGGCGGCCGCCTGCAGATGTTGGTCGCACGCTAGGAGAGTTCTTATGGAGTGGATGCTCGAGCATACCTACCTGATGTTGTTACTGGCCGGCGCGTTCGGCTTTCTGATGGCCTGGGGCGTCGGCGCCAACGACGTAGCCAACGCCATGGGTACCTCGGTGGGAGCCAAGGCCCTTACCATCAAACAAGCGGTGATCATCGCCATCATCTTTGAATTTGCGGGGGCCTACCTGGCCGGGGGCGAAGTGACTGCCACCATCCGCAAAGGCATCATCGACGCCGAAACTTTCTCCCACGCCCCGCAATACCTGGTCTACGGCATGATGTCTGCGCTGCTGGCTGCCGGCATCTGGTTGATGGTGGCCTCCTGGTTCGGCTGGCCGGTCTCGACCACCCACTCCATCGTCGGCGCCATTGTCGGCTTTGCTGCCGTGGGCCTGGGCATGGACGCCGTACACTGGAACAAGGTTGGCTCCATTGTCGCCAGCTGGGTCACCTCGCCATTATTGGCCGGGATTATCTCCTTTGCCCTGATACGCAGCGTGCAGCGGCTGGTGCTTAACCACGACGATCCGTTCGAGCGTGCCAAAAAAGTCGTGCCCTTCTACATGTTCCTGGTCGGTTTCGTGATTTCCATGGTCACCATGGTCAAAGGCCTCAAGCACGTGGGACTGGAGCTGAGCTTCCTGCACAGCTTTCTGTGGTCTCTGGTCGGCGGTGCTATCGTCATGGCCGTGGGGTCGGTGTTTCTCAAACGTATCAAGCCCGACCCGGAAGCCGACAAGGACTTCCGCTTCAGCTCGGTGGAGCGGGTGTTTGCGGTGCTGATGATCTTTACCGCCTGTGCCATGGCCTTTGCCCACGGCTCCAACGATGTGGCCAACGCTGTTGGCCCACTCGCCGCCATCAACAGCGTACTGGCCTCCGGGGGCGTAGTCGGCGCCAAGGCCGAAATGCCCAGCTGGATTCTGCTGGTCGGCGCCATGGGGATCGTCTTTGGCCTCGCCATCTTTGGTGCCCGGGTCATGGCCACGGTAGGCAAGAAAATTACCGAGCTGACCCCTTCCCGCGGGTTCGCCGCCGAACTGGGTGCCGCCACCACGGTAGTGCTCGCCTCCGGCACCGGCCTGCCCATCTCGACCACACACACGCTGGTGGGCGCCATTCTT
This sequence comes from Alcanivorax profundi, assembly GCF_003597125.1. Taxonomy (GTDB): domain Bacteria; phylum Pseudomonadota; class Gammaproteobacteria; order Pseudomonadales; family Alcanivoracaceae; genus Alcanivorax; species Alcanivorax profundi. The sequence continues at coordinate 160,861 of NZ_QYYA01000005.1, read as the reverse complement.
GGCGTTGGCATGGCCCGCGGCATCGGCTCCCTGAACCTGCGCGTCATTGGCACCATCTTCACCTCCTGGGTGGTGACCCTGCCCGCCGGCGCCCTGCTCTCCATCCTGTTCTTCTACTTTTTCAAGGGATTGTTCGGGGCGTAATCCAGGAGACGCCGTGCGCAGCAAGCCACACACTAACGCCGCCCAACGGGCGGCGCTTTTGTTTGGCACAACTTCCGGTAGCTCCACTGTGGGAGCTTGCCTGCAAGCGATTTAGCCCACTGAGAATGCAGAAAGTTTCGGGGCTCAAGTAACGAGTTTCGGAAGGCAAAAGCCCCGCTCTGCCTTTCAGGTTTTCGCAACTCGAAACTCGTGCCTCGCAATTGGCCTTTTTCGCTTGCAGGCAAGCTCCCACAGCGGCTCCGTAGCGACCGCTAGCGCCCGCACGTCCCCACTGGCTATACTGGCCAATCAATCACTTACCACCCGCCGCAGGGAAAACACCGTGTCCAGCACCACACCCGACAATCAGGTTCACTGGTTCCGCCAGTCCTCGCCGTACATCAACGCGCACCGGGGCCGAACCTTTGTGGTCATGCTGGCCGGCGAACTGCTGGACGGGCCCCGGCTGGCCCCGCTGATTCATGACCTTGCCTTGCTCAACAGTCTGGGCATCAAGCTGGTGCTGGTGCATGGCGCACGTCCGCAAATCAGTGCACGGCTGGCGGACGCCGGTATCGAATCGACATTCGAACAGCACATGCGCATCACCGACAGTGCCGCCCTGGATAGCGTCATGGCCGCGGTGGGTGCCCTGCGCCTGAAACTCGAAGGGCTGTTCTCCATGGGGCTCGCCAACTCCCCCATGCACAACGCCGGGATTCGCCTGATCAGCGGCAACTTTGTCATCGCCAAACCGGTCGGCGTGCGCAACGGGTTCGACTATCAGCACACCGGCGAAGTCCGTCGCATCGATGTGGACGCCATCCGCCAGCAACACAGCAGTGGCAACCTGGTACTGCTGTCGCCGGTGGGCTGCTCGCCCACCGGCGAGCTGTTCAACGTCAACGCCGAGGAAGTGGCCTCCACCGCCGCCATTGCACTGGGTGCCGACAAGCTCATCCTGCTTGGCGACGACCTGCGCCTGGCAGATCCGCAAGGCGAGCTGATCCGCGAACTCAGCCCGCAGGAAGCCGGCAAGCTGCTGGCCGATGAACAATTCGAAGACAACGGCGTGGACCGACAGCTCACCGCCGCCTGCCATGCCGCCAGCAATGGCGTGGGCCGGGCCCACCTGCTCGATGCCAGTGTCGATGGTGCGCTGATCAAGGAACTGTTCACCCGTGACGGCTGCGGCACCCTGGTCACCCGGGAAACCTACGAAACCCTGCGAGGGGCCCGCATCGAAGACGTGGGCGGCATCCTGGAACTGATCGAACCGCTGGAAGCCGACGGCACCCTGGTGCGCCGTTCACGGGAACTGCTGGAAAACGAGATACACCGTTTCGCCATCATCGAGCGAGACGGCATGGTCATCGCCTGCGCCGCCCTCTACCCCTTCCCGGACGACAAGACCGGCGAACTCGCCTGCGTGGCCGTCCACCCCGGCTACCGCAAAGGCGAACGTGGCGCGCAGTTACTGGGCTACGTGGAACGGCGGGCCAGAGAGCAAGGTCTGCAACGCCTGTTCGTCCTCACCACCCTCACCGCCCACTGGTTCCAACAGCAGGGATTTGAAGCCGCCGGCGTGGATGCGCTGCCGGGGGCCCGGCAGTCGCTGTATAACTGGCAGCGGAATTCGAAGGTGTTTGTTAAGCCGTTGTAGGGCTATCGCCGTGGGAGCCTATGCTTGCATGGCGATTAGGAAGGGATTGTGGCTCCCGCCTGGATGACTTGCTGCCAACCTGAAATCATTTCGCACCGATAACCGTGCTTGTCCTCGCCGGACGGGCCCAAAGGGGTGCTGCGCGGCACCCCTCTGGACTCCCACGCGCCCCGACTCCGTTCCTCGACTCACTCTAACGGGGAAGGGCCGCCCGGGAACGCTTAAGGTTATTCAACGCCCAGCTCCAGAGCGCACGCAGTGCGTCGCTTGCAGCTGCTTGTTATGCATTACTTGGCCAATGATATTTCTTGTGGATCTATGCGAAGATCTGACAATTTATTAAGCAACCCTTCAATATTTTTCTTGGCCGAACCTTCATTGGCTAACCTAAGTCTTTTCACAGCGGCAAAAGCGTCACCCACACCAGCGGTATGGGGTGTTATAACCGTATCATCAAAAATCACTTCTCCGCTATCAACGTTGGTTAAAATGTATCGAACATGCGCAGTTACTTCTAAATCTAATCCAAATAGCGGTTGGTCGACTTTGAGCATGTTTACTTCTAATCGATATTTTCCGTTATCTGAATAGAGGCCCTGAGATTTGAGGCTCTCTTTCACAGCACCCAAAAATGCTTCATTATCAATTTCAGAGGTCCACGCGGGATTGGTCTTTTTTCCACCTGACACTTGCCCAAGCCCCAAGTTTTCTTGTATTTCTTCAGAGTATTTTTTTTGATCGCCGTGGAAAACCATGTTTTCCATTTTTGCTCCTGAAGCACAACCCCAAAGATATGAGCATACAACTAGAACAAACGTAAACTTTACTAACTTCATTTTTTCCCCGTAGTTTTGGATTGCATAACGCTTTTAGCAGGGGCACGACGTCAGGAGCGTCCCTTGCCTAAACTTGTTAAGGCATTTGCGAACAAACGCCACCAGTATTTGGGTTTAGAGCCAATGCACACTTCATACGAATACAGCCTATCCCGAATTAAGCAGGAACCATCTAAGATCGGCATAAAAGGTACATTCAACCTTTTTACAGCATCCCATTGGTGTGCGTATTCGGTACTGCAGCTCGGACATTTTGGATTTGCCCCAGGAACAAACCTGCCTCCACAAGAGCAATTTGGAAGAGTTGCCGCTATTTGATCCAAGAGTTCTTGGTTGGCCTCATTTTCATAGAGCAACGCATGGTCTTGTTCTCTGTGGATTACATTGGAGCAAGTATCACAGAAAAAATGCGGGCAACTATCGCTCATACCACTTGATTGCCAAGCAGGAGTTTCCTTTCCGCACTTAGGGTTTGGACATTTCATTTTCCCTACCCATGGTGCATTCGATTCGTAGTGTACGATCTTCATATGGCCTTAACGCCTTACTCAGCCGGCGCGTCAGCGGTCGGCTGCAGCTTCTTGCTATATGCTGCGCAGGCGTATTGAGAGCGGATATAACGCCCCAGTTCAGCTGCAGCAGCTTCTGATGTAACTTGTTGCTCAGAGAAAGCTCTGTTCAGGGCCCCAATAAGCTCTTTGCTTCCTACATATAGCTGGCCTTTAAGGCAGGCCGCTCCTCGCAGCAATTCCGTAGTGCTGTAGGAAAACCCTGATACCCAAAGCATCGTTTCCTTCTTCGTTCCACCTTCAAGATCGAACTCAATAAGGTCTGAGCCCCAGGCATCTGAAGAAACCGCCGACGACGAAATCAGGCTCAATAGTGCTGTGAAAATCAGTTTTTTCTTCATTGCATATAACAGCGTATTCAGTCGAACGGTTCGACATATCTTTTTTCGATATAATTCTTAACGGGTTAAAGCACATATATCCAAAAAGCGGCTTCCCTTCAGTAGCTTAACGAGCAAATGCGACCTTTTCTCGTCTGACAAAACTCGAGCGTGCGGCTTATTTCCGGGAATCAGGTGCACTTAACCGCTTCACATGGCTTATTAAAATCACTTTATATCAACCGGTTAGCTTTTTCTGTAAGTCATATCCTACAAAGACTGTGGCCCCATCTGTTGAGCATGGCCCACACCATCATTTTAATAGTGCTCCGGAAGCTCAGGCAGGGCACGTATGTTTGTTAGGCGCGATGACGTGAAAGTGAGTGCCATACCGGCAAAGAGGAAGCCACGACTACCGCAGAATTCGCGCCTCACCGAGCGAAGCGAATAACTGGCACTCCTACAGCAACCCTGAACGTTTTCGCGATACAAGAACGCCAATGCCATCCGCGCGGCATCTTCCCCGTTAGAGTGAGTCGAGGAACGGAGCCCCGTGACGGCGTAGAGCAAAAAACCTGTCTGAGCGGAGCGAGTCTTTTTTGCGTCCGTCACAGGGCGAGTACCGGAGTGTGCCTGCGGAGCAGGCCGAGCGGCCCGGGGTGGCGGGGAGCCCAGAGGGGGAGCCAGCTCCCCCTTTGGGCCCGTCCGGCGAGGACAAGCACCTCTATTGGTGCGATGGGCCCACAGGCTGCCAGAAAGCCATCCAGCCATATACCACCGTCATCTCCGCATTCGTCCAGCGAGCTGGATCTGCTGCAAAACAGCCTGTTTTCAATAGGCGGCCGGCGCCTGTGAGAATTCCCCCTCTGTGGGTTACAATGACTCCCCTTATGCACAGTTATCGACCATAACGAGGTTCTCATGCCGCAGTATCGCTCTCGCACATCCACCCACGGCCGTAATATGGCCGGCGCTCGTGCCCTGTGGCGCGCCACGGGCATGAAAGATGGCGACTTCGGCAAGCCGATCATTGCCATCGCCAACTCCTTTACCCAGTTCGTGCCCGGTCATGTGCACCTGAAGGACATGGGCCAGCTGGTGGCCGGCGAGGTCGAAAAAGCCGGCGGTATCGCCAAGGAATTCAACACCATCGCGGTGGACGACGGCATCGCCATGGGCCACGACGGGATGCTCTACTCCCTGCCCAGCCGCGACATCATTGCCGATTCCGTGGAGTACATGGTCAACGCCCACTGCGCGGACGCGCTGGTGTGCATTTCCAACTGCGACAAGATCACCCCCGGCATGCTGATGGCCTCCATGCGCCTGAACATCCCGGTGATATTCGTGTCTGGCGGCCCTATGGAGGCCGGCAAGACCAAGCTGTCCGAGCACAAGCTGGATCTGGTAGACGCCATGGTCATGGCCGCCGATGACAGCGTGGACGACGAGACCGTCAACGAGGTAGAGCGCTCAGCCTGTCCCACCTGTGGCTCCTGCTCCGGTATGTTCACGGCCAACTCCATGAACTGCCTGACCGAGGCGCTGGGGCTGTCGTTGCCGGGCAATGGTTCGCTGCTGGCGACCCATGCCGACCGTCGCGAACTGTTTCTGGAAGCCGGCCGTCGCGTGGTCGATATCGCCCGCCTGTACTACGAGCAGGATGTGGAAGCCGTGCTGCCGCGCAACATTGCCAACGTCAAGGCATTCGAAAATGCCATGAGCCTGGATATCGCCATGGGCGGCTCCACCAATACCGTGCTGCACCTGCTGGCGGCGGCCCAGGAAGGCGAGGTGGATTTCACCATGGAAGACATCGACCGGCTGAGCCGCAAGGTGCCGTGTCTGTCCAAGGTGGCCCCTGCCACCCAGAAGTACCACATGGAAGATGTACATCGCGCCGGCGGCGTGATGGGTATCCTCGGCGAGCTGGACCGGGCCGGGCTGCTGCACCGGGATATCCCCATGGTGCATTCGGCGTCCGTGGCGGAAGCACTGGAACACTACGACATCATCCGCACCCAGGATGAAGGCGTGAAAAAGATGTTCACCGCCGGCCCTGCGGGCATCCCCACCCAGACGGCCTTCAGCCAGGACACCCGTTGGGAGTCGCTGGATGACGACCGCGAAAACGGCTGCATCCGTAACTACGAGCACGCTTACAGCAAGGACGGCGGGCTGGCCGTGCTGTACGGCAACATTGCCGAACGGGGCTGTATCGTGAAGACCGCCGGGGTGGACGATTCCATTCTCACCTTCACCGGCCGCGCCCGGGTTTTTGAGTCCCAGGATTCCGCTGTTCGCGCCATCCTCGGCGACCAGATTGTCGCCGGCGATGTGGTCGTGATTCGCTACGAAGGCCCGAAAGGGGGCCCGGGCATGCAGGAAATGCTGTACCCCACCAGCTACCTGAAATCCAAGGGACTGGGCAAGCAGTGCGCCCTGCTCACCGATGGCCGTTTCTCTGGTGGCACCTCTGGCCTGTCTATCGGTCACGCCTCTCCGGAAGCGGCGGAAGGCGGCGCCATCGCGCTGGTGCAGGAAGGCGACACCATTGCCATCGATATCCCCAACCGCACCATCCGCCTGGAGGTCAGCGATGAGGAACTGGCGCATCGTCGCATCAAGATGGAAGAGCGCGGCAAGCTGGCTTACAAGCCCAAGGAAATCCGGCAGCGCCGGGTCTCCACGGCCCTCAAAGCCTATGCCGCACTTACCACCAGTGCTGACCGTGGGGCGATTCGTGATCTGAGCCAGATCGGCGACTAACCCGCAGCCCCGGGAAAGGCGGCCCCATGCAAATGGCGCCGCCTTTTTTGTGCCTCGCAATCGCAGCCCGATGACTCAAAACCCGCGTCTCGCAACTCGAACAACGGAGATCGCGCCGCCACCGAGCGCAGCGAAGGAACGCCCGCAGGGTGAGCGTAGCGAATAACCGACACGCTTACGCGGTTGCCGTTACGCAAGGAACCCTTCGTTTTACCCCTTTTCACCCAAAGACAGGGATGGCGTAGGCTATAGTGACCAGCCTGGCCTTTAACGCGCCTCAAAGGAGTCCCCCAGCGCATGAGCCTTAAACACAAACTGATGCCCTACGTGGCGCGCCTGATTACCAGTGAAAGCCTGCAGCAGCTGCGCCGCCGTTTGCGGGAATGGCGACGGGTCCTTCGGCGCCAGCCTCATCAGGCCACCTTCTACTTCCGCATCGATGACCCTTATTCCGTGCTGATGGCACAGGTGCTGCCCCGTTTTGCCCGGCACTTCGGCATTACCATCACACCTCGGGTCATGCTTTACCTGGATCAGCAGATGTATCCGGCTGCCGACATGCTTGAGGAGCTGGCTCCCCGGGATGCCCTGCAGCTGGCCGAACTGCATGAACTGACCTTCCCCAAGGACTGGCAACTTCCCCCTCGCGAGGTCAGCCTCGCCGCGACCCGCTGCCTGCTCAAACACGAAGGCGACGAGCGCTTCTGGAGCCTGGCCGCCGCGCTGGCGGATGCGTTGTGGCGCCACGATCACGACAAGCTTGAAGCGCTGCTCTGCGAACATGGCCAAATGGCCGCCGACCGCGCCCAACTGGCACTGGAGGCCCGCCGCGACCAGTTTCTTGCCGATGGCCATTACCTTACCGGCACGCTGCACTATCAAGGAGAGTGGTACTGGAGCGTGGAACGGCTTGACCACCTGGCCCACCGCCTGAATGACCTGGGACTGGGTACCCAGGACTGGCCCCTGCCCTACGGTCGAGCCAAGCGGGCCCGCCTGAAGGACGCCATTCCTGCCCTCAAGGATTCACCCTTGGTGCTGTATTTTTCCTTTCGCAGCCCCTACTCCTATGTGGCGCTGTCTCGCACCTATGCCCTGGCAGACCACTATGGCCTCACACTGAAAATTCGCCCGGTGTTACCCATGGTCATGCGCGGCTTGAGTGTCCCCCGCGCCAAACGCTTTTATATTCTCAAGGATGCCGCCCGCGAAGCCCGACTTCATCAAGTACCCTTCGGCAAAGTGTGCGACCCGGTAGGCGCGGGGGTAGAACGCTGCATGGCCATCTGGCCCTTTGCAGAAAAAGAGGGCCGCCTGCGGGAATGGTTACGTGCCGCAGCGACCGGCATATGGAGCCAGGGCATCAATGCCGCCAGCGACAATGGCTTGAAGTTCCTGGTCGAAAACGCCGGCCTGGACTGGAAACGCGCTCGCCGCTGGCTGGATGACGACAGCTGGCGTGACCGCGCCGAAGACAATCGCAACGCCATGATGGCCGCGGGCAGCTGGGGCGTGCCCAGCTTTATGACTCAAGATGACATGGTATGGGGGCAGGACCGTTTTGCGATAATCGAGCGCAGCCTGCTAGCCTCGACATCACGACACAAAACCACCCCCTGAGGCGGAACCCTTACCCTGCAGAAGCCATGCTTGCATGGCGATTGTCGCAAGGACGGCATCACCCTGCCGCTTGGCTCCTGCAGTTTTGAACAGACCAAGGAGAACTTGATGACCATTGCTTACTGGTGCGTACTTGCCGCCATCTTCCTGCCTTACCTTGCCACCTCTCTGGCCAAATTCCAGGGCGGCTTCGGCCCCAAACAGAACCACAACCCGCGCGAATTCCTGGAAACCCTGGAAGGCAGCCGCAAGCGGGCCCACTGGGCACAGCAAAACGGTTTTGAAGTGACGCCGGCGTTCGCTGCCGCCGTTATCATCGCCCATCTGGCCGCCACGGCACCGCAAGGCACCATCGACGGTATCGCCCTGGCGTTTGTTCTCAGCCGCGTCATGTTTACCGTCTGCTATATCGCGGACTGGGCCAGCGCCCGCACCCTGGTCTGGGCATTTGGCATGGGCTGTATTGTTGCCTTGTTTGTCGGCGTTGGCGGCTAAAGAGCAGGCAATTGATAATTGAGAATGGATAGTTGATAACTGAAAACCCTATGGAGCCACCTGCAGTACCAACTGGAAGTGGCTTTCGTTATCAATTCTCAATTTTCCATTATCCATTCATCCAGCTGTGCCCCGGATCTACACCATATCCGTCAATGGCAAGGGTCGCTTCCCCTGCCGCGCGGATCAAACCATTGTCGACGCCGGCCACGAGGCCGGCTTCGGCTTTCCCGTCGCTTGCCGCAATGGGGTCTGCGAACGCTGCGCCGGCACACTGACCCACGGACACGTTCAGCAACGAAACCACACACTCCACGCGGGCGATACCGAAGGCACAGAGGTGCTATACTGCGTCGCCCTGCCACTCAGCGATTGCGAGATTACTGTGCCCGAGGTGACTGCCCCCGGCGAACTGCCGGTCCACAACGTGAATTGCCAGATCCTGGAGATCGAGGCGCTCAACCACGATGTGAGTCGCGCCTGGCTGCAACTGCCTGCCGGCAAACGCATCCAGTGGCACGCTGGCCAGTATCTGATGCTCAATCTGCACGGGGAATGCTATCCCTTCTCTATCGCCAACCACTGCGATGGCCGCAAGCTGGAACTGCACATTCGCCATGGCGACGACAACAGTGCCGCCCAGGACATCATGGCCAGTCTCAAGGCCGACAGCACCGTCAGCGTGACGCTGCCTGCTGGCGTTCGCTATATCGATACCGCACCGGAACGGCCCGTGTGGTTTATCTGTGGCTCCACCGGTTTTGCACCCGTCAAGGCCATGGTCGAGCGTCTTATCGCCGTGGACTTCCCACACCCCGTGCGTTTGTTCTGGGGCGCACGCACCCCGGAAGATCTTTATCTGCCCAACCTGCCTGCACAATGGACCGGCGTCCTGAAGGACTTCGAAGCCACCACATCACTCTCTGACATTCACCACCCCGACCATGCGCAAGGACTGGTACACGAAGCCGCCCTCGCTGCCCTCAGCGAGCCAACCCTGCCGCTGTTTTTTCTTGGCGGCTCCCCGCCCATGGCCTGGGCGGTATTCGATGCACTGGTGGCCGAAGGGGTCCCCGCACAGAACATTCACTGCGACGTCTTCGATTACGCCCCACGGGACTAGCGCAGCCCTCACTCCGGCTGGAATGTCAGAACTGGGAAACGTGAATTTTATTCAGGAAAATAAATTCGGCTCTGCCTCTGTCCACCCGTTAAAATCCTTACGCTAACTGGCATAAACCACTAAGGTAATGCGGGCAAAGCCTTGCTAATCTGTCTAAATGCCGTGAGCTATTGCGACGCACTCTCAATCCGGAACTTTATCGGGAATAAGCGGATTAAATCATGTCGTTGCCGGAACCAAGGGATGAACAAAGCCGGGTGTTACCATGCCATGAATGCGACATGGTGTCCGCTCATGATTTCCACACCACAGGCTGGATAGAATGCCCCCGCTGCCAACATCCAATCACTCACCACACACCCAAAGATACACTTACCCCCGCACTGGCTATGTCTGCGCTGGTGATGCTGACGCTTTCGTTGTGTTTTCCCTATCTCGGCTTTGAAAAAAGTGGCATCGAACGGATCATGACAATCAATGATGCCAGTATAGAGCTCGCAACCTTTGACCAACCCATACTCGCACTCATCACTCTGCTTACCATTGTGATACTGCCAGGCTGCTATTTACTCGCCATTCTTTTTCTTCATTACGCGCTGACCATGAAACGTCACGCCAGCATATCGAAACGTCTGATACAGATATTGCCGACCATCCAACCGTGGATGATGGCCGATGTATTTGTCATCGCTGCGCTTGTCAGCCTCGTCAAACTCGTTGGCATGGTTGAGGTAAAACTCTTTCCTTCGTTCTGGACTTTCGCAGCCTTTGCTTTTCTGTTGCTCGCCACAACACTCAGGGTAAACAGCATTCAGCTTTGGGAAAGGCAGCTCGGCACTCTACAGCAACCCCGTGACGCTCGACCTGGCCACACATCACGCTCACAAAATCTCAGTGCATGTCACCACTGCGGTCAGCTCCAGAATTGTCATAACACCCATTGCATACGTTGCCACCACTCCCTTCACGAACGGGCGCCACTATCGCTACAACGCGTTATCGCATTGCTGCTCACTGCCACCCTGTTCAGCATTCCAGCTCAAAGCCTGCCCATCATGGTCACTACGGCACTGGGAAAAGAGGATCCTGCAACGATTATTGCGGGCGCAATGCTGTTTCTTAAACACGGGGACTGGCCCATTGCACTCATCATCTTTACCGCCAGTGTCCTGATCCCTTTTGGCAAAATCATGGCCATTGCCTGGCTTTGCCTGGCAACCCGACGAACATCCCCGATGAATATGAAAACCCAAATGCGGCTGTACCGGGTGACGGAGTGGATTGGTCGATGGTCCATGGTAGATGTTTTTGTTATTGCCATTGTTGTAGCAATGCTGCAAATAGGACAGATTTTAAGTGTAGCTCCAGGTCTTGGCGGTATCGCATTCTGCGGCATGGTAATTTTCACCATGCTGGCATCGCACCAGTTCGACCCTCGCCTTATCTGGGACAATCAGGGCGACAACCTCAAAACACAGGAGAGCGACGTTGGCTGATCCGTCAATGCATTCAAGCAGAAAGATATCCGCCGTTTGGCTTATCCCCTTGTTTGCTTTACTCATAGGACTTTGGCTCGCCTATCGGCATCTCAGCTCTTTTGGACCGGTTATCACACTTCACATGGAACGGGCCGACGGCATTACTGCCGGAAAAACCCCAATTAAGATACGCAACGTCCAGGTAGGACTGGTCGAAGAGGTTTCTCTCTCTGATGACCTCTCTCACACAATTCTTCGCGTACAAATGATTCCTGAAACAGAGTCGATGTTTAATCAGGAAACCCGTTTCTGGGTGGTCAAACCCCGCATCGGGAAAGGGGGAATCAGCGGATTATCCACGGTACTTTCCGGCTCTTACATCGAACTGGAACCCGGCGACAGTTCCACACTGAAAAAGCAATTCACCGTTCACGACACTCCTCCGGCAGTTGACCCTGACAATGCATTGTTCCTGAGACTCACCAGCACTCCCGGCAGTAACATCAACAATGGCGATCCTGTCAGTTTTCAGAATTTAAAAGTAGGACAAGTGATTGAGACAAGCTTCGACCCGGCCAGCAAGCTTTTCAGACACCGCCTGTTCATTGAAAAACCGTATGACGTACTGGTAACCCGCAACACGCGTTTCTGGAAAGTCAGCGGTGTCGGCTTCCAGCTGGATGCCTCAGGCTTCCAGGCCCAGATCAACTCTCTCGAAGCATTGCTTGGAGGCGGGATTTCATTTGCGGTTCCTGACAGCAACATGCTCCCTGGTGAACCAGCAATTGACGAAACCGAATTCATGCTTCATGACGACAAAGAAGCAGCACGTCAATCGCTCTATACGGAAACGGCAAAGTTCGTTGTACTCGTCAAGAACAGCATCAGGGGACTCTCAAATGGGGCCCCCGTAGAATATCGCGGCATCCGTATTGGCACGGTAGAACAAGCGCCATGGACCCTTGGATTTGAAGGGACGCAAGGGCTGGGGCAACAACCGATCCCCGTTCTGATCCGATTTGAACCGCAAAGACTGAACAATGGTGCGGTAGTGGACCCTCGCCATTGGCATGAGGAATTCGAACGGTTGGTCAACCATGGGTTAAGGGCCAGCCTGAAGGTTGGCAACATGCTAACCGGCTCATTGTATGTGGACCTCAAATTCCATGAAGATGCCCCCCAAGCCGACCTTACCGCTCGCCATCAATCCATTCCCGTCTTCCCCTCCGTTGATGGTGGCTCACTGGAGAAAATTGAAGAACAGATTCATCAGCTATTAGTCTCCCTGAATGATGTTCCGGTTCAAGAGATCGCCAACCATATCAACGAGAACCTGGAAAACCTGAACGCCATCACCCGACGGGTAGAAGTATTGCTCGCCGATCCGGCAATGAGCCAACTTCCCCAGCTGCTCACCGATAACCTGAAAGCTCTGGAGGGAACACTTGAGGGCTGGCAGTCAGACGGCGAAGGCCAGCAGCACTTGATCGGCACACTGGAGAAACTCAATCATTTGCTTAATGAGGCAGAGCCTTTGATTGACACACTCAACCAACAACCCAATGCCCTTATCTTTCAGCGTCATACGGCTGAAGACCTACAACCCCGAGGTGCACAATGACGCGCTTGCCCATCATCGCCCTGGTTACCGCCCTTACCCTGGGGTGCAGTCACACGCCCCCGTCTCCACCTCCCGGCTATTTACTTCCCTCTGCCAGCCACATGGCCAATAGCAGTACAGAGGTAAATATACGTCTTGCCAGCTACCTCGATCGTGGCGGCATTGCCATGCAGCTAAGCAACAGCGAGATACGCGTGGCACGTCATCATCGCTGGGCCGACCCATTGAGCGCCCAATTACAACGCTCGCTTGAAACCGCCCTCGCCGCCGTTCACAACGACGAAAGCACCCACCTGACCGTGGAACTCAGTCGCTTTCAGGGCATGCAGGGTGAAGAGCAAGACAGCGATAGCGCAGTCATTACCGGTCGATGGAGGCTAGAAGGAGCAGCGCCGAAGGAAGGATTGATTCAGTGGCAAGCACCACTGCAAGAAGGCGGGTACGCCAATCTGGTCAGGGCACTGGATGCGGGTTGGCAACACATCGCCACCGAGATCGCCAATGCCCTTAACACTGCCCCACGGTAAACCCGGCAGGCGGCAAAGTCGGAGCGGTCGTTCATTCGCGGTGGAACCTCCGCTCCCACAGAAAACCCCAAACACCCTACAGGAAGACTTACAGCGCCTTGTCCGGCATGGGCAGGGCGGGTAGCTGGCCTTCCAGCTGTGCCAGACGACGTTCGAAGGTTTTCATGGCCTTGGACGAATCGCCCAGCGCCTGATACAGGCGCGACAGCTCCGCCAGCGCAGTCGCACTCTGGCTGGAATTGGCCGCCGCTTCAAAGAAGCCCTGGGCCTTGCCCCATAGCCGCGCCTTCAGTGCCACCCGGCCGGAGGTAATCAGCACCGCCGCGTTACCCGGGCGCTCCGCCAACCAGCGCTCCAGCACCTGCAGCAAATCGTCCGGAGACACATCATCAATGGCTTCCAATACCGGCGGCAGACGGTCATCCCACTCCTGATCCAACTTTTCACGGACCAGATTCAGCGCGCCCTTGCCGCCTCCCAGCTGGGCCAGAAAGCCTGCATAACGGGCAATCATGGCCGGATCGTTCTTAAGCTGCACCGGGACGTTTTTCCACAGTTTGCGCAATTCCTCACGGCGACTGTCTGCATCGTTGAAACCGGGCTTGCGGGCGGTTTCCTGCAACAGGGCCAGCCACGCGCGGCGCTCACGCCGGGATTCCCCCTCACCAAACGCCCGCTTGAGACGCGGCATCAGATCACACAGCGCCGGCCAGTCTCGCTGGCTTTCCAGCACCTGGGCATAGGTCCGCAGAATCCGCTTGTTTCGGGGGGCCATGTCCGCCAGCACCTTCAACTCTTCACGGGCCTGATCGGGATAACCGTCATCCAGTGCAAAGCGGGCTTTCATCAAACCGGCCACCAAGCGCCCGCGGTGATCACTGCCGGCGTTTTCCAGATACCGCTGGCTGGCCTCCACGTTATCCTGCTCCTGAGCGGTTTCCGCTGCCAGCAGCCAGGCAAGCATTGGCCAGTCGCCATCTTCACCCGCGGCCACCAACAACCGCTCCGCCTTATCCAGTTCACCATCCACCAGTTGCAGGAAACCGCTACGCAGGCGGCGGGCGGCGACCTGTTTTTTCCAGCGGCGGGTCGCCCGCATGGGCTCCAGCGCGTTCCAGGCGGCATTGCCCAGCAAGGTCAGCACCACCAAGGCCACCGAAGCCAGCAACGCCATCAAAATGACAAAACCCAGGGTGGTATCCAGCGAGAAGTCATCACGGATCACCAGTACATACCCGGAATCCACCGCCATCCAGCGGCCCAGCATCAGGGCAAATACCAGCGCAACGATGACCAGCAGGGCGACTTTTTTCATGCCCCACCCTCCTTACGCTTCAGCGCTTCGATGGCCTGCAAACCGGCGCCGATTTCCGGCAAGGCATACGCGACCTGCTTGCCCCCCATATCGTTCAGCACCTCTGCCATATGGGCCGCACGGGGATCATCCTTTCGGAACCATTCCTTCAAGGTCGCCCGGGCATTGTCCAATGCCTGACGATAGGCCTCACCACGGCCCTGCATCAGGGCCAGTTGCGCCTGTTGCAGGCTGCCATCGAGGGTCAGGCGCACCAGCGACGCCTGCTCAGCGGTGAGAGGCAGCGGCACCCGCCCTTCATGGTGACGTACATTCACCGGCATGCGATCCAGCACATCCTGCCACCAGGGCTGGTTGACCTCAGGGCGATTTTTCTCCGGCGGCGCCTCTTCCACTGGTACCGCCAGTTCCACCACCGTCTGACGCAAGGCGCCCAACTGCAGCACCATGCCCTGCACATCGACCTTGCTGGCACGGCTCAGCTTGTCCATGTCTACCGCCAGCGCCTGACGCGCGGACAATACGGAAGGATCATCGATGCGGGCAAGAATGTTATCGGCCGCTTCCAGCAAACGACGGGCCGCAATGGCATCCTGGGTTAGCAGCAGGCGTTGGCTGGCCAGGCTGGCCAGCGCACGGGATTCATTGATCAGCCACAGGCGCTGGCCACCGGTCTTGATATCGGTGAGCGCAGTGCGGTCCTTGATCTGCTGGGAAGCCAGTTCCGCCTGCTTTTTTTCAAACGCAGCCAGGGCACCCTGCACCTCACTGCGCTGGCTGGCCATCTGTGAAGTCAGTGTCTGGAGCTGCTCGGCAAAACCCGCTTTGTCACTTCGCAGACGCTGATACTCCTGCCAGCCCCACCAGCCACCGGCACCAATCACCGCGGCCAGGATCAGGATAATCAGGACAAGCCAGATAGTGACCCCGCGTTGCCGGGAAAGAAGACGGTCCTGCGTCATGACTGCTCCAGTACTTTATGAGTTGTTGGTCAAAAACCTTAAAGGGGGGCGCTCTGCCTGTCCATTAAACAATGTAATGCAGCGGGGACGGCAACACGATTATTGCAGGCCAGGCAATGCAGCCAGCATATCGTCATCGTGGGCACTGGCGGCAGTGATCACGGTTCCGTCAAAGCTGGCACGAATCTGTGCGGCGACACGCTCGCCAGCGGCAATCACGCCACACCCGGCAGGCAAACCCGACACCACGCTGTGCCAACTTTCCACACTGGTGATCATGGCCCAGTCACAACCGGGCGGGCAATGAAAATCCGGGTTGGCCTGACGACGATAAAACGCCAGCGAGGAAACCTCGGCGCCACGGGCCTGCAGGGTCTGCGCCAGCAATTCCCGGCCGGTTTCGCCCCGACACAACAGCACCTTTTTTTCCTGAATATCCTGCAGGCAGGGCAACGCCAACACCGCCTCGGAGTTAAATCCGCTGGCGGGCACTTCAGCCGTCAGCTGCCATTGCCCCAGTTCCGCGGCAGTGGCGCGGCCTACCGCCAGCCAGTGCACGCCGACCGGCCATTGAGGCCAGAGATCCGCCATGGCGGACAGCGCCAGTCGTGCGGCATTGGGGCTGGCGAAAAAGACCCCGTGATACAAATCCAGATCCATCAGGGTGCGCCGCATGGCCGCCGTCACCGGCAAGGGCTCGATCAGCAGGGCCGGGCTATGGCACGGCTGATACCCCGCTTGCCCGAGCGCGGCCATTAGGCCCTGTTCCTGTCCCTGTGGGCGGGTCACCAGTACCTGCATGAGCACTACCGGTTGTAAAGCGCCTTGAGAATATCATCGGCCCCCTGGGCCAGCAGCTCTTCAGCCAGCTGGATGCCCAACTCTGCCCCCGCATTGCGATGGGCACGCCCTTCAGCCCGCAACACCCGACTGCCGTCTTCTTCGGCCACCAACGCGCGCATCCACAGGTCGTCCCCTTCCAACAGGGCAAAGCCGGCGATGGGAACCTGACAACCGCCTTCAAGTCGACGATTCATGGCACGCTCGGCCACCACTCGATCCCAGGTGTCGGTATCGCTCAGCGGGCTGAGCAGCTCGATGGTACGGGCATCCCCGTCGCGACACTCGATGCCCACCGCGCCCTGGCCAACCGCAGGCAGGGATTCCTCTGGTGGCATCTCATAGCGAATACGATCAAACATCTGCAGCCGTTTAAGGCCGGCAGCGGCCAGAATAATGGCATCAAATTCTCCCGCATCCAGCTTGCCGAGACGGGTCTGCACATTGCCGCGCAGGCTCTTGACCACCAGATCCGGGCGGTTCGCCTTCACCTGCGCCTGACGGCGCAAGCTGGACGTGCCCACACAGGCCCCCTGCGGCAACGATGCCAGACTGTCGTACTGATTGGACACAAACGCATCGCGGGGATCTTCCCGCTCACAGATTACCGGCAGCACAAACCCCGGCGGCAGCTCCATGGGTACATCCTTCATGGAGTGCACGGCAATGTCCGCGCGGCCATCCATCATGGCCTCTTCCAGCTCTTTGACGAACAACCCCTTGCCACCGATCTTCGCCAACGGGGTATCCAGAATCTTGTCACCCTGGGTCTTGATGCGCACCAGCTCCACACTCAAGCCCTCATGCAGGCTTTCCAGTCGCTGCTGGACATATTCCGCCTGCCAGATGGCCAACGGACTGGAACGGGTGGCGATACGCAAGATTTCGCGGGACATGGGGGATCCTGTGTTCAGTTGAAAAGTGGGCCCAGTCTACAGCAAAGGCGCACAGTGGCCGAGACGAGGAGCTGAAAGCTCAAAAGCGCGGGCAGAGCAGCCGGATTCAGAAACGTCGAAGCCGCGCCCATAAACTGGACGCGGCTTCAAGAGCAGGACCAAACTGGCGCAGGCCCACGCTTCAGCTTTGGACTTTCAACTTAATTGCCGTAGACCACCACGGTAAACTCGGCGAGTACACCGAAGAAATTCTGGGATTCATAATCCACATGGTGGATCTCGGTAATACCACCATTCCGGGCCGCCGTCTGGATAGAGGCATCCCCGGACGCGATCAACCCCAGGATGGAGCGAGTAGAGGCACGACCCACACGGGTCGGCTTTTCCGTGGAAGCCGTCGCCGTCAGCGGCGCCTTCACATTGGCAAACAGAAGACCGGAAACCGGCATGGTAGCGGTGGCGCAGCCACTCAGTACGACAGCGCTGACCAGCAGCAGAAGCAGCTTTTTCATGACTTGGATCCTGTTGTTGTTATTCGGCGGGCCAATCCCCAGCACGCCACAAGGCTAGCATGCCGGGAGTTGGCTGTTAATTCCCCAAATGACCGCAGTTAAAGGTTCTGCAGTACCCGGCGCAAGCCTGCCACATGGCGGCGGCTGACCGTCAATCGGGACTCGATACCCCGCAGCCGGACCTGATGGTGGCCGGCGGTGGCCATTTCCATGCCTTCAATGAACTTGAGTGCCACCAGCGCATTGCGATGGATGCGCACAAACATCTCCCCGAATTCGGTTTCCAGCTCTTTCAGGGTCTCATCAATCAGAACCTCACCTTCGCCATAGCACACGGTGACGTATTTCTGGTCAGCGAGGAAATACCGCACGTCATCCACCGGCACCAGTTCCAGCCCACGGTGAGTACGGGCACTGATATGGCCACGGCGGCGAGGCTTCTCTTCGCTGACTTCCTTGCCGATCTCCGCCAACTGCACCCGGTTGAGGGTACGGGCCTTGGACAGGGCCGCGACCAGGTCATCTGCGCTCACCGGTTTGAGCAGGTAATCCACCGCATGAACCTTGAAGGCCTGCAGGGCATGCTCGTCATAGGCGGTGCAGAAAATCAGTGCCGGCGGGTTATCGATCTTGCTGAGGTGCTCAGCGGCCTCCATACCGTCCATTTCCGGCATGCGGATATCCATCAGCACCACATCGGGCCGATGTTCCTGAGCCTGCTCGATGGCCTCGCGACCGTTGGCGGCTTCGGCAACCACCTCCACCCCGTCGGTTTTATCTACCAGACGTTTCAGGCGGTCCCGGGCCAGTTGCTCATCATCACATACTAGTACCCGCATAATTTTCGTCCCTTATTGCTGTAGCGGATAACGGATTTCTATCTCGTATTCTTTTTCTTGCGGGCGGGATTCCACCGCCACCTGATCACCGTAAAGAGCCTGCAACCGGTGCAGGATATTTTCCAGCGCCATGCGGTTGCCCTTGTGATGACCATCACCCGGCGGTTTGGGGTTGCTCACCGACAAACGCAGGAAACCACCTTCATCCACGGCACTGATCACCACCATGCCACCAGCGGCCAATGGCTGTACACCATGATAAATGGCATTTTCGAGCAAGGGTTGCAAGGTTAACAGGGGAATCCGCACATTTTCCGCCGGCACCTGAATGTCCCAGGTGACCTGCAAACGGTCCCCCATACGCAGCTGCTCAATATGGATATAGCGACGGCAAAGCTCCAGCTCATCGGCCAGAGAGGCTTCATTCCCGCTGCTTTTCAGGCTCGCCCGGAACAACACGGACAAATCCTCTACCACCTGCTCGGCGGCATCCGGATCCACCGCGATCAGGCTGGAGATAATGTTCATGGAATTGAACAAAAAATGCGGGCGTATACGCGATTGCAGCGCCTGTATTCGTGCCTGCAGCTCTGCCTGCCCCTTCTGCCGCAGCTGCTCTTGAACGTAGAAATAACGCATTACCAGCCCGGCAATGATCGCCGCTATCAAGCTGTTGACCAGAATTTCCGGGCTCCACATCGGACTGATGTGCAGGGTGCCGGCCACCCAGGCCATCACCGCGCGAGCGACCAGGCTGAACAACAGGGTGTCCAGCACCACCAGCAACACCACCGACACTGACGCCCAGGCCGGCGCCAACTGGTTCAAGCGCGGGCGCAACTGGCAGACCATTGCCGCCGACGTCAGGCCAACCCACTGGACAAACAGGGACGTTACCGCCAGGCGGCCAACGCTGAATGCATCGTAGTAGGTGGCCACCAGGGTCACCACCAGCGCCATCAACTCAGCAACGACAACGACCACCAGCACCGCCCGGGTACTGCAGAGGTCGGGTAGAAACCCGCTGCCTGGCGGCTCATCCATGGCTGCCATTGCGGCTCCTTATCGGTAGAAATTATGAGCTTCTCCGCTTTTATACCTTAACTGACAGCCAGCCCCAAGGGATTGTTCAGGGGTTCACCGGTCCCTGCTATACTGCGCGCCCGCAATTCCGGCTTTAGATGAGCGAGTACGATGACTGACAAGCAGCAGAACAAACTCTGGGGCGGCCGCTTCAGCGAATCCACCGACCAGTTCGTGCAGGAATTCACCGCCAGCGTGAATTTCGACCAGCGCATGTACCGTCAGGACATCTACGGCTCTCAGGCCCACGCCACCATGCTGGCCGAGGTCGGCGTGCTGACCGATGACGAGCGCGACGCCATCATCAATGGCCTGGCCGAGATCCAGAAGGAAATCGAAGCCGGGGAATTCCAGTGGTCCGTGGCCCTGGAAGATGTGCACATGAATATTGAGGCCCGCCTCACCGACAAGATCGGCATCACCGGCAAGAAGCTGCACACCGGCCGTAGCCGAAACGACCAGGTGGCCACCGACATCCGCCTGTGGCTGCGTGATGAAATGCTGATCATGGAAGAACAGTACCTGCACCTGATGACCGGCATGCTGGATCTGGCCGAGCGCGAGGCTGCCACCATCATGCCCGGTTTCACGCACCTGCAGACCGCCCAGCCGGTCACCTTCGGCCACCATCTGCTGGCCTGGTTCGAAATGCTCAAGCGTGACCGTGAGCGTCTGCTGGACGCCAAAAAGCGGGTCAACCGCATGCCGCTGGGCGCCGCCGCCCTGGCTGGCACCACCTACCCCATCAACCGTCAGCGCACCTGCGAACTGCTCGGCTTTGATGGCGTCTGTGAGAATTCCCTGGACGCAGTTAGCGATCGCGATTTCGCCATCGAATTCTGTGCCCTGGCCGCCCTGTCCATGACTCACCTGTCGCGCATCAGCGAAGAGCTGGTGTTGTGGACCAGCGCCCAGTTCAACTTCATCAACCTGCCCGATCGCTTCTGTACCGGCAGCTCCATCATGCCGCAGAAGAAAAATCCTGACGTACCGGAGCTGGTGCGCGGCAAGACCGGCCGCGTCAACGGCCACCTGATCAGCCTGCTGACCCTGATGAAAAGCCAGCCACTGGCCTATAACAAGGACAACCAGGAAGACAAGGAACCGCTGTACGATGCCGTGGACACCCTTAAAGGCAGCCTGCGCGCCTTTGGCGACATGATCCCGGCCCTGGAGCCCAACCGCGAGGTGATGCGCGAAGCGGCCCGCCGCGGCTTCGCCACCGCCACCGATCTGGCCGATTACCTGGTGCGCAAGGGCATCGCCTTCCGCGACTCCCACGAGATCGTCGGCAAGGCTGTGGCCTACGGCGTAGAGAAGAAGAAGGATCTTAGCGACATGTCCCTGTCTGAACTGAAACAGTTCAGCGACCAGATCGAAGACGACGTGTTCGACGTATTGACCCTGGAAGGCTCAGTGAGCGCCCGTAACCACATCGGCGGCACCGCCCCCGATCAGGTCCGCGCCGCCGTTGCCCGCGCCCGTGAGGCACTGGACAATACCGGTAACGCCTGACCCAGGCGCCTGCCCGCAGGCAGGCATTGATTCGCCCGGCGGAAAGGGCCGCTGCCCTTTCCGCTCTTTGCGCCCGGAGCTGGAAAATGCGCTTATCTGCCTTGTTACTGCTTGCCCTTCTCACTGGCTGTGGCCAGAAAGGGCCTCTGTACTTTGCGCCGGACGAACCCAGGCAGCCCGCTCCGAGCCAGCCAGCCCAAGACACCGCTGACGACGCTCAGCACGATGACGATCAGAAGGACTGACCATGGACCCCTTCCAGTACCGTGACGGCGAACTGTTTGCCGAAGAACTGCCGGTAGCACAACTGGCCGAACGTTTCGGCACCCCCCTGTATCTTTACTCCCGGTCCGCCTTCGAACGCCATTACCAGGCCTTCGACGACGCCTTCGGCGATCACCCTCACCAGGTCTGTTATGCGGTGAAAGCCAACTCCAACCTGGCAGTGCTGAACGTGCTGGCCCGCTGCGGGGCCGGCTTTGATATCGTCTCCGGCGGTGAGCTGGAGCGTGTACTGCGCGCCGGCGGCGACCCGGACAAAATCGTGTTTTCCGGGGTCGGTAAAACCGCCGCCGAAATGGCCGCTGCCCTGAAAGCCGGCATCCACTGTTTCAATGTGGAGTCCGCTGCCGAACTGGAACTGCTTAACTTGGTGGCCGGCGAACTGGACATGGAAGCCCCCATTTCCATCCGGGTAAACCCGGACGTGGACGCCCAGACCCACCCCTATATTTCCACCGGTCTGAAAGACAACAAATTCGGCGTGGACATCAACAAGGCCCCGGCCCTGTACCAGCGCGCCCACGAGATGCCGCATATCCGCATCCTCGGCATCGACTGCCACATCGGCAGCCAGCTCACCAATCTGGCGCCGTTCGAAGATGCGTTGGAGCGCGTGCTGAAACTGCTCGACCAGTTACAACAACAAGGCATCGAGATCCATCATCTGGATCTGGGTGGCGGACTGGGCGTGACCTACAACGACGAAACGCCGCCGGAGCGCAGCGCCTATGTCCAGGCCCTGCTCAAGCACATCCCCGGCGACCTGCCGGTTCATATCGAGCCCGGCCGTTCCATTGCCGCCAACGCCGGGATCTTTATCACCCAGGTACTGTTCCTCAAGCCCACCGAGCACAAGAACTTTGCCATCGTGGATGGCGCCATGAACGACCTGATCCGCCCCAGCCTTTATTCGGCCTGGCAAGACATCGTGCCGGTGAAACCCCACGATGCAGACTGTCGCACCTGGGACATCGTTGGCCCGGTATGCGAAACCGGCGATTTCCTCGGCAAGGATCGCGCCCTGTCTCTGGAAACCGGCGATCTGCTGGCGGTGCGCAGTGCCGGCGCCTACGGCTTCGCCATGGCCAGTAACTACAATAGCCGCAACCGCCCTGCCGAAATCATGGTAGATGGTGACCAGGCCTTTGTCGTGCGTCAGCGTGAAACGTTTGATGAGCAGTTAAAGCCAGAATCACTGCTCCCCTGAGGCCCTCCTTTTGAGGGGTCTGCGGCCCGCAGCCCCCTCAGGGAACGACGCCCCCTCTGTCTTTCCCTCCTGCTTTTGTGCTTCACTTCCTACACGCTCTCCACTGCCCATCGTCATGCCGCGATTTCTGATTCTGCTGACTTTACTGCTACCGGCCCCGGCCTTCGCTGCCACCCCGGTGCAAAAAGCCATTCGTCTCAGCCTTGCCGAAAGCTATGTAACGGCCACCTTGCTGACTGGCGGCAATGCCGTGCGACTGGGGTTCTGGGACTTCGACCCCAATAATTTTATTCGGTTTGAAGACGAGAACCTGGGATCACTGGAAGCCCAGGAGCTACGTCAACGGCTCACCACCGTGTCACTCCCTTACTCCTGGAGCACCCCGATCGGTGAACACAGCAACACCCTGATTCTGAATGCCAAGGCGGCGTATCTGGGGCAAAAGCAGGAAACCCAGCTGGCCTCGTCCACCAGAAGCACCCGCGACACCATCGACAGCTCGGTCACTACCCTCACGTCAGGGGCAGAGTTCCGGCACCGCCTGAACGACAACATCGGGCTCGCCGCAGGCCTGAACCTGAACTGGCAGCGTTATCTCAATGATACGGATTTCAACACTCCGGAATCCCAGGCGCTGGCCCCGGCGCTGGACGGTCTGGTCACCAACTACAGCGCCAACGCCTGGCAGGCAGAACCCTACCTCAGGACAACCTGGTTTATCGGTGGACGCCGCGCCGAGGTCAAGTTGATCAGCGAATGGCACTACATGAAAGGGCGCACTTTTGCGACCAGTGAACCCGCCCATGACGTCCAGCCAGAAGCCTGGTACTGGTCCAATGGCGTCCGCTGGCGCCACCCCTTCGTCACTCGCATCCTTCCCGGCCAGAATGTCTGGATGCAAGCCTCACGCTATGATCTGGGAGCTGATCTGGATGGCCCGCTGGGCAACCACTATTACTATGAAGCCGGGGTGGGCTGGCTGCTGGATGTGCAAAAGCTCAACATCCCGTTCGTGGATAATATCGGGGTAGGCATCAACCTGAATTACGGCAGCGTATTGCGCGGCGGCACGTTGGTGCTGCTGTTCAATGAGGAGTAACCCGCAGCAAAAGGTACAGCGGCACGGCGCCGATCTGGAATTACGACTTCAACTCGGACGACTACCGTGTTCCGGTGGGCGCACGACTCGGCAAGGAGGTTTTCAACTTCCTTGTCGAACCGCAGGTCTCGGTGGCTGACCGGGCCCCGGCCAGCCACAATGGCAATTGTGCTTCGCCATGAACATGGTGTTTCTGTAAGCGAACGAGGCGAGGCTTACGCCCCTTCCCCGGTAAGACGCTTCACCATACCGTGACCGCCGGTGTCGCACAGGTGCTCCTTGAGCAAAGGCATGGCCTGAGCCATATGCTGGGCCAGGGTGTAAGGCGGATTGATAATCAGCATGCCGGACCCCGTCATGCCACGGCCAGAGGCATCCGGGCGCACGCACAGTTCCACCCGCAACAGATCCGGCATTTCCGCCTTGATGAACTCACGCACAAAATGCTCCGTGCGATTCCGGTCAAGCACCGGGTACCAGATCGCATAGGTCGCCGTGGCCCAACGCTCCATGGCCATCTGCAGGGCAGGCAGCACATCCCGGTAATCACGTTCCAGCTCATAAGAAGGATCAATCAGCACCATGCCGCGGCGATGCTGGGGCGGCATCATGGCCTTGATGCCCTGCCAGGCATCCAGCTTTTCCACCCGCACCCGCTTGTCGCCGGCGAAACGCTTGTGCAGCAATTCGAAATCCGTGCTGTGCAGCTCGGTACATTGCAGACGGTCCTGTTCACGCAACAGGCTGGCGGCAATGCTCGGAGAACCGGGGTACTCGCGCAGTTTTCCCACCGGATTGAGCTGCTTCACCAGCTTCACATACTGGTCGATCACACCAACCTCTGTGCGCTTGTCCCACAGCCGCTCGATGCCGTCCCGGTACTCCCCGGTCTTCTGCATGTGATCACTGTCGATCAGGTAATTGCCTGCCCCACCGTGCGTGTCGTGCACCGTGAAGGGCTTATCCTTCTTTTTCAGGTACTCGATGATGGCGATCTGCACGATGTGCTTGAGGACATCGGCAAAGTTGCCGGCGTGATAGCTGTGGCGGTAGGAAAGCATGGGCAACAGGCCTGGTAATGAAGGTAATGGCATGGGTGAAGGCTTTGGCGTGATTGTAAACCATGATGGGGACGTTGACAGTTGATAGTGGACCTCTGACAGCTACGCGAACAGGCATCGGTTTTTCCCCACCCAGGGAGCCCGCCCCCATCGCCGGGTCGCGGCATCATGCCTTCAAGCTGAACCGCTTACTGGCCGCGACGCTGTCAAAGGTCCACCATCAACTGTCAACTCATCCTCATTCCCCTGTCACCGCACGGTCTATCTGCATACAATATCCTCTCAAATCACGTACTGCTGGATTGTTATGAACCTGCGTTTCACCAAAATGCACGGCCTTGGCAACGATTTCATGGTGATTGATGGTATCAATCAGCCACTGCCTGAGAACGGCCTGCCGTTTCCTGCCGACGAAATCCGCCGGCTTGGCAGCCGCCATTTTGGCGTGGGCTTCGATCAGATGCTGATTGTCCAGCCGGCACAGGGCGAGGCGGATTTCCGCTATCGCATTCTCAATGCCGACGGTTCCGAGGTGAGCCAGTGCGGTAACGGCGCCCGCTGTTTCGCCCGTTTCGTCCGAGAGCAGGGCCTGACCCAGAAACAGGACATTGTGGTCGAAACCGCCGCCGGGCAAATGACCCTGTCGGTCACCGACGACGAACAAGTCACCGTCGACATGGGCGCGCCTCGATGGGCCCCGGACGCCATCCCAATGACCGCCAAGGGCGAAGCGGACAGCTACTTCCTTGTCTCCGGCACTCAGGCATGGGAAGTGGGCGCGGTGGGGCTGGGCAACCCGCATTGCACCCTGCTGGTGGAAAATGTGGATACCGCGCCAGTAGAGAGCGCCGGTCCGCTGCTGGAATGTCACGAACAATTCCCCGAACGGGTCAATGTGGGCTTCATGCAAGTGGTCAGCCGTGAGGAAATTCGCCTGCGAGTCTACGAGCGCGGCGCCGGGGAAACCCTGGCTTGCGGCTCTGGCGCCTGCGCGGCCGTGGTAATTGGCCAGCGACGCGGCTGGCTGGATAACGCCGTTACCGTGCATCTGCCCGGTGGCTCCCTGCACATCGAATATCACGGTGAGGGCGGCATCCGGATGACAGGCCCGGCCAGCCATGTCTATGATGGCAGCATTGATATCAAGACTGACTGATCAGCACAGGACGGACAGATGACGGATCACAGCCCGGCGAATGCCGACCAGGTCGCCGCCTACCTGCGGGACAACCCGGAGTTCTTCGAGCAGCGGCCGGAACTGCTGGAACTGTTGCGTCTGCCTGACTCTAAAGGCGAAGCCGTCTCCCTGCTGGAGCGTCAGGCCTCGATCCTGCGTGAACGCAATACCGAGTTACGCGACCGACTCAACGGCCTGCTGGATGTGGCCCGCGAAAACGACCACCTGTTCGACAAGACCCGTCGCCTCACCCTGGCCCTGCTGGAAGCCCGCGGCGCCGAAAAGCTGTTCCGCAATCTGCTTACCAGCCTTGGCGACGACTTCCGGTGCGACCGGGTGTCGCTCATGCTCTATGACCGGGAAGTGCCGATCCTCGGCGATCTGCGCAACCAGATCCGATGTGTCGACAGCAACGCGTTGCCTCAGGCACTCAATCACCTGCTGCGCAATGGCAAGGCCGTGTGTGGCGCCATGCGTCAGGAAGAGATGGACGCCCTGTTCAAGGAACATGCGACCGACATCCGCTCCGCCGCCATGGTCCCGCTGGAGTATCAGGGCCGTCTCGGCCTGCTGGCGATCGGCAGCAAAAGCGCCATGCACTTCCGCAGCTCCCTGGGCACCCTGTTCATCACTCACATCGGTCAGGTACTCAGCCGCCGCCTGCACGAAGTGCTTCGTCAGTACCCGCATCAGGCCGCCAAGAAAATCAGTGAACAGTGAATAGTTAACAGTGAACAGCGAAAAAGACGAACCCCAAAAAGCTGTCAACTCTCAACTGTCCACTGTCAACTCGTTCCTTACCCACCTTGAATCGGAGCGGCGGCTTTCGCCGCATACGGTCAGCAATTATCAGCGTGATTTGAAAGAAGCTTCGCGGGTGCTCGGTCAGCAAGACTGGGCCGCTGTCACTGTGCATGACATTCGCTCGCTGGTGGCCACGCTGCATCGTCAGGGCAAGGGCGGCAAGACGATTGCCCGGCTGCTTTCCACCCTGCGTACTTTTTACCGCTACCTGATGCGCGAAGGCATCGCCAGGGACAACCCGGTGGTGGATGTGCGCGCCCCCAGGAGCGGCAAGCGCCTGCCCAAGGCGCTGGATGCGGATCAGGTGACACAGCTCCTGGATGCCGGGGTCGACAAGGGCGACCCGCTCAGTCTGCGTGACCAGGCCATCATGGAACTGTTCTACGCTTGTGGCCTGCGGCTTGCCGAACTGCTGAGCCTGAATGTGGACAGCATCGACATGACCGCCGCCCAGCTGCTGGTCACGGGCAAGGGTAACAAGACCCGTCAGCTGCCCATGGGGAAACCGGCCGTCACCGCACTCAAGCGTTGGCTCAAGGCGCGCCCCCTGTTCGTCAAGGACAGCAGCGAAAAGGCCATCTTCCTCAGCAAGAACGGCAAGCGCCTGTCACCGTCCAGCGTACAGCAACGCCTCAAGCGCCATGCGCTGGAGCGCGGCCTGGATGACCATCTTCACCCGCACAAACTACGCCACTCTTTTGCCACGCACCTACTGGAATCTTCCGGCGACCTGCGCGCGGTGCAGGAACTGCTCGGCCACGCCGATCTCGCCACCACCCAGGTCTATACCCACCTGGACTTCCAGCACCTGGCCCAGGTGTATGATGGCGCCCATCCCAGAGCACAGCGCCGCAAGGACGATGACGAGTCCTCGTGAGCCTCGACTCCGCCCATGCGCTACAATGTCTCCCATGAGCAATCTCAAGCTGATTACCTTTGATCTGGACAACACCCTGTGGCCGGTGGATGAAGTGATTCGCCAGGCAGAGAAGGCGTGCAGTCTGTGGATCGCCGAGAATCACCCCGATGCCGCCGCCGCTCTGAGCGCCGAGCGGGTGCGGGCAGTTCGCACCTCCTTGCTCAAGGAAAAGCCGGAGTATCTCGACAACCTGACCGCCCTGCGCCAGGACGCCATGAGCCGTGCCTTTGTTGAGCACGGTTTCGGCAAAGACGAAGCCCGTCGCATTGCCCTGGCGGCTTTTCAGGTGTTCCATGAAGCCCGTAACCGGGTCAGTTTTTTTCCCGGAGCCCTGGAGGTACTGGAGCTGCTGGCCGACAGTTATGTGCTCGGCGCCCTCACCAATGGCAATGCCGATCTGAGAATGATCGGGATCCATGATCTGTTTGCCTTTCACCATTCCGCGGAAACCATCGGCAGGCGCAAGCCCGCCCCCGACATGTTTGCAGCAGCGTTACGTTCCGCCGGCGTTAGTGCCAGCCAGGCCGTACATGTGGGAGATCACCCGCTGGAAGATGTGCACGCAGCCCGTGAGCACGGCATGCATACGGTCTGGGCCAATCTGGTCGACATGGACTGGCCGGTTGAACTGGCCAAACCCAGTCACCATATCCATAACCTCCGCGAAATCCCTGACCTGGTGCCCCTGTTCGATGAATGACGCTGCGACGAAAAAACACACCGCTCTGCTCAACCTGCTCGATGCCCTGCAAACCGAGCTGGATGCCCGGGATCTGTGGTCTACCCAGCCGCCCGCGCCGTCCGCCTTCGAGAGTCAGACGCCCTTCTTCGCCGACACAATGAATTTCAGTGAGTGGTTGCAGTGGGTCTTCGTGGCCCGTTTTCGCGCCATTCTGGATGCCGGCGCACCCTTGCCTGCCAGCTGTGATGTGGCCCCCATGGCGGAGGAAGCGCTCAAGGAAATGGAGCAGGATGTCAGCGAAGTGATTCGTCTGCTGAAAGCCTTCGACGACCACTTCTGAACACCACACTAATGCGCGATGAACCCAAAAAAGGGGCCTTCCCAGCCCCGCCTTTTCGCCTTGCAGTCCGTCGCTATCGAATCACGCTATCGCGTAACAACTCCCGCCACGAGGCCTCTCCCTCGCCGGCGGAGAGCGTCCACAGCCAGTCACCTTGTTCATCCAGCGCTTCCAGCGCCGTCACCACCTGACCCTCAGCCGGTTTACGCAAGCGCCACAGGCTGTGCATCTGCGACATATCCAGCGATACCAGCGCACCATTGTGGGCAAGGTGGCAGTGATTGCCCTGCCAACGCGGCGATGACCAAGGGGCCGTCATGCATAACCGTACGCCCTGGTTACCGATACACAAGGTGGTCGCCGAATCCCGACTGGCGGCCTCACCCAATACGGCGGGCAGGGTTTCCGCGCGTACCTGACAGGCGAAACTGTCGCGCACAGACTCATACAACACCGAACGTTGATCGTGGCAGCGCGCCAGCAACTGGGTGAAATCTTCATCGTCATGGCTGCCGGCCCAGTCGCGCTCCAGCTCACTCAAAGGGCCCAGCTTGCTGCGCAGCAGGCGCGGAAACCCGCAGGGCAGATTCAGGGATTTCTGATCGGGGTGCAGCATGGCGCAGACCAACTCTTCAAACGCCAGGCCGCCACTGTCTGGCGCCACCGCCACCTGCTGGAGCGGCTGCCCCTGGCGATCAAGAAACAGCAGGCTGCGCGCCGGTAACGGCCCCGTGGGCTCCAGCACCGCCAACACCGAATGCCATTGGGCGGGCTGCAGGCTCTGGCGTAGGCGACATCGATCCCCCACCGATTCCAGCCACCACTCGCCATCACTGAACGCCGGGTAGTGCATATTCTGGGAGACTTTCGAGCCCGCACTGAAGGTGGTCACCACCAATGCGCCCAGCCGGTAAAGGGCTTTGAGAATGGCCAGCGGTTCATCCTGTAACCGCAGAACCCGGTCGCCGAGAGCGGCGCCGCACTGTCGTAGCAGAGGAGAGGCCGCCGGCGCCGAGGGCCACGTCATCACTGACATGCTGCCTCCAGTTCGCCACCCGGTGGAGCGTCGTGTCCGTCCGGGCATGATATTAGGTGTGGAAAGCTGGCGGCGGCTGGCGATCCACGTCAGGGAGAAAGGGTTGAGAGTGGCGGCACACCACCACCCCCGTGCCGGGCCCCAACGGGGGGCCCAGCGACATTCACTTGGTCAGGATTAAACGGTTGTTGGACGTGCGACGTAGCAGGTAGCGTTCACCGGCGTGCTCGATCCACAACTTGCCCTGATGGTTCAGCAGCAGACTGCTGGCAACGCTACTTTCCGCATTGATGGAAACACGACGGGTGGTAGTGGTCACATTCTTCTTGAGCTGGGACATGCTGGCCTCCTTGTCTGTATATGAGAATCATTATCATTATTGATTGGACAGACGTCAACGGTCTTTTCTGTTTTTCTGAACCGGGTCGCATTTCTGTGTGCAAAGGCCGCAAAAAAGAGAACGTAAAAGGTAACGAAAACCTGACCGGGGTTTGCATTCCCGACACTCGAAAGCCCCTGTTTTTGGGGGTAGACTGAAAACCATGAATACCGCAATGGCACAACCCATGACCGAAACCCCGCAGGAGCGTCTGGCCGCTATTCTCGACAGCCACCAGCCACGCTCCATCGTCTCTGTCAGCCTGAATCCCATCCCCGTCGTCAGTCAGTGGTGCAAAGACCACGACTGCGAACTGATCGAAATCCAGGAACAAAACCCGTTCAAGGCGC
This sequence comes from Alcanivorax profundi, assembly GCF_003597125.1. Lineage (GTDB taxonomy): Bacteria > Pseudomonadota > Gammaproteobacteria > Pseudomonadales > Alcanivoracaceae > Alcanivorax > Alcanivorax profundi. The sequence goes on along the minus strand of NZ_QYYA01000005.1, from coordinate 130,398 downwards.
TGGAAGACATCCAGCGGATTGATATGGCGATTGTTGCCGATCAGCTCGAATACATGACGCACCAGGAGGGTGAAGCGCTGATGGGATTGCTGCGTAACCTGCACACGGATTCCGTGGTGGCGGTGTACCAACCCGCCCTGGCCCCGCAGAAACTGCGCTGGCCCAGCAACGGTTTCCTGGCACTGGGCTGCCGGCAGCAGGGACACTTCGCTCAGGACGGCCGCTCCCTCGACATCTACAGCTATGACCTGGACGACTACAACTTCCAGCGCAACTGGAACAACCCCCGGTTCTGGGCCAACCCGGAGAACTGGGGCAAGTACTGGTGGTAACCAGGCCTCAACCGCGAGGCCAGTAGTCTGGTAAAGGCTTCAACGCTGTCGTATGGTGGCGCCACCTTTTCTGTCGACTGAATCGGCGGCAAACCATGCTTGGTCAACGTTTTCGTGAAATTCTCTATTTCTGGTGGCACAACCTTGGGCCATTGTTTCTGGTCACCGCCCCCTTTGCCTTGATGGGCGAGGCGGTGCAGTGGCTGTTTGGCGTCACTCTGGCATTGCCGGAGACCGCCGATGGCGCCCTGGAAGTCAGCGGCATCAGCCTGGCGCTGGTGTTACTGATGCGCCCCTTGGCAGAAGGCACCGTCATCAGCCAGATCGCCGCTGCCCGCACCGGCAAACCGGCCGGTCTGGTCGCCTGCATGGCTCCTGCCCTGCTCATGTTCCCGGCTCTGCTGGCCACCTACGCAATCATGGCCATTGGTGTCGCACTGGGCTGGATGGCCTTCTTTTTCCCGGCACTGTGGGTCTACACCCGCCTGAGTTTTGCTCCTTATCTGGTGGTACTGCACCGGCACAACCCCATTCAGGCCATCCGGCAGTCCTTCACCATGACCGAGCGCCAGCAGTGGCCCCTGCTGCTGATGGTCGTAATGGTTTTCATCGCATATCTGCTAGCCAGCAGCAGTCTGGCACAACTGATCAGCACTCTGGTCAGCCACACTGCCGCGGCCAATTTGCTGATTGCCCTGCCCGTCAGTCTGCTTGCCACCGGCATGAATGTGGCTGTTTTTCGCTACTGGGAACTGTCCGGCGCGCCCGAGGCATAAGGGCACACCAAACCGTTACCATTGCGCACAATTGCGGCCATGGCATTCCTCCGGATTAGTGGCATACTTTCAGGAAATGCATTCACCGGGGAAGATTTCGTGCCGCAACATACCATGCACCTGAGCTGGACCGATCACGGCGACCAGGATCACTATCTGTGGCACTTGGCCGACGGCAATGAGGTACGGGTGGTGGACGGCCATCATGGCCAGCAGGAATTCATGGAACCGGAAGAAGCCTTCATTGCCGCACTGGCGAGCTGCCATCTGTTGTCATTCCTGACCGAAGCTGCCCGTGAAGGGCTGGCCGTAGCCAGTTACGATGACGATCCACAAGCCATCCTTGGCCAGAATGATCAGGCAAAAATCTACGTAAAGCAGGTCACACTTCAACCGCTGGTCACATTCAAAAACGCCCAACCCGACAGTGCCGCCATTCAGGCGCTACATCAAAAAGCCCATGAGAAATGCTTTATCGCGCAGTCGATCAAGAGTGAGGTTGTGATTGAACCTCGGGGGTGAGGCAGGAGCGACGAGGGGTTTGAAATAGGGCTCGAGGTCCAGCTCGGTACACCATGCAAGCAGGGTTATTCTCTTCGCTCTCCCTTCGGGCATCCCTCTGTGCATGACTCCGCTTCGCCATACTCCTACCAGGTGACTGGTTATTTATCGGCGCCGCACTCAACGCTCTGGCAGTCTTTTCGGTTCTTCGGAATGAAGGCGCCTTCCGGTCTTTGGGGAAACCGGCAAACCTTTAGGCCCTAACCATTCCAATCACGAACGTGTTGCTATTGTCTTTCGTAGACAACAAACGAATAGTCGTAGGGGTTGGGGCCTTCAGCGACAAAGTCTTCGCGGGCGATTTGCTGCCACTCGGACGCATCGTATTCCGGGAAGAATGTGTCGCCCTCTACATTGGCATGTACCTCGGTGAGATACAGACGGTCTGCCTGCGGCAAGGCCAGTGAGTAGATCTCCGCCCCCCCCATGATCACCGCCTCTTCCTGGCCCTCGATGAAGGCCACGTTTTCCGCCATGGCCACTGCGTCATCCAGGCTCGCGACCACCTTGGCGCCGTCGGCCAGATAATCCGGCTGGCGGGTAATGACGATGTTGGTCCGGCCGGGCAAGGGCCCCTTGAGGGATTCCCAGGTCTTGCGCCCCATGATTACCGGCTTGCCAAAGGTGACCTGCTTGAAATACTTGAGATCGTTGGGCAGATACCAGGGCAGCTTGTTATCCCGGCCAATCACGTTGTTACTGGCCTTGGCCACCATCATGGAAAGTCGAATGGACATTCAAACCTCACTTACTCGCACCACGCTTTCACGCATCACGCGTGTTGGCGTGTATGCGTGAAGCGGGCAGGCGTTATTAGATCGCCACAGGCGCCTTGATATGGGCGTGGGGGTCGTAATCACTCAGGGTGAAATCCTCGAAGGTGAAGGCAAACAGGTCTTTCACCCCGGGATTAAGAGTCATGGTCGGTAGCGCACGGGGCGTACGGGCCAGCTGGGTATCGGCCTGCTCCAGATGGTTGGAGTACAGGTGCGCATCCCCCAGGGTGTGCACAAAGTCACCGGGCTCGAGGCCGCAGACCTGCGCCATCATCAAGGTCAGCAGCGCGTAAGAGGCAATATTGAAAGGCACGCCCAGAAAGATGTCTCCGCTGCGCTGGTATAGCTGGCAGCTCAACTTGCCGTCCGCCACATAGAACTGGAACAGGCAGTGACAGGGCGGCAGCGCCTGCTTGCCCGCCGCGGCATTGGCATCCGGGGAAATGGCCGGATCTGGCAGCACCGCCGGGTTCCAGGCGCTGACCACCAGACGACGGGAATCCGGGTTGCGCTTGATCTCGTCCAGCACCTGGGTGATCTGGTCGATAACCTGTCCATCCGGGGTTTTCCAGCTACGCCATTGCTCGCCGTACACTGGCCCCAGCTCGCCGTCGGGGGTCGCCCACTCATCCCAGATAGAGACGCCATTTTCTTTCAGGTAACGGATATTGGTGTCACCGGACAGAAACCACAGCAGCTCGTGAATAATCGAACGCAGATGCAGTTTCTTGGTGGTGAGCATGGGGAAACCCTCGCTCAGGTCATAGCGCATCTGGTAGCCGAACACCGCATAAGTGCCGGTGCCGGTGCGGTCTTCCTTGAACGTGCCGTGATCACGCACATGGCGCAGTAGATCAAGATATTGCTTCATGCCGTCACCCTTTCACCATCGCCTGGCGATCGTCGGTTCGATACGCCCATACCATCATGGCGATACCGAGAATAATCATCGGAATGCTCAACAGCATCCCCATGGTCAGCCACCCACCAGCCAGATAGCCGATATGGGCATCCGGCTCGCGGAAGAATTCCACAAAGGTCCGTGCCGCCCCGTAGCCGACCCCAAACAGGCCCGTCACCGCCCCGGCCGGGCGCGGTTTTGCCGAGTAGACCCACAGCACGATAAACAGCACCACTCCTTCCAGCAGGCACTCATAAAGCTGTGAGGGGTGCCGGGGAAGGCGATCCGGGTCAGTCGGAAATACCATGGCCCATGGCACATCACTGGTCCGCCCCCACAGCTCGGCATTGATAAAGTTGCCAAAGCGGCCGGTAGCCAGCCCGATCGGCACCATGGGCACCATGAAATCGGCCACGGTAAAGAAACGCTTGTCGGTCTTGCGGGCAAACAGGGCAAACGCTACCAGCACCCCGATGGCGCCACCGTGGAAGCTCATGCCACCGTCCCAGACCTTGAACAACCACACCGGGTCAGCCAGAAACTTGCTGAAATTATAGAAGAATACGTAGCCCAGACGACCACCCAGAATGACCCCCATGGCGCCATAGAACACCAGGTCGCTCACCTGATCCCGGGTCCAGCCCGAGTTCGGCGCCTTGGCACGCACGGTGCCCAGCCACCAGGCCGCCGCGAAGCCGATCATGTACATCAGCCCATACCAGTGGACCTTCAACGGGCCGATGGCGATGGCCACCGGATCAATCACAGGAAATTCCATAGCGTCCTATCCAAAGGCCAGATTCACACCCAACACAAACAGCACCACCGCAAATACCCGCTTCAGGGTCGCGGACGGCAAACGGTGACTGAGCCGGGCAGCCAGCCGGGCAAACGGAAAACTGGTGAGCACTATACCGGCTGTGGCGGGTAAAAACACATAACCGAGCGCCCCCTCAGGCAGATGATGCTCATCCCAGCCGGCCACGGCAAAGCCCACCGTCCCCGCCACCGCAATGGGCAACCCGCAGGCCGATGAGATAGCCACCGCCTGCTGCATTTTCAGGCGACACCAGCTGAGAAAAGGCACCGTCAGGGAGCCACCACCAATACCGAAAATCGCAGAGCCCGTGCCGATCAGCACCCCGGCGATCCCGAGCCCCACCGCCCCGGGGACTCGCTCCGGCAAGGACGCATCGACCGCCTTCTGCCCGACCAGCAACATCTGCAAGGCGATCAGCATGGCAAACAGACCAAACAAGCGGGTCAGCAGTTCCCCTTTCATGGCATCAGCAATGAACGCACCGGCAAACGCCCCCAGCACAATCCCCACCCCCAGCCGGAACGCCAGCGGCCAGCGGACAAAGCCCGCCTTGTGATGAGTACGCACCGCGCTGATGGAGGTAATGATGATGGTGCTGAGTGAGGTCGCCACGGCCATCTTGGCGACCAGATCATCTGCAAAGCCCAATCCGTGGAACAGGAAAATCAGCGCCGGCACGATCACCACCCCACCGCCCAGCCCCAGGGCTCCGGCCAGCAAGCCAGCCCCCACCCCGACTCCCAGACAGATCAGAAACAATTCCAGCACCCGCTCTCCCATTCACTGCCAATGATTTTCTAGACAGGTATGCTAGCAGGCCCGAAACCGGAAGGCCCGACTATGTGTATCGTGCTATTTGACTGGCAGCCCGACAGCCCGACCCCGCTCAGGGTGGCCGCCAACCGCGATGAATTCCATGCCCGCCCTGCGCAGGCGGCACGCTGGCGAGGGGATATTTTTTGCGGGCTGGACCTGACTGCCGGGGGGACCTGGCTGGGCATCCATCGCAACGGTCGTTTTGCCGTAGTCACCAACTATCGCGAGCCCATCACCGACCGGCAACCCGGCGAACGCTCACGGGGTCTGCTACCCACCGCCTTTCTGGAATCCCGGCAAACACCAGAGAATTTTGCCCACGCGCTGGCGTCAGAACAGGCCCATTACGGCGCCTTCAATCTGTTGGTGGGTACACCGGACAGCCTTTGGTATCTGGGTAACCGCGGCGCGCCACCCCAACCTGTGGTACCCGGCCTGCATGGCCTCAGCAACGGCCTGATGGACGACCCCTGGCCCAAGGTGCTACGAGGCAAACAACGGCTAGCAGACGCCATTGCCTCTGGCGGCACGCTGGAGCAACTGCTGTGGGTGGTTAACGATCGATATCAACCGGACGATACGGTGCTACCGGACACCGGCGTGGGCATGGAACTGGAGCGCCTGGTCGCCCCGGTCTTTATCCAGTCTCCCGCCTACGGCACCCGCGCCAGCAGCGCCGTGGAGCTCAGCCGTCAGGGCGAACCGGCCATGCTGGAGCAGGTCTGGCAGCCAGACGGTCAACCGGCCACAGCGGTGAACACCTCCTCCGCTAGCGACTGATCACCAGCCATACCCCGCAGGCAAAGGCGAACAGGCCTGCGGGAATCGCCACCACCGAAATCCGGTCGATCACATTCGAATAATGGATCACGCGCGGCAGGTCACCACGATCAGCTGCCAGCTTGCGGCACATAACCGGCCACAGGCACAACAGATTGCCACTCACCGCGACCAAGCCTGCCAACACCTTGAGCAGATACACACCGGACAGCTGCTCCACCTCCAGCAGCAACAACCCGGTTACCAGCACCAACAGGAAGGCCGGCATCTCCAGGCACAGGTCGATGCGCTCATGCAATCGCGCGACCAGATAGCCATGCTCACGGCTTAGCGCCCGGCGTCGCTCCAGCAAAAACTCCACGCCGACGACTCCCAGCCAGAATGCCACCCCGAACAGATGCAGCTTGAGAACGATTGCGCTATTCATGGTTTCTTTTCTCTCCTGAAGGAACAGAACCGGACGGGAGCCGCTCCGGGGCCAGCCGGCAGTAGCAGCCTTCTGACAGCCAGTTATACACTCTGCCCGAGGCCTGCCCCTGATAGGCCGCGAGCGGCGGTGAAAAGTCCGCTTCCTGTGAACACAAATTTCCTGTGACCAACGGCCCCACATAGATCAACTCTCCCGCCCTTACTACCAAGGCGGTCGGCAGCGCCGGCATAAACCGGATCAGAGAGGAAAGTTGATATGTTTCCTGCTCCGCCATCACAGGACCGTAAGCGTCGAACACTCTGACAGGCACCGTCTCCGCCAGCGCCTGATGCAGTTTCGCCAACACTGGCTTGGCGCAAGGGCACTGGCTATCCGTCATCACATACACTGCATCGCCCTGCGCCTGCACCGTCATCAGCCAGCGTTTCGCGGCATGCTCGAAAGCCTCATCAAAGTAATCGCTGCGGGTCTCCCCCCATGGCACATACCAGGTATCCAGAGAGTAGTACCACTTGTAGAGCAGCATCGGCACCAGAGGCACCACCACAATGCTGATCAACAACAGTCGATCGTAATGGCGGGAGAACCAGGGCATCAGCGCGGATACAGAATCATCTGCGTACACCGAAACAGGGCAATGGTCTTGCCGCTCTCACGATGACGCACTTGCGCATCCCAAATCTGGGTAGTACGCCCGCGGTGTACCGGCGTCGCTTTGCACTCCACCTCACCCTCCCGGGCGGTACCCAGAAAATTGGATTTCAATTCGAGGGTTGTAAAGCCGGTCGCGCCTTCCGGCAAACTCGCCATCGTGCCATAACCGCAACACGAGTCCGCCAGGGCAATCACCGAGGCGGCATGCAGGAAACCGTTGGGCGCCATCAGCGCCGGAGTCACAGGCATTACCGCATCCACACCGCTCTCGCCAATGGCGTGAACAGTCATTCCCACCAGCCCCGGTAAGCCGCTCTCACCGGCCTGGTTAAACCGTGCGGCATTCTCTTCAGGCGTCATCATTCAATCCTTCCTTATCGCGTTCTTGATCAACATTTCCAGCTGCCGTGACACCTGATCCAGAGGCTTGACGCTACGCTGGGCTCGGCACAGGGCGATCGTGCCTTCCACCGACGCCACCACCAACGTGGCAATCTGCTCGGCCTGCGCCTTACTGACACCCTCTTCCCGCAACGCCGCCGCCATCAGATGCATCCAGTCATTAAACACGGCGTTCGCCACCAGCAAGGCGGCCATTTCGTCTTCACCCGCCGGTTCCTCAACCGCCACAGACAGGACAGGGCACCCCGCACGAAATTCGGAACGCACCACCTCTTCCCGCCAGATCGCCAGAAAGCCACGCAGCCCACTGACCGGACCCGCCTTAAGGGAATGAGCCAACCCCGCCGACACCTTGTCGCCAATAAACTGTATGGCCTCGGTTATCACCTGCTGTTTGCCGCCCGGAAAATAATGGTACGTGGACCCCAGCGGTGCCCGGGAGTGTTTGGCCAACTCCCGGATACTGGTGCCATTCATGCCTTTTCGACTCAACAGATCCGCCGCTCCTGCCACCAACCTTGCTCTTGCCACTTTCTTGTCTGACTGGCTCATTTCACACCCTTGCTATAACGACTGTCATAGTCTAGCATCCCCTCAAGATTTATAACAACCGTTATAGGAATTCACATGGAAGCCACACAACGTCACTACACCGTGTTCAAAATGCTGCTCTGGCTGACACTGGCAGGCTGCACCCTTCACTTCTTCGACAATGTCATTTTCTTCGATCAGTACCCGGAACCAGCCTGGCTTAATGCCCCGATTGTTGCCGCCCTCTGGTTTCCGCTGGCGCTGGCGGCACGGCGGGCGCACACCACGCTATCGGGCAGCCAGCCTGATCGGGTCTACACACTGATTCAGGGATTTGTGGTGGGTAACTGGCTGTCTTTTGGCCATTACCTCTTTGCCAACCCCGTGGATGTTCTTCCGCGCATCAACGCCATCATTGCCATCCAGACCGTGCTGGCTTCCGCCTTGTTCGTGTACTCCCTATGGATGCAAGTGCGCTTCCATCCCGACTCCCTGCCCTATTTCCGCAGAATCTGGATCAAGCTGGTGGCGTTCTACGGCATCACCATTTTCGCGCTGGAGTGGGCATGGCCCTCGGACTTTCAAACCTGGTGGCTGTAAGAAGACGTAGAACATGCGCACTGCAATAGCAAACGACGCGAGCCCCTGCGTAGAGGTCAAACAGACCGGGCCTGTCACCGTAATTGTCATGAAACAACCGGAACGTCTTAATGCCTTGTCACCACAGCTGCTGATCGATCTGCATCAGTCACTGTCCATGGCCGCGCAGGATCCGCATTGCCGCTGCCTGATATTGACCGGTAGCGGCAGGGGATTCTGTGCTGGCGCAGACCTGTCCCACTTCAATGGCTCAGACAATCAGGAGCAAGCTACCGACCTTGCTGCCACCCTGCATGAGACCTATCACCCCATCATCCGCCTGATGCGCGGCATGGAAAAACCGGTCATTACTGCCGTCAATGGCGTTGCCGCCGGCGCCGGTTGCAGCATTGCTCTGGCTGGCGACATCGTTCTGGCAGGCCGTTCGGCCAGCTTCATACAGGCCTTTATCAAACTGGGTCTGATCCCCGATGCCGGCAGCACCTGGTTTGTACCACGCGCCATTGGCCGCGCTCGTGCCTTGCAATGGATGATGAGTGGCGAGCCACTGGATGCTCAGACGGCGGAGCAATGGGGGCTGATTAATGCGGTTCATGACGATGACCAGCTAATGGGGGCCGCCATGTCCCTGGGCTGTCAGATGGCTGCACAAGCCACCCGGGCGCTCGCAGGAATCAAGGCGCTGATCGACCACAGCAGTGAACAGGATCTGGACGAGCAACTGGGTAGTGAAGCCAGGCTTCAAGGCATGCTGGGCTATGGGCAGGATGGCCGGGAAGGGATCAGCGCCTTTCTTCACAAACGCCCGGCGGTCTTCAGCGGAGACTGACCGGATCGCACGACGCGGTATTACTGCGCAGAACCAGAGGAGAGCAGCCCCAGATAAAAGCGGACCATATCCGGATACTGGTTACGGGCCAGGCGCTCGTTGGGACCGTGGAAACGCGCGATATCCTGTTGCTGCAGCGACACGGGCAGAAAACGCAGCACGTTTTCCGAAAGCGCCTGGTAATGCCTGGCATCACTGCCCGCGATCATCAGGAACGGGGCCGGCAGTGGGTCGCCGGGCAGGGCCTGCGCCAGGGATGCCACCCGCTCAAAGGCGTCACTGTTCGCTGGGGAGATGCGGGATGGCTCCGCGAAGAACCCCTCCTTGATGGAAACGGACACCCCTTCGGGCAAGTGACGCTCCACCCAATTGAGCAAGCTTTCCTGAGTTTCACCCGGAGCCAGCCGGAAGTTGATTACCGCACTGGCCGTGGCTGGCAGCACATTGTCCTTCACTCCGCCGCTGAGCATGGTAGGCGCCATGGTGGTGCGAATCAGTGCATGGGTTTCCGGATTCCCGGCCAGCTGGCGCACCACCAGTGGTTCAAACAACCACAGGTTGGCAAAGACCAGGCGGCGGGCAAACGCCTGTTCAGGAGCGACGGTTTCCAGCATGTAGCGGGTCGGCAGGCTCAAGCCCGCAGGGCGGGGATTCGCCTGCAGCCGGGCAATGGCAACCGCCAGGTCACCAATGGCCGTCTGCGCGGGCGGGCGTGAGGAATGCCCGGGCTCCCCGTGGGCCTCCAGCGTTACACTGATATAACCCTTCTCGGCGATGCCGATCAGCGCCACCGGCTGCTGGATGCCCAGGGTGGCACCTGGCAACACCATGCCGCCCTCATCCAGCACCAATTCAAACCGCACACCCTGCTCTTGCAGCCAGGCCGCCATTCGCGCCGCGCCCTGGGCACCGCCGGTTTCTTCATCGTGGCCAAATGCCAGCCACACATCACAGGCAGGCTGCCTGCCTTCTGCCAGCATGGCTTCCACCGCTTCCAGAATCGCCATGACGCTGACCTTGTCATCCAGGGTACCGCGCCCCCAGATGAACCGCTCATCCACCACCCCGTCAAAAGGAGGATGTTGCCACTCGGCCATGGCCGACACCGGCACCACATCCTGATGGGCCAGCAGCAACGTTGGCGCACAATCATGCCCACTGTCCCAATGGTAAAGCAGACTGTGACCGAAGGGCCTCAGTGACAGGGTCTCATGCGTGAAGGGAAAGGCCTCTGCCAGAAAGGCATGAAACGCGTCGAAGGCTTCCGGCCGGTCGGCCAGGGTGGGAAACCGGATCGCCTGGGCCAAGCGCTCAACCTGCGCATCGCGGTCTTGTTCAGGCAGAGACGGCAGCACTCTGGAAGAGAGGGCTGGCGCTGGCAGCACAAGCGCCCTGACCACCAGAACCAGCAGCAGTAACGCCAGCAGCGTCAGGACAGCAAGCAGCCCACGCTTGAACATGTCAGTTGATGGCCTTGCGGTTTCGCAGCAAGTCACCGAGGCCGGCCTTGTCCAGCTGCAGGTCCACGTAGGCGGAGATCACTTCACCGTTATCCATGGCCAGCGCTTCACTGAGCAGTTTGCGCACGAAGGAAATCTTCACCCGGCGAATCGCGGCTTTCACTTTAAGCAGGTTGGAGGCGTTCATGGACAACGCATCCACCCCCATGGCCATCAGCAACAACGCCGAGGCAGGTTCGCCAGCCATTTCCCCACACACCGAGACGGTTTTGCCCTCTTCTTTCGCCTGCTCGATCACATGCAGGATCGCGTGCAGCACAGCGGGGTGATAGGAATTATAGAGCGAGGCCACCTGCCGGTTATTGCGGTCCACGGCCAACAGGTACTGGGTGAGATCATTGGTGCCGATCGAAAGAAAATCGACCCGCTGGGCCAGCGCGCGGGCCTGGTAGACAGAGGCGGGCACCTCGATCATGACCCCCACTTCCGGCATGGGGATGTCCAGCCCTTCATCGCGAACTTCCAGCCAGGCACGGTGGATAAAGTGCTGGGCGTCTTCCGCCTCGATCACGCTGGTGACCATGGGCAGCATGATGCGCAGATTATCCAGCCCCTCGCTTGCCTTGAGCATGGCGCGTACCTGAACCATGAAAATTTCCGGGTGATCCAGGGTAACCCGCAAGCCCCGCCAACCCAGAAATGGATTTTCTTCCTCAATCGGGAAATAACTCAGCGACTTGTCGCCACCCACATCAAGGGTGCGCATGGTCACCGGGTGAGGCGCAAAAGCCGATAGCTGTTCGCGGTAAATCACCCGCTGCTCTTCTTCAGACGGGAAACGGTCTCTCACCATGAAAGGGATTTCGGTGCGGTACAGGCCAACGCCTTCTGCACCACGCTCAAGGGAACGATTGATATCCGTCATCAACCCGGTGTTCACCTGCAACCGGATACGGAAGCCATCTTCCGTTTCGGCAGGCTCATGACGCAGTTTTTCGAGACCGGCCTGCAGCGTTGCTTCTTCGCGGATAATTTCCTCGAACTGCGCCTTGAGCTCAGGTGACGCGTTGGCCACCACCCGGCCACGGAAACCATCCACGATGATTTCCTTGTCATCCATTTGTTTGAGCGGCAAATTCTGGGCCCCCACCACAGTAGGGATCCCCATGGCACGGGCGACAATGGCCATGTGTGAGTTGCGCGAGCCCCGTGTGGTGACAATCCCGCGAATGCGTTCGCGAGGCACCTCCATCAACATTGGGGCAGAAATATCCTCGCCCAGAAGAATACACTCATCGGGGAATATCACATGCCTGCGCCCTTGCCTTTGCAGCTGGGCCAGCACCCGACGACCCAGATCGCGCACATCAGCGGCCCGTTCGCGCAGGTAGGGATCGTCCATCATTTCAAAATTGCGAACGTGCTGGTCCACCACGTCCCGCAAGGCACCTTGCGCCCATTGCCCTTCCCGGATCTGGGTAATCACCTCAGCCGGCAGCGCATGCCGATCCAGCATCCGCAGGTAGACATCAAACAGTGCCTGTTCTTCCGCACCCAACGATTTTGAGGCGCGCTCGGCCAGATCCCGCACTTCCTGACGGGTGCGCACCAGCGCATCATCCAGGCGCGCGATCTCGCTCCCGACATCGTCGACCTGGCGGTCCGGCACCGACGCCAGATCCGCTTCGGGAAACAACAGGACACCATAGCCGATGGCAGCTCCCGGGCAGCCAGGCAAACCGTCATAGAAACTGGGAAGATCCACTCCACCGGTATCCAGCTGGTCGAACAACACACCGGAGGCATGTGCATGGGCAATCACCGCCGATAACTGGGCCGAGATGGTCACCAGAAATGCTTCCTCACTCTGGTCAAAGCGGCGCACGTCACGCTGCTGCACCACCATGACTCCGAGCACCTTGCCGTGGTGCATCACCGGCACGCCCAGAAACGCATGGAAAGGATCTTCCCCGGTTTCCGCCAGGTAGTGGAATCGGGGGTGCGAGAAAGCATCTTCCAGGTTAACCGGCTCTTCACGCATGCCAACCTGGCCAATCAGTCCTTCCGACAATCCCAGGCTGACATTGCCCACGGCTTCCTGTTTCAAACCTTCAGAAGCCATCAACACGTAACGCTGGTCATCTTCGTCGCGCAGGTATATGGAGCAAACCTCGGTGCCCATGGCATCACGCACGCGCTTCGCCATCAGATCCAGAGCGGCACGAATGTCCGGCGCATTATTCACTTCCTGAACAATACGGCGCAGGGTATCAAGCATCGGAAGCCCCTCCGGGTTTCGCCGTCCGGGGGCGCTGTCGCGCTCCCTTCTTGCCGGACAGCGATCCGACCTCTTTTTTCAGGGCCGGTGCCAGCTCACGCAACGCACGGGCATACACCCCGCGCTTGAAGTGCACGACCTTGCGAATAGGGTACCAGTAGTTGACCCATCGCCAGGCCTTGAACTCCGGGCTGTCACTGGCAAAAAGATCAATCGCCTCTTCGGCTGCTGTGAGACGCAACAGAAACCACTTCTGGCGCTGGCCAATGCAGTGCGGACGGCTGTCGGGACGGTTGAGCGGACGACGCAGAAAACGGCGCGGCAAACGGTAGCTGAGCCAACCTTCGGTGCTGGCAATGATTTCCACGTGCTCCGGGCGCAGGCCAACTTCCTCTTCCAGCTCACGGAACAGAGTCTCTTCCGGGGTTTCACCGGGCATCATGCCACCCTGGGGGAATTGCCAGGCATCGCGATTGCCCATGCGGCGGCCCCAAAAAACCCGGCCGTCCCGGCCGGCAATAATGATCCCGACATTCAACCGGAATCCGTTGTCATCAATAATGCCTGTCATGATCTCTCTGGTGTCAGGCTCGAATCCCCATGCGTTTCATGAGGATTAGTCCGAGTGTCATAGCCCCATTAAACCTTGTCGGGCAACCTGCAATCAATTCGCATTACTGCAACTTTCATACCTTTTGCTCGTGTGAGCACTTTCCCGCCGCTATGACTTGTCATCCGCATCCCCTAGAATGAGCCCTCATCTGAGGAGAGGTCATGACACTCGCGATTTTTGATCTGGACAACACTCTTATTGGCTGTGATTCCGACCACCTGTGGGGCGACTGGCTGGTGGAAAAAGGCATTGTCGACGCCGAGCATTACAAGGAAACCAACGACCAGTTCTATGTGGATTACCAGAACGGTCGTCTGGACATCCTGGCGTACCTGCGCTTTTCCCTGAAAGTGCTGGCAGACAATGACATGGCCCAGCTGCACTTCTGGCGCGAACAGTTCCTGGCTGAAAAACTCGATGAGATGTGGCTGCCCAAGGCGGCGGAACTGGTAGAAAAACATCGCCAACAAGGCCACACCCTGATGATCATTACCGCCACCAACGATTTTGTCACCGCGCCACTTGCCGACCGCTTGGGCATTGATCACCTTATCGCCACCGTGGCCGAGCGGCGCAAGGAACGCTTTACCGGCGACATCGACGGCACCCCCAGCTACCGCGAAGGCAAGGTCAGCCGCTTACAGGCATGGCTGGACGACCACGGCGAAACCCTTGATGGCAGCTACTTCTATAGTGACTCCCACAATGATCTGCCACTGCTTCAACAGGTGGACAACCCGGTAGCCGTGGACCCGGATGCCACCCTGGAGCGGGAAGCACGCGAAAGAGGATGGCCGGTTATCAGCTTGCGTTAGCACGCTTCACGCCGTGAACGACACACCCTTACCAACGACTCACACATACCAGGAATAAAGTGGGAACCATGCGTTATTTGCTGGCCAGCTTGCTGGCTTTGCTCCTGATGGCTTGCGAACAATCCAGCAACACCGACTCCGCACCGCCGGAACAGGACTCCCCCCTGCTCCCGGGCATCCCTGTTGCCGACTGGCAACAAACCAGCAGCGACCAGTTTGAGCAAGCCGCAGCCCAGTGGCAGCACGCTCTGAGCCAGTTTGATCGAAATCCGGAAAACGCCTCACTGAAACAACTGCGGGAGACACTGACACAGTGGTACAAAACACTGGCCGGACACTACCTTCTGCCCGCCGCGCGGGCCTGCCAGCTGGAGCAACAGCTTATTCTGGACCGCCTGGATAGCTGGCCACTTTACCCCGGCTATATTGACGCCCTGCCCGAGTGGCCCGACTCAGGTCTGATCAGTGACCCGTATCTGGAAATGTCTCGCAAGACACTACGCACCCAGCACGGCGCTACCGACAGCGCCGAGGCCAGCCTGGGCTTTGCCGCGTTGTTCGTGGTGCTCAATGGCACGGCTGCTTTGCCCAAGCCCCTGAACGCTTTCATCGGCGAAGAGGACAGCATGGCTCGTCGCCGGCAGTGGCTTGCGCTTGCCAGCGAGCAGCTGATCGCGGACTACCGAACATTGATCAGTGACGCCACTCTGACCGCAGCAGATCTTCACTGCGGTCTTGGCACCCTGCTGGGCCGCCAGCAAAAACAGGCACTCCCCCTGGAAGACAATGAATTGGTTATTCCCGAGGGCATTCGGGACGGTCTGGAGAGCCACTTGCTCAGCGGACTTCAGGCGCTGCCGGAGAGCGTCATCGAAGACTGGGAGCGCAGCCAGCCGGGCATTAGAGAGGCCCTGGAACAAAGCCACGACAGCGGCTGGGAAGCCATTATGCAATGGCAGGAAACCACCACCCTGTAGACGCCTTTTGATCTCATCGCCTGCACAATAAGCCTAAAAAAAGCCCGCCGGGATTCCCCGGCGGGCTTTTTTAGGCGCTAACAACAACCGGTTTAGAAGTTGTAACGACCGAACACACCAATGGAATCGCGATCGCTGGCCACAACCACTCGGGCACCGAGATCCACAACAGGAGTCACCTTAAAGAGCCCCTCACCATAAACACCCAAATCATCGTCATACAGGTCGATATAGGTCAGACCACCGGACAGCTCGAGCTTTTCGGTGGTGGCATGACGCACACCGCCACGAACCTCAAAACCCACATCATCGTCATCTCCGAAACGATAATCACGGTCATCGTAAATGATGTCCGCGCTGGTCACGAAGTCCAGACCTTGCTGCAACGGGGTGTGAAACCCGACACCTGCGGACAGCTGTTTGCCATCAATATCGTAATCGCCATCGTAGAAACGCAGGGCGCCACGCAGGAAAATATGCTCGTCCAGACCAAAGCTGCCTTCAGCGCTCAGCGCATCCGCATCCCAATCACCGTCGAAATCCCAGCGATCGTAGGCCAGCTGGCCATACGAGTAGGAGAAACCATTGTCACGCACGGAAGAAGTGCGCTGCTCAGCCATCGCAGGGGCGGCAACAGCCAGTGCAATCCCTGACACAAGCAAAGTTTTTTTCAACATAAAAGTCGTCCTCGTTCGCAATTGAATCAACGGCATCCAAAGTTGCCTCAGTGTAGTGTTTCTATTGAGAGCATTTCCCCGGATCAGTTCCGCTATTTCCGGTGTTTTATAAAAATTTTCAATGGCGGTGCGGATTTATAGCACAGGGGTTGACCTCGGGGTTACCCCAAGGTTAGACAATTTGTGACAGAGCCCACTTCATCAGGGAGAAGACCCGTGTCACATCACATTCTTCCCATTGCCGGTGCGACCTGCCAGGGGTGCGCCAACAAGATTCGCCGCGCTCTGCAAACGCTGCCGGGGGTTCGGGGTATTGAGGTGGACCTGGAGACGCAACAGGTACAGGTGCATCAGGACGACGACCGTACCAGCAAAGCGCAGCTGCAGGATGCCATTGCCGGGGCAGGCTATGCCCCTGCAAAGACTCCGGCATGCCATACGACGTCACAGGCCACCCACCCTCCTGCCGAGACCGGCGACGCTGTCGACATCATTCTCAATATTACCGGGGCGACCTGTGCGTCCTGCGTACGCACCATTGAAAGCGCCCTGCGCAACACCCCCGGTGTCGATCAGGCGGACATGAACTTTGCGGATCGCACTGCCCGCGTCCGCGGCCACGCCCGTCCCGACACCTTGATACAGGCCGTCGAGGCCGCCGGTTATGGCGCCAGCGAAGCCAATGAGGGCGACGATGAGGCTCAAGAGGCCCAGCAACAGGCGCACTACCGCCAACTGCTGCGCCACATGTGGCTGGGGCTTGGCCTGGGCGTCCCCCTGATGGCCTGGGGCCTGCTCGGCGGTGACATGATGGTACGCCCGGGCGAGCCCAGTCAGTGGATCTGGCTGGCAATCGGCGTTGCCACTCTTGCGATTCTGGCAACCGCCGGGCGCCACTTTTTCATCGGCGCCTGGAAAGCCTGCCGCAATCACAACGCCAACATGGACACCCTGATTGCCCTGGGCACCGGCGCCGCCTGGTGGTATTCCATGGTCGTGGTGCTGGTGCCAACCGCCCTGCCCGAGGCCGCCCGGCATGTGTACTTCGAGGCCAGTGCCATGATCATCGGCCTGATCAACCTCGGTCAGGCGCTGGAAGTCCGCGCTCGTGGCAAGACCAGCGCGGCCGTGAAACGACTGCTGGATCTGGGCGCCAAGACGGCGCGGGTGATGCGTGACGGCAAGGAAACCGACATCCCGGTGGAGCAGGTACAAACCGGCGATCTGCTGCGCGTGCGCCCCGGGGAAAAAATTGCCGTGGACGGCGAGGTGCAGGAAGGCCAAAGCCGTATCGATGAATCCATGCTCACCGGTGAACCCATGCCCGTGGAGAAGACACCAGGGGACCGGGTCAGTGCCGGCACCCTGAATGAAGGCGGCACCCTGCTGTACAAAGCCACTGCCGTGGGGCGCGATACGGCGTTATCGCAAATTGTCGCACTGGTAAAAAAAGCCCAGGGCAGCAAGCCCCCCATTGGCCGGCTGGCCGATCAGGTCTCCGCGGTCTTTGTCCCCACCATCATGATCATTGCGGTAATCTCGGCGCTGGTCTGGTTCAACCTGGGGCCCGACCCGCGCATCACCCACATGCTGATCAGCGCCACCACGGTACTGATCATTGCCTGCCCCTGTGCGCTGGGTCTGGCCACGCCCATGTCGGTGATGGTCGGCGTCGGCAAAGCGGCCGAGCATGGCATCCTGATTCGTCAGGGGGAGGCCCTGCAAACCAGCAGTACCCTGGACACCATCGTCCTCGACAAGACCGGCACCATTACCGAAGGCAAACCCGCGGTCACCGATATCGTCTGTGCTGACGGCCAACAGGAAACGTCTGTGCTACAGCTGGCGGCCAGCCTGGAACGCGGCTCGGAGCATCCGCTCGCCATGGCCATCCTCAACGAGGCCGCACAGCGACAGCTGTCACTGGAAAGCGCCAGCCAGTTTCAGGCACTCAACGGCAAGGGGGTCACCGCCACGTTGGCAGGCAAGGCGTACCGACTGGGCAATCGTCGCTGGCTGGAAAGTGAGGGGGTCAGCATCACCCTCGACAGCCAGCCCCTGACCGACAAGGGGGCCACCCCGTTGTTTCTGTCCGAAGGCAACACCCTGTTAGGCATTATCGGTGTCGCCGATCGCATCAAGGACGATTCCCGGGCGGCCATCGCACGCCTGAAAGACGCAGGGCTGACCGTCATCATGATCACCGGCGATATCGAAGCCAGCGCCAGAGCCATCGCCAAACAGGCCGGCGTCGATGAGGTCATGGCCGAGGTACTGCCGGAAGACAAGGCGAAGAAAGTCCTGGCCCTGCAGCAGGAAGGTCGCACCGTGGCCATGGTCGGCGACGGTATCAATGATGCCCCTGCACTGGCCCAGGCGGATGTGGGGTTTGCCATCGGCACCGGCACCGACGTGGCCATCGAATCCGCCGCCATTACCCTGATGGGCGGTTCCCTGCACGGGGTGGCAGATGCCATGGCGATCTCCACCGCCACCGTACGCAACATCAAACAAAACCTGTTTGGCGCCTTCGTCTACAACAGTCTGGGGGTGCCAGTTGCCGCCGGGGTGCTGTATCCCTTCACCGGCAGTTTACTCAGCCCGGTGATTGCCGGTGCGGCCATGTCACTCAGCTCCGTCACTGTGGTCACCAATGCCAACCGGCTGCGTCTGTTCACCCCTCGCAAGGAACCCAAATCATGACGCCCGAACAACTCGCCGCCCAGTTACGTCAGCCCACAGGCGCCGACGGCGCCACCGTGGCGGGCAACATGAACAGCAGCAATCAACCGATCATCGCCAACACCTACGCCGCGTTGACGCTGCAGGGTGCCGAACGGCTGCTGGAAATCGGCCCCGGCAGTGCCGGGCATTTACCCACGCTGCTAGCACAAGCTCCGGATCTTGATTACACCGGGCTGGACCTGTCCGCTGACATGGTGAAGGCCGCCGATGCCCTGCACGGCTTCAGGCCCGGAGTACGTTTTACCCACGGTGATATTCGCCAGGCGCCCCTGCCGGAAAATCACTACCACGGCATTCTGGCAATCAACGTGGTGTATTTCTGGCAACCTCTCGCGCCAGCCCTGCACGCGATTTACCGACACCTGAAGCCAGGCGGCCAACTCTGCCTTGGCTTGCGGGACCGGCAAAGCATGTCGACCCTGCCCGTGTTCGAGCATGGCTTCCTGACCTACGAAGGACCAGACCTTATGCAGGCACTGGCCGATGCCGGCTTTGAACAACCCGCGATGACCCGCCACCCGGAAGACAGCGTCAGTGTTCTCGGCCAGGTCATGCACAAAACCGGGTTGGTCGTCACCGCCCGAAAACCGGAGAGCCAACCATGACCCTGCTGATCAATCTTGCCGGCCTGCTGCTGATCGCCCTGATCATTGGCTGGTTCTGGCTGTCACAACCCGGTGGCCGCAAAACACGCTCGCAGCAGATCGTCAGTGAAACCACGGTGATCGTGGATAACGGCGTCTATGATCCTGCCGTCATCCATGCCCGGGCCGGGCAACCGTTGACCCTGCATTTCCAGCGCAAGGATCCCTCCCCCTGTGCGGAACAGGTGGTCTTTCACGGGCTGGACGTGAGTGCCTTTCTGGACACCGGCAAAACCACCACCATCACACTGGATAATCCCGCCGCCGGCGAATACCGTTTCACCTGTCAGATGCAGATGTATCAAGGCAGACTGGTTGTGGACTGACCGCAACACGCAACACGCAACACGCAACACGCAACACGCAACACGCAAACAATGATGAGGACTTGCCGTGAAAAAAATACTGGTTGTTTTAACTGCTCTGTTGATGGCCGCCTGCGGCGAACAGGAACCCGCCCAGCCAGAAACCCGCGAGCCGGCCAAGGCCCAGCAACACGCGTCCGCCGACGACAAGGTCGGCAGCAAGCTGCTGGAAGTGTACAAGTCGCCCACTTGCGGTTGCTGTGGTGACTGGGTGGATCATATGAAAGAGCACGGCTACACCGTGGAAGTGCACGACACCGACAACATGCAGGCCATCAAGGAAAAAGCCGGCATTCTCCCCGGTGGCGGCTCCTGCCACACCGCCTTTATTGATGGCTACGTGATCGAAGGCCATGTCCCCGCCAGCGACGTGGACCGCCTGCTGGCCGAGCGCCCCGAAGGCAAGGGCCTGACCGTTCCCGGTATGCCCGTAGGTTCCCCGGGCATGGAAATGGGCGACCGCGTGGATACCTATGATGTGCTGTTGTTCGATGAAGACGGCATGGCAGTCTTCAGCCACCATCCGGGAAATTAACAGCTAACAGCTGCGAGCGACCAGTCGCGGAAAGGGCTTAAAATATCCCAAGGCCCTGCCCGCGCACCAAACGTTTTTGAGATTTTATTGTTTGGCTCGCAGCTCAAAGCTGATAGCTCGCAGCTGCTCTTCTCTTCAACCTGTCACACCAACCCGTTACAGTGCCCGCTTTCACCTAACGAGACTCTGAATGCTGCCGTTACACGACTGGCTGTTGCTCGCCAGCATTTGCGCCCTTGGCGCCATGACGCCAGGCATCAGTCTGGCGGTGATTACCCGACACACCCTGCATGGCGGTGCCCAGGCCGGCGCGATTGCCGGCCTCACCCATGCCCTGGGCGTAGGCATCTGGGCAGCCGCCACCGTGGCGGGCATGGCGGTGCTGTTCAAACGCTACCCGGGACTGGAATTGGCCTTCAGCTTGCTGGGGGCCCTCTTTTTGTTGTGGATGGCTTGGAAAAGTTGGCAGGCCAGCCGCCAATCGCAGGCACCGGCACACACCTCCCCCCCGTCCAACGTGTTACATGGCGCTGCCTGGGACGGTTTTGCCGTGGCCTTCCTCAATCCCAAAGTGGCACTGTTCTTCCTTGCCCTGTTCAGCCAGTTCCTGTCATCGGAGATGGGCCAGCCCGCCCGAATCCAGATTGCGCTCACCGCCATGATCATCGACGGTGCCTGGTACGTGCTGGTCGCCCTGTTACTGGGTCGCAGCCGCTTTTTACCCTGGTTGCGCGAACACCATCACTGGGTGGAACGGGGCACCGCCGTACTGCTGGTGGTGATTGCCTGCAGCGTGATCACTCAGACGCTATGGCTGGATCCGCCAGCATTGACCTGGGGGTAGCCCCCCGGTTCATAATGCCTGCCATGATGTTGTTCCTGCGTTGCCACACCCGCACCAGGGCCCTGGTCGCCCTGCTCGTCACCGCCCTGATGCTGGTGACGGGTAATGCTGTGGCAACGGCAGGGAGCATGGCGCCGGGCCCCCATCCGCCCTCCGGCGCGATGATGATGGATCACAGCACCCTGACCCATTGCCACCATCAGGCATCACCCGCCTCTGCCAGCCCCTCGGAGCACAGCCAACACGCCCTGCACCGACCGGCCCCCAAAGACAACCACCCCCACTGCGAAGACGGCGACACCTGCCAGTGTCTGACGCTGTGCCAGGTCAGCACCGCCTTGCTGCTGCACTTGCCTGCCAGCCAGGAACCTCCCGCCCTGCGTTTTGACTCTGCAACGGCCCCAAAAGAGTTTCCCGGTATCCACCGTCTCCCCCTTCGCCCACCGTCCCGGAAAGTTTGAGCCCGTTTTTCCTCAAACCTTCTGGAGACCAACATGGAAAAGAACCGATTTTCCCTGCCGCGCCGACGCTTCGTGCAGGGACTCGCGCTGGGTACCGCCGGCCTGGGACTGGGCCTTGCCCCCCGGCAACTGCTGGCCCGTCAGGGCCACACCGGCGCCCCTGAACTGCGCGGTGACACTTTTCATCTGACCCTGGGCGGCGCCGATGTGAACCTCACCGGCAAGACCCGACCGGCCACCACCATCAACGGCGGCATCCCCGGGCCGACCCTGCGCTGGCGCGAAGGCGACACCGTCACGCTGAAGATCACCAACCTGCTGCCTGAAACCAGCTCCATTCACTGGCACGGCCTGCTGCTGCCCTATCAGATGGATGGCGTTCCCGGCCTGTCTTTCGATGGCATCAAACCGGGGGAAACGTTCACCTACCAGTTCCCGGTGGTACAAAACGGCACCTATTGGTACCACAGCCACTCCGGCTTTCAGGAACAGACCGGCCTCTATGGTTCCATCATCATTGACCCGAAGACCCCGTATCCCCACACGGTTGACCGCGAGCAGGTAGTGCTGCTGTCTGACTGGAGCGACGAAGACCCGCAACAGCTCTACGCCACGCTCAAGAAACTGAGTCACTACTACAACTTCAACGAACGCACCGTGTTCGACACCCTGCGGGACTTTCGCGACAAAGGGGTGATCCAGACGCTCAAGGACCGGCACATGTGGAATAGCATGCGCATGAGCCAAAGCGACCTGGCCGATGTCACCGGCTATACCTACACCTACCTGATGAACGGCCAGACCCCAAACGGCAACTGGACCTGCCAGTTCAATCCCGGTGAGCGCATCAAGCTGCGGTTTATCAACGCCAGCGCCATGACCTTCTTCGATATCCGCATCCCCGGCCTGGACATGACCGTGGTTGCCATGGACGGCCAGCCGGTTACCCCGGTGCCTTTTCATGAAGTGCGACTGGGCGTGGCAGAAACTCTCGACGTGATCGTCGAGCCCGACGCTCACCAGGCCTACACCCTGTTCGCGCAGAGTATCGACCGTTCCGGGTATGCCCGCGGCACCCTGACCCCGGCCCCGGGCCTGACCGCCAAGGTGCCGGAGATGGATCCGCCGCCCCTGCTCGGACACACAGAAATGGGGATGGGAGCCATGCATGGCGAAAGCGGCCATGGCGGCGTGCAGCACGGCATGGCACATGACAGGGGCAAGATGGACGGAATGGATCACAGCGCCATGGGCCATGAGCATCATGGCGCCAAAGCATCAACGCCCCCGCCGCCCCCCTTCGCCGTCGACAACAGCAACCCGGACCTGCCCCCACGGGGTAGCGCCATCGAGCATCCTCCCAGCGAATACGGACCCGGCGTGGACATGCGCGCCATGGCCCCCGGCGACATGCTTGCCGACCCGGGCATCGGCCTGCGCGACCGGCCGTGGAAAGTGCTCACCTACGCGGACATGACCACCCTCGGCAGCACCGTCGATAACCCTGTCGACAGTCTTCACGCGGACCGTGAAATCGTGCTGCACCTGACCGGTAACATGAGCCGCTACATGTGGAGCTTCAATGGCATTGCGTTCGCCGACGCCGAGCCCCTGGAGCTGTACCACAACGAACGGGTGCGCATCACGCTGGTGAACGACACCATGATGACCCACCCCATCCACCTGCATGGCCTGTGGAGCGACCTGGAGCTGGGCAACGGCAAGCTGTTGCGCAAACACACCATCACCGTCAAACCCGGCGAAAAGCTCAGTTATCTGGTCCGCGCCGACGCCCTCGGCCGCTGGGCCTACCACTGTCACCTGCTCTACCACATGGAAGCAGGCATGTTCCGGGAAGTACGCGTGGTACCCGCCCCCCACCCAAACGCAGCAGGCGAGCCGCCCGACGATCCCCACGCCCGGCATGGAGGACACCACTGATGAAACGTTTTACCTCGTTAATGATGCTGGTGAGCTTGAGTTCGACCAGCCCCGCCCTGTATGCCATGAGCGAACACCCCCAACGTTTCGGCCGCGTCATGGTTGATCAACTGGAAGCCCGTGACAGCGACGAAGGCCGCGTGATGGGGTGGGAAGTGGGAGCCTGGTACGGCGGCGACATCAACAAGCTGTTCTTTTCCAGCGAAGGCGAACGGCTCATGTCACCGGAACACGACGACGAGCGCCCCGCCACTGAAAGCGCGGAAACCCGACTGGCCTGGAGCCGCGCCTTTGCGCCCTTCTGGGATTGGCAGCTGGGCGTACGCCGGGACTGGCAGCCCGATGATCCCAACCGGGACTGGGCCAGCATTGGCCTGCAGGGCGTCGCACCTTATCAGTTTGAAATGGACGCCAATCTGTTCGTCGGCGAAGACGGCCTGACCGAGCTAAGGGTCGAAGCCGAATACGAGCTGATGCTGACCCAGAAATGGGTGCTGTCACCCAGTCTGGAGGCCAGTGTCTACGGCAAGGAAGATGAGGAGCTACGTGTAGGCAACGGACTCACCCGTCTGGAAGCCGGGCTCAGGCTGCGCTACGAAATCCGCCGCGAGATCGCACCCTATATCGGCGTTCACTGGGAAAAGCGCTACGGCGACACCGCCGACCTGGCCCGCGCCAGTGGCGAAAAAACCGAACAGGGCATGCTGGTGGCAGGACTGCGCTTCTGGTTTTGAGGGACAGGCGCTCACGCCGCAAAGTGGGAGCGGTCGTCCCACCGCTCCCACAGTGTGGATGGGCTACAGGGGTAGCTTGTCCCTGTGGGAGCTTGCTTACAAGCGATAGATTGCCAATCCGTTGGGGTGCAGGGCGGCAGCATTGCCGCCCTGCGGCTTCATCAGCTGGAGCAGCTGCCGTATTCGTCTGCTTCCAGGGTACGCAGCTCCTGGTTGCCCTGAATCTGGATATCCAGATCACGCAGGCAGCCATCGCCAATACCGTAAATCCAGCCATGGATGGTCAGCGGCTGATCACGACGCCAGGCTTCCTGGACAACCGTGGTGTTGGACACATTGATCACCTGACGGGCGACATTCAGCTCGCACATCTTGTCCAGGCGCGCCTGGTCATCCGGCAGCTCCGCCAGATTCTTGCGATTGCGCAGGTACAGCTCGCGCACCTGGCGCAGCCAGTTGTCGATCAGGCCGTGAGGGGCGTCTTCCATGGAGGCCTTGACGCCACCACAGCCGTAGTGGCCCACCACCATGATGTGCTTCACCTTGAGCACGTCCACGGCAAATTGCAGCACCGACAGCAGGTTCAAGTCAGTATGGTTGACCAGGTTCGCCACGTTACGGTGAACAAACAGCTCACCGGGCATCAGGCCCACGACTTCGTTCGCCGGCACCCGGGAGTCTGCACAGCCGATCCAGAGATACTCCGGGCTCTGCTGCTCGCCCAGCGCCTTGAAAAAGCCAGGGTGCTGCTGCTCAATCTCGTGACGCCACTTTTCGTTGTTGGAAAACAGTTCAGGCAGGGATTTCATGGTCTCTCGCTTATTCCGTATTTAACCGCCGGTCATATTCATGAATCGTACCAGCTGCTCCCCCGGATCCAGGGTGAAGTCATGCCGCTCGGGCTTGATGGCCATGGCATCGACAATGGCATTGCGAAGGGGGGTATCGTCGTCCGGGTGGGCTCGCAGCACCGCGCGCAGGTCCACGCTGTGCTCATGACCCAGGCACAAAAGCATACGCCCCTCAGCGGTGATCCGCACCCGATTACACAAATGGCAAAAGTTTTGTGAGTGAGGGGAAATAAAGCCAATGCGACTGTCACTTCCCGGCACCTGCCAGTAACGTGACGGGCCGCCGGTTTTTTCCGCCAGCGGAACCAGATTCAGCCTTGTCGACAAGTCATCTCGCAGCTCCTCGGAGGACACGAACTCCAGCCCCCGATCATGCTCGGTAATCTGCCCCAGCGGCATCTCCTCGATAAACGCGATATCCAGCCCTTTATCCAGGGCGAAATCCACCAACGCCGGCACCTCGTCGTGATTGCGCCCACGCAAGATAACGCTATTCAGCTTGATCCGCTGGAAGCCCGCCTGTCGCGCCGCATCAATGCCTCTGAGCACCTGCGCCAGATCGCCGGTGCGGGTCAGCTCGCGAAAACGGTCCGGGTTCAGGGAATCAAGGCTGATATTGATACGATCCAGCCCGCCCGCCTTTAGCTCATCCGCAAACCGGTCCAGTCGCGAACCATTAGTGGTCAGATTGAGTTCACTCAGCCCCGGGATTGCACCAATGTCGCGCACCAGATGCGCCACATCCTTGCGCACCAACGGTTCCCCCCCAGTGAGGCGAATGCGTTTGACCCCCAACGCCACCAGCACCCTCGCCAGTCTCCCCATTTCTTCCAGGGTCAGCACCTGCGCCCGCGGCACAAAGGTCATGTCCTCCGCCATGCAGTACACACAGCGAAAGTCACAGCGGTCGGTGACCGACAGCCGTACGTAGTCGATGGTGCGTCCGAAACGATCCTCAAGGACCGGGGACGAAGGGGAATCCGGATGCGTCATGACCCCTACTTTAGCAAACCCCATGCCCGACCGTCGTGGCCGCGTTTATCGGTTCAGCGGCCCCCCGGTTGGTCAGCCCCGCCGTGCTGTTGTTAGAATGGCCGTCTTTCCGGGTGTAGGGGCGTTGTCATGGCCCTGCATTCCAAATTCATCTACCCCAAAAGGGTTTCCATGCAAATTTCTGAAAATGCCGTAGTGTCCATCCACTACACCCTGACCAACAACGCCGGCCAGACCATCGACTCTTCTGTCGAGCGTGGTGAACCCCTGGCCTACCTGCACGGTGCCGGCAACATCATCCCGGGCCTGGAAAAGGCGCTGCTGGGCAAGCAGGCTGGCGACAAGCTGGATGTGACCGTCACCCCGGAAGAAGGCTACGGCGAGCGTCACGAACAACTGATTCAGCAGGTGCCGAAAACCGCCTTCGAAGGCAACGAAGACAACCTGCAGCCGGGCATGCAGTTCCAGGCCCAGACCGAAGCCGGTCCGCGCATCTTCACCATCACCGCCGTGGAAGGCGATGAAGTCACCGTAGACGGCAACCACCCGCTGGCCGGTGAGACCCTGAACTTCGCCGTAGAAATCACCGAAGTACGCGAAGCCTCAGCCGAAGAAAAAGAACACGGCCACGTACACGGGCCGGGCGGTCACGATCACTGATCGTTGATAACGACACGCCATAAAAAAGGCTCCTGAGAAGGAGCCTTTTTTGTCATACCAAAGCGCGGTTACGGTGTGACAATGTTGAACCAGAACTCGAAGTCATCCAGGCAAGACACCAGTTCCGTCAACGTGGCCTGATCACCCTCGACCGTCACCTCACCATCTTCAACAGCTTGTTCCAGGGTCGTTTCCTGAAGCATAAAACCATTCAGGGTATCGCGGGTCATGCTGATCGTGGCATCCGCTTCATCAAACTGGCGCCCTTCACTGTGATTCAACACGCCGTTGACCATTTCCACGGCAAACTGCTTGTCCTTGTCAGTAAACACGAAGTTCAGCTTGAGATGTTTTCCTTCCGCTTTTTCGGTATTCAGACGCACGCCAAGAAAGTCAAAGAACAGGCTTTCATCCATGGCTCGCACCGTATCCGGGCTAGCAGTGTTCGGCGTTGGCAACTGGGCCACACCATTACGCAGCTCCTGGGCACCACTCAGATAGAAGTTACGCCATGGGCCGCTTTCTGCCTGATACCCCATCTGTTCAAGGGCGTCGGCCTGCAGGTTTTTCGCTGCCTGATTATCCGGGTCTGCAAACACTGCATGGTTAACCACTTCAGCAACCCAACGGTACTCGCCTTTCTCGTAGTACTCGCGGGCCTTGTCCAGCAAGGCATCCACACCCCCCATCATGTCCACGTAACGCTTGGCGGCATCCGCTGGCGGTAGCTCATTGAGGGTAGCCGGGTTACCGATGAACCAGCCCAGGTACATGACGTAAGTGGCTTTCACGTTGTGATTGATGGAACCGTAATACCCTCGATTGGAAAAATTCCGGGCAATGGCATCCGGCACTTTGATCTGCTCGGCGATTTCCACCATGGTGTAGCCCTGATTGGCCAGCCGCAGGGTTTCATCGTTGATGAACCGGTACATATCCCGCTGTGTGCTGATATGCGTATTGACCTTGTCCTTGCCCCACACTGGCCAATGGTGCATGGCGTACATCACTTCCACTTCATCACCCCACATATCCAGCGCCTGATTCAGATACTTGGACCAGGCCAGCGGGTCACGGATCTTGGCACCGCGCAGCGAGTAGGTGTTGTGCAGCGTATGCGTCGAATCTTCAGCAGTATTGAGCGCTTTCTTTTCCTTGATGTAATAGAGCATCTCGGACGGCGCCTCAGAACCTGGCGCATTCAGAAACTCATACGTCAGCCCGTCAATCTTGTGGACTTCACCGGTCTTTTCAATGATTTTGGTGGGAGGAATCAGAGTAACCGTACCGGCCGAGGTGGTGGTCCCCAACCCGGCGCCTACTTGACCTTGCGGGCTGGGCGGCAGCAGGTTGCCATACATGTAACTGGCGCGGCGACTCATGACATTACCGGCCATCACATTCTCGGCAACAGCGGCATCCAGGAAGCCCACCGGGGCGTAGATGTCCACCTTGCCCGCGTTGACATCCGCTTCATCGACCACACCACGAACGCCACCATAGTGATCCACATGGCTGTGGGTATAAATTACAGCGACCACGGGTTTTTTCGGGCGATGCTCGTAATAGAGGTCCAGCGCCACCTTGGCGGTTTCTGCAGATACCAACGGATCCATGATGGTCAGGCCTTTCTCGCCTTCCACAATCGTCATGTTGGACAGGTCGAGATTACGAACCTGATAAATCCCGTCGGTCACTTCAAATAAACCGGAAATATTCAACAACTGGGATTGGCGCCACAGACTCGGGTTAACCGTTTCCGGTGCTTCCGAGCCTTCCTCAATAAAATCATACTTGGCCGGATCCCATACCGGATTGCCCTCTTCACCCTTGATCATTTCCTTGGGAAGCGGCGCGATGAATCCCTTATGGGCCAGCTCGAAAGACGTGTTATCCGAGAACGGCAAGTACTCTTTCAGGGCCTGATTGCTATCCTTGGTGGCTGCTTCAGCGGGCTTGGGCCCCTCCTTTTCTCCGGCGCCGGTGTCTGTCTTTTCCGCCGTAGCCGCATCGCTGGTTACTGGCGCACCCGTATCGCCGGATTGCCCTGCGGTTTGATCACCGTCATCACCGCAGCCGGTCAACACCAGACTGGCAG
The DNA here is from genome assembly GCF_003597125.1 of Alcanivorax profundi. Lineage (GTDB taxonomy): Bacteria > Pseudomonadota > Gammaproteobacteria > Pseudomonadales > Alcanivoracaceae > Alcanivorax > Alcanivorax profundi. Next base: position 101,499 of record NZ_QYYA01000005.1, on the reverse strand, counting down.
CAAGAGCGGAATAGAGTAATACGCTTTTCATGGCTGCTTCCCTATCAACAATTCCATTAACAGGATCCCCTGTCGGCCACGCCGGACAATCGTCCTGATCATCCATCATCACCAACTAACAAAGATGAGTAAAGTTCAGAAAGAAAATCACTTAGCGCACCAGCCCTGGCGTTTTCCTGCATAACCCTCACAAAAACAGTGCCTTTTCGGATTGCGAGGGAGAGACAAGCATAGAAAGACGCGATGTCAGGACGATGAAAATGCCGGGAGGCAATGGGTGCCTACCAGGGGCCAACATCGCCGGCGGGACGGCCAGCCTTTGCCAGTAGCAAGGTCATATCCATATGCCCCTCCAGCATGTCGGCCAACCGATCCAGCTGCTGCTCGCGATGCATGACGTAGTCAACACTCGCGTTTGCATCCAGACCTGCCCAGGCAAGCAGGGCATCGGTACTTTGCGGCGAATCAAACAGGCCATGGAGGTAGCAACCCATGACGGCGCCGTCGTCGGAAACGGCACCATCCTTATGGCCATCCAGCTGCAGCATAGGAGACTGCAGCGCTTCGCCCTCCGTGACGCCATTATGAATTTCATAACCGCGAATGGGCGTACCGGCGAGCAGGAATTGCCCCTGCACATTGCGTAGCTGCTTGCCGGGTACCAGTCGGGTTGTCATGCCCAGCCAGCCCAGTCCTTCACTGCTGCCGGCGGGTCCCTCCAGACCATCGGGGTCATCAATACATTCCCCAAGCATTTGAAAGCCACCGCAAATGCCCAGCAGCTTGCCGCCGTAGCGAAGATGCCGCGCGATTTTACTGTCCCAGCCCTGCTCACGCAGGAAGGCAAGATCCGCACGAGTGGCCTTGCTGCCGGGGAGAATAATCAGGTCGGCATCGGGCCAGGGGTCACCCATTTTCACAAAGGTCAGCTGCACCTGCGGATGCAGACGCAACGGATCGAAATCATTGTGGTTACTCATCCGCGGCAACATCGGCACCACGACCTTGAGCGCACCGACGCCATGGTCACCCTGTTCATCAACGGCGTCTTCCGCATCCAGGGTAAGTCCATGCAAATAGGGCAGCACCCCGAAAACCGGTTTGCCGGTGCGCGCTTCCAGCCAGTCCAGGCCACCCTGCAATAGCGACAGGTCACCCCTAAAGCGGTTAATGACAAATCCCAGCGTGCGCTGTTGCTCGCTTTCCGACAGCAGATCCAGCGTACCGGTGAGATGAGCAAAGACACCGCCGCGATCAATGTCTGCCACCAGTATCACCGGGCAATCCACCATCTCGGCAAAACCCATGTTGGCAATGTCGTTGTCACGCAGATTGATTTCCGCCGGACTCCCCGCCCCTTCCACAATGATCACATCAAAACGGGACGATAAATCCTGCCAGGCCGCCAGCACCGCATCGCGCGCCGTTTTTTTATAAGCGTGATAATCCAGCGCCTGCATATTGCCCAGCACCTGACCTCGAATAATTACCTGCGCACCCATATCGGTCTGCGGCTTGAGCAACACCGGATTCATGTCACTATGCGGTTCAACACCACAGGCCAACGCCTGCAAAGCAGTAGATCGCCCGATCTCCCCGCCATCCACCGTCACCGCACTATTGAGCGCCATGTTCTGTGGCTTGAACGGCGCCACCGAATACCCCCGCCGCGCAAACCACCGACACAACGCCGCCACCACTGTGCTCTTCCCCGCATCAGAGGTGCAGCCCTGAACCATCAAACTCAGCATGGCGAAGACCCGGAGTTGAAAGTTGAAAGTTCAAAGTTGAAACGCGATACGGTGCCTCCCGTAATCACAGCGACGAGGCCGCACCCAGACATCAAGCCGCGATCGCAGCCCCAAATAAAGGCACTACTTTGTGCTTTTTTTATTTTTAAACTTTGAACTTTCAACTTTGAACTTCCCGCCACTACTTCATACCTATCCGGTTCGGGTTTTCGCTATTCACTGTTAACTGTTAACTATTCACTAAAGTTCGATGCCCTTCTGCGCCCGCACCCCCTGATCCTTGAACGCATGCTTCACCACTTTCATTTCCGTGACGGTGTCGGCCAACTCAATCAGTTCCTTGGGGGCATAGCGCCCCGTCACCACAGCATGCTGCATGGCAGGCCGGTTTTGCAGATCATCCAGCACCCGGTCCAGGTCGAGGTACTCGTAACGCAACGCGATGTTCAGTTCGTCCAGCAAAACAAGATCGTAGCGGTCGTCCTTGAGCATCTTCGCGGCGATATCCCAGGCAGCATTGGCCGCGGCCACATCGCGCTCGCGGTCCTGAGTGTCCCAAGTGTAACCTTCGCCCATGACGTGATAATCCACGTTGGGCAGGTCACGAAAAAAAGCCTCTTCGCCGGTGCTGAATGCGCCCTTGATAAACTGCACCACCCCCACCTTCATGCCATGCCCCAGCGCGCGTGCCACCATGCCAAAGCCGGAACTGCTCTTGCCTTTACCGGGGCCAGTGAGCACCAGCAACACACCCTGGTCCTTGTCCGCATTGGCAATGCGCTCACGCATGATTTCCTGTTTTTTGGCCATCCGCCAGGCGTGGCGCTCCTGGCTTTTCGGGTCTGGTTTCATGAGGTTCCCCGTTGTCAGTGAATTACGATGCGGTCAACCGACCGGTAAAGATATCTGCCACCAGCGAGGGAGCAGACGGGAAATAACCGTGGAAGAAACTGGCCAGCAGATGGCCTTGCTGATAGATCGCTTCTCCCCCGGTGCCAGATTGTTTTTCACTGTGCCAGGTGGGCGGCAATGCCGTATCCACCACGGCGTGATGAAAGGTGTGGCCGCGTAGCTGAACACCGCCATGATGCCAGGCGTGCATGCCCAGCCCCTGTAATTTGCGGGTCAGGGTGGCGGTACCCGGCAGCAAACCGAACCCGGCATACTGGCGCCCCTCACCGTCCACCAGAGCGGTCAGGCAGGCCATCAAGCCACCGCACTCCGCCAGCAGGGGCTTGCCCGCCTGGTGATGCGCCTGCAAGGCATGGCGCATGGCGACATTGTTTGCCAGCGTTTCCCCGTGCAGTTCCGGGTAACCACCCGGCAACCACACCGCATCCACGTCGGGCAGGCAGCTGTCCGCCAACGGCGAGAAGAATGTCAGCTCCGCCCCCATGGCGCGCAGCAGGTCCAGGTTGGCGGGATACAGGAACGCGAAGGCCGCATCCCGCGCGATGCCAATGCGGCAGCCCGCCAGCAGGGCAGGCACGGGTTCCGCTGGCGGTGCGGAAAAGTTTACCGGCGCAGGCAACCGCCCCAATCCGGCCTCTTCAAGTACCGCGGCCGCCTCATCCAGCCGGCTCTCCAGATCGCTCAATTCTCCGGCCTGTACCAGACCGAGGTGTCGCTCAGGGAGGGTCAGGGCCTCATGGCGGGGGATTGCCCCCAGCAGCGACAGGCTCGCGGGTAACCCTTGCGCCAACAAGGCCGCATGACGGTCACTGGCCACCCGGTTGGCAATTACTTCTGTCACCTGCAATGCCTCACGGTACCGGGCCAGCCCCAGGGCCAACGCCCCGAAGGTCTGGGCCATCCCCCAGGCATCAATCACCGGAATCGCCGGTATCCCCGCCAGCACCGCCAGATCGGCACTGGACGGCGTGCCATCAAACAGGCCCATGGCCCCTTCCACCAGAATCAGGTCTGCCTCGCAGGCCGCCTGGGCCAGCCGCCAGCGGCATTCATCTTCACCGGTCATCCAGGGCTGCAACTGATAGACCGGCGACCCGCTGGCTACCTCCAGCACCATGGGGTCCAGATAGTCCGGACCAAATTTGAACACCTGCACACGCCGGCCGGCGTTTCGATGCAGCCGTGCCAGCGCCGCCGTCACCAACGATTTTCCCTGTCCCGACCCCGGCGCGCTAATGAGGGCAGCAGGGACCGTTGCCTGAAAAGCGGAAGCGGGAGAAGTCGTGGCCATCACAGGGGGCTCTGTCATGCCGGCACGAATACCGGCTTACCGTTCACAGTGAACACCGACAGACTCTGATCATAGAGGCGCTCCAGCGCCTCGGGCACCAGCATGGTATCCGCCGGGCCAAAACACAGCTCCCCGTCAGGATAGAGCAACAGAATGTGATCACACCAGCGCGCGGCCAGATTGAGGTCATGCAGACACAGGAACACCCCCGCACCGGCCTCCGCCTGCTGGTGCAGCAGCTCCATCACTGCCACCTGGTGATGCAGGTCGAGATGGTTGGTAGGCTCGTCTGCCAGCCAGATCCCCGGTTGCTGGGTGAGAGCCGTGGCAATGGCCACCCGCTGACGCTCGCCGCCGGACAGGGTGCTGACCAGCCGATCTTTCAAGGTAGACAGTGACAGCGCATCCAGCGCTTGATGGGCCAACCGCACATCGTCCGCGCCCTCGCGCTGCCAGGGCGAGAGAAAGGGGTGGCGGCCGATCAGCACAGTCTCCAGCACGGTGGCAGGGAAACTGTCCTGTCGCTCCTGAAACACCACCGCCAGGGTCTGCGCCAGGGTCCGTCTGCGCAGCACTGCCAACGGCTCGCCATCGACCAGCACCGTGCCGGAGCGCGGCGGCCGCAACCCGGCCAGGGTATGCAGCAAGCTGGTCTTGCCCGCCCCATTGGGCCCCAACACTCCCCAGCGTTGCCCGGGAAGGATCCGTGCTGACAATGGATCGCCACCCTGCCTGCCGGGAATATCCACCACCAGCTCCCGGGCTTCAAGTACGCTCATCAGCGGCTCCGGTACAGAAGGAAGAGGAAAGTCGGCACCCCCAGCAGCGCCGTGATGACGCCCACCGGCAATTGCTCCGGGGCCATCAGGGTGCGCGCCAGGGTGTCGGCAAAGGTCAGCAGGGCGCCGCCCGCCAGCACGCTGGCCGGCAGAATGATGCGCTGATCGTTGCCCAGCACCAGCCGCAGCATATGCGGAACGATCAGCCCCACAAAACCGACACTGCCTGCGGTGGTCACCGCCACCGCCGTGAGCAGGCTGGCCAGCCCATACACGCCCCACTCCAGCGGTTTGACCGCCACCCCCAACGCCGCCGCCTGCAACGGCCCGCGGGCAAGCACATTCAGGCTGCGCCCCAGCGGCAGGGTCAGCAACACCGCCGGCACCAGCACCAGCCAGGCCACCTGCGGCGAATCCGCATAACTGAGGTCGCCCATCAGCCAGTACAGCATGCCGGGCAGTTTTTCCGTGGGGCTCAGTGTCAGCATGAAGGTAATGACTGCCCCCCAACCAGCAGCAATCACTACCCCGGTCAGCAACAACCGGGTGGGCGTCCAGCTGCCTCGCCCCTGGGCCAGACCAAACACCAGCACCGTGGACAACAACGCTCCTGCAAACGCCGAGCCCGATACCAGCACCGCCCCAAGCCCCAGCAGCATGGCCAGCAACGCCCCCACTGCGGCACCGCCGGAAATCCCCAGCACATATGGGTCCGCCAGGGGATTGCGTAACAGCACCTGCATCAGCGCCCCGGCCAACGCCAGCAAGCCGCCGGTGGCAAACGCCGACAGGGCACGGGGAGCACGCAGGGAAAACACCAGGGTGTCATGCAGGGCATTACCGCGCCCCAGCAGTACTGCCCACAGCTCTTGCAGCGACATGGAGACACTGCCCACCGACAGCGCCACCATCAACGCCAGTAACCCGGCCAGCCCCAGTGCCACCAACGCCGACAGCGGCCGGCGACTAGTGGCGGGCACGGGCACTCTCCAGGTGGCGGCACAGGGTGCGGGTACCCGCCAGCATCTGCGGGGTGGGCCGCTGCAAGGTGGACGGGGCCACAAAGAAGAGGTTGCCTTTCTGCACCGCCAGCAACGACGGGAAGGCTTTCCAGGGAGTCAGCCAGGCCGGGTTATCTTCCCCCATTCCGCCCGCCACGATGGCCTGGGGATTTTTTTCCAGTACGGCTTCACGACTGATACGCGGGGCCAGGGCGCCGAGCCCCCCGAAGACATTGACGCCGCCACAGATGCGAATGGCCTCACTGATCAGGTGGCTATCGTTGACTGTCATCAAAGGGTCGTCCCAGACCTGATAGAACACCGTCACCGGAGCCGCGTCGGCATAACGCTCCCGCAGGGCGGCAATGCCGGCTCGAAACCCGTTTGCGGCACCCTGGGCGACCAATTCGGTACCTGCCAGCACCCCAAACCGTTCCAGCGTGGCGCTCACATCTTCGAACTGCCGGGGCTCACTGATGTAGACCGGAAATCCCATGTCCTGAAGTCGCGCCACATCCCCCATGGGGTTACCGCTTCGCCAGGCCACGATCAGGTCCGGTTTGAGTGCCACGATGGCCTCCAGATCCAACCGCTGGTAGCTCCCCACCCGGGGCAACTTCTGCGCCGCTGGCGGATAATCACTGAAGCTCACCGCGGCGGCCAGTTGCTCACCAGCCCCGGCGGCAAACAGCAATTCGGTGGCACCGGGGGACAGGGCAATGATGCGGCGCGCAGGCTGCTTCAGACAGACCTGTTGACTTGCATCGTCCTGCACACACAGCTGGGCCAGCGCCGGTAACGGCAAGCCAAGCAGTATCACCAAGCCAATCAACATCGTTCTGCGAAACGTCATCATCACCCTGCAGTCAAAGGCGGAGAGATATGGTGTCTCCGCCGCTCAGTTCGTTATGGGGTATCGTAGCTGACACTTACCATTACGGAACGCCCGGCGTTGAGATAGTTCCATCCGCTGAAGTTCTGGGCGGTGGCATATTCCTTGTCGAGTACGTTCTCGACGACCACGCGCCCGGTCCAGTGCTCGGCAAATTCCCAGCCCGCACGCAGATCCAGCAGACCGAAGCCGGACAGACGCTGGGTGTTGGCCGCATCGTTATAGCGGTGACCCTGGAAGCTGGCGGTTCCCCCCAGGGAGAACTGGCCGATCTGGCGATCCACATCCACACGGCCCATACGCTGGGCGCGGCGGGCGATGATGTTGCCCGTCTCTTCGTCTTCCGGCTTGAGCGCAGAAAACGCCAGCTGTGCCCGCCACTGCTGCCATTCCAGGCCCATGGCCAGTTCGCCGCCTTCCACGGTAGCCTTGGCCACATTGAAGGACGAACCGCGGCTGGCATCGTAGCTGATCAGATCGTCAATATTGGTGCGATACAGCGCCGCATCCCAGTACCACACACTGTACTGGCCGCGCACACCCAGCTCACCGGTTTCGGAGGATTCCGGTTTCAGGTTCGGGTTGCTGTAGTAGAACGGCGGTGAGTCCGGGAAGTACAGGTCATTGAAGGTCGGTGCCTTGAATGCAGTGCCATAACTCGCGCGGAGACGGTGATGGGTATCCAGCTTGTAGCCCACCGCCGCCGCACCAGTCACCTTGCTGCCAAACGCATCGTTGTCGTCATGACGCAGGCTACCCTGCAGATCCAGCGCACCGAAATTCAACAGCGCCTGCCCGAAGACCGCTTTGTTGTCGCGACGGGTTTCATCGTAATCGTTGGAGCTGGTGATTTCGTCACTCTGATATTCGCCTCCCACTATGAACTGGTGGTCACCTGCCACCAAAACGGTCTGCAGGTTTGCGGTACGAGTGCGGGTATCGAAGATGCCATTGCTCAGACCGTCATCGAAATCTTCGCTTTCATCTTTCGCTTCGCTGATCAGGGCCTTGACCTGCAAGCTGTCGCTCAGCCACAGGTCCCCTTTCACCCCGGCCACCTGCAGCATGTAATCGATCTCACGCTGGTCTTCCGGGGTACTGCCTTCGTATTCGGTATTGCCTTCGGTACGGAAACCGAACACCCCCACGCTCCCCTTGTCGCCAAACTGGTGGCTGAGCTTGAGCAATCCAGAGGCATTGTCATAACCACGGTCGTCACTGTTTTCTCGCAGCTCGGTGCCATCGGTATCAAAGTAATTTGCGCCTACGGTGGCGGTGGTGCCGCCGTGACGGATAGAACTGCCGGCGCCCAGATTCCAGCTGTCGAAACTGCCTCCGCCCATGTTCAGCCAGGTCCCTTCATCACGGGTAAAAATCTGTACTACGCCTCCCACGGCATCCGCACCGTAGAGACTCCCCCGCGGCCCACGCACAATTTCTACCCGCTGCATCATTTGCGGAGGCAGGTACTGCCAAGCCGGGCTCCCGGCGGTCGCCGAACGCAGACGCACTCCATCTACCAGCAGCAATGTGGCATCACTTGACGTCCCGCGAATGAACACGCTGGCATTCTTGCCAAAGGAGCCATTGCCCGTGGTATCCACACCTAGCTGCCCTCGCAGCAGGTCAGCCATGTCTGTGGGCTGCTGCTCGCGTAGCGTCTTTTCATCGACCACGGTCACCGAAGACAACGACGCATCGGCCGTTCGGCTGGCGAGAGTGGGTGTGACTACCACCGGATCCAGCATGGCAACCCGGGTCGGGCTATCCGTCGATTGAGAGAGTGCTGCCAGCGGCAACAGGGAAAAGGAAACGGCTGCACCGGCAGCAAGAAAGCGAAACGTCATGGAAGTGATCCCCTCTGCCGTGCCCACCCGCACGGCCTGAATTCAGCCGCGGCAGACACAACATGGGGTTGGCGATAGACACGCCATGATTCCCCGCCATCGCCCGCCGCAACGCCTGGTTCCAATTCGGCCGGTCTCCGGGCTGATGAGCGAGGGAGCACCTCTCGACAATCGCCTTCCCATGCATCACGCACAGTGGCACTTCGACTATCGTTGACTCAATCACCGTTGCGGGGGCAGCGTCGGATTTCACCAGATGGCATCACCGACTTCCCGTTTACCCCACCCTGTATTCAGGGCGGGCACCGAAAAGGTGGCGCGAAATTACCAATGGTGAAGGGATTTGGCAATCAAAAGCCGCCAACTTGAGAGCAACTCATAACGAGTTGAGCGAGATCCCAGTCTCTATCCTGAACGCCAACAGTGCGATGAACCCAAAAAAGGCCACCCTGTTTCCAGGGTGGCCTTTTGATCTTGCCGGATCGGTGATCAGGCCCCCAGCAGGGAGGCCACCAATCCTTTTTTCCTGGCCGGCTTACGGTCAGAAAACTCCAACACGCCGTCTTCGATGGCACCGGCTTTCAAGCGCGGCAGATCGTAGAAGTAGTTCTGCACCACCTGCCACGGCTGGCGGGAGCCCTGGCGTGGCAGTTCGTTGGTGGCGCGCTGAATGTAACCTGACTGCATTTCCAGGAAGTTGTTATCCGTCTCACAGCCTTCGTTGTCACGCGGGGTGGCCACCTGGATTCCGGTCTTGTCCATGTGATTGAGCAGGCGACAGACATATTCGCACACCAGATCCGCCTTCAACGTCCAGGAGGAGTTGGTATACCCGAAGATCAGCGCCATGTTCGGCACATCCTTCAACATGGCACCTTTATAAACCATGGTGTCCTGCGGATTGACCGGCTGACCATCAACGGTTCCCTGGACACCACCCAGCATCTGGATGTTGAGGCCAGTGGCCGTGACGATAATGTCCGCCTCCAGCTCTTTGCCGGACTTCAGCAGGATGCCTTTCTCGGTGAAGGTGTCGATATGGTCGGTGACCACTTCCGACTCACCCTTGCGCAGGCTCTTGAACAAATCGCCATTGGGCACTGCACACAGACGCTCATCCCACGGGTTATAGCTGGGACGGAAGTGGGTCATATCAAAATCATCACCCAGTTGACGACGGGCGGCCGCCAGCAGAGCACGGCGCACCAGCTTCGGGCGCTGCTTGGCCAGCTTGAATATCATCCGCTGAAGGCCAATATTGCGTGCACGCGCTAAACGATACACCGCCATCTCCGGCAGGAAACGGCGCAGCCCGGCAGAAATGGGATCCAGCTCAGGCACGGTGGCTACGTAGGTTGGCGAGCGCTGCAGCATGGTGACTTTCGCCCCAAGCTTGGCCATGGCCGGCACAAGGGTGACCGCGGTGGCACCAGAACCGATTACCACGACCTTCTTGCCCTGACATTGCAGATCCTCGGGCCAGTGCTGCGGATGAATGATCTGCCCCTTGAAGCTGTCTTCCCCCGGGAAATCCGGGCGGAAACCCTGATCGTAGTTGTAGTAACCGGTACAGGAGAACAGGAAGTTGGCGGTAAAGGTTTCGGACTCACCGCTATCTTCATGGGTGGTTTGCACCGTCCAGCGCTTGTCGGCACTGGACCAATCGGCGGTCATGACTTTGCGTCCGAAGCGGATATGGCGGGTTACCCCGTATTCCTTTGCGGTGTCTTCCACGTAATTGCGGATGGATGCGCCGTCAGCAAGCACCTTGGACTCCGTCCAGGGACGGAAACTGTAGCCGAGAGTGAACATATCGGAGTCTGACCGGATACCGGGATACTTGAACAGATCCCAGGTGCCACCAATGCGCTCGCGGCGCTCGATAATGGCATAGGTATGATTCGGGCACTTGCGGGTCAGATGGCACGCTGCACCAATACCGGAAAGGCCGGCACCAATAATCAGGACATCAAAATGGTTGTTGGACATATCGTTTACCTCTGGCTACAGGCTGCCTGGTTTCAGCCGCGCAAACATTGACATTGGTCAATGTCACAATTAACAGGGATCCAGAATAGCCGTACCGGCCAGTAGGTAAAAGCCCCGAACGGGACAGTCGATTGGCTGTGGAGCCCGAATTCCGTGCCGCTGCGGACCGTGAACGGGGGCAGGCAGCGAAATTACCGGGGTTGGAAGGGGCAATCGGGCGGTCAAATCAGGCCTGCCGGCTGTCGGACAAGACTCAATAACGTCCCTGATTCTGCTCCAGGCACTCCAGTCGGTAGGCTTCGGCCATGTAGCCAAGCAAACGACGCTGGTTGTCATACTCCGGATAAGCCCATAGTCGCCGGTCGTTTTCCACACGACGAGGCTGGTAGCTGAGACCCCGTCGACGAAGCAGGCTATCGGCCAGGGCATCTCGCTGCCCAGCACTCAAACTACTGCCCAATTGACGAACGCACCCCTCATAACCGGATATCAAGGCAAACTGCTCCAGCGAATAATGGAACTGCCCCCCAAACACCACCGCCGGCAATAACACACACAAGATCACGCACCTGTATCTGTGCTTCATCTGCCTTCCTTCCCTGATAAAAGGCAATGCCTCTTGCCTCGATAGCCAGTACGCATTGCCTGTTCTCTGCAGCCAGTGTTACTTTCTGTAACGAAAGATACCCAACCGCCTACAGGTAGCTCCCATGCCGCTCAGTGACTGGTTAAACTTTGCTACTCTGCACCCTTGGCTTGTGGCCCCATTCTCTCTGGCCCTGCTGTTGAGCATCCTGATCTGGTTCGGCCGCCTCCCGCAAAGCACCACCAATGTGCTCATCGTCGCGTTCATTTTGCCGTCTATGCAGCTGGGGCTGCTGGGCATTCTGGTTTTCAGTGCCAACGAATCACTGGCCGAATCCCTGGTCGCCTTGCTGCCCTCTTAACAAGGAGGTCTATTTTTTCATATTTTTTATTCTTTCTTTTTCATAAAGAAAGTGGCACGTGAGATCCAATCTCGCAATCCCCTTATGAAATTGTGACCAGGGGCACACTGGCACCCCGAAAAGCTCCTGCATACTGCGCGGGACTCTCTGGGGGGAGAGTCCTGACCGCCATGACAAAAACAATAAAAGGAAGGGGATAGGAATCATGGAACTTGCCACTCTCTGGACGGTGCTCACTGAACACCCCTGGCTTACCGTCCCTCTGACGTTCTCCCTGCTACTGTCGATCCTGCTATGGTTTGGCCGTATTCGACAACCTGCTGCCATCAACCTGATCGCCATCGGCCTGATCATGCCCTGCATCAACCTGAGCATGATTGCCACCAGTGCGGTGGTCGCCTCTGACAACTTGACCGGCAGCCTTTTGTCTCTGCTTGCCGGCTAAGCCTCGCCGGACAACCCTGCCAGAAACGCCAACTGATCCTTCAGGCTGACAGTGCGCGGGTCGCCTTGATAAACATCAAAGTGGCCCACCGGGTAACGTTTTACCGTGGGTTGCGCCATAGCCAGCACGGCCTTTTCTGCTGACGAAGCCGGGGCTACGGTATCTTTCTCACAGATCAGTACCAATGCCGGGCAAGTTACCTTGCTGGCCTGCATAACCGGACGGAACAACGGCAGTACCAACGCAATGCGCGCAGCCACCTCGTTAGGCACCTCACCGGGCATCAGGGCGGTATACCCTTCCCAGGCATCATGGCTGCTCATGGCCGCCAGCTCCCCCGGTTTCCCGGCAGAGGGAATCAGATAAGGCTCCATCCCAATCACACTGCGGGCCACATCCAGGAGCCCCGCCCCGCTCATTTTCAACGCCTGACCGATGCCCGCATAGCGAACCACCTCCAACACCGATGCCAATCCGTCCATCATCGGGCACTGGGCTATAATGCCGGCGACCGGTTCTCGCCCCGCTACAACCGTCACCAGCCCACCGCCGAAAGAAGTCCCCCAGAGCACAATACGCTGGTTATCCACCTCTGGCTGCTTGCGCACACAGGCCAACGCGGCCTGCCAATCTGCCACCTCCCGGTTGGGTATCAGCACCTGCCGAGGCACGCCCTCACTTTCACCAAAATGTCGGTAATCAAACAGAAAAACCGCGTAACCGGCTTCAACAAACGCATCCCGAAACGGATCCAGACCACAGGCCTTGGTCAGGCCAAACCCGTGCCCCATGACCACCGTCAGAAAGGGCCCCTTCCCGGAAGGAAGATAAAGATCACCGCGACAGGACTGGCCCGCGCTGACAAATCGCAGCTCACGCTTTTCACTCATGGCTTGCTCCATATTCAGGGCAGAAAACACTGCTATCCACAGAGGCCACAGAGTTCACCGAGCAAAGGAAAAACGAGGGGCTCTTCTCTGTGCTTTCAGTGAGCTCTGCAATGCACAACCTCTTAACCTTCAATTGCAGGGGCGATAAAACGCCATTCTTCTACGCTCTGGCCCAGCACCAGGAAGAACGGGTTAAGAATATCTTCCTTGTTGTACTGTAAAGGTTCGAATGCGGTATTCACCACCACACCGCCAGCAGCCGTCACCACTGCATGGGCCGCAGCGGTATCCCATTCACTGGTCGGCGCCAATCGCGGATAGATATCTGCGCTGCCTTCGGCCACCAGGCACAGTTTCAGCGATGAACCCATGGACGCACGCTCCACCTCGCCCACTTCTTCACGAATGAAGGCTTCCAGTTTTTCCACCGCTTCACCGCCATGGCTGCGGCTGGCCACCATGACCACCGGCGTTGTTCGGGCACGACAGGCAATCGTTTTACGCTCACCGGCATCTTCCTTGAAGGCGCCTACGCCTTCCCCCCCCAGGTAGGTCACGCCTGTCACCGGCACATGCACCACCCCCAGCACCGGAGTGTCGGCGCGAACCAGCGCAATATTCACCGTGAATTCACCATTGCGCTTGATGAATTCCTTGGTGCCATCGAGCGGATCCACCAGCCAGAACTGCGGCCAGCCCTTACGCTCGGCATAAGCGATATCACCGGATTCCTCAGAGTAAACAGGGATATCCGGAGTCAGCGCCTTCAGGCGTGCCTCAATAATTTCATGGGCAGCCTTGTCGGCCTCGGTAATCGGTGACTTGTCATCCTTGGTTTCCACGCCCAGGTCATCCCGCTCGTAGACCTCAAGGATGGCTTGTCCCGCCTCGCGGGCGATATCGGCAAGGGGGTTCAGCAGGGCAGTAAAGTCGGTCATTCCAGATTTCCTGTCATTCAGATTTTGGCAAGCCTTGCGCGGCTGACACCGCGTCTACAGCTTAATATTCAACGCGTTTCCAACAACCGCCTGGTCATCAGCAACGCTGCGATCACACGCGCCTCGGTCACATCATCCCGCTCGATCAGTCGATCCAACTCAGAGAGTTTCCAGGGCACCACTTCCAATTCCTCAGGCTCGTCGCCAGGCAGGGATTCCTCATACAGGTTCTCGGCCAGCACCACCTTGATACGGTGCCCCATGTATCCCGGCGACAGGGTCAGTTCTTTCAACAGGGTAAGCTTGCGGGCGCCGTAACCGGCCTCTTCCTTTAATTCCCGGTTGGCTGCATCGCGCCAATCCTCACCATGCTCATAAGCTCCCTTGGGCAAGGTCAGCTCGTAGCGTTCAGTACCGGCACCGTATTCACGGATCAACACCACCGTTTCCTCATCGAGCAGCGGAACCATCATGACCGCCGCGATTGGCGGCGTACGCAACCGTTCATAGGTGCGTTCCACCCCGTTGCGGAAGCGCAAATGCAGCTCCTCAATCCCGAACAGACGACTCTTGGCCACCAGCCGGGTGTCGAGAATCTCCGGTTTCTCATCCATAATTACCTCAGAACGACGACGCCTTCCGGACGGCAAGACTAACCCGAACCCGCAGGAAATTCATGATTGACTGGCATTCTGTCGACACTGTGTTACTGGATATGGACGGCACCCTGCTGGACCTGAGCTTTGACAACTGGTTCTGGCAACGCCATGTCCCCGAGGCCTATGCCCGCCAACTGGGCCTGCCCCAGCAGGAAGCTGACCGCATCATCCACGACTGGATTGCCAGCCATCAGGGCACTCTCAACTGGTACTGCCTGGATTTCTGGACTGCTGAGCTCGGGCTGGAAATCGCCCGCTTGAAAAGAGAGGCCCGTGACCGCATCTCGGTGCGACCCGGAGCAGAAACCTTTCTGCAGCGATTGCAGGAGTCCGGCAAACAGATCGTCATGGTGACCAATGCCCACCGCGACGCCCTGGACGTGAAGCTGGAACAGACCGGCATCGACCGTTATTTCCATGAGCTGGTATCCAGCCACGACTATGGCCACCCCAAGGAAGCCCAGTCGTTCTGGCAGCATTTGCAGCGACACTTGCCGTTCGACCCGGCCAAAGCGCTGCTGGTGGATGACTCACTGCCGGTGCTGCACAGCGCTCAGCTATACGGTATCGGGCAACCGGTCAGCATCTTGCACCCGGATTCCAGCCTGCCACGGCGCGAGCACACCGACCCGTTTGTGGCCATTGATGACTTTGCGTCGGTACTTCCCTGAATACACCGGCCTGACAGAGAGACGGATGGAAAGCGTACGCATTGATTCCTGGCTGTGGGCCGCCCGCTTCTTCAAGACCCGCACCCTGGCCAAAACCGCCATTGAGGGCGGCAAGGTTCATATCGACGGCAGCCGCACCAAGCCCAGTAAGGCGGTGCAGCCCGGTCAGACCGTTACCATTACCAAGGGCACTGAACATTTCGAGGTCATCGTTCGCGACCTGAGCAGCAAGCGCGGCCCGGCCAAAGTGGCCCAGACCCTCTACGAGGAAACCCCGGAGAGTGTGGCCAAACGGGAAATGAACAGCGAACAGCGCAAACTGGCCCGGGCAGCCGCAGCCGCCCCCGACCATAAACCCAGCAAGAAGGAGCGCCGGGATATCCAGCGCTTCCGACGAGACAATCTGGAATAACCTTTTCGCGGCGGCCTCCCCCGTGAAAACCCGACTCAGGACAGCAACATGCAAGACCACAAGCAGCGCTTTCTTTTCCCCGACTCCGACATCCGCGGAGAACTGGTACAGGTAGAAAGCAGCGTCAGCCGGATTATTGAAGGGCACAACTACCCACTGCCCGTGCAAGGGCTGATCGGTGAAGCCGTGGCCGCCGTGGCCCTGCTGGCCAGCACCCTCAAGTTCAAGGGGCGCCTTGCCCTGCAGGCTCAGGGCCATGGCCCGGTATCCCTGCTGCTGGCCGAATGCACCAATGAGGGCGAGCTGCGTGCCGTGGCCCGCCACAGCGAGGGTCAGGACTGGAGCCAGGGCGATATCCGTACCCTGATCGGCGACGGCAACATGGTGATCACCATCATTCCCGAGCAAGGCCAGCAATATCAGGGCATCGTCCCGCTCACCGGCGACACCCTGGCCCAGTGCCTGGAAGCGTACTTCCGGCAATCCGAGCAGCTGCCCACCCGGCTGTGGCTGGCCAGCGGGAACAATCGCGCCGCCGGACTATTGCTGCAGCGCCTGCCCAACCAGCTGGCCGGCACCGATGCCAACGCCCAGATGTGGGAGCACCTTGAGGCCCTGGCCACCACCCTGACGCTGGAAGAACTGCTCAATCTGGACGACCAGACCATCCTCCATCGCCTGTTCCACGACACGCCGCCCCAGCTCCCGGACGCCCAGGCCCTGCAATTCGGTTGCACCTGCACCCGCGAACGCAACCGTAACGCCCTGCTGTCCCTCGGCAACCAGGAGCTGCAGACCCTGCTGGACGAAGACGGCGAGGTCACCCTCACCTGCGACTTCTGTCGCCACCAGGAAACTTTCGATGCGGTGGATCTGGCGGAGATGATCCGGGAAAGCAGTTAACAGCTAATAGTGAACAGTGAAAAGCGACGCGAACCTCGTCCAGGGGTTCTCAGCCTCCGGAGGCCGCGCCCACTCATCGGCGCGGCCTCCGGCATTTCAGGGCCTAACGGCCCAAAACCGCGCACTATTCACTGTTAACTGTTAACTATTCACTGCCTTTAGCGCGTGACCCATCAGTCCGAAGGGGAATCGCCACTAATTCTCTTTTCTGGCATAATCGCGCGCCTGTGCTGACTGGTGGGGTCCCATCAGTCCCTTTTGGTCTTGCCCGGTGGCAGTCATGGGCACGAGACCGGCACTGTTACCCGCAATGCGAACCCGGTGTGGCACACCTCGCCCACCACGGCTACGAGCCCAGGAATGACCATGACCGACCCGATTGTTTATAACGACCTCAGCCCGGCCCAGCTGGTAGAGCTGGCTGTCCAGCGCAACGAAGGCCGCCTGTCCGATACCGGCGCCCTGGTAGTGGAAACCGGCCACCGCACAGGTCGTTCCCCGATGGACCGTTACATTGTCGATGAGCCCAGCACCAGCGAGCACATCCACTGGGGCGCCATTAACCGCCCGTTCCCCGCTGACAAGTTCGACGCCCTGTGGGACCGTGTCGCCGCCGCCACCGCGGAAACCGACACCTTTGTTTCCCACCTGCACGTGGGTGCCGACGCGGATCATTACCTGGCCGTAAAAGTGACTGCGCAAACCGCGTGGCACAATCTGTTCGCCAATACCATGTTCATCCGCCCGGAGAAGTACAATCCGCGCAGCAAGGAAGAATGGCAGATCCTGCACGCCCCGCAGTTCCAGTGTGAGCCGGAGCGTGATGGCACCAATTCCGATGGCTGCGTGATCCTCAACTTCGCCCAGCGCAAGATCCTGATCGCCGGCATGCGTTACGCCGGTGAAATGAAGAAAGCCATGTTCTCCGTGCAGAACTTCCTGCTGCCGGAAAAAGACGTACTGCCGATGCACTGCTCTGCCAACGTGGGCGAAGACGGCGACGTGGCCCTGTTCTTCGGCCTGTCCGGCACCGGTAAAACCACCCTGTCCGCCGACCCGGCCCGTTATCTGATCGGCGACGATGAGCACGGCTGGGGCAAGGATGTGGTCTTCAACATCGAAGGGGGTTGCTACGCCAAGTGTATCGACCTGAGCCAGAAGAACGAGCCGGTTATCTGGGATGCCATCAAGTTCGGCGCGGTACTGGAAAACGTCATCATCAATGACGAAACCCGCACTGCCGACTATGCAGACGTCTCCCTGACCCAGAACACCCGTGCGGCCTACCCGCTGGAAAACATCGACAAGAAAGTCGACGAAAACCGTGCCGGTGAGCCCAAGCACATCATCTTCCTGACCTGCGACCTGACTGGTGTTCTGCCGCCTGTCTCCAAGCTGTCCAAGGAAGCCGCGGCCTACCACTTCCTGAGTGGCTACACCGCACTGGTGGGCTCCACGGAAATGGGCTCTGGTGGCGGCATCAAGAGCACCTTCTCTACCTGCTTCGGCGCACCGTTCTTCCCCCGTCGTGCCGGCGAATACGCCGAGCTGCTGATTAAGCGCATGGAAGAATTCGGCTCTACCGTCTACCTGGTGAACACCGGCTGGACCGGCGGCCCCTACGGTGAAGGCGAGCGTTTCAGCATCCCCACTACCCGTGGTGTGGTCAACGCCATCCTGTCCGGCGAGCTGGACAATGCCGAAACCGAGCACCTGGACATCATCAACCTGGACGTCCCCAAAGTCGTCCCCGGCGTCGACAGCAACCTGCTGCAGCCCAAGAACACCTGGGCCAACCCGGAAAACTACGAAGCACGCGCCCGCGACCTGGCCGAGCAGTTCGAAAAGAACTTTGCCGACAAGTACGCGGATGTGTCCGACGAGATCCGCGCCGCTGGCCCCAAGGCCTGAGTGGTGTGAATCGCTGAAAAAGCCCGCCACCGGCGGGCTTTTTCATTATCGCCCGGCACACAGACCCGTGTGCACGGGAAGATAGGGAATTTTCCGGTCTGGACCGAAGCACCACGCTGGCTCAGACTTTGCATTTCCGGCACAGGGAAGGTCTGCGCCGGCCGCCCCACAAGGGCCTGCCTTTGAAGAATAATTCAGAAACGACACATGAATTTGACTGGCTGCTCCACGCTAACCGGAGAGCCCGACAGGAGCTTCAATGAGCAAACCCAAAATTGTTGTCGTTGGCGGCGGTGCCGGCGGCCTGCCTCTGGTCACCAAACTGGGCCGCAAGCTCGGCCACAACGGCACAGCGGACGTCACCCTGGTGGATTCCTCCAGCATCCATGTCTGGAAACCGCGCTTTCATGAAGTCGCCACCGGCGCCATTGACGCGGACCTGGATGCGGTGGACTACCGCGCCCACGCCCAGCTTAATCATTACCGCTTTGAACCTGGCACCCTGACCCAGGTGGATACCGCCAGTCAGCAGCTGACCCTGGCGCCGCTGTTTGATGAACACGGCAAGGAAGTGCTGCCCGAGCGGACTCTCGACTACGACTACCTGGTGCTGGCCACCGGGAGCCAGAGCAACGACTTTGGCACCCCCGGGGTACGGGACAACTGCCTGTTCATGGACAGCCGCGCCCAGGCCGAGCGCTTTCGCGAGCGCTTCCTGAACGCCTGCCTGCACGCCAACTACGAAGGCAAGCCGGTGTCGGTTGCCATTGTCGGTGGCGGCGCCACCGGCGTGGAACTGGCCGCCGAGCTGCACCATGCCGTGTCCATGCTCAACTTCTATGGTCACGAGAAGCTGGACCGCAAGCACCTGCAGGTCGACATCATTGAAGCCGCCCCACGCATCCTGCCGGTCCTCAGTGAACGGGTCTCTGCCACCGCCACTGAACGGCTGGAAGCGCTGGGGGTGAAAGTGCGCACCGGCGTCATGGTGTCCGAAGCCACGGAAGAGGCGTTCGTGCCCAAAGCTGGCGACCCCATCAAGGCCGACTTGCTGGTCTGGGCGGCTGGGGTAAAGTGCCCACAATGGTTGGGGCAGATTGAGGGCCTGACCACCAATCGTATCAACCAGGTGGAAGTGGAACCGACGCTGCAAGCCAAGGGCCACAAGAACATCTTCATCATTGGCGACGCGGCCTTCCTGATTCCGGAAGGGGCAGAGCGACCGATCCCCCCGCGAGCCCAATCCGCCCAGCAAATGGCCCAACACGTGGCGCGCAGCCTTCAGCAATTACTGATGCACCGCGAGCCCCGACCGTTCGAATACAAGGATCACGGCTCGCTGGTCTCCCTGTCCAACTACAGCTCGGTGGGCATGCTGATGGGCAACCTGAAAGGCGGTAACTTCTTTGTGGAAGGCTGGCTGGCCCGGATGATGTACATCAGCCTGTACCGGATGCATCAGGCCGCGCTCTACGGCTGGCCACGCACCATCATGTTGCTGATCGCCGGTCGCTTCAACAAACTGGTACGCCCGCGACTCAAGCTGCACTAAACCCCCCCACGCTCCTGCGGCCTAACACACCCTGCCGCAGGAGCGTCGCTGGCGGCGCGAATAACCGGCGCTCCTGCGGTGAAATCTTGGCAGCCACCTCCCACCCCCGCTACACTGCCCGGGGTTCATGGGCGACGGTGGTTCGATGATAGACGCGCTTCTATACTGGTTCGGCATTCTCAAACGCAGCGTCACCCTGTGGCTGGAAGGCAATGCTGGCAGTTACGCCGGATCACTGGCCTTTTTCACCCTGTTCTCCATTGCCCCGGTCATCATTCTTGCCGTCAAGGTCATTTCACTGGTAATGACCAGCGACGCGGCCATGACTGAGATCCTGTCCCAGCTGGAAAGCACCATCGGCCCCGCCGCCACAGAAGAAGTCCGCAACGCCATCGCCAACACTCAGGCTCCCCGCCAGGGCATGCTGGCAGGGGTACTCAGCCTGTTGGTGATGGTAGTGGGAGCCACTACCGTGTTTGCCCAGATGCAACGCTCCATGAACTCCATTTGGGAGGTCATGCCCAAGCCTTCCCGCAACACCATCATTGCACTGATCAAAAGCCGCCTGCTGTCACTGACCGTGGTGGTGTCATTGGGGTTCGTGCTGCTGGTGTCGCTATTGCTGAATGTGGTTGTGCAATCCCTGCTGGTCTATGCAGAGCATTGGCTGCCTTTTCACGGTGGCCTCGCGGTGGCCCTGGAAATGCTGGTATCTCTTGGGGTTATTGCCTTGCTGTTCGGCACCATGTTCCGGGTGCTCCCCGACGTGATGCTGGGTTGGCGGGATGTGATGCCAGCGGCCCTGATCACTGCAGTGTTGTTCTCTGTGGGGCGCGCCCTGATCGGGTTATACCTGGCACACACCGCCACCGCCTCAACCTACGGCGCTGCGGGCTCATTGGTCGTACTACTGATGTGGGTTTATTACTCCTCAATGATCCTGCTGTTTGGCGCGGCCCTGACCCGGGCCCATTGCGAAGCACGGCAGCATCACGTCAAGGCACGCAGCACCGCTATTCGGGTCAAGCGGGAGTGGCTTCAATAATCCCTTCCCTTTCAAATTTTACTTCACCACTACTGCCCCGTGACTCAAGGAGCGGTATCCTTTCTCCCCCCTGTCCCATCGATGTCGAGTCATGGAGCGAACGTCCTCATCATGAAACCGCTGCTGAATCTCTTTGCTATCGCACCGCTACTGCTTCCCTGCACAACCTGGGCGACCAGCCAAACCGACACAAAAACGCTCAGCGAAGAGGACTTCCAACTCTGCCTGGGCGAACTGCGTGCCGAGGCCACCCAGCAAGACATTCCTGCCCAGACCATCAGCCAGTATCTCAAGGACATCCAACTCAACCCCAAAGTTATTGAGCTGGATCGCAGCCAGCCGGAATTCACCAGCAGCTTTGCCGATTACTACACCCGGCGAGTCAGTGACACACGCATTGAAACCGGGCGCAAGAAGTACCAGGCACTGCAGCCGCTGCTGCAACGGCTGACACGCGAGTACGGTATCCCCGGCCACTATCTGGTGGCGTTCTGGGGGCTGGAAACCAACTACGGCGGCTACCTGGGTTACATTCCCACTCTGGATGCCCTCGCCACCCTCGCCTGCGAAGGACGGCGGGGAGAGTACTTCAAGGGAGAGCTGTTCAATGCACTGCGCATCCTGCAAGAGGGCGATGTGGAACGGGACATCATGAAGGGGTCCTGGGCCGGCGCCATGGGACAGACCCAGTTCATGCCCGCGATCTTTCTCCAGTACGCCCTTGATGACGACGGCGATGGCCGCCGCAATCTGTGGGAAAGTGAGCGCGATGCGCTAGCCTCCGCCGCCAACTTCCTGCGCGGGCTCGGCTGGCAGCGCGAAGAGCGCTGGGGGCGCGAGGTCTCCCTGCCTGAGGAGTTCGACTTCCAGCTCACCGGCTTTGCCAACCAGCGGCCGCTGAGCGAATGGGCGCGTCTGGGTATCACCTTGCCGGGCGGCGCCGCCTTGCCGGTCGCCGACCTTGAGGCTGCGGTCATCGTGCCCTCGGGGCACAACGGCCCTGCCTTTCTCGCCTACGGAAACTTTCGCGTGATCATGGGCTGGAATCGTTCCGAATCCTACGCGATTGCGGTGGGCCGACTGGCCGACCGTATCGCCGGTGGCGGCGCCCTGCACCAGGCACCCGTGCCAGCACCACGCCTGAACCGTGAGCAGGTCAGCAAGCTACAGGAAACCCTCAACCAATTGGGACATGACGCGGGCGACGTGGACGGTCTGCTTGGTCCGGGGACACGCAAGGCGCTGGCCCGCTACCAGCAGGCCAACGGCATGGTTGCCGACGGCTTTCCGGATCAGGATGTGCTCACTCACCTTGGTATCCTGCCCTGAGAGGCCACGAAAACACATAAGGCAACCCCAGCGGACAAGGCCTCTCCTGCCCGGCATGATGATCACGGGCCAAGGCGTGGTGAGGGCTGCCTTTCCGAGGTTTTATCTGTCACAGACGCATGGCATTCTTTGAATCACATTCGATTCGGAGTCTGTCATGCGCCTCACCCCCGCCCCGCTTCTCACCACCCTGCTGGCCAGTCTGGCCGTGACAGCCTGCGCCGACACGGCCGCTACTCTGGAAGCACAACGCGACGATAGCGTCACCGCCACCGAAATCAGCAATGGCCTCCATCATCCGTGGTCGCTTGGCTTTGTCTCCGAGAGCGAGTGGCTCATTACCGAGCGGCGCGGCACATTACGTCGGGTGCTGTCCGGCACCTTGCAGGACGCCCCCGTAGAAGGCGTGCCTGAGGTGGTCGCCGTGGGCCAGGGCGGACTGTTCGATGTGCTCCCGCACCCGGACTTTTCCGATAACCAGCGCCTGTACCTGAGCTATGCCAAACCCTGCGGCGATGGCGGTGGCACCACCGCCGTGGGTTACGGCATCTATGACGCGGGCACCCTGAAAGAGTTTCAGGATATCTATGTGGCAGAAAAGTCCTGCACCAATACGGCCAAGCATTTTGGCGGCCGCATCCTGTTTGATAACGATGGCTACCTGTTTTTAACCATCGGTGATCGTGGTGAGCGCGAGCGTGCACAAGATACCCATGACCCCGCCGGCAGTCTTCTGCGACTGCACGACGACGGCCGGATTCCTGCCGACAACCCGCTGGCAGGCCAAGACGGCAAGGCCACGGAAATCTGGAGTTGGGGGCACCGCA
The DNA here is from genome assembly GCF_003597125.1 of Alcanivorax profundi. Lineage (GTDB taxonomy): Bacteria > Pseudomonadota > Gammaproteobacteria > Pseudomonadales > Alcanivoracaceae > Alcanivorax > Alcanivorax profundi. The sequence continues at coordinate 78,508 of NZ_QYYA01000005.1, read as the reverse complement.
ATCCACAAGGGCTGGCGCTCCATCCCGGCACCGGCAAACCCTGGTTAAACGAACACGGGCCCCGTGGCGGTGATGAGATCAACGCACCGGAACCCGGCGTTAATTACGGCTGGCCAGTGATTACCTACGGGCGAGAATATTACGGCCCCAGCATTGGTAAAACCGAGCAAACCGGCATGGCGCAACCGCTGCTGCACTGGACACCCTCCATTGCGCCCGCGGGCATGGCATTCATCATCAGCGATCGCTATCCACACTGGCAGGGCAATGTGGCCAGCGGAGCGCTGAAACTCACCCACCTGAATCTGGTCGAGTTCGACGGCAATCAACCGCGCCGGGAAATGCGAGTACTGGAAGGCCGCAACGAACGCATTCGCGACGTTCGCGCGGGTCCTGACGGCTACCTGTACCTGCTTACCGACAGCGACAACGGCAAACTGCTGAGAGTCGACCCAGCGAAGCAGGCCTTAACACTCGGTCACAAAACCCATGGGTTCCGTGACTGAGAGGCACCAGCGACAAACAGAGTTGCACTGAGGTGCCAACTATCCTGTTCCCTGTTATCCGAGCATTCATATAACAACCTGAATCGACAGATTCAGATTCGGAACAGGAAAGGACCATGCACGTTTCGTCTTTTCGAGCCAGTCACTGGCTCGTGGCTACCTGTCTTGCCGTTTCACTGCAGCTGACCGCCTGTGGAGGGGAAGATAGCAATCGCTCCTCCAGCACGGCCCGCGCCCCTGCGCAGGGCACCCCCACCGACACCCCCACTGGCAATGCTCCGCCAACGCCAGCGGCACCGTCTGATGAGGTTAACCTGACATGGCCGCAAGCCTATCAACGTGATGCCGACTACCCCGGCACAGCGAATCTGCCCCAACAGCTCATAACCCTGCGTGACGGTATTCGTCTGGCCGCAACCGTGACCCTTCCTGCGGACGAAAATGGCAATCCGGCCGTGGGTCCGTTTCCGGTCATCGCCACCTTTACCGGGTACAACCAGTTTTACTCAGCAGGCGCATTTGCCGATACCGCACTGGTACAGCGCGGCTACGCTTACATTACGGTAGACATGCGCGGCACTGGCGCGTCGGAAGGCAGCTGGCAGGCCTTCAGCCAGATTGATCACGATGACATTGCCGAGCTGGTGCAGTACATCAAGATGCAGCCCTGGAGTAACGGCAGCATTGCCATGAACGGTGCTTCCTATATGGGGATTACTGGCCTGCTGGCTGGCGCCACAGCCGACCCGGCAGTGAAGGCCATTTTCGCGGTTGTTCCCATGGGAGACGCCTACCGTGATGTGGTATTCAGCGGCGGACAGGTCAATGCCGGTTTTATCCCGCTTTGGGTAACCCTGGTGACAGGGCTGAGCCTGATCCCGACACCGGTGGGCTTTGACAATAACGACCCCGGCTACAGCCTCACCACGCTACTCCAGCATTTGCAGGGGGCGCTGCTTGATTTTCAACTGCCCGTGGTGGCCGGAGCCGTGATAGGTGATGAGAACAAGTTCGACACCGAGTTCTGGCGCATCCGCTCCCCCCTTGAGAAGGTCGACCAGATCCGTGCACCCACTTTTGTCGTGGGCGGCCTGCACGACATTTTTCAACGGGGCGAACCACTGATTTATGAAGGACTCAAGGATCACACCAATGCCAAGCTGCTGATTGGCCCCTGGACCCATCTGCAAGGCTCCTTTGGTGAAGGGCTGCCCGCGGACGGGGTGCCGGATCTTGCCAGCATTCGGCTGGCCTGGTTCGACCACTACCTCAAGGGCATGGACACCGGTGCCGAGGACTACCCTCCCGTCACCCAGTTCTACAAAGGCGCCGAGCGTTACCAGACTGCGGCCGACTGGCCACACCCGGAGGCCCATGCGCAGACCTTCTACCTGCATGGCAAACCCCTCTTGCCGCAGCTGGGCACGATTACCCAGCAGCCCCCCGCTGCCAGCTACCAAACCTCACTGCTGCAAACACCCCTTAACGGCCTGTGCTCTGCCAGCGCCAGCCAGTGGACCGCGGGTGTACTGGGCATGATCACTCCACCCTGTGCCGAACAGGACAATGTGGTGAACCTGTTGGAGGCGGTCTACACCAGCGCTCCGCTCACCGAACCCATGGTCATCAATGGTCCGATCACCGGACAGATCTGGGCATCCACCACCGCATTCGACACGAACGTCACCGTGCGCATCAGCCGCGTGGATGAAAACGGTATCGCCCGCCCACTGACCCATGGCATTCAGATGGCATCCATGAGCGCTAACGATCCGGAACGGGCCCGCTATCTGGATGACACACTGATCCAGCCCTGGCACCCCTACAGTGAAGCCAGTCAACGTCCCATCACCCCCCTCGAGCCATTCCTCGCGGACGTGGAGGTTCTCCCCACCAGTGCCGTGATCGCGGCAGGGGAGCGACTGCGTGTCAGTGTGGGTGCCAGTGATCTGCCCCATGGCATCAGCCCGCTACCCGATCTGCTGGCCAGTCTGCTCGGCGCACTTACCATCTACAGCACCCCAACCCTGCCCTCACGGGTCAATATCCCACTGGTTCCAGTGGCTGAGGCACAGTAACGGCAAACCGTTCGTAACGCGGAAAGGAGAAAGGGAGTGGCTGAAGCCACTCCCCGGCTGGGCCGCGAGACAACGCGGCCCGGATATTTACCTAGAAGCGACTGATGAAGCCCAGGTTAATGGTGGTGAGATCAAAATCATCGTCATCATCCAGCTGCACCCACTCGGCATAGAGCGCAGCGGTGTCACTGAGATTGATGTCCACACCCGCACCGTAGGACGGATCACTGGCGGTCACCTCTTCGGTCTCACGGAATGTGGTGGACCCCAGCAGTGAGCTGGTCGTGACTTCAGTGGTGATCTCTGCCTGGGCACTGGAATGCCCGAGCAGCACATAAGGTGCCACGGGTTGGCGACGGTCCAGCCCTACCTTCACGTAGGCTCCCACCAGCCATTCCGGATCCACTGTGACCGAAGCCGCTCCCTCTTCCAGAGAGTCGTCATCGATACCGTAACCCAGCCGCCCCTCAAGGGCGACGTAGGGATTTACCTGTACCCCGAAACGGGTCTGCAACCCGGCTGGCTCAATGTCATCCCCGTCCGTTTCCTGGTTCAACATGCTGTAGTGGAAACCAAAGTAGCCATCCTGAGTGTAGGTATCCTCGGCAAAGGCCGGGGCATGCAGCGCGATCAGCGCCAGCGGTATCACTTTTTTCATTGTCTAACTCCCTGATTATTCAACATCGACTAACAGGGTAGAGCACTGTCACTCGAGGTTGGCGGTTTCGGATAATAAGTGCAATTGGTAAGAGAGAGGCCAGCTGGTAGAGTTCGCGCCTCTCCCGACCAAGAGAAAAGCACTGATGAGCTACAACCAGCTCACCGAAAACGAACTATACCAGATTTATATCCTGAAAAAAGCAGGCTACTCACAAGTCGATATTGCAGAGAAGCTGGAGCGCCACCCTTCTACGATCAGCCGGGAGCTGCGCCGCAACAACGGGCTAAGGGGCTATCGGCCAGGTCAGGCGCAGAAGATGACGGATGCTAGGCGGAATGAGGCCGGCAAAGCCAGGAAAGTCACCGATGAGGTGCGAAACAAGATAGAAATCTTGATCCGTCAGGAACTGAGCCCCCAGCAAGTTGGTGATTATCTAAGAAGGCGCAAAATCGTATCGCTGCACCATGAGACGATCTATCAACTGATCTATGCTGACAAGGCCAATGGCGGAGACTTGTACACACACCTTCGGGTCGCATCAAAGCCCTACCGCAAGCGTTACGGCAGCAATGATCGGCGTGGGAAGATCAAGAACAGCGTGAGCATTGATGAGCGCCCTGCGGTGGTTGATCGGGGCAACCGAGTCGGCGACTGGGAAGGTGACACGGTCATCGGCAAAGGGCGCAAAGGGGCGTTGTTGACGATGGTTGAGCGCAAGACCTTGTACACAGTGATCGTGCGACTGACAGGGAAGAAAGCCGATTTGCTGGCCGATGCAGCGGTGTCTCATATGTCGTCAATCAAGGGCAAGGTCAAAACGATCACTTTCGACAACGGGTTGGAATTTGCCGGGCATGAGGAAATTGCAAAAGGACTGGCAGCGGATGTGTATTTCGCCCATCCGTATGCCTCGTGGGAACGAGGAATTAATGAAAACACTAACGGCCTTATCCGCCAGTACTTTCCCAAGGGTACAGACTTCAGCGAGGTAACGGATGCACAGGTTCAATTTGTCATGGACAGATTGAACAGTAGACCAAGAGCAACCCGAGGTGGCCGGTCGCCAAACGAATTATTTATGGGGCGGCGAGATGATTTACTCGCCGCGTAAATGGATTGCGGTTATTACTTGAAACCGAGGTTCATAAAAGCTTCGAAAAATTCGGTAAAAGTCTGTAATTGAAAAGGAAAAAAAGGCGACGCCGCCAGCGAAAGACAAAAAAAAGGCCGCACAAAGGTGCGGCCCAACGACCTGTGCCAGGGGGCAGCAGGTTATCGGCATTCACAACACGTCACGGAACGGCCAGCAGTGGCAGAACCTGCATGATGGAATCAGCGGAAATTTGTAGGGGGTATGAAAACAATACGGGGCATTTCCCCGCTAGCCAGACAGGTCATAATGAGCTCTCCCAAGTCCTTTTGTTCGCTCTCGGCCAGCTTGTAATACATTGTTTTCAGGCCGTTGTCGTAATTCTTGATAGCATTTATGTGCAGTGCCGCGTGTAAACACAATCCCTTGCCTGCGGCTACAGGCCAAGCGGTCGATTTCTCCGGGTTTCCGGTTGAAATTCCACCACGAATGGACTTCATTGATACCGAGAATGCGCCGCTTGAACGGCACAAACTGTGAAAAGCATCACACTCAACAAAACAGAACAAATCATTTCCAACAGGTAACAGTGCAGGCCGCCCGAAGCCGGGCACCCGGCCTCCCCTTACCGTACCCCGGCAGACAACGACTCTGGCTGCACGAACTGGCCTGTTACCGGGAAGCGTACCGTCACCAGCAAACCACCGTGGGGATGATTGGCAAGACTCATTTCGCCGTGGTGCATGTCCACAATACGCTTGACGATGGCCAGCCCCAGGCCGCTACCACTGAGCGTGCGGGCCTTCTCCCCGCGAGAAAAGGGCTGCAGCAATAACGGGATATCCTCTTCCTTCACGCCTTTGCCGTGATCCCGCAAGGTCAGCACCACCACGTTGTCTTCCACCGCAGTGCGGATTTCCACAGGCGACGCGCCATACTTGAGCGCATTACCGATCAGGTTGGCCAGCATGCGCTTCACCGTCAGGCGCTTGAGCATCATGCGCGGCAGGTCATCCAACTGAAAACGCAGCTGCTCTGCCGGGTATTTCCCCGCCACTTCCTGGATCAGCCCGTTGAGGTTCTCGAAATCCGGGGTTTCATCCGCGCCGTCGCGGATAAAGGCAATAAACTGGTCGAGGATGGCATCCATGTCCTCGATATCCTCAATGATGCCTTTGGCCAGCTCGTCATCCTGCATGAACTCTGCTGACAATCGCAGCCGGGTAAGTGGTGTGCGCAGATCATGGGACACCCCGGCCAGCAGCAGCGCACGGTCGCGCTGAGCCTGCTGCAAATCACTGGTCATGCGGTTGAAGGCCGCATTTACGGCCTGGATTTCTTCCGGGCCAATGGTGGTATCGAGCACCGGCACAGCTTCTCCACGTCCCACTTTCAATGCAACGCGGGCGAGACGCCGCAGTGGCAGGTTGAGCCCCCGTGCGATCAGCAAGCCACCAATGATGGCCAGCAGCGGCACGGTCACCCCCCAGCCCAGTAACAGGTAGCGATCATAGTCGCGAAAGAACTCCATCGGCACCCGCAGCCAGCGCCCCTCAAACGAAGGAGCGCTGACCCAGAGCACCGGCTGGCGACTGTCTTCCAGCCTGACCGTAACCGTTTCGTTGAGGCGCTCTTCCAGTTCTTCGCGAAAACGGCTGACCACTGGCTGCGATAGCAGCATAGTGCCCTCATGCAGGTTCTTCGGTTTTGCCACTTCGATCCTGGTGGCATTGGCCAGGCGACCAGCCAGACGATTGTCGTCCTGCCCGTCGGCACTGAAAGCCAGCTCAGCCTGCAGAACCGTTAGCCTGGCATACTCACGGATTCCGGGCAGGTAGGCGTTGCGGGCGAAGAACCACAATGTGAGCGCCTGACTGATACCGATCACCAGTCCGACCACAATGGCAGAACGGACGAAGGCGGTGCGGGGGTAAAATGTCATCATCTCTCGCAGCAACGCTCGCGGACATTAATCGGGGACAAACACATAGCCCACCCCCCAGACGGTCTGGATATAACGGGGCTTGGAGGGATCGTCCTCCAACAGGCGACGCAGACGGGAAACCTGAACGTCAATGGAGCGCTCCATGGCCGACCATTCTCGCCCCCGCGCCAGGCTCATGAGCTTGTCACGGGTAAGGGGTTCGCGGGGATTCTGTACCAATGCCTTGAGCACGGCGAATTCGCCGGTAGTCAGCCCCTGCGGGTCACCTTCCCGGGCGAGAGTACGGTTAGCCAGATCCAGCTCCCAGGGTCCGAAGGCCACTCGTCCCTCTTCCTTGCTCGGCGCCCCCGGCACTTCACGAATATGACGACGCAGCACCGCACGGATACGCGCATCCAGCTCACGCGGATTGAATGGCTTGGGGAGATAATCGTCCGCCCCGGCATCGAGCCCTTCAATACGCTCGGCATCATCCCCCTTGGCGGTAAGCATGATGATGGGCATGGCGTTCTCTGCCTCCCGAAGGCGTCGACAAATCGACAAGCCGTCTTCGCCCGGCAACATCAAATCCAGTACCATCAACGAATAGATTTCACGGGACAGGGCGCGATCCATTTGTTCAGCATCGCCCACTGCCTTGACGGCATAACCGGCTTCTTCAAGGAACCGTTGCAGCAGGCTGCGCAGGCGCGCATCGTCATCCACAACGAGGATCTTGTCTTGTTGGTCGCTCACAGGTCCTCCCGGTTGCCCCGCCGATACTGGCGCAGGCATTGAAATCAGCTATTTTCAGGAAATTCAGGGTCTGATTTACGCATTATGCAGTGAACGTGCAAGAAAATGGCCTGACCAGATTGTATAAAAACATTGCCGTGGCGGGATGATGGATCATGGGCAAGCCGCGCGACACGCTCTAGGCGCCCCTCGAAGAAGTCGTTACAGTACGCCACCTGAGAATCATTATCGATAAGGGATTCACCTTGCGCGAGCGCCTGAAACAGATTCCACCGGTTCCCCGTGTCATCATTGGCACTTTGGTCACCATCCTGCTTCTGTCGGTATTCAAACCGGCAGCCGATACCCGTGACACCCCGCAGCACTACGACCGGGTGCGTTTTGTGTTGGCAGACCCCGCTTCCCGCTCCCCGCAGATACAACTGTTTGGCCGCGTCCAGTCCCCGCGTGCCGCCAGCCTGACCGCCGTGGTAACGGCCAATGTTGCCGACATCCCGGTACGCTCAGGCAATCGCGTCAGCGAGGGTGAGCTGCTGATCCAGTTGGACGACACCGAGACCGCCCTCGCCCGCGACCGAGCCAAAGCCAGCCGCGATGAGGCCAAAGCCCAGCTGCAAACCACTCGATTGCGCTTCAACAGCGACAAGGAAAACCTGGCGCTGGAACAAAAGCTGGCACAACTGGCTGCCAACAACCTGGAGCGACTGGCGTCATTGCGCGGCAAGAAACTGGTTTCTCAAATCCAACTGGATGAAGCAGAAGAAGCCAAGGCCCGCGCGGATCTGTCACTTGCCCAGCGTCAACTCAGCGTCAGCGATTACCGCAATGAACTGGCCCGAATGGAAGCGCGCCTTGCCAGTGCAGAAGCCCAACTCAAACAAGCCGAGATGGATCTCGCTCGCACCCGCGTGATAGCCCCCTTCGACGGCACGATTACCAATGTGGCCGTGGCCCCCGGCGAGCGGGTGCGCCCCGGAGAACTCCTGATAAGCCTGTTTGCCGACACCGAACTGGAAGTGCGCGCGCAGATTCCCGAGCGACACCTTCCCGCCGTTCGCGACGGGTTGCTGCAGGGCGTATTGACCGCCAGCACCATACTGGAAGGCCGCACCCTGCCACTCAAGCTGAAACGTCTCGCCGGTGACGCCGCTGACGCCCGGGGAGGCATCGATGGCCTGTTTGAATTTACCGGTGGCGTCCCGTCTGCAGCGCTGGGCAGGCCCATCACCATTACCCTCACCCTGCCAGCCAGAGAGAATTTGCTGGCCCTGCCCGCGACGGCGCTCTATGGGCTGAACCGGCTTTACCTCATCGACAACGACAATCGTCTGCAACGCACTCCGGCCACCATTGTGGGTGAAGCCATGGACAGCGGGCAGTCACTGTTACTGCTCAAGGCGCCCGAACTCCATGGCGGGGAACGCGTGATGATCACACAGCTTCCCCAGGCCATCGTGGGCCTGTCTGTGGAGCCACAGCCAGCCCCCGGCAGCAATGCCGACACCCCCTCTCTTGCTCCGGAAGAAAGTGACCCAGCAGGAGAAGGACAGTGAGCGAATCTCGCGGTCTGATTGCCAGCTTCACCGAACACAAGGTTGCCGCCAATTTGCTCATGATCCTGATGCTGCTACTCGGTGGCCTGGGACTAATGCGGCTCAACACCCAGTTGTTTCCCAATTTCGAATTCGATTTTATTTCTGTCTCTATCCCCTGGCGGGGAGCCAGTCCGGAAGACGTGCAACGCTCCATTACCATCCCGGTAGAGCAAGCCATTCGGACACTGCCCAACACCAAGAAGCTCATCGCCCGTTCACAGCAAGGCATGTCCCTGCTGTTCATCGAGCTGGAAGACGGTACCGATCTGGGGCTCGCACTGGATGATGTCCGCCAACGCATCGACTCGGTACGCAACCTGCCCCAGGACGCTGAACGTCCCGTCATCCAGAAAATAACCAACTACTCACTGGTCACCTCGATTCTGGTCTCCACCCAGAATGGCACTCTCGAAGAATTGCGCCCACTGGTGCGCAAGATGGAAGACGAACTGCTGGCCCAGGGGATCGGAAAGGTCGAGTTCATCGGCCTGCCCGAAGAAGAAATGGCAATCCAGATACCGGCCAGCACCCTTCACGATCTGCGCATGACCCTGGGCGACATCAGCAGCAGGGTTCGCAATTTCAGCCAGGATACTCCCGCCGGCACCATTGGCCGGGATGATGCCGCCAAGCAGCTTCGGGCATTGGGCCAACGTCGAGACGAAAAAACCTTTGCCGGGCTACCCCTGCTCACCACCGCAAATGGCCAGCAGCTCTCCTTGGGAGACGTGGCGATCATCGAGCGTCGGCCGCGAGATGACCAGGCAACCCTGACATATCGCGGCAATCCGGCCATCGAGCTGCAGGTTATGCGTGGCGAAGACGGCGACATGCTTGATTTGGCGGAAAAGGTGCATGAGTGGGGCGATCAGTACCAGCACACCCTCCCGGAAGGGGTGAAGATGACGTTCTATTTCGAGGCATGGAAATTGGTGGAAGAACGGATTTCCACCCTGCTCTGGAACGGCATTTCGGGACTGTTACTGGTCGTCGCCACCCTCTATTTTTTCCTCAATGCCAGGGTTGCCTGGTGGGTCATGCTGGGTATTCCGGTTTCGTTCATGGCCACGCTGGGTCTGGTCTGGCTGTTTGGCGGCACCATCAACATGATCAGCCTGTTCGGGCTGATCCTGGCCCTGGGGATCATTGTCGACGATGCCATTGTGGTAGGCGAGGATACCCTGACGCACCTACAGCAGGGCGAATCCGCCACCCGTGCAGCCCTGGGCGGTGCCCGCCGCATGTTCTGGCCCGTAGTCGCCTCCAGCACCACCACCATCGCCGCCTTCCTGCCCCTGGGAATGATGAGCGGCGCCATGGGCAAGATCGCCTTTGACGTACCCTTCGTGATGATCTGCGTCATTATGGCTTCGTTGCTGGAATGTTTTCTGGTCCTGCCCGGCCATCTTCACCACAGCTTCCGTGGCGTACAGATCAAGGCCAGCGGCATGCGCAAGCGCATCGACGACGGCTTCGACCGGTTACGCGAAGAACGCTTTCGCCCACTGGTGGAATGGGCCATCCGCAACCGTCATCTGGTAACCGTTTCCGCGATCTGCGCGTTTGTGCTGGCTCTAACCGTGGTATCCACCGGCTGGCTCAAATTCACCTTTTTCCCCAATGTCGACGGAGATCAATTGCGCGCCGTGGTGGAATTCTCCTCCGGCACTGATCGCAAGCAGGTCGACCAGTTCCTCAAACAACTGGAACAGAAACTGGATGAAGCCAACGAAGAACTGGGGGGACATCTGGTACAGACGGTTATCAGCCACCATGGTGCTGCAGCGGGCTTCCCCAACCCCGGGGGCAGGCAGGACAAGTTCGGCGACGAATATGGCACCCTGGTCGTGGAAGTGTATGTCGGTGCCGACCGTGACATTAGCAACGAGACCCTGATCAAGACCTGGCGTGACAAGCTCTCCCTGCCGCCTGGCCTGGACCAACTCAGCATTTCGCAACCGGAAGCGGGCCCTCCCGGGAAGCCTATCGAGGTCAAGCTGACCGGCTCAGACGCCCCCATTCTCAAGGAAGCCTCACTGCAACTACAGGAACGTTTGCTGACGTTTTCCGGGGTCAGCAACGTGGACGACGACCTGCCCTACGGCAAGGAACAATTGACGTTCCAGCTCACCCCCCAGGGGCGCGCACTGGGACTGACTCTCAATGATGTCGCCAGCCAGTTACGGGCGGCCTTTGATGGCAGCCTCGCGCAACTTTATAACGAAGAAGACAATGAAATCGAAGTCCGGGTCATGCTGCCGGATAGCGAACGCCGTCACTTCAGTGCTATCGAGCGGCTGCCCGTGATCACCCCCCAGGGCGAAGCAATCCCCCTGCGCGACGTGGTGCACTTCGAAGCCCGTCAGGGAGTAGACCTGCTGCGCCGGGTGAACGGCGAACTGGCGGTGACGATTTACGCCGACCTGGACCCGGAGCAGGGCAATGCCAATGAGATCATAGCCTCGCTCAACAACGGCATTCTGCCGGAGCTTCAGGCCAAATACGGTATCGGCATCGGTTACGAAGGCAAACTGCAGGAACAGGCCGACAACCTGCGTGATATGGCGACCGGTGCACTCCTTGGCCTAGCCATTATCTACATCGTGCTGGCCTGGGTATTCAGCTCCTATTCGTGGCCACTGGCGATCATGACGGCCATTTTCTTCGGGCTCACCGGGGCAGTGATTGGCCACCTTTTCGTCGCCCCCTTTGGCATTCATTTCTCCATGTTTTCCGCCATGGGCCTGTTCGGCCTGTCGGGCATTATCGTCAACGACTCCATCGTTCTGGTGAGCTTTTATCAACAACTGGTCGCCGAGGGCATGGAGCGCTTCCAGGCAATCGTGGAAGCCTGCGTAAGGCGCTTGCGGGCAGTCCTGCTGACCTCCATTACCACCGTTGCCGGCCTGACCCCCATGCTCTTCGAGACCTCCCTGCAGGCACAATTTCTTAAACCCATGGCCGTGAGCATCGTTTTCGGCCTGTTTTTCGGCACCGCCCTCATCCTTCTGGTTGTCCCCGCCATGCTGATGATCATCGAGGAACAACGGGATCATTTCCGTGGCATGGGCCAACGACTGGCTCCGGCCAACTGGGGGCATCTGGCCCAACAGGTGTGGCGTTTTGATCCGGTTCACTACCGCCAGCAACCCGGTCCGCAAGGGCTTGGAGGGCACCTCTGGTGGGTGATGATCTTCGCCCCCTTGCTGTTATTGATGATACTGGGCAAGTTACCGGTGCTACTGGAAACCGCCAGATCCGGGCCTCTCGCGCTGGCCATTCCTGTCGGGATCCTGTGGGCGCTGATGACCGGTCTTGGGGCGATATTCCTGTGGCAGTTATTGCGTCGCAAGAGACAGGCACCATACAGCGCCGCACGCTGGCTGCTCACAGTGGTGGCAGGGGGCCTGCTGATGGCCATGGTGGCACCGCTGGCCGGACCGGAAGGCAACCGTCTGGCGCTGGCCTTCTGGGGACAGGCGAAAACGACACTGTGGATTGCCCTGGTGTTGCTGCCACTGCTGTTCTGGACCCGGCGCAGCGCACACACGCTGACCCGCTAACCACGGCCCGTGAGCGACATTCTGCGTCACCTGAGTGCCAGAATTCGACAGCTTACCTTTATCCCGATGACTGCTATGATGCGGGATTGATAGAATTACACACATAAAAAAACAGAATTGGGCCGACCCGGACCGTAAAATACGTCGGCATTGAGGAGAGCAAGAGATGGCAAAAATTCTTGTGGTGGACGACTCCCCGACCCAACTGACCAACCTGGTCAAGATTGTCCAGGGCCAGGGCCATGAAGTCGTCACCGCCAGCAACGGTATGGAAGGGGTCGAAATCGCCCGCCAGGAAAAACCCGACCTGATCCTGATGGATGTGGTCATGCCTGAGCTTAACGGCTTCCAGGCCACCCGGAAGATCACCCGCGATCCCAGCACCGAAAACATCCCGGTCATTCTGGTGACCACCAAGGATCAGGAAACCGACAAGGTCTGGGGCGAACGCCAGGGCGCCTTTGGCTATGTGGTCAAACCCCCGGTGGAAGCCGAACTGGTGGCCATGATCAACAAGGCACTGGGCTAAGGAACCTCGGTATAACGCCTTGCGTGCTCAGTCTTTCCGGCTGGTTCGCCCCTCTTACTGGGTCAAAAGGTAAAGAGGGGCGCGATTTTGAAGGTGCATGTCCATCCATCGGCTCTTCGCCTTCGAAAGAAGCGCAACAACGAGTGCCGGCCTGCCTGGAAGACCCTACGTACCCTGACGAGCATAAAGGCGCGGCCTGGAAGCGCACATCTGCTGCGCCTTGCCTCCAGGAAAGGGAACCACCCTTACCGTCGAGACAAGACACAACAACTGCACGCTTCAGGACACGCTGAGCATGCAAGGTGCTATTCAGAGGCTCCTAACCCCCGTGAGCCGCTGAATCCAAGCCACAGCCACTTTTACAAGTCAATCTATCAACGACCGGAATCATTCCCTATGATTCCGGTCGTTTTGTTTTAAAAGCGTGCCTGCCCCAGCGTGACCGGCCAGGCCATCAAGGAATAGTCCATGCGTAGTATTGAACAGATCATTGCTGAAGAACTCTCCTGTCAGGAGCGGCAAGTCCACGCTGCCGTCGCCCTGCTCGACGAAGGTGCCACCGTCCCCTTTATTGCCCGTTACCGGAAAGAAGTCACCGGCGGCCTGGACGACACCCAGCTGCGGAATCTGGAAGAACGCCTGCGCTACCTGCGAGAGATGGAAGAGCGACGCGACGCCATCCTCAAGAGCATCGCCGAGCAGGACAAGCTCACCCCGGAACTGGAAAAGGCCATCAAGGCAGCCGACACCAAGACACGCCTGGAAGACCTTTACCTGCCCTACAAGCCCAAGCGCCGCACCCGCGCCCAGATTGCCCGCGAGGCCGGCCTGGAACCCCTGGCCGACACCCTGCTGGACGATCCCACCCAAGAGCCCGAGGCGCTGGCCGCTGGCTACCTGAATGAAGAGCACAAGATCGCCACCGCCAAGGATGCCCTGGACGGCGCCAAGCAGATCCTCATGGAGCGTTTCGCCGAAAACGCCGAGCTACTGACCCGCCTGCGTACCTACCTCTGGGACAAGGCACAGATTCAGTCCAAGCTGGCAGATGGCAAAGAGAAGGACGGCGCCAAATTCAGCGACTACTTCGATCACAGCGAAGCCCTGAAGGATATCCCCAGCCACCGGGCCCTGGCCCTGTTCCGTGGCCGCAACGAGAGCATCCTGCATGTCTCCATGGTGCTGCCAGAAGAGCTGGAAACGGCCGTCCCTCATCCCTGTGAAGCCATGGTCACCGCCGTATCCGGCTGGAGCCATCAAGGCCGCGCCGCCGATGACTGGCTCAAGGAAGTGATGCGCTGGACCTGGAAGATCAAGCTCAACACCCACCTGGAAACCGAACTGCTGGGCCGCGTACGCGAGCTCGGTGAAGAAGAAGCCATACAGGTCTTCGCCCGTAACCTGAAGAGCCTGCTGATGGCTTCCCCCGCCGGCCCCAAATGCACCATGGGTCTCGATCCCGGCCTGCGTACCGGGGTCAAAGTCGTGGTTGTGGACGCCACCGGCAAACTGCTGGAACACACCACCATCTTCCCGCACCAGCCAAAAAACCAGTGGGACCAGTCCCTGTCAGTACTCGCGGCCCTGTGCCTGAAGCACAAGGTGGAACTGATCGCCGTGGGCAACGGCACCGCCAGCCGCGAAACCGACAAACTGGCCGGTGAAGTGGTCAAGGCCAGCAAGGGCAACATCCAGAAGATCATGGTCTCCGAAGCCGGCGCCTCGGTGTACTCTGCTTCAGAAACCGCGGCCCGCGAATTCCCCGATCTGGACGTATCCTTCCGCGGCGCAGTCTCCATCGCCCGCCGTCTGCAAGACCCGCTGGCCGAGCTGGTGAAAATCGACCCGAAAGCCATCGGGGTGGGCCAGTACCAGCACGACGTCAGCCAGGTCAAACTGTCCCGCTCGCTGGACGCCGTGGTGGAAGACTGTGTGAACTCGGTGGGGGTAGACGTGAACACTGCCAGCGCCCCGCTGCTGGCACGCATTGCCGGCCTGAATGCCACCATTGCCGGCAACATCGTCTCCTACCGGGAAAAGAACGGCGCCTTTGGCTCCCGTGTCGATCTGAAACAGGTACCGCGTCTGGGCGACAAGACCTTTGAACAAGCCGCCGGCTTCCTGCGCATCATGGACGGCGCAAACCCGCTGGATGGCTCTTCCGTTCACCCGGAAGCCTACCCGGTGGTCGAAAAGATCGCCGAAAAACATGGCCGCCCGCTGAAGGAACTGATCGGCGATGCGCCCTTCCTGAAGAAGGTCAACGCAGTGGATTTTACCGACGACAATTTCGGGCTGCCCACCGTGACCGACATCCTCAGCGAGCTGGAAAAACCCGGCCGCGACCCGCGCCCGGAATTCAAGGCAGCGGTCTTCAAGGAAGGGGTCGAAACCCTCAAGGACCTGAAGCCATCCATGATTCTGGAAGGCACGGTAACCAACGTGACCAACTTCGGCGCCTTTGTCGATATCGGTGTTCATCAGGATGGTCTGGTGCACGTGTCGGCCCTGTCCGACAAGTTCGTGGAGGATCCCCACGATGTGGTGAAGCCCGGCGACATCGTCAAGGTCAAGGTGATGGACGTGGACCTGGATCGCAAACGCATCAGCCTGACCATGCGCATGGACGACCAGCCCGCCGAAAAAGGGGCCACCCCTGCACGCAATGGCGGCGCCCCCCGCAAAGGCAACAATGGCCCCCGTGGCCAGCGCCAGGGCGGTAACCGCGGCCAGGGCAACCCGCAGGGCAACAAGGGCACCGGCTCCTTTGGCCAGCTGCTCGCCAATGCCATGGCCGAAAAGAAGGGAAAATAGTCCCGCCAACCGCTGGTGATTGTCGCCCTGACCATGCATGGTAGGGCCACAATCCCGTAGGCAGGGGCCCAATGCGCCCCGTGCCACCCGGATATCGAGAACGGAACTGCCTGTTATGGCCAAACTTGAACAACGTATCCGAGCCCTGCTGGATTCCGATGCCGCCGCCACCCTGGCCGGCATTCGTCGCGGCATCGAAAAGGAAAGCCTGCGCATTACCACCGATGGCACCCTTGCCCAGACTCCTCACCCACAGGCGCTGGGCTCCGCCCTGACCCACCCCTACATCACCACCGACTACTCGGAAGCCCTGCTGGAGTTCATCACCCCAGCCACCACCGAGCTGCACAAACCGCTGGAGTTCCTGGAACAACTCCACCGCTATGTGTACAGCCACATCGGTGACGAAGTGCTGTGGGTCAATTCCATGCCTTGCATGATCAGCAAGGACAATGATGTGCCGGTGGCGCAATACGGCAGCTCCAATGTGGGTCGCATGAAGACCGTCTACCGTGAAGGGCTTGGCCACCGTTATGGCCGCAAGATGCAAACCATCGCCGGCATCCACTACAACTTTTCCTACCCGGAAGAGTTCTGGAAACTGAACCAGGTACTGGAAGGCGACAGCGCACCATTGCAGGAGTACATCTCGCGACGCTACTTCGATCTGACCCGCAATTTCCAGCGTTACTCTTGGCTACTGGTCTACCTGTTCGGCGCTTCACCGGCACTGTGCAAGTCGTTTCTGGCCGGTCGCGAGCACCAGCTCGACACCTTCGACCACACCCTGTTCAAGCCCCATGCCACCAGCCTGCGGATGAGCGATCTGGGCTACCAGAACAATGCCCAGTCCTCCCTGGCCATCAGCTACAACAACCTCGATGAGTATGTGCAATCACTGACCCATGCCATCAAGACACCTGAGCCCGCCTACGAGAAAATCGGCGTGCTGGATGCCGCAGGCCAGTACCAGCAGCTCAATGCCAACATCCTGCAGATCGAAAACGAGTACTACTCCTCGATTCGCCCCAAGCGCACCATCAACAAGGGCGAGCGCCCTACCACTGCCCTGCAGAAACGCGGCGTTGAATACATTGAAATCCGTGCGCTGGATCTGAACCCGTTCGAGCCGGTGGGCATCAATCAGCAGGAGATCCGTTTTCTTGATCTGTTCGCCACCTACTGCCTGTTGCGCGAATCGCCCCTTCTGGAGAAGTGCGACCTCAACGCCAGCAAGGACAACCTTCGCCAGGTGGTCTACAACGGCCGCGATACCTCTATTGCCCTGAACAACTGGGGCAAATCCATCTCCTTCGAGGAATGGGCCAGCGAAAAACTGGAACAGATGCAGCCTATCGCTGAGCTGTTTGATCGCGCCCACGGCGGCAACAACTACGCCAATGCTCTGGCCCGCCAGCAGGAAAAAGTCCGCACCCCGGATGCCACACCCTCTGCCCAGATCATGGAAAAACTGGAATCCCGTGAGCAAAGCTTCTTCCAGTTCGCCATGAACCAGGCCCTGGCCCACCGCGACCACTTCCTGTCCCGCCAGCGTTGTGACGACACCAACACGCGCCTGGAAACCCTGGCCGCGCAAAGTCTTACCGAACAGAAGGCATGGGAAGCGGTGAACGAGCCGCCTTTCGCCGACTATCTGGCGGATTACTTCCGCTAAATCATCCTGGCCCGCATACCACAGAGGGCACAGTGGTCACCAAGGAAAACCTGTCTCAGGTCGCCTCTGCGGACTCTGTGCCCCCCTGTGGTGAAACGCCTTTCCCCCAAGGAAGCGGCAAGCGGACAAAAGGTACAAACCGTTGCACGACTGCGCACTTTTTCAACAAAAATGCGCACTCTATCCCTATGCAATTTGCACCACAGTGCTAGGGTACTTCTGAATAACGTCTTGCACGCTTCAGGCCGCGCCCCTTGGCTGTTCCAGCCTGAGCACACAAGGCGTTATGCAGAGGCACCCCTGTCTCACAGGAATCAACCGGGAGAATGGCATGACCCCGAATCGGGAGCAGTGCGAGAAAGCCTATAATCAGGGCTGCATGTGGGGCATGGGCGGCGGCGACAGTAATCGTTGCCCCTATAGTGCAGACGAACCACTGGCCGAATGGTGGTTTCAGGGCTGGGAAGCCGGCATTGATGCCTGGCACGACCGCAACCTGAAAAACCAGCAGGCACAACAGGCCTGATCCAGACCGACCTCCCCTTTTCTTACCCAGCTTCAGGCGGGCAGACACCCGACGCTGACGCCCGGGAGGAACCTTACCCTCTGCCACCGGTCTGACCCCTGTGGTCGCTCCACCCTTGCCGCCACAGGTGCTTTTGCCTACCCTTCCGCCACCCCTGTTCGATAGAGCTTGCCATGTCTGCTGTGATTCCTGCTCCTCGTCTGCTGAATTTCCTTGCCCTTCTGGGCTGTATTGCCGCCATGGCAGGTGCCTTGTACCTGCAACATGTAGACGGCCTCGAACCCTGCCCGCTGTGCATTTTCCAGCGTGTTGGCGTCATGGCCGCCGCCCTGGTGTTGCTGGTTGCCTCGCTGCATGGCCCCAAACGCATCGGGGTACGCCTCTACGGGCTGCTGACTGCCCTCGCGGCCATCGGCGGTGGCGCAGTGGCCATTCGTCATATCTGGCTGCAAAGCCTGCCTGCAGATGAAGTCCCTGCCTGTGGGCCGGGCCTGGAATACATGATGGATGTATTCCCAATGCAGAACGTGATCCAGCAAGTACTGGCCGGGTCCGGGGAATGTGCCGAGATGGACTGGGCCTTCATGGGGCTAAGCCTGCCGGCCTGGTCACTGGTGGTCTTCTCCGGCTTGCTGCTGCTTGCCCTGATCCAGATTTTCCGCCCGCTGCCGCGTTGATCTGCCAATGATCGATGGCCTGCTGATCCTGCTGTTCTTCCAGTTTCTGGGAGAAATCCTGATTCGCCTGACCGGCATCCCCCTGCCCGCCTCCGTCGTGGGCATGGTGCTGTTGCTGGTCGCATTGCTGCTCAATACCCCCTTCACCCAGCGGGTCGCCCCCGCGGCCGGCGCCCTGATCAAGCACATCAGTCTGCTGATCTTCCCTCTGGGGGTTGGTATTGTGCTGCAGTGGCACCGCTACGAAGACTACGCTGTGGCTCTGGCCGTGGCCGTGGTGATTGGCACCATCCTCAGCATGCTGCTGGTGACCCTGATGCTGAAAAAGCTCATGAGCAAGGCCGGAGAGCCCCATGAGCCCTGAACTGGATAACCTGGCGGCACTGGCGCATACCCCACTGTTCGGGATCCTGCTGACGCTGGCCAGCTACCGGTTCGCCTTGTGGGTCTATGGCAAGAGCAACAGCCTGCCAGTGTTTCACCCGTTCCTGGTGGCCTCTATCCCGGTCATTATCGTGCTCCCTCTGGTTGGGGTGGATTATGAGGAATACCGCGATCAAACCCGCCTGATCGCGTTCCTGCTGGGTCCGGCCACCGTGGCCCTGGCCTGGCCTCTGTACCGTCAGCTGCACGCCGTTCGCAGCGTGCTGACCCCCATCGTGGTGGCTACCCTGATAGGTGCCGCCATTTCCGCTGCCATTGCCGTCGGTCTGGCCTGGTGGCTGGGCGCACCGGCAGAAGTGGTGGGCTCGCTGGCGCCAAAATCGATCACCACCCCCATCGCGGTAGAAGTGGTCAAATCCACCGGAGGATATGTCTCACTGGCAGCCGGCGCGGTGGCCATCACCGGGATTGTGGGCGCGCTGACCGCCGGCCCGATCTTCCGGCTGCTAAAAGTAAACGACCAACGCATCAAGGGCTTTGCTCTCGGGCTGGTGGCGCACGCCATCGGCACCGCCCGCGCCTTTGAATACGGCGAAAAAGCCGGCGCCTTTGCCGGCCTTGCCCTGGGCCTGTGCGGCCTGGTCACCGCCATGGCTTTACCCTGGATATGGCCCTGGGTTGCCCAGTGGCTGGGCCAGTAATCTGCCCCCCGTCCTTCTTCACCCCTCTGCGGGCGACACACAGTGTGATGCCGGCGGCACAAAAAGGGCCGCCGTTATGACAAATCCGTCTTTATCAGCAAGCCATTGAGCCCGCAACGCTTTTACCGTTCATCCCGACATCGGCCCCGGCGCGCCCCATTCTGGCCCTTGCACCGGAGTTTGCCTCCGTCCTAGTCTCGATAGCCCCACGACAAAATTCGCGCAGCCATTGACTAGGGAGGGAACACAATGGCGAGGTCATCTTCTTCTGACGCAATGGTTCAATGGCATCGTATCGAAGCTCTGGTGAAAGCGTGGCTGGACGAACGCCAACAATTGATCGTGCTGCTTTGTGCGCTGCAGGGCATCCGTGGCCTGTCCCGTTCAGACATGCCTCGCCAACAACAATTGCAGCACTTTTGTGAGTTGCTGATGGACTACATCAGCGCAGGCTATTTCGAGGTATATCGCGAGTTGGTCAACGAGGCCCGCCATTTCCATCGCGAAAACCCGGGGTTGACCCACCAGATTCTTCGCCAGCTGGACAGCTCCACCGACGAAGCCCTGGCTTTTAACGCGGATTTTGAAAACCCGGACACCTGCGCCACGCTGAAAGCAGAACTACCGCAGCGCATCAGCCGCCTGATGGAGACCCTGGAGGAACGTTTTTCCCTGGAAGACCAGTTGATACTGAGCATCCACCAGCAGGAACCGCCTCTCAAGCAGGCGATGCACTAGGCGCGCACAAAAATAATCCCGGCATGAAAAAGGGCGCCCGAAGGCGCCCTTTTTCAGCAAGAAAACCTGCGGCACTTATTCGCCGGCAACGTCTTCACCGCCTTTCACGTCCAGCAGCTCAATCTCGAAGATCAGCACCTGGTTCGGACCGATGTCACCACCGGCTCCTTGCTCACCGTAACCCAGCGCCGGCGGCACAACGATCTTCCACTTGTCGCCTTCCTTCATCATCGGCAGCGCTTCCTGCCAGCCCTTGATGATGTGCTGCAGACCAAAGGTGGCCGGCTGGCCGCGATCAACAGAACTGTCGAACACCGTGCCATCGGGCAGGGTACCGTGGTAATGCACTTCCACGGTGTCTTCCAGGGTAGGGGACGCAGCGCCTTCTTCACCGGAAGCCAGCACTTCATACTGCAGGCCACTGTCGGTGGTCGTCACACCTTCACGGGCACCGTTCTCTTTCAGGAAGGTCTCGCTGGCCTCCAGATTTGCGCCCGCTTTCTCTTCCATCTTCTTCTGCTCGGCGGCAATCATGCGGCCCTGGAAATCACGAATCAGCTGATCCAGATCTTCCTCACCCAAACGGGACTCGCCACCTTCCTTGAAACCATCGCGCAAGCCGGCAACCATGGCATCCAGGTCCAGATTCTCCAGGCTTCGCATCTGTTCCGCACTGCGGAAACCCAGTGCATAGGATGCTTTCTGGTCGTCAGTCTTGATTTCGGCCTTGTCCTGACCACAGGCGACCAGCAGTACAGAGCCTGCCAGTACGATTCCCAATTTCTTCATTCTGCCTCCAATTGGCCTACTGTTGTTGTGTCTGTTCCAATCCCTTGCCACCGCGCATCTCTTCAGCGCTGATGGTCTTCGGATCTTTTACGGTAACCGCTTCGGCATGCACCCCCGGTGGCGGAATCTGGCCATACTGCCAGTTTCCCTCCGGGTCACGCCAGCGGTACAGCTCGGTTTCCCCGGATTGTCCAATCCAGGGCGATAGCCCATTGCCAAACATCCGATCAGGTTGCTGCCAGTTCTCCTGCACGTGCTGCCAGTTAAGCAGCGGCTTGCCACCCCCAAGCGGAATGGTGAACAAGGCTGCCAGCAGCGCAGCGATCAATGCAACAATGATGAGAAAATAACGCATCCCGATTTCCTTCCCATTTATGACAGCGAAATCGCTCAAGGTTCCCTGCAGCAATGCCCCGAGGCACAACAATTTACACCACTTTTCAGTCAGATGCGGTAGTGTGACAAATGTGAGGGGATTCACTGTTTTCCGGGATGCCAGTCGCCCGGAACGCAAGGACGGGTACAATCATACGAAAATCTTGGCACTCAACCGCATGAATAGCGCACATAACAGCCCGGTAACCACGGTCAAACGCACCGTTATACTGGTTGCCAATAGCAAGGGCGGCTGCGGAAAAACCACTATTGCCACTAATTTGGTCAGCTATTACGAAGCACTCGGCCGTCCGGTGACCCTGCTTGATCTCGATCCCCAGCAATCGGCGACTCAATGGCTGAAACTGCGCAAGAGCGCCCATATTCATGGCCTGTCGTGGCCGGTGTCGGAGCCGCTGTCTCTGGGCCGCCTGCAACAAAAGCTGGATCAGGCCGGTGAACTGGTCGTCATCGATTCTCCTGCGGGGCTGGACCCCCATGAACTCGACCACTTGCTGCGGCTGTCGCAGATCGTGTTGGTACCAGTGCTGCCCAGCCCCATCGACATTCGTGCCACTACCCGCTTTCTTCAGACCGTCATGCTGACCCCGACCTATCGCCGTCGGCCACGCCGGCTGGCCGTAGTCGCCAACCGGGCACGTACCCGTACCAAGATGTATGCTGCGCTGCGTCAGTTCCTGACCAGCCTCAAGATTCCGTATCTGGTGACCCTCCGGGACACACAGCTTTATGTGCAAGCCATGAGCCATGGCGAAGGCGTCATGGATGCTGCAGTGTCCCGTAATCTTGATGATCGCCAGCACTGGCGCCTGATTGGCGAATGGCTGGAAGTTCAGCGTCATCTTATTCAGGCCATGCCGGGGTTTCGGTAGTTGAGTTGAAAGTTCAACGTTTAAAAGCGCGAGCAGGCCATCGCGCTATCTGGCATAGACTAGAGCCGCGCCATGCCCCCTGGCAATTGAGTGCGCGGACGTTGCTGGTTGTTTGTAGCGCTGCGGCACGGCACCCGTGTGGAATGTTTGGTTCACGCTTTTGGACCTTCAACTTTGAACTTTCAACTGCGCTCTGCCAGGTCCCGCATGGCGCCGGTCAATTTGCTCAGGTCTGCCGGTTCGATGACAAACGGGGGCATGATGTAGACCAGTTTGCCGAACGGGCGAATCCATACCCCCTGCTCCACAAACTGTTGCTGCACCTGTTCCATGGCCACTGGCTCTTGCATCTCCATCACACCGATGGCCCCCAGCACCCGTGTGTCTGCCACACTGTCCAGCGCCTTCAGAGGCAGCAGCTCCTGTTTTAGCTGCTGCTCAATGGCGGCCACTTTCTGCTGCCAGTCGGAATCCAGCAGCAACTGGATGCTGGCGTTGGCCACCGCACAGGCCAGTGGGTTGCCCATGAAAGTAGGGCCATGCATCAACACGCCCGCCTCACCATCGCAAATACCCGCGGCCACACGGTCGGTGCACAACGTTGCGGCCAGGGTCATGTAGCCCCCAGTGATCGCCTTGCCCAGGCAGAGGATATCGGGGCACACATCCGCGTGATCCATGGCAAACAGCTTGCCGGTACGGCCAAACCCGGTGGCGATTTCATCGAAAATCAGCAGCACGCCGAATTCATCACACAGTGCACGCACGGCCTTCAGATAACCGGGGTGGTAAATGCGCATGCCGCCGGCACCCTGTACCACCGGTTCCAAAATAATGGCTGCAATCTCACCACTGTGTTGTTCCAGCACGGAGCGCACTGCGGCCACATCCTCTTCCTGCAACGGGCCCTCGAACGCGCTCTGTGGGGCGGGAGCGAAGTGGTGTTTTGCCAGCACACCACTGAACAGGGAATGCATGCCATTGACCGGATCACAGGTAGCCATGGCCCCAAAGGTATCGCCGTGATAGCCGTTACGCAGCGCCAGCAACTTGTCCTTGCCGGTTTGCCCCTGGCTCAGCCAGAACTGCAACGCCATCTTGATGGCAACCTCAACCGACACAGAACCACTGTCTGCCAGAAAGACCTTTTGCAAAGGCGCAGGGGTGAGCGCCACCAAGGTCTTACCGAGCTCGACGGCAGGCTCATGGGTCAGACCACCAAACATGACATGGGCCATGCGATCGATCTGGTCTTTGGCAGCCTGGTTAAGCACCGGGTGGTTGTAGCCATGCACCGCCGCCCACCAGGACGACATGCCATCCACCAGCTCACGACCATCTTCCAGCGTCAGCCGTACCCCGCGAGCACTGGCCACCGGAAAGGTGGGCAGCGGTTTGGAGGTAGAGGTGTAGGGGTGCCAGAGATGATCGCGGTCAAAGTCGAGGTCGATGGTCATGATGCAGTCCGGTGAAACTCAAGGGAAAAGAAGAATGGCAGGGGCCAGTGGAAAGTTCAAAGTTGAACTTTCAATTCAACCAGCACGTTCAACGCATCCTGCAGCCCCTCACATTGCGCCAGTTCCGGCACCAGCACCAACATCCACGCCATCGGGTCTACCTGCCCCCCCGCCGGCAGCAGGTTATCGCACAGGGACGGCAAGGTAGTGAGCAGCCAGCGCTCACCTTCCAGTTCTACCTGCTGCAGCTGGCGTTTGAATTCAGGCAGACGGACATCCTTACCGGCCTTTCGCCGCACCGCGCGCAACGGCCGTAGATAGTCGACTTCGAACTGCTCCGCCACCTCCGCCACGCGCCGCCCTACCATCGCATCCGGCTGCTTGCCGGAGGCCGCCAGCCACAGCCCGCACAATAACAACGACACCGGCACCTGGTAGGTATCCTGCAACGTCAGGCAAGCCTGCTCAAACGCCTTGTCCTGCCACCGTCCCAGCGCGTAGCGCCAAAGATCCTGTTTCACGGTATCGTCCACGGTTCCCCCATCCGATTGGCTGGCTTACACTGCGCCGGTTTCTCATTATTGACGGACCCACCATGCTTTCTCTGGAACAGATCAACCTGCGCCGCGGCCCGGACCTCCTGCTGGAGGAGGCCAGTTTTGTGCTGCACAAAGGCTGGCGCGTGGGGCTGGTGGGCCGCAACGGTACCGGCAAGAGTTCGCTGTTCAAGCTTATCATGGGCGAACTGGAGAGCGACGGCGGCAACCTGAATTGTCCCAATGACTGGCGTCTGGCCATGATGGCCCAGGAAGTGCCGGCCCTGGCACAGCCTGCCGTGGACTATGTGCTGGACGGACACAAGGCCCTGCGCCGCGCAGAGCACAAACTGGCCGACGCAGAAAGCGCCGGTGACAATCACGCCATTGCCGTCGCCCATGGCGAACTGGAAGCCCTGCACGCCTGGCAACAACCCGCCCGCGCGGCCACCTTGTTAGCCGGCCTGGGATTCAGCGAAACCCAGCAGCGCCAGCCTGTCTCCAGCTTTTCCGGTGGCTGGCGCATGCGCCTGAATCTGGCCCAGGTGCTGATGAGCGACGCCGACCTGCTGCTGCTGGATGAGCCCACCAACCACCTGGATCTGGATGCCATCCTGTGGCTGCAAAGCTACCTGATCCAGCAACCCGGGGCGTTGCTGGTGATCTCCCACGACCGTGCCTTTCTGGATGCCACGGTAAACCAGATCCTGCATATCGAACGGCAAAAACTGCATCACTACAGTGGCGGCTACTCCGACTTCGAACGCCAGCGCGCCGAGCAACTGGCGCTGCAACAAAAAATGCACGACAAGCAGCAGGCCCAGGTGGCCCACCTGCAAACCTTCATCCGCCGTTTCAAGGCCAAGGCCAGCAAGGCCAAGCAGGCCCAGAGCCGGGTGAAGGCGCTGGAAAAGCTCGAACTGATCGCCCCGGCCCATGTGGATTCCGGTTTCAGCTTTGACTTCCATATGCCGGAAAAGCTGCCTAACCCCATGGAAAACCTGGAACAGGTGCAATGCGGTTACCGCAACAATGAGGGTGACGTGGCCATCCTCAGCCAGGTCAGCCTGAGCCTGCGTCCCGAGTCCCGGCTGGGACTGCTGGGCCCCAACGGCGCGGGCAAATCCACCCTCATCCGCACGCTCGTCGGCGAGCTGCCGCCCCTGGCCGGGCGCTTTGAAAAAGACCGGGACCTTGCCGTAGGCTACTTTCACCAACAACAGGTCGACCGGCTGGATCACAGCGACACGCCTTACCAGATGCTGTCCCGTTTTTATCCCAAATGGAGCGAATCGCAACTGCGTAGCGAACTGGGCCGCTTCGGATTCCATGGCGATGATGTCTTTGCCCCGGTGGGCCGCTTCTCGGGCGGGGAAAAATCCCGCCTGGCACTGGCCATGATCGTGCAGGAAAAACCCGCCCTGCTGGTTCTGGACGAACCGGCCAACCATCTTGACCTGGACATGCGCGAGGCCCTCACCCTCGCCTTGCAGGCCTTCGAAGGTGCTGTGGTCATGGTGTCCCACGATCGCCACCTTCTGGAAACCACGGTGGACGAATTCTGGCTGGTGGCCAACGGCGAGGTTCGCCGCTTCGATGGCGACCTGGATGACTACGCTCGCTGGCTGCAACAAAACCGCAAGGACGGCAAACCGGCACGGGAAGAAAAAGCCGATGACGGCATGGATGCCAAGGCCCGTCGTCAACTGGCCGCCCAAAAGCGTGAACAACTGCGACCGCTGAAAAAGCAGGTAGAAAAGCTGGAAAAACAACTGGCCGACTGTGAAAGCCAACTGGAAAAGACCGAAGCGTCTCTGGGCGATGAATCACTCTACACCGACGATAGCCGTAAAAACGAAATGAACGGCTTGCTGGGAGATCAAGCGCGCCTCAAGAAACAGCATGACGAGCTGGAGGGAGCCCTGCTGGAAGCCATGGAAGCGCTGGAAGAGGCCGAAAGCTCGCTGGAGTAGCAATGACCGCCGGCCGCACGCCCTCTTCGCTTACTGTTGTTGCTACCGTTGCGGTCACCTCAGAAATCTACCAGCTGAGCGTGATAGAGAACCGGGCCGGTGGGTTGCCCGGTAGGCGACCCTCCCTTGGGCTCAAGACTGATGGCAAGCGATCGGCTCTCCAGCAATTCTCGCGCCTGCTCGTTGCTCAACTGAATACGTAATTCGGCTCCTTCCGTCGGTAACACCGTCAAGGAAACGGGCACGCCTGACCCTGACAGCAGCCACAGTTCAAAATCCTGCCCCGTATTGGTAGCCACCGACGGCAAGGCCTTCATGGTCAAGCTGTGATCCGCCGTGG
Organism: Alcanivorax profundi; assembly: GCF_003597125.1. Lineage (GTDB taxonomy): Bacteria > Pseudomonadota > Gammaproteobacteria > Pseudomonadales > Alcanivoracaceae > Alcanivorax > Alcanivorax profundi. Next base: position 51,928 of record NZ_QYYA01000005.1, on the reverse strand, counting down.
ACGCATTCATCACCCAGAGCGGTAGAGCCTGTTCCGACTGAACCACCGCCACCACCCCCTGTGTGGATTGCGATGGCAAAGGAGTCCATATCAGTACAACCAGCAAAGCCGCCATGGCGAGCCCTGCACTCCAGCGCCAGAACCACAGCCCCTGCCTGTGCCTGTGCCCTGCGCTGGCATTGGATGCTTGCGGCTCCGGGAACAACCGTTGCTCTATCTGATCCCACAGCTGCGCAGGAGGTGCCGTTTTGGGCAAAGTGTTATTGAACGGTTCAAGCCTTCGCTCCCAATACCACACCTGACGACGCAAGCGCGGTGATTCCATCATCCAGTGCTCGAATCGCTTGCGTGCAGCACCCTGCAATGTCCCCACCACATATTCAGAAGCAAGCGCCTGGTTACGCTCAAAATGATCAGGCCTCATGAACCGAGACACCGTCTCAACACTAACAGGCCACGACGGACAAGACTCTTGGTCGTTCCCAAGGGCTGGCCCATGGCCATTGCCAGCTCCTGGTGTGTGAACCCACGGTAGTAAGCCATCTCGATGGTAGAGCGATAGCGCTCATCAAGATCCTTGAGGCAATCACTCAGACGCTGACGCTCAGACTGGGCGTCTGCCATTTGCATAGGCCCCGGCGCGTCGCTCTCCTGGATGGACTCCACCGGCTGGAAATCCACGTGATGCCGCCTGCGCCTCAGGGCGTCGAGACAACGATAACGGCCAATAGACATCATCCAGGTAATCGGAGTACCACGGTCTGCGTGGTATTCACCCGCGTGATGCCATACCTGAATGTAGGTTTCCTGCAACACGTCCTGAGCCTCATCGGTATTGCGCAGCAAGTGCACGCACATGCCATAAATCGCCGCACTGGTTTGCTGATAAAGACTGGCGAACGATTGCCGGTCGCCCTGTGCGGACTTCGCCAGCAAAGTCACTAGCCGTTGATTGTCGCAATCCATAACCGGGGCCTGAGTTGGTGTGAACAGGCCCAGTCATGACAGTAAAGATGTTAGTAGTACGTGAATGTCGACGGATTGGATGCATAAAAAAACAAAATATTTTCTGCATCCGTAACGCCGTGTCGGGCGTAACTCCCTTCACAACGAATACAAAGGGAGATCCACCATGCAATGCCGCAGTCTTCTCATCCCCGCTGCCTCTACCTTGGCCATGGTGCTGGCGAGCACCAGCGCCCTGGCATCCAGTCATCGGGAAGCGCCTTTCATTACCGGCATGCCCAAAGTTGATGGCACCGATTTCTACATGTTCAACAGCTACGAAGCTGATCGCGAGAATTACGTCACCCTGATCGCCAATTATCTGCCGCTGCAAGATGCCTATGGCGGCCCCAACTACTTTTCCTTGGACGACGAGGCCATCTACGAGATTCACATCGACAACACCGGCAATGCCCAGGAAGACATTACCTTCCAATTCCAGTTCAACACCGAACGCAAAAATCTGGCAGTCGATGTTGGAGGCACCAGCGTACCCGTTCCACTGATCAATATTGGCCAGATTACCGCAGGTAACAATAGCGCCCAGAACGTGCTCGAAACCTATACAGTGAAGATGATTACCGGCGATCGTCGCACCGGCACAGTACAAAATCTCACCGATGCCGGCAGCGGTAGTGAGACATTCGACAAGCCCCTGGACAACATCGGCACCAAATCGCTGCCGGACTATGCCACCTATGCCGACAGCTTTATCCACGAGGTTGCCATCCCGGACTGCCCCATGCCGGGCAAAGTATTTGCGGGTCAACGACAGGAAGGCTTTGTGGTGAACCTCGGGGAAGTATTTGATCTGGTTGCGCTCAATCCACTCGGCGACCGCGATTCCCGAAGCAATACCATTGGCGACAAGAACGTCACCAGTCTGGCGTTGGAAGTACCGGCGTCCTGTCTGACCGGCGAAAACAGCGTTATTGGCGGCTGGACTACCGCAAGTGTACGTCAGGCCACCGTCATTAACCCTTCCCCGAAAGGCACAGACACTACCGCCAGTGCGAATGCCAAAGGGCCGGCCGTGAAGGGTGGCGCCTATACACAGGTGTCACGCCTCGGTAATCCGCTGGTCAATGAGGTCGTTATCGGTCTGCAGGACAAGGACCGTTTCAATGCCAGTGAACCGAAAGATGACGGTCAGTTTGCCACCTATGTGACCAATCCGACGCTGCCTGCACTGGTAGAGATCCTGTTTGGTGTCACGGCTCCTGAGACACCACGTAACGATCTGGTCACGGTCTTCCTGACGGGTGTACCCGGCGTTACCCAGCTGCCCATGGTAACGGCCAGTGAAATACTGCGCCTCAACACTGCCATCCCGGCAACTGCAGCAGGCTCCCAGGTGGATTTGGGCGTAGCAGGTGGAGACTTTGCCGGTTTCCCCAATGGTCGCCGGCCCATTGATGATGTAGTCGATATTGCACTCACCGCTGCCGAAGGGTTCCTGTGTGGTGGCGACGTTAATGGCGCAGATCCGGGCGGCGAGATCGGTAGCTGTGGCACACAAAATAGCCAGGTAAATGGTGGCGCTATTGTGAATGACGGAGCGCTTCCGGACCCGAATGCCTATCTCACCACTTTCCCCTACCTGAACACCCCGCTGCCGGGTGCCAACAACGTGGCCATGTAACTGGAGGACATCATGCGTTTTTTTACCATGACCACCGTACTGCTTTCTGCAATGGCGCTGAGCGCCTGCGGCGGTGACGACAATAATGACCGACCGCCACCGCAAGCGAATGCTGCCATTAACTACACGGCGTTCGTCAAGGTGCAGTTGGCCAATACACGAGATGACCGCGACCCGGTCAACATCAACAACCTGCGGCTTGTGGACCGCGACCAGAACAACCCGGAGGCCTACAACAGTGTTCTGGACTCTCCAAACTAAAAAATGGAATCGGGGGGTGTGCCATCACTACAGAGTGATGGCACCTTTTTTTGTCGTCCTGTTCAGCCTGATTGCCGGGCGGAACTGGGCGGCCCCCTACACCCCATCTTCCAACGACCAGGTTCTGGCTCGACTATCTCCGGCCGAACAAGCGCTGCAGCAATCTTCACCGATCAAAAACCAGGCCAACGCCACAGCGCAGGCACGACAACTGATTGATGAAGCTCGACTCAGGGAGGACTCCCGCTTTCTGGGTTATGCCCAAGCCACATTAAAGCCGTTCCTGACGCCCACCAACTCTGCCGCTACGCAACTGCTGATGGCAGAAATCGAACAGTACCAGCACCATTTTTCCTTGGCTCGAAGCCGACTGAATCGCTTGCTTGAACAACGCCCGGATGAGGGCCAGGCCTGGCTGATGCTTGCCAACCTGGATCGCGTGCAAGGCCACTTCACCTCTTCTCGACAAGCCTGTCAGCAGGCCGCAACTTCTCTCCCTGCCACCAGTGTCATCCTCTGCCTCAGTGGAATCCAGGCAATCACCGGCAACCTGGACAAGGCCGAGCAGACACTGACCCGGCTGGCCAACAGTGATCAGCTTTCAATGACAGATGACGAACGCCAGTGGCTATACACCCTGCTCACTGAAATCGCCGTGCAACAAGGGGATAACGCCTTGGCACTTACCCATGTTCAACAGGCCTTGCAGATAGCTCCACAATCGCCCTACCTGCGTTATTTGCAGAGTGACATTTGGCTTATGCAAGGTGCCAACGCCAAGGTGATTACCGATCTGCTGGACTGGCAGGACAGGGATAACGCCCTGCTACGCCTGGCCATTGCCGCCAAGCGAAGTCGGCATTCTGAAGCTTCAAACTGGCGCAATGCCTATCAGCAACGCGTCGACATGGCCCAACAATCACAAAGACCCATTCATCATCGTGAACACGCCCGTTTTTTACTGTCGGTAACGGAACAGGCTGACGAGGCACTTGAGGCGGCCAGAGCTAACTGGGAAACACAAAGGGAGCTGAGCGATCTGCGCATCCTGCTGGCCAGTGCGGCACTGAGCGAAAATGAAAAATCACTGGATGATGCCTACCGATTTATTCAACGTCACAACATCAACGACGCGCCTTCTCAACACTGGAACGAGAGGGCAACCCGATGAAAGCGATATTATCCCTGATTCTTGCCCTGATCACGATGCAGGCCCTGGCGCATAAACCCAGTGACAGTTACCTGCAACTCGACGCTCGCTCCGACAGCAAACAACTGTCCGGACGTTGGGACATTGCCCTGAGAGATCTGAACCTGCTGATTCCGCTTGATGAGAATCGCGATGCGGTGATCACCTGGGGGGAGTTGCAACGTATGCAGGGCAGTTTGGGCAAAGAGATATTGCCCGCACTCAGTCTGACGGCCTTGCAGGACGACATACGTTATCCGTGCCCATTAACCCTGACCCGTTTGCAGGCCATTGATCATGTGGATGGCACCTATGCGGCCCTGCACTTGCAAGGCCAATGCAGCGCCCCTCCCCAACAGCTGGAAGTCGATTACCAGCTCCTGTTTGAGCGCGACCCGGATCATCATGGCCTTTTGCGTCTGGACCAGGATGGCACCCAACTTACCGCCACCTTTAGCAACCAGCAACGCCGCCAGCAGTTCAACGCAGAACTCACCCCCCTCTGGCCAGCCTTCCAGGGTTTTGTTTATCAGGGGATCCACCACATCCTGATTGGCTATGATCACATTCTGTTTCTGCTGACCCTGTTGTTCCCCGCGGTACTGGTCTGGCAAAGAGGTGGTTGGCAACCGGCTGCCAACATGGGCAGCGCGCTGACTCAAACCCTGGCCATCGTGACGGCCTTCACGCTGACGCATTCACTCACGCTGGGGCTTGCCACTCTGGGTATCATCTCACTGCCTTCATGGCTGGTGGAGTCTGCCATTGCCGCCACCGTTGCCATTGGCGCCGTAGCAAACTTGCTGCCCCGTTACTTCCCCAAACGATGGGTAATGGCGTTTGTCTTTGGTCTGATCCACGGCATGGGTTTCGCCTCGGTTCTTGCGGACCTGGGATTGACCGACAGCGGCATCTTCCTGCCACTTCTGGGCTTTAATCTCGGTGTAGAGCTGGGTCAGGTTGCCATTGTTCTGGTATTTGTTCCCTTGGCGTATCTGATGCGGCAAACGCATTTTTATCAACGCATTTTTGTGCCAGTCGGGTCACTTTCGATCATGTTGCTTGCCGGGGTCTGGCTAGTGGAAAGGCTCAGCTGATGACTTTTCCCCAGCCAGGCACAGTGCTAACGGGTACATTGTGAGTTGCGAGTTGCGAGTTGCGAGTTGCGAGTTGCGAGTTGCGAGTTGCGAAGAGCAAAACCCACGAAAACCGAAAGACAAAGATTTTTCTTTTCGCTTTTGATTTTCGCAACTCGAAACTCGAGACTCGCTACCCCCTGCAGACAAAAAAGCCGCCCCGGTTTCCCGGAGCGGCTTTTTATCAGGCGGAACGTCGCGGCACGGAACCAGCGTCAGGACGGCTGACACCAACCTCACACGCGTTTAAACTTTCAACTGACGTTACAGCACTTCAATGATCGTCGCGTTAGCCGTTCCAAGGCCTTCACAGATTGCCAGCAATCCATACTTGCCACCACGACGCTTCAGTTCGTAGATCAGGGTACCCATCAGCTTGGTACCGGTGCCACCCAGCGGGTGACCCAGTGCCTGGGCACCACCGTTCACGTTCAGTTTGTCGTAATCCGCGCCCACCGCTTTCATCCAGGCCAGCGGTACAGAGCCAAACGCTTCGTTCACTTCATACAGATCGATATCGCCAATAGTCATGCCCGCTGCGGCCAGCACTTTTTCGGTAGCAGGGATCGGGCCTTCCAGCACCATGGTCGGATCAGAACCAACTACCGACATGGCGTGAATACGGGCCAGCGGCGTCAGGCCAAATTCTTTCAGGGCTTTCTCGCTGACGATCATCAGCGCAGACGCGCCATCGGTGATCTGGCTGGCATTGGCCGCGCTGATGTAGCCGCCGTCAACCAGCGGATTCAGTGCCTTGATGGCGGCCAGATCCGCTTCCCAACGAATCCCTTCATCTACCACGTGCTCCTCCTGGGAGCCGTCTTCCAGGGTCACGGTGATCGGAATGATCTCGTCCTTGAAACGGCCCGCTTCGGTGGCCGCCGCGCCACGCTTGTGGGAGTCATAGGCGAACTGATCCAGCTCTTCCTTGCTCACGCCGTATTTCTCGGCCATGCGCTCGGCACCGTTGAACTGGCTGAAATGCTCACCCGGGTAACGTTTACTGATTTCCACGCCATCGAACGGAGACCCCATTTCCTTCACGGCCACCGCCGGAGAACCGATCGGCACCTGGCTCATGGATTCCACACCACCGGCGATGATCACATCCTGAGTGCCACTCATGACCGCCTGGGCCGCAAAGTGAATGGCTTGCTGGGAAGAACCGCACTGGCGATCGATAGACACGCCCGGTACGGATTCCGGCAGGCATGAGCTGAGAATAGAGGTGCGAGCCACATTGAAGGTCTGCGGACCGATCTGGCTGACACAACCGTAGATCACGTCGTCTACCTTGTCCGCCGGCAGGCCGGTGCGCTCGATCAGGGCATCGATAACCTTGCCGCCCATGTCCGCCGGGTGAGTCTTGCTTAACCGGCCGTTCTTCTTGCCACCTGCGGTGCGAACCGCCGCTACGATATATGCTTCTGCCACCTGGGGCCTCCTCAATCTCTTGACTGATTACCACGGGAAATATGGGGTGCAGGCTACGATGGGCCTGCCCGCGGCTCAATGACACATTCGCCGGCGGCGGTGAGAATCCGGTCAGGAAATGGCCGCGTCCCGAGTGTTTTCCACCTCTTGTAAAATCTATAAAGTTCGAAAAAATCGATTAAAAGGCTCAGTCTTTCGCGCTTTGTTATCGAACAGTCTGTCACCATTCTTGTCATCTGATTGCATGTACCACGGTACGACGCTGGCAGAACAACAATGCGCACCACCCACAATCGCCCAGCAGTACGTCACGGCAACACGCCGCTTAATGACAGAGAACGGGTGATAACAAACCATGAGGAAAAAACGAAAAAAACCGGCTTTACCCCAAACCTGCGCAGCTCTGCTGACCGCCGCGGCCCTGCTGATCCCCGTCACCGCAGATGCCGGAGAGCAGCCGCCATCACTGAGATTGGCCATGGTCGGCAACCCCGCCCACGCCCCCTATCGTCAACCCGTCTCCCAGACCGCGACTGACAGCGAAGAAAACACCGGAAGCTGGTCCTTCACACTGGATAACGATGCCCTGGTCCCCGGCAGCCGCGACCAGGATTACACCTACGGTTTGAGCGTCGCCGCCACCGGCACCAAGGCCCGGGATTTTGCCTTGTCTCTGGATACACCGCTGGGCTGGATAGACCGCGGCATTGGCGTCGATGGCATTGGTAACACCAGTGAGCTTGGCCACAGCTTTGAAGCCGGCCTGTTCGGCTTTACGCCCGAAGACAAGAGCATCGCAGCTCCACAATATGACGACCGTCCGTATGCCAGCCTGTTATATGCTTCCAGCAGCCGCATTCAGGTCAATCCGCAAGACAAGGTCGCCTGGCACAGCACCCTGACCGTCGGTGCCCTGGGGCTGGATCTGGCCGGCAATCTGCAAAACAGTTTCCACAAGGCCATCGGCAGTGAACATGCTGAAGGCTGGAACCACCAGATCAGTGACGGTGGCGAACCCACCGCCCGCTACTCACTGGCGCGTCAGAAAACGCTGCCTTTCTCCACTGATAACCTGGAAGTCAAAAGCACCGTTGAAGGGTCTGTCGGCTATATCACCGAAGCGCGCTGGAGCCTCAGCTTTCGCGCCGGAAAATTGCGGGCCCCATGGTGGCAAAGCAACCCGGAGCTGGCCCGCTATGGCGAGCGCAACAGCACCAATTCCATGGAACAAGGCAGCGAGCATTATCTGTGGGGTGGTATTTCCCTGGTGGGTCGCGCCTACAATGTATTTTTGCAAGGACAATTCCGCGACAGTGACGTGAGCTACGATAGCGACGAGATCAACCAGGCCATTGCCGAAGCCTGGCTGGGGTACACCTGGGGTTTTGGCGATGGCTATCGCCTGAGTTATGTCTTGCGTGGCCACACTTCAGAACTTAAGGAAGGGGTAGGCGACCGTAATGTTCTGTGGGGCGGGCTGGTGTTCGCCAAGTCATTCTAGTCGCCAGACTGCGCCACAATATGGCTCAACACCAGCGGCGCCAACCCCTTGGCGTTGCCGAAGTAATCCAGCAACTCGATGGACAGTTCCGGGAACCGCGCCCGGGCATCCTCGATCTGGGCGGGAATGTCCCGGCCCACATGCTTGCCCTTGTTGAAGAACAAGGGGTACAACTGCACATGTGTCACCGGCTGGTGCTCCAGTTGCTGGATTGCCTCGATCAGGGAAGGAAACGCCAGCTCTAGAAAACAGGGCAGCACGGCCACATATTCCTCGCCGGCGGCGTGGGCGGATTCTGCCACCGTCTCCACCAACGCGCGAAATTCGTCGTTGGCGGTATCACTGCGGCTACCATGGGCCATGATCAACAGTGCTTTGGACATGAGAACTCCTTGAGTGGCGACTACGGGGACAAGGCCGCTATTGTGGCCGCTTCCTCAATCACGATGGCGTGACGGCGCGCCAGCGCATCACGGTCATCATCGTAGCCGCCACCTATCACCGTCGCCACCGGAATATGCCGGCGGCGACAACGCTCGATGACACCGCGGTCCCGGTCAGCGATGCCCTGTTCGGAAACAGCCAGACGCCCCAGCGGATCCTGCGCATAAATATCCACCCCGGCATCATAGAACACCAGATCCGGCTGCAGCTGATCCAGCAACCGCTCCAGGGTATCGAACACCACATCAAGATAATCGCCATCAGTCATTCCCGGCGGCAACCCCACATCCAGATCACTGTGCATTTTTCTGACCGGAAAATTTTTCTCGCAATGAATCGAGCAGGTAAATGCCCGCGGCTCTTGCGCCAGCATGGCTGCCGTGCCGTCGCCCTGATGCACATCGCAATCAAACAACAGCACGGTTTCCACAGCCCCCCGGGCAAGCAATTGCTGCACCGCAAAGGCTTGGTCATTGAAGATGCAGAAACCGGAACCGAAATCGTAATGGGCATGGTGAGTGCCTCCGGCCAGGTGACACGCGAGACCATGCTGGAGGGCCAGCTGCGCCGTCATCAGGGTGCCCATGGGCGCAATGCAGGTGCGCTTCATCAACCCCTCGCTCCACGGCAAGCCCATGCGCCGTAATGCCTTGCTCTCCAGCGTGCCATTCACCATGGCCGACACATACTGTGGACAATGGGCCTGACTTAACAACGCAGGCTTTGCCCGGCCGGGACGAAATTCATTGTCGCCACGGGCAATCCCCTTGCTGCGCAGATACCCCTGCAGCAGGGAAAATTTTTCCATGGGAAAACGGTGTTTGCCGGGAAAAGGGAAACTGTAGTCGGGGTGATACACCAAAGGAAGCACGGGCTATCCGGGAACGCAGAAAGAGTCCCATATTCTGTCGATTCGAGCTGCCACCGGCAAACCGTATCAAAGAAAGACAGAGGGCACAGAATTTCACCTTCCCCGGTGATCTCTGTGCCCTCTTGGGTGAGGAAATCGCAGAATACCCCTCAGGATTCCTCCGCGGCCCGGCCACCTTCCAGGGAGCATCCCTTCCCTTCGAGACAAGACACAACTGCTGAACGCTTCAGGCCACGCTGAGTACGCAAGGAGTTATTCAGAGGCTCCCAGCACCCGGTACAGCGTGACGCGGGACTGGTACTGGTTATAAATCAGTTCCAGGCTGTTCTGGCGGGCATTGTTGAAACTGCTCTGCGCACTGAGCACATCGGTGAGTTCGGTTTCACCTTCCTGATAGCGCACCTGCGCCACCCGGTAGGCTTCCTCCGCCTGGGTGTAGGCTTCCTCGCGATACTGCTGCTGATCGGCCAGCGCCTGCACATTGCTCAGGGACTGCTCCACTTCCTGCAGAGCCACCAGCAAGGTACCGGTGTAGCTTGCCACCTGCTCCTCCCAGGCGGCCTTGCTCTGGTCGATCCGGGCACCGCGGGCGCCACCGTCGAACAGGGTCTGGGCCAGCGAGACACCCAGGCTGTACACCGCATCACCGTTAAACAGTGACGACAGGGCGCTGCTGGCATAGCCGCCGCTACCGGTCAGGGTAATGGAGGGCCAGTAATCAGCCCGGGCCGCAGCCACGGAATAATCCGCAGCCATCAGCTGCGCCTGGGCTTGAGCAATATCCGGCCGCTGGGCGAGCACCTGATCCGGCAAGCCAGCCTGAATCTCGGGCAGCTGCAAACCGTCCAGGGTGCCACCCCCCACCTGAAATACCTGGGGCATTTCCCCCACCAGCACGGCCAGGGCATACCGGCTCTGCCGTAACTGGTGACGCAGGGACGGCAGCTGCGCCTTGGCGTTGGCCACCACCGTTTTCTGCTGGGCCAGGTCCTGCGGCGAGACCGCACCGTTTTCGACTTTGGACTCGACCACATCAAGCACCTGCTGGGCGAGCTTCAGGTTTTCTTCAGACAGGGCCAGGTTGTCTTGCAGGTACAACACCTGCAGATAGGTATTCACCACGCTGGCGATCACCGTGAGTTGCACCGTATCGCGACTGAACTGACTGGCCAGCAAAGAGGCTCGCGCCGCATCCCGGCTGTTGCGAATCTGCCCCCAAAGGTCCAGCTCGTAACTGGCATTCAGCGACGCGTTGTAATTGTCCGTGCTGCCGCTTTCGCCGAACACGCCACTGCGTCCACCACCTGCACTCAGGCCCAACGAAGGAAACAGGGCAGCACCTGCCTGGGTCAGTTGCGCATCAGCCTGCTCGACCCGTGCGGCCGCAGCCAACAAATCGGTATTGGCAGCCAGCGCCTGGCCCACAAGCAGGTTCAGTTCCTGGCTGTTGAACTGCTGCCACCACTGCGGATGGTTGATCATCGCCTCACTGTCTTGCTGCTGGTTGAGCCATTGTTCCGGCATGGCTTGCTCCGGTGCGTCAAGGCCGGATGTCATGGCACAGCCGGACAGCACCGCCACACACATCACACATATCATTTTCTTAATCATTACTGAGCGCCTCCACAGGATTCAGGCGCGCGGCCTTCAAGGCGGGAGCAAAACCGAACAGCAGACCAATGCCCGCTGCGCACACAAAAGACGCCACCATCACCGGGACGGAAAACACAATCGCCATGCCCAACCATTCCAGCAACGAACCGACGAGAATACCAACCACCACACCGACCACACCTCCCAGCGCGGACACCACCACGGACTCGGTCAGAAATTGCTGGAGAATGTTTCGCTGCCGTGCGCCCGTCGCCATGCGAATACCGATTTCATGAATTCGCTCGGTAACGCTGACCAGCATGATATTCATCACCCCGATCCCGCCCACCAGCAAGGAAATGGCGGCAATCGAGCCGAGCAACAGGGTCAGGGTGTTCTGGGTTTCCGACACCATGTCCAACAGCGAGGCCATGTTGAAAACACGCACATCCTCGCGCCCGTGGCGGGCGGTCAGCAAGGCCACCGCGGCCTTTTCGGTGGCATCAATTTGCGAGACATCCTGCACCGCCAATGTGATGGAGCGCAGATAGTTTTGTCCAAACAGCCTGAGGGTGCCGGTAGAGAGCGGCACGATAACCACATCGTCCTGATCATCCCCCCAGTCGGTGGCTCCTTGGCTGCCCATCACCCCGATGACCTGAAAGGGAATACTGTTAAGCATCAAGAACTGGCCAAGCGGATCGCTATCGGGAAACAGATTGGCCTTTACGGTTTGCCCGATCACCGCCACCGGGGCATAACTGTTCATGTCCTGCTGGCCAAAGAAAATCCCCGACACCGGGTGCCAGTCTCGCAGCGACGGAAAATCTTCGCTGACGGCCTGCACACTGGTAGAGACATCCTTGCTGTTGGCACGAGCGGTCACGTTACCGGAAATCTCAGGTACTGCAGTGCGAATGTTCGGTAACTTTTTCAGCGCCTCGGCATCCTCTGGTACCAGTGTCGCAATCACGCCGTCGGCGACCCGTTGCTGGCCCCGGTCAGGTCGGATCACCAACAGGTTGGTGCCACGGTCATTGATGCGGGCGACCACGTCCTGCTTGGCGCCTTCGCCGATCGCCAGCATCACCACCACCGCGCCAACACCAATCACGATACCGAGCAAGGTCAGCACGGTGCGCATCCAGTTGGCCCGCAACGAACGCAATGCCATGATCACCGCTTCCAGCACTTCGCCCAGGTCGGGCAATGCCGACTGGCGCGGCGGGCGGGATACCGGCTGGGCACGATCCTGCTGATGGGGTTGATGACGGGTGTCGTTGATCACATCACCATCATGAATTTCCACCACCCGGTCAGCGTGGGACGCCACTTTGGCATCGTGGGTAATCACGATCACCGTATGGCCCTGCTCGGCCAGGCTGCGCAGCTGTGCCATGACAGCGTCACCGCTGACACTGTCCAGTGCCCCGGTGGGTTCATCGGCCAGAATCACCTTGCCGCCATTCATCAAGGCACGGGCGATAGAGACCCGTTGCTGCTGACCACCGGATAACTGGTTCGGGCGATTTTCCAGACGCTCTTCCAGTCCAAGGCTGGTCAGCAATGCCTGCGCACGCTGCTTGCGCTCTTCGCGGGACACCCCGGCATAAATGGCCGGCAGCGCCACGTTTTCCCAGGCACTGGCCGTTCCGATCAGGTGATAACTCTGGAACACGAAGCCAAACATTTCCCGGCGCAACCAGGCCAGCTGTTCGTGATCCATGGCCGTGACCGCCTGGCCGGCAAAACGGTACTCGCCGTCACTAGGCTGATCAAGGCAACCCAGAATGTGCATCAGGGTAGACTTGCCTGACCCGGAGCTGCCCATGATGGCTACAAATTCCCCGGCCTCGATGGCCAGATCAATGCCGTGCAATACCTCCACATCCTGCTCCCCCGCGGGGTAGCGCTTGCGGATATTGCGCAGTTCAATCAACGCCATCAGAACAGTCCCCGACGGCGCGGGCGGTCATTGTCTTTCGACGGCTCCATGGCCGGACCTGCCGCCCCCAGCACCACGGTGTCACCCTCTTCCAGTCCCTCGTTGATGACGATGCGCACGCGGTTATTGATACCCGCCTGTACCGGTTGATCCTGTGGCTCACCCTTGCCATCGAGCACCTGGACTTTCCACTGCCCGCGCCCGGAACGCTTGACCGCTGCCACCGGCAGACTCAACACATTTTCCGCCGCATTCACCACGAAGAAGACCTGAGCGGTCATACCGGACATGAGCTGAGCCTGCTCATTACCCACATCAAACTCCGCGGTGTACAGCACCACATTGTTGACCACTTCCGGGGTCGGCAATACTTGCCGCAACTCGCTGTCATAGCGCTGGCGATTATTCCCCAGGGTATTGAAGTACACCGGCATGCCTGCCCGAAGGCGATGCACATCAGCCTCTGACACCTGGGTGGAAATAGTCATGGTAGAAAGATCGGCAATCCGCATCAGCGTGGGCGTGGTCTGGTTGGCGTTCAGGGTCTGACCTTCGCGGGCCTCCATGCTCACCACCGTGCCACTGCGCGGAGCGTAGATTCTGGCGTACCCCAGATTCGCCTGATCCCCTTCCACACTGGCCTGTTTCTGGCGCAGCTGGGCCTGGAGCACTTTGATTTGCGCCTCGGTCACCAGCAGGGCCGAGCGAGCACTCTGAAATGCATCGTCGCTGGTGGCATCAGCACCACGCAGGCGCTGCTGGCGTTGATACTGTAATCGCGCCAGTTCCAGTTCCGCCTGACGCTGCTCGAGCTGTGCCTGCAAGGATTCCATTTCCGCCAGCCCGGCATCCACTTTGGTCTGCTGCACCGAGGCATCCAGCTCCGCCAGCAACTGCCCCTCTTCGACAGTCTCCCCGACCTCCACATGCAAGCGAGTAAGCTGGCCAGACACCTGAGCCCCCACATCCACGTAATCTTTGGGCTCGAGTGTTCCCAGTGCGGTCACCAGCTCCTCCACATCCCCCCGCTCGACAGTGGCCATTTGCCACTGCCTGTCAGGCGATGACGCCGATCCCCAGCGCCATGCCATGACCAGCAACAGCACAATTAGAATCAGCGATATAACAGCCGTTTTCCGGTAACGGCGAATCCAGACAGCCATGACATTTCCACACCATTAATGATGGAGGAAACGATAGACCGCAAAGGTGCAAGAAATGTGGAGAGAGAGTGCAAGCCAGAGGCTGGAAAGAAAGAAAGGCGACCGCTCCTGAGAGCGGTCGCTGTGCGTCAGTGCGAGCTACAACAGCCAGCGTAGACCCAGATACAGCGCGTTGCGGGCATGCTCGGTAATCACCTCCCCGTGGGAGAGACACAACCGCTCCGTCGGCCAGTCCAGAATGCGAGTGACACTGGCTCGCGCCTTTTTGCGGTTCAGATACACCAGCCGCAGCAGCGGGTGCCAACCCGGCTTTTTCCACAACCCACCCAGTTTCAGGTACCAGCGGGTCACGCCATGGTCACATTGCTGGAAGTTTTCGATCAGGTCCGCCGCGATCAAAGTCCGGCTGGCCACATGGAAAAACACTGTCTCGTGAATCATCGAGCCGTCGATAAAGACCAGCTCAAAATCCTGGCCCCAGTCCGGGTGTGGCGTTTCAGACAGGGTCGCATCAAAGGTCAGGTCCTTGCGCTTACTGACCAGCTTCGCCGGGCCATGCAACAGCGCCTGCGGATAACGGGCTTTCACCTCACCCGCATAAACATGATGGAACAGGTTAGGGCAAACGATGTGGGTCACGTCGCCCAGTGCCGCCAGCTCCTCTGCGAGGGCATCATCTACCGGAATGGGGGAATGCAGCAGCAAACCGCCAGAAGACAGTTTCACCACCGTCATGCGCGCGCCGACATGAAGCCCCATGAAGGCATGAGGAACTGCAACGTGCCAGACAGACTCGGTAAGCGGTTGCAATCGGGACATGCTTTTTTCCTTTTAAAAAATAGGGACACACTGGCACTAACGCCGCAGCGACTGGAGCCTATCAGGCGCGCAGCGGATCCAGCAGTTTTTCCGTGCCATCCATTTTCAGCATCAAGGCCAACGCCATGTAACGCCCCAGTTCGCCCTTCGGAAAACCCTTGTCGGCAAACCACAGCAGGTAAGGCTCGGGCAGGTCGATCAGTACCCGCCCCTGATATTTGCCAAAGGGCATGGTGCGCTCAACCAGCGCTTTCAAGTCTTCGTGTTTCAAATCCATAACTGCGGTGCCGGTAAAACATAAGTTTAGCACCATACGCTGGCGTCCTCGTGGACACCAGCCGCCCCGCTGTCAGCAGGCGCGATGCGGCACGGCCTCGCGATTTGCCTGCCGCAAGATCGACACTGCACTGTGGGTAAACAGGGCCGCAATCACCCCTGCCACCAACAGGTCCGGCCAGCGACTGTCCGCCCAAATCACCAGGCTGCCAGACGCCAGCACCGCCAGATTGGCGATGGCATCATTGCGTGAGCACAGCCAGGCCGAGCGGATATTGGCATCCCCCTGCCGGTGACGCAGCAGCAACACCGCGCTGACCACATTGGCCACCAGCGCCAGCGCCGCAACGCCCATCATGGTTTCGCCCACTGGCTCACTGCCCTGCACCAGCGCCCAACCACTGTTGGCCAGCACCAGTACGCCCATGACCAGCAGGGACCAGCCCTTGATCCGCGCCGCCCGTAACCGCCAGGTGAGCGACTGGCCCAATGCCCACAGGGTCAGGCCATAGGTGCTGGCATCACCGAGAAAGTCCAGCGCATCGGCCTGCAAAGCCCGGGAATCCGCCAATACCCCGGTGGTGGCTTCCACCCCGAACATTACCGCATTGATCCATAGCACAACCCACAACACCCGACGGTATGCGGGGGCCTGGGGGGCGCTCAGATCGGTATCGCAACATGCCATGCCTGTCTCCTTGTTCTGATTCACTCTGCCCCCATTAAAAAAGCTATAGTGACTACAGGTTCAAGGCTTTTCTTTGGTTCATCGCGGGCGAGAAGAAAGGAAAGTGGCCAGTTTGAAAGTCTGACGTCTGACAACCAGCTTTTCCTAATCCGCGACGCACCTTTTCATTGTCCTGCTGGAGGCAGCATGAGCACCCTGTTTTCCATTGGCACCCTGAGCAAGGTCACCGGCTGCAAGGTGGAAACCATTCGCTATTACGAGAAGATCGGGCTGATGCCAGAGCCGGCACGCAGCGAAGGGGGGCAGCGACGCTATCAACCGCGTCACCGGGAACGGCTGGGCTTTATCCGCCACAGCCGGGAGCTCGGCTTTACCCTGGACGATATTCGCGAACTACTGGCACTGAGCGAACAGCATGGCCATGCCGATGCCATTGCCCGCCGCCACCGCCAGGCCGTGGAGCAACGCATTCGCGCCCTCTGCGCCCTGCGCGATGAACTGGACCGCATGATTGAAGCATGCGCCCACGGCCATCAGGGGGAATGCCGCGTGATTGAAGTCTTGAGCGATCACAACGAGTGTGCGGGCGAACACTGACTCCGCCAGCCTCACCACAAAAAGGCGGCGACGTCAGCTGAGCCACAGGTGGTTGTCCCACCAGCCGCTGGGCAAATCCAGCCATTCACTGGTCACGCTTCCCCCCCGGCAATCAAAGTGGCGGCAGCGCCCCTGCCCGGAGGTCACGGCAAAGCCGCTGGGCACCACCCCGACCCCGGCACAATCCGACATGGGGGTATCCACCACCGTCTCTGCGGTATCCAGATCCCAGACAAAGAACCGGTTCCCCCGGGGGGCCGTCATGGCCACCAACCGTTGTTCGCTGTGGATGGCAATACTCGCGGTGTACTGATTCATCATGGCCAACTGTTCTGTTGCCACCGGGAAGGTCTGGTAGGGCTGTCCCGGACGTTTGATCGCCAGCAAGGGCACACTGTCCCAGGCCGGGCCCTGGTACTGCTGGCCGGAGACCACCGTGCCATCATCGGCCACAGCCAGGTGACGAATGCTGTTTTGGCGATGTTCAGGGGTTTCCTTGCTGAACCGTTCGCCGTGGCGATCCATGATCACCAGGCTGGGCGCCATGGCATCCAGGTTCATTTTCTCGCGGCTGTCGCTTTCGGTACGGATACCGCCGTTGGCAATGACCAGCGACTCCCCATCCGGCATCCATTTCAACTGGTGCGGCCCCACCCCATGGGTGGGCACCTCGCCATCACGGACCAGCCGCAGAGCGTCCAGATCCAGCCGGTAGCGGCCCAGCACTCCGCGGCCGGGGTCGCTCAGATCATTCTCGGTGGCATACAGCCACTCGCCTTGCCGGTGAAACACTGCATGGCCATAAAAGTGCCGCTGCGGTTCGCTGTGCAGGGTCTGCACCAGAGTCCCGTCACGCAGGTCGATCAGATAACTTTCCCGAGAGGGACGGCGACCCACAAACAGGGCCAGCGGCAAAAACGGATGGCGGGTAATGTCATGGCAACGCTCGTGCACCGGCGTGGCGAACGCTTGCTTGCCATCGAGAAAATAGCCCGCGCAATAATGCTGACCGGCATCATCATTGCGTGCCGACAGCAGCAACGGCGACTGCCCTCGACCCTGCCAGAACGCCCAGCCCCCCACGGCAGCCACCCCGGCCAGTGCCGCCCCGGCGCTCAATAATGTTCGTCGTGTCAGTGGCATGACTCTCTCCCGCCTGGCCCATGGAACCGCACCGAAAAACGTGGAGCGGAATCAATCTCCGTCGTTGGCGTTAAAGCCGATCTGGATACCCAGATCACTGGCCAGCTCGGCCTGTTGCAGGGTTTCCAGGGTATCCAGACTGCGATACAGGTCCTGGAGTAACGGCTGATTGGCCGGATCCTGTACCAGCTCGAACAACGGCGCCGGCAATGCCTCCAACTTGTCGCGGGTCTCGGCATAGGCTTGATCGATCTTGCCTGCCAGCTCGCCATCACTGACCAGTGAGCGCACCCGCTCCCACACGGCCTGGGCTCCTGCCAAAGAGGCCTGCAGGCTGGCCACCGATTGCCGGCTGCGCCAGGCCTCCGCCTGATACGGCTGGGCCACCCCCTGATTCAGGCGCCCCATGGGGGTGCCCAGTTTTTTCTTGAGCACATCCACACCGGTGATCTGCACGCGTAACACACCGCCCAGAGCGTCTTCAGCGCTGGCGTAACGGTCATTGGGGAAATCCGTTAGCTGGGCCAGCATGCCACCGGCCTCCTCCCACAGTGCCATCACCTCGCCGGACAAGCCCTGCTGGTGATGGGCAATGCCCATCAGCATCGGGCAATAGCGTGCCTTGTCCGCCTGCAGTTCCACGCTGTCATCAAACAGCACGTATTCAAATGCGGTAAGCCCTTGCACCACCACACTGGCGCCATCAAGCGCCTGCTGGGTGAGCGGATCATGACTGTCGAGCAAGGCCTCAGCCTGCTGCGCAACCATGTTGCGTTTGTCCGGGTAGAACTGCACCTGCCAGCTACGATTGCCTTCTGACAGCGGCCCCACCATCAGCGGCTGCAGGTAAGACCAGCCCTGCTGACTGGCCATAAACGCCTGCGCCACTGAGGTACGCTCAGCGTCGCCCTCACAGAACCCCTTCACCGCCTGAACCAGTGCAGCATTACGGTCATGCCACTGCTGATGGGCAGGGAGCAATACTTGCTGCGCCAGCTGGCTGGTCACTTCCTGTCGGGGGTTGCTGCACGCCGCCAGCAGGACGACACAGCCAAGTACAATCGCACTACGCATGATCCACTCCTTACAACGAATTCAGGAATGCCAGCAGCGCGGCACGCTGCTCGGCATCAAAGCTCAGCACCTGGTCCCGGGATGCGGCCGCTTCTCCGTCATGCCACAGAATCGCTTCCATCAGGTTACGGGCACGGCCGTCATGCAGCAGCTGGGTATGCCCGTTGACCGCCTCGGTAAGGCCGATCCCCCACAGCGGCGGGGTGCGCCATTCCTGGCCATTGGCCAGGAACTCCGGGCGACCATCCGCCAGCCCCGGCCCCATGTCATGAAGCAGCAGGTCGGTGTAGGGGCGAATGGTCTGGTTGGCCAGCTCCGGCTCGGCGGCCTCTGCGGCGGTGGTGTAGCTGGGCACGTGACAGCCCTGGCAATTAGCCTGGAAGAACAGGGTCTTGCCCGCCAGCACCTGCGGATCCCCCACATTACGGCGGGCAGGCACGGCCAGGTTACGGGTATAGAAGGTCACGTTGTCGAGAATGCTGTCGCTCACCTCTGGCACGCCGCCATGAGGCAGGGCCAGGCATTCGGTCTGGCTGGGAGCGCAGGAATCCGTGGGCACCAGATGGCTGGTCAGCCCCATGTCGTTGGCAAAGGCTTCCGCATTCTGCTGGCGCAGGCTGGGCTGGCCGGCCTTCCAGCCAAAGCGGCCGATGCGGGTGGTTTCAGTGGCCCGATCCCAGACCAGATTAGCGCGGCCACTGATGCCATCGCCATCGTCATCCTCAGGATCGGCATGGGCCAGCAGGTCTTTGTCACTGATCGATTCCAGCAGCCCCAGTCCAATCACCGGTGGCGCGATACGGGCGGAAAACAAGGTAGCGGGATGCATCTCGCCGTAGGCCAGATTGCTGAACGTCAGCTTCGGCTTGCGCAGCGATACTTCATGGCCGTCCGCAAACGTCATCACCACCGGCTCATAGTCCACCCGCACCCGACCTTCCGGTTCGATGCCGGGAATCGCCGCATCCTGGAACTGGCCGCCATAGTGAGGCTCGGGCAGCAACCCACTCTGGGTCAGATCATCTGCCTCACCGGCCGGCACCGACAAGCGCACCAGCATCGACACCGCCTGCTTCGCGTCCGGCCCCGGCGGGTGGCCGCGGCCATCCTTGATATGGCAGTTCTGGCAGGCGTTGGTGTTAAACAGCGGCCCCAGGCCATCACGGGCATCGGTGGAGGCCGGTGCGATCACCCACGGGTTACGGAAGAAGCTGTTGCCCACACTGAAATCCAGCCGGCGGGACGGAGACAGGTTCGCCAGCGGCAACGAAAAGGCGTTGTGGTCGGTCTTGGTGACCGTGGCCTCCCCCGCTGACAGGTGTTCGCCTGGTTCAGCCTCGGTAAAGGTGGGGCCGGAATCGCAGGCGGCCAACAGGGCGATCAGGGGCAAGGTGGGCAGCAGATAACGCAAGACACTCTTCCTTCAGGAACCAGGGGATCAGGCGGCCACAGCAAAGCGCCGCCCAAGGGGCGGCGCCATCTTACCAGATCTTAAAGAGAATCGTTTTCAGAACTCGTGATCGGCCGTGTCCGGGTTCAACGCCTGAATGTTTAACACCAGCGCAGCCTTTTCAATGCCCGTGGTCTGGGTTACCAGGGAATCGATAGCCGCGTTCACAGTGGCAGCGCCTTGCGCATTACCCGGTGCAATCAGCTGATCGAAGTGAACGCCAGTGTTGGCACTGTCCACCAGAGCCTGGAGGGCCGCTTCACTGGCCTCAAAAGCCTGCTTCAGCTGACTGTCCACCGCCGGGTCATTGGCGGCGACCAGATCGCTCAGAGAGGGCCCGCTGAGGGTCTCTCCATTGACCTGCTGATACTCCCCCAGATACACGTTCTGGATGCCCTTGCCATTATAGAAGTGCGAAAAGTGGGTGTTGTCACTGAAACAATCGTGCTCGTCTTCCGGGGAGTGTGCCGCCAGCGCCACCTTCATGCGCTCACCCGCCAGCTCGCCCAGAGACAGGCTACCCATGCCGAACAGCATTTTGCGCAGGCCGTTTTCCGGGGTGTCCGCCAGCAATTCGGCGCGATAGTTTTCCTGTTCCGGCTGCCATACGGCCACCATGGTTTCCAGGTCGCTGATCAGCAGATCCGTCACCACCTGAAGGTAGGCACGGCGACGCTCGTTATTGCCACCGGTCGCTTCCTCGCCCAGCGCGAAGTCCGTGGCCGGACGCTCGCCCGCCCCTGCCTCGGTACCGTTCAGGTCCTGGCCCCAAAGCAAAAACTCGATGGCGTGGTAACCGGTGGCCACATTGGCCTCGGAACCGCCCAGCTCATTCAGGCTGGCCAGCAGGTCAGCATTCAGGTCGGTCAGATCCAGGCGCTGCTCACCAATGGTCAGCGACTCACTGGCAATGATATTGGCGCGGGCACCAGGGTTGCCCATCACCGCCTGATAGCTGTCGTCCACATAATCAATCAGCCCTTCATCCAGCGGCCAGGCATTTACCTGCCCTTCCCACTCATCCACCACGCTATTGCCGAAACGAAAGACCTCGGTCTGCATGTAGGGGACCCGGGCATCACGCCAGGCGGCCCGGGCTGCGGCCAGATTCTCTTCGTCCGGAGAGTCCAGCAGGGTGTTGATAGTCGCCTGCAATTCGCGGGCTTGCGCCAGGGCATCGCTGTAACCAGCCAGCGCCAGGTCCGCATAATGGCTGATCACGTCCCGAGCCTGGGCCGCTTCATACGGGGCAGCCTTTTCTTCCACCTTGGGCTGATCGCTACAGGCAGACAGGAACAGGGAGGACAGCATCAGCCCCCCGGCGGCAACACGGGTCAACATAGAAATTCCTCAGTATGCGTGAACAGCAAAACGGGCCTTGAGCCCCCAATAGGGGCACATAATGCGAATTATTCTCATTGATTGAAAGAGGCAACGACGAAAAAATGCGCACTGCCACGCAACCAGAGGCCACTTTCATGGCAGGATTCGGGCCTATACAGGGAGTATTTTAGTGAACTGCATTCACAAACGCCCTAGAATGGCGCCGCGCTCCCCCTGCTGCCCTGCAGCCCATTACCTTGCGAGACGCCCCTCATGACCACCCTTCTGCTGATCCTGGTGGCGCTGGGCTTTGTGTCCATCGTCATCGAAGATATCGTCCATATCGACAAGGCCAAAACCACACTGTTCTTCGGTTCCTTTGCCTGGCTGCTGTTTTTTATTGCCCCGCCCGGCCACCTGAGCCATGAAGCACTGATGGAAAGCCTCAACGAAAACCTGCTGGATATCGCTACCTTGTGGCTGTTCCTGATGGCCGCCATGACGTTTGTGGCCTACCTGTCCGGCAAGGGCATCATCGACAGCATCGTCAATAAACTGCTGCCCTCGCGCATCAGTGAACGCAAACTGATGTTGCTTACCGGTCTGTTTGCGTTCCTGTTCTCGTCCATGGCCGACAACATTACCGCCACGCTGGTGTGTATCGCCGTGCTCATGAACCTGAACCTGTCGGCCAAAAAGCTGCTGCGCTACATTGTGCTGGTGGTGTTCTCGGTGAATGCCGGTGGTACCGCGCTGATCACCGGCGACGTCACCACCCTGATGATCTTTCTGGCGGGCAAGGTGGAAATTCCCGACTTGCTGATGCTGAGCCTGCCCGCCGCCGGTGCCGTGGCGGTCCTGGCGGTGATGCTGTCTTTTGGTCTCAGCGGTGACGTGCAGATCGAAAAGCAGAGCACCGTCATCGATCGCGGCGACAAGGTCATCGCGCTGCTGTTTTTCGCCACCATTCTTGGCACCATTGCCGCCAATGTGGCCTTCGGTATTCCACCGGTACTGTGCTTCCTGTTTGGCCTGTCACTGATGTTCATGGTGGTGCAGTTCATGAACAAGGATGAGCCGATACTGGAATACATCCGCAAGATCGAATTCGACACCCTGCTGTTCTTCCTCGGGGTACTGCTGCTGGTGGGAATGCTCAAGGAACTCGGCATGCTGGCCTACTTCCCGGCGCTGTACGACGTAATGCCCCCCGTGGCAGCCAACTTCCTGGTCGGGCTGGCGTCGGCACTGTTCGACAACGTGCCACTGACGGCTGCATTACTGAATTCAGGGATAGAAATGACCCTGCCGGAATGGCTGTCACTGACCTATTCCGTCGGCGTGGGCGGCGCCCTGCTGGTGATCGGTTCTGCCGCCGGGGTGATTGCCATGAGCAAAGTTGAAGCGCTGACATTCGCCAGCTATCTGCGTTATTTCGGCTACCTGCTGGTGGCCTATAGTGTGGGCTTCTTTGCGGTGCTGGGGCTGGGTTCGTTGGTGTAACCGGGCCGGCGGGAACACCTCCGCGGCTGCCGCTCAGGCGTTGAAGGCCGGATGGTAATGCACGTCTGCATCCGGCCATTCACCGCTTAACAGCAACGCCTGAAAATACTCGGCAGGCACACCGGGCAAACGCACCAGGGGGGTCGCGACAAAGCCGAAGCGCTTGTACCAGTTGGGGTCTCCCAACAGCACACAGCCCTGCGCTCCCCGCGCCTTGAGTTGCTCCAGTCCCGCCAGCACCAGTTCGCTGCCGATCCCTTCGCCTTGCCGAGAAGGCAACACCGACACGGGCCCCAGACCAAACCAGCCCGACGCGCCATCCGACAGGGTAACCGGGGAAAAAGCGATATGCCCGACCCGTTCATCCCCGGCATGCGCCACCAGCGACAGGGTCAGGGCTTGCTGGTCCCGCAGGGCATCAACAATCAAGGGCTCACGCTGGTCACTGTAGGGCACGTTTTCAAACGCCTGCGCCGTCAGCGAATGGATGGCAGCCACATCATCTGCCACCTCGGCCTGCACCGTAATCCCGGTCGAGGAAGTCATGCATTTCCTGCAAATAAGGACAGCGCCCGAGCCCTGAGGATCAGGACATCAGACGCGTCAAAAAAGTATCGACGAGAGGCTAATTCGCCCCATAAAGATCATTGTTGAGATCCATCAGATCCCGATCCATCTGCTGCCAGTTGGTTTGGCCACCATCGTCGTCCATGCCGGCCAGTTCGTGATATTCATCAATGCGTTGCTGCAGATCTACCAACACATCCTGCAAGGCAAGACGGTGACGTTCGGCTTCGGTGTTGGTATCGCCATTGGCGCCCACCCCGATTTTTTCGATCTGCATCAATTCTGCTTCCAGTTCATCCAGCTTGCCTTTGATATCGGCAATCATGTTTTTCACAGTTTCCATAATCGCACTCCGTGTTTCGATCAGGATTCGATGATGAACCCGTTTTCAGAGTGACCCCATTTCATGAACGCGGTCAACCAGCAAGGATGTAACGGCTTATTACGTCAGACAATCGGTCAGAAAAGTCATTCACAAGATGGCCCCCCTGTCCGCTTTTCGCTACATTGAACCCACTCTCATCACCGTGACGCATAACCATGAAAAAAACCCTGCAACGGGCAGAACTGCTCAAGGACATGATTCAGGAAGCCATCGAAGACGGCGCCACCACCGTGGAAGACGTTCATCAGCATATTGCCGGCCTGCCGTTTGATGCACTGGAGAAGCTCGGATTGTTTGAAGAGCAGGCAGGTTCTTTCAAGGAGAAACAACGCAAGACCATCGGCATGGTCTACGACACGATTCGAAAGGTAAACCAGGAAATTGGCAGCCTGATCTCTGAACAGTTTGCCGCCCTGGAAGACGCCGAAGCAGCTAACCGCAATATGGATAAAAACCGCGAAGACTAGGGAACCCCACCCTCACCAGCTTGAGCCTGCCTGAATATACCAGGCAGTCTCTTCTGGGCCTCGCGCCACATCGACCCCCATGGTCATGCCATAACGGCGGGCCATCAAATAGCGGAACCCTGCGCCATAATTATTAGCGACTTCTGCTTCGGATAATTCACTGGCACTTTCTGCCGCGCGACCACCGCCCGAAAAAGCATTGAACCGCCAGCGCATGCTCGCTTTCCAGGTGGCTTCAATTTCCGCCACCGCCACCGCCTTGCCCTGATAGCGCACCGCCGGGATACCGCGCAAATCGACAAAGGGCAACACATAGGGAGGAAGCCTCGCACTGTCACCGGCATCTACACCGTCATACTGAAAGCGCAGGGCAAAATTGAAATGCTCATTGACGTTCCAGTAGTTCAATCCTTCCAGCGTATAACTTCCGTAGTTCAGATCGCTGCCGATACTGTCGCCATACCAGACGTAATTGGCGGCGTAATACAGCCCGTCTTGCGGCGCCATCGGGTTATCCCGGGAATCATATTCCGCCAGCACGCCCAGGCCAGAGGTACGAATCTTGTCTCCCAGGTGGTTATCCAGAAACTGGTTTACCGCCGCATTCAAGCGTGGATTGGGAAGTTGGATATCTTCCGCCAGATCCAGCTCGACCTGCCGGTAAGACTGCCGCACCCCCACCATCCACGGGCTAGCTGCCACCCGGAACTTCAGTTCCTGCAATGCAGCCGGCCCCTTGAGATTCAACTCTACCGGCCGGTCAATGGTGTGCCCGGCAAAGGTATAAAAATCCAGGTTCAGGTCCGGCACCAGAGCAAACCCCCGATAACGGATAGTGTCATTGCGCCAGAAGCCCAGGTGCCCGGCGGCCACCCCCCGGGTGCCATTCTCGGTCGCGGCAACACCCAAGATACTAATGTTGTTGGGCAGAATGGCTGGGGCATCACCGTCTACCCGCATCGCTTTTTGTTCGTCACTCTCGTGGAAAAACACGCCGACAATGCCCAACCCATTACCCACCGCCGGCTCGGTGATAACCACAGGAACCGGCATAAAGCTCATGGGTAATTCCGACAGAAAGCGGCTGCTGTCCAACATACCGTCTTCCGGATCAATCATGTAATCGCGAAAAAAGTCGGCACTGACCGGGCTAGCGGTGGTTACCATGCAGGCGATTAGCGTAATTCGCTTGAGCATTCAGGGGTTCCTCGCCGCCGGAATTGAAATTTTCTCCACACTGGGCTTTGATAATCGCAGACTTGCCAGATAAAAACACATCATGCTTTTGCAAATTCGCCACACAGCCCTGCTGCTGACAATACTGCTATGCACGGGCTGCCATGCCCATAGCCAGTTCGATCTCACCCACCGCCCGCACAGCGAAAGCCTTCCTGCTCCACAAACTGGCCCTCTCGCTGAAGCCAACCGTGAACTGTTGGCCGGGCACCAGGGTGAAACGGGCCTGTACCTGCTCCGCGATGGCCTGTCCGCCTTTGTTGCCAGAGTCGCCATGATTGAAGCGGCCCGCTCTTCACTTGACCTTCAGTACTACATTTTTTCCTCCGATGTCAGCGGCAGCCTTATCATCAGCAAGCTATTGGAAGCTGCCGACCGCGGCGTCCGGGTCCGCTTGTTGGTGGATGACATTGGCACACCCATCGACAACCCCCAGGTATCAACACTGGCCCAGCACCCCAATATTGCCATTCGTATTTTCAATCCCGTGGCTGGCCGCGCGGGGTTCTCCCGCTCGCTGCAACTCGCCTTTGGTTTCTCCCGCACCAACCACCGTATGCATAACAAGCTCATGCTGGCAGACCACAGTGTATTGCTCACCGGCGGCCGGAATGTGGCCGACGAATATTTCTCCAATACCGAAGTGGATTTTCAGGATATCGATATCATTGCCATGGGGGATGTGGTTCGCGAAGGCGCGGCAAGCTTTGACCAGTACTGGAACAGCCCGGTCTCAGTGCCGGCCAGCGACCTGCTGGACGCCGACGATTCCGACCTGAATCTGGGCGAGTTACGTGCCGTACTTGCCGACTTACTGCACAGCCAGCGCGACAGTGAGTTCGCGTTGGCACTGGCAGATTCCATGCTCGGACAAGCCATTCTCTCCGGCGAAATTCCGCTAGCCTGGGGAGAGGCGCACTTCCACGCCGACCCGCCCTCAAAAGCCTATGCCCGTGATGACACACCGGAAGAGGATTATCTGGGCAATGTACTTCGTGACGAACTGGACAGCAGCAATGGCAGAGCCTGGTTAACTTCCGCCTATTTCATTCCGGGCGACAAGGGCGTCGATTACCTGGCCAGCCTGGTAGACCGGGGCATGGATGTACGCATCCTCACCAACTCTCTCAGCACCACCGATGTGGCCGTCGTACACAGTGGCTACAGCCGCTATCGCCGTCCGCTGCTGGAGCAACAAATCAAGTTGTGGGAGTTGCGCTCCGAAGCCGGCCAACAGCAGCGCATCCACTGGTTCAAGGGAAGCTCGCGGGCCAGCCTGCACGCCAAGACCTTCGTGTTCGATGACGACCGCACCTTCATCGGCTCAATCAACCTGGACGGCCGCTCACTGATCCAGAACACCGAGGTCGGCCTGCTGATTCATAGCGCAGCGATCAATCAACAGCTCAGTCAGGTATTCGAAGACTGGATACAGGCGTCATCGGCGTGGCAATTGAGCCTGGACGATAAAGGCGATCTTCAGTGGAAAGCGGCCAACGGCAATCAGCCAATCCGCATCGATCACGACCCGGAGACCTCCGCATGGCAACGCTTCAAGGTCTGGAGCCTTTCGCTACTGCCCATCGAATCACAGATTTAGCGTGAATAGCGGCTCGCTCAGCGGGCCCCGTCACTCGTCTCTGCGGTACACCAGGCCTGAAACGCCTCGGGGGTTGCCTCGAAACCGCGCTCCTCGGCCAGCTCCCAGGAACGCACGCATTCTGCTACCCGTGGACACCACTGGTATCCGCCGGAGCCCAGGCAGCCGTGCCGGTCCCGGTCACCCCCCGGCGGACTGAAACAGCCCGCCAGCACGCTCACCAGCAGCCACACCAGCCCGGCTTTCATTCGGTTTATCCCTTGCACCCGCCACCTCATTCACTTTGATCCAGTCTTTGACCTGACCTGTCACCGCGTCCTGATGGTCTGCACACTGCCCAGCCAACCGACAGACGCATTATCATCGTACCCCTTTCCCGATTAGAATGGGCGGCTCGCCGGCGCGGCGCCCCGCCCCGGCACCCGGTTTCATCAACGGATACTGCATGCAACGGACGCACACCGCCCCACAATCCGCTCCCGCCAGCCGCCTGGTCCAGCTCCTGCAGAGCCTGGACAGCAAAGCCGTGCGCGCAGGCCATGGTGACTTCGCCGAGCGACTGGGGCGACTGTTCGACCTGTCCGATGCCATCTCGCTGGACGGCGCCACCCGGCATACCCCATCCGGGCCTTTCACCGCCAACGATGACCTGCCCGAACAACTGCAGGCCGACCTGCTGCGAACCCGTCGTGCACTGCTCGACTATATCGGCCGCAGCTTCGCGGGCGAAAAGGCGGCATCCATTGTTGCCCTGCCGCCCCTGCGCGAGGATGCCGGGGCCGAAAAGCGCCCCAGCTTCGGCGCCTACGAGCGGTTTTATCAGGCGCACCAGCGACAACTGATTGCCGGGCTCACCAATCTGCGGCTACGCTGCCGGCGCCTGCTCGCCGGACACAGTGAGCCCCTGGCGCATCTGGCTGAAATCGATGCGGTCATGGAAAGCAGCCTGACCGCCTGGGCGCGCCAGGGCTTCGCGGCCCTTTCCGGTGTGCTGGAGCAGCGCTACCGCCTGCTCTGGCAACAACGGGACCCCTTCCACACCCCCGCGGACTGGCTTGGCCCCCATGGCTGGCTGACCCAGTTCCGCCGGGAATTGAAAATGCTGTTACTGGCCGAGCTGGACGCTCGACAGGAACCGGTGCTCGGCCTGCTGGCCGCCGCCCGCGACGCCTGCCCGGCCAGTGTGAACGAGGAAAGCCCCACCCCATGAAACGCTTTTTGTTTGCCGTTCCCTTTGTGATCGGCGCCATCGCTGTCGTGTGGATTGCTGCCACCTTTATGCGTCACCCGGTCGCTCTGGCCGTGACCCTGATCATTGCCGCCGTCTATGCCATGGGCTTTGCCGAGTTGTTGCGATTCCGCCGCAATACCACCCGGCTGGACCAGCGCCTGGACGACTTGCCCGACAGTCGCGACAGCCTGCGCCACTGGCTGCAAAGCCTGCCGGCGTCCCTGCGTCATGCCGTGCAACGGCGCATTGATGGCCACCCCGCGCCTCTGCCCGGGCCAGTACTGACCCCCTACCTCACCGGGTTGCTGGTGATGCTGGGGCTGCTCGGCACCTTCGTGGGCATGATCGTTACCCTGCAGGGTGCCGCCACAGCGCTGGACGGCAGCAGCGAGCTGAGCGCCATCCGCAGCGCCCTGTCCGCCCCGATCGCCGGCCTGAGCCTGGCCTTTGGCACCTCCATTGCCGGGGTCGCGGCCTCCGCCATGCTTGGCCTGACCGCCACCCTGTGCCGTCGCGACCGGCTGCTGGTCTCGCGCAAGCTCGACAGCCTTACCGATACCACCCTGCACGCCTTCTCGCTGGATCATCAGCGCGAAGCCGCCTATCAGGCGCTGCATCAGCAAGCCGAATCCTTCCCGGCGCTGGTGAACGCCCTGCAAGGGCTGGCCGGGCGCATGGAACAACTGGGTACTGGCCTGAGTGACTCCCTGACCGGTAACCAGCAACAGTTCCACGCCAACCTGGAAGAGCAGTACCGACAACTGGCCCAGTCCGTGGGCGACTCCCTCAAAAACACCCTGGCCGACAGCAGCCGCCTGGCAGTGGAAAATCTCCAGCCGCTCATGGAGCAATCCCTCGCCAGCCTTAGCCAGCAAGTGGAAGGGACCCATCAGCGCCTGACAGAACTGACCCAAACCCAGCTTGGCGAACTGACCCGCCAGTTCCGCGATACCACTGAAGCCGCCGCCCAGCACTGGCAGCAAGGGCTCGATGCCCACCAGCAAACCAGCGCCCGACTGGTGACAGACATCAGCACGTCTCTGGCCGAGCACCACGACCGTTTCCGCGATAACAGCGACGCCCTGCTCGGCGCCCTGCGCGATAGTCAGCAACAGCTGGCCAACAGCAGCGCCAGCACCCTGGAGGCCTTGGCCGATCGCTTCCAGAGCGCCAGCGAGCAAAGTCTGCATCAGTGGCAACAACAGCAGGACGAGCAACAGCAAGTTGCCCGCCAGCTGCTGGAACAGACCCGCGAGCAACAACAACAACTGGCCGGTGAACAGCAGCAGCAGCTGACGCGCATCACCGACCAGTTCCAGCACAGCGTGCAGCAGGCCGCGGAGCAATGGCAGCAGCACGGCGAACAGCAACAAGCCAGCGGCAGTGCCCTGATCGGCGAGCTGCGAGAGACCCTGCAGCAGCACCAGCAGCATTTCCAGCAAGGCACCACCACCCTGCTGCAAGGGCAGCGCGAAGGGCTTGATCAACTGGTGGCGGGTATTCGCGACGAATTGCAGGCCCTGCGCGATGCCGAGGCCCAACGGGCCGGCGCAGCCAGCGACCGCCTGGCCACCCTGGAAGCCACCGTCAGCGAGCACCTCGCCCGTCTTGGTACGGCCCTTGAAGCCCCCATGACGCGCCTGATCGAAACCGCATCGGAAACCCCCAAGGCTGCCGCCGAGGTCATCAGCCGCCTGCGCGAAGAAATGACCCGCAGCAGCGAGCGGGACAACGAGCTACTCGACGAGCGCCGCCGCATCATGGAAGAGCTGGACACCCTGCTCAGCAACCAACGCGACACTGCCGGCGCTCAACGCGATGCCATTGAAACCCTGATCACCCGCGCCAGCGACACCCTGGCCCAGGTGGGCGACACCTTCACCCGTCAGGTCAGCGAACAGAGCGAACGCCTCAACGAGGTAGCGGGCGATGTCACCGGCAGCGCCGCAGAAGTAGCCAGCCTCAGCGAGGCCTTTGCCACCGCCGTACAGCTGTTCAGCGACAGCAACGACAAGTTGCTGGATAACCTGCAGCAAGTGGAAGCCGCACTGGAGAAATCCGCCGCCCGGGCTGACGAGCAGCTGGGCTACTACGTGGAGCAGGCCCGTGAAGTGATCGAACTGAGCATGGCGTCCCAGAAAGAGGTCATCGAGGCGCTCGGCGCCCTGTCCTCCGCCGAGGCCAGCTGATGGACGAGTTGCACGACAACGACGCCCAGGCCTCCCCGGTATGGGCCATCTTTTCCGACCTGATGGCGGCGCTGGTGGGCATCCTGGTGCTGGTGCTGGTGTGGGTCATCGGCATTCAGCTGGAACTCAGCCAGTCACTGGAACAGGAGAAAGCCAAGCGGCTGGCCGAAGAACAGCGCCGCCTGGCGCTGGAGCAGGCCCTGGCGGATCCGCTGGCGAGCGGCCGGGTTACCTTTGAAGATGGCCGTATCGGCATCAGTGGCAGCGTACTGTTCCAGCTCAACTCCGATCAGCTGCAAGCCGAGGGCGTCGCCCTGTTGCAGGACCTGGTCAAACCGCTGCAGGTGTACCTCAATCAGCACAACCAGATGTTGATGGTCAGTGGCTTCACCGACGACCTGCCCATTCAGCGCGGCAACCGGCGTTACGAAGATAACTGGGGGTTATCCGCCCAGCGTGCCCTGACCGTGACCCGCACCCTGATCGACCAGGGCATGCCCGCCGACCAGGTATTCGCCGCGGCCTTCGGCCCGCATCAACCTGTTGCCCCCAATGACAGCAACGCCCACCGGGCCAAGAATCGACGGGTGGAGCTGACCACCGTGCCGCGCCGCAACACCGACCCGGCAAACGGGGACAACGATGGCTGATACGGCAACGCTACAGGCCCTGCTCGACCACATTGCCCAGTGGCAGGAGAACGGTGCAGATCACTTCGACCCGGTGCGCTTTCGCTTTGTGCAGCGCCAGGGCGAACGCCTGCAGCAACAACGCCATTGCAGTGCTGCCAGCCTGGCCAGGCTGTCGGCAGCGGTGAGCGAGTATCAGCAACGACTGGACGCCGCTACCCGGGAAGCGGAAACCTGTGCAGACCGCCCGCCGGCATCGCCACAGGCGCTTCGCCATTGGCTGCGCCAACAACGTCGCCCGGATACCCGCAGTCCGTTGGCCGCCCTGCGCGAACACTACAGCCAACCGGAAGCAGACACTGGCCAGCCCCGTGACCCGCTCACCGCGCTGTTACACGCTCAGGAAAGTGATCTGCTCGACGACAGCCCCGAGCCCACCCAGGCCCACACGCCCCCGCGGGAACTGAAAGCCCTCACCCGTGCCCGCCGGGGCCAGCAACAACAGCGCAAGCGCCAACGCATTGACCTGGCCCTGACCCAGACGCCCAGCGACGCCGGCCCACTCAATTCCCATCGCCTGGTCACCAGCGCCATTCGCACCCTGCAGACCCTCTCACCGGCCTACCTGGAGCATTTCGTCAATTACGTGGAAACCCTGATGGTGCTGGAAAAGGCCGGCAAGAAACGTAGCTAACACCCGGCAGCCCTTTCACCTGCCAGCGCAGCAAACACTATCGCCAGCAGGCTGGCTCCCACATAACCCCCTCCACTATCAATCCACTGTAGGAGCTATGCTTGCAGCGATAACGAGCCTCAGCGAGGCAGGCAATCAGACCGGGTGGCTTGCTTGCTGTGGGAGCGATCGAGCGACCGCGAGGGCCTTGCCCGGCTTTTTACACGCGGTGGAACCACCGCTCCCACATTGAAGGGTTGCAGTTGTTGAGGTGCAGAGTTACAGCTCTGCCAGGCCGGCTATATAGTCCTCAAAGACAAGATCCAGCCCTGCTTCAAGGCCCATGCGGGTGGCTTCGTTGAACTGTCTGGCAGACGGCGTGGACAGAAAATCCAGATAGCTTTCCAGCTTTTCCGGCGGCAGCTCACGGTAAGTATGGGCGAAGGATAGCATCACCATGTTGCGGGTCTGCTCGGTAAACATCGCACGCCGCGGCTCAAAAAGCGCCGCCAGCTCACGGCTGTCCGCAGGCTGATCGGGATTGTGCAATGTACGCACATGCAATTGAGCGGCAATAAACATGCGTTTTTGCAACGCCATGTTGTAATCCGTCAGGTGGAGCAAGGCATCAAACTGCGCCGCTTTTTCCATCATCGGCTGATTCGACAACAAGGCAGTGGCATTTTGCATCATGGCCTGACCCGATGCTGGGGAGGCCGCCTCGACTTCCATCTCCGTAATACGCTTACCCAATGGAGACTGGTACCACAGCAGCAAGGTCTCCAGCTGGTCGTCTTGCAACGCCACCGAGACTGCCTCGAACACCTGCTGGTAAATCACTTCAGGCAGAAATGATTCCTTCGCCACGTGAAGCATCACCTCACCGCGCTCGGCATCCTCACCCTGGGCCGATTGCTGCGCCTGCTCCAGACCGGCTATCACCGAGTCGGCAAGACCACTAATCAGCTCCTCAGCCCCCGCCAGATTCAACAGCCTCGCGATCTTGTCATCGCGCTCATCTGCCAGCGCATGGCCAGCCAGCAGTGCCAGCATCAGCCCCCATACCCAAAACCACGGTTGTTTCATTCGCTTCCTTTTCGTGTTTGCAGGCCGCAGATCATGCCGGTCACACGGCAACTTATTCGCTATCCGGTTTGTCTGCAGGGTGCAGCAAATCATCATGCTCGGCCATCTCCCAGGGCAACTTGCCAGGGGTACTATCCAGGAAGTGCAGGTAGTTACCAAACTGATCCAGCACATCCTGAATGATGTCGTTGCCATCATAGCCATACACATCATAGGAACGACCACCCCGGCGCAGGAACACCTCGGCCCGACAGTATTCCTTTTCCGATTCCGGTCCGGCCTTGCCGGCATAGGCAAACTCGGGAATCGGGCTGGTAATCAGGCGAATGTCATAAATAAAACCCACATGACCATCGCGATTGACGACCAGCTCGGCACGCACCAGCGATTCATCAAACTCAACGCCAGCATCCCAACCCGCCTTGCGCAATTCATCAACTACCTCTTTCAGGCTTTCCATGGCGGTGACGCGAATAAAGGTTTCGACTTCGTCACGAGTCGGGTAGCGAATCATGGCGGACAAACGATGACGCCACTGAGAGCCCGTCATATTCCGCATGGTGGCCATATGAGCCTGCAAGCTGACTTCCCGATGCTTCTCGATCACCAGCGCACGCCACATCCCCACCGCGGCCAGAATAATCACCAACGCAAACGGCAGCGCACTGACAATGGTCATGGTCTGCAGCGCACTCAACCCGCCCGCCAGCAACAACACCGACGCAATCACCCCTTCCAGGGACGCCCAGAAAATCCGCTGCCAGGCAGGGGTTTGCAGCACACCACCCGACGCCAGTGAATCCACCACCAGCGAGCCGGAATCCGACGACGTGACAAAGAAGGTAATGATCAACAACACCGCCAGGAACGAAATAAACGTGGACCAGGGAAGCAGATCAAACATCTGGAACAGGGCCACCGCCTTGTCTGCCTGCACCTCTTCCACCAGAACCGTCACACCCTGGTTCATGATCATGCTGAGGGCGGTATCGCCAAAGACCGAGAACCACAAGAACGTGAAAATAGTCGGGACCAGCATGACCCCCACCACAAACTGGCGAATGGTGCGACCACGGCTGATCTTGGCAATAAACAGGCCGACAAAAGGCGCCCAGGCGATGGTCCAGCTGAAAATAAACAGGGTCCAGTTACCAATCCAGTCGCTGTGGGTATAGGCCTGCAGATTGAATGTCCGCTCGACAATATTGCTCAGATAACTGCCGGTGTTCTGTACAAAACTTTCCAGGATATGAATCGTCGGCCCCACCACGAACACAAACGACATCAGGGCAATCGCCAGCACCATGTTCAGAATCGACAGGCGCTTCACGCCCTTGTCCATGCCCGCCACGACTGACGCGGTGGCAGCCAGGGTAACCAGGGCGATCGCGGTAATTTGCACCCAGGTAGCCACCGGCACATCCCATAAATAATTCAGCCCGGCATTGATCTGCGCCGCAGACAGCCCGAGGGTGGTGGCAATACCGAACATCGTACCAAGAATGGCGAACACATCGATGGCATGGCCAATGGGGCCATGAATCTTGTCTCCGATCAGCGGATAAAAGGCCGAGCGCATGGACAGCGGCAAACCATGGCGGAAGGCAAAATAGGCCATCACCAGCCCAACCAGGCCGTAGATTGCCCAGATATGAAACCCCCAGTGAAAGAAGGCGATTTGCATGGCCTGCTTGGCGGCATCTACCGTTTCCGGCGCACCCACAGGCGGTTCGGCGTAATGCAGCACCGGCTCGGCAACGCCAAAGAACAACAATGCAATGCCGTAACCGGCAGAAAACAGCATGGCGAACCATTCAGGGAAAGAGTACTCGGGCTCACAATGATCCGGCCCCAGCTTGATGTTGCCCCAGGAGGTCAGCGCGATGCCGACAATAAAGAGGAAGAACAACGCCACCACCAGCATGTAGAACCAGCCAAACGTTTCTGTGATCCAGCTTTGTGCTCGCTGGAACAACTGGCCAGCCATGTCCGGATCGCTGATGGTACCGATGATCAACAGTAGCGCCACGATCACCGCCGGGAGGAATACCGGTACCAGAATCGTGGAATTTCGCATCATTCCTTTGTCAGCCATCTCGCTTTCCTGTGTTGTTCATGAATGAAAGACCATGGGCATTTCTACCCTATAGAGTTTTTTTCGCGGCTACTACCGGTCGGCGGCAGGCTTAACAGGATTTCATGCTTCCCGGGTTTATGATTGAATCTTGCTCTGGGGAAAAAGGAGAATGGCTGTTACTACGTCAGCAAAACACACAGACTGGCCTGGCATTGTCTTCAGCGAGCAGACACAGGGCCGGATACGCTCACTGTGCGAGCGACGCTTTGGGCAAACCACCGATGCGGAAATCGCCAGTGACTATGTGCTTGAGCATTTGTGTGAAAGTGACTGGAAGCTATGCCGTAAATTCACCGGCAAATCTCGCCCGGAAACCTACCTTTACACCCTTTGCAGCAATCTGGTGGAAGAATACGCCCGCAAACGCTTTGGCCGTATCCGCCCGCCCGCCTGGCTCCAACAGCTGGGAGATGCCTGGCTGACATTGTGGAAGTTTATCTGCCTGGAACGTCAGCCGGTCCCGGTGGCTATCGAACGTCTGGCTGGTCACGACGAAACATTACGCGACCCTGACACCCTTGAGCAGATGGTTCGCACCATCAAGGGGAAACTGCCCTGGTGTGGACAACAAACCGGCGAGGTCTCTCTGGAAGAGCACTATCAGGAACCGGACAGCAATGACACCGCATCCGCTGACACACTCGAACCCTTGTTGCTATTGCTGCATCAACTGATTCTCGATGAAGACCCTCCCCGGCCGGCCAGCCAATGGCAAAGCTCAGAGACGCTGGACACAGTACGTGCGGCGCTGCGCCTTACCGATGAACAACGCCTGATACTGCGTATGGCCCATGTGGATGGCATCAAGTTCAGCGCGATCGCCCGCACGCTTAACCTGCCAGCTCATCAACCTGCGCGACTGGCGCAACGGGCAGTGGCCCATATACGGGAAGTGCTCCAGGCGCACCACTTGCTGCCGGAGGACTGGCAATGATGTCCGGTTTCAGCGTTCATCCCGGGCAACTGTCCATCTCAGTAGTCAGGGGTAAGCGACTATGACAGAAAACCTATCCAGCAAACGGCAGGAGGAGTATCTGAGCCGTATTGCTCTGGCGTTATCAAAGCGCCCCGCTCTTCAGGGCTCGACACCGGATGATGAGGACCTGGCGGCCTTACTGGACAATTTTCTGGACCCGCAGCGCCGTGCCGAGGTCATCAGTCACCTTGCCCACGACCCGGCGCTATACCAGCGCTGGCAGCGTTTACTGAACGATCAGGACCTGTGGGTCGAGCACAATAATGTGCTCAACCTGTCGAGTGCCGCACGCAAACCCCGGCGCTGGTGGCAACCGGCCGGCGGCCTCACTGCGGCGGCAGCCGCGCTCTTTGCCGGCTGGCTGGCACTGAAACCCGGTATGGATCCGCTGACACTGGATCGGGCCTATCAGCAATTTTCTCCCGAGCTGAGCAGGTATCTGGATGAACAACCCAACATGCGCGACCTGCCCGTTGCACAAGACGATGACATCAACGAGATCCTCGCCGGCATACACCAAGGCCAACAGTCTCAGGGGCTGCTGAGCAGCTTTGCTGGCATCGGCAAGGCTCAACTTGCGCAGGCCAGCGAACGCTACCGCCAACAGTTTGGCGAACAGCTCACCGCCCGTCATGAGTGGGGCCGTTGGCTACTGCTCAGTGATGCCCTCTGCCACACCACGCCCGAAAAACTGGAACGGCTCACCCGTCCCGCGGACATTGACGGCTTCACGCCTCTGCCAGAAACGATCCGTTGCGATGACGTCAGCGCCAAACGCAATGAGCTTCAACAACGTCTGATACGCTAGCATCGCCGTTGTTACCCAAGCACACGACAACACCAGAGGGAGTGATCGTTAGAGCGTAATATGCGGTCAAGCCACCACTCCCTCTGCGCACCCATTACCCTCTCAGGAAAGAAGGTTCTCACGCTGTGTTCTTTGTGATGAAAACCGCGTTGCTTATGTGTGCCAAACGTTCCCTCTCTGATGCCTTCCCCATCACCTTGCCCGAATCAAACAAAAAAAGGCCGCTATCGATAGCGGCCTTTTCGTGAGGGTATCAGGCTGGCTGACACCCGTATCCTGTGTGGAACTTAATAAGCGCCACAGGCTCGGCGGCAGGAATACAGGCTGCCATGCGGGATGCAATCCATCACGCACTGGTGTGCCCCATAGCCACGCAGCTTGACTTCATTGCCACGGCTTTTCACTTCACTGGCTTGCTCTGCCTCCAATTTCAAGGCTTTCTCCGTCAGCTCATCGGCCTGGGTATACAGTTTGGCAGCCTCTGCACGCAGAGAAGAGGGGGTTTCTTCCTCTGCATGGGCAACTGACATCGCAGAAAACGCAATCACCAAAGCCAGCATGATGTTTGAGAAAATTTTCATGGTCGTTCCTTCCTTTCAAGTTAAAAATCGTTCTTCGCCGGGAGTGGCACTCAGCCTAGTGGCTGACCTGCCAGGTAAAAAGATTCAATCCTGATGACTGCGGCGGCTTGCTGCTACCGAGCCCACGGGTAGAGACATTCAGCGGTGCCTGTTGCAGATATCCCAGATTGCTATTCACTCCATCACCAGGCTGACTGCTTACCAACAGGTGCTCCATACCCACGGTTTCCACATTCACATCCCACTCAAAGTTCAGCGACTCACCGCCGTCCAAACGGTTAGGCTGACCACTTTCCGGGTACAGCTGGGTAACCCCATACTGGCTGTCCACAAACAGGATGCTGACATCCTGGGCCTGACGCCCCTTGTTCGTGACACTGAATAAAATGCGGTCCCCCTCGGTCAGCACCGGCTGGCCATTCACCGGAAACTCGCTCTGCTCACCGTCATGTTCAATGCGGAAACTCACCTTGAGCTGCTGCTGGGCACCGGGCAGGTGCTGCACGCTGGACATCAAGCGGGTGACGTTCGCGATCTTGCTCAGGCCGCCTTGCAGGACCGCCAGCTGGCGATCCTTGCTGTCCGGCAATGCCAGGTTGAGCAGGCGTTGCGGCAGACGGGTTTCGGCACAAACCTTGCGCGCCGCTTCTGCCAGCCGCTGCTCTTCGCAGGGCAGGCTCTGATCTGCCTGCAGGAACCACAGCTGCTCATCAAACTCGCTGACCAGAATGTCGGCGGCATCCAGTGCCGACACCTTGATCCCGATGCCAGACTTCTCGATTTCTGCCAACGCCTTCTGCAGGCGCTTCTCGTCCTTGTTGCTCATGGAGGCGGATGGCAACAGGGCCACGTTGACCTCGGTCGTCAGCACCGGCTTGTCCAGTCGTACGTACAACGTTGCCGGCCAGTCCTTGCTTTGTTCTTCCTCCGGCATGGCCCAGCTACGCACCGGGGTAGCACCATCCAGCCTCACTGTGCCGAGCGCGTTCTTTGCCTTGCCTACCGGCGAATCGTAGATCGTCACCGTGGCCCCCGTGCCCAGCAGCGACAGGGAGCCCGCCTGAATATCCAGCTTGCCGTTCTTGAAAGTCGCAAAGTAGGACGGCTCTGCCGGGACATCGTCATTGAATACCGGACGGCTCATGTCGCTGGCACTGAATAACGGCTGGGTCGCCTGCCACGGCAAGCTCTGGTAGCGGGACAGTACCTGCTGGGCCAGCTGCTGATAGCTCAGCTGCGGGTTGGCCCCAAGCACTTCCATCAAGGTGTAGGTAAAAAGGCCATGAAAACGGCGATCCGGCGCCCCGCGAGGCAGTTTCATTTCCGGTGTGGTCTCTGCACTCTGTGCCGCAGAGAAGGCAATCAGCTCACCCCGCTTGCGCGGCGGCTCATCTTCCGGCGTACCGCTGAACACCTCTCCCAGGAAACCCCGCGCCCGGGTTTCGGACACCATGGGGGAGGGACGGTGAATTAATGGTGCGTCGGGAATCCCCAGGACCGCACTGTCCACACGGCGGTACTTTACCTCCGGCATGGCCGTTGCCCCCCGGGTCATGGTGCCGGAATGACAACTGTCAAACACCAGCCACACATCGGCCCCGCGATCACGAATACGGTCGACATAGTGGGCGATTTCATCATCCAGAATCGCGTTCTTTACCGAACCGATATAGCTGTCCCATTCCGCAGCATCGGTGGGCAAAAAGATTTCATCCAGCCCGTCGGGCTCGGTATTGTCCGTGGCCTTCGCCGGCTGGCGGCTACCATGACCGGCGAAATGCAGGTAATAGAAATCATCTTCGCTGGCAGATGCCGCCAACCGCTCCAGCGCCGCCAGAATATTTTCCCGGGTAGGCAGGGTCTTGCCTTCTGCAGTAATCAGCTGCTCGATATTGTCCTGCTTGAATCCGCGCTGGCGCAGCATGGCTTGCACGATTTCAGCATCATGGGCAGGGCCATCCAACTGCAGCGAGGCCGGCAGATTTGGGTAATCCGCCACCCCTACCAGCAAGGCATGCCTGGCAGCCTGTACCGGTGACACCAGCATGCCACCCGCCAACATCGCGCCGCACAGCCACTTCCCGGTTCCCGATAGCGTCATTGTTCCTGCACCCATACTGTCCATTGCTGTTGAATTGGGATGGCCAGCGAGCCGCTTTTCGACAGCAATGAAGATTGTTTTTTTACGGTTTCCCGAACAACGTAAACGCAGCCCACGCTGCCGGCTCGGAATACCGTCCCCCTTCCTCAATCAGGGCCCGTTGAGCCTGGGCCATGGCAACCAGATACCCTTCCCCGGGATATTCCCTCAGGTTGCCATAAAATTGCTCCATCAACCGGGCCGTCGCCCCGTCATCCACTTTCCAGTAGGACGCGATCACGGTAGGCACGCTGGCCAGCGCAAACGCCCGCGCCAACGTCGCATACTCCAGACCCGGTTTGCCGATACCGGTTTCACAGGCCGACAACACGACCAGATCGGTCTGATCCAGGGTCAGACCGGCGATATCAATCACGTTGAGGCGGTAGTTATTGGCCAATAACAGGTAGCTGTCTGCCGGCACCGCCGGATCAAGATTACCATGGGTCGCCAGATGCACCACCCGGGCATCCTGCACCGCACCCGCCAGATTCGCATAGGTGGCAGAAGCGCCCTCAAGCACGGTGGGAGCCACCAGTGCTCCCCGGGCAATCCGGCTCACTTCCTGCCGGGCCCCAGGCAAGCTGCCATCCGGATCGGCCACCATGGTCAAACCGTCACTGAAGGATTCGTTCTGCTGCAGCACCAGGCTGAGGTGATACATGGACGGAATGACACCGATGTTAAAACGCTCGGCGGCATACTCGCGCACATCGCCCTCTTTCTTGCGTAACAGCGCCGGGAACGGCAAATACGTCAATGCCCCTACCGGTGTGACCAGTACCTGCTGTTTGCCTTCCAGCTCACGCTCCACCGGCCGCAGTAACTTGTCATACAACCAGGCCAGACTGGCATCCTGCGCATCGTCATCAGGCCCTGCCGCACGCTCCCCGGAAGCCGACAACCCGCGGTCATTGCCCGTCAGATGGGCTGCCCGGTACCGCATGCCTTTTACCACCAGCGCACTGGCGGCCTCCAGATCCGCACGGCTGACCTGCACTTCACGAATTTGCGCGCCCTCACGGGTTACCAGCTGGATCAGTAACTTTTCCGGCGTCGGCAGATACTGCACCAGCGCCTGATCCTCACTCAAACGCTGGTGCAAGGCGGCCACTTCACGGGGGTCCAGCTTGAGCATCTGGTACAACCCCGCATGCTCTGCTTCCATGCGTGCCAGCAACGTTTCCCGCAACCGGTTCTTGCTCTTCAGTTGCTGCCGCAGACGCTCAGCACGGGGCGAATCCGACACGCCCTTTACTGCACTGCCGGACGCCGCCGCCCCACTCAAGGTTGCAGCATCCGCCTCGGGCACCGGCTGCGCCACCCGGGTTTCCAGCTCGCGTATCTGCGCTTCCATCTGCCGGTAGCGAGCCAGCATTTTCCCGGCGTCACTGTCACCCGATATGGCAGGCAGGAAAATATCACTGAGCGCCTGTTGCTGTTGGGTGTCCTCTTCACGGAAAGCAAGCTGACCGAAATGGTTGTCATTGAGTAACGACGCCACCCCTTGAGAGTCATACAGCAACAGCCCCAGGTCGGTGCCCACATAAACCCGACCATTGCCGGCCACCGCTACCGCATGCACAGTGCGCCCACCGTATTGGCCCAGTGCGGCGTCCTCCGGCAATAACTGATTCAGACGATCCGGGTACAGCCAGGTGCCGCCGTGATACAACAGCACCCCGCCCGCCGACGGGAACAACCAGCTATTGCTCCCCTGGAAACGCGCCCCCTCGCCCCCCAGCCACAGCAGTGGGGTCTTGTCCGCCAGTGCCTGGTAACTGGGATCGTTGAGCTCGGCAAACGACTGCCGTGCGCCCCCCGTCAGTTCACGGGCGAAGGTAGTGTTGGTGCCAATCACCGCCGTTCTGTCATCCACCGGTGTGTAGCCTGTGACAAACCAGTGTGGCGGCTTGCCCACATGCTCGAAACCGCTGCCAGTCCAGCGCAGCAACCCGCCAGACAACGACACCCCCTGATGTGTCAGATGCCCCTCATCGGATGCCACCACTTCGATCTCGCCCGCCAGGGTTTCATGCACCCCCGCCAGCATCGGGCTACGTGACGGGAAACGTTCGCTGTCGAGCAGATAGTTGAACTCGGTGAGAGTCTCTTGGCGGTAACGGAACAGGGACGAACCGGACACCACCCACAAGGTGCCTTCGCGGTCCACCAGCATGTCGACCACGCCACCTTGCCAGCCCTTTTCTTCGACCGCAGGCCGCGCGGAGAACAACTCCTGGGGCTGATCGCTGCCGGCAGGAAAACGCAGAACCGTGTAGCCGTCATGGGTGAGGAGATTGCCGTGTTGATCCTCTGCCAGCACACGGGCATTGGCCGAAGAAAAATACTGGGCTGACTCCAGTGGCTGATCATTGCCCAGCAACAAAATGTGGTCCCCCATGGCCACATAAAGACTGTTAAGCGTCTGACTCACCAACAGGTCGTACACCGGCGCTTGCTGCAGCTGCTGCGCGCCCTCGCCAAGCCGGGTGTACACACCCTCGTCGCTCAGCACCACCACGCCACGCGAATCACTGAAAGAGTGCCGCGGCCCGACAGCCATGCCCCCGCGTTGCTCGGCAAACGGCAGCGCCAGCGCCTCATAATAGTGGCCCTGCAAGACATTCATGGCCCGGTCGGTACTCACCACCAACGCTTCCTCGCCACTACCCAGGTCCCACATCGACAGCCCATGAACCTTTTTTGACAGCAGCAAGTCACTGTCCGTGGCGACCAGCTCAGCATCCTGCTGCAGCCACTCCCAGCGCCCGTTTTCATCCGTCAGGGATTGGCCAAAGACCTGATTGCCCTCCAGCCGGTAAACCCGCATGCGCCCCATGTCGAAGGTCATGTCCTGCCCCCGTCCCAGACTCACGGGAGCGTCACCTGACAACAACCACACCTGATGGTTGGCGCGGTAGAGCAAGGCATCGGGTCGGCCGGGCAAGCGGTAGAGCTGATCAATGGGATGAGTACCTGCCGCCGTAACGGCCTGCGGGTTCGCTTGCGCATACTCCAGCACCACCAGCCCGGCACCGGTCCCCGCCCATACACGGCTACCGCGTGACGTGAGCGATATGACCCGTGGCGACGGCAAACCTTCGGCCACACTCCAGCGTTTCAGGTCACCGTCGTAGTCTCCGGGAATCGCCAGCAGGCCCTTGGCCGTTCCCAGCCAGAGAATGCCATCCTCGGTTTCTGTCACGGCCAGAATGTTGGCGCGCGCATCCTGCTCCGATAGCACTGCAGTCGCCGACAGCCGCTGCTGGCGAAAATCAAACCCGTACCAGTGCCAGTAGCCTTCGCGCAGCACCGACAATCCCTGGCTGGTGGCCACCACCACATCTCCGTTGGCACGCATCACGACCTGATGTTTTTCTGTCCCTGCCAACGCCTTGCCAAACAGCTCATGATCGCCGTACCGTTTCCAGTAAGCGGTATTGCTGAAATCGGAACGCTGTAACCGGTGGGCATCCCGAAGCAACGCCAGTGGAGCCTGATTGACCGCAGCCAGGGCTTTGCGCAACGTGGACGACGACGCCTCCAGTTCCGCACTGCGCAACCAGTTCCAGGCCCCCGACCACTCACTGAAGGTCTCCTGCGGCAGCCCACGCGGACGCACCTCCTGATACAGTTGATGCAACAGCGTCACCGCCTGGGCACCCCGGTGGCGGAATGCCTTTTCACGGGAGTGGACCTGCGCGGTCGCCACAACGCCATACAACAAACGCTCGGACTCTCCGACATAGTCAGGGTCGTCCCCTACCTGGCCGATCAAATACTTCGCCAGCGCCAGCGCTGCCTTCTGCTCCTCCGCACTGTGGTATTCGGTGTCCTCGTACTCCACCCGCAGGGCATCCACCTGTGGGTCGTTCACGCTCAGACGCGGCAACCGTTTCACATCGTGAATCCGCTTGACCTGATTGACCATGCCCAGCAGCGACTGGAACGAACGGGTGATACGCAACGCCATCTGCTGACCCTGCTCAGAGTTCACCGACAGAATCTCGCCCTGTTCGTCGTACGCTACCTCCAACACGCCCACATCCTGCTCGACGATACGCACAGGCTTGCCCAACGCATTGTAGGTAAAGTGCAGCGTGCCCTCCGGGCTGATCAGCGTGCGGATCTGGTCATCCTTGTCGTACAGCAACGTCATGGATTGGCCGCTGGAATCTTCAATGCGGGTCAGCTGC
Source organism: Alcanivorax profundi (assembly GCF_003597125.1). Classification (GTDB taxonomy): domain Bacteria; phylum Pseudomonadota; class Gammaproteobacteria; order Pseudomonadales; family Alcanivoracaceae; genus Alcanivorax; species Alcanivorax profundi. The sequence continues at coordinate 7,967 of NZ_QYYA01000005.1, read as the reverse complement.
CCGGTCTCGGTATACCCCAGGCGCATAAACGTGGCGCCCCGGGCAAAGTACAACGGCTTGCCAAACACCGGGTGATCCTGACGCACAACCTGCTCGCCACTGGGCAGCAGAATCTCCACCCCGGGGATCTCGCTGTCGAGCTGATAAAACACCCGAGTACCATCAGCGCTAAGAGAATCACGGCGGGCCTCATCGAACCAGCGGATATAGCGCAGTGACGCCGAGGGGCGCATGCCCGCCACGGTGTAACGCTCGAAACTGGACAGGGAATCCCCCAGATTCCCCAGCGCCCGGCGCTGCCATTTCTTGTCCACACTCACACCGCGGGTTTCGGCATCATTGATGGCCTTGAGTGCCACAATCGAACTGCCCCCCCACAACAAATGCTTGTGCAGAAACGACGCCACCTTGCTGCTGTCGTAGGGTGATCGCGCCAGCATCCGGGCACCGTAGCCAAAGGTCTTGTCGGCTCCCAGTTCATTGGCATAACGCGCCACCAGATCATGAAAATGGCTGGTGCTGTCCTGCTGATAAGCACTGCGCTGCGCCAAGGACTGTGCCGCACAGGACTTGTCCCCCCGCGCCAGACAAAAGGCTTCCCGGTAACGCAGGTAATCCATGTAATGGCCATGCCCGCGGGCGAATTCATCAAACGCCGTTTGCGCCTCACGCAAAGTCTCGCTATCCACCCGCTCCTGCCGGGTCTGGTTTTCATAGACCCAGGCGTCGTACAGCAACATGGACTGGCGGGCACTCAACCGCCCCGTGGACACGAAACGCTCATGGCACTGTTGCGCCCAATCGTGGGCTTGGCGCCACGCCTTGGCAGACACGTAATAATCAATCAGCGCCTCACAACCAAACGTCTCCGTCGGCGCAGCGACAATCGCCGCTTCCCATAGAGCCGGCTCCTCGCCAGCACCGTGCTGCTTTGCCAATTGCCATGACGCCTTTTCCCAAGGCATGCGCTCCTGCCGCTGAACCACAAAACGTCGTGCCGACGCCTCCCCCCGTACAGCCAACAGGACGTCATAGGTCTGGCTCAGATAGTCGAGGGAATGGCCATGACGGGCCAAGCCGTCTTCCAGCAACGCCAGCGCCGAGGCCTGGCGACCCTCGGCCACGTCCTGCCGCGCCTGACGCAATAACAGCTCACGGTCATGGGGGTAATAGGAACGGGCCTCGCGCAGTAACGCCTGGTACCTCTGGGTATCCTGCAGCGTCGCCAGATCTTCCAGCACACTATTGAGCAGGCTGGCAGACGGCATACCAACCCGTTCGCGGTAACGCTCAAACACGCTAACGCCACCGCGCGGATCACCACTGTCGCGGTACGCCTGCAACCAGTCTGCCAGTTGCCCGGACGAAGGACTCTCGATCAAGGGGAAACCGGTCGCGGCTGCCGCCAGCGCCTCATCCGGTCGCTGCTCTGCCAACGCCAGACGCGCCTGCTCCATCCACAGCCGGCCCTCGTCCGGGTAACGAGCCAACGCCTCCGACAAGGCGCCCCGTGCAGCACCCTTGTCACCGTCATCCAGCAGTCCTGCCGCGTAATAACGCGCCGCGCGGGCCGGCACGCCCTCGTTTCCATACCAGCGCGCCAGGCCTTCCGCCACGCGCCGGGCCCGGTCGTGCTGACCGGTTTTAATCAACAGCTCCATGGCATCACTGCGTCCCGCATAGAACGGAAAGCGCGCCAGCCCCGCCATGTGGCTCTCGACCGCCTCGCGGTAATAGCCATTTCCCTTGAGCGTCAATGAGCGGGCGACCAAGGCCCGACCATCGTGGGGCCAGCGCTCAAGGTAGCGCTCCACATGGGCCAGCTGATCACTGTTCTTCCAACTGTGCTGCGGCACCACCGCCTGGAGATAGCCCCCCGTAAACCCGCCACGCACCGCCTCGGCTTGCGCAAATGCCGCCGCCCGCTCTCGCATCCCTGGCAGATCCAGTGCCGTCATGTTGTCGAACATCCAGGCCAGCTGCCAGTGATTGGGCGCCAGCGTAACCGCGGCTTCCAGGTAGTCGTAAAAGACCCCGAACTCCCCCAGATCCCGGGCCGAATCGGCCAACTCCACCAGGGCATACACCTCACCGAGCCGATAGGTCGCAGTCGCCGGGAACGCCTTCCAGGCTTCACGAGGGGCGGCATCCACCGCCATCAGCACCTGTGGCGTTATCCCCAGAGCCTGCTTCAGGGCCGGCGACGCCTGTGTCAACGCCGCGTCCAGGGTGTCCTGGCGGCGGTGCACCGCACTCCAGATATAGGGCGCGAGAGGATGGGGATAGGAGGACTGCAAATCCTGACCCAGGCTGGCCACCAAAGCCGCCTCGTCACCCGACCAATAGAGGGCACTCCAGTAGCGGACGCGATCATCATCAAAGTCCAGTGTCACAACATCCCGGGAGGGCGGTGTCGGGGTAGCAGCAAGCAAAACGCCCAGTGCGTCGAACCGGCCCCAGCCAATCGCCAAATCCATTGGTGTCAGCCCGGTGGCATCCCGCTGCAAAGGTGACAGGCCGTCCTTCAGGAATCGCTCGCACAGCGCCACCTCACCGGCCTGGGCACACCAGTGCAGTGCTGACTGCCCCCCCCCGTTAAACTGATCCGGCTCCGCCCCATGACGAAGCAACCACTGGGTCACCTCACCCCGCCCTGAAAGCATGCTGACCTGCAATGGCGTCTCGCCACTGGCAGAGCTCTGGGTCACGGGCGCCCCCGCGTCCACCAGCAGCTTCACCGCAGTCATATCCCCCGCACGCACTGCCAACAACAATGGGGAATCACCGATCCCATCCGGCATCGACGCCAGACCAGGGTCCGCTTTGAGCTGTTCAGCCATGGCATCGTGATCCGCCATCGCCAGCGCATCCAGCAAGGGTGAGGCCGCCACGGAGAGCGACGCCGACAATATCCCGGCAAACACCACCCCACGGACACCCGCCCTGGTCCAACCCCTAAACAGGAATGAAGTCATTGAATATGCCCCAGCAGCCTCAAGAAACAGTAACGACTGAGATGGCCATCCCCCACAAAATCGACAGCCATCACATGCTGCCTCCCTCAAGACAGCCAGGAATGAATGTAGGGGAATGCGGGAAGGGACTCAATGACAGGGCAAGGGAACGAATGGGCCGGCGAGCGTTCCTGCAGTGTGTATGCAGACGGGATGCTAGCGATTATGACGTGGAAGATCAGGGTGAGACACGCGTTTATCGGTTCAGGAAGGGGGGCTGGATTTACTGGACTGCCTTACAGGGCATTTGTCACCTTCGCGTGCCAGCAGAAAGTATCCACTAAAGCGGGGGACGACTAAGGCCGTTGCTTCACTGTGTTATACGTTTTCATAGTTGGAGACCTCAATCAAATTACCATCAGGATCCCTGAAATATACCGATTTAATTTTACCTAAAGCCCCGGTACGTTGAACTGGGCCGTCGATGACTTTGATGCCCTTTGACTCCAAATCATGTAGTGCGTGCTCTACCGGCAGGTCAATTATGAAACATAAATCAGCTGAACCGGATTTAACATTTTGTGCCTTAGGCTCAAACTCTTTACCTAATTGATGGAGATTTATCTTTTGTTGGCCAAAGCTTAACGCTATTCGCCCTTCTCCAAATTCGACTTTCTCCATGCCCATGACAGATGAATAAAATTGAATCGTTTCATTTATATCTTTTACTGTAAGAACCAAATGATCAATTCTATCTACTTTCACGATGCCTGATTCCTTACTGATGTATGACGCCAACCATCATGCGCTTGTCGCATGCAAGGCATTGTTATAAATCTTCACTAGAAATTCTGTTACTGAAACTGGAGTGATGAATCGCCCAATAAACCAACATCACCCAGAGCGGACCTAGAAAAATACAGCACACTGACCAAAACCAAGGCTTAGTTCCCAAAAATAACTTAGGCAGTGATTTTGCATCTCGATATATCAAAGGGGACAAGATTATCCCCAAGACATAAGACACGCTCAAATAGCCCAAAGCGGCGAAAAGCTTTGTCCCTTCCATTTATTCCCCCAATTTATAACGCCCGGTGCAGCAGGCAGATTGAAGTGACGGAGGAACGAAAATTTGGTCTTCCTGCCGCCACCTTTTATATCAGTCACTGATATCTATGCAAACGCAGCGATTTGAAAAAATAGTAATCACAGATCAACGCAGCAAAAAGAACTGCTAGAGACTGAACAAGCGCAGCATTTCCGTAAAACTTGATACCAAACTTTGAAACATAAACGTACCCATAAGTGAGATAGACCTTCCAAACACTGACCGCAGCCAAATTCGTTACAAGTGCCAGAAACACCAAACCCACATTCTTCTTCAAATATTCAAACACATCATTCTCAAGTGATATAACGCCAAAAGCAGGTGTATGTCGCATGCATGTTATTGTTAAGTCTCCACCCCGATATTTCCTGAATCACTCCCAAAGCATTTAATATGATTTTGGTACTTGATAGGAAATATAGCCGAAGCATCCAGGCCGGTTATCTTACATAAAGCCGCCACCTCTTCCTTAGAGGCTTCGCAGTACATACAAAGCGATGTGTTTACACCATCAATGAAGACTCTATTTCCCGTGAGTCATAAACACACATATACCCTGAAAAGATATCGCCATTACTAAACTGATATTCGGCATATGAAACATAAGGCTCATCTTGATCAAAACCCCTCACATCATCTATTGGAGAAATGGTTTCATCAGAATGGTCCATCTTCCAGCATTTGTGTGCCCCTAGGTCATCAAGGGTCAATGACTCATATGCCAACCTCGTTCCTTCCCCTCAAGACTTAACGCCCGCAGTTACGGCTGGTTTGAAGCGCAGCGGAAAACCAGTACGACAACCTGCTATTGTTAGGCATTTGGGACTACCTTAACGAATGGTAAATTAGCAAACACCCTTAATAATACTTCGCTGTCTTGATGCTTTTTGATATTAACCACAAAGAGCCCAGTATTTTCACGAATATGAATCCATATTTTAGATTCTTCGCCTAAAGCTGATTTTAAAGCCGATTTATGCTGCCCAGCATTTTCGATTATGGCCAAGCCTTGGCCATTGATAATATTATCCCCTACATCCTTCTGGTCAATGAAGGCAACCATTTCTAGATTTGCTTCAGAGAAATCACAATTTTCAACCTTGCCTCGGATACGGCCTGACCATGTACCTTTAAACTTACAACTTTCGAAGTTTGCCTCTATGGTACTTACAAACATCTTTCTTCCTGGCCAGATTAAGCAATTACTAAATGCATTAGTATCGAGTATGTGTGGCGTAGCAGACGAGCTTGAATTGACTCTTATACAGCAGTTATCAAAAGTACAATTCTGGAAAACATGAACCGCATTTTTGAACCCGAGATCGATTTCAACTCCCTCGAAGTGTTCATTGTAATATTTGTGCTGCGCTTGTTCCGGCACATTGTGTTCGAGTTTACGGTACATACTTGTATGCCTAACGCCTTGATCTTCAGCAAATTTGGGACGCAGCGCAAAATTTGCCCGACAGCAGAACTTTGTTAGCTGTAGCCATAAAATCTTGCTCCGCATTCTAAGATTGTATGTTTTCTCAAATCCCACTTCACCGGGGCTCTACCGTCACCATCAAAGCCAGGATAGTCTTCTAGTCGCTTATCCCTATTTCTCTTCTCAAATGATTCATCGATTTCTATAACTATATCGGAAATGTCTTCTGATTTAGTAAACCTCTCCATAAGCTGGATATATGGAAGCCAATGCTTCTCATAGCCATTTAGCTTTGGCGGCTTAGGCTCATACTTCTCATGATTTGAAAATGCGAATACCATTCGATGGTAATCTTTCCAAAGACGATGAACGGGGTAGTATTTCCACACTGACTCATCAGATGAAATAGCTATCATTGTTTCTGCTTCTTCAAACATACCCATGAGCCAAAGAAAGTGAACGATGCTAACATCTGTAGTTACTTCAGTTTGTGGGTGCTTCGGGCTTTCCTTAAACCTTTGGTAGATTTCACCATTGAGACAAATAAATCTCTTTAAATAGTTAGGAAGCCCGAAATTGCGAAGGTAATCCTTAGCTTCAGAAGGGTTTGAAAATTCCTCGACAGATATTCTGATGAGTTTTACACAAGCTCCACGGAGGCAGAATTTCTCCATTCTTTGATCAGAATTCACCCTATGATCGTCAGCAATCTCTATTGTTTTCCGAACGTGATCTTCTGTTTCTTCTTTAGTGCGCAATCTTGATCTCCGCAGGATAGCTAACGCCCAGCGCAGGCGCTCCGTGTTGGCTGTCGCTCTGCCGCCGCTTGTTAGGCGCTAAAGACGCCCAGAAGCCACATTAAAGCACCAGTGACCCCAAGACCAACTAAAATTATAATATTCATCTGAATATCTAGACGACTTTCCGAAACTTGATGCGATGGATACTCGAAACTCCATTTCTTCATTCTTGCAGCGTGCAATAGTATTTCGGGTGTAACTTGTATTCTTTGAACTTGCATATATGGCGGCTTAAAAAACAACGCACCTAGGCTCCACCCTTCCTCTCTGTGATGGAAGTACCAACGATATGAGCTCATGTCTACATGGTAGTTTTCCGCAAAAGCCTCGATTAATTCTGAGAAATCGTCACCCTCCACACCAAGATCAGCAGTTAAATCTACATCTGGGTGCAACTTCTCTGACTCAATCGCTATCTCTTTAGCCAGAAAACTGTAAATTTCTTCAATATTCATTGACGGCTAACGCCCGGCGAAGCAAGCAAATTTGAGCGACGAAGGAGCGTAAATTTGGTCTGCCTGGCGCCGCTTGTTAGGTGATTCAAGGCTTATCACCATCCTTCTCCTTTAATTTTATTATCGACCACCGGAGCAAACTAAACATTGGGCTAATAGGTAAATATAAAACTGGATATATTATTAATGACCATGTTAACCAGCGATCAGATCCAGAATAAAACTCAATAGCCATAATCAGGCAGAAGCAAACCAGCATAGCTGCCGCTTTCGCACGCTTCTTTGGAAAAAACAATAGAACTAAATTCCACAGCAACAACCAAAGAGTTACCGGCATAAAAATGCCAAGAATTTCCCCACCCATTTATTCACCTAACGCCCGCCTCAGCTGCCGAAGGTCGTCTTGCAGCTACTTGTTAAGTTACTCTGAACTTGCATACCAATGATGATAAAAGTCTTCCTGGGTAACTTCTGCCAAAGAAGGAGGGACTATCAGCTTGTGCTCATTATTGAAAGACAGAACCAAGCTTCCTCTTCGATACTCAAACGACGTCAGCTGTACATAGTTAAGTGGATTCATGCCCTCGCTCCACTCCTCAAATTCATCGGCATCTCCGGGGTATTCGTCGGAACGCATAACCGTTCCGGATGAGTTATCGAGGAACCATGGAGGATCAATCCAAATATATTGCCTTTTCTCCGCAAACCTTAACTTAACCGAATTACATGCTAGTGTTCGCTCGCAATCACGACCGACAAAGGCATTTATAATTTTTATATCTTCTTCGTGCCCCATAGATAGATCTCAAACTTTAACGCCTCAAACGCCGGCCTGGTGAAGTTGGCGGCTTTTTTTGCACAAGCAAAAAGGTGACAACTTTACCAAGTCCGCATGCTTTGACTTGTTAGGCCGTGACTTTGGCACTGGCACTCTCCGCCTGGACAGCTAAAACTGCACCAGACATAAAATCAATTGCTGTAAGCCAGTGAGGATCAGCCGTTTGATTTGGCTCGAGCGTAATAACACCTTCGCCCCAATCTTCATCTACCCAGTAGCCAAACGAATTAATACAGTCTGAATCGCCACCAGTTCTCTAGACACTTATCAGCCGTTCTTGGTGACGCTTTTCATACTCTACCGGTGACAGCTTTTCATTAGAACCATGGCGTCGCCGGTTGTTATAGAACATCTCGATATAATCAAAAATATCTGCCCGGGCGGCA
>NZ_QYYA01000039.1 GCF_003597125.1 Alcanivorax profundi | reverse complement strand
TAGCCTTGGCAAATCCCAAGCCGCTGTATGGCAGGATACAGACCAAGACGACAACCTTGGTTAGCTCACCTGTCTTCGGGTCGGTAAGCCACAGGGCATCGCCGGCGAAGTCAATCTGCATCTCTTCCCCAGGAATATAGGTGTTATGGAAGCTGAGGTTGTGTGAGTACTGATACTTACGGATTGACTTCTTGAACTGGGTGTATCCATATCCGTCGGGATGCTCCTTCTTGTATGACTCGTGCAGGGCTTGAATGGTGAGGTAGCGGTTATGCGACAAGTCTGACACATATTCAGGCAACAGCCCGTCCAGCACCTGACGTTGGGAAGATGGGGCTGCTGTGGGTTTGGACAACTGGAGGAAAGATTCTATTTCCCCGTCACTCATGCGGCCTATCACGCCATAGGACAAACCTTGGGAATCCGCCAAGGTCTTGTAACGGTTCAGTACGCCACGTCCCATGTGTAGTTGCTCGCAAATGGTGCGTTGCGGTATTTTTGCCGCTAGCATTTGAAATGAACGTTTTAATTTGCTCATGTTTACATTACTTTGTGCCATATCTATACAGATTTAAAAATTCTTCTGCAAAGATAGGCGGTTATTATTATACATGAGCAGAACTTTACATCTTTTTGGTACCGATTGGGGCGCTATGATGGTACCGATTCAAGTGATACGATGGTACCGAATGCAGTGCTATGATGGTACCGATTCATGCGCTACAGTGGTACCGATTCGCCGATACTGTCACGAAATCTCTCCACTTCGGCAGGAGTCGGATGAAGCATCATCTCATTCAATACAACATATCTTACTCCCATCAAGTCTTCGATGACATCATGCTCACTTTCACTCATGC
>NZ_QYYA01000038.1 GCF_003597125.1 Alcanivorax profundi | reverse complement strand
ACGGATTTCGTATATCTTTGAGTTCCTCTTATCACTTTCTCTGATCGTAGCAGGGTATGGCGACGGTAAGCCGTCACCCCTGATCTTGTAGCGATGCGCATTCCGACGCATTCGCACGGCGACACGGAGGCATCTACGTTGCGCTGGATGGCAACTTGTCGGCGGCCCTAGTGGGCTTCTCCGCGTGGTACTTTGGGCGGTAGAGAGGCAGACAATCGTAGAAGCGGTCTTCTGAGAAACGCGCCCTCGGGCTGCAGGTGTGTGAGCATGAAAAGCGGGAGCCTGACAGAGAAAGAGTGATCCTGAAGCGTGGAATTTTCCTGACACAGGGGTCGGGGGTTGCGGCAGGATCGACGGAGAGCGCGATTTTAGCCCCGTACAGGCCCATCTCCAGAATTTATTGGGTATCCCTATGGAATACTGGAGGTGGCGTCTGGTGGCGATTTTTTTGGGGGGTGTGGAGTAGCGGTTTCCTGCATATTCTATGTCCGAAGGGACCAGAATACTTGGAATTTGGTCCATGACCCAAGGCACGTCTCGACTGCCAATCCGGCCCCGGAACTCTCGATAAGGTTTCGCACCAAGGCGAGGCCTCGGCCAGATCCGGATCTGCCTTTGGTCGAAAACCCCTGTTCCCAGATCTGGCCCAGCATGGCTTCTGGGATGCCGGGGCCGGTATCTGTTACTGTCAGGATCGCAAAAGGTAGGGTCGGGTGACGGCCAATCATCGGCTTAACCCCGTCCGATTTGTCAGACGCGAGCGTTAGTGAGAGTGTGACCGAACCCATGTCGCCCGCCGCGTTGCGAGCATTGTCTGAAAGGTTCAGTAGGATGCGCATCAGCGGTTCTGAATCGCCATGTGCCAGAACTGGAAATCCCGGCACATTCACCG
>NZ_QYYA01000037.1 GCF_003597125.1 Alcanivorax profundi | reverse complement strand
GCACCCGCTTCTTCACCTCTTTTCCACACTCCCCATTGCTCTGGACTGTTGACCCTAAGTACTTAAAATCCTGCACCTTCTTCACCTCTTCTCCCTGTAACCTCACTGTTCCACTTGGGTCCCTCTCGTTCACACACAGGTATTCTGTCTTGCTGCGACTAACCTTCATTCCTCTTCTCTCCAGAGCAAACCTCCACCTCTCTAGACTTTCCTCCACCTGCTCTCTGCTCTCACTGCAGATCACAATGTCATCCGCAAACATCATCGTCCAAGGAGATTCCTTTCTTACCTCATCTGTAAGCCTGTCCATCACCACTGCAAACAAGAAAGGGCTTAGAGCCGATCCTTGATGCAGTCCCACCTTCACCGTGAACTCCTCTGTCACTCCTACCGCACACCTTACCGCTGTCCTACTGTTCTCATACATATCCTGCACCACTCTAACATACTTCTCTGTCACTCCAGACTTCCTCATACAATACCACAACTCCTCTCTTGGCACCCTGTCATATGCTTTCTCTAGATCTACAAAGACACAATGCAGCTCCTTCTGGCCCTCTCTGTACTTCTCTATCAACATTCTCAAAGCAAATATTGCATCTGTAGTGCTCTTTCTTGGCATGAAACCATACTGCTGCTCACAGATGCTCACTTCTCCTCCATTCCTCAGGCATCCTCTCGCTCTCTAAAATGTTGTTGAACAACCTAGTTAAAAACTCTACTGCCATCTCTCCTAGACACTTCCATACCTCCACTGGTATGTCATCAGGACCAACTGCTTTTCCTCTCTTCATCCTCTTCAAAGCTCTCCTAACTTCACCCTTGTTAATGCTTTCTACTTCCTGCTCAACACTATTTGCCTCTACTACTCTGCTCTCTCTGTCATTTTCTTTGTTCACCTCTTCATCATA
>NZ_QYYA01000036.1 GCF_003597125.1 Alcanivorax profundi | reverse complement strand
AGAAAATTAACTATCATTTTCGCCATCAAGCTGCTTCCTCATAGCATTTTAGCTCTATTGGACCTATGCTTTTTACAACAGGGCATGAAAGCATAGCCACTAGATACTTCCACTCCAACACATAAATTGGAAGGACACCTTCAAACTCTAGACGGACAAAACTAATGTTCTTGTCAAACTTCTGATAATACATCTGACACTCATTATGTTCATGTCTGATGATCTTTACTATCTTTTGATCCTTGGAAGTAAACACGTAAGCGGTGCCATCCTCTGGATCTTCGCCCAAAGAGCGTATCACTCCACAAAGCTTGTCATAACCTCCACGCATATCCTGAGAGTTGGGAATATACTTATATTTTACGGCACCATTTAAGCTAAACATAAGGCTTGAAGTTTAGAGATAAAACTTTGAAGACCAGAATAGCTCAAATTATGATGCTCTATCTTCATACCATTGCTAAGCCCAAGATTGACATACTTGATGACAACGGCATCCTCGGTCGGAGCTGGAGATAAACCGGCTGAAGGATTACCCGGCTTGGATGGTATTGGAACTGCACTGGTTGAATCTGGCGCACCTGCAACAACACACTCCACAACATTTGGAGCCTGGAACTTCTTCTTGTACCACTTTTCAAATACATGATAAGGAACTCCATTGGATTCGAAAAATTGATTTACCGAAATGCCTGATGGTACCGCCTCCGCGTTATAGCGTTGCCACAGGCTCTCAAGATCTTTACTACTTATTGCCATACTTATAACATTTAATGTTTAACATGGCGCAAAGGTAGCACTTATTGTTCAAACCGCCAAAATAGGGGTTGGATGCTTACGGACCTTTACGGAAAATCGTTCTTCCAGCAATGTCTGTATGATTTCCTTTTGGGTCAAACCATATAACGAGATTT
>NZ_QYYA01000035.1 GCF_003597125.1 Alcanivorax profundi | reverse complement strand
CCGGAAAAAGTAACTCGTAGGTTCATTATGCAAAAGGCACGCCGTCACACCAAAAGGTGCTCCGACCGCTTGTAGGCACATGGTTTCAGGAACTATTTCACTCTTCTGTTCGAAGTGCTTTTCACCTTTCCCTCACGGTACTGGTTCGCTATCGGTCTCTCGGGAGTATTTAGCCTTACCGGATGGTCCCGGCAGATTCACGCAGAATTCCTCGTGCTCCGCGCTACTCAGGATACTACTATGCTTCGACAACGTTCGAATACGCAACTGTCATGCTCTATGGTCTTTCTTTCCAGAAAGTTCTTCTCTGATGTCTTCATGCAACGGCGTAGTCCTACAACCCCACCCATGCCGTAACATGGATGGTTTGGGCTGTTCCCCGTTCGCTCGCCACTACTGGGGGAATCATTGTTATTTTCTTTTCCTGCAGGTACTAAGATGTTTCAGTTCCCTGCGTTAGCTCTCTTACACTGGTAAGAGTAACCGTCCTTCAGACGGCTAGGTTGTCCCATTCGGAAATCTCCGGATCAAGGGTTATTTGCACCTACCCGAAGCTTATCGCAGCTTATCACGTCCTTCATCGCCTCCGAGAGCCAAGGCATCCGCCATGCGCCCTTCTTTACTTTCTTTACGACTGTATTCTTGTTACTCGTTTCCGAATAACGAATAAGGAGCTCATACTTTCAGCTGTATTCTAACAAAGTGAAATCTCATCTTGCGATTTGATTTACTTTAGTCTGAACTAAAGTTCATTACTTACAGTTTTGCTTGTGTCAATATGTCAAAGATCTTTTTAAGTGAAGAGTGAAGAACGAAGAGTGAAGAATTCACTTGTCTTACTCAACCTTAGAGTGGAGATTGTGGAGTTGAACCATTTTGCTTGAGCCATCCCTATATATATAATGTATAAGGAATCCCAGTCTCCTATTTAATTAAACAG
>NZ_QYYA01000034.1 GCF_003597125.1 Alcanivorax profundi | reverse complement strand
ATGTGGTAAACTCCTGATCTCAGGTTAGTCGCGCGCCCAACCGAAATCCTGGCCATTGCGAAGGTACACGTAACGAATAATTGCGCACCACCAACCCGAGTGGATAGTGAATGAATGAATGAATGAGTATGCAACTCCTAATCACTAAGTCCACATATCAGTACAGTTCCTCTCTGGGATCATCACCGGGGTTTAGTACACTCCAAATGGCACTGCCGCCCTACAAGCCGCACAGTCCAAGTGAGCGTAAGAAACCTCACTATCCGCCTGGCCAATAGTCTGCCAATATCTATGCGGCACGTCGATAGCGGACCCATTTCACGAGCTGGTCAAACTCAGCCTAGTATTGCCCCCTGCTCTCGGGCGAGTAAGGCCACACCCCTTTCCAACCGACCACGACACAGTGGGAGACGCGGCCTCCTGGTATTCGGCCCTCATGCGCTCGTACATCCACTCGGTCTCGACGTTGGAGTCATCCTCTGGTACCATCGGGTTCAGGGACTCTCACCCAGGGACATCTATGGCGCCCCAATTGCTAGAACCAAACATTTCCGGTTTCCCATCTGGCCATCCACAATATGCCTGTGGAGGCTACGGCCCTGATGTCGCTAGGGCATACAATAATCATGATGCAAGATGCATAGGTCATACAATCCAGTCATGCATCAATCATGCGCATACCGTGCGCTCATATGAGATAACCTCCGCCTATCAGGGAGTCTCATAACAACATGCTCAATGACATATGCAATGATCAACCTCATCTCATAACAAACATGCAGATGATGCTTATGGGCATGTATCATGATGCTATACTGTCACATACTCATAATCAGTATCGATAACCGGCCTCGACAATGTGGACATCTAACTAACATCGCCCTGAGAAATGGCCTACATAGAGCCAATCACATAATGGGCCCACGGCCCCACGCAAAGGCCTAA
>NZ_QYYA01000033.1 GCF_003597125.1 Alcanivorax profundi | reverse complement strand
ACTCATACACTCCGGCGTGTCCACTCATACACTCCGGCGTGTCCACTTTTACCCTCCGGCGTGTCCACTTTTACCCTCCGGCGTGTCCACTTTTGGCCTACAGTGTCAGTGTCCAGTGTCAGGGGAAGGAACAGACACTGACACTGACACTGGACACTGACGGGACACGAAGGGGGTTCTGGTGGCGCGGTAGCGCCCAGAAGCCTGAGGCCGGAGCTTCTGGCTAATGCCTGATTGCTGAGAGTGGATCAGTGCGAGGGGTCACCGGCACCTGCCGCCTCAAGGCGCGGGTTCCTCTTCGATCTCATCAGGTGGGACCTCTTTGAAGAACGCTTGCTGCTCTGGCTCTGGCAGAGCAGTGACCTTGCCCCGCACATCGTCCCACCAGAGCGCAACCCACTCCAGGGCAGGGCGCAGGTGTTTCCAGAGTGGCTTGAGGCGCTCAGCTGAGGGAGAGCCCTCCCCGACTTTCCACTTTCCCTGATCGTTCTGATACAGCCCCCCCGTAATCACCGCTGCGGCCGCCTGAGCGGCCACTGAGGCGGCTTCATTGATCGCGGCTACCCCACCCGTCTCCAGGTCCTTCATGCGGCTCTCAGCCGCCTCTGCGCGGCTCTCCGCGCCTTTTTGCGCCTCTAGGGCCTGGTCCCGCGCCGCTTCAGCAGCACCCTTCGCTGCCTCGACCCTCTCCAGAGCTATGATCTGAGCCTCCAGCCCTTCGACCTTCCCCTCGGCTTCTGACGCCCGACGTTCGTAGATCTCGGCGTTTTTCAGAGCCTTTTCTGCACGATCCTCGTCTTGCTCGGCCTTCGCTCTGGCCTTTTCGGCCCGAACCTCGTTTTTCAGGATTTTTTCTTTGAGCTCGGCGAGCTCCTGGCGCTTCGCCTCGATCTCCAGGGGCAGGTCGGTGTGAAGCTCTGCTACGGACCGGTTCACGAGCTCATGAGGAGCCGCTCCGGCCTCTGCGCGAGCCTTCCGCGCCCT
>NZ_QYYA01000032.1 GCF_003597125.1 Alcanivorax profundi | reverse complement strand
CGGGCTTGAGCTCTGGACTGGAGCCGGGCTTGAGCTCTGGACTGGAGCCGGGCTTGAGCTCTGGACTGGAGCCGGGCTTGACACTGGACGAGAACATAACAGGGACTGGACTTGGAGACCCAGACTCAATCAGGCCTTGTGGTCCGGACTCACCGAACTGGACGGCCTCACGTCCTCGTTGGCGCTGACGGCTGGGCTGAGGGCTGAGCAGGATCTGAACCCGGGCAGGACTTGACTTATGCCGGACTTTGCTGGACAGACAGAGGCCCTGGGCAGGCAAACCCCTGGTCAGCTCTCCACGTGCTGCTGGACTCGACCTCCGGTGACTTGCTGGCCGCTTCCTACTCGGGACTGGCGGCCCGGTCTTCGACCGCCTCCTGGCAGCCTAAACCGCCTCCTCCTCGGGACTGGCGGCCCGGTCCTCGACACGGTGCTGCGGGCGATCCCTCGACCGACGGGTGGTTTGTGAACCTCGGACTCGGCGTAGCAGGCGGGCTTCTTCAGGCCATCCCAGGCGGGCCCCCTGCCGGAGAAGGTCCGCAGGTCCACTCACTGCCTCCTACTCGGGACAGCCGGCGGGCAGGCAGTGCCCCCGTAGCGCACAATCACAGACCACACGCCGAGTGTGGTCGGGAGAAGCTGGTCCACGCCGCTTCTCAACCGGGCGAGTCTCCAGAAACAGCACTAGGACGGCATCGTAAAAACAGAATTAAAAACCTCCTCACACGGCTCCCCCACAGCTGGTAACGGGGGCGCACGAACAGCGTGCAGGAAAACACACGACAACGCTCCAGCAGTGAAGGAGCGTGCAGAGTCCGTTTAAATCCCACACTGATTGGCAATCAACCACACCTGCTGGGACTTCACAGGTGTGGTGCCAAACAGCGTGGGATCCCGGCGAGGTGGAAAAGCCGGTCTGTCCTTATGCCGTCTATCCATTTGAAGAATCACACCTGTGTCCAAAAGTCCCCAGGACACAGGTGTGACAGTACCCCCCCTCGAAGGGA
>NZ_QYYA01000031.1 GCF_003597125.1 Alcanivorax profundi | reverse complement strand
AAGGAACTTCTCAAACTCTCAACCCTCATAGTTGCAGATGCTTACTTCTCTACAAGTACATTTGTTAATGGGATAAAGAAAGAAGGGTTCTCTTTGATAAGCCGCTTTCGTGACAATGCTTGTCTCTTTTATGTCTATGCTGGTCCACGTACTGGAAAACGTGGTCGCCCAAAGACCAAGGATGGCAAGATTGATATGAAGAATCTTGACCTCACTCGAATGGAGAAGATGGAGATGAAAGATATAGAAGGAACAGCTTATACTTTGATAGCCTATTCCAAGGCACTCCGGTGTAAAGTTAGACTTGTCATCTGGCAGATGCCGAATGGCAAGAAGAAACTATTCTTCTCTACAGACACCTCACTTTCGGGTGAAGAGGTACTTCTTTATTATAGAACCAGGTTCCAGATCGAATTTTGCTTTCGTGACGCCAAAGGCTATACTGGTCTTATGGACTGCCAGGCTCGCGATAAGTGGAAACTCGATTTTGCTTTCAATGCTTCGTTCACATCACTAAATGTTGCCAAGGTAACTATGAAGGAGATGGGAATGGAATATTCTATGTCTTCATTCAAGTCACTGATGACCAACATTTATCTGGTGAAACGAATTTTTAAAGCAAGCGGGTACACCCCGAACCGAACTTTAATTAGCAAGATTTTCAAAGATCTCTCGTGCTTACAGCGTACAGCTGCTTAGCACATTATTGAATTATTAACGAACTATTGATACATTGATTAGAATGAAGAATATCATTATCACGGGCGGTGCTGGTTTCATCGGCTCACACGTAGTAAGGCTTTTCGTGAACAAATATCCTGAGTATCACATCATCAACCTTGATAAGTTGACATACGCTGGTAACCTGGCTAACCTCAAGGACATCGAGGACAAGCCTAACTATACTTTTGTTAAGGGTGATATCTGTGATTTCGACCTGATGTTGAAACTGATGCAGGACTACAAGGTGGATGGCATCATCCATCTCGCTGCCGAGAGCCATGTAGATAGAAGT
>NZ_QYYA01000004.1 GCF_003597125.1 Alcanivorax profundi | reverse complement strand
GGGCTTCCCCATGTGAGAGTAGGTCATCGTCAGGCTCTTAAACTAAACAAAAGACCCCCGCCACGAAAGTGACGGGGGTTTTTTGTTGGGTTTAGGATCACGCTGATCTCCTCTCACTACCTCGCAGTGCTCGCGCTGCCATGTGACAAGCGATGCTCCGCAGGAGCCAGGGTGAGGCGCCAAGGCGTCCCGAAGGGATAGCGAGCTTGCTCGCTGCCTAAGCAGGTCACGAGCGCGCCAGCCGCAACACGCAACATGCCTGACGCTAAACCCCAAACGCACCCCCGCGCCAACAGAAAAAAACGTCACGTCGGAGCCTGCCCCCAACACCTCAATCGTCATACAAACATGGCTCCACAAGCATATATGTGGCTCTGTCACCAAACCGAAAAACCGTGGTCATCAAGCATACCTATGCCGTCCCCATGATGGGTGGTCAGACCAGAGATGACGGAAGATGCCCGATGATCTTTTATATATGCATTTTGGTGGCAGCCCTGGCGTTCCTTGCCTATCGCTACCATAAACTGATGTACCACTTTCGATCTGTAAAAGCGGGAAAGCTCTACCGCAGTGGTACGCTTGGTCCTGTCGGCTTGTGGGTGATGCACCGGATTTTCCGGGTGAATACGATCGTCAATCTACGACTCGAAAATGAATATGTGAAAGGCGGCTGGTACCACCGCCAGAAGCGTTATTGTGAGCGCAATGACATTCGCCTGGTCAACATTCCGATGGCCCAGGATACACCGCCTAGCGAAGCCCAGATTGGCCAGATGATGGATGAGCTTGATCGCGAGGGCAGCCGTTGCCTGGTGCATTGCGAAATGGGCGTTATCCGTACCGGCATGATGGTGGTGGCGGTTGCAACGCGCCGTTATGGGGTGCGGGATCAGGGGGTTTGGAAGCATTTCCCCCTTTTTGGTCATAAACTGGATAACCGTCGCCAGCGAGTGCGTGAGTTTATCCTGCGCTGTGCGAGGTCAACGGAAACCTCTGCCTCGATAGCCTCACCCCAGTAACGGGCAATCTTCAGGGAGGTGCAGCGCGATACGGTTGCGCACCACAGCTACATCAAAGCGGGTGTCCTTGAGGGGCTCACCATCCAGATTGAAGTGCATGGCTGAGGGAGTCTCGACGGTCAGTGAGTCGACTCTTGCCCGAATGAAGAGCCCATCGTGATCAGGGTCCTGTCGTGCTTCGCTATCAAACAGTTCACGAACGCCAGCCAGTAGATCCATATCGGCAGGCAAGATCGCCACATCCAGCAGTCCATCATTGATTACGGCATCCGGACAGAGTTGTTGGCCGCCGCCGGCTTGGCGACCATTACCGAGCCCGGCAGCCAGGAATTCGCCTTCCCATTCGAAGTCACCGTTACTAAAGCGACCTTTGGCGGCCGTGATTTCCGTGAATTTGCTCAGACCGGTTAGAAAGTAAGCTGCCCCGCCGAGCAGTTTTTTCAGTTCTTCGGAGGTTTGGGTGGTGACTTCGGTTCCAAACCCGCCGGTAGCCATGTTCAGGAAATAATGATCGTTAATCTTGACGGCATCGCAGGGAGAAGCCCGCCGGCTAACAAGAGATAGTGCCTCTTCCATGTCCTGGGGGATTCGGGCCGCAGTAGCGAAATCGTTTGCTGTACCAAGTGGCATAATTGCAAGAGACAGATCATCACGACCACTGGCAAGCATGGCATGAGCAATATCACGGATAGAGCCGTCGCCCCCACCTGCGATCAGCGTACGGTAGCCCGCGTCCAGGGCTTCTTCGACATAGCGTTCCGCATCTCCTCCTTCCCAGGTCACGCGCACAGCAATTTGATGGCCTTGTTCCCGCCATTTCATGACGGCGTTGCGAACTGCCTCGTTGGCAGCTTGTTTGCCATGGAGAATAAGAAGGCTGTTGGTGGTCATCCCGTATCCTGCCAAAGTGATCAGAAGGACAGAGTAGCCCGGTCGAGAAGCAAAGAGGAGACCCGAGAGCGCCGCTTTACAAGGATTAACCTTGGCTATAGTTTTGGGCTATCAAAATTATAAATTAATAGCGCTTAACTATTTTTTGGGTGATTATGATAATCAGTATCACTTAGCGAGGTGGTTATCATGATCAAGACAGTCAGCTTTGGGGTAATGCATATTTCAGTGGCCTTTCTTGTCGTCTGGGCAATGACCGGAGACTGGCGGATTGGAGGGGCGACAGCCTTGGTTGAACCCTGCGTGAATACCGTGGCGTATCATTTCCACGAGAAGATCTGGAAACGCTGGAAGAACGGCCAATCTCTGAGCAAAACGGTCATGGCGAAGGATAAACTCAGTGTTTACTCTGCTTGAACCGTTGGTTAAGCTAGCGAAAAGTATACATTCTCAGGGGTATTTGTCAGGTGCAGAACAGAAGCAGTGACATTGATGCAATCCGTCAGGTGGTGAACCAGGTACTCGAGGTTCACGCCCGGGAAGAAGGGGGGCAGCGATCTCAGGCCCGTGCAGAGATCCTGATCCATTCCATGCAGGTCTTTGCCCAGCGAGGACTGCAGCGTACGACTGTACAGCACTTGCTGGATGCCTCCGATGTGTCGCGTCGCACCTTTTACAAGTATTTCCGCAACAAGATGGATGTACTGGAAAGCATCTACCGCATTTTTGTGGACAATATGCTGCTGCACTTCCACAAGGAAGTGAAACAGGCGGGCTCAGCCAAGGATATCATTCGCAACACGACCAAAGTGTACTTCGCCTATCATGTAAGCATGGGCCCGATCATCAAGTTGATGATGGAAGAGGCGCGTTCATCGGCTTCAGCCCTTGCGCCGCATCGGGAGCGTGCCCAGGCAATTTCGTCTGAAGTACTGACTGCCCAGATCAGTCGCTTTACAGGCCGTGATTATGACCCGCTAGTGTTCCGTACCATGTTATGGATGATGGAAAACTATTCCCTGTACATCTTTGAAGATGGGGGCTTTTCCCAAGAGCGGCTTGAGCAGTGCCAGCGAGTGGCGATTGGTATTGCCGAGTCGCTGGTGCTGGGTGAGGCGACGTCGGGGATGCTGGAACGACCTGTCGCCTGATCCTTGTCCAGCCCCGACCATGCCGGAGATTACTCCGGCTTGATAAACTTCAGTGTCATCCGGTCGCTTTCGCCAATACCCAGATACTTGTCCCGATCCGTATCGCCGAGGCGCAAGCTGGGTGGGAGCGTCCAGACCCCGGCGGGGTGATTGGTTTCGTCTTTTGGATTAGCGTTGATTTCAGAGCGTTCGACCAACCTGAAACCGGCTTTTTCCGCCTGTTCGATAACATAGCCTTCACTCATGTAGCCCGTCTCGATCTGCCGGTCCAGCGGACGGACTTCCGGTGCCCGGTGCTCGACAACTCCCAGAATGCCTCCGGGCTTGAGTGCAGAGTAGAAACTGGCAAACACCGCTTCGGTTTTACCGGCTTTGGCCCAATTGTGCACATTGCGAAAGGTAAGTACGCGGTCCACGGTGCCAGCTGGGGCAATTATGCTGTGTGCAGGTGGATTGAGAGCTGTAATGCGAACGTGATCATAAAGGCTTGGCGTTTGCGCCAGTCGTGTCTTGAACAGGGTCAGAGAGCGACGATAAAAAGGCACGGCGCTATCTTCCGGGAAATGGGCAGCATAGTAGGTGCCATTGTCGTGTAGCCAGGGCGCAAGGATCGAGGTATACCAGCCCGCGCCAGGCCAGATTTCCACTACCGTCATGTCTGCTTGAACATCAAAGAAAGTCAGTGTTTCCACTGGGTGGCGGTATGCGTTTCTGGCTTTTTCTTCTGTGCTGCGGTGTGCCCCATCCGCCAGTTCAAGAAGTGAGGCTGTATGGGCAAGAGGTGTGGCCAGCAGTGTAATCAAAACCGCAATAATACGCATTGTATTGTCTCGTCCTATCTGAGGCCGCGGATCAGCACCTTCATGTAATCTGCGGCTTGGGCTTCCAGGCTGCCCTCGCCGGTGAGGGCCCATGTGTAGGTGGTGCCGATAACCAGATTTACCATTAACAGGATGGTATCGCGAGTGGGAAGGGCAACGAAGTAGCCATCTTTGCGAAGTTCGTTGAAAAAGGCGTCGGCCACGGGAAGGTTTTGTTCGATCAGCGCGAGATAGTTGCGCTGGATGTCGCCCATGAAATCCCCGGCTTCCTGAATCAGCACCCGTGAAAAGGCCTGATTCTGTTCCAGGTAGCGCGCCACATTGCGGCACAGGTTTTCCAGTCTCTCAAGGGGCGGGTCCACGCTCATCAATGCGGAAAGAATGATGTCGCGGATATCGTTGAGGTTCTCCTCAACGATGGTCAGCAGCAAGGCTTCCTTGGAAGAAAAGAACTTGTAGATCGTGGCCTTGCCCACAGCCGCCTGTTCCGCAATGGTTTTCACTTCTGCGGTACGGAAACCTTCGCGGGCGAAGACGTCCTGGGCGGCTGTCAGGATGCGGGCACGACGCGGGTCATCCATGACTCGGATTCCTGTATTTAGGGTCAGAGATATTTGATCTTTTCGAGCTGCTCTTCGAGTTTGGCAAGCTGTGAACGGTAATCGTCAAGCTTGGCCTTTTCCTTGTCGACGACGGCCTGGGGGGCCTTGTCGACAAAGTTCGGGTTTTTCAGCTTGCCTTCTCCGCGTCCTACTTCCTTGCGAAGTTTGTCGATTTCCTTGCCCAGGCGCTCAATTTCCGCATCTTTGTCGATCAGGCCGGCCATGGGCACCAGGATCTCCATGTCACCGACCAGCGCGGTAGCCGATGCCGGGGCGGAGTCGTCCGGGGTCAGCCAGGTGATGGATTCGAGTTTGGCCAGTTTACTGAGGAAGTTGCGGTTGGCATCGAGCAGCGCCTTGTCGCTGTCCTTGCCGTTGTGCAGATAAAGCGGCAGTGCTTTGCCCAGTGGAATGCCCATCTCGCCACGGATATTGCGCACCGCGGTGATAACCCCTTTGATCCAGGCGATACCGGTTTCGGCGTCGGCGTCGATACGGTTGGTATCGGCGGCGGGGTAGGCCTGCAGCATGATAGTACTGCCTTCACTGGCATCTTTGCCTGCCAGCGGAGCCACCTTTTGCCAGATCTCTTCGCTGATGAATGGCATAAACGGATGGGCCAGCCGCAGAATGGCTTCCAGTACCTGCACAAGGGTGCGACGGGTGCCGCGCTTCTGGGCGTCGGAATAGTCGTCGCCATACAGGACCGGTTTGGACAGCTCCAGGTACCAGTCGCAGTACTCGTTCCAGATAAACTCGTAGGCGGCGTGGCTGGCCACATCAAAGCGGAAGCTGTCCAGGGCGTCACAAACTTCCTGCTCGGCACGCTGCAGGGCAGAGATGATCCAGCGGTCGGCCAGTGACAGCTCGACTTCACCTTCAAGACCGCAATCCTGGCCTTCGGTGTTCATCATCACGTAGCGGGCGGCATTCCAGATCTTGTTGCAGAAGTTCCGGTAGCCTTCGATGCGGCCCATGTCCCATTTGATGTCGCGTCCGGTGGAGGCCAGCGAGAGGAAGGTGAAGCGCAGCGCATCGGTGCCGTAGGCGTTGATACCGTCCGGGAAATCCTTGCGGGTGCGCTTGGCAATCTGCTTTTCTTTCTGCGGCTGCATCAACCCCTTGGTGCGTTTGTCGACCAGTTCTTCGAGCTGGATGCCGTCGATCATGTCCAGAGGGTCAAGGACGTTGCCCTTGGACTTGGACATTTTCTGCCCGTCGTTGTCGCGGACCAGGCCGTGTACGTAAACCTTCTTGAAGGGCACCTCACCGGTGAACTTCAGGGTCATCATGATCATCCGCGCAACCCAGAAGAAGATGATGTCAAAGCCGGTGACCAGCACATCCGTGGGGTGGAAGGTGCGCAGTGTTTCTTCATCGTCCGGCCAGCCGAGGGTCGAGAAGGTCCACAGGGCAGAGCTGAACCAGGTGTCGAGGACGTCATCATCCTGGCTGAGGGGGGTGTCGCCCAGGTTGTTGTCGGCGCGCACTTCCTCTTCGCTGCGACCCACATAGACATTGCCGTCTGCGTCATACCAGGCCGGGATGCGGTGGCCCCACCAGAGTTGTCGGGAGATACACCAGTCCTGCAGGTCTCGCATCCAGGAGTAGTACATGTTTTCGTAGTTTTTCGGCACGAACTGGATATCACCGTTCTCTACCGCGGCGATGGCCGGCTTGGCCAGTTCTTCTACCGCCACAAACCACTGGTCGGTCAGATAGGGTTCGATGATCACACCGGAGCGGTCGCCACGGGGCACCTGCAGGGTGTGATCGGCCACCTTTTCCAGCAGGCCGAGGGCATCCAGGTCGTCGACCACTTTCTTGCGGGCGTCCACACGGTCCAGCCCGCGGTAGGCTTCCGGGACCTCGTCATTGAGGGCCGCATCGATGGTCAGGATATTGATCATCGGCAGGTCGTGGCGTTTGCCTACTTCATAATCGTTGAAGTCGTGGGCGGGGGTAATCTTCACGCAGCCGGAGCCGAAGTCCGGGTCGACATAATCATCGGCAATGATGGGGATGTCGCGATCGGCCAGGGGCAGGCGAATGGTCTTGCCTATCATGTCCTTGTAGCGGGGGTCTTCCGGGTGCACGGCAACGGCGGTATCCCCGAGCATGGTTTCCGGGCGGGTGGTGGCGACTACCAGATGCCCCGAGCCATCAGAAAGCGGGTAGCGGAAGTGCCACATATGGCCCTGCTCTTCCACGTTTTCCACTTCCAGATCAGAAATGGCGGTGTGCAGCTTGGGGTCCCAGTTCACCAGGCGCTTGCCGCGGTAAATCAGGCCTTCCTTGTGGAGGCGGACAAACACTTCACGCACGGCATTGGACAGGCCTTCGTCCATGGTGAAACGCTCACGGGTCCAGTCCACGCTGGCGCCCATGCGGCGCAGTTGGCGGGTAATGGTACCGCCGGATTCGCCTTTCCATTCCCAGACTTTCTCCAGGAATTTTTCGCGGCCCAGTTCATGGCGGTTGGTGCCCTCACCCGCCAGCTTGCGCTCTACCACCATCTGGGTGGCGATGCCGGCGTGGTCGGTGCCCACTTGCCAGAGGGTGTTGCGGCCCTGCATCCGGCGGTAACGAATCAGCGTATCCATGATGGTGTCCTGGAACGCGTGACCCATGTGCAGGCTGCCGGTCACATTGGGGGGCGGGATCATGATGCAGTAGGAATCACCCTGGCCGGAGGGCTTGAAATGACCGGCTTTTTCCCAGGTTTCGTACCAGGATTGCTCAATGCGATCGGGTTGGTAAGTCTTGTCCATGATCTGCGCCTGTTGCCTTTGGATGCTGCATCAAAAAAAGAGGGCGCATTATAGCGAAGCCGGGCGGTGCCGTCGTGGGTTCACTGGTGTTATTCGGAGGCTCCCTAGTTCTTGCGACGCAGGGCGTCGCGCAAACGCAGACGCAGGGCTTTTTCCAGCTTGGGTAGGGCTTCGGCCACCAGCTCGTCAATAACCCTGTCGATATCGGTATTGCTCAGGGTCGGTCGGGGCGCTGAGAGGGTGGGGGCTGCCGGGGAGGCCGTCGCTGGCGCCGGGTGCGTGGCGGGCTGGCTTGCGGTGGGAAGGAACGGATTGCTGCGCTCGCTGGCCAGCTTGCGAATCTGATCGCTGTTTAGTCGGTTATTGACGGGTGCAGCCTGGGGAGCTTCGGCAGGTTCGAGCAGCGGGGGCTTATCCATGTCATCCAGCAGGGACTGGACATCGCCCAGCTCCCGCAGCAAGTCCTGTTTGCGTGTGTCGCGCTCGTTGTTCATGTCTGCCCCCGCGCTGCTGTCAGCCCAGTTCATGGGTGGTGACCGGGAAACCCCGTTCACGGTAGAAGCGGAAACGGTCCCGGCCTGCTTGTCTTTCGGGTTCGGCGCCACTGATCATTTCCGCGACTCGCTGGAAGCGGGAGGCGAAATCCGGCACGTGATCCGTCAGGTTGATGAGTACGTCGTGGTATTCGCCCGGGTCGCCGTTGTGGCCCAGAATCACCGGCGCCTGCCCTTCGTGATGAATGGCATGGGGTAGGAAGCCCGTCTTTGGAGCTTGCCAGAACTGGCGGTCCAATTGCCGTGCATGCTCCTCATTCCTGCAATGAATATAGACCAGACGGCCCTGTTTCATGGCTTTGTCGGCAATTCGCCAGGCCAGCGCCTGGCGAACGCCATCCCCGGCCTTGCTGCTGAGATAAAAGGTAACTTCGGTCATGAAAATGCTCGCATGCGTCTCGCACCACGCATCACGCTCAAAGCATGCCGCGTGGTGCGAGGCGGATCAGGCCAGATCCATCAGGAAGCGGGTAAGCATGGGGACCGGGCGGCCTGTGGCGCCCTTGCTCATGCCGCCACTGATCCAGGCGGTGCCAGCGATATCCAGATGCGCCCACTTGACGTCTTTTGCGAAGCGGGACAGGAAGCAGGCAGCCGTAATGGAGCCGCCCTTGGGTCCACCGATGTTTTGCATATCGGCAAAGGGGCTATCGAGCTGGCTTTGATACTCATCCCACAGCGGCATGGGCCAGCCCCGGTCCCCTGTCGCCTGACCGGCGGCCAGTAGTGCCTGGCTCAGATCGTCGTCGTTGGCATAAACCGCCTGGGCATGGCTGCCAAGGGCGACCACACAGGCGCCGGTCAGGGTGGCGATGTCGATGACGGTGTGAGGTTTGTGCTTCTGTTGCACATAGGTCAGCGCATCACACAACACCAGACGGCCTTCAGCGTCGGTGTTGAGGATCTCCACGGTCTGGCCGGACAGGGTCTTGACGATGTCGCCCGGGCGAGATGCCCGGCCATCGGGCATGTTCTCTGCCGCTGCGACGACCGCAACCAGGTGAATCGGCAGATCCAGCTCACAGACCGTTTTGACGCTGCCGAATACGCTGGCGGCGCCGCCCATGTCGTATTTCATCTCGTCCATGTTGGCGCCGGGTTTCAGGGAGATGCCGCCGGTATCAAAGGTGATGCCTTTGCCCACCAGTGCCACGGGGCCCTGCTTGGTGGGTTTGCTGCCTTTGTATTCCATGACGATGATTTGCCCCTGGCGCTCAGAGCCTTTGGCAACAGCGACGAAAGCTCCCATGCCCATCTTTTCGGCCTGGGCCTGACTGACCACTTTGACGGTCAGCTTTTCATACTGCCCGGCCAGTTCGCGGGCAACCCCGGAGAGATATTCCGGATAGCAGTCATTGGGGGGGAGGTTGCCCAGATCGCGGGCAAGATTGACGCCTGCCGCGACGCCTTTTCCGGTCTTGTGGGCTTTGCCCAGGCTGGCATCTTTCTCTGCATGCCAGTACGTCCACTTGGTGAGTTTGCTTGCCGCTGCCGGATGGCTGCGGTACTGGTCAAATCGATACAAGCCTTCTTCGGCGATGCGTGAGCCCTCGCGCACCTGCCACTCCAGTGTCTGTGCAAGGGTGCTGTCGAGCAGCCAAACGGCGTGCTTGACCGGCGCGTTTTGCAGTGTTTTCACGGTGCCGCGCAGTTGCGCTTGCCACTGCGTATCGCTGGGGGTGTTGTCGCCCATGCCGACCAGCAGGATGCGAGCGGCAGCCATATCTTCCGGGCCATGCAGCCAGGTGTGTTGGCCCTTGCTGCCATTAAAGTCGCCAGCCTTGATAAAGGCAGAAATTTGCTTGCGAGTGGCGTCGGGGAGCGCCTCAGGCAGGTCGCTCTTCTTGCCCAGGCCGATAACGAGGGCATCAGCTTTGATTTTGTCCAGTGGACGGTTGCTTACGGCGAAATCCATGTTGTCTCCAAGTTGATCAGGGCTGCCAACAACCTGAAATAGTGGGGCCTTGGCAGGGGAAACGCAATGTGACAAACACGAATGAGCTGGGAAACATTGCGACTGTTTGCTGTCTTCTGGTGCAGGAATTACCGCCTTTCATGATCGGTCAGTTACACTAGGCAGCATTCTGCTATGTGTGTCGGTGTGGTGCCGCAGGCTAACGGCCTGCCTTTACGGGTATCGACTGCAAAGCTGGCACGCATCAGCGACGTTTAAACGACAAGGACGAATGGGCCAGCCCTTGATTCTTCATCGCTACATTAACCGGCAAGTGTTCCTCAGTACCGTCATGGTCACCTTTATTCTGGTGATGGTGCTGGTTAGTGGCCGGTTTATCAAATATCTGGCAGAGGCGGCTGCCGGCGAAATTGCCGCTGATGCATTGTTTCTGGTGATGGCGTTCCGGATGCCGGAATTCCTGCAAATGATTGTGCCATTGAGCCTTTATATTGCCCTGCTGCTAGTGCTGGGACGAATGCACATGGATAACGAGATGGTTGTCCTGCGTGCGGGAGGGCAGGGGCATGGACGGATTGTTCGTTCGTTGGTAGTACCCGTGTTGATGGCGACCACGTTGGTGGGGTTGTTTTCGCTTTACGTGACTCCCCGCGGCGACGCGGAGGTCAACCGTATTTTCGAGGAGCAGAAAGACCGTTCGGTGCTCGAACTGCTGACTCCTGGCCGTTTCCACGTAAAGGGATCCAGTAACAGTCAGCGTGCCACCTATGCGGAGCACCTCAATCGTGAGAAAGGGGTGCTGGAAAATGTCTTCGTGGCGGATGCCCGTTTTGAGGGGCAGGGGGAAGCCAACCGGTTGCTGACGGTGTGGGCAAGGAGCGGCAAGCTGGTTCAGGAAGAGGGCATCAGTTATCTGCTGCTGACAGATGGGTTCCAGTATCAGGGTAAACCGGGCCAGCGCGATTACAAGGAAATTGGATTCAAGGAAGCGCGAGTGCGCATCGGTGGTGAAAAATCCGACAGTCGCCCGCCCAAAGTGCGTGGCCGGTCGACCCGGGAGTTGATCGCCGAGAGAGAGAATAACCACGAAGCGCTGGCGGAGCTGCAGTGGCGACTGTCGCTGATTCTTACGGTGCCTATTATGGCCCTCGCGGCGATCCCGTTAGCCAGAGTGAACCCGCGCCAGGGGCGCTTTTACCGTCTGATTCCTGCGGTGCTGGGTTATATGATGTATGTGGGTATGTTGTTGGTCACCCGTAGCGCCATCGAGGATTATTCCGGTGTGTTGCCCTGGTATCTGAATATGGCCTGGATTCACTTGATGGCCGCCACCATTGTTTTCCTGCTCTATTTCGGCAGCCGGATTTTCCGGCGGAGGGCCGCAGCATGAGATTGCTCAAGCGGTACTTCTGGCGGGCAGTGATGGTGCCAACGTTAGCTATCCTGGCGATCATTGTCGGCCTGGATTGCCTGTTCGGCTTTATCTACGAACTGGAGTTCCTGAGGGGTAATTACCAAACCCTTCAGGCCTTACAGTTTATTCTGACCACTACGCCCCGGCGAGTGCATGAATATCTGCCCATGGCGATACTACTGGGAACGTTGATTGGTCTGGGGCTACTCGCCAACAGTGGCGAGCTGTCGGTGATCCGGGCGGCGGGGGTGTCTACATTACGCGTCAGCTGGCTGGTGTTGCGACCGGTGTTCCTGTTGATCATCCTGTCGATCCCGTTGGGAGAGTACCTCACCCCGTACACCGAGCAGGTGGCCCAGAGTAACCGCTCGATGGCGGAAGGTGGCGGCGAGGCCTTGCGCTCAAAATACGGTTACTGGCATCGGGAAGGCGAGGAGTTCATTCATATCAATGCGGTGCAGCCTAACGGCGTGTTGCATGGACTGACCCGCTATCGTTTTGACGAGCAGCAGAAACTGACAGAAACCCAGTTTGTGGCGCGGGCAATTTACCAAGGGGATTTCTGGTCACTGGAAGGCATCACAGGTACCCGTCTGTTCGAAGATCACACCGAGACCTATGAAAAAGATAACGGCGAATGGCAAACGCGCCTGACCCCGCAGTTGCTCAGTATTGTTGTGCTCAAGCCCGATCACCTTGCCATGGCCAAGCTGCTGGAATACACCGCGTACCTCAAGCGGCAGGGCCTTGAGACGGCCGATTACATGCTCAGTTTCTGGCAGAAACTGTTTATGCCGCTGGCGACCATCGGCATGGTGCTGATCGCGATTTCCTTTGTCTTCGGCCCACTCCGGGAAGTCACCATGGGACTGCGTCTAACGGCAGGGATCGTGGCCGGGCTGATCTTTCATTACGGCCAGCAGTTTTTCGGTCAATTGTCGCTGGTTTTCCATACCGAGCCCTTGATGGCGGCGGCTGTGCCCCCCGCATTGTGTCTGGTGTTGGGGATCTGGCTGCTGCAGAGGGTGCGATAGCGGATGACAATCTGGCGGGGGCAAGGACGCACCCACAAGGGCAGACGAGCAACCAATGAAGATGCCCTGGTGTGTCGAGACGGAGAAGGCCTTTGGGCCGTGATTGATGGTATGGGTGGCCATGACGCAGGTGATCTGGCCGCCAGCATGATTCGGCAATGCCTGGAGGGGTTGTCTCTGGGGGGCGGCATGGCCCATCGACTTCTGGCGGTGGAAACCGCACTGCAAACCGTCAACCATGCGATACGGCACCATGCCGCCATGCACATGCGCAGCAAGCCCATGGGGGCGACTGTCGTGGTCGTGCTGATTCAGGGCGAAGAGGCGGCCGTGCTGTGGGCTGGTGATGCCCGTCTTTACCGTCAGGAGGGCGAGCGGCTCGACATGCTCACCCGCGATCACACCCCCGTGCAGGCCCTGTTGGACGCGGGTGAGCTGACAGAGGTTGAAGCCATGCAGCATCCCCGCGCCCACGTGATTTATCAGGCTGTCGGCACCGGGGATAAACTGCAGTTGGAGCAGGCCCGATTTCCTGTCGCTCAGGCGCAGCGTTTTTTGCTGACTACCGATGGGATTCATTCTGTGCTGACCAAAGATGACCTCTTGTCGTTGATGCGTCACCGGGTGTCCGAGTCCGGTATTCTCAAGGCCGCCCTGGATAAGGGCAGCCGTGACAACGTGACGGCGGTGCTTGTGCAGGGTAATCCTGAATAATGGGCTGGCAAAGCAGCGACGGGCTGGTATACTCGCGCCCCACTGCCAGAGTGGTGGAATTGGTAGACACGACGGATTCAAAATCCGTTGCCTTCACGGGCGTGCCGGTTCAAGTCCGGCCTCTGGTACCAAACGATGAAAAAGCCCGCTTCGAGCGGGCTTTTTTATGTCGGGCGTCTGGCGCTGAACCGGACGTCTGCAGCGGAGAAGCGTTGGCTTCGGAGTGAATGATGACCGATTATGCCCCGCCTGCCGGTTTGCTGAAGCGCTTGATGGCGCTGGTCTATGACGGTTTTCTGGTACTGGCCTTGTGGTTTGTGACCACCGGGATCTTTGTGCTGGTCTACCCTAGGACCGGTTTGCCCATGGAGGACATCAATGGGGTAACCCGCGCAGCTCCGGGCTATCTCAAGGGGATCCTGCTGCCGTTGTTGCTGGTAGAAACCTGGCTCTTTTACGCCTGGTTCTGGATGCGCGGTGGTCAGACGCTGGGCATGCGTGCCTGGCGCCTGCAGGTTCGCCATTACCGAGGTGGGCCGGTCAAACTGTGGCAGACCGCCGCCCGCTTTCTTGGGGCGTGCCTGTCCTGGGGGCTGTTCGGGGCGGGGTATCTGGTTGTCCTGATCGCCCCGCACCAGACTTTGCATGATCGTTTGTCTGCCACCGCAACGGTTGAGTTGCCGAAGAAACCCAAGGGCAAGAAATAGCCTCGGAGCACAAACGCAAACAGCGGTGAAAACCGGACTGTCTTCGTGTCCAGGTGCTCTCCGAGGGGAAACAGCTTTTGATCCTGCTTTCGGTGCCGGGTATCCTTGCCCTCCCTTGAACTTCCGTGCCGGTACAGTACGTGAACGTCGACGATTTTGACTTTGAACTCCCGGACGGGCTGATCGCCCGCCATCCCCCCGCGCAGCGCCGTGATGCCCGTTTGTTGGCGCTGACTCGTGACGCCCTCCAACACCAGCAATTTCCTGACTTGCTGGGCCATGTGCGGCCCGGTGACCTGCTGATCTTCAATGACACCCGGGTGATCCCGGCTCGCCTGTTCGGCCACAAAGACAGTGGCGGCAAGGTGGAAGTGCTGATTGAGCGGGTCGTGGATGATCATGAAGCGTTGGCCCATGTGCGTGCTTCCAAATCCCCCAAGCCGGGCAGCTGGCTTCAGTTTGATGAGGGCGTACGGGCCCAGGTCACCGGTCGCCGCGATGCCCTGTTTATTCTCCAGTTCCACGGCTGCGAGACCCTGCTTGGCGCGCTGGAAAGGATTGGCCATGTGCCGTTGCCGCCCTATATCGATCGCCCGGATGAACAGGGGGACATGGAGCGCTATCAGACCGTGTATGCCCGCGAGCCCGGTGCCGTGGCGGCTCCCACCGCGGGGCTGCATTTTGATGAGGCGATGCTGGCGGCCCTGCAGCAGCACGGGGTTGATATCGGCTATGTCACCCTCCATGTAGGAGCAGGGACGTTTCAGCCAGTGCGTGTGGACAAGGTGGAAGACCATCACATGCACAGCGAGCGCTACCAGATTCCCGAAACGTTGGTGGAGCAGGTGGCGCAGGCCCATGCCCGTGGCGGACGTATTGTGGCTGTGGGCACCACCGCGCTGCGGGCGTTGGAGGCCGCCAGCCAATCCGGTGGTTTGAAGGCCGGCCAGGGGGAAACCGATATTTTCATCTATCCCGGTTATCAATTCCGGTTGGTGGAGTGTCTGCTGACCAATTTCCACCTGCCCAAGTCCACGCTGTTGATGCTGATCAGTGCTTTTGCCGGGCAAGAACGCGTCATGAACGCGTATCAGGCGGCGATCGAGGCAGAATACCGTTTCTTCAGCTACGGCGATGCCATGTTCATTGAAAGGGTGGATGTGTCCACCGCAAAGGGGGACTGATGTCTCGAATGCAATTTTCCCTGAAGACCACGGACGGTGATGCCCGTCGTGGCGAGATTACCTTCCCCCGCGGCACGATCCAGACCCCGGCCTTCATGCCTGTGGGGACCTATGGCACGGTGAAGGGCATGCTGCCGAAAGACCTGGCCGATACCGGTGCCGAGATCTGTCTGGGCAATACCTTCCATTTGATGCTGCGCCCAGGCACCGAGGTGATCGAAGCCCATGGGTCCCTGCATGGTTTCATGCAATGGGACAAACCCATCCTTACCGATTCCGGTGGCTTTCAGGTCTTCAGCCTGGGAGAAATGCGCAAGATTTCCGAACACGGCGTGGTGTTCAAGAACCCCATCAATGGCGACAAGGTCGAGCTGACGCCCGAGCGAGCCATGCAGGTACAGCGCTCGCTGGGCAGTGATATCTGCATGATCTTCGATGAATGCACCCCGTTTCCTGCCACCGAGCAGCAGGCCCGAGATTCCATGGAACTGTCCCTGCGCTGGGCACAACGCTCCAAGGATGCGCACCAGGGCAACGATGCGGCCTGCTTCGGCATTGTGCAGGGCGGCATGTACGACAACCTGCGCCGGGAGTCGCTGGCCGGTCTGGTGGATATCGGCTTTGATGGTTATGCCGTGGGTGGTTTGAGTGTGGGTGAGCCCCAGGAAGAAATGCTGCGTACTCTGGGTAACCTGACGCCGCATATGCCTGCAGACCGTCCCCGTTACCTGATGGGGGTCGGCAAGCCGGAAGATATCGTCGAGGCGGTTCGGCGCGGAGTCGACATGTTCGACTGTGTCATGCCCACCCGTAATGCCCGCAACGGCCACCTGTTTACCTCTCAAGGGGTGATCAAGATCCGTAACGCCAAACACCGTCACGACCTGGCGCCACTGGAAGCCGAGTGTGACTGCTATACCTGCCAGCATTTTTCCCGCAGCTATCTGCACCATCTGGATCGCTGCAATGAAATGCTTGGCTCCCAGCTCAATACCATCCATAACCTGCGCTACTATCAGCGCCTGATGGCTGGATTGCGGGGGGCCATTGAAGGGGGTACATTGTCCGCCTTTGTGGACGACTTCTATGCCGCTCGGGGTGAGCAGACTCCCGCGCTGTAGCTTATTGAAAACTGGAGTAATTAATGAAAATCGCAATGCGTTCCCTGCTGGCCCTTCTGGCCACTGCCCTGGTCTCTCCGGCGTATGCCCAGGCGGCCCCGGCCGGCCCCGGTGGTGTCGAGCTGATCATGCTGGTGGTGATGATGGTGGTGTTCTACTTCTTCCTGATTCGTCCGCAGCAAAAGCGCGCCAAAGAGCACAAGAATCTGGTGGAAAACCTGAACAAGGGTGATGAAGTGGTCACCAGCGGTGGCATTCTGGGCAAGATCGCCAAGGTCACCGACGAGTTCGTGGTGGTAGAAATCAGCAACAACCTGGAAATCAAACTGCAAAAGCAGAGCATCCAGGCCACCTTGCCCAAAGGCACCATCAAGTCCATTTAAGACTCTCAGCCCCGTTTCTGACGGGGCTTTTTATTACACCGGACACCACCGGAATAAACACCGGAAAGAGCTATGACCCGCTATCCACGCTGGAAATTTTTCCTGCTTCTGGCCGCCCTCGTTGTTTGCGGCCTGTATGCCCTGCCCAACCTGTACCCGGACGCTCCTGCCATTCAGATCAGCCATGCTGATGCTGGCGGTGAAGTCTCTGACGTGGCCCGTCAGAGAGTGCTTGGCGCTCTGGATGAGGCCGGACTCAGTCACGGCCCCGGCGAATCCGTCGGCTCCTCCCTGTTGGTGCGCCTGAACGATACAGAAGCCCAGCTGCGTGCCCGCGATCTGGCGGCCACTGAGCTGGGGGATAACTATGTGGTTGCCCTGAACCTGGCCGAAACGACGCCGGACTGGCTGCGATCCATCGGTGCCAGCCCCATGAATTTGGGTCTGGATCTGCGCGGCGGGGTGCATTTCCTGTTGCAGGTAGACATGAATGCGGTGGTCGACAGCCGCATGGAAGCCTGGGCAGGTAATGCCAAGCTGACATTGCGTGATGCGGGTGTCCGTTATCGTGACGTTGCGGTGGACGGCACGACCCTGACGGTAACCTTTGCTGATCAGGTCGCCGCCGATGCGGCACGAGCCCCCCTGCGCCAGGCGCTGGACAAGTTCACCATGAAGCCGGCCGGAGATACCCCGGAAGCCGTTCTGGTGTTGAACGACAGTGCCCTGAAGGAAATGCAGGACTACGCCGTCGACCAGAACCGTACTGCCCTGAACAAGCGTGTCAACGAACTGGGTGTGGCGGAAGCGGTGGTACAGCGTCAGGGGGCTGACCGTATCGTGGTGCAGCTGCCGGGCATTCAGGATGCTTCCCAGGCACGCCGGATTCTGGGGCGTACCGCGACGCTGGAATTCCGCTTGGTAGATAACAGTGTGTCGTCGGCGCGGCTGCGCAGCGGCATGGCGCCTCCGGGCGTGGAGTTCTATCCCTTCAAGGGGCAGGAAGGCCGAA
Organism: Alcanivorax profundi; assembly: GCF_003597125.1. Classification (GTDB taxonomy): domain Bacteria; phylum Pseudomonadota; class Gammaproteobacteria; order Pseudomonadales; family Alcanivoracaceae; genus Alcanivorax; species Alcanivorax profundi. The sequence continues at coordinate 252,787 of NZ_QYYA01000004.1, read as the reverse complement.
TCGTGGCCATGAGCAAGTCCAAAATCGCCACTGGTGATCAGGTGATTGATGCGCGCATGGGCTTCAGTCAGGACTCCGGTTCACCGGAAGTGAACGTCACCCTGGATTCCGATGGCGCCCGTCGTATGCAGCGCATTACGGGCAAGAACGTCGGTAACCCCATGGGCGTGCTGTTTATTGAAACCAAGACTGACGTGAAGAAGGTCGAGGGCGAAGACGGCAATCTGGTCGACAAGATGGTCAGTACCACCGACAAATACGTGATCAACGTTGCCACCATTCAGGACACCCTGGGCAGTCGATTCCGGATCACCGGGCTGGATAACCCCGCAGAGGCGTCCGAGCTGGCCCTGCTGCTGCGGGCGGGTTCTCTGGCGGCGCCGGTGAGCATTGTGGAAGAGCGCACCGTCGGCCCGAGCCTGGGTGCCGAGAACATCGAGGCGGGCCTCAAGTCCATGGCATTGGGTTTGTCGCTGGTGCTGATCTTCATGGTGGTCTGGTACAAGCTGTTTGGCTTGATTGCCAATGTGGCCCTGCTGGGCAACCTGGTCATCATTGTAGGCATCATGTCGCTGATTCCCGGTGCCACCATGACGCTGCCGGGCATTGCCGGCATCGTGTTGACCGTGGGTATGGCGGTGGATGCCAACGTATTGATCTTCGAACGTATTCGTGAGGATCTGCGTCGCGGACTTAAACCCCGGCAGGCCATCGAAGAGGGTTATGGCCGTGCCTTTACCACCATCCTGGATGCCAATATCACTACCCTGATTGTCGCGGTGATCCTGTTCGCGGCCGGTACCGGTTCGGTGCAGGGCTTCGCGGTTACCCTGTTTATCGGCATTCTTACGTCCATGTTCACGGCGATCATTGGGACCCGTGCCATGGCGGAAATGGTTTACGGGCGCGGCGCCCGTGCACCGGCGAAACTGAGTATCTAAGGCGGTGATGCGATGAGTAAAGCAACCATGAACATTAACTTTATGGGTGTCCGCAAACCGCTGGGCATCCTGTCTGTCCTGCTGGTGATTGCCTCGGTGGTATTGCTGGTCACCCGGGGGCTGAACCTGGGGCTGGACTTCACTGGCGGGACCACAGTGGTAGTGAAAAGCCCGGTAGACGTGGAGTTGTCGCAGGTTCGTGCGGATCTGACTGCGGCGGGCTTCGGCGATGCGGTGGCACAGCACTACGGTTCGCCAAAGGAAGTGAACATTCGCGTGGCGCCAAAAGAAGGCGCGGACGCGGATGAGGTGGGCCATAACGTCTTTGCGGCGCTCAAGGCGCACAATGGTGAGCTGGAGTTGCTCAAAGTGGAGTTCGTTGGCCCACAGGTCGGTGACGAGCTGCGGGATGAATCCGGCACCGCCATGTTGCTGGCGCTGGGTTTGATGATGCTCTACGTCTGGTTCCGCTTCTCCAACAAGTTTGGTGTTGCCACTGTGGTGGCGCTGTTCCATGACGTGATCATCGTGCTGGGGATTTTCTCTCTGGTGCAGTGGCCGTTTGACCTGACGGTGCTGGCGGCAGTTCTTGCGCTCATTGGTTACTCCCTGAATGACTCCATTGTGGTGGCGGACCGGATTCGGGAAGATTTTCGCAACTCGCGCAAGAGTGACCCTGAACAGATCATCAATGATGCTGTGAATGCGACCTTCAGCCGAACCATCAATACCTCTCTGACAACGTTACTGGTATTGGTGGCACTGTTCTTCTTCGGTGGTGAGGTGATGCGTTCTTTCTCGGAAGCGCTGTTGGTGGGTATCGCTGTCGGTACTTACTCTTCCATTTACGTGGTGAGCAACATCCTCTTCATGATGAATGTGAGCAAGGAGGATTTCATCATTCCGGAGCCGGAAGAAATTGATGAAATGCCATAAGAGCAGTTAACAGTTAACAGTTAACAGCTAAAACAAAAAAGCCGCGATTCTTTCGCGGCTTTTTTTATTTTGGTGTTGCTGTGGGAACCTGCCTGCAGGCGATTTTTTTGTGTCAGGCATCTGGCGTTTAACTAAAGTTCTGCTTTTTCATCCACGGAATAATTCGTTCGAAGGCTTCCTCGATCTGTTCCAGGGAGGTCGAATAGCTGATGCGTAATGCGCTTTTGCCGGCTTCGCCGAAGGTGTCGCCGGAGATGGTGCAGACGCCGGTTTCCCGTAGCATCTTCAGGGCCACGTTGGCGCTATCCACGCCTTCGGGGAGCGAGGGGAATAAATAGAAGGCGCCTTCCGGGCGGTAGCCGGTGAGGTGGGGTGTCTGTTCCACCAGTTCCACCAGGCGGTCACGGCGTTGCTGGTATTCCTCTACCATGCTGTCAATGAATTGGTTGCTCCCGCGCAGGGCGGCCACACCGGCCCACTGACAGGGCGTGTTGGCCACGGTGGTGGTGAACATGTGGTAGCGGCGCAGTTTCTTGATCGCGCCTTGGCTGCCAATCATCCAGCCAACTCGCATACCGGCCATGGAGAAGGTTTTTGAGAAACTGCTGACCACCATGACATGGTCAAGGTCAGAGCAACAGGACAGTACGCTGGGATATTCCCTGCCATCATAAATCAGATGGTCATACACTTCATCGCTGATGACATGAATGCCCCGGTAGGCGGCTTCTTCGACAATGGCTTCAATCGTTTCCCGGGGATAAATGGTGCCGGTGGGGTTGCTGGGAGAGTTGAGCACCACGGCAAAGGTGTTCGGCCCCATTGCATCGATCACTTCTTGTGGGTCGAGCTGGTGATTGTTTTCGGGGCGGGTTGCAATGCTTTTGACTGTGCCGCCATTCATTCGAATCAGTGGGCCGTAAAGCATGAAGGAAGGGTCGGGAATGATGAACTCGCGTCCAGGTGCCGAGGTGGCAGTCAGAGCCAGGTAGATGGCTTCCGTGGCCCCCGTGGTGATCATCAAATTTTCCGGTGACAGCGGGCGGCCATAGCGCTTGCTGTAATACTCCGCCAATGCCTCCAGTAATTCCGGCAGCCCGGCATCCATGGTGTAGCCGGTTTGGCCAGCCTTGAGCGCATCCACACCCGCCTGAATGACATGGTCAGGTGGTTTGAAGTCCGGTTGGCCGATGGAGAGATGGATAACGTCGTCCATGTCTGCGGCAAGATTCACCATGCGGCGAATTCCCGGCACCGGAATGGTGAGCAACGCCGGATTCCAGATCGGGTCTTCGTTTTCGTAGAAATCCGTGTCCAGATTGATATTGCCCATCATGTTCTCCTTCCTGAAAAACTTTTCGCGAGGGTGCGGTGTGCGCCACCAAACCCGTTGCCCGCTTCTTGCTGTGGTTTTCGAGCCGACTGCGATGCTCCTGCAGAAAGAGGTTATTCCTGTAGCAAGGGCGGCAAGTCTGTGAATGGCTTTGCCTGCTCGAAGGCGTGACCTGCCGCCAGTACCCGGGCGTCATCGAAACGGGCGCCGATGATTTGCAGGGCCATGGGCAGCCCATTGCTGTTCAGGCCCATGGGCACCGACAACGCCGGCTGCCCGGTGAGGTTGAACGGATAGGTAAAGGGCGTCCAGGTCGGCCAGCGGGTGCTGGGCCAGTCCACCGGCACTTCGCGGTCGGTATCAAAGGCTTCGATGGGCAGGGTCGGGGTGATGAGCAGATCGTACTTGGTATGGAATACCGCCATGCGTTCGCTCACGGCCATGCGCTCGTTCATGGCACCCAGATAGTCCAGCATGGTGAGCTTTTCGGCCTTGCTGGCCACTTCGACCAGCGCCGGGTCCATCAGGCTGCGCTGGCGGTCGCCCAGGTCGCGCATGGCGTTGGCGGCGCCGCTGTAGAACAGATGGCTGAAGGCGGCCAGCGGGTTGCTGAAACCGGGGTCCGCTTCGGTCACGGTGGCGCCCAGGTCCTCGAACACCTTGGCAGCGTCCTTGAACGCCTTTTCGATTTCCGGGTCCACGTCCACATAGCCGAGAGTCGTGCTCATGGCGATGTTGAGGCCTTTCATGGGCTGGTTCAGGGCTGCCACATAATCAATATGGCGGCGCGGTGCGGCCAGACTGTCGCGGGCATCGGCTTCGCACAGCACGTTCATCATCAGTGCGGCATCGGCTACGGTTCGTGTCATGGGGCCTGCGTGCGCCAGGGTGCCGAACGGGCTGGCCGGCCAGTGTGGGACTTCGCTAAAGGTGGGTTTATGGCCCACGATGCCGCAAAAACCGGCCGGGATGCGAATTGAGCCGCCGGCATCAGTGCCCAGCGCCAGGGGCGCCATGCCGGCCGAGACCGCCGCTGAGCTGCCGCCGCTGCTACCGCCGGCAGTGCGTGCCGGGTTCCAGGGGTTGTTGGTCGGCCCGCACAGGGGGCTGTCGGTGATGCCCTTCCAGCCGAACTCCGGGGTGGTGGTTTTGCCAAGCGGGACATAGCCATGCCGTTCCAGGGCGGCCACGGCGGGGGAGCGTTTGTTGAGGGTCGCGTCGGGGTCGATGGTTTTTGACCCTTTCACGGTTGGCCACATGGGCGTCAGGAACACATCCTTGACCGCCACCGGGATTCCATCGAGCAGGCCGTCTGCCTTGCCATCCTGATAACGTTGCTCCGAGTCACGGGCCCATTGCAGGGTGGTGTCGCGGTCGATCAGGCACCAGGCATTCAGCGCCTGGTCGTGCTTTTCTATATGGTCCAGCAGGCTGGAGCACACTTCCACGGGGGACAGCGCGCCGGTCTGGTAGGCGGCTTTGAGCGCCTGGGCGCTCATGGTCAGTAGTTCCTTGCTCATCGGCGTACCTCCTGGTGTGACGTATGCCTGGTCTGAATGGATCCGCACTCAGGCATTGCTGACATAGCCATGTTCCTTGCTGACGGGGTTGGCGAGCGCCTCGCCCTGTTGCCAGCGTTCAAAGTTGTCGACAAATTGCTGCCCCAGCGCAGCGCGCCAGCCGATGAAATCCCCTGCCATATGGGCGGACAGCATGGCGTTGGGTTGATCCCACAATGGGTGATCGGCGGGCAGGGGCTCCTGTTCAAATACGTCCAGTGCGGCCCCGGCCAGATGACCACTCTGCAAGGCGGCCAGCAGGGCGTCGGTGCGAACGATGGGGCCGCGGCCGACGTTCACCAGGACCGACCCGGCTTTCATGCGCTGGAACTGCGGCTCATCGAATAATCCTTCGGTGTCCGGGGTCAGTGGCGCGGTGATGATTACGTAGTCCGCCTCGCCAAGGAGCCCGGGCAAATCGTCTTGCGCATACACCTTGTCAAAGGCTGCATCGTCACGGGCATGGCGGGCGGTGCCCACCACGTTCACGCCCAGCGCGCCCAGCAGACGGGCCACTTCCCGGCCGATCGAACCCGCCCCCACGATGACGGCGAGGCTGTCACGCAGCAGGCGGGTTTCACGGTGTTGCCAGCGATGCTCGCGCTTCAGTGACAGGTTGGTGAGCGTGTCTTTGGCAAACATCAGCACCGCACCCAGCACATACTCGGCGATACCCCGGTCGAATATGCCGCGGGCGTTGGTGACGACGATGTCGCTGTTCCTGATCGGGTCGATCATCAGTGCATCCACGCCGGCGCTGGTGGCATGGACCCAGCGCACCGGGCAGTTGTCCGGCCACACTTGCGCCAGCACATCGGTGCGAAAGTCGGTGACCACCAGTACCTCGGTGTCCGGCAGGGCGGCTTTCAGCTGCTCCGGTGTCCGTGCTTCCTGCACCCGGGCCTGGCCGGCAAGGGCTTCCAGGCCGGGCAGGGAGGGCTCGTCTTCGGCAAGCAGCACGGTCACAACGGTTTCGGTCATACAAGATCCTTGATTCAGTACGGCGCTCAGGCGGTGGCCTTCAGCGCCTTGGCAAACAGGTCAACGGCCTGATCGATTTCTGCCTCGCTGACCGTCAACGGGGGCAGCCAGCGTACCACCTGCCCCTGGCTGCCGCAGCGCAGCATCAACATGCCGTTCTGTTCGCAATGTTTGAGAATGCGGCCGGCGCGGTCGCCGTCGGGAACGTGCGGCGCGCTGACCATTTCCACGCCCAACATCAGACCGGCGCCGCGGATTTCATCGATGCCGCCGTCCTCTTTCTGCAAACCTTCAAGATGCTTTCGCAACCGGGCACCTAGGCTGTCGGCCCGGGCGACCAGCTGTTCATCCTCGATGACATCCAGGGTGGCAAGGGCCGCTGCGCAGGCCACCGCGTTGGCGCCGTAAGTGCCGCCCTGGGAGCCTGGATAACCGTGGTTCATCAAGTCCTTGCTGGCGGCGATGGCAGACAGCGGGTAACCGCTGGCCAGCCCCTTGGCAGTAATAATCAGGTCGGGTTTCACATTGAAATGCTGGTGGCTCCAGAAACGCCCGGTGCGGCCATAGCCCGCCTGGATTTCGTCGGCAATGAGCAAGATGCCGTGCTTGTCGCACCGCTCGCGCAAGCCTTCCATGAACCCGGTTGTGGCGGGGTAATAACCGTATTCACCCTGCACCGGCTCAATGATCATGGCGGCGGTGTCTGCCGGATTGCACTCGGTGGCGAAGATATGGTCCAGCTCGTGCAGGCAGGCCGCCACGCATTCGTCCATGTTCTGTTGATAGCGGTAGGCATGGGGGAAGGGGGCGATGCTGACCCCGGCCATGAGCGGTTGCCAGCCGGTGCGGACCTTGCTGGTGGAGGTGGTCAGGGAGGCCGCCGCCAAAGTGCGGCCATGGAAGCCACCGCGAAAGGCAATCAGATTGGTGCGTCCGGTGGCCTGACGGGCCAGCCGCACGGCGGCTTCGACGGATTCGCTGCCGGAATTGGAAAAGGCCACCGCATCGAGTCCTTTGGGCAAGTGCTCATAGAGCCTGTCCGTCAGTGCCAGCATGTTGGGGTGGGTGACCGTGGCGTATTGAGCATGCACCAGCTTGGCCACTTGTTCCTGGGCAGCCGCAACGACCCTTGGGTGGCAATGGCCTGTGGCGGTGACGCCAATCCCGGACGTGAAATCCAGCCAGCGGTTGCCGTCCTTGTCATAGAGCCAGCTTCCTTCGCCGCGCTCCGCACAAATGCCGCTGGACTGGACCAGCAGGGGGGACAAATGACTCATGGCGCCTCCGTTTACCAATGCTTGCGATGTGTTTGCTTTGCTGTCGCGGTTTTCCTCATCAATGGCGCTGCCCTCAGACGGCAGCGGCCATACGTTGACTCAATCGTTGGCCGGTTTCCCGGGTGCCTGTAAAGGGCTGTCGTAAATCCTCTGCTATCAGGTCATGCAGATGTTGTGCCGCATTGCCGATGGCCGGATGGTTCGGCGCCAGGGTGTCCAGCAGCATGGCCAGGCTTAACAGGGTGGCACGGGGGTCCGCCAGATTCTTTCCGGCGATATCCGGGGCACTGCCGTGTACCGGCTCAAACAGGGCTGGCGTGTCGGCGTCAGCCGGATTCAGGTTGGCAGACGGTGCCAGGCCCGGCCCGCCACACAGCACTGCAGCCAGGTCGGTGAGAATGTCGCCGTGCAGGTTGCTGGCCACGATCACATCGAACTGCCAGGGACTTTGCACGAACTTCATGCAGGCGGCGTCCACCAGCTCGTGATGGGTGTCCACCTCGGGATAGAGAGCCGCGATGCGGGCGAAGGTTTCGGTGTACAGATCTCCCCAGAAGGGTTGCGCATTGCGTTTGGTGATCAGGCACACCTGGGCGGCTTTGCCGTCCTTGAACTGGCGTGGGGTGTCGCGCAGTCGGGCACGTTCTTCGGCACGTTCGAAGGCATGGCGAATCAGCCGTTCTGTGGCCGTGGCGGTGAAGACTTCGACCTGGGTGGCGATTTCGTCTGCCGTGCCGGCCCGCAGGCGGCCGCCCTGATTGCTGTATTCGCCTTCACTGTTTTCCCGAATCACCAGCATGTCGACGTCTTTGGCGCGTGGGTCCGCGAGGTATTGGGGAGCACCAGCCAGCCAGCGGGCAGGGCGCTCGCAGGCCCATAAATCCAGCTGTTTGCGCAGGGCCAGCAAAGGCCCCAGTGAAATACTGTCAGAGAGGACAAACCGCTCAGGATCATCCAGTGGGCCGGGATCACCCAGTGCCCCGAGAAGGATGCCGTCGAAGCGGCGCAATTGCGCCACGCCATCCTCAGGCATCATCTGCCCGTGCTGCTGGTACCAGGCATGGGATGGCCAGGGAAACAGGGTCGCAGCGAGGGGGAGCTGATAGCGTTGAATCAACTGTTCCAGGAGCGCGTCCGCCACATCCATGACTTCCGGGCCAATGCCGTCACCGGGCAACAGGGCAATGTTCAGCGTTTGTCCCATTCCGTCTCCTTTCTGGCCGGCGCGGTTCTGTCTTCAGGCCTCACTCAGGGGTGGGCCGCGCCAGGCGACCGTTCAGGGGTATCAGCTACCCATGCAGAGATATTTTTCTTCCAGGTACTCATCCATTCCCTGATGGGAGCCTTCCCGGCCCAGGCCGGATTCCTTGACGCCGCCGAAGGGGGCCGCAGCATTGGAAATCAGGCCTTCGTTGACGCCGACCATGCCGCTTTCCAGTGCTTCAGCCACACGCCAGCAGCGGTGGATGTTATTGCTGTAGAAATAGGCCGCCAGGCCGTACGGGGTGTCGTTGGCAATCCGGATGGCGTCTTCTTCGCTCTTGAACGGGATGACGGCGGCCAGTGGGCCGAAGGTTTCTTCCTGGCAGAGCTGGGCGTCCTGGCTGACACCGGTGATCAGGGTAGGCTGTACAAAACTGCCGCCGCGTTCATGTCGCTGCCCGCCGGTGATAACAGTGGCGCCCTTGCCCAGGGCATCCTCGATATGCTCCATGACCTTGTCGGCGGCACCGCGATTGATCAGGGCGGCCTGGGTCACGCCATCGTCCATGCCATTGCCTACGTTCATGGCTTCGATGGCGACCTTGAGCTTGTCCACGAAGGCATCATGCACGCTGTCCTGTACCAGGAAGCGGTTAACACACACGCAGGTCTGGCCGGTGTTGCGGAATTTGCTGGCCATGGCGCCCTCCACCGCCTTGTCCAGATCGGCATCATCAAACACGATGAAGGGCGCATTGCCGCCGAGTTCCAGTGAGACCTTCTGGATATGTTTGGCGCATTGGGCCATCAGTTTGCTGCCCACTTCGGTGGAACCGGTAAAACTCAGCTTGCGAACAATGGGGGAGTCGGTCAGGGCGGTGGAAATTGCCCCTGCACTACCGGTAATGACGCTGAAAACGCCGGCCGGAATGCCGGCCCGCTGGGCCAGCTCTGCCAGTGCCAATGCCGAATAGGGGGTGGCGCTGGCCGGTTTGACGACCATGGTACAGCCGGCTGCCAGAGCCGCCCCCGCCTTGCGGGTAATCATGGAGGAGGGGAAATTCCAGGGGGTGATCGCGGCGGTGACACCGATGGGTTGTTTGATGACCACGATACGCTGGCCGGGTTTTGGTGCCGGGATGGTGTCGCCGTAGGCGCGACGGGCTTCTTCAGCAAACCATTTCAGAAACGAGGCGGCGTAGGCAATTTCGCCTTTGGCTTCGGCCAGGGGTTTGCCTTGCTCCAGTGTCATCAGCAGACCGAGGTCGTCCTGATGTTCCATCATCAGGTCATGCCAGGTTTCCAGCAGGCCGGCCCGTTCTGCGGCAGTTTTGTCTCGCCACGCAGGGAAGGCGGCATGGGCGGCATCAATGGCGCGGCGGGTTTCGGCCTCGCCCATGCGTGGCGCAGTACCCAGCGTCTCTTCAGTGGCCGGGTTGTCCACCGTGAAAGTGCCACCGTCGTCCGCATCACACCATTGACCGTCGATGTAGCACTGCTCACGGAAAAGTGACGGATCCGATAGCGTTACTGAGCCCATTCCATGTCTCCTTGCCAACGTGTCTGTCTTTCACGCTAGCAAAGCACACACAGATGTCCATGCCGAATTGCAAAAATCGGTTTGGGGTCTAAGGAAATCAGCGGCGAGCGATTAGCGGTGAGCTGCGAGAAAAAGCGGAAAAGCAGAAATCGAAGCGCTTAACAGGAAGGAAGCTGACATGGAAGGCAATGGGGTGCGGCTCAAGAGGTGCTGGTTGGCACCTGGCTTGGGCCGCGTCATGGCTGGAAGCGGATAGCTCGAAGCTGTCTTTATCTTCGCAGACCGTCGGTAAGATGGGGTTTGATTTTTTGCAGCAGGCCTTTGAACACCTTGGGGCTGCCAGCGACCACGCCGCCGCTTTTCAGGTACTTGTGACCACCGCTCAGGTCGCCAACCAGCCCGCCGGCTTCGGTGATCAGCAAGGCGCCAGCAGCCATGTCCCACTCGGCCAGACCGAATTCAAAGAAACCATCCAGGCGGCCTGCGGCCAGCCAGGCCAGGTCCAGGGCGGCAGAGCCCGGGCGGCGCAAGCCTGCGGTGCTGGCGGCGATGTCGGCAAACATGCCCAGGTAAGCGTCCATGAAGGGGGCTTGATCCTTGCGGAACGGGAAACCGGTGCCGATCAGGCAGCCGTCCAGGCCGGGACGGTTGGTGCAGCGAATGCGGCGGCCATTGAGGGCCGCGCCCCGACCACGGCTGGCGGTGAATTCCTCATCGCGGTTGGGATCGTAAATCACCGCATGTTCCACTTTGCCTTTGTGCTTGAGGGCAATGGAAACGCAGTACTGGGGGAAGCCATGGATAAAGTTGGTGGTGCCATCCAGCGGGTCGATTATCCACTGATAATCGGCCCCTTCGCCCTTGCCTTCGATGATGCCGGATTCCTCGGCGAGAATGCCGTGGTCCGGATAGGCTTTCAGGAGGGTTTCGATAATGCGCTTTTCAGCCGCACGATCCACTTCGGTAACGAAGTCGTTCATGCCCTTCTTGGTGACAGACACCGGGTCACTGCTTTCGGCAGCGCGTCGAATCAGGTTACCCGCGGAGCGGGCGGCTCGCAGGGCGATATTCACTTGCGGCGCATGCATGCATCTGTCCTCAAAAATTGACTGTAAAAGAGCTCCGGCAGCAGGGCAGGCCTGACCGGGGCGCGGATTGTAGCAGAGCCTAAGCAGTCATTAATACACTCTCATGATAACATTGCCGTCTTTTACGACCAGACCTGTTACAGGAACGCTGATGCTGGAAAATGTGCGTATCGTGATGGTGGAAACCACCCATCCCGGTAATGTGGGGGCTGCTGCCCGAGCCATGAAAACCATGGGGTTTTCGGATCTTCGCCTTGTAAAACCGCAGGGCTACCCCAATGTGGAAGCCACTGCCCGGGCGTCAGGTGCCGGCGATGTGCTGGAAGCCGCGCAGGTATGTGACAGCCTGGATGAGGCCCTGGAAGGCGCCACGCTGGTGATTGGTACCAGTGCTCGCCAGCGACGGATTCCCTGGCCCTGTCTGACCCCCCGTCAGCTGGCGGCGCAGTTGTCCCACGAGCCGGAAGAAACACGCATTGCGGTGCTGTTCGGCCGTGAAGACCGCGGGCTGACCAACGACGAGCTGCGTCGTTGCAACCTGCACGTGAGCGTCCCGGCCAACCCGGATTACGGGGTGTTGAATGTAGCCTCGGCGGTGCAGCTGATCTGTTACGAGTTGCGCCTGGCGTTGCTGGGAGAGGATTTCGATCTCAAGGAAGCCCGCTCGCGCCGCGAAGCGATGCCCTTGCCCGAGATGTTCTGGGATGAGCCGCTTGCTACCAACGAGGCGGTGGCCGGTTTTCTGGATCACCTGGAAACGGTCATGGAGCAGAGTGGGTTCCTGAATCCGGAGCAGCCGGGGCAGGTCATGACGCGCATGCGCCGTTTGTTTATGCGCGCCCGACCCGACAAAATGGAAATGAGCATTTTGCGGGGTGTGCTGGTGGCGCTGGAGAAAAAAATGAAGGAGGGCGGCAACCCGTAACGCAGACCGGGTTGGCGCATCCATAAGGACTCAGGTCCTGGACGAGGTAGCTATGTTTGATCGAGTACGCGAGGACATTGCGTCGGTATTTCATCGGGACCCGGCGGCCCGCAACACGCTGGAAGTGTTGCTCAACTATCCCGGCCTGCATGCGGTGCTGTTTCACCGTCTGGCCCATGGCCTGTGGCGGCGCAACTTCAAGCAGTTGGCGCGCATTATTTCCACGTTTTCCCGCTGGCTGACCGGTATTGAAATCCACCCGGGTGCCAAGATTGGTCGTCGGTTCTTTATCGACCACGGCATGGGGGTGGTGATCGGTGAAACCGCAGAGATCGGCGATGACGTCACCTTGTATCACGGGGTGACCCTGGGCGGCACCAGCTGGAACAAAGGCAAGCGCCACCCGACCCTGGAAGATGGGGTGGTGGTGGGGGCCGGCGCCAAGGTGCTGGGCCCGTTTACCGTGCGCAAGGGCGCCAAGATCGGTTCCAACTCGGTAGTGACCAAAGAGGTACCGGAAGGGGCAACGGTGGTGGGGATCCCGGGTCGTGTGATCAACAAGCCGCTCACCGAGAAAGAAAAGACCCGTCAGGAAATGGCCGAGAAAATCGGATTTCAGGCCTATGGGGTCAGCAACGACATGCCCGACCCGGTGGCCGAAGCCATTCACTTGCTGCTGGATCACATGCATGCGGTGGACAACAAGCTGGATCGGGTGTGCACCAACCTGAAAAAGCAGGGCATTCAGGGCTGTGATGAGAAGCTGCCGGAGTTGAAGGATGAAGACTTTGAGCCGGTGAATGCGGGTGGCACTGATTAAATCAGTTAACAGCGAAAAACGAAAAGGCCGCCCCTCGGGCGGCCTTTTCGTTTTAGCGTGTTGCGTGCCTGTGGCGTTTACACGTTGAAGCGGAAGTGCACTACATCGCCGTCCTTGACGATGTATTCCTTGCCTTCCAGGCGCCATTTGCCGGCATCCTTGGCGCCGGACTCACCGTTGTGCTCGATGTAGTCATCGTAGGCAGTGACTTCGGCACGGATGAAGCCTTTCTCGAAATCGGTGTGGATGACCCCGGCGGCTTGTGGCGCGGTGGCGCCCACTTTGACGGTCCAGGCGCGGACTTCCTTCTTGCCGGCGGTGAAGTAGGTCTGCAGGCCGAGCAGGCTGAAACCCGCACGGATTACCCGGTTCAGACCCGGTTCGTCCATGCCGAGATCAGACAGGAAATCCGCCTTCTCTTCGTCGTCCAGCTCGGCGATTTCGGATTCAATCTTGGCGCAGATCGGCACCACGGAAGAGTTCTCTTTCTCGGCCAGCTCGCGTACGGCATCCAGCAGGGCGTTGTCTTCGAAGCCGCCTTCGTCCACGTTGGCAATGTACATGGTCGGCTTGAGCGTCAGCAGGTTGAGGCTCTTGAGCACCTTGCGCTCGTCGTCATTGAGCTCCACGGAGCGGGCAGGCTCGCCCTCGTTCAATGCGGGTAATACCTTGTCGAGAACAGGAAGGAGGCCTTTGGCATCCTTGTCCTGGCCCTTGGCGGCTTTGGTGGCACGCAGGTGGGCCTTTTCCACGGTATCCAGATCCGCCAGTGCCAGCTCGGTATTGATCACGGCGATATCGTCCAGCGGTGAGACCTTGCCGGCCACGTGGATAACATTTTCGTCGTCGAAGCAACGTACCACATGGGCGATAGCGTCGGTTTCACGGATGTTGGCAAGGAACTTGTTGCCCAGGCCTTCGCCTTTGGAGGCGCCGGCAACCAGGCCGGCAATGTCCACGAATTCCATGGTGGCGGGCATTACGCGCTCCGGATCCACGATGGCGGACAGTTTGTCCAGACGCGGGTCGGGTACCGGGACCACGCCAGTGTTGGGCTCAATGGTGCAGAACGGGAAGTTCTCGGCATCAATCCCCGCCTTGGTGAGCGCGTTGAACAGGGTGGATTTGCCCACGTTGGGCAGACCGACGATACCGCATTTGAAACCCATGACAGACCTCCAGTTTTCGAGGCCGCAATGCTACTGAAAGCGGGCCGGAAAAGCGACCACCGGCAGGCGGAAAGCGGGGTTGCTGGGGGGACGGCATGGCAGGGCGCTGATGCCGATGTGCCATTTTGGGGAGGGGCTAGACTGCGGCCATGATCCTGACTGGCGCACCATCATGACTGACCGCATTCTTTACCAGTTTCCGATTTCGCATTATTGCGAGAAAACCCGCTGGCAGCTTGACCACAAGGGGCTGGGTTTCCGTATCCATAACCTGCTGCCCGGGCCGCACCGTATCCGCACCCGCTTGATGGCCCGGATCGATACCTTGCCAATTCTTCGTGACGGCAAGCGGACGGTGGGCGATTCCACCCGGATTGCCTATTACCTGGAAAAGACATACCCGGAACGCCCCCTGTTACCGGAAGACCGGGAGCTGCGAGCCCGGGTGATTGAGCTGGAGCAGCAGTTTGACCGCATTGGTGTTCATGTCCGCCGTTGGCTCTATGGGCAGATCATTGACCGGCCGGAAGTGATGGATGCCATGCTCACGCCCTACGGGCTGCCGGCGATGGTGCAGAAAGTCATGACACCCGTGACCCGTGAGGCGGTGCGTCGCCTGTACCGGATCCAACCCAAGGCGGTGATGCGTTCCGAGCAGCGTGTGGAGGAAGGGCTTGCCCTGGTGGAGTCCTGCCTTCAAAAGGGCAATGGGCACTATCTGGTAGGGGACACCTTTACGTTGGCGGACATTGCCGCAGCCAGCCTGTTGGCGCCGCTGCTGAGCCCAGTCGGTACCCCTTGGGATATTTTCGACGAGAGCACCCTTTCCCCGGCTCTGCAGGCACAGCTGCATAAGCTCAATACCCGGCCGGCTGGACAATGGGTGCTGGCGCGTTACGGGCAGGATCGATAATGCGGGCAACACGCGAACGGGTCAGGGAAGGCTGAACCTGTCCTCTACGCCTTGAACCCATTCAGTTGATTCATCGCGCTGTTCAGTTCCCCGCGAAGCATATCCGGGGTGTGATACACCGCTTCGTCGATGGCGCGGTCAATCAGATCACGGTCGGCTTTCGACGGCTTGTTGAGCACATGAGGCGTGACCTGGGCAGCAGAGCCGGGATGGCCAATACCAAGCCGCAAGCGGTAGAAGTCGCGGCTGTTGCCATGCTTGCTGATGATGTCGCGCAGACCATTATGCCCACCGTGGCCTCCGCCCAACTTGAAGCGGGCAGTGCCTGGAGGCAGGTCGAGTTCGTCGTGGGCGACCAGTATCTGCGTGACAGGGATCTTGAAGAAATTGGCCAGTGCGGCCGTGGCTTGACCACTGCGATTCATGAAAGTGGTCGGGACCAGCAGGCGAATGGTTTCGCCTTCAAAGGTGAAGGTGCCGGTCAGGCCGAAGTACTTCTTGTCTTCGGAAAGGAAAACGCCCTGGCGGCGAGCCAGGGCGTCAATGTACCAGACGCCGGCATTGTGGCGGGTGTCTTCGTATTCGCGGCCCGGGTTACCCAGGCCTACGATCAGTCGAACAGGTTCCGCCACGGTGCGTCTTATTCTTCGCTGGCTGCTTCTTCGCCGCCTTCTTCGTCGTCAGACTCGGAAGCACGTACTTTCGGCGCGTGGATAGCAGCAACCGGCTGGTCGTGGTCGTCGCCCAGCGCCAGCTGAGTCAGTTCCACGCCTTTCGGCAGTTTCAGGTCGGACAGGTGAACGATGGCGTTCATTTCGACTTCAGCCATATCCACTTCGATGAACTCAGGCAGATCCTGCGGCAGACAGCTCACTTCCACTTCGGAAATGTTGTGCTGGATTTCGCCACCCTGCTTCTTCACGCCAATGGAGCCGGCTTCGTTGATGAAGTGCAGCGGTACGTTCATGGTGATCTTGTGGGTCTTGTCCACACGCAGGAAATCCGCGTGGGTCGGAACACCTTTGGCCGGGTGACGCTGCAGGTCACGCAGTACCGCCTGTACATCCTTGCCGTCGACTTTCAGGGTCAGGATGTGGCTGTAGAACGCTTCGTTTTCCAGGGCTTTTTTCAGCTCGCGCAGCTCAACGCTGATCATCTGCGGTTCGGCTTCGCCACCATAGAGGATGCCAGGTACGCGATCTTGCAGACGACGCAGGCGGCGGCTCGCACCTTTCCCCGCGTCGCTGCGGATTTCTGCATTCAGCAGGAATTCATTGGACATGTTATGTCTCCAGTCTGCTCTCGGGCTTCCCGCGACCAGGTCGGCCAGAGAGGTTGATAAAACCACGGAGGATTCCGCGGGGGCGCGATTATGCATGAAATCTGGCCGGGAGGCCAGCAGGGCAAGAGTTGAAAGTCCAAAGTTTAAAGTCAAAACGTGGTTATGGCGTGGGGGCGACCCCAAAAAGCAGGAGGCCGCGCCCAAAACTGGTGCGCGGCCTCCGCGGCGGCGGTACAAGATGGTCTTGCCCGCGTTTCAACTTTTAACGTTCATCTCGAAACCGGGGTTACACCAGCTCCAATCGGTCGAACATGGCGCTGAGCGACTCTTCGTTGTTCACCCGGCGAACGGTCTCTGCCAGCATCGGCGCCAGGCTGAGCACGCGAATCTTGTCACAGGCGCGGCCAGCTTCTGACAGCGGGATGGTGTCGGTCACCACCAGTTGGTCCAGAGAGCTGCTGGCGATGTTATCGATGGCCGGGCCAGACAGTACCGGGTGGGTAATGTAGGCGTAGACCTTGGATGCGCCATGATCCTTCAGTGCCTGGGCGGCTTTGCACAGGGTGCCGGCGGTATCGACCATGTCGTCTACCAGGATGCAGGTGCGGCCTTCCACTTCACCGATGATATGCATGACCTGAGAGACATTGGCCTTGGGGCGGCGTTTGTCGATGATGGCCAGGTCAGCATCGTTGAGTTGCTTGGCCAAAGCGCGGGCACGGACTACGCCACCCACGTCCGGGGACACGACCATCAGGTCGTCGTGTTTCTGGCGCTCGATGTCTGCCACGATCAGCGGGGTGGCGTAGACGTTGTCTACCGGAATGTCGAAGAAGCCCTGGATCTGATCTGCATGCAGGTCGACGGTTACCACGCGGTCGATGCCCACGGTGGTGATCATGTCGGCCACCACTTTGGCGGTAATCGGCACTCGTGCGGAGCGCACGCGGCGATCCTGACGGGCGTAACCAAAGTACGGCATCACGGCGGTAATACGGCCAGCGGAGGAGCGACGCAGTGCGTCGGCCATGACCAGCAGTTCCATGATGTTGTTGTTGGTGGGGTTGCAGGTGGACTGGACGATGAAGACGTCCTTGCCGCGCACGTTTTCCTGAATTTCCACGGCGACTTCACCATCGCTGAACGTGCCAACGTCGGCATTGCCGATGGGCAGATTCAGGTGGTTGACCATGGCGCGGGCCAGTTCGGGATTTGCGTTACCGGTGAAAACGACGAGCTTGGACACTGGCGCCTCTCTTCTCTTCGTGCTTCGTATCGTGAATTTCTGGCCCCGGGAAGGGAGGGCCGGGAAAGAAAATGGCTGGGGTAGCAGGACTCGAACCTACGAATGACGGGATCAAAACCCGTTGCCTTACCAACTTGGCGATACCCCAACACGCTTTTACAGGTCTGCACTACTTATGCGTTTGTGCAGATTCGCCTGAATTCTTTGTCTCTCGAAACTTCGCCAGTGTCTCTCCAAGCGTTTGATGGAGAGGAGAAGTATTACCGCTTCGAGCGACGAAACCTGTCCAGTGTTGTGGCAACTGTTGCAGCAATTGCTGCCCCTGTTGCGATCCGGTGAGGCGTGCAAAGCAGCAAGCGCCGGTACCGGTCATACGGGCATTACCCGTATGTTGCCTGAGCCAGTCGAGGGCCTTGCCGATCTCCGGAAAGTGCCGCTGTGCCACCGCTTCACAGTCGTTGTGAAAGTCGCGGGTCAGCACCGCCTCAAGCGAGGCCGGTAATTTACTGATGGGGGTATCCCTTGTCAATTCCCGGTCGCCGAAAATTCGAGCAGTTGATACATGAATTCCGGGGTGAATGACTAAAAAATGGGCATCCGGCAGGGAAACCGGTGTAATTTTCTCTCCCACCCCCTCGGCCCAGGCGCTGCGGCCGCGGACGAAGACGGGCACATCGGCGCCCAGATGGAGGCCAAGTTCGGCGAGGGTGTCCAGCGACAGCCCCAGGTTCCACAGCTGGTTAAGGCCCAGCAGGGCGGTGGCAGCATCGGAGGAGCCTCCGCCTACGCCGCCCCCCATGGGGAGGCGTTTTTGCAGACGGATGCGCGCGCCGTTGCGCGTTTGGGTGTGGTGCTGCAAGACCTGGGCGGCGCGCAGGATCAGGTTACTGCTGTCGCAGGGGACTTCCGGGTCATCGCATTCCAGACTCAGGCTCTCAGCAGGTTCGAAGTGCAGCGTGTCTCCGTGATCCAGCAGGGCGAAGACGGTCTGCAGGCAGTGGTAGCCGTCTGTCCGCTGCCCGGTGATGTGCAGGAACAGGTTGAGCTTGGCCGGGGCGGGCAGGGTCAGAATGGGAGCCATCATTGTCCGAGGCCGGGTTGCCAGTCCTTGATCAGCAGGGTGAAGCGGTTGCCGTTCTGGGTGGCCTTGATACGGAATGGCAGTTCAACGCCGGCCACCGTTTCATAGCGGTCAAAGGTGAGGGTCCAGCCCAATTGCTCCAGGCTCTGCAGGCGTTCAAGGTCATCATAGCTGGCTTCGCCCGGCGCGCCAGGCCAGGGTAGGCCCCGTGCCCAGTATTGCAGGGCGGATACCGGTAACCAGAAGCCGGTCAGGTGCCAGGCCAGTTCGCCTGGGCTGCGGGCCTGATATTGCTCTTTGGCGGTAATCAGCTCGGCACGGCCGGTGTCCCAGCGAAGGTCGGCGCTGCCGAAGCCCAGCGGGCCGGAAAAACGGATTTCGCCTCGGGCGGGTTGCTGGCGCCATTCAAAGGTGGCGCTCCCGCCATCATTGGGGGTGCGGTAGCCGAGTTTGCCTTCCATCTCCCAGCCCTGAATCTGGCTGGGGTGGGTGAAGGTGGTGAGTTCCGTGGTGGGCGTCTGACAGGCGCTCAGGATCAGCGGGATGCAGAGCGCGATAAGCACACGGCTAAGGCGGTGTTTCACAGTTTGGCTCCCAGCCGGTCCATGGTTTCACGGATATGCGGGGCATCGGGGTTGCTGTCCAGGGCGTCGCGCCAGACTTCCCGGGCCTGCCCCTGAGCGCCCAGCACCCACAACACTTCGCCGTAATGGGCGGCCACTTCGGGGTCCGGGAATTTTTCATAGGCCCGACGCAGATAGTCGCGAGCCCCTTTCAGGTCGCCGCGTCGGTACAGAACCCACCCCATTGAGTCGAGAATGGCCGGATCTTCGGGCCGCAGGGCCAGCGCACGGGAGACATATTCCAGGGCTTCGTCCAGCCGCAGATTGTGGTTGGCCAGGGTGTAGCCGAGTGCATTCAGGGCGCTGGCATCATCCGGTTCCAGTGTCAGAATGCGCCGCAGGTCGCTTTCCATTTTCTCCAGATCGCCGGCTTTTTCCGCTTGAGTGGCGCGGCTATAAAGCAGTTCGGTATTGTCTGGGTCGTCTTGCAGTGCATTGTCCAGAAGCGCAAGGGCGCCTTGCTGGTTGCCATGGCTGCTGATGATTTCCGCTTCGGTAATGGCGAGACTGGTAGACAGTTCCGGATGGCTGCGTCGCAGTGAGCTGATCAGGGCATGGGCCTGGGCGGGGTTGCCCTGGCGGACCATCAGTCGAGCAGCCTGTACCCGTGAGCGCATCCCTTGTGGGCCATCCACTTTCAGGTAGTGGTCGATGGCAAGTTCCAGATCTGCTTGCTGTTCGGCGGCCTGGCCCAGATACAGATGGATCTCGTTTGGACGGTAGTTCTCGGCGAGCAAGGCGTCGAGCTGGTCAGTGGCGGTGTCGGTGGCACCTGCCTCCAGTGCCAGCAAGGCCAGTGAAAACTTGAGATCCAGATCCCCCGGGTTCTGTTCAGACAAAATGGCAAGCTGCTTTTCGGCCTCGGCGATACTGCCAGTGGCCAGCAGCAAGCGGACATAGGTGATGCGCGGTCGGCGTGCTTTGGGGTACTTCTTGACCACCTTTTTCATGTGGCGAAGGGCGTCGCGACTCTCCCCCATTTCGAACAGTAACTGAGCCTTGAGTAGCAGGGCATCTTCGTGCCGAGGCATCAGTTTGATGGCGCGCTCATCGGCGTCCAGGGCGGCTTGCAGCTCTCCTTCGTGTTCCTTCCAGACGGCCCGGGCATACCACAGCGGTGCCTGATCCGGGTATTGCTCTGTCAATTGGGCGAGGGCCTTGACCAGCTGCAGGTTGCCCTGGGCGTCCAGGCCGCGGGCCTGGCTGACCATGCGGCCAAGGGATTCCTGCCCATGGCTGCCGATCAGGGTATCCAGGTATCGGGTGGCGGCATCGGTATTGCCGAGGCGAATTTCCGACAGGATCGCCAGTTGCAGAGCCTCCTCGTTGCCGGGATCCTGTTCCAGCCACTGCTCGCTGAGGGCCAGGGCTTGTTGGTGGTCTTCGAGATAGCTGGCCAGCTGGGCGGCCTGGCGGATGACGGTGGGGTCGCCGGTGGTGTTGGCGGCCTGGCCGTAATAGCCAAGGGTGACGCCTAGCGCCTGTCGCTGGGCGGCCACTTCGGCTACCAGCAGGTCAGACAGGGTCTCGCTGTCATATCCGGGTGGCAGCGGCGTGCTGTCAGTCTGCTCGCTCCCGGCCGCGGGTTCAGGGGGAGGTTCGGCGGGTTGATGGGCACAACCGGTGAAGAGCAATGCGCCGCAGAGCGGCAATAGTGACCAAGGCGACATCAAAAGGACCTGCAATGTGTTTCCGTTATGATGGCACAGGCCTCTGCAAGCCGAAAACCTTATTGCAGCCATAGAAGGTAGCCATGGCCTGCGTCATTGTTTTGGGGGGCGCTTTCACGCAAAATGCCTCTCCCTTGCAGCCCCGCTTTTCGGGGTAACGCGGGCTGACGGGTACGGACGGGCAAGGGCAGGATATTGCCTGTCACGACGGACGGGCACGGGACACTATGAATCTGGTTGCTGTTGGCGTTAATCACACCACCGCAGATGTGGAGTTACGCGAACGTCTGGCGTTTTCCACGCAGCAGGCGCAGGCAGCGCTGGCCAGTCTTCGCGATGTGCCTGGGGTTTGTGAGGCCGCGTTGCTGTCGACCTGCAATCGCACCGAACTCTACTGTCTGACCGACGACAGCGCCCCTGACCTGGTGGCCTGGATGGCCGAGCGTCGTCATCTTTCCCGCGACAAGATCGAACCGGTTCTGTACCAGCATCAAGGCGAAGAGGCTCTGGAGCACATGATGCGGGTCGCTGGCGGCCTGGATTCCCTGGTATTGGGTGAGCCGCAGATTCTCGGGCAGATGCGTGAGGCCTATGCCCGCGCCCATGAGGCGGGTTTGCTCAATGGCGAATTGTCGCGCCTGTTCCAGGAAGTGTTCTCTGTGGCCAAGCGTATCCGCACCGAAACCGGCATTGGCGCCAATCCGGTGTCGGTGGCTTATGCTGCGGTCTCCTTTGCCCGTCACATCTTTGCCGATCTGAAAAAAAGCCGGGCCTTGTTGATCGGTGCTGGCGAGATGATTGAGCTGGTGGCCCGGCATCTCAGTGAACAACAGGTCCGTGAGATTACCATTGCCAACCGGACTCAGGCGCGGGCCAGTGAGCTGGCGGCCAGCGTGGGAGGGCGGGGTATCAGTCTGGAAGAGCTGCCCGTGGCGCTGGAGAATGCCGACATTCTGATTTCCTGTACGGCCGCGCCGTTGCCGATTCTCGGCAAGGGGATGGTAGAGCGAGCACTCAAGCAACGCCGCCACCGGCCCATGTTCATGGTGGATATTGCCGTGCCAAGAGATATCGAGCCGGAGGTCGGCAATCTGGATGATGTGTACCTGTACACGGTGGACCATCTTCAGGAGGCGATCCAGGAGAATGTCCGGGCCCGACAGGATGCAGCCCGTGAAGCCTCTGAGCTGATCCGTGATGCCATTGTGCGCCACCGTCGCCAGCGCCGTGAACAGGATGCGGTGGGTGTGTTGCGTGATTACCGTGAAAATCGCACTCGCATGGCAGCGGATGAGTTGGATAAAGCCCTTCAACAGTTGAACAATGGCGGTGACGCGGAAGAGGTGTTGCGCCGTTTTCAGCATTCTCTGGTCAACAAGTGGCTTCACTCGCCCAGTGTGGCCCTGCGCAAGATGGCCGCAGAAGGTCGGGCAGAGGCATTGCTGGTCGCCCGTGAATTGTTGCTTGGCGACGATGACTCGTCGTCGTAGCCGGGGCGTTCTTCAGCGGTACCCTGGTCTTCGAAATATCCTGAATGTTGCGTGCGCCCATCGGGCGGCGTGGTTGCGTGAAGCGTGGAATCGATTTTATGAAAGCGTCGTTACAAGCCAAGCTGGATAAACTGGCAGACCGATTCGAGGAATTGTCGGGCCTGTTGTCGGATCCAGAGGTGATATCGAACCAGAACCGTTTCCGGGACCTGTCCCGCGAGTACGCTGAAATCGATCCGGTGATCAAATGCTACCGTGAATATCTGCAGGCGCAGGAAAACCTGGAGGCTGCCCGGGCCATGCAGGATGACAGCGATGCCGAAATGCGTGAAATGGGGGCAGAAGAAGCCCGCGAAGCCCAGTCGCAGATCGAGACGCTGGCCGATGAGCTGCAGAAACTGATGCTGCCGAAAGACCCGCGCGATAGCGCCAATGTCTTTCTGGAAGTGCGTGCGGGTACCGGCGGTGACGAGGCGGCGATTTTTGCCGGCGACCTGTTTCGCATGTATTCGAAGTACGCCGACCAGATGGGCTGGAAAGTGGAGCTGGTCAGTGCCAGCGAAGGCGAGCATGGTGGCTACAAGGAAGTGATTGCCCGAGTCATTGGCGATGGTGTGTATTCGCGGATGAAGTTCGAGTCTGGCGCTCACCGGGTGCAGCGAGTGCCTGCCACCGAATCCCAGGGGCGCATTCATACCTCTGCCTGCACCGTGGCCATCATGGCTGAAGCCGAAGACCTGGGCGATATCGAAATCCGCAACGAAGACCTGCGTATTGATACCTACCGTTCTTCCGGAGCGGGCGGTCAGCACGTTAACACCACCGACTCCGCGGTACGGATTACCCACTTGCCCACCGGTGTTGTGGTGGAGTGCCAGGACGAGCGTAGCCAGCACAAGAACAAGGCCCGGGCCATGAGCCTGCTCAGCGCCAGACTCTATGATGCCCAGCAGAATGCCGCCCACGCCGAGCAGGCGGCGGAGCGCAAATCCCTGGTGGGATCCGGGGATCGTTCCGAGCGCATTCGGACCTACAATTACCCCCAGGGTCGCATCACGGATCACCGCATCAATCTGACGTTGTATCGCCTCAATGAAGTGATGGAAGGGGATCTGGACGAAGTGTTGGGAGCATTGTTGGCCGAGCATCAGGCCGATCAGCTGGCTGCCCTGAGCGAGCAGTAACATGCGCATCGATGAGGCCCTGCGGCAGGCTCGTGGCCGTCTGGCATCGTCGCCTTCTGCCGCCCTGGATGCAGAGCTGCTGCTGTGCCATGTACTGGGCCAGACGCGTACCTGGCTGTTCACCTGGTCTGACCGGGAGCTGGAAGCGAACCAGCAGACCGCCTTTGAGGCATTGCTGGCTCGGCGCGAAACCGGCGAGCCTGTCGCGCACCTGACCGGTGAACGGGAATTCTTTGGCCGTCCTTTCCGGGTGACCGCCGATACCCTGATTCCTCGACCCGATACCGAAACCCTGATCGAGATCGCGCTTGCCCTGCCGCTGCCTGATGACGCCCGTGTGGTCGACCTGGGCACCGGCAGCGGGGCCATCGGTGTCACCCTGGCATTGGAAAAGCCGCACTGGCAGGTCGCGCTGGTGGACCTCAGCGAGGCCGCCCTGCAGGTAGCCACCGACAATGCCGGACAGATGAACGCGCCGGTGCAATGCCTGGCCGGCAGCTGGCTGGTGCCCTGTGAGGGGCCGTTTGATCTGATCGTCAGCAACCCGCCTTACATCGATGCCAGCGACCACCATCTGGACGAAGGCGATGTGCGCTTTGAGCCGCGTTCGGCGCTGGTGGCTGACGATAAGGGCTTGGCGGACCTGGCCGAGATTGTGCGGCAGGCCACCGGCAAGCTGGTTGATGGCGGTTGGCTGATGCTGGAGCATGGATTCGAGCAGGGCGGTGCGGTGCGGGCATTGTTGGACGAGGCCGGTTTTCAGGATGTGCGCACCGCGCAGGATCTGGGTGGCAATGACCGTGTCACTCTTGGCCGGTTTGCTTCGGCCTCTTCGTAGGGTGGACATTGCCGAGGGGCAACCTCCGCCGGAATTTTGATGTGGCGCGTGCAGGCGTGAAGCGGTACCCAACCATGTTTAATGACGAACAGCTTGAACGATACAGCCGCCAGCTGATGGTGGATGAGCTGGATCTGGCCGGGCAGGAGGCGCTGGCGGCAGCGCGGGTGTTGATCGCGGGCTGCGGGGGGCTGGCCAATCCGGCGGCACTGTATCTGGCCGGTGCCGGTGTGGGCCGACTGGTGCTGGCGGATGATGACCGGGTAGAGGTCAGTAACCTGCACCGGCAGGTGGCGTTCCGTGGCGGGCAGGTCAATCAGTTCAAGGCGGAGGCCCTGCGTGACCAGCTGCAGCAGCTGAACCCGGAGGTGGATGTGCGTGCGGCTGTCGTGCGGGTGGATGATGCCTGGCTGGAAGTGGCCGTGGCGGAGGCTACCCTGGTGCTCGATTGCACGGATAACTTCGTGACCCGGCAAGCCATCAACCGGGCTTGTGTCAGGTATCGCAAACCTTTGGTCAGTGGCGCGGCGATTCGCATGGATGGTCAGCTGGCGGTGTTCGATCTTCGAGCGCCGGAGGCGCCCTGTTATGCCTGTGTATACGGTGAAGGCACGGACGGCGACCTGGCCTGCAATCAGGCAGGGATCGTGGGTCCGGTGGTGGGGACGGTGGGCACCCTGCAGGCCCTGGCGGCGATCCGGGTGCTCAGTGGGGCGCAGCTTGGAGGCAAGCTGCACCTGTTTGATGGCCGCAGCCTGGACTGGCGGCAAGTGACGTTACGGCAAGACCCTGGCTGTGCGGTGTGCGGTACGAATCACGACGGTGAGTGATGGATCGGGGTATCCGGCTCCACTTCATAGACGGTCGGTGACTCTTCGGTGGTGAGGCCGATGGCGATCAGAATGATCAGCACAATCACAAAGGCTGCTCCGAGAAGGTGTTTCATGGTCTGCCTCCCTGCGCCTGCGCGCATGCCTGCCGGTGGCGGGTCAGGCTGACAGTTCCACCACCTGGCCATTGAGCGTCTTGATCTGTCGCGCCATGTCGCTGAGCAGGCTGTGAATCATGCCCGGATTGGTGCGAATCAGATCCTTGAACTGGTGTTTGGGGACTTTGACCACCGAGCAGCGGCTTTTGGCTCGTACGGTGGCGCTGCGGGGGGAGTGGGTCAGCAGGGCGATCGCGCCGACCACTTCGCCTTCACTGACGCTGCCGACGACCACGTTATCCACGACCACATCCGCATCGCCTTCAAACAGGCTGAACACGTAATCGGCAGGTTCGCCCTGGCGGATAATGATGTCGCCCGGTTCAAAATAGGCAAAGCCGGTGGTGGTGAAGGACTCTTCTGGCATGTGTGCGGATAACAGACGCACCAGAATGCCTTGCTGCGTCGTCAGGATACGCGTCCACAGTTTGGCCAGTTGCGCGTCGGCGATGACTGCTTCCACCAGCTTCACGGTCGGGTAAGCTGCCAGCAGTACCGCGCTCTCGGCGTAATAGGTCACTTCACCGTTGCCCGCATCGGGCAGAATCATGTCGCCCTCGTCCCAGATGAACAGTTTCTTTTCCCGGCAGCGCATGCCCAGCATTCCGCCTTTGACGACGTAGGTGGTGTCACCGCACATGCCGTGCTTGAAGGCATCTTCAGTCGGTACAAGAGGCAGGGTCTGGGGCTGGATCGGCAACTGGCTGATGAAGTCGTTGACCAGACGTTTGTACATGCGTGTGAGGGCGGGGAAACCGCCGCTGGCTTCTGCCACAGAGATCATGCAATGCCTCGATGAATGCGTGGGTTCTGGTTTCAGTATGCAGCAAGTTATTAAGGCGAAACAGTACGGGGTTGGCAGTAGAGGGCGTCGAATGCCTTCGACGGTATGGCCTTGCTGCAGGGTGTGGCGGGGATCGACATGGGTCGATCCCCGCCGGGAAGGGGCGGGGCCGCGGGGTGGGCGGCGACTCAATAATCCCGTTCGCGGGGCAGGAAGGTGGGAGCCTCCTTTTTCTGCCCGGCTTGCAGGGCACGGCGGTAGTTCTTGCCGCGCATCAGTTTGAACTGCAGTTTGCTTTCGATATCGAACGCCTGGGCTTCGGGCACGGTCCAGGTTTGCTGGAACAGGGCCTTGCCGGCGCTGATGCCGTCCGGGGAGCGGGTCTTGATGGCCTCAGCCAGTTTTTCGGCTTCCTCCAGCGGGGTGGCGGATACCCGGGTGACCAGGTTCATGGCCTTGGCTTCGTCGCCATTGAACAGCCGCCCTGTCATGGTCAATTCCTTGGCCACGTCCATGGGCACCAGTTCGCGTAGTGTCACGGTACCGGTCATGTCTGGGATCAGCCCCCACTTGATTTCCATGATCGACATCTCGCAATCCGGCGTGGCCATGCGGAAGTCTGCGGCGAGGGCAATCTGCATGCCGCCGCCGTAGCAATAGCCGTGCAGTACAGCGATAACCGGTACCGGCAGCTCTCGCCAGCACCAGCACACTTCCTGGAACAGGTTGGTTTTCTTGATGCCGTATTTGGTGAAACCCTTGATCAGCTTCAGGGGCTGCTTCATGACGGTGCCGAAATCGAGCCCGGCGCAAAACGCCTTGCCGTCACCCTGCAAAATGACGACACGAATGTCGCGGTCCTTGCGGACGGC
The DNA here is from genome assembly GCF_003597125.1 of Alcanivorax profundi. Classification (GTDB taxonomy): domain Bacteria; phylum Pseudomonadota; class Gammaproteobacteria; order Pseudomonadales; family Alcanivoracaceae; genus Alcanivorax; species Alcanivorax profundi. Next base: position 226,044 of record NZ_QYYA01000004.1, on the reverse strand, counting down.
CTTCGAGGCTTCAATCAGCCCTTCCATCATGTCGAAATCCAGGCCGTTGTATTTGTCTGCACGGCTCAGAGTGACGTAGGCGATGCTGTTTTTCTTTTCCAGAGTGACACGTTTCTTGAAGGTTTGGGTCATGAGTTAATCCTCTGGGTCCGACGCCTGATATTCGGCGTCGGACACACTTCTGTTAGCCCAGTTTTTCTTTGAGCAGTGCATTCAGTTGTTGCGGATTCGCCTTGCCCTGTGTGGCTTTCATGGCCTGGCCTACGAAGAAACCGATTTTTTTCTTTTTCTTCGCGTCATCCGAGCTGCGGTAGTCTTCTACCTGAGGTGCGTTATTGGCGATGATGTCGTCGACGATTTTTTCCAGTTCGCCGCTGTCGCTCATCTGTTTCAGGCCTTTGGCTTCGATGACCGCATCCGGGTCTCCTTCACCTGCCCAGCATGCTTCAAATACTTGTTTGGCAATTTTGGAGCTGATGGTGCCGTCTTTCAGGCGGGCAATCAGCTGGCCCAGCTGGTCAGCGGACACGGGGCTGTCGTTGATGGTTTTTTCTTCCGCGTTCAGTTTGGCGGCCAGTTCACCCATCACCCAGTTGGCGGCCAGCTTGGCATCGCCGCCGGCCTTGGCTGCCACTTCAAAAAAGGCGGCGGTGGCCAAATCACCGGAGAGTAGATCGGCGTCATACTCGGACAGCTGGTAGTCGGCGAGGAAACGAGCCTTGCGGGTGTCCGGCAGCTCCGGCATGGACGCTTTCAGGGCGTCCAGGTCTGCGTCGGTGATTTCTACCGGGAGCAGGTCCGGGCAGGGGAAGTAGCGGTAATCGTTGGCGTCTTCCTTGCTGCGCATGGAGCGGGCGGTATGGGTATCGCCGTTGTACAGGCGGGTTTCCTGGACAATCTCGCCACCGTCTTCCAGCACATCAATCTGGCGTTCTACTTCCAGCTTGATCGCGCGTTCCATAAAACGGAACGAGTTCAGGTTTTTGGTTTCGGTGCGAGTGCCCAGTGCGTCGCCAGGGCGGCGGATGGACACGTTCACGTCGAAACGCATGTTGCCCTGAGACATGTCGCCATCGCAGATGCCAATGGAGGTGACGATGGCGTGCAGTTTGCGGGCAAAGGCCACGGCTTCTTCTGCGTTGCGCATATCCGGTTCGGTGACCACTTCAATCAGCGGTGTGCCAGCACGGTTCAGGTCGATTCCGGTCATGCCATGGAAGTCTTCATGCAGGGACTTGCCCGCATCTTCTTCCAGGTGCGCATGGTGAATGCGCACGATTTTTTTCTCGCCGCTTTCCAGCTGAATCTCCACTTCGCCGGCACCTACAACAGGTTTGTCCAGCTGTGTGGTCTGGTAGCCTTTTGGCAGATCCGGATAAAAATAATTTTTCCGTTCGAACACGCTGTGCCGGCAGATGTCGGCATTGATGGCTAGGCCGAACAGCGCCGCCTTGCGTACTGCTTCGCGGTTGACCACTGGCAGGGTGCCAGGCATGCCCAGATCCACCAGTGAGGCCTGGGTGTTGGGCTCAGCACCGGTGGACAGTTTGCTGCCGGAAAACAATTTGCTGGTGGTATTGAGCTGGACGTGAATTTCCAGACCGATCACGACTTCCCAACTCATTTTGCACCTCCCAGTACCGGCGCCTGTTTGTGCCAGTCAGTGGCTTGCTGATATTTGTGGGCCACGTTGAGAATCTGCCCCTCACGGAAATAATTGCCGATGACCTGGGTGCCAGTGGGCAGACCCTTGATGAAGCCGGTGGGCATGGACAGGGCGGGCAGACCGGCCAGGTTTACGCCGATGGTGAAGACGTCTGCCATGTACATACTGACCGGGTCATCTTTCTTGTCGCCCAGCTTGAAGGCGGTCTCCGGGGCGGTGGGGCCCATCAGTACATCTACCTTTTCAAAGGCGCGGGCAAAGTCGTCGCGAATCAGACGGCGCACTTGCTGGGCGCGACGGTAGTAGGCGTCGTAGTAGCCTGCAGAGAGGGCGTACGTACCCACCAGGATGCGGCGCTTCACTTCATCACCGAAACCTTCGGAGCGAGAGCGCTTGTAGAGGTCTTCCAGATCCTGCGGGTCGTCGCAGCGGTGCCCGAAGCGCACACCGTCGAAGCGGCTCAGGTTGGAGCTGGCTTCGGCCGGGGCAATCACATAATAGGCCGGTACCGACAGCTTGATGCTGGGCAGGGACACCGAGACCACCTTGGCGCCGAGTTTTTCCAGTTCACGGATCGCCTCGCGGCTGTTGTCGGCAATGGCGCCATCCAGGGTGTCGGGGAAGAACTCTTCAGGTACGCCGATGGTCAGGCCACGGATGTCGTCGTTGAGTGCGCCCAGGTAATCGTCCACCTTTTCATTGAGGCTGGTAGAGTCCCGGTGATCGTGGCCGGCCATGGCCTGCAACATCAGGGCACAGTCTGCGGCACTGAGGCCCATGGGGCCGGCCTGGTCGAGGCTGGAGGCGAAGGCGATCATGCCCCAGCGGGAGACGCGGCCATAGGTGGGCTTGAGGCCGGTAATGCCGTTCAGGGCTGCCGGCTGGCGGATGGAGCCGCCGGTGTCGGTGCCGGTAGCGGCAGGGGCGAGGCGGGCCCCCAGGCAGGCGGCAGCGCCACCGGAGGAGCCACCGGGAACCCGCTCCCGGTCCCAGGGGTTTTTCACCGGGCCGTAGTAGCTGGTTTCGTTGGACGAGCCCATGGCGAATTCGTCCATGTTGGTCTTGCCCAGCATCACGGCGCCTTCCGCTGCCATCTTTTCCACGACGGTGGCGGTGTAGGGGGCAATAAAGGTGTCCAGCATCTTCGAACCGCAGCTGGTGCGCACGCCCTCGGTGCAGAAGATGTCCTTGTGGGCGATGGGCAGGCCGGTGAGCAAGCCTCCCTTGCCTGCGGCCAGAGCCGCATCGGCGGCATCGGCCTGGGCCAGGGCCTGTTGTTCGGTCACGGTGACGAAGCTGTTGATGTCCGCGTCAAACTGCTGGATGCGCCCGAGGAAATGCTCGGTGAGCTCCCGGGAGGAGAACTCTCCGGCGGCCAGTCCGGCCTTGAGTTCGGTCAGTGTCTTGGTATGCATGGCGTCGCTCATAGCTTGTTTGCTGCCTTACTCGCTTATTCGATAACCCGTGGGACCAGGAAGCAGCCGTCTTCGGCGGCGGGGGCGATGTCCATGGCCTTGTCACGCACATTGGGCTCGCTCACGGTGTCGTCGCGCAGGGGCTGGGTGACATCCAGCGGGTGGGCCATGGGCGCCACGTCAGTTACGTCGGCCTGCTGCAGCTGGTCTACCATCGCGAGGATGTCATTCAGGCGGTTGGACAGGGCATCGGTGTCTGCCGGGTCCACTTTCAGGCGTGCCAGGTGAGCTACCTGAGCCACCACCTTGGAATCAATGGCCATGCTTGTCTCCATGGAGTGATCTGCCCACTGGTTACGGGCGGGGTATCGGGCGCCTGTCAGTGGGGTCGGAAAGCCGCAAAAAGTACCATAGACCGCCGGTCCGGGGCCACTGTCCGCCGGGGCATGGCGCCGCTGTGGTCGCATGGGTTTGCTTGCCCAAAGGGCCTGCCGTTGCTAGAGTTGCGCACATCTTGTAGATGCGCGGCTTTTTTCCCTGCCGGCATCATTTTTCGCGAAAATTCAGGAAATTGGCCAGGATGTCGATGATCAAGCGTATTCGGGGGATGTTCTCCACCGATCTCTCCATTGATTTGGGGACCGCTAATACCCTTATTTACGTACGTGGCCGCGGTATCGTGCTGGATGAGCCCTCTGTGGTGGCTATCCGTCATCATGGTGCCCAGAAGAGCGTGGCTGCCGTGGGCGCTGACGCCAAGCGCATGCTTGGTCGTACCCCCGGCAACATTACTGCCATCCGGCCCATGAAAGACGGCGTGATCGCCGATTTCGACGTGACCGAAAAAATGCTCCAGTACTTCATCAAGAAGGTGCATGACACCGGCTTTTTCCCGCCGGCGCCCCGTGTACTGGTGTGTGTGCCTTGCAAGTCTACCCAGGTGGAGCGTCGCGCCATTCAGGATTCTGCCTATGGGGCGGGTGCCCGTGATGTGTACCTGATTGAAGAGCCCATGGCGGCTGCCATTGGTGCCGGGTTGCCGGTGGAAGAGGCGCGTGGCTCCATGGTGGTGGATATCGGTGGCGGCACCACCGAGATCGCCCTGATTTCCCTGAACGGGGTGGTGTACTCCGAGTCCGTACGCATTGGTGGTGACCGCTTTGATGAAGCGATTGTGGCCTTTGTGCGTAAGGAATACGGCTCGCTGATCGGTGAATCTACCGCCGAGCGCATCAAGCACGAGATCGGTACCGCCTACCCGGGTGGCGAGATCCGTGAAATCGATGTGCGTGGCCGTAACCTGGCTGAGGGTGTGCCGCGGAGCTTTACCCTGAACTCTGAAGAAATTCTGGAAGCGCTGAAAGAGCCGCTGGCCTCCATCGTCAACGCGGTGAAGAATGCCCTGGAAGCCTCTCCGCCAGAATTGGCCTCTGATATTGCTGAGCGAGGCCTGGTGATCACCGGTGGTGGTGCGCTGCTGCGTGATATTGATCGTCTGCTGTCTGAAGAAACCGGCCTGCCGGTCATCATTGCCGATGATCCGCTGACCTGTGTGGCTCGAGGCGGCGGCAAGGCGCTGGAGCTGATGGACAGCCAGGGCTTTGACATGTTGGCCATGGGCTGATGACGGCTTCGGCCAACCCTCTATACCGTCTGGTTGCTGCGCTGGTTCTGTCTGTCATTGTGATTGTGCTGGACCAGCGTACGCCGTGGGCGGAACCGGTGCGTCATGTGCTGGGATATCTTACCGCCCCCGTTCATTACATTGCCCACTTCCCGGTGGACTCTGGTCAGTGGCTTTCAGAGCAGGCGCAGAGCCGTTCCTCGCTCATGGAAGAAAACCAGCGCCTGCAGCGACAATCCCTGATTCTTGAGCAGAAGGTGCAGCGTCTGGCTGTGCTGGAGGCCGAGAATGTGCGCCTGCGCGAGCTGCTTAACTCGTCCGCGGACCTGGATGCCAATGTGCTGGTGGCAGAAATTATTGGCGTGGACCCGGATCCCAACAGGCAGGAACTGGTGATTAACAAGGGCACCGTTTCCGATGTTTACCGTGGCCAGGCAGTGCTGGATGCGCAAGGGCTGATCGGGCAAGTGGTTGATGCGGGCCCGCTGAGTTCCCGGGTGCTGTTACTCACTGATGCCAGTCATGCCATGAGTGTGCAGGTTAATCGCAATGGCGTCCGCGCGGTGCTGGCCGGAAACGGGCAAACCGGGTTGCGGCTGCTGTACGTGCCGGATACTGCAGACATTGAAGTTGGCGATTTGCTGGTCAGTACGGGGCTTGGACAGCGTTACCCGCGAGGTTACCCGGTGGGAACCGTTACCACGGTCCGGCATCAGTCGGGTGCGCCTTATGCGGAAATCACGGCTCTGCCAACTGCCCGAATCGACAGGGCCAGTCATGTGCTATTGGTGCAGCCCTCGGATGCGCCTGCGCGTCCGTTGATGGGGGAGAACGCCAATGCGCAGTGATCGTCCATCCGGCACTGGGGTGATCATTGTGTCCCTGCTGATCGCCGCGCTGCTGGAGGTGGTGCCGTTCCCGGAGGCCATTAATTGGATCCGGCCAGAATGGATGCTCTTGGTTCTGGTCTACTGGGTCCTGGCATTGCCCCGTCGTATCGGTGTGTTGTGGGGTTTTGGCGTGGGTCTCTACTATGATGTGCTGGTTGGTGCCACGCTGGGTCAGTGGGGGCTGGCTTTTGCCCTTGGAGCCTATGTGATGCTGGCGGCCTACAAGCGTATGCGCGTATTTACCTCACTCCAGCAGTGCGCGGTAGTGTTTCTTCTGATTGGTACGGTCAGCCTGTTGGCCTATTCGGTACAGGAATCTGTCGGTCGCACCAGCTACCCTCCTTATACTATTTTGTATGCCTCTTTCACCAGCGCCTTGTTCTGGCGCCCGGTCTGTGCGGTACTGCGCTGGGTTCAATTGCGTTTTCTAGTACGCTGAAACCCCGGGTGGATGATGAGCGGTAGATCTCCTGTGCCATGCAGGGGATAGCGCTGGTGTTCACTGTTAACGATTTATCTTTAGCCACTATTCGAATCTATGATTCTTTATCTCGCTTCCGGGTCGCCGCGTCGTGCGGAATTGCTGCAGCAGATTGCAGCGCCGTTTTCGGTGTTAAAGCCGCCAGGGATTGATGAAACCCCGCTGCTCGCCGAGCCTCCACTGGACTACGTGCTGCGTATGGCGAAGCAAAAGGCCCTTGCTGGTGAACGGCAGCGGCAACGGGATGGCTCTCCCACAGGATGGGTGCTGGGGGCGGACACGTCTGTGGTGCTGGAGGGGAGTATTCTTGGCAAACCTCGAGATCCGGCTCATTCTCTTAGCATGCTTAAGTCGCTAAACGGGCGAACCCACCAGGTAATTTCTGCGGTAGCCCTGTTGAGTGGTGGGCAAGTGCGTCAGGCGCATTCGATTACGACGGTAACCTTCCGCTTCATGGAAGATGCCCGGCTGGCAGCCTATGTGGCGACCGGTGAGGGCGCCGACAAGGCCGGTGGTTATGGTATCCAGGGTTTGGGCGGGGCGATGGTGGCATCTTTGTCTGGTAGTTACAGCGGGGTCGTTGGGTTGCCGTTGGAAGCACTGGTATCTTTGATGGATGAGACGGGGCTGGAGTACTGGCAAACGAATGAAGATGGCTAACCGCACTGAACATCGCCATTCCCGCTGGCGACGGGTTCTACCGCTGCTCTGGTGGTCGCTGGCCGCATGTCTGTTATTGATGGCCTGCTACGTCGTGGTCGCGCGCCAGCTGATGCTGTTGGTGCCGGATTATCGCGGCAAGCTGGAAGCCTTGTTCGAGGACAGGATCCAGTCGCCGCTGGAAATCGCCGAGCTGGAAGGCCATATGGATGGCCTGACGCCACAGTTCAGGGTGCGTCAGTTACGTCTTCCTGCCCCGGAAGGTGAAGCACCTCTTGAGCTGGATGAAGTTGTCCTGAATGTGGATGTGATCCGGTCACTTATTCATCAGGATCTGGCACTCGAGTCGCTGCATATCGATGGTGTTGCGCTGAATCTGGTGAGAGATGCGGACGGGAAAATTCGCCTGCGTGGTCTGGATGCGCTTGCCGGGGAAGACAGCGACGCGCCGCCGCTTGAACGTATCCTGAGGTTGTTTTACCGACAGCAGTTGTTATCGATTACCAACGCGCGACTTTCTCTGGATTGGCCCGGCCTGCCACCTCTGGCGGCGTCCTCGATGGAAGCAACCCTTATTAACGACGGTGATGACCACCTGTTGTCTGTCACCCTTGAGGCTCGTGACCGCCCACTGAGTGTAGATGCCCGTCTGCATTTACATGAGGACGCCTACACTCTGAAAGAAATCAATGCAGATGTTTACTTGCGCATTCGTGGGCAGCGCATGCATGAGTGGCTGCCTGATTCTCTTGACTGGCCTGTGCAAATTGCTGCGTTTGACGGTGATATGGAGCTTTGGGGAAGTATTGCTGACGGAAGGCCTGAGAGTGCCCGGTTAGCGCTGGGAATCCCCTCCCTGGTGTTCGAGCAAGATAGTCAGCGGTGGCCGCTGGAGGCTGTTTCCCTGGATGTTGGTCTAAAGCGCGAAGGTGATCAGACGACTTTGTCCCTCGGTAATGTGTCCGCGCAGTCTCCCGCGGGGCAACTTTTGTTCGGGGATGTGGGGCTGAAATGGCGTGCGTCTGGCGAAACTCATCAATGGCAGTTACGGACCGGTGATCTGCCGGTACGTGCGATCAACCAACAGTTTCTCAAATGGCCTTTTGCCCTTCCTGACAATATTGCCCGCTGGCAGAAACAGTTGGCGAGTCTGGCGCCACAGGGAGTTATCGATGGTGTGTATCTGAATGGCGAGGGGCGCCATGTGGAGCGCTTTCAGGCTCGCTTTACGGCGCTGGGCAGTCAGGCGGATGACAAGATTCCAGGTGTCTCACGGTTGAGCGGCTGGATATCGGGAAGCCCGGAAGGCGGGCTGGCACACCTTTACAGCGACAATCTCTCACTGACGTTGCCACGGCTTTACGCTCACCCTCTGCAGGGACAGTTGACTGGTGTAGTTGGTTGGGAAAAAAACGACAAGGCGTTGATTTTGCGTTCAGGTCGTCTGCGAGCCGTAAACCCCGATGCCCACGGCGAGGCCATGTTTACAACCGTGATTGTGCCTGGCCAGATACCGCAACTGCGGTTAACCGCGGACATTTATGAGGGTGTTGGTTCCCGTGCCAGCCACTACATACCGTTAAAGCGTATTCCTGAGGGATTATCCCGTTGGCTTTCTCAGGCGATCCAGGGCGGGTCGTTACAGCATGGCAAACTTTTATACCACGGGCCGGTAAAAATTGATCGGGAACGACAGCAGGATCGCACCTTCCAGATGCGGTTTCAGGTCACTGATGCGCAATTGTCTTTTCTGCCGAACTGGCCCAGTGCCTCGGGCGTTGAAGCCGATGTCAGGATTAATGGTCGTGAGGTGCGTGGTGTTGCTCGCAAAGGAACCTTACTCAACAGTGTGTTGAGTGATGTGTACGTGGATGTTCCTCCTTTTGAGACGGCCAAGGGCCCGCGTCTGGTGGTGTCTGGTAAGGTCGAGGGGCCGGTATCAGACCTGGATACGCTGTTTCAGACGACGCCGTTGAAGAAATCATTACCGGATGAATTGCTGGATTGGCGCCTCAAGAGCGGTCAGATGCAAGGCCGGTTGCTGCTGGATTTCCCTTTCCAGAAAGGCAGTGGCTCCCCGACCGTGGTGGTTGATGCGGCAGTAAGGGATGGCCGTGTGCAAAATGTGCCGCGTAACCTGATGCTGGAAAAAGTCCAGGCGCCGGTGTATTTCCACCTTCGTGACGGTATTCAGGTGCCGGATTTCCAGGCTCAGCTGCTGGATAGCACCGTGGCCGGGCACTGGCTCACACGTGGAAGTCGCAGTCTGATGGAGGCGAGCGCCACCCTCAAGGCATCGGCGTTGCGCGAGTGGCTGGGTTTTCCCTGGTTAGCCCCGGTCAGTGGAAAGGTGCCGGTGGAGCTGGCAATACAGGTTCCCTGGCAGGGTAGTGCCTTTTCGTTGAAGGCGTCCTCCAGCATGAAAGGGGTGAGGGTGGATGCACCTGCGCCGCTTGGTAAACAGACGGAACAACGTGTCCCTTTCACTGTATCGATAGAGCCTCGGGGCCAGGCCCAGCAATTGACGCTGGGTTATGGCGATGAAATCCGTGGCCGTTTCCGGTTGGGAGGCGAACTTGCAGGTGACGTCTTGTTGGGCGGGGGGCATCTGCAGGTGCCAGCCATGGGGATAAACGTTCGTGGCGCCCTGCATAAAGCCTCAGTCAGTCCCTGGCTGGATTTCATTGGTGATCAAATGGCCCCTGCGTTCAAGTCACAGGAGCAGGGGGCGGGTTCGTCAACCGCGGGGTTACTGAACAGCATCAAGGTGCAAATCGGTGAGCTGGACCTGTTCGGCGTTGCGGTCCCCGGTGCAGCTCTTTCAGTGTTGCCCAGGGATTCGGGCTGGGATCTCGCCCTGAGTAGTGAGGCAGTGGCAGGCTCAATGCATATTCCTGATGGTTTCTCAATAAGGGGGGAGCGGCCCATGTCGTTGTCTGTCTCCCGCGTCAATCTGACACTGCCTGAAAGTGCAGGCCTGGAAGAAGGTGCTCCATTCTCTCCCTATCAGTTGCCAACACTGGATGCGAGATTAAATAACCTGACGATCAACGGTGAAGATTTTGGTCAGTGGCGCGGTAATGTCCGACCAATTTCCCAAGGCGTAAGAATTTCGGACCTGGATGGTCAGTGGCGCTTTACCCGCGTTGAGGGTTCCCTCGACTGGACGGCGCAGGGTGACAGTGACGGAGCGGCGCAATACACCCGATTCAATGGTGTTCTCAGCTCCGACAAGCTGGGACGATCCCTGAGAGCCTGGGGTCTGCCGGAGATGATCGAGTCTGAGGATGCCCGGGCCAAAGGGGTGCTGGGCTGGAATGACTGGCCGTTGAACCCTGATTATTTGGCAATGGATGGTCAAACGCGCATTGATATTGGTGAGTGCCGTATTCCGCAGACGGACGCCAAAACATCGTTTCTCCGGGTGCTGGGGATTTTGAACATTGGCACGATTCAACGCCGTTTGCGGCTGGATTTTTCTGACTTGTACAAGAAGGGTTTGAGCTGCGACAGCATCAGTGGGGATTTCCGCATTGAGGGGCCGTCTGTCTCCACAACCAATCTGGCGATCAAGTCACCGTCCGCGATCATTGAAGTTCAGGGTAACGTGGATCTTGAAAAGGAAACCCTTAATCATCAAATGGAAGTGACGCTGCCGCTGTCCAGTAACCTTTATGCGGGGTGTCTTGCGGGGCCTGCGGCCTGTGCCGGCATTTTTGTGGTCGAACGTATTTGGGGGGACGAACTGGATCGAACGGCTACCATGGAATATGCCGTGACCGGCACCTGGTCTGAGCCCAAAGTGGAAGAAACCGAAGGAATGTTCGAATGACGCAGCTAATTTCTGTTGCGGCCATCCAGATGACCAGCGGCCAGCAACTGTCCGGTAATCTTGAGGCGGCTTCCGCGCTGCTGGAGCAGGCCGCGAACGGCGGTGCGCAGCTGGCGGTGCTGCCTGAAAATTTTGCTGTCTACGGCGGCGATTATCGTGCCACTGCCGGGCAGTTTGAGCAGTTGAAGGGCTGGCTCTGTGAGCAGGCCAAGCGTTTCAATATGGCCATTATTGGTGGCAGTGTTCCGGCGATGCGGCGCCCTGACGGCAGTGTCGTGGCGGCACCGAGAGTACGCACACGGGCACTGGCAGTCTCTGCCGAGGGGCAGTGTCTGGCCGCTTATGACAAGCTGCATCTGTTTGATGCTCAGGTTAATGATGCGCAGGGTCGTTACTGCGAATCCGATGTCTTTGAGCCCGGCACCGAGGTGGTTACCGTGCCGCTTGCCGGACTGACCGTGGGATTGGCGATCTGCTACGACCTGCGTTTCCCTTCCCTGGCACAGCGGCTGGCCCATGCCGGGGCGGACTTGATTGTCTATCCTTCCGCATTTACTGCTGTGACCGGGGCTGCGCACTGGTCGCTGTTGTTGCGGGCGACGGCGGTACAGACTGGGTGCTATGTGCTGGGCGCAAACCAGTGCGGCGAACACGGGCCCCGGCGTGGCAGCTACGGCCACTCCATGCTGGTCAACCCCTGGGGCGAGGTGGTCGCGAGCCTGGAGAATGTGCCCGCTGCCCTTGTGGCAGGTCTTGACCTTGCTACCATGAATGAACTTCGCCAGCGTATGCCGGTGCAAACGCATCAACGATTTCACATAGAAGGTCCTTATGAACGATAGCCTGTCCATTGCCGAGTCCATCCTGCTGGCCCCTGCCGATTTGCAGACCGGTCAGCTGGAAGCCCTGCTGAACGGCAAGCTGACGGGGCAGGCGGATTATGCGGATATCTATTTCCAGCACAGTCGCCACGAGGCCTGGGTATTGGAAGACGGTATTGTTCGTGATGCCAGTTTTAATACTGAGCGGGGCGCAGGGGTACGTATCGTTCAGGGCGACAAGACCGGCTTTGCCTACAGTGATGACATCACCCTGCAGGCGTTGCAGCAGGCCAGTGGTGCCGCCCGGGCGATTACCCGTCAGGGGCAGGACCGCAGCGTGCAGCTCAGCCGCCGAGGGGCCCCTTTACGCTATGCGGCACTGGATCCGTTGCTGGCCTGGCCGGCAGAAGAAAAAGTGGCGCTACTACAGCGTCTGGACGCGTTAGCACGATCCCTGGACCCGGCGATTGTCGAGGTCACCGCCAGTCTGAGCGCGGTGCAGGATGTGATCATGGTGGTGGCCAGTGATGGCACCCTGGCGGCCGATGTCCGTCCCTTGATCCGCTGTAATGTCAGTGTGATTGCCGAGCGCAACGGACGTCGTGAGCGAGGCAGCGCAGGGGGAGGCGGGCGTGTCAGTTACGACTGGCTGCTACAGGAAAACCGCTTTGAGACCTGGGCCAGGGAAGCGGTCCGCGGGGCTTTGTTGAATCTTGAAGCCCAGCCGGGGCCGGCGGGCACCATGCCTGTGGTGCTGGGCCCTGGCTGGCCCGGGGTCTTGCTGCATGAAGCGGTTGGGCACGGGTTGGAGGGGGACTTTAACCGCAAGGGTACCTCCATGTTTGCCAAAAAAATGGGGCAGCAGGTGGCATCACCGCTGTGTACCGTGGTGGATGACGGCACCATGCTGGATCGTCGTGGCTCCCTGACGGTGGACGATGAAGGAACCCCCTCCGCCTGCAATACCCTGATTGAAAACGGCAAACTGGTCGGTTACATGCAAGACAAGACCAATGCACGGCTGATGGGGGTGTCACCGACCGGGAATGGGCGCCGGGAATCCTATGCCCACTTGCCCATGCCACGCATGACCAACACCTACATGCTGCCGGGAGAAACTCACCCGGAAGAAATCGTAGCGAGCCTGGATCGGGGCATCTATGCCGTTAATTTCGGCGGTGGGCAAGTGGATATTACCTCTGGTCGTTTCGTGTTTTCGACTACCGAGGCGTACCTGGTAGAAAAAGGCAAGATTGTGTGTCCGGTCAAGGGAGCCACCTTGATCGGCAGTGGTGCGGAAGTCATGGGGCGCATTTCCATGGTCGGTAACGACCTGGCCCTGGATTCCGGCATTGGGGTATGTGGCAAGGATGGCCAGTCTGTCCCGGTGGGTGTAGGCCAGCCTACGCTGCGGGTGGACGCCCTGACGGTGGGAGGAACCGCCTGATGTCTCAGGTGATTGATATTCTGTCGCGTATGCGCCTGTTTACCGGCCTCAGCGAAGAGGAATTACGGCTTCTGGAAAAACTGGTATTCGTCAACCGCGTACCGGTTGGCGAAACGGTCTGCCGGGAGGGTGACCGCAGTGATTTTGTCTGCTTTGTGGTACGGGGTTGCCTGGATATCGTTAAGCAGAATGTGGAAGGTGGCGAAGTAGTGATCGCCCATCTGCGCCCCGGTGATTCCATGGGTGAAATGGCGCTGGTGGATCATGAGCCTCGTTCGGCCACGGTCAGGGCTGCCGAAGACGCCACGCTGATTGTGCTCACCCGAAAGGGCCTGGATCAACTCCGGCGCCGCAGCCCCAACGCCGTTAGCTTGGTGATGGAGAACATTGCCAAGCTACTCTGTGTCCACCTGCGCCGGACGTCCTCCCAGTTGGCCCAGTTCAAATTACCGGTTGGTTGAACCGGTCTTTACAGGAACCCTTATGCGAAACCTTGGCGTAGTCGTACTGGCCCTGGGGCTGGCGGCTTGCGACCCCGGGCCTATGCCTGCCGATGTGAAGCTGCCCGATGGGGCGGTCTATGACGGTGAAATTCAAGATAATCTTTTCCACGGATACGGCGAACTGCGCTGGCCTGATGGCCGCCGTTACGAGGGGGAGTTCCGCGCTGGCTTGATGACCGGTCAAGGTCGACTTGAGTTACAGGATGGTTGTGTCATGGAGGGCGCTTTTGTCGAAGGGGTGCTGCATGGTGAGGGAAGCCTGATTTGCGGTGATGAGCATTTTCAGGGCACCTTCCGGGAAGGCGAGCTTGTTGCCGGGGTGATGACCTTTGGGGAAGAGGATTCCTATCAGGGCGAGTTTCAGGACTTCCTGCCCCATGGTGACGGGCTGTGGGTAACTGAGGAAGGGGAGCAATACGAGGGGCGCTACTCTGAGGGTGAGATTACCGAGGGTACCTATCGTAACGAGGAAGGTTATCAGTATAGCGGCCCATTTCTTGACTTTGATTTTCACGGGCAAGGTGAGTTGACCCGCCCGGATGGCGTCATCATTCGTGCCGGGTTTGAGTACGGACAAGCCGAAGGTCCGGGTGTCAGGGTGATTCCGGGTGAGGCTGGTGCCCAGCCGACGCTGGAGAATGGGTACTTCGTGCGGGGCAAATATTACCTTAGTGAGAAGGCATATCGGCAACGCCGGCAGCAACAGGCAGCAGGTATGGAGGCTCGTCTGTATACCGAATCCAGTCGCTTGCAGTCAGCCTTGTCTTCATTGGCGCCACAGCGTCCCGGTGTCCGGGATGTTTACTTCCTGGCGGTGGGGGGGGACGGTACGGAAGGAGTCTTCCAGCGAGAAGTCGGTTGGGTCTCTTCCCGGCTCAGTTCTGTGCTCGACCTGAAGCGCCGGCAGATTCTGCTGGTAAATGGAGGCAGCGATGAATTGCCTTTGGCGACACGGACCAGTGTGCGGGAAAGTCTTAACGCCCTGGATGCGTTGATGGATCCAGCGGAAGACTTGCTGTTAATCCATTTTGTCAGTCACGGGGCCGTAAATGGTGATCTGGTTCTTGATACCCATAACCTTCGGCTTAACAACCTGGCAGTCGATGACGCAAAGAACTGGTTGAACAGTTTGGCGGTTAAACACCAGTGGGTGGTTGTTTCAGCCTGTTATTCCGGGCACTGGGTGGACGCGTTGGCGGCGCCTGAGAGAGTCGTGTTCTCGTCTGCAGCAACAGACCGTACGTCTTTTGGGTGCGGTGATGATTCTGAGCGCACCTGGTTTAGCAAGGCGCTGTATGGAGAGGGAATGAGTGCCGGCGTGAATGATCCGGATGCCTGGTTCTCGGCGGCGCAGGCGAAAGTATCGCGGATGGAAGAAGAGCAGGGGTTTGACGAGCATGAGCGCTCATTACCCCAGAAGGCGGTTGGTCACAGCTTCCTGGGCTGGTGGCAAAGTCTCGAAACGCCAGCATTGCACAAGCCCTGACGGTGCGCCCGGCAGGTGCTGGAGGGCACTTCTGCACGGGCGGCTGTAGGGCTCGGTTCAAAACAGGGGCACGGTTTTGTCCAGCTGATTCAGGTAATTCATCAGCTTGCGGCGTTCGCGTTTGAACTTCTCTTTTTCTCCCGGGCTGGCATTGGCCGGGTCGGCGAGGCGAGCCTTGAGCGCATTGCGGGTCAGGTTGCGCATTTGCTGGCGATCCCCATGGGGAAAGAAGTCCAGAATTTGCTGCACGGTGGCATCTGCTTCACGGGGTTGTTCGCAGCCAACGATCTGCTCTACCCAATTGGTGAGCCGTTGCTGGCGGAACGGATCCTGAAGCGCCTCCAGTGCTTGTACAATCTGTTCGCTGTTGGATTCCCGGACCAGACGACCGATGTACAGCGAATGTCGGCGGCGGGCTTCGTTGCTGGTGATGCGGCGGGCTTCTTCAAGACCTTTTTTGAGGCCGTCGCTCAGGGGCAGGCGATCCAGTTCGGTCTGCTTGAGCGCCATCAGCGACTGCCCGAGCTCCTGCAGGGCCAGGTCATCCCGTTTCTGCTCGGATTTGCTGGTGTACGGGTCGTCGTTATACTCGGTCATCTGACTTCACTTGAATTAATGGGTAAGGGAAGCGCTATTTTATGTCTGATTCCTCCGCAACGACAGCGGCACTCGACATGGCACAACTTCAGCAGGCGCAGGATACCGCTGCCTGGGTGCTGGAAGAGGGAAAACGGCTGGGGCTGGACGGGGTTGAGGTGAATGTCAGCCTCAGTCAGGGCTTTTCGGTCAACGTGCGGCAGGGCGAGGTGGAAACGGTCGAGTTTCACCGCGACAGAGGCGTTTCTGTCACCGTGTTCCAGGGGTTGTGCAAGGGACATGCGAGCAGCTCGGACGACAATCGCGACAGCCTGCGTGACACCCTGAAAGCGGCCTCTGCCATTGCGCGCTACACCGAAGCTGACAAGCATGCGGGGCTGGCGCCGGCGGACCAACTGGCCCGTGATATTCCTGAACTGGACCTGTATCACCCATGGGAGATGGACACTGGCAGAGCGATCGACGAAGCCATGGCGTGCGAAAAGGTGGCCCGTGACGATAGCCGTATCGTCAATTCGGAAGGTGCCTCCATTAACAGCGGTGCCAGCCTGCGCGTGTTCGCAACCTCGGAAGGTTTCCTGCACGGCTATCGCGGCACCCACCACAGCCGCGTATGCAGCGTGGTCGCGGAAGACGATGACGGAATGCAACGGGATTACTGGTACGACGGTGGGCGTATTGGCGAGAAGCTGGCGGATGCTGAAACCGTAGGACAGATGTCCCGGGAGCGGGCACTGTCACGCCTGGGGGCGGTGATTCCGGAAACCGGTGAATTGCCTGTCATTTTTGCCCCGGAAGTGGCATCGGGCTTGCTTGGCCATCTGGTGTCCGGAATCAGTGGTGGCGCCATTTATCGTCGCAGCTCTTTTTTGCAAGACAGCCTTGGCAAGGCGGTGCTGCCTGCGGGCTTTACCCTCAGTGAACACCCGCACCTGCCTGCAGGCAATGCGTCGTCGCCCTTCGATGGTGACGGTTTGCCTACCGGCGAGCAGGCCTTTGTGGAAGACGGCATCCTGACCTCCTTTGCCTTGAGTCTGTATGCCAGTCGACGTCTTGGCATGTCTCCGACCGGCAATGGCGGTGGTGTTCGCAACTTGCGCGTCACCGATACTGGAGAGTCTCTGGAAGCGTTGATGGCCCGAGTGCCCAAAGGGATCTTGATCACCGAGGTCATGGGGCAAGGGGTGAATATGGTGACGGGGGATTACTCTCGCGGTGCCAGTGGCTTCCTGTTCGAGAATGGGCGGATTACTTCACCGGTACAGGAATTCACCATTGCCGGTCATCTGGCGGAGATGCTACGTGGCATCCAGGGTAGCGGCACCGATGTGGATTATCGCGGCAACATCGCCTGTGGTTCTCTGCTGCTGTCGCCCATGAAAATTGCAGGACGATAATAACTTTCCATTGGAGGGAAAAAGCATGTCAGAAATGAATCCTTATCAACAACCGACCAGCGATGTGGCGGTACCGCCACAGGCTGCAGAGCTGGTTATCGGTACGGCCCAAAAAGTGTCTATGGGCGATGCCATGAGCTGGTTTGGCCAGGGTAAGGCGATGCTGGCGGGCAACTGGGGGGTAATGATTGGCGCATTGGTGGTGCTCATGCTGCTGAATGTGGCTGTGCAGTTCGTCCCCTTTATCGGTGGGTTGGCGGCCATGTTTTTGATGACGCTGCTGTATGCCGGGCTGGTTAAAATGTTCTACCGGCTGGATAACGAAGGCAGTGTGGAGTTTGCTGACCTTTTTGCCGGATTCTCAGAAAAAACCGGTCCATTGGTGATCCTGGCGTTGTTGCAGTTGGCGGTCTACGTGGGCATTTTCATCGTAGCGATGGTGCTGCTGTTTTTGAGCATCGGTTTTGATGTGAGCATGCTTAATGCCATGGAGGCGGGAAGAGTACCGGATGTGGGTATTGGCGGGGGCGCCATCGCATTGGCAGGTCTGATCATGTTCTTGTTTCTGATGGCGGCTGGCTGTCTTTTCTACTTCAGTATCCCGCTGGTCTTCCTTGGCAATATGGGCCCGGGTGAAGCGCTGGGGCTTAGTTTTAAAGCCTGCCTGACGAATCTGCTCCCGCTGATTCTCTATGGCATTGTGGCGACGGTGTTGGTGATGGTGGCAACGATTCCGCTTTTTCTTGGGTTGCTGCTTGCTGGCCCGTTGTTGGCGGGTGCGTATTACGCATCATTCAAACAGGTATTTACGGAATAATTCGTGCCACGCCAACACAAAAGCCGAAAGGAGCCCCTTTCGGCTTTTGTGTTTGAGCGGCTAGCTGCGCTTGACAGGAAGGCAATACCTAAAATAGTTCTCGTGATTTAGAAGAACGGAAACGCCTTCCAGAGTGGATGAAAGACTCGGGAGGCTCCGTTCACACCAACAAATTGGCATACAGCACGGTAGCCAGGCCCAAGAAGGCCATGAAGCCAACAATATCGGTGATAGTGGTGAGGACTACAGATCCGGCCAGGGCCGGGTCGATACCCATTTTTTTCATGATCATGGGCAGCAGTGCACCGGCACAGGCGGCCATGATCAGGTTGATCACCATGGCCACGCTGATCACGATGCCGATGCTTACGTCACTGAACCACAACCCGGCGGTAATGCCAATCACGGTAGCCCACAACAACCCATTGATGGCGCCAACAGATAGCTCCTTGAATAGCAGATAGCGGGTGTTGTTGGACTGAATCTGTCCCAGTGCCATGGCGCGAATCACCAGCGTCAGCGTCTGGCTGCCGGCGATGCCGCCCATACTGGCGACGATCGGCATCAGGATAGCGAGGGCCACCACCTTTTCCAGCGTCGCCTCGAACAGGCCGATCACGGCAGAGGCAGCCAACGCGGTCAGCAGGTTGATACCCAGCCACAGCGCTCTGCGGCGGGCGGTTTGCCAAACCGAGCCGAACGTATCCTCGTCATCGTCCAGACCCGCCATACTCATTAAGGAGTGGTCGGCTTCTTCCATGATTACGTCTACTACGTCATCAATGGTGATACGGCCTACCAGCATGCCTTCGTCGTCGATGACAGGGGCTGTCACCAAGTCGTGGCGCTCAAAGATCTTGGCGACGTCATGGGCAGGCAGGGTGGCCGGGATCGACTGAATATCGGTGATCATGGCTTCGCGCACAGTAGTGCCCGGATCGCTGATCAGCACCTTGGTGAGAGGCAACAGCCCAATGAACTGGTTTTTCCGGTTGACTACGGCCAGGTTATCAGTGGTGCGAGGGATATCGCCTCGCAAACGTAGATAGCGCTGAACCACTTCAAAAGTGATCTCCGGTCTCACGGTGATCACATCGGTGTTCATCAGGCCCCCGGCGGTATCCACCGGGTAGCTCATCACGTGCTCCAGCCGCTCGCGGTTTTGTTCGTCGAGGCTGGCCATCACCTGACTGGTGACATGATCAGGTAGTTCTTGCAGTAAATCAGCGAGGTCGTCGGTATCCAGTTCTTCAACCAGCGACACCAGCTCATCGGTGCTGAGGTTGCGCAATAGCTCAACCCGGACCTCTTCGCCCAGATACTGCAGGACTTCGGTTTCCTGTTCCTTGCTGAGCAGCTGCCAGAGAATTTCCCGCTCTCGTGGAGGGGAAGACTCAATCAAGTGGGCGGCTTCAGCGCCGGGCAGGTTGTTGATCAGCTGCCGGACCTGCGTATAGGTCCCGCTGGCCAGTGCGCGGTTGATGGCTTTGAGATGTTGCTGGCTGCGGCTGCTGTCGGCGGGCATGGAAATCAGTTAACAGTTAACAGTGAAGAGTTAACAGCGAAAACAAAGCGTGCTGCTGCTTGGCTGGGATGACCACACAGTAACAGTCCTTCAGAGTCTGTGGTACTTGATTTTTCAACTGTTCACTATTCACGGTTAACTGTTTTTCACTCTCCTTCGTCGAACATCCTTGCAAACAGGTCTTCCAGTTCTGCCATGGCTGCGTCTTCGTCATCGCCTTCGACTTGGAAGGTGACCTGGCTGCCTTTGGCGGCGCCGAGCATAAGAAGCCCCATAATGCTTTTTGCATCAATGCGGTTGCCCTTGTGAAGCACGTGGATAGCACTGTCATAGCGTGAGGCCACGCTGACCACCTTGGCAGCAGCGCGGGCGTGCAGGCCAAGTTTGTTGATCACATCCAGGGACTGTTCGATCATTCAGCTGGATCCCAGTTCGCGGTGCCGGACCTGCAAGGTGATACCTTGCTCGCGTAGACGAGCAGCCAGCTGCTCGGTTATGTAGACGGAACGGTGCTGGCCACCTGTACAACCGATCGCGACTGTGACGTAACTCCGATCGCTGTGGGCAAAGGCGGTCAGCCATCTCTGTACAAAAGTGGCGATGTCATCCAGCAGGTCGTGGCTGATATCGTGCTTTTGCAAAAAATCGATTACCCCCTGGTCGCGTCCGGTAAGAGGGCGCAGATCCGGATGCCAATGTGGATTGGGAAGAATGCGCACGTCGAAGACAAAATCAGCATCTGTGGGAAGACCATTCTTGAAACCGAAGGATTCGATTTGCAGCGAGAGGGCGTTGCGCCGCTGAGCGACACGTTCACGGATCAGGTTCCTGAGGCTGTGCACTTCGTGATTACTGCTGTCGATAACCAGATCAGCCCGTTGGCGAATATTGGCCAGAAGGTCTTTCTCGTGAGCGATGGCATCTTCCAGTGAGCGTTGGTCAGTCGCCAGAGGATGGCGCCGCCGGGTGGCACTGAATCGCTTCAGCAGGGTGTTGTCATCAGCATCAAGGTAGATGATTTCGCTGGTGATTTGTTGCTGTTTCAGCGCGTCAAGAATGTTGTCGAAGGCCAGCAATTGGCCTGGAAGGTTGCGTGCGTCTATGCCAACAGCGACATGACCGATGGCAGTTTCGCCCTCGCTAAGTTGTTGGGCCAGGGTCGGTAGCATGCCGACAGGAAGATTGTCGACACAGTAATAACCCTGATCCTCCAGCGCCTGGATGGCTGTGGATTTGCCAGACCCGGATCGTCCGCTAATGATGGTCAGTTTCATGATCGGGATGCACGCAGAGAATTTGTATTATGGCCTGGTTTTCGAGAGTTCACTCGTTACGAAGCCAACCGCAATTCAGCTTCGGATTCCACGGCAGTCAGGAACAGCTTGTGATCGTCTGAACTGACCCGCAATTCGTTCCGGTAGCTGTCGTCATTGAAAAGGCTGGCAAGGTGGCTCAGCGTTTTCAGGTGTTGCTCAGGGTTTTCCTGGGGAACGAGCAACACAAACACCAAGTCAACGGGGCGTCCGTCAACGGCATCAAAATCGATGGGGGTGTCCAGCTTCAGTAATAGTCCGATGGCTTGTTCGCAATTGCCAAGCCGGCAGTGGGGGATGGCGATGCCTTCCCCGATGCCGGTGGAGCCCAGCTTTTCCCGGGCTACCAGCGCATCGAAGACCTCCTGCTCCTTGAGGCCGTCACAGCCGGCCGCAGCCAGCTGTGCCACCTGATCCAGCAGCTGTTTCTTGCTGCTGGCCTGCACCCCGTTGTGGGTGCGTGCTTCGGTTAGAAGTTCGCGAACTCGCATAATGGTCGTTTCGGGTTAGTGGCCGTGTTTGTGATTAACGGCCTTTTCCTTGTGTTTGAGAATCTGGCGATCGAGCTTGTCGGTCAACTTGTCGATGGCCGCATACATATCATCGGCTTCAGCGGTGGCGAACAGATCTGCCCCGGAGATGTGGATAGTAGATTCTGCCTTGTGGGTCTTGGGCTCCGGGGAAAGAATCACCTGAACACTGGTGATCTGGTCGAAATGGCGCTCCAGGCGGGAGAACTTGTCGCCTACGTAGGTGCGCAAAGCATCGGTAACTTCCAGGTGATGACCGCTGATATTTATTTGCATGGCTGGCTCCTTTACCTGCTTGTGGGCCGTCCCAGGCACCTACACCAAACGCTTGCGGGCGCTGGAAGACGGTATTCTCATCGCCTCACGATACTTGGCGACGGTCCGGCGCGCCACGTTGATTCCCTGCTCGTTCAGCAAGCTGGCTAGCTTGTTGTCGCTGAGTGGCTTGCGAGGGTTCTCTGCGGCGACCAGCTTCTTAATAATGGCACGAATAGCGGTGGAGGAACACTCACCACCACCATCTGTTCCCACGTGACTCGAAAAGAAATATTTCAGCTCAAAGACGCCGCGGGGTGTGGTCATGTATTTCTGATTGGTGACCCGACTGATGGTTGATTCATGCATCTCGACGGCATCGGCGATATCGGCCAGTACCAGTGGCTTCATGGCCTCTTCACCATAATCGAAGAAATCCTGCTGGACCTCGACAATCCGCGTGGCGACTTTCAACAGGGTGTCATGGCGGCTTTGCAGGCTCTTGATGAACCATTTGGCTTCCTGAACGCAGTTTTTCAGGTATTGGCCATCTTCACCGCTGGTTTTACGGGCAATGGCGGCATATTGCTGCTGTAGATTGACCTTGGGCAGGATGTCGTCATTCAGGCTGACCTGCCAGCGCCCGTGGTGCTGGCGGACGATGACATCCGGCACCGCATAATCGACTTGGCTCTCTCCAATTTGCTCGCCTGGCGCCGGGTCAAGGGTGCGGATCAGCGAGAGGGCATCAAGCAGTTCCTGTTCGGAGAGCTGTAGAACCTTGCGAAGCGCGGCATAGTCGTGCTTTTCCAATAGTTCAAGGTGGTCCAGAAGCGCCAGCGCAAAAGGCAGGAAAGGCGTGTCGGATTCCAGCTGGCGCAGTTGTACACCGAGGCAGTCTGCCAGGTTAATGCTGGCGACGCCGACCGGATCGAATTGCTGCAGGCGATGCTGAACGGCCAGTACCTCGTCGGCTTCGATGTGGGCATCCTCTGGCAGCCCTTCCTGGACATTCATCATGGTGACGATGTCGTCGATGCTCACGGTCATGTAGCCGCGATCGTCCAGAGATTCAATGATGGTGATGGCGATGAGTCGGTCCACATCGCTCATGGGGGTCAGGTTGAGCTGCCAGTGCAGGTGGTCATGCAGATTGCCGGACACGGTGTGCCGTTGCTGCCAGTCATCGGCGTCATCAGGGATTGACGCGGTGGCACTGCTCTGGCCGGAGTAGACGTCATCCCACTCAGTGTCGACACCGGGTTCGCCGTCGACAAATTCTTCCAGGGCGTCATCACGCTCTGCGTCCATCTCCTGACGATCTTCGTCATGCTCAGGCAGGGCGTCGTCGCCAAAGTCGTCGGCCAGTTCCAGCAGCGGGTTGCTTTCAACCGCTTGCTGGATCTCCTGCCGGAGATCCAGCGTGGACAGCTGCAGCAGGCGAATCGCCTGCTGCAACTGAGGTGTCATGGTCAGCTGTTGGCCGATTTGTAGTTGTAGTGTGGGCTTCATACTGCTCGGATTGGTGTGATCCCCAAAAACCCGAGAATAACAGCTTCAAACTTGTTCTAGCAATAATTGTGCCAGTGGTTCTTGTGTGGTAGGAGTCTGAAGCGTTAACAGTGAACGGTGAACCGTTGATGTTGCGCGGGCGGGTTTGCTGATTTTTTCGGGCTTTGATGGCCGCGGCCGGGGTCCTGGTTCGGCTTCTGGCGTTCGGAAACCCCGGGACTATTCCGCGCCGTTGTTCACTGTTAACTGCTCACTCGCCCTGGCTCTTACAGCCTAAAGTCTGCCCCCAGATACACATCCCGCACCTGCTGGTTCGAGAGGATGGTGTCGGCGTCACCGGATGCGATGATGTGGCCAGCGCTGACAATGTAGGCGGTGTCGCAAATGTCGAGGGTCTCACGCACGTTGTGGTCGGTGATGAGTACGCCAATACCACGTTCTTTCAGGTGCCGGATGATGCCCTTGATGTCGTTCACGGAGATTGGGTCGACGCCGGCGAAGGGTTCGTCCAGGAGGATGAAGTCCGGGTCGGTGGCCAGACCGCGGGCGATTTCGGCACGGCGACGTTCACCGCCTGACAGGCTCATGCCCAGCGAATCGCGAATATGCGTAATGTGGAATTCCTTGAGCAGGTTTTCCATCCGTTCGTGGCGCTCCTGTTTGCTTAGCTCTTTGCGGGTTTCAAGAATGGCCATGATGTTTTCCGCGACCGTCAAGCGACGGAAGATGCTCGCTTCCTGGGGCAGGTAGCCGATACCGCGTTTGGCGCGGCCGTGCATGGGGAGGTGGGTGATGTCTCCGTCATTGATCTCGATGCGCCCTGCGTCGGCTTCTACGAGGCCGACAATCATGTAAAAGCAGGTGGTCTTGCCTGCTCCGTTGGGGCCCAGCAAACCAACGATCTGTCCGGCTTCCACGTCCAGGGATACGTCCTCGATGACCCGGCGGCCCTTGTAGCTTTTGGCCAGGTGATGAGCGCGCAAATGTGTCATTGAGATTCAGTCTCCGTTGCGGGGGCATCGGCCTCGTCATTCTGGTCCGGCTGGTTTCCCGGTACTTGGTTTTCTGCGGGTATCACCAGTCGTACGCGCTGGTCGCCTTTACTGCTGGCATCCACACGTTTTGAATCAAGGCTGTATTCGACCTTGGCGCCTTCGAAGGTGTTGCCCTGGTGTTCAATAAAGGCGTTGCCAGTCAACACCAGGCGGCGACCCTTTATGTCGTAGACCAGATTGTTGGCATGGGCGGACAGGGTTTTGCCTTCTGAGAGACGCACAGGGTTACCGCTGGCCTCGACCCGCACCAGCTCACCATTGCGTGTAAACAGGCGCATCTCTTCTGCCAGCATCTTGCGTTGTCCTTGCAATAGTTCTACGTCGCCGCGGTACAGTCCTGTGCCGGCGTCCTGTTCAAAGCGCCCGCTATCGGCGGTGACAGAAATGGGCTCTTCTGCCGGAGCTGCCAGAACCAGTGAGGCAGCGTGTAAAAACAGGCTGCCCATAACCAGGCTACGAAGCCGGGGCATCGAATTCACTCTTTACTCCTTGCTCAAGGGACAGGATGCCCTTGTCCAGGTCCGCTTCCAGGGCTCCGGCCCGGGTCTGGCCGTTCTCGAAGCGCAGGTCCACATCGCCTGGCGAGGTGGCTATATTCTGTTCGCTGTTGAAGCGGAGTTGCTGTGTGTCCAGTTCGATCTTCTGCTGCGGATTGCGAGCCTGTACATCGCCATCAAAAATGATGAGGTTGCCATTATTTTGCACTGTGCCGCTGGCGCTGGTGATCGTCCAGCTGCCTTTCTCGTTGCTCATTTTCAGTGCCGGGCTGTTCATCTCGGTAAGCGGGTTGTGATCGTACTGCACCAGATCGTCAGCTGTCAGGTGATACTGCAGCGTGCCATCCTTTTCGCTAAAAGCCCTGGCGGTTACGCCTGTGGCCAGAATGGCTGGCGCAGTCTCCACAGCCAGGTCTTGCCCGGGAAGCGAGTCGTCCCATTCATGCAGCGTCATCAGCATCACCAGTCCAAGCAGAAGGATGCCGGTGGCGCTAAGTAGCCCCTGACGTTTCATTGGCTATCTCGCTGCTGCAGGATGGCATCACAGATTTCGCGTACAGCGCCTTCGCCGCCGCGGCGCTGGGTGTGATGTTGTGCGGCCTGAAGCGCGCAAGGGTGGGCGTTGGCAGGGGCAAAACCGAGTCGGGCCCATTCCAGAGCGCTGACATCCGGTTCGTCGTCTCCGGCGTAACCGGTTTCAGAGGAGTCAATGCCCAGCTCTTTTGCCAGGGCTTGCAGCGCAACGCCCTTGTCTTCCCTTCCCTGGATAACATGCTCAATACCCAGGTCGGCGGCCCGTTTTGCTACCATTGGGCTGTTGCGGCCGGTGATGATGGCCAGGGTGACGCCGCTGGCGGCCAGTTTCTTGAGGCCATGTCCATCCAGCGTATTGAAGACTTTCAGTGCTTCACCTTCTGGCGTGAAATAGATCCGGCCGTCGGTCATGACGCCATCGACGTCAAAGGCCATAAGACGCAGGTTTTGTGCGTCAATGGAAGAAATCTGCATTACACCACCCCTGCTCGAAGCAGATCCTGCATGTTAAAGGCCCCCAGGGGTCTGCGCTGATCATCGCAGACAACCAGGCCGTTGATCTTGCGGCTTTCCATGATCTGCAGTGCTTCAGCGGCGAGATGGCCGGGTTCAATTGTGATCGGGTCGGTAATCATCACCTCGGCAATCGTGGCGCTACGAATGTCGATGTCCCTGTCCAGCATGCGGCGCAGGTCGCCGTCGGTAAAAATGCCGGCGAGGCGCCCGTCCGGATCAGTGATGGCCGTCATGCCAAGCCCCTTGCGAGTCATTTCCAGCAAGGCTTCAGTCAGTGCGGTAGTGGAGTCAACTTCAGGGAGGTCTTCACCGGAATGCATGATGTCGTCCACTTTGAGTAATAGTCTGCGGCCCAGGCTCCCACCGGGATGACTGAGTGCAAAATCCTCTGCGGTGAAGCCGCGCGCCTCAAGCAAGGCAATGGCCAGGGCATCTCCCATGGCCAGTGCGGCGGTAGTCGAGGAGGTGGGCGCCAGATTATGCGGGCAGGCCTCTTCGGCTACTGCGACAGTAAGATGTACATCAGACAGTTGCGCCAGAGCCGACTGGGGTCTGCCCGTCATGCCAATCAATTGTGTGCCCTTGCGTTTGATGACAGGCAGGATGGCCAGAACCTCGGCAGTTTCGCCAGAATTGGACAAGGCCAGAACCACATCGTCCTGGGTGATCATGCCCAGATCGCCGTGGGAGGCTTCACCGGGGTGAACAAAGAAAGCCGGGGTGCCAGTGCTGGCCAGGGTGGCCGCCAGTTTGCTGCCCACGTGGCCACTTTTCCCCATGCCCGTCACGATGACCCTGCCGCGGGCTTCAAGCATCAGGTCGCAGGCGCGAACAAAGTTGTTGTCGAGGCTGTCCCTCAGGGCATCGACGGCGCGGGCTTCGATATTCAGTACCCGCTGGCCGACAGCAATGTGGTCGTGGCTCATGCAATCTCCTTGGTTGCGGCGATTATACATGCTGCAACGAGTTGATCGGAAATCTGTTTCTTTTGGAACTGCTGGGTGAGTTTCGACTCCAAACAAGCATGGAGGGTTCTGGACAGCGCGGCCGGAACACCGTAAAACCGCCCGACTGTCACAGGGAGTTTACTATGCAATTGCGTCACTATTACCGAACAGGTTTGGCACTGGTCTTGATGATGTTGGCGGTGCTGGGGCGTGCCGAAGCGGATCCTCGCCAAGTAGTAGAGGAGGCTGTCGAGCGCATGACGTCCCGCATTGACGCTGAGCGTGCCCAGCTGGAGGCCAATCCGGACAAGGCTCGGCAGCTGGTTCGCGAAGAGCTGGCGGATCTGGTGGATTTCAAGCGTATCACCCGGATGGTGATGGGGGATTACTTTGGGCCTTCCTCCAAGGAGCAGAAATACCGGTTCCTGGACGTGTTCAAGAACAGCCTGATCAATACCTATGCCTCAGGCATTACGTTGTATGACGGCCAGCAGATTACAACCCTGCCCATGGAAGAGGGTGATCGTCGTGGCGATTACGCAAGGGTACGTATGGAAATCCGGACCAACTCGGGCAAGACCGTACCGATCTACTACACTTTGTTTCTGCGCGATGGCCAATGGAGGGTGATCAATGTGTACGTGAATGGCCTGGATTTGGCGGATACCTTCAAGAGCCAGTTCACCCAGGGCATGCAGCAGTACAATGATATCGACAAGGTGATCGATAACTGGTCGGCGGATGCCAATATCGACACCGGCCTGAAAGACAAGCCCAAGAGCTGACTCCGGCCGTGCCGTGGCAAGCTCGCCGCGGCTCGCGTATTATTGCGCCTTTGACAGGAGCGGGTTTCATCCCGCTCCTGTGCCGTTTGGGGCCATTGCGCCCGGGAAAAGGAGCAATCATGAATCCGGAAGAGGTAAAAGCGCTGGTGGAAGCCGGTTTCGACGGTGCCGATGTGGCCGTGGAAGGTGGCGGTGACCGTTTCCAGATTCGCGTGGTGTCCGATGCCTTCGAGGGTCTGATGCCGGTGAAGAAGCAGCAGCTGGTGTACGCCACCATTAATGCGCAAATCCAGAGTAATACCATCCACGCGGTGCAGATCATCACCTTTACCCCTGCCGAGTGGGAAAAAGCCCAGAAGATGGGGCTGGCCTGAGTCAGCCCATGGGCCCTTCAAGACACGTCTAGAGACCGTTCATGGATAAATTGATCATCACTGGCGGCCGCCGCCTTGACGGCGAGATCCGGATTTCCGGCGCCAAGAATGCCGCCCTGCCGATTCTGGCTGCCACCCTGCTGGCCGATGAGCCGGTCACCGTGGGCAACCTGCCTCACTTGCAGGATGTCACCACCCTGATCGAGTTGCTCGGTCGTATGGGGGTCGAAGTGGTGATCGATGACCGCATGCACGTGGAGGTGAATGCCAGCACCATCAAGGAACTGGTGGCACCCTATGAGCTGGTGAAAACCATGCGGGCCTCGATTCTGGTGCTGGGGCCGATGGTGGCGCATTTCGGCAAGGCCACGGTGTCCCTGCCCGGGGGCTGTGCCATTGGCTCCCGTCCGGTGGATATTCACCTCAGCGGTCTGGAGGCCATGGGGGCCGAGATCGAGGTGACCAATGGCTATGTTCACGCCAGCGTGGACGGTCGCCTGCAGGGTGCGAGAATTGTCATGGATACCGTGACAGTGACGGGCACCGAAAACCTGATGATGGCCGCCGCGCTGGCGGAAGGCACCACCTATCTGGAAAACGCGGCTCGCGAACCGGAGGTGGTGGATCTGGCCAATTTCATCAACGCCATGGGTGGCAAAATCTCCGGTGCCGGAACCGATACCATCACCATTGAAGGGGTCGAGCGCCTCGGCGGTTGCCACCACCAGGTGGTGGCGGACCGAATCGAAACCGGGACCTACCTGATTGCAGCGGCCATCACGGGCGGACGTATCAAGACCAAGGATACGGTGCCCGGGATTCTGGACGCGGTGCTACAAAAGCTGAAAGAGGCGGGCGCCACCATTACCACTGGTGACGACTGGATCGAGCTGGATATGGAAGGGCGCCGCCCCAAGGCGGTGTCCCTGCGCACCGCACCGTACCCGGCGATGCCCACTGACATGCAGGCCCAGTTCATGGCCCTGAACCTGATTGCCGAGGGAACCGGTACCATTGTCGAGACGGTGTTTGAAAACCGCTTCATGCACGTGCAGGAAATGAACCGCATGGGCGCCGACATCGAAGTACAAGGCAACACCGCCATCTGCCGGGGTGTCGAGCAGCTCACGGGCGCACCGGTGATGGCCACTGACCTGCGAGCATCGGCATCGCTGGTGATTGCGGCGCTGGCGGCAGAAGGGGAAACCATCGTAGATCGCATCTACCACATTGATCGTGGCTACGAGTGTATTGAAGAGAAACTGCAATCGCTGGGCGCGGTGATTCGCCGTGTGCCCCGATAACGGAAGCCTCATGACCAAACCGTTGACCATTGCCCTTTCCAAGGGCCGCATTCTCAAGGAAACCCTGCCGCTGTTGAAGGCGGCAGGTATTGAGCTGCTGGAAGATCCCTCTGCGTCACGCAAACTGATCTTCGACACCACCCGTGATGACGTGAAGATCATCATTATCCGCGCCACCGACGTACCGCCCTATGTGCAGCACGGTGCCGCCGATATCGGTGTGGCTGGTAAAGATGTCCTGATGGAGCATGGCGCGGACGGTGTGTTCGAGCCGCTGGATCTGAATATCGCGCGTTGCAAGTTGATGGTCGCCGCCCTCAACGATGCCCCGGAAGTGGGGAGCCGCCTGCGTGTCGCCACCAAGTTCGTCAATGTGGCCAAGGCGTATTTTGCCGAGCAGGGCAAGCAGGCCGAAGTGATCAAACTGTACGGCGCCATGGAACTGGCGCCATTGGTGGGGCTGGCGGACCGTATCGTGGATATCGTTGATACGGGGAATACCCTGCGAGCCAACGGTCTGGAACCTACCGAGCTGATTGCGCATATCTCTACCCGGGTGATCGTCAACCGCGCCAGCATGAAGACCCGGCATGCGGATATCCAGGCGATCCTGGACAAGCTGGAAGCGGCAGTCGCCTCGCGCAAAGAGTAGTCGCGCAAAGACGAAAAGCGTTTATTACCGCAGAGGCCACAGGGCAAAACCCTTTTTGCATCGAGTGGGCGAAAGGTTCTGCTGATCCTGCTGATAGAAAATTCCCGGTTTTTCCCTCAGTGAATTCTGTGTCCTCTGTGGTAAAACTGGACTTTGATTTTGACTCTTACGGTACCCAAACATGGAAACCACCTGGCTCAACACTCAAGACGCTGACTTCGATGCCCAGCTGGCGGCCCTGACCGCCTGGTCCGAGGAGCGCGATGCGGAAGTGGCCGAGCGGGTTCAGGGCATCCTGCGGGATGTGGCCAAACGCGGTGATGCTGCGTTGGTGGAGTACACCGCCCGGTTTGATCGTCGCGAGGTCAGTGCCGCCGCAGATCTGGTGGTGGGTGAGGACCAGCTGCAGGCCGCCCTGGCGCGGATTCCGACAGAACAGCGTGAGGCGCTGGAAGCGGCAGCGGCACGGGTGCGCAGCTATCACGAAAAGCAGAAACAGGATTCCTGGTCTTACCGTGAGGCCGATGGCACCTTGCTTGGCCAGCAGGTGACGCCGCTGGACCGTGCAGGGATCTATGTGCCCGGTGGCAAGGCGGCCTATCCCAGCTCGGTGTTGATGAACGCCTTGCCCGCCAAGGTGGCGGGCGTGAATGAGATTATCATGGTATCTCCGGCACCGGGGGGCGAGCTCAACGATATGGTGCTGGCGGCGGCGGCCATCGCCGGGGTAGACCGGTTTATTTCGGTGGGGGGCGCCCAGGCGGTGGCGGCACTGGCCTACGGCACGGACACCGTGCCGGCGGTGGACAAGATTGTCGGCCCCGGCAATATCTACGTGGCGGAAGCCAAGCGCCAGGTGTTCGGCAAGGTAGGCATCGACATGATCGCCGGCCCGTCGGAAATTCTGGTGGTGTGTGACGGCAAAACCGATCCGGACTGGATTGCCATGGACCTGTTTTCCCAGGCGGAACACGATGAGGAGGCTCAGGCGATCCTTTTGTGCCCGGACGCGGATTACCTCAAGCAGGTCGCTGACGCTATGGAAACACTGGCCCAGACGCTGGAGCGTGAGGCCATCATCCGGACCTCCATGAAAAACCGGGGGGCGCTGATTCAGGTGAAAGATCTGGATGAGGCCATCGACATTGCCAATGTGATTGCCTCCGAACACCTGGAGCTATCCATCGATGACGCGGAAGCGTGGGCGAAAAAAATCCGCCACGCGGGAGCCATTTTCCTGGGGCGTCATACCCCTGAGGCCCTGGGTGACTACTGCGCCGGGCCCAATCACGTGTTGCCGACCAGTGCGACGGCACGCTTTTCTTCACCGCTGGGGGTGTACGATTTCCAGAAGCGCAGCTCCCTGATCGGCTGCTCCCCGGAGGGGGCCAGCGCCCTGGCCGGCATCGCCTCGCCCCTGGCGCGCGGCGAAAGCCTCACTGCCCATGCCCGCAGCGCAGAATTCAGAATCAACAAGGCGTCAGACGTCTGACGTCCAACGTCGGACGGAAAAACTATGAGCAAATACTGGAGTGACTTTGTTCATCAGCTGGAGCCCTACGTGCCGGGTGAGCAGCCGACGATGAGCAAGCTGGTCAAACTGAATACCAATGAGCACCCGCTGGGCCCGTCACCCCGGGTGATCGAGGCCATTCGGGAGCAGGCGGATGCGCGTCTGCGGTTGTATCCGGATCCGGATAGCGGGCAGCTGAAGGAAGCCATCGCCGGGTACTACGCGGATAAGGGTTACGGCATTACCCGTGATCAGGTTTTTGTCGGCAATGGTTCCGATGAGGTATTGGCGCACCTGTTTCTGGGGTTCTTCAAGCAGGACAAGCCGCTGCTGTTCCCGGACATCACCTACAGCTTCTACAAGGTGTATTGCGGGTTATACCAGATCGAGTATGACGCGGTGCCCTTGAACGAGGCGCTGGCCATTTCGGTGGACGACTATCTCAAGCCCAATGGCGGGATTATCTTCCCGAATCCCAATGCGCCGACCGGACAGTTGTTGCCTCTGCGCGATATTGAACGCCTGTTGCAAGCCAATACGGAATCACTGGTGGTGGTGGACGAAGCCTACATCGATTTCGGGGGTGACACGGCCATTGCGCTGGTCAACCGCTACCCGAATTTGCTGGTGACCCAGACGTTGTCCAAATCCCGTTCTCTGGCCGGTCTGCGTATCGGTCTGGCGGTGGGCGATGCGGCCCTGATCGACGGGCTGAACCGGATCAAGGACAGTTTCAATTCCTACCCCATGGACCGGCTGGCCATTGCCGCTGGCAAGGCGGCATTTGACGACCGGGAGTGGTTCGAAAAAGGCTGCGATCTGGTGATCCAGCAACGGGAGTGGCTGGATGAGGCGTTGAGCCAGCGCGGTTTTGAAGGACTGCCCTCTGCGGCCAATTTCCTGTTCACCCGTCACCCGAAACACAGTGGCGAAAGCCTGGCCAGCGGGCTGCGGGAGCTTGGCGTAATCGTGCGCCATTTCGGCAAGCCCGAACGCATCGCCGACTATCTGCGCATTACCGTCGGCACGCCGGAGCAAAATCAGGCCTTGATTGAAGCGCTGGATACGCTGCTGTAGGACGGTAAGCCTGAAGGCCTGAGGGCGCGCTTGCGGGCAAAGAGACGCATCAGGTCACGCCTTGCTCCGCAAGGCGTAATCCAGAGGTTATTCGGTCTCGGCAGGGGGGCGTGTTCCGATCACCACCTCGACAGCCAGGGGCTGGCGATTGCGGACCACATTCAACGTGACCTCGGCATTGGGCTTCATCCCGGCGATGCGATTCATGGCCTCATAGCCATCCTTCATGGGCTGGTCGTTGATGCCAACCAGGACGTCCCCGGGCTGCAGTCCCCCTTTGTGGGCGGGGCTGTCCACGACGACCTCTGCAATCAGCCCTCCGCGCACTTCCTCCAGACCAAAGGTGTCGGCCAGCGAGGGGGTGATGTCCTGTACCGTGACGCCCAGATAGCCGCGAATAACCCGGCCGTGTTCGATCAGGTCGCTCATCACTTCCTTGGCGATTGAGGCGGGAGTGGCAAAGCCAATCCCCTGCCAGGAGCCGTCAGCGGAGAGGATGGCGGTGTTGATGCCAATCAGATGGCCGTTGGTATCAATCAGCGCGCCCCCGGAATTCCCCCGGTTAATGGCTGCATCGGTCTGGATAAAATTCTCGAAGGTCGCAATGCCCAGATGGCTGCGACCGGTGGCACTGACAATACCCATGGACACCGTCTGTCCGACACCCAGCGGGTTGCCGATGGCGAGTACCACGTCGCCTACCTGAACCGGGCCGTTACCGTTGAGCTCCACCTCTGGCAGGTTTTCCAGGGCGATGTGCAAGAGTGCTAGGTCAGTTTCCGGGTCCGCCCCGACGACTCGTGCCGGTGCGTCACGACCATCGCGCAGTGCTACCAGGATTTCGTCCGCATCGCGGATCACGTGATGGCTGGTGAGAACATAGCCGGCATCGTCCACAATGACCCCGGAACCCAGGCTGCTCAGCGCGCGTTCCCGGCGGGGTTGCTCCATGAACCGATTGAAGAGAGGTGATTCGGCATCGTCGTCGCTGGTCACGACCTGACTGGTGAAGATGTTAACCACCGCGGGAGCGGCATGGGTGACGGCGCCGGCATAGCTGGCAACACCGGTGTCGTGGCGTGCGGGCTGGGCGCTCGGACCCCATTCATACCACCACAGCACAGCCAGACCGACGGCAAGCCCGGCAAAGATAGGTCCGGCAAAAAAGCGAAAGACTCTGACCACCGACAGTGCCCCCATGGTGTGCGTATTCCGGCGCGATTCGGCTTGGCTGCGGCCCCGTTTGGCGGGTGACAAGACAAGTGCAGGCCCGGATAGGTAAACTGCGCGCATAGTAGGGCCTGTGGAGTGGAAATTCTACCGCCGTTCGGGGGATAGAGGGGGCTCCAGGGTCAGGAATGTTGATCTTTTCCGGTAGGTGTCATGCTCAAGCGCGATTACATGTTGTCCATGCTCGACCAGGAACTGGCCGCGGACCGCTTTCAGGATTACTGCCCCAACGGGCTTCAGGTGGAAGGACGCGAGCAGATACGGCGAGTGGTCAGTGGCGTGACGGCCTGCCAGGCCCTGATTGATGCCGCTATTGTCGAGGATGCGGATGCGATCCTGGTCCATCATGGCTATTTCTGGAAAGGGGAAGATCAGCGAGTCCGCGGCATGAAAAAACAGCGCTTGCAGACCTTGCTGCGCCACGATATCAACCTGTTTGCCTATCACTTGCCGCTGGATGCCCATCCCACCCTTGGCAACAATGCGCAACTGGCCCGCCGGTTGGGGCTGATCACCGAGGGCGGACTGGACGATTCGCCGCTTCCGGTCGGTAACATCGGTCGCCTGGATAGCCCCATGTCTGCCGAAGAGTTCAGTGCCCATGCCGAAGCGGTGTTGGGGCGTACCCCTCTGCATGTGGGGGATCCCGGCGACGAGATTGAGACCATTGGCTGGTGCACGGGCGGTGCCCAGGGATTTATTGAAAAGGCGCAACTCAAGGGCGTGGATGCCTACCTGAGTGGCGAGATTTCCGAGCCTACCACCCATTTCGCCCGCGAGACCGGCATTCACTATTTTGCCTGTGGTCATCATGCCACAGAGCGTTATGGGGTCATGGCGCTGGGGCAATGGCTCAGCGACAATTACGGCATTGAGCACACCTTTATCGACATCGATAACCCGGCCTGAACCGGGAGCAGTACGAGGGTTTCCTTTCCAACATGAAGATCACCGTTATCTACAACCCGGCGGCCGGGGGTGGCCGGGAGGCACTGCTTTGCCGTTTTGTGGCCGAGCTGGAGCAACTGGGAGCAAGGGTGCGCTTGTATCACACCACCGGGCCCAATGACGCGACGCGCTACCTGAATGAGCTCGAGGATCAGGGCGATTGTGTCGTGGCAGTGGGCGGTGACGGCACCACCAATGAAGTGCTCAATGGCCTGGCGCCCGGGGTTGCGCTCGGCGTGTTCGCCACCGGGACCGCCAACGTGCTGGCCAGGGAGCTTGGCCTGCCGAAAAAGCCGGAAGCCGCAGCGCGGGTGGTGGTCTGTGGAAAAAGTGTGTCAGTGACACCGGCTCGTCTGAATGGCCGCCGTTTTATCATGATGTGTGGCATTGGTTATGACGCCTGGGTAGTAGACGGGGTCAATCTCGGTATCAAGGAGCGTTTTGGCAAGCTGGCATATGTGTTGGCCATGCTTGGACAGATTCGTCGTTATGGTGAACGGCAATACCGGGTCACTGTGGACGGTCGTCCGCTGGATTGTTTCTCGGCGATCGTGACCAATGGTCGCCATTATGGCGGCAGCTTTGTGCTCAGTCGGGAAGCGAACATTCTGCGTCCACAGGTACAGGTGCTGCTGTTCCAGAAACCGGGAGTACGGTTCTTGCTGCGTTGCCTGAGCGCCCTGTTACTGGGCCGAATGGAGCGGGTGGACGGGGTCGCCTCGCTACGGGCAGAAAAAGTCCATATCCAGTGTGAGCAGGCTGCAGAGCCGGTGCAGGCGGATGGGGATCCCGCGGGGCATCTTCCCGCCGAGATTGTTGTCGATGACGCGCCTGTGCCGATGCGGGTGCCGGAGACATTTCTTCCGTAGGTTGGCGCGGATTGCCGGCCCCAAAGCAGGGTTGCCCGCAATCCGTTTTCGCGTCGGAACTACTTGTCCTTGCGGGGGCTGTCTTCGTTGTTGTCGTCCATGCCCTCGGCATAATCTCGAGGGGGTTCAACAATGGCGTCAGGGGTAGGGTTGTCTACATCAACAGGCTCGAAGGGGCCTTCCGGTTTGCGTCGCAGCCCGAAGTCCTCGGCCAGCGTTCCCTGGGCGCTGGGGGCGTAGTCCAGTGGGGGGTTGATCGGGTCGGAATTGTCACGGTTCGGGGCAGAATCCAGGGATTTGGCCGCTGCGCGTTTGCGCCCTCCCTCGGAACACAGTGCCTGGGCGCCTTTGGAAAGATGCTCATGGACAGTGCGGTAGGCCTGGGTCATATCGTTGACCAGTTCTGCGGTATGCAGGAAGTGGTCATCCACTTGCGAGCGGTAGTGCTCCAGTGCCTGACGGGCCTCGTCACGGTCACGAATCAGTTGCCCGGCCTGACGGCGGGCCGGTAACAGCCAGAACAGCAAGCCTGCTCCAACAATGACGCCGGCAGCAAAGCTCAATACCCCGGTTGTCAGCATATCCATGGCATACTCCTGTACACTGTCGTCAGTCTTTGACGACAACTGCGGACTATTGCAGCACAGTGCCGCGAGGTCGCCAAGGGGACAACTCGTAACAATTCATCGATGGAGGTGGCACATGGCTGAACGGCTACAGCTGGCAGGGCCGAGTGGGCAACTGGAAGCTGTTTTCGAACAGGGCAGCGATGCGCCACCTTTTGTTGCCATTGCCTGCCATCCTCATCCCTTGTTTGGTGGCACCATGGACAACAAGGTGGTGACCACATTGACGCGGCTGGTCCGGGACAAGGGGGGCGCGGTAGTGCGCTTCAACTTTCGCGGGGTGGGCGACAGTCAGGGTGCTTACAGCGATGGCATCGGTGAAACCGAAGACTTGCTGGCGATTCACAGCTGGTTACGCGAACAGTTCCCTCAGGCCCCCCTGTGGCTGGCGGGCTTTTCGTTTGGCAGTTTTGTCGCCTGTCGGGGGGCTGAAATCCTCAATGCCAATGGCATGCCCGTCAGTACCTTGCTGCTAGTGGCGCCGCCAGTTCACCATTATCCGTTCAGCGATATCGAGACCACCGGTTGTCCCGTGACGGTAGTACAGGGTGACGACGATGAGGTGGTGCCGGCGGAGCAAGTGTTCCGCTGGGCCGAGCAAACACCGTTGACCCCGGATCTGATTCGTTTCCCTGATTGCGGCCACTTCTTCCACGGTCGGTTGGTGGAACTGAAGGAAGCTGCGGCCAGTCACCTGCCAGTATCCGGTTAACGACACGCCGGCTGCCGCTTGTCAGCGCCGGGCCCCGGCGCTACATTGGCCCGCTCCACCTGCTGCCACAATGACTATGACTCCTCTTGAGCAATATCAGGCCGACCTTCAGCGCCAGGATTTCTTCCAGGATGCCGCCCAGTTGCGGGCCGTGGAAGCGCTGGATGATCTGTATCATCGCTTGCTGGCGGAGCCCTCCGGAGGAGGCTTGTTTGGGCGCTTTCGCAAGCCTCGTCCACAGATGGGGCTGTATATGTGGGGGGGCGTTGGGCGCGGCAAAACCTACCTGATGGATGTGTTCTTCGAGTCGTTACCCTTTGATCAGAAGCGCCGCATGCACTTTCACCGGTTCATGCAGAAGGTGCACCGTGAAATGCGGGAACGGCAGGGCGAGAAGAATCCGTTGATCAGCATTGCCCGGAAGTTCGCCAGCCAGGCTCGGGTGCTGTGTTTTGATGAGTTCTTTGTCACCGACATCACAGATGCGATGATTCTGGCCGGGTTAATGGAAGAACTGTTCGCCAATGGCGTCACTCTGGTCGCGACCTCCAATATTGAGCCCGATGGGCTTTATCGTGACGGTCTTCAGCGAGCGCGTTTCTTGCCAGCCATTGCCCTGCTCAAACAGCATACCCAGGTGATGAATGTGGATGGCGGCACCGATTACCGGTTGAGGCTGCTGGAGCAGGCGGAGCTGTATCACTGTCCGCTGGGTGAAACGGCAGAGGCCTATCTGCACGAGCGTTTTCATACCCTGGAGCCCGATCATTCGCGTCACCGTGATGCAGGCAATGTATTAATTGAGGGGCGCAAGATTCCGACGGTGGTCTGTGCCGATGATGTGGTCTGGTTTGAGTTCAAGGCGCTGTGCGATGGGCCTCGCAGCCAGACTGACTACATCGAAATCGCCCGGGAATTTCACACCGTTCTGGTAGCCAACGTGGAACAGATGGGGGCGGCCAAGGATGACATGGCACGTCGCTTCATCAACATGGTCGATGAGTTTTACGACCGGGCAGTCAAACTGGTGATGACGGCAGAAACCCCTATTGAGGATATTTATGCCGGGGGGCGGTTGGATTTCGAGTTCGAACGTACCCGTTCCCGTCTGCAGGAAATGCAGTCGTCGGAGTATCTTGGGCGTGAACACCGGGCTTGAGCCCCGGAGCTTGCTCACGACGCGTTCACTACTATTGGCCGTATGTCTCAGGGCGAAAAGGCATTGATCAATTCGGTCATTGCCCAATGGCAGTATCAGTGAACATCATGGGGATATTCTGTGCCCCGGCCATTTCCGGTTTCGGGGCCACTTCCCCAACACGAGACCGGAGAGATTCATGATCCCCCGTACGCTGTTCAATTCCGACCACGAAACCTTCCGCGATACCGTTCGCAAGTTCCTCGAAGCTGAAGCCGTTCCCAACAATGAAGAGTGGGAAAAGCAAGGCGTTGTGCCCCGTGAAATCTGGCTCAAAGCGGGTGAGCAGGGCTTCCTGTGCCCGATGGTAAAAGAGCAGTACGGTGGAATCGAAGCGGACTTCCTGTACAGCGTGGTCATCAACGAAGAGATTTCCCGTCTCGGTCTGACCGGTATCGGCTGGGGTCTGCACACCGAGATCGTGGCGCCTTACATCCAGAACAACGGTAGCGAATTCCTGAAAGAAAAGTACCTGCCGAAGATGGTTACCGGTGAGTGCATTGGCGCCATCGCCATGACCGAGCCGGGTGCGGGCTCCGACCTGCAGGGCGTGAAGACCACCGCGGTAAAGCAGGGCGATCACTACGTCCTGAACGGCTCCAAGACCTTTATCACCAACGGTCAGAACGCGGACATCGTGATCGTGGTAGCCAAGACTGATCCCAGCAAGGGCGCGAAAGGTATCAGCCTGTTCGTGGTGGATTGCGATTCAGAAGGCTTCGAGAAGGGCACCAATCTGAAGAAAGTGGGCATGAAGGCCCAGGACACTTCCGAGCTGTTCTTCCAGGACGTTAAGGTGCCTGCCGAAAACCTGCTCGGTGAAGAAGGCATGGGCTTCATCTACCTGATGAAAGAACTGCCGCAGGAACGTCTGGGTATCTCCATCGGTGGCCTGGCCATGGCGGAATCAGCTCTGGAGCAGACCATCCAGTATGTGAAAGAGCGTAAGGCGTTTGGAAAATCCATTGCGGACTTCCAGAACACCCAGTTCAAAATTGCCGAGATGCACACGAAACTGGAAGTGGCTCGTTCCTATGTGGATCGCTGTCTTGAACTCCACCTCAAGAAAGAGCTGGATATTCCTACTGCTGCTGCCGGTAAATACTACATTACGGATCTTCAGTGCGAAGTGATTGATGAGTGTCTGCAGCTGCACGGTGGTTACGGTTACATGTGGGAATACCCGATTGCCCGCATGTTCGCTGACTCCCGCGTCCAGCGCATCTATGGCGGTACCAACGAGATCATGAAGACCATTATCGCCAAGGCAGTATTGGCGGACTGATTCCAGTGTCCTCCTGCACAAGTAAAAGGCTGCTTCGGCAGCCTTTTTTGTGTTGCCGGTCCGGGTTTTCAATGGCTTCTTGAGGGGGGACGGCTCCCTGACCATAACGGCG
The DNA here is from genome assembly GCF_003597125.1 of Alcanivorax profundi. Taxonomy (GTDB): domain Bacteria; phylum Pseudomonadota; class Gammaproteobacteria; order Pseudomonadales; family Alcanivoracaceae; genus Alcanivorax; species Alcanivorax profundi. The sequence goes on along the minus strand of NZ_QYYA01000004.1, from coordinate 187,039 downwards.
GATCTTTTACAAAAAAGCCCTGTTTAAGACAAAAAGATGGGCATACGCTCGAGGTTGCTGTATCCGCTCAGTATTGGGTATAAGAAATGAGCGTTCCAGGAATGACCTTGCGTTCAGGAAGTTACTTTCAGGAAGAGGGAGAGCAAAAATGAAAAAAACGGGCGTTCTCATCGTCGGATCCACCATCGGGCTGCTGTCAGGTCAGGTAATGGCCAGCGGTTTTGCCGTGTCCTATCAATCTGTTTCAGCCATGGGTACCGCTTACGCAGGTGCGGGAGTGCTGAGCGAAAATGCTTCCAATCAATGGTATAACCCGGCGACGCTAGCCGGACTTCGTGCTACCGAAATTTCTATCCCGCTGCATCAGGTGTGGGTCGATACTGCCTTCAAATCCGACTCCGACGGTATGTCTCTGTTTGGTCCCCAGGTAGGACAAGGGAGTGGCGACTTTGACGATGTGGAGCCCTTCGTGGGCAGTGCGTTTCTGGCGGTGCCAATTAGCGAGACGATGACTTTTGGTTTGAGTATTGTTTCCCCGTTCGGTACCAAAATTGAGTATGAGAGTGGTTGGGGTAATGCCTATCTCACGCCTCCGCCGCCTGCCGGGCTGGGTACGGTCACCGCTGGCGACTTTTATGCCACGGAATCGGATCTGCAGACGGTAAATATCAATCCTTCCCTGGGGATCCAGCTGACAGACAATCTGAATGTTGGCATCGGTATCAATTACCAGACGCTTGATGCGGATATTCGCAATGCGGCGACCCGTCTCGAGGGTGATGATGATGCCATCGGCTGGAATCTTGGCCTGACCTACAGTCCTGATGATAACAACCATTTTGGTGTGGCTTACCGCTCCGAGATGAGCTACGAAGTCGAGGGTGATATCTCCTTTAGCGATGCGGGAGCACTTTTGTCCGCCTTGGGGGGGAACCCTGTTGCTCCCGGGAGTTATTCAGGCTCGGCCGATATTGATCTTCCTGCCTCTTTGCAGCTCTCATATGCTGGTGACTTGTCAGATCGGACACAGTTGTTGTTGGGCGTTGAATGGACGGAGTGGAGTTCTCTGGATGCGTTGGTGGTGGAAAGCCCTGATTTGGCATTCAACCCTACTGAAGAGTTCGACTGGGAAAACACGGCTCGCTATTCCCTGGGCCTGAATCACGCACTTGCCAGTGGCACCGTGTTGCGATTCGGGGTGGCAAAGGAAGATTCTACACAGGGCAAAGATAACCGTTCTGCGATCTCGCCAGACTCTGACCGGATCTGGGTGACCCTGGGGGCTGGGTTCAATCCGACCGATAATATGACTATCGACGTTGGCTATGCCCATATCTTTGTTGATGATGCGGATATCAGTCGTTCTGACAAGGGGGCCCAACTCAAGGGTACCTATGAGCTGGATGCTGATGTGATTGGTGCCCAGATGAGCTACCGGTTCTAATCTCAGGCGGTGTTTCCGTGATATAAAAGGCGAATCCGGTTACGGGTTCGCCTTTTTTGATCGCGCAAGGAGAAGAACATGATGAGGGTACGCAGTCTGGCGGGAGTCTTGGTGGCGCTGCTATCGATGAATGCGGTGGCTGAAATTCCCAACAGCTATCGTACTGAGCGTTGGGAAGGCGGTTTTCGTCTTTTGGGTTTGCAAGGCCAGACGCTCAATGGCGATCGAGGTTCGGAAGTTCGTATTGATGATGATATCGGCTTTGGCTTTGATTTTGCCTATAACCTGGATGAACACGTGCAATTCGGGTTTGCTCTTGAATGGGTGGATACGGACTTTCGCACCAGTAATGAGATTGATCCTGCAGGCCGGTTTGAGGGTAGTGGTGAGCTGGAGATGACTACCATGGCCTTGAATGGAACCTATCATTTCTTCCGCAAGGCGCTTACGCCCTATGTGCAAGGGGCCATTGGTGCGACGTACCTGGATACCAATGTGCCTACCGGGCCGTCGGTGCCGGTGTGCTGGTGGGATCCATGGTGGGGCTACTACTGCGGCTATGACACTCCGACGCTTTCGGACACGGTCTTCAGCTACGAAGTGGGAGCAGGTATTCGTCTTGATGTGAGTGATCGATTCTTCATGCGTGGCGGCTACAGTCAGCAGTGGCTTGATGTCGACAGGGGGGTCGATACCCTGGATCAGGGGCTGTGGCGCTTTGGAATTGGGTGGTTTTTCCAGTAGGCACAGTAGGGCGGCGTAAGCCGCCTTTTTTGTGACTTTGAGGAATGCGGTGAGGAGGTTAGTTAGTCCCAGAGCTGCGCGGCCACAGCCTTTGCCATGGCTCGATAACCGCGCGGACCAGGATGGTAGCCGTCTTCTGCCAATAGTGACGGGGGTTCCAGCTCAGGGTAATGGATATGCTGCAGGTATCCTGGGGGTTGCCCGGCCAGCTGTTTCTGTTTTTCGTCCAGCTGACGGGCGCGCCAGCCCAGTAGTTGCCGAAGTGGGCTTGGCAAGGCAGTGAAGCGGTGCATGGGCGGCACGGCAAGAAGGTATTGTCTGGCGGCCGGGCTGTGTCGCTTGAGGGCATGGCTTAGCGTCAGGAGCTGATGATAATACGCTTGGCGGCGGGTCAGGCCGGTGGTGTCGTTGACGCCCAGACTGATAAAAATGTGATCCACCGGCGCGATACTAAGGTCGTTGGCGATCTCCATGAGCGCTCCAGCGCGCGCGCCGTTGACTCCCGCGGTATGCCATTGCACCGACACGCCCCTGCTCTGATAGAGCTGACGCGCCAGTTGGCTCGCCAATCCCTGACGCTGGTGCTCCACGCCGACCCCGGCAGCAGTCGATTCGCCTATCACCAACAGCCGTTGTGAGGGGGCCCCGTGCCCCCACTGACCATGGCGGGCCCCGTCGGCCTCAGGCAGGCGCAGGGTGGTGCGGCGAGTGTGCAGGGCCTGTGCCATCAGTACAGGGCTTAGCAGGCCGGTGCACAGCCAGAAGGGCAGATGCATTAGCCTGCGAACACTTTCTTGGCCAGCGGCAGGCTTCTGGCGCCGCCGACGGCGACAGTCGTGAGCAGGCCGCCAATCATGGCGCCAACCACCCCGCAGGTCATGATGTCCTGGCCGGTCAGGTAGAGGCCGGGGATGCGGGTTTTCGGTTTTAGCCAGTCCTGCTCAAACCGCTGGGGTGTGTGGTCAAGGCCGTAGATTTCGCCGCTGGGATAGCGGCAGAAATAATCCGTTGATAACGGCGTCGAGAGCTCGTAGTAGTCCACCTTGCCTCGCAGATGGGGCATTTTTTCGTAGAGTTTCTCCAGCAAGCGCTGGGCGTATTCTTCCTTGAGTGCCTCGTAGTCGTCGCCACGTTTGCCCCAGGGCTTGTCGGCCCACTGCTGGTACCACTCGAAGGGCCCGGGGGCGACGATTTCGATGGTGGCGCGCCCGGGGTAACGTTCCGTGAAGCTGGGATCCTTGGCAGAGGGGAACGAAATATAGGTCAGTGGAATATCGTGGTTATCCGGGTCGGCCAGAAACTGCTCAACCTGTTGCTTGTGATCGGTGCCGGGGTAAATCCAGAAATTGGTCTTCGGTAGCTGCAGGTTCTCTGCGGTGTCCTGCAGGCCAATATATAGGCATACACTGGCCATTGAGCGCTGCACCTGGCCCAGCTTCATTTGATAGAAATCCTTGTGGGGGGCGCTCTCTGGCAGCAGGGGGCCAAAGGTATTGAATACCCCGGCGTTACTGATGATAGCGGGGGCATGGATCTCTGTGCCGTCAGCCATGCGCACCCCGACGGCTTTACTCTTTTCGATCAGGATTTCTTGTACATCGGCGTAGGTAAAGACTTCGCCGCCGCTTTGCTGGATCACCGGAATGATGGTTTTGGCCATTTCCGATGCGCCGCCGACAGGATAGTAGCCACCATGCAGATAATGGCGGGCAATCAGGGCATGAATGATAAAGCTGGAATCGTTGGGAACCAGGCCGTTGTCTCCCCATTGACCGGTGAGCGCGGCAATCAGCTCTTCGTTGCGGGTCAGGGTCAGCAGCACGTCGCGGGTCGGCCGGTTCAGGAAGTCCGGTGCCTTGCGGCGGGCAAGGAAGCGGAAGGGACTGGCCAGAAGGTCGGGCATGACTTTGGCGAGGGTGACGCCGGGCATGGCAGCAGAGACCTGTGACAGATAGCCAAGATAAGTGTCGATGGCGCGCTCTTCATCCGGGAACTGTTTCTTTAGCTCGTCGGCAAAGGCTTTCGGGCCTGCAACCAGATCGATCTGGCGCTCCCCGATAAACAGTCGATCGTAGACCGGGTCCATCGGCGCCCATTGCAGCTGGTTGTCGGTGACCAGATCAAACAGGCGGCGGCCCATGGTTTTTCTGCTGCCCATATCGCCGATGTAATGCACCCCCACATCCCATTCGTAGCCATTGCGGTCGTAACTGTGGGTGAATCCCCCTGCGGTGTAGTGCTGCTCCAGGACCAGCACTTTTTTGCCAAGCTTGCTGAGGCAGGCGGCGGCGGTCAGGCCACCAATGCCGGAACCGATGACGATGGCGTCATAGCCGCTCTCCAGTCGGTTGGCGCGATAGCGTCGTCCGACGCGTAGGGTGCTGGGTTGTGGGCTGCTCATGGGGAATCCTCGTTATTATCGGTAGCGCGGTTGGTGTCGGCGATGGCCCCTTCCAGCAACAGGCTGGTGATGCCTTCGGCAAGATGGGGTTCGGCATCGGCGTTCGGCAGATGGCCGTCAATAGTCAGCTGGGACAGACCATGGACCAGTGACCAGGCGGTGGCGGTCATTAGTGCCAGCGGCATGGGTTTCAGATAGCCGCTGTGGCGCGCCCGTTCTACGGTGTCCTCCAAAACCTGGAAGGCTGCCTTGCCGGCGTCGTCCAGTCGTGGGTGGACTCCGCGGGGCAGCACCTGCCCGCCGAACATTAGCCGGTACAGGTTGGGCTCGTCCTGGGCAAAGCGAACATAGGCGAGGCCAATGCCAATCAGTGCTTGCCGTGGCGGGGTGTGCTTCACCTGCAGCAGGCGTTGGCGTAATGCTTCGAAGCCACTGATCGCCAGTTCCGCCAACAGGCTTTCCCGGTCGGCAAAATGGCGATATAGCGCCGGAGCGCTGACGCCAATCTGCTTGGCCAGGGCCCGCAGGCTGATGGCGCTGTCACCGTGCTCGCGTACCACGGCAAGCGCCTGGTCATGGACCTGCTGCTGGAGATCGCCGTGGTGGTAAGCGGTGCGTGCCATAGATGTCCATCGCTATAAGTTAACGGTGTTAACATTGGCATGAGCGACATGCTGGCGTCAAGAGTCCGGGTTCAGCTGTTGCGAGCTGGTGGCAGCGATGGCGCAAGATCAAGCCTCGCCGCTGCTGGCTGGCAGGGGTGCCGGAACCGTGGAGGTGATGGTTATACCGCGAATCGACAATGGCGGCCGGGCGATCACTGATCACTCCCGAGGGAGGAGGGTCAGAGGGAGACGGGTCTTTGGGATCAGGGTGTTTTTGAATTTCAAAGGCTCCCTCTCCCAGCCTCTCTCCCGCAAGTGGGAGGGAGGCTATTTTGGAGGGGGTTTAAGGGGGCAGCATGACGCCCGACGGGTTCCGTTATCACGGTGCGGGGTAGGGGAAACGGTTATGAATCGCTTCCAGGGCTTTCTCCAGTTCCTTGTCCCAAGGCAGGTCTACACTGTTGAGGTTCTCTTCCAGCTGCGCAAGATCGGTGGCGCCAATAATGTTGCTGGTGACAAACGGCCGGGTGGTAACGAACTGCAGCGCCAGCTGGGTCAGGCTGACGCCGCGCTCTTGTGCCAGGGTGTAATAGGCTTCCGTTGCCGCGGTCGCTTGCGGGTTGGTGTAGCGGGAGAAATGCTTGAACAGGGTCAGTCGCGCCTTTTCCGGCCACTGGTCGTTGCGGTATTTGCCGGTCAGCATGCCAAACGCCAGCGGCGAATAGGCCAGCAGGCCCACGTCTTCACGATGGCTCACTTCGGCAAGGCCGACTTCATAGCTGCGATTAAGCAGGGAATAAGGATTCTGGATGCTGACCGGGCGCGGCAGGCCGATTTTTTCCGCTTCGTGGATAAAGGTCATCAGTCCCCAGGGGGTCTCGTTGGACAGGCCCCAGTGACGAATCTTGCCTGCATCTATCAACGCCTTGAGGCCGGCAACCGTTTCACTAATGGCAATGCCCTCTTCGCCATCACGGTGCTTGTAGCCCAGCCGGCCAAAAAAGTTGGTAGTGCGTTCCGGCCAGTGCAATTGGTAGAGATCAATGACGTCGGTTTGCAGGCGCTTGAGGCTGCCCTCCACGGCTTCCTGCAGGCTGGCAGCGGTAAAGCGCGGGCCGCCACGGATATGTTTGACATAGTCGCCGGGCCCCGCGGCCTTGGTTGCAAGGATGACCTTGTTGCGCTGGCCAGTTTTGGCAAACCACTCGCCGATGATGGTTTCGGTGCGAAAAGACGTTTCCGGGCTGGCCGGGACGGCATACATTTCGGCGGTATCAAAAAAGTTGATCCCGTGGTCCAGCGCCATATCCATCTGGGCGTGGCCTTCTTCGGCCGTGTTCTGGCTGCCCCAGGTCATGGTGCCCAGGCAGAGGCTGCTAACGTTCAGATCGGTGCGACCCAGACGGCGGTATTCCATGGTTGGCTCCTGTTTTACTGCGGCGACAATATAAGGGATGATGGCGCCCAATCTGACCACGGGGTCCGACTGCCCACAAGGGCGAATCCGGACCTGCTGGTTGCTGAGTGCGTCAATGCCAACAAATCCCTCTCAATGGCTTGTGTTCTGTGGGGGGCTTGGGTAGAATTCGCGCTCTCTTGCCCGGCGGAACTGACGCCGGCGGGTGTTTGCTACCCGTAACATATTGATTTTAGGGCAGAATTCCATGAAGACCTACAGCGCAAAACCGGAAAGCGTAAAGCGCGACTGGTATGTGGTAGACGCCTCCGGCAAAACGCTGGGTCGGTTGGCGACCGAACTCGCAAACCGTCTGCGCGGTAAACACAAGCCGGAGTACACTCCACACGTCGATACCGGTGATTACATCGTCGTAATCAATGCCGATAAAGTGGCCGTTACCGGTAACAAGGCGAACGACAAAATGTATTACCGTCACACCGGTTACCCGGGTGGCCTGAAAGAAGCCAACTTTGCGACTCTGCAGGCCGAAAAGCCTGAGATGATCATTGAGAAGGCGGTTAAGGGTATGCTGCCGCGTAACCCGCTGGGTCGCGCCATGTACCGCAAACTGAAAGTCTATGCTGGCACTGAGCACCCTCATACTGCTCAACAGCCGCAGCAGCTGGAAATCTAAGGGGTTTTAGACGATGGCAACTGTAGAAACCAACTACGGCACCGGTCGCCGCAAGACCTCTTCCGCGCGCGTTTTCCTGCGCCCGGGTAGCGGCAACATCACCATCAATGGCCGTCCCCTGGATGTCTACTTTGGTCGTAAGACCAATCAGATGGTTGTTCGCCAAGCTCTCGAGCTGGTGGAAGCTACTGACAAGTTTGACGTGCTGGTTACCGTTAGCGGTGGTGGCAACAACGGTCAGGCTGGCGCCATCCGTCACGGCATTACCCGTGCGCTGATGGAATATGACGGTGAGCTGCGTGGTCAGCTGCGTCGTGCCGGTTACGTGACGCGTGATGCTCGTGAGGTGGAGCGTAAAAAGGTTGGTCTGCGTAAGGCGCGTCGTCGTCCGCAGTTCTCCAAGCGTTAATACTTCCGGTCAGCCGGTTCACAAAAAAGCCCAGCAACGCTGGGCTTTTTTGTGTCTAAATCAGTCATTTAGGTCTTTCTGGTCAGGAATAACCGGTTGTCAGGTGTGGGCTTTTTCTTTACCATTTCCGCCGCCTTACTCCGCCCGTAGCACGAGGATGGACCTCGGGTCGCGGACAAACCCCGAGCGTGGGATCTAAGGGGAGAATAACTCAATGAGCAACGACGGCGTAAATAGCAGCCGCCGCACGTTTTTGATCGGCCTGACCTCGGCAATTGGTGCTGCGGGTGCGGTCGGTGTGGCTGTTCCATTCGTAAAATCCTGGCAACCCAGTGCCAAAGCCAAGAATGCCGGTGCGCCGGTAAAGATTGACATCAGCAAACTGGAGTCCGGGCAGCGTGTAGTCGAGGAATGGCGAGGGCAGCCCATTTGGGTGGTTCGTCGTACCCAGGACATGCTGGATACCCTGCCTCAGCTGGATGAAAAGCTCCGCGACCCTGCGTCCGAAGCGGATCAGCAGCCGGAATACGCCAAGAATGAGTGGCGCTCCATCAAAAAAGAGTATCTTGTGCTGGTCGGTACCTGTACTCACCTGGGGTGCTCCCCTCTGTTTGAAGAGCAGCCCACTGTAGAACTGGAGCACGGCGGTTTCTTCTGTCCTTGTCATGGTTCCAAGTTCGATCTGGCAGGGCGTGTGTACAAGAGTGTGCCTGCACCGACCAACCTGGTCGTGCCGCCGCATTCGTACCTGAGTGAAGGCGTCGTCATCGTCGGCTCTGAAGAAGGGGAGACCAAGGCATGATGGGAATGGTGAATCGCGTTGTCGATTGGGTAGATGCCCGTCTGCCCGTGGTTGACGCCTACAAGCGTCACATGTCCGAATATTATGCGCCGAAGAACTTCAACTTCTGGTACTACTTCGGTGTGCTTTCTCTGGTGGTGCTGATCAACCAGCTCCTCACCGGTATCTGGCTGACCATGTTCTTCTCTCCCAACGAAGGCTTCGCCTCCGTTGAATACATCATGCGTGATGTGGAGTGGGGCTGGCTGATCCGCTACATGCATGCGGTTGGTGCATCGGCATTCTTTGCCGTGGTCTATATCCACATGTTCCGTGGTCTGATGTATGGCTCCTACAAGCCGCCGCGGGAACTGGTGTGGATCTTCGGTATGCTGATCTATCTGGCACTCATGGCAGAAGGTTTCCTGGGTTATGTGTTGCCCTGGGGTAACATGTCCTACTGGGGTGCACAGGTAATCATCTCCCTGGCGGGTGCGATTCCATTTGATCTGCTGCCCTTTATCTCTGCGGCAGAGGCCAAGGAAATCGGCGAAGGACTGACTACCTGGGTTCGTGGCGACTACCTGTTGTCTACTGCGACCGTGAACAAGTTCTTTGCGTTGCACGTTGTGGCGATTCCGATCGTGCTGTTGGCACTGGTGGTATTGCACATCCTGGCGCTGCACGAAGTGGGTTCCAACAACCCTGACGGCGTTGAAATCAAGCAGAACAAAGATGAAAACGGTGTTCCGGTTGACGGTATCCCGTTCCATCCTTACTACACCGTGAAAGATCTGCCGGGTGTGATCGTCTTCCTGATGATCTTCTCTGTGGTGATCTTCTTCTTCCCCGACGGTGGTGGTTACCTGTTGGAGAAGCCGAACTTCGAGCCGGCCAACCCGCTGAAAACCCCTGACCACATTGCCCCGGTTTGGTATTACGGTCCGTACTACGCCATGCTGCGTGCCACAACCATCGACATCATCATGTCTTCCAAGGCATGGGGTCTGGTGGCCATGGGTGGTGCAATCGTGATCCTGTTCGTGATCCCGTGGCTGGATCGCCACCCGGTCAAGTCCATTCGTTATCGTGGTATCTGGAGCAAGATCTTCATGACGATCTTCGTTGTGGACTTCCTGGTCCTGGGCTTCCTGGGTACCCAGCCTGCGACCCCGACCAAGACCATGATTGCGCAGTTCGGCACAGTTTATTACTTCAGCTACTTCCTGCTGATCATGCCGTTCGTGCATAAATTCGAGAAATCCAAGCCGGTTCCGGAACGGGTAACGGGGGGACACTGATGAAGAAACTAGCGGTAATTCTTTTCAGCTGCCTGCCGTTGGTCGCGTTCGCGGCTGGCGGTGGCAAAAGTGAGCACGAAGTGCCGGCACCGGTAAACCTGCAGGACAAAGTCAGCCTGCAGAATGGTGCCAAGTTGTTCGTGAACTATTGCATGGGTTGTCATGGCCTTCAGTATCAGCGCTACAGCCGTCTGGCTGAGGACCTGGAAATCTCTGAAGAGCTGGTTATGGAGAATCTGAATTTCACCAGCGACAAGTTTGGTGATCAGATGCACACAGCCATGCCGGCGGGTGAGGCGAAGAAATGGTTTGGTACGGCTCCGCCGGACCTGACCATGGTGACTCGCTTCCGCTCTTCGGACTGGGTGTATTCCTACCTGATCAACTTCTATGAAGATGAGTCCCGTCCGTTCGGTTACAACAACCGTATCTTCGAAAACGTCGGCATGCCGCACGTAATGGCCGGGCTGGAGCAGGAGCTGGGTGAAGATGAGTTCAAGGAAGCCATGGGTGATATCACCAACTTCCTGACTTACACTGCCGAGCCGATTCGTCCCTTGCGTGAGCGTCTGGGTGTGTATGTGCTGGTATTCCTGGGGATTCTGTTTATCCCGGCTTACCTGCTCAAGAAGGAATACTGGAAAGACGTCCACTAAGCTTGCGGCTGGCCCGGTTTAACGCTGACGCCAGCACTCGCAGCTTCTGTGGTACAATGTCCAGCGATGAACAGGGTACCCGCGAAAGCGGTTACCCTGTTTCTGTTATAGATGATTAGTGGAGATGACTCGACAATGGGTGTGGTGACCAAGCGTTCTTCAATGACTTTCTTCTCTTCCCCGGAAGATCATTACAGCCACCGCGTACGTATTGTGCTGGCGGAAAAAGGGGTCACGGTGGACATTGTTGATGTGGACAGCAACAACAAGCCGGAAGATCTGGCGTCACTGAATCCGTACAACGAAGTGCCCACGTTGGTAGACCGTGAGCTGACCCTGTATCAGTCCACTGTCATCATGGAGTATCTGGACGAGCGTTTCCCGCACCCCCCGCTGCTGCCGGTCTACCCGGTAGCCCGTGCCCAGAGCCGCCTGCTGATTCACCGTATCGAGCGTGACTGGTGTGGGCATGTGGATGCTATCTTGGCCGGTGAAGAGAAAGAGGCCAGCCTGAACAAGCGCCGCAAAGAGCTGCGTGAGGCCATCCTGGCTTGCGCGCCGATCTTCAGCGAGTTGCCGTATTTCATGAGCGAAGAGTTCACTCTGGTGGACTGTGTGGTGGGCCCGATCCTGTGGCGGTTGCCGGCGCTGGGTATTGAGCTTCCTGCCAAGCAGGCCAAGCCGTTGCTGGATTACGCCGAGCGCCTGTTTGATCGTGATGCCTTCCAGGCCAGCCTGACCGACGCTGAACGCGAACTGCGCAATCCGCTCTGATGAGTGACATGACCTCCAATCGCCCGTATCTGATACGGGCGATTCACGAGTGGATCTGTGACAACGGTCTGACGACGCATCTGGCCGTTAATGCTGTTTTCCCCGGCGTGGAAGTGCCGCAGGACTTTGTTCAGGACGGTCAGATTGTTCTGAATATCGCTCCTCGTGCCGTGACACATTTCGTGGCAGACAACGACGAAATCGCTTTCTCGGCCCGTTTTGGCGGCGTGCCCATGTCAATTCGGGTGCCGATTAATGCCGTAGTTGCGGTGTTTGCCCGCGAGAACGGGCAGGGGATGGCATTTGATCCCGTTGACCCTCCAGAGCCACCCAGCACCCCGCCCGAGCCGGCCAAGAAGAAAGATGAGGCAAAGGCAAACAAGGTCAATCACCTCAAGGTGGTCAAATAAAAAAAACCGGCGATAGCCGGTTTTTTTTATTGCTCGTTGGGCTGAGCGCGTTGTCTGGACCCTGGCGTCTTAGTCGATATACTCGATGATCTTGACGATTTTTTGTACGCCGTAGACTTTTTGCACCTGCGATACCACTGCCTCGGCTTCGTCGCGGGTCAGTAGTCCCATTAGATAAACCACGCCGTTTTCTGTCACCACCTTGGTGCGCCAACCTGGTGCGTCGCCATTCACGAAAAGGCGGCTTTTGACCTTGCTGGTGAGCCAGGTGTCATTGGTGCGTGCGAGGAAGGAATTGTTGCCGATTACCTGGAGCTCGTTGTGCACATGGCGAACATGGCGTACCTGGTCGGCGATATTGCCGGCCTGGGCTTTCAGGTCTTCGCTGGCGACCTGTCCTGCCAGCAGTACATTACCATTGAAGCTGACCACAACAATGCGTGATTGATCCAGTTCCTCACTGGCTCGCGCCAGATTAACGGAAACCTTGCGTTCGATGTTGCCGTCTTCTACGAAGGCGCCAAAGGTGCGTGAGCCGTGATCCTGATCGGTAGGTTGATCGGACATGCCTTTGGACATGCTGGTACAGCCGGACAGTGCTATCAGCAGGAAAGCGCTGGTCAGCAGGGCGGGAATCAGATGGCGCATGAAGCTTACTGACCTCCGAACAATTGCTGGTCGATATGATCGCAAAGGGCATGGATGACAAGCAGATGCACTTCCTGAATGCGCGCGGTGGAGTTGGCGGGCACGCGAATCTCGATGTCGTCAGGGCTGTAGAGATTCACCATTTCACCGCCTTCTTTGCCGGTCATGGCCACCACTCGCATATCGCGATCGTGGGCCGCCTGGATTGCCTGCATCACATTGGCGGAATTTCCGCTGGTTGAGATGGCCAGCAGAATATCGCCGCCATTGCCCAGGGCACGCACCTGCTTGGAGAAAATCTCGTTGTAGCTGTAATCGTTGGCGATGGAGGTCAGCGTTGATGAGTCAGTGGTCAGGGCCACCGCAGGCAGTGCGGGCCGTTCCATTTCAAAGCGGTTTAGCAGCTCGGAGGAAAAATGCTGGGCATCACCGGCGGAACCGCCATTGCCACAAGTCAGAATCTTGCCGCCATTCAGCAGGCATTCCACCATGGCCTGCCCGGCAGCCTCAATAACCGCTGGCAGGACTTCGCCGGCCTTGGCTTTGGTTTCGATGCTTTCGGCAAACAATTGCCGGATACGGTCCACGCTCATAACCAACCTCGTAACAGTCTTGTCCGCTACAGCTTATTCGCTGTAGAAGGCATTTTGTATCCATTGATAACAGACAGAATCGTTATTGTCCGGTTCCATACCCAGAACATCAAAGCGGCAGGCGCGATGATGATGTGCGGGGTGGCTGCCCAGAAAGTGTCTGGCGGCCAGTATCAAGCGTTTCTGCTTGTGATGATCCACCGAGGCAAGGGCGCCGCCATGGGTGTGATGCTTGCGCCAGCGCACTTCCACGAATACCAAGTCGTCATTGTCCTGCATTATCAGGTCGATCTCACCCTGGCGGCAGCGATAATTACGTTGCACCAGCAACAGTCCTTGCTGTTGCAGCCACTGTGCTGCTGCATTTTCGGCCTGTTGGCCGCGACTGGCATTACCGCGAAGTCGTAGCACTGCCGGGTCTGCTGCTGAGGGTGGCCGGGGCGCTGACCTGGGGTAAGGCCCGGGCTTCGCCACGAGAAAAGATCGCCCAGTTCAGCTCTCTGACAATGCGCTGTTGTTGCATGCGCAAGCGCCCGGTGACGCCAGGCATCTCGCTGGAGGGCAGAGCATTCAGGAGGTAGAGGCGACCCTGTAGGCGATAGGCGTCGATACCCATGGCAAAAAGGCGTTCGTAGCGTCCGTGGCCTTCTGGCCATTGCTCATCTGTGAGTTGATGCAAAGCGCTGTTTTCATCGCCGAGAAGCCAGGGGATTTCAACAAAACGAATACCGTTGAGGTCTTGGTCGCGACGGGGATTCGACATGCCGCTGTAAATCAGCGAGGTGGCATACACCGGCAGATCTTTCGCATAATGAAAATTGAGAGCTGGCTTGACCTGGCGGCCCTGATCCGGATTGGCAATCAGGAACAGGAAGTCCAGATCCTGGCGTCGGCGCGGGCGCTCATCCACTTTCAGATTGGTGAACCGGCTGACGGCCTTGCCTCGCTGTTCACTCTGTGCCACGAGTAACAGCTCTTCGACCGTGTCACCAATGGCGGGGCCTTCCTGATATTCAGACCAGGCGGTAACTGTGCCCCCCAGTGCCTGCCATTCATCGGCAAATGCCTGGGCAACACGCTGGCCCCAATCTCCCTTGGGGTAAAGGATTCCGGCCTGGGTATCACCTTGCTGGAAGCCTTGCAGGGCAATCTGCCGTGCTTCATCCTCCGGCGCCAACCCGAATTGGAAAAAGTTATCCGGGAGCGGCTGTTCTTCGTCCACGTAGTTCAGTGCCAGTGTGGTGACGGGCAATGTGCCCTGGCTTGCGATGGTGGCGGCTTTTTCCTTGGCTAAAGGACCGAGAATAAAATCGGCACCTTCGGCGATGGCTTGCTGATAGACAGCAAGAATGTCGTCGCCGGATGAATCGTAAAAGCGCAGGGTGGGTGTCAGGTTATCCTGCTTGTGCTGGTAATAGGCGGTCATGATGCCCTGTTTCAGCGTGGCTCCCACGGTTTCCAGTGGTCCGCTTGCGGGTAGCAGAATGGCAACCTGGCTGGGGCGTTGGCTGGCGGCTTTTTCAAGAGCTTCGAGCATGACTGGCACGTCGTTCACTGCCGGATGGGTGCGCCACTGTGCGCTCCACTGGTTAAGGCGAGTGACTTGCGCATCCAGGTCGGCAATGGGATCACGGTAAAGCTGCGCCAGCGTCAGCCAGCCAAGCAGGTCGCCGCTACTTTTATCGATGGCGCCGGCCAGGTCAGTGGCGGGTAGCTGCATCAGCAGCTGCCAGATCATGTTGTGGTTGTATTCCTGATCCTTGTCGCTCAATAGCGGGTGTGCGGCGACTCGCTGTTGAAGACTATCGAGAAGCTGGCCGCTCATGGCCAGGGCGTCGGCGCGAAGCAGATCCAGTTGAGCTTGCTGATCGGCGGGGTATTGAAGAATGTTGTCTTGTTCTTGGGTCAGTAGCGCCAGGGTTTCCCGGGGGTTTTGAAGGGCCAGGGTGGCCCGACCGTGAAGCAGTGTCAGCTGAAATCGTTGCTGTTGATTGAGTGCTTGCGGGTTTAATTCTGCCAGCAGTTGTTTGGCATCTTCTGCGCGCTCTTGTTGCAGGTATTCGCCTGCCCATGTCAGGGTGTTGGTAATGCGATTCTCAGCAGCCATCAGGCTCAACTGGGTGCGAGCCGCGGAAAGCGATTCCGGTGCCGGGGCTATGTCGGCGGCCGCCGGTTTTGCCGGCAGTTCGGCGGCGGGGCGTCGAGGCTCTACCGGAGAGGTATTACAGCCGGCGAGGGTTGCAGCAACAACCAATGCTACGAAAGGCTTTCTGATCATATTGAGAGTCGTATTACCAGAATGGAGCGGCTATTGTAGGCGCTTCGTACCGGGGTCACCAGCGACCCAGCTCCAGGAAGCGCGACAATTATGAACTCTGTCCTTTATGTGGTGAGTACACCCATCGGTCATCTTGACGATATTAGCCGCCGCGCCATTTCTGTGCTGGAAAGTGTGGATTGGGTAGCGGCAGAGGATACGCGGCATAGCCAGCGTTTGCTGGAACAGTTGGGTATCCGAAACCGCCTGATCAGCTGTCATGACCACAATGAGGGTCAGCGCAGTGCCGAGCTTGTTGAGCGAATGCAAAATGGTGAAAAAGGTGCGTTGATCAGTGATGCGGGAACGCCGCTGGTCAGTGATCCCGGCTACCGGCTGGTGCGTGCTTGCCAGGACGCGGGTATTGCAGTGGTGCCGGTGCCGGGGGCGTCTGCGCTGTTGGCAGCGTTGGCGGCGGCAGGGCAGCCGTCAGATCGCTTTGTGTTTGAAGGCTTTGTGCCTTCCAAGGGGGCTCCGCGGCAGCAGGCGATCGAGCGGTTGGCGGCCGCCACGGTGACCAGCATCATCTATGAGGCGCCCCACCGTGTATTGAGTTTTTTGCAAGCCCTGTCTGGCGTTGTGGAACCTGACCGTGAAATTACCCTGTGCCGCGAGCTCACCAAACAATTCGAGACGATTCGTCGAGGACCGGTTTGCGAACTTTGCGAATGGGTCAGCCAGGACAGCAACCAGCAACGCGGAGAGCTGGTGCTGGTGCTCTCTCCCGCAGCGGATACGGCGGGCTGGAGTGACAGGGACCAGGCGCTGGCCAAGCTGCTGCTTGCCGAACTCCCGGCCTCCCGCGCCGCCAAGATCCTCGCGGCCCACACGGGGCTCAAACGGCAGGCGGTGTATGCGCTGCTGCAATCAGTTGATAGTTGATAATTGACAGCTAAAACCTCCAAAAACAAAAACGACTTATGGGGTCGGGTCATGTTTTTTCTTCCCGCTGTCAACTCTCCTCTGTCAACTGTCAACTGCTTCATCTAAACTCGCTTGCGGATCGGTCAGACAGTCGCTGGCAGCGCCTTTCTAGGAAGGGGATGCTGGAGGAAAGTCCGGGCTCCGAAGGGCAGGGTGCCAGGTAACGCCTGGGGGCCACACTGGTGACGGTGTGGCTACGGCTAGTGCCACAGAGAAGATACCGCCTGTTCCACCTTGGGTGATCAGGTAAGGGTGAAAAGGTGCGGTAAGAGCGCACCGCGCCGCTGGTAACAGTGGTGGCAGGGTAAACCCCACCCGGAGCAAGACCAAATAGGGATCCTATGGCGTGGCCCGCGCTGGATCCGGGTAGGTTGCTAGAGGCTGGTGGCGACGCCAGCCCCAGATGAATGACTGTCCACGACAGAACCCGGCTTATCGACCGATCCACCTTTTTTGAAGAGCCCGATACGTGAAAGCGTATCGGGCTCTTTGCTATGGACTCTCGCCTGTTTGACCTGGGTCAGGGCGCTTTGTTGGCGCCTTGCTATGGTGCCTCTCTTTGCGAAAAGACCGGAGGAGCGGCGCATGGCTCAGGTAGATATCCTGTTTAAAGAGGGGGAGCACGAGGTGCTGCGATTTGCCGATCTCGTGGTGGGGGAGGGGGTCCAGGCCAATCAGTTTTGTATTCGCCGCCACGAGCGTGCTGCGCTTATTGATCCCGGGGGGGATCTGACTTACACCCCGTTGAATATCGCCTTGAGCCGACTGATCAAGCTCGAGGGGTTGGAGTATATTCTCGCCTCCCATCAGGACCCGGATATTATCGCCTCGCTTCCCCGCTGGTTGATGCATACCCGGTGTCAGGTGGTGGTGAGCCGGCTGTGGTCGCGATTTTTGCCTCATCTGGCGTCCAGTTATGTCACCGGTCAAATGGGCGAAGCGCTGCAGTCGCGAATCCTCGGGATTGCAGACAGAGGCAAGGTGCTGCCGTTCGGCGACAGCGAGCTATGGGTGCTGCCCGCGCATTTTCTTCATTCAGTGGGTAATTTCAGCTTTTATGACCCGATCAGTCGAATTCTGTTTTCCGGCGATATCGGAGCCTCTCTGGGGGGAGAAGAAGGTGAGGTAACCGATTTTTCGGATCACATCCACAGTATGGCTGGCTTCCATCGTCGCTACATGGCAAGCAATCGTGCCTGCCGGCTGTGGGTTTCCATGGTGCGAAAGCTCGGGCCTGCCAAGATTGTGCCGCAGCATGGGGGCTATTTTGCGGGTGCGCAGGTTGGTCGATTTCTGGATTGGCTGGCAGAGCTGGATTGCGGAGTGGATCTGCTGGCGGAAGATGACTATCGCTTGCCGGCAGAGAGTGCTCTTGATTTGAGGGTGGTTTGAGTGGGCGAGAGTCCTGCCGGGCTCTACCTTGGCGGTCCTTTAGTCTTTTATGGAATTTAAATCGTTGTTAGTGATAACTAATTTGTCTAACACTTAAAGTGCTTTCTCACTTGCGCGCCCCAGCGCTCTGATTCGTCTCGAAACTCCTTCCATTCGTCACTTCCCATTTCGCCATTGAAGGCTGACTTGTTCGTCTAACAGGCTGATTTGTCTGGAAATTCTTTTACGTTTGCCGTCTGTCTCTCGCTTGACTTGGGGTTTGCAGAAGCCCTAGAGTGTCGCAATGTGGTGAAAAGTGGGAAAAAGTGGGAAATTTCGATTGGCGGGTGTCATGAAGTGGGGCGAAAGCGCCGATGCCCGGGAAGGAACCGCATAACCAAGAGACCGAGGACAGCCAGTGTTTACTGGGAGCACATCACTCAATCTGGATGCCAAGGGGCGGCTTACCATGCCGACCCGCTATCGTGCTTCGTTGAACGAAGCCTGCGGCGGCCAGCTTGTGCTTACTCGTCATCCCTATGACGAATGTCTGGCGCTCTACCCACGAGACGAATTCATGGAAACCGCTCGCAAGCTGTCAGCCCAGCGTGACTCCAGTCCGCAGGTGCGCCAGCTCAAGCGACGTTTCCTGGGGCAGGCGGTGGAAATTGATATGGACAGCAATGGCCGCCTGCTGGTGCCGCCGGAGTTGCGCACCGCCATCGGCCTGGAAAAGCAGGCCATGCTGATTGGCCAAATGCATCGTTTTGAGATCTGGAAAGCGGAAAGCTGGTTGGAAGAGGACAGCACGCTGGATCCGGAAGCCCTTCCGGAAAGTGTGCAGGAGCTGTCCTTCTGATGACCGACACAGGGACGCAGTACGAACACCAGCCGGTGATGCTGGAAGAGGTGCTGGAAATGTGGTTCAGCCGCAGCGATGGAGCTTATGTAGACGGCACCTTCGGACGAGGTGGGCACAGCCGCGCGCTGCTGGCCAAGCTGGGCCCGAAGGGGCGGCTGGTGGGTATCGATCGTGATCCCCAGGCCATTGCGGTCGGTGACGCGCTGGCGGCTGAAGACAGCCGTTTCCAGATTGTCGCCAATCGCTTCGACTGTTTGCCGCAGGCGGTGGCAGCGTTGGGCCGTCCGATTGATGGTCTGTTGTTGGACCTGGGTGTGTCGTCGCCGCAGCTGGATGATGCCGCCCGGGGGTTCAGTTTCCTGCGCGATGGTCCTCTGGATATGCGCATGGATCCCACCAGTGGTGAAAGTGTCGCGCAATGGCTGGCACGGGCAGAAGAAAAGGCGATTGCCGATGTGTTGTATCGCTACGGTGAAGAGCGCAAATCGCGGCGCATCGCACGACGTATTTGTGAGGTGCGCGGCGAGCAGCCTATCACTCGCACCTTGCAGCTGGCGGAGTTGATTGAGTCGGTGCTGGGGCGCGGCGAGCCCGGCAAGCATCCGGCGACACGCAGCTTTCAGGCATTAAGGATACATATAAACGGGGAACTGGATGCGCTGAACAAAGTGCTCGAACAGTCCCTCGAGACGCTCGCCATCGGCGGGCGTCTCGCCATTATTAGCTTCCATTCTCTGGAAGACAGGATCGTGAAATTGTTTATTCGCGATCATTCCGGTCGGGCCCCCAGGGGGCGCGGCGGTTTGCCGTTGGGTGAGGAAATGCCCCAGCGGTTGGAGCCAGTAGGCAAGGCCATGCGCGCCAGCAAGGGCGAGCTGAAAGTGAATGTTCGCTCGCGTAGTGCGGTATTGCGGGTGGCGGAGAAGGTGGCGTGACAGCCCCCTGGGTTATTCGCTTTCTGGTTGTGGCGGTGGCGGTATCCGCGTTGGCGGTGAGCTACAGCGTCCACGAAGCGCGCCGTCTGACCGACGAAAGCCAGAAATTGCAGCAACAGCAGACCCGTCTTGAGAGTCAGTGGAGTCAGTTGTTGTTGGAGCACAGCACCTGGGGCAGCTATGCCCGGGTTGAGCGCCTGGCCAGAGAAGAGCTGGGCATGAAGTTACCGAAGACCGATGAGAGAGTGTTGATACGGCCATGAAAAAACAGGCCCGCAAGACACGGCAACCTAACCACCGGATGCGCTGGCGCTTTGTGCTGGGGTTCTGGATGGTCTGTGCCTGTCTTTTGCTGGCCCGGGCCGTCGACCTGCAAGTTGTTCAGCATGATTTCCTGGCGCATCAGGGTGACATCCGCAACCTGCGGGTTGAGCCGTTGGCGGCGCACCGTGGTGTGATCCGTGATCGCGCCGGGCGCCCGTTGGCCGTGAGTACTCCGGTGGTGACCCTGTGGGCCAACCCCCGGGAGGCGCTGGAGAACCCGGAGCAGTGGTCGCGCCTTGCAGGTAACAGTGTGGTCACCCAGAAGGACTTCGCCCGCAAAGTGCGCCGGCACGAGAGCCGCGAGTTCGTTTATCTGGAACGCGGCTTGGCACCTGAAGCAGCCAAACAGGTACTGGACCTGAATATCCCCGGGATCCACTCGCTGACGGAATATCGCCGTTACTATCCTGCCGGTGAAGTCAGCAGTCATGTGGTGGGGTTCACCAACATCGATGACGAAGGCCAGGAAGGGACGGAGTTGGCCATGGATGACCACCTGTCCGGTCACAGTGGCCGCAAGAAGGTGGTCCGCGACCTGCTGGGGCGTGTCATCCAGGATATCGAGGTGCTGGAGCCGGCAGAGCCCGGTGAAGATATCACCCTGAGTATCGATTTGCGCCTGCAGTACCTGGCCTATCGCGAATTGCTGGGCGCCGTGCAAAAACACAAGGCCCGTGGCGGCAGTGCGGTGGTGGTGGATGTGCGCACCGGTGAAGTGCTCGCCATGGTCAACCAGCCAGCCTACAACCCCAACAACCGTGGCAACCTGGATACGGCAGCACTACGTAATCGGGCGGTAACCGACTTGTTCGAGCCGGGTTCAACCATGAAGCCGTTTACGGTAGCCGCCGCCCTGGAAATGGGCATGGTGACGCCTTCCACTACGATCAACACCCATCCGGGTACCCTGCGCGTGGGGTCCAAGACGATTCGTGATCATCGGGATTACGGGGTCATCGATATCACTACCGTGCTGACCAAGAGCTCCAATGTGGGTACCAGCAAGCTGGCGTTGGCCATGGACCAGCAAGCCTTGCCGGATTATCTGGAGCGCTTCGGTTTTGGGCGCGCGACCGGGATCTCCTTTCCCGGAGAAAGTGACGGCTTGTTGCCGCTGCGCAGTCAGTGGCGGGATGTGGAGCGCGCGGCGCTGTCCTACGGCTATGGCCTGAGCGTGTCAGCAGTTCAGTTGGCCCAGGCTTATGCCGTGTTGGCAAATGATGGGGTGAAAGTGCCGCTGACCCTGAAGAAGGTTGACGGCATTCCCCAGGGCGAACAGGTGCTGGGCAAGACCACAGCCCGTCAGCTGGTGCAGATGCTGGAAACCGTGGTAAGCCGTGTGGGGACCGCGCGTCGTGCGCAGGTGCCCGGATATCAGGTGGCTGGCAAGACCGGCACTGTGCACAAGGTCGTCGCGGGCGGTTATGCCGACGATAATTACATTGGCTTGTTTGCCGGGCTGGCACCCGCCACGGACCCGCGCATTGTTACGGTGGTAGTGATCGACGACCCCCGCGGTGAAGATTATTACGGGGGGCTGGTGGCGGCGCCTGCTTTCTCCAACATCATGAGTGGGGTTCTGCGTACCCTGCATGTTCCACCAGACAAGCCCGAAGGCCTGCTGGCTGGCGGTCCTGATCCGGAGGACCGTTCATGATGAGTCTGCAGCAGCTGCTTCCTGACTACACTCTGCCTGCCGATGCGGCAGGCGTTGTCGTTTCCGGGCTGCAACTCGACAGCCGTCGGGTGGGTTCCGGTGATGCCTTCATTGCCGTGCCGGGTGTGGCCAGCGATGGTCGCCGTTATATCGCCGAGGCGATTCGCGCCGGTGCCGCTGCGGTGCTGGCACAAGGCGATACCTTTACGTTGTCATTCGAGCAGCAGGTGCCCTGTGTGCAGGTGCCAGGGCTGGCTGACAAGGTGGGCGATGTGGCAGCGCGCTGGTACGGTGAGCCGGCCAAAGGGCTGTCAATTACCGGGGTGACCGGCACCAATGGCAAAACCAGTATCACCTGGTTTCTGCGTGATGCCTTGAATGCACTGGGCCATCGTTGCGCCCTGGTTGGCACGCTTGGCGTTGGGCTCAAGGGAAAAGAGCAGCAGACCGGTCACACCACCCCGGATCCTGTGACCCTGCAGGCCGCCCTGGCCAGCGCCCGTGACGCGGGTGCTGATACGGTGGCCATGGAAGTCTCTTCCCATGCTCTGGACCAGGGGCGGCTTGGCAACACTCCGGTCATGACGGCGGTGTTCAGTAATCTCAGCCGTGACCATCTGGATTACCACGGCGACATGGAAGCCTATCTGGCAGCCAAATCGGTGCTGTTCACCCGTGACGGGGTGAAGTTGGCAGTGATCAATTGCGATGATCATGCTGCGGGCTCGCTGGTGGGTTGCCTGGCCGATGGCGTTCGCTGCGTGACCTTCGGTGCCCAGCAGGGCGCTACCGTGCGTTGCGACGACGTGACCTATAACGACAGCGGTATGCAGGCCACTCTGATGGTGGGAGGCGAAAGTGTCTCGATTGCGCTGCCGCTGTTTGGCCCATTCAATCTCAGCAATGTGATGGCGGTGGCGGGCATCCTGCATGGGCAGGGTGTCGAGGCTGCCGCACTGGGCGGGGCCTTGTCGGCAATTACCCCGGTGCCAGGACGTATGGAACCTGTGACCGCCGATGAGGGTCCGACCGTCATCGTGGATTATGCACACACTCCTGATGGCCTGGAAAAAGCCCTGCAGGCATGCCGCGCCCATTTCGATGGCAAGCTGCATTGCATTGTGGGCTGCGGTGGCGATCGGGATAGCGGCAAACGTCCGCAAATGGCGTCGGTGGCGGAGCGCCTGGCCGATGCGGTGATGCTTACCAGCGACAATCCACGCAGTGAAGACCCTCAAACCATCATTGATCAGATGCGCGCAGGACTGCGTGCCCCCGACAGCGTGAAAGAGAATACCCACCGGGCAGCGGCCATTGCGCAAGTGGTGTCAGCAGCCTCTGCACAGGACGTGATTCTGGTGGCCGGCAAGGGCCATGAGGATTATCAGGAAATTAACGGCGTGCGACATCCTTCCGATGATCGCCTGCTGGCCCGTGATGCGCTGGCCGCTTACCGCAAACCGGGGGGTGTGCAGTGATGCGACTTTCCCAGGTAGCACAGTGGACAGGTGGCCGGTTGCAGGGTGAAGACCTGACCGTGCCCGCGGTCGTCACGGATACTCGCAACATGACCCCGGGCAGCTTGTTCGTTGCCCTCAAGGGCGATCGCTTTGATGCCCATGATTTCCTGACGCAAGCGCAGGCAAACGGTGCCAGTGCGGCGCTGGTCGATCGTGAGCAGGAGGTCTTTGCTTCTGCGGTGCAGGTCGCTGATACCCGTCAGGGGCTGGGTCGGCTTGCCAGCGGTTATGCCGATCAATTTACCGCCGAGCGTCTGGCGGTGACCGGCAATGCCGGGAAAACCACGGTCAAGGAAATGGCCGCTGCCATGCTGGGTAGCGACACTCTGGCCACCGCGGGCAACTTTAATAATGACATTGGTGTGCCGTTGACCCTGTTACGGCTGCGGGCCGAGCACCGTTATGCAGTGATTGAGCTGGGAGCCAATGCTCCGGGGGAAATCGCCTGGACCAGTCAACTGACCAAACCGAAGGTGGTGCTGGTGACCAATGTGACCGGTGCCCATCTGGAAGGATTTGGCTCCATGCAGGGCATTGCCAATGCCAAGGCGGAAATTTTTGGCGGCTGTGTGCCGGGTGGTCGGGCCATCATCAACAACGATGATTCCTTCGCCGAGTTTTTTGCGGGCGAAGCCATCAAGGCCGGGCTCAATGTGATTCGCATTAGCACCCGTGGGGCGGCAGACCTGTATGCCGAACAAATTGTTCTGCATCAGGACCGGGCTGAATTTGTCCTGCAGCCGCTGGGTGAAACGGTCACTGTGCCACTGCCGGGGGCCCACCAGGTCAACAATGCCCTGATGGCATGTGCAGCGGTTCGTGCGCTGGGTGTTGAGCTGGCCGAAGTGCTGCCGCGGCTGGCTACGCTCAAACCGGTGCCAGGGCGTATGAACCTGCACCCGGTAGCGCAGGGCGTGTTGGTTGACGATACCTACAACGCCAATCCCGGTTCGGTGCGTGCGGCAATCGACTGGCTGGCCAGTCAACCGGCGCCACGGATGCTGGTGCTGGGTGCCATGGGCGAGCTGGGGCCGCAGGCCGACACTCTGGTCGCAGAGTTGGGGGCGTATGCCCGTGAAAAAGGATTGGACAGACTGGTCGTCATGCGCGGCGCGCAAGCGGCGGCCAGTGAATTTGGCGATCAGGCATTGATTGCCGATGAGCATCAACAGGCGGTGGACTGGAGTGCCCCGGTGCTGCAAGACGGCGGCACCGTGTTGGTGAAAGGTTCGCGCACGGCCGGCATGGAAGCGGTGGTGCAACAACTGACACTGGGCGCTGGCCCTCATACACAAACAAAGGGGACGCACTGATGTTGCTCTGGCTGGCTGAATACCTGGCGCAGTTCCATAACGGTTTTCTGGTGGTTCAGTACATCACCCTGCGCGGCATCCTGAGCGTGCTGACGGCGTTGTTCATCGCCTTCTGGGTAGGCCCGATCATGATCCGCAAGCTGCGTGAAAAGCAGGTCGGGCAGGCAATTCGTGAGGATGGTCCCAAGAGCCACTTGAGTAAGGCCGGCACCCCGACCATGGGTGGTGCGCTGATTCTGGTGGCCATTGTCATTTCCACGTTGCTGTGGGCGGATCTGAGCAACCGCTTTGTGTGGATCACCCTTGGGGTGCTGTTCATTTTTGGTGCCGTGGGTTGGGTAGATGACTGGCGCAAGGTGGTGGAAAAGAACCCGCGCGGTCTGCCCGCCCGGTGGAAGTATCTGTGGTTATCAGTGGGTTCGCTGGGGGCGGCGTTTGCGCTGTTCTTTACGGCCCAAAGCCCGGTGGAAACCCAGCTGATTGTGCCGTTCTTCAAGAACGTGGCCATCAACATGGGCTGGTTCTACATCGTGCTGACTTACTTTGTGATCAACGGCACCAGCAACGCGGTGAACCTTACCGACGGGCTGGATGGGCTGGCCATCATGCCTACCGTGCTGGTGGGTGGTGCGTTGGGCATCTTTGCCTATGCCGGTGGGCATACCGAATTTGCCACCTACCTGCAGATCCCCTACGTCGCCGGTGCCGGTGAGCTGGTGATTATCTCTGCGGCACTGTGTGGGGCCGGGCTGGGTTTTCTGTGGTTCAACGCCTACCCCGCTCAGGTGTTCATGGGCGATGTGGGGGCATTGGCACTGGGTGCCGTGCTGGGTGTGATGGCGGTGATCGTCCGCCAGGAAATTGTGCTCTTCATCATGGGCGGTGTGTTTGTGATGGAGACGGTCTCGGTGATGTTGCAGGTGGGCTCGTTCAAGCTTACCGGCCGGCGGATTTTCCGTATGGCGCCGATTCATCACCACTTTGAACTGAAAGGGTGGCCGGAGCCGAAGATTATTGTGCGGTTCTGGATCATCACCGTGATTCTTGTACTGGTGGGTCTGGCGACCCTGAAGATCCGATAGGGGCTTGAGTTAGGCATATGGCGAAAGACGGTTTCGATCTGGTCATCGGCCTCGGCGTATCCGGGCGTTCCGTGATCCGTTATCTGACGGATCAGGGGATGCCTGTGCGTGCGCTGGATACCCGTGCCGAGCCGGCGGGTCTGGATGCCCTGCGTGCCGACTTCCCTGAGGTGAAAATTCACACCGGCGGCTTCAAGGCCGGCTGGATGAAAAAGGCCCGTCGGTTGATTGTCAGCCCCGGGGTGGCGGTCTCTACGCCCGCCATCGCCGAGCAGGTTGTGGCTGGCAAGGAAGTCATTGGTGATGTGGAGCTGTTTGCGCGCGCTGCCAGTGAGCCCGTCGTGGCGATTACCGGTTCCAATGCCAAGAGCACCGTGACGACGTTGCTGGGTCAGGTCGCGGATGCCTGTGGAATGAATCCCGGCATCGGCGGCAATCTGGGTGTGCCTGCGCTGGATCTGTTGAGTGATCAGGCCAGGCTCTATGTGCTTGAGTTGTCCAGCTTCCAGCTGGAAACCACCTACAGCCTGAGCGCCGATGTGGCCACCATTCTTAACGTCTCTCAGGACCATCTGGACCGCTATGCCAGCTTTGCCGATTACCTGGCGGCCAAGCAGCGCATTTACGACGGGTGTCAGGTGGCGGTATGGAATCGGGATGATCCGGCAACCCGTCCGCCTGCGACGGTGCCGAGACAAGTGACCTTTGGTGCACACCCGGAAGCCGATTACCGCCTCGACAGTGAGAGCGGACAGTTGTTGTGCCGTGGTGAGCCATTGTTGGAATTGTCGGAGCTGGCGCTCACCGGCCATCACAATGCCATGAATATCCTCGCGGTGTTGGCCATCAGCGATGCGCTGGCGCTGAACCGTGACAAGGCATTGGCCACGGTAAAAACCTTCACCGGGCTGGCCCACCGTTGTCAGCTGGTTGCCGATACTGGCGGCGTGCGCTGGTTCAACGATTCCAAGGCGACCAATGTGGGTGCCACGCTGGCGGCGCTGACAGGGATTGGCGAAAGCATTGAGGGCAAGGTCATCCTGATCGGAGGCGGGCAGGGCAAAGGGCAGGATTTCTCGCCGCTGGCAGAGCCTGCTCGTCAGTATCTGCGTGCGGCCTTGCTGATGGGTGAAGACCGAAACGTACTGGCCGAAGGCATGTCTGCGGCGCCCTGTGAATTGGTGGCTGACATGCAGGCTGCTGTGGCCCGGGCCCATGCTCTGGCCCAACCTGGTGATGCCGTGCTGTTGTCGCCCGCCTGCGCCTCGTTCGATATGTACAGTGGCTTCGCGGCACGTGGGGATGATTTCGCATCACGGGTTCGGGAGGTGTGCCATGACTGAGCGCATGATCCTGAAACTGGATAGCAAAGGGGTCGACAAACCGTTGCTGTGGACCGCGATCCTGCTGGCGTTGGCTGGTCTGGTGATGGTGTCCTCCGCGAGCTTGCAGATTGCCGAAACCCGTCTCGGTGACCCGTTCTATTATGCCCTGCGCCATGGCATTTACCTTGCCCTGGGACTGGGTGTGGGCGCATTCGTGTATTACGCGGTCCCGCTGGCCCTGCTGGAGCGCCTGCGCTTTGTGATGCTGCCGGTGGCGCTGGTGGTGCTGGTGATGGTGTTTATCCCGGGGCTGGGGCGCACCGTGAACGGGTCGACTCGCTGGATTGCCCTGCCGGGCCTGACAATCCAGGCATCGGAAATCGTGAAGCTGTGCTTCGTGTTGTACATGGCTGGCTACGTGGCAGAACGCAAGGCGGCGCTGGAGGCAGAGTGGAAAGCGTTTTTGCTGCCGCTGGGGCTGTTGGGCGTATTGATGCTGTTGCTGCTGCTGGAACCGGACTTTGGTGCAGTGGTGGTGCTGGGTATTACCGCCATGGGCATGTTGTTCCTGTCTGGCGTGCCGACCCTGCGTTTTCTGCTGATTGGTCTGATGGCGGTGGGGCTGGGGGCGCTGGTGGCCGTGGCCGAACCCTACCGTGTGGCGCGCCTGATGACCTTTACCGATCCCTGGTCTGACCAGTTCGGGGCGGGTTATCAGTTGACCCAGAGCCTGATTGCCTTCGGCCGTGGGCACCTGACAGGGGTGGGCCTGGGTAACAGCGTGCAGAAACTGTTTTACCTGCCGGAAGCCCATACCGACTTCGTTTATGCCGTGATGGCAGAAGAACTGGGGCTGTTGGGAAATATCGCGTTGATCAGCGGCTTTATCTTGCTGGGCTGGCGGGTTTTCCGGCTGGGCCATTCGCTGGAAGAGCGCGGTTTTCTGTATCACGCCTACCTGGTTTATGGCTGTGCGTTTGTGTTCTGTTCCCAGGCCTTTATCAATCTGGGCGTGAACATGGGCATGTTGCCGACCAAGGGGCTAACGCTGCCCTTTATCAGCTATGGCGGCTCTTCGCTGCTGGTGTCTGCCGCCATGATCGGGTTGATCCTGCGGGCCGGGGCCGAAGCCGAACAGTTGAAAGCCAGAGGGAGGACGGCGCGATGAGTCGGACCATCCTGATCATGGCTGGCGGCACGGGGGGGCATGTGTTCCCTGCCCTTGCCGTCGCAGACCAGTTGCGCGCGCGAGGCTTCGACATTCTCTGGCTGGGAGCGGAGCACGGAATGGAAGGCCAGCTGGTGCGGCGACATGGCTATGACATTGCCGAGCTGTCGGTATCGCGTCTGCGCGGTGGTGGTCTCAAGCGCAAGCTGACGGCGCCGTTCAACCTGCTACGTGCGGTGCTGCAGGCGCGTCAGATTATTCGTCAGCGCCAGCCTGTGCTGGCGGTGGGGTTTGGCGGTTTTGCCAGTGGCCCTGGTGGGTTGGCGGCAAGACTGTGCAAGGTGCCGGTGGTAGTGCATGAGCAGAACGCCGTACCGGGATTGACCAATCGACTGCTGTCCAAAATGGCCACCGTCACGCTGGAAGGGTTCGAGGGCGCGTTCATTGGCAAGCAGGCGTGCTGGGTGGGTAACCCGGTGCGGGCTGACATTGCGGCCATTGCCGAACCGGTCAATCGCTATGCCCGGCATCAGGGTGGCCTGCGGGTACTGATCGTTGGTGGCAGTCAGGGAGCCTTGGTGCTTAATCAGGACCTGCCGGAACTGCTGTTGGCGGTGCTGGGCCGCGATATTCAGGTTCGCCATCAGTGTGGCGCGGGACGCACGGCCGAGGCCGCGCCGATTTACGACGCGCTGGGCATGAATGCCCAGGTCAGTGAGTTTATTGATGACATGGCAGAGGCCTACGGCTGGGCGGATCTGGTGATCTGTCGCGCCGGTGCCCTGACGGTGGCTGAGGTGGCAGCCGCAGGTGTGGCGGCACTGTTCATTCCATTGCCCACGGCAGTGGACGACCACCAGACATTGAACGCCCGTTGGTTGTCAGACCGGGGCGCGGCCCTGCTGTTGCCCCAGCGGGAACTGAGCGCGGCCACCCTGGCCGCGACACTGAAACCGGTTGCAGAACGGGGTGCGCTGTCGCAAATGGCACAGCGAGCTCGTGAGCAGGCCGTGGTCGATAGCGCCGAGCGCGCGGCCACGCTGTGTGAGGAGGTGGCCAATGGCCGATAACGACAACATCCATACGGTGCCGGAGATGCGCCGAATTCGCGGTATCCATTTTGTGGGTATCGGTGGTGTAGGGATGTGCGGTATCGCTGAGGTGCTGGCCAATCAGGGCTATGCCATCAGTGGCAGTGACATCAAGGAATCGCCGGTGGTCGCTCGCCTGCGCAGCCTTGGTGTGCGCGTCGAAATCGGTCATCGAGCCGAGAATATTGATGGTGCCGACGTGGTAGTGACGTCGACGGCGGTCAACACCGAGAACGTGGAAGTGGCCGAGGCCCATGCCCGGCGAGTGCCGGTGGTGCCGCGTGCACAGATGCTGGCGGAGCTGATGCGTTTCCGCCATGGCATCGCCGTCGCCGGCACCCACGGCAAGACAACGACGACGTCCATGACGGCGGCGATCATGGCAGAAGCCGGGCTTGATCCCACCTTCGTTATTGGCGGGCGCCTTAACAGTGCCGGGACCAATGCCCGTCTTGGCCAGAGTCGCTACCTGGTGGCAGAAGCTGACGAATCCGATGCCAGCTTCCTGCACCTGCAGCCCATGAGCGCCATCGTCACCAACATCGAAGCCGATCACATGCACACCTACGGTGGTGATTTCGCGCAACTGGAAAACACCTTTGTTGAATTCCTCCACAATCTGCCGTTTTACGGTGTGGCGGTGATGTGTGTGGATGATCCCGTGGTGCGAAAGCTGTTGCCACGGGTGAATCGTCAGGTGATTCGTTACGGCTTCAGCGAAGATGCGGACCTGCGTGCCGAAGACGTTCAGCAGCAAGGCATGACGACCACATTCCGTGTCATCCGCAAGGAAGGGGAGCCGCTGCAGATCTCTCTGAACATGCCGGGCAAGCACAATGTGCTGAATGCCCTGGCAGCCATTGCGGTGTCGGCTGACGAAGGCGCCGATGACGAGGCTATCGTTCGTGGCCTGAATAATTTCTCGGGAGTGGGGCGCCGCTTTGATGTGCAGGGCGAATATCACTTTGACGGTGGCAGCGCGACCCTGGTGGATGATTACGGTCATCACCCCAGCGAGGTTGGAGTGACCATTGATGCGATTCGTGCCGGTTGGCCTGGCCGCCGTCTTGCCATGCTGTTCCAGCCGCATCGCTATACCCGCACCCAGGATCTCTATGAGGATTTCGTGGAAGTCCTGTCCGGGGTGGATGTGTTGCTGATGCTGGAAGTGTATGGCGCGGGTGAAGATCCGATTCCTGGCGCTGATGCCCGGGCGCTGTGTCGCAGCATCCGCAAGCGTGGTCAGGTGGAGCCGGTGTTTGTGGATGACCCGGCCAAATTGGCGACTATTTTGAATACCCAACTTCGTGATGGTGATCTGTTGGTCACTCAGGGGGCCGGTAACGTCGGGGCCATTGCGAAGGAACTGGCTGAACAGGGAGGCGCCAAGCGTGGATAAGGTGCTGCTGAAGAAGCAACTGGCCAGCATTGGCCGGGTAGCGGTACTGGCAGGCGGCAAATCCGCCGAGCGTCCGGTGTCACTGAAAAGTGGTGCTGCCGTGCATCAGGCGTTGCGCAACCTGGGGTTGATTGCCGAGCTGGTGGATCCTGCGGACAAGAGTGTGGATACCCTCAAGGGGTTCGATGCTGCCTTTATTGCCCTGCATGGCCGTGGTGGTGAAGACGGTGTTATCCAGGGCGTACTCGAACACTTGGGCATCCCTTACACCGGCTCCGGGGTAATGGCCTCGGCCATTGGCATGGACAAGGTGCGCACCAAGCAATTGTGGAAAGGCGCGGGGCTGCCGACACCGGCATTTTATGTGGCCGGTCGCGAGGAGTTGGAGCTGGGCTTTCCGCTGATGATCAAGCCTGCCCATGAGGGCTCTTCTATTGGCATGGCCAAGGCCGATAACGCGGAACAGCTGGCCGCCGCGCTCGAGGAAGCGGGCAAGTTCGATTCTGATGTGCTGGTCGAGGCCTGGGTAAACGGCCCGGAGTATACCGTGGCGTTGCTGGGCGACGAGGCGTTGCCGGCCATTCGTCTGAAGACGCCCCATGCCTTTTATGACTTCGAGGCCAAGTACCAGTCTGACAGCACCGAATATCTCTGTCCGGCAGGGCTGGACGAAGCTGACGAAAAGGCCATCCGCCAGCTGGCGCTGACCGCTTTCCGTGTGGCTGGTTGCCGGGGCTGGGGCCGTGTGGACGTGATGCGCGACGCCGAGGGTCAGTGGCAGTTGCTGGAAGTGAATACTGTGCCGGGGATGACAGACCATTCCCTGGTGCCCATGGCAGCGAAAGCGGCGGGCCGTGATTTCGATGCCCTGGTGGGTGAAATCCTGCTGCTGGCGGTGGAGCAGACCGGTGGCTAACAATGCCCCGGCGCCCCGTGGCGCTCGCCGCAAGCCTGCCAAAAAGGCGGGCGTGCCGCTGCAGGAGCGATTGTCTGCCGCGGTGCCGTGGATGTTGGTGGGCAGTGTGGCGGTGGTGCTGTTGCTGGGTGTGATTTATCTGCCCGCCGCACTGGATGGTTATCCCATCCGCAAAGTGGGCGTTGACGGTGTGACAGACGTGCGTCGTCAGCAGCAGATCCAGACCGCGTTGGCGGCGCTGGTGCGAGATGAAAACTATTTTTCTGTGCCGCTGGAAGAGATCTACCAGCAGGCGCAGGGGCTGAGCTGGGTAGAAGGCGTGTCAGTGCGCCGCCAGTGGCCCGACACCGTGGTGTTGACCGTGGAAGAGCGGCGCCCGGTGGCGGTGTGGAACGAAACCGTGTTGGTGTCGGATAGCGGGGAGCCCTTTAAGGCGCTCAAGCAGTACGACCTGAGCGGCCTGCCACATCTGAATGGCCCTGAACAACGGCTGGAGGAAGTCATGGCTTTCTATCACAGCATGGGCAAGATGCTGGCGGATGTGGATCTGGGCATTCGCAGTATGGACGTCAACGCACGACTGACCGCGCGGCTGACGCTGGATAATGACATGCAACTGGTGGTCGACCGTGAGCAGTACACCACCAAACTTCGCCGCTTTGTGCGGCTTTATCGGGGTGTGCTGAGCACGGACAGTCGCCGCGTCACCCGCGTGGATCTGCGTTATGCAGATGGCATGGCGGTGACCTGGGGCGAGCAGAGTTAGGAGTTAGGTGACATGGCAACAGAAACGGAAAACATGATTGTCGGTCTCGACATTGGCACCTCCAAGGTGGTGGCCATCGTCGGGCAGACATCTGCCGATGGCACCATGGAAATCGTCGGCATTGGCTCACAGCCCTCTCGCGGCATGAAGAAAGGCGTGGTGGTGGATATCGAGGCCACGGTGCGCTCCATTCAGCGCGCGGTCGAAGAAGCAGAGCTGATGGCGGGCTGTCACATTCACACTGTCTACGCAGGTATTGCCGGCTCCCATGTGCGAAGCCTCAACTCCCACGGCATTGTCGCCATTCGTGATCGTGAGGTCGCCCAGGCTGATATCGACCGGGTCATTGATGCCGCCCAGGCGGTAGCGATTCCGGCCGACCAGAAGACCCTGCATGTGCTGCCGCAGGAATATGTGGTGGACAATCAGGAAGGTGTCCGTGAGCCCATTGGCATGAGTGGCGTGCGTCTTGAAGCCAAGGTGCATCTGGTTACCTGTGCGGTCAATGCGGCCCAGAACATCGAGAAGTGTGTGCGTCGCTGCAATCTGGAAGTGGACGACATCATTCTCGAGCAGCTGGCCAGTGCCCATGCGGTGCTGACGGAAGATGAGCGTGAGCTGGGTGTCTGTATTGTGGATATCGGCGGTGGCACCACAGACATTGCCATCTTCACCGAAGGGGCGATTCGTCATACCGCCAATATTCCGATTGCCGGTGACCAGGTGACCAACGATATCGCCATGGCCCTGCGTACCCCCAAGCAGCATGCCGACGAAATCAAGATCAAGTACGCCTGCGCGCTGACCCAACTGGCCGGTGCCGACGAAACCATCAAGGTGCCCAGCGTTGGCGACCGTCCACCGCGGACCCTCAGCCGCCAGAATCTGGCCGAAGTGGTCGAGCCTCGTTATGACGAGTTGTTCACGCTGGTGCAGGCGGAAATTCGCCGCTCCGGTTTTGAGGACCTGATCCCGGGCGGCATCGTGCTCACCGGTGGCTCTTCCAAGATCGAAGGCGCGGTAGATCTGGCAGAAGAAATTTTCCATATGCCGGTACGCCTGGGGGCGCCCCAAGGGATCGCCGGGCTCACCGATGTGGTGCGTAACCCGATCTATTCCACGGCGGTGGGCCTGTTGCTGTACGGCCAGCGTATGGAAAAAGACGGTGGCAGTGCTCGCGCCCAGGCCGGTGGCGGACAGGTGGACTGGATGGAGCGCTTCAAGAACTGGTTTAAAGGCAATTTTTAAGGCGGTGTTGTTGGAAACGCGACATCACCGCCAATGAGCGCAAGCGGCGGTTCCGGGCCGCGGTAACACCACCGGAACATTCGACGTGACGTTATGAAGTAAACAGGGAAGCAACAAACGGGAGATCAACCATGCAATTCAAACTGGAAGACAGCGTGCCCCATGGCGCGGTAATCAAAGTGGTAGGTGTCGGTGGTGGCGGCGGTAATGCCGTGGACCACATGGTGCGTTCCGGAGTTGAGGGGGTGGATTTCATCTGCGCCAACACCGATGCACAGGCCCTGCGTAATGCTCAAGCCAAGACCGTGATTCAGCTGGGAAGCCAGGTGACCAAGGGTCTGGGTGCGGGTGCTAACCCCGAAATCGGTCGTCAGTCTGCGCTGGAAGACCGCGATCGCATTGCCGAACTGCTGGACGGTGCCGATATGGTCTTTGTGACCGCTGGCATGGGCGGCGGTACGGGTACCGGTGCCGCTCCGGTCGTGGCGGAAATCGCCAAGGAGCTGGGTATCCTCACCGTGGCGGTTGTGACCAAGCCGTTCCCCTTCGAAGGCAAGAAGCGCATGCGCTCTGCGCAGGAAGGGATCGAGGAGCTCAAGGAGCATGTTCACTCCCTGATCACCATCCCCAACGAAAAACTGCAGTCTGTTCTGGGTGGTTCCACCAGCCTGCTGGATGCCTTCAAGGCGGCCAACGACGTACTCCAGGGTGCGGTGAAAGGGATTGCCGATCTGATCGTGCGTCCGGGGATGATCAACGTGGATTTCGCCGACGTTCGTACAGTAATGAGCGAGCTGGGTACGGCGATGATGGGCTCCGGTACCGCCAGTGGCGAGGAACGTGCAGCTGATGCAGCTCGTGCGGCCATTTCCAGCCCGCTGCTGGAAGATGTGGACCTGCGCGGCGCCCGTGGCATTCTGGTCAACATCACCGCTAACGAATCCATCGCGCTGGACGAGTTCTCTGAAGTGGGCGAGATCGTCAGTGAGCTGGCCGGTGAAGATGCCAACGTGATCATCGGTACCGCGATCGACCCGGATATGGGCGATAACATCAGTGTGACTGTCGTCGCCACCGGTCTGGGTGCTGCCCAGCAGGAACTAAAAGTGGTGCGTGGCCGTCAGACTCCTGTCGCCGCTGATGGTCGAGTGGACTACAGTGATCTGGATCGTCCCGCTGTGGAGCGCAAACGCGCCGCTCAGCAGGCAGCCAGCGGTCGTGGCCAGCAGGCGGTAAACACCGCGGAAGATCTGGATTTCATTGATATTCCGACCTTCCTGCGTCGTCAGGCCGACTAACGGTCTGGCGGCATTGGTGCAAAATCAGGGAGTTGCAGTATAATTGCGCCCTAATTTTGTGTTGAGGAAAGCGGTATCCCGAGGATACCCGCAGCTGTGTGACAGACAGATGATCAGACAACGAACACTGAAAAACGTGATCCGCGCAACTGGCGTGGGCCTTCACACCGGCGAAAAGGTTTACATGACTGTGCGCCCGGCACCGGTTGATACCGGCATCGTGTTCCGGCGTGTGGACCTGGAGCCGGTGGTGGAGATCAAGGCCGCCGCCGATGCGGTGGGCGAAACCACACTCTCATCCACCCTGGTTCAGGATGGCGTGAAAGTCGGTACTGTGGAGCATTTCCTGTCCGCCATGGCGGGCCTGGGCATTGATAATGCCTTTGTGGAACTCTCCGCACCGGAAATGCCGATCATGGATGGCAGTGCCGGTCCGTTCGTCTTCCTGCTGCAGTCAGCCGGTATCAAGGAACAGGAAGCCGCCAAGAAGTTTATCCGCATCAAGAAGGAAGTGACGGTGCGGGAAGGGGACAAGACGGCAACGTTCGTGCCCTTTGATGGCTTCAAGGTGACTTTCTCCATCGAATTCGATCACCCGGTATTTGAAGACCGAAACCAGGTGTCCAGCATCGACTTCTCCACGACCTCGTTCGTAAAAGAAGTGGCGCGGGCTCGAACGTTCGGTTTCATGCGGGATATCGAATTCCTGCGCAGCCAGAACCTGGCGCTGGGCGGCAGCGTAGACAACGCGATTGTGGTGGATGAATACCGGATCCTTAACGAGGACGGTCTGCGTTACGAGGACGAATTCGTCAAGCACAAGATGCTGGATGCCATTGGCGATCTGTATCTGCTGGGGCACAGCCTGATTGGCGAGTTCATTGGCCACAAGTCCGGCCATGCCCTCAACAACGCGCTACTGCGGGAAATTCTCCGTCAGGAGGACTCCTATGAGGTGGTCACTTTCGAAGATGCCACCGACGCACCTGTCTCTTACATGCGACCGGTGCTGGCAGCCGAATAAGGCCGCCACACGTCGAAGCCCTGTGACCAGCCGGCGGTTCTCCCGCCGCTGGCTGGTACCCTTCGGGCCTCTCTCCGCTATGCCGGAGGTTCATTACCCGCAACGACGGGAGCGCAATTTCAGCGCATCAACCCTCACCGTTTACACGGTGACAGCATTTTTCAAACGGACGTGAGCCTGGATCGCGAGTTTAATGGCGGTTTAGTCGCTTTCTCCGCGGCTGGCCAGGCGCTCCAGTGATGCCTTTAGGCCGTCATCCTCGATAGTGTCAGCCAAAGCCTGAATGTGTCGGGCACTTTCCTGGCTAAGTCTGGGAATGTTGGCACGCGCCTTGCCTGCATAAGTGTGGGCAGACAGTCCCGGCTGACGTTTGCCGCCCACGACAATCTTTACCTGTTCGCCGGGTAGTGCCTGCTGGAGCCGAGGAAGATGGAATCGCAGCAGCTGGGCGGTAGCGCTGGTTTCTACCAGCGCTAGCCAGCGCTGTTGATCCCGGATCAGCGTCACCCGCTCGCGCAGGGCGGGGGGTAGGCAATCGAGCGGGTTTTGCTCGGCCTGTGAGGGCGATTTTCTCGCTTCTCGCATCAGTGCTGACAGGGTGGCGTTACCGCTGAGCAGTGAGAGGAGGGCTTTGGGCGAAGTTGTCTTGCTCATGGCTTTTACTTAGACTAGCCTGCCAATTGTAAAAAAGATTATAAAGAGTTGGGCGTAACTATTTGAATTTAGTCGAAATAAGCGGCTTTTTACCGGTGCGTTACACGAATTTATGAATATCATAGTCCTTAACAGCAAGCGCGGCCATTCGCGTACCCTGCCTGTCCCCCGCCATTGGCCGTGGATGTTGGCTGGGGTGTTTCTGCTGTTACCGGTACTGGTGGCAGTGGGCACTTACCAACTCATCTATCATGTCAGCGATCAGCCCGAATTCACCCCGGTGATGACCGAGCGTTTTGCCGAACAGCTCCATGAGCAACAGCTGGCGCTGGCGGATCTGGATCAGCTGAGCCAGGAGCAGTTTCGCGCCCTGACCCTGAAACTGGCCCAGGCCCAGGCGCGGCTGGTGCGTCTCGATGCGCTGGGCGAGCGGCTTGTAGAAGTGGCCGATGTGGGCAGCGACGAGTTCGATTTCAGTACCATCCCCGGGCTGGGTGGTCCGGAGTCTGCGGATGAAGGTGCCAGCTATGAGCTGCCTTCCTTTATGGAGGCTGTGGACCAGATGACGGCAACCCTGGAGCGGCGCGAACGTCAGTTGGAGATCCTGGAAGATCTGCTCGCTGACAAGCAGATTGAAGACCAGACCTGGTTGTCCGGCCGCCCTCTTAGTAAAGGCTGGATGTCCAGCCGCTATGGTCGCCGCTCAGATCCCTTCACAGGTCGTGTGGCCTGGCACAAGGGGGTGGACTTTGCAGGCAAGGTGGGAACTCCCATCATTGCCACTGGCTCCGGTGTAGTGACATTTTCCGGCGAGCGATCTGGTTACGGTAAAATGGTGGAGATCAACCACGGTAACGGCATTACCACCCGTTATGGGCATGCTGCGGAACTGGTGGTTGAGTCCGGGGAAATCGTCAGGACCGGGGACACCATTGCCAAAGTCGGTAATTCCGGACGATCAACAGGGCCGCATGTGCACTACGAAGTGTTGAAAAATGGCGCCCAGGTTAACCCTCAGCCCTATATTTATCGTGCAAGACGCTGAAATGACAGCGAAAACGGCCCCTTAGGGGCCGTTTTTCATGGGCAGGCCTTGATAACCGTGAATACCACCTTATCTCTCCAAACTATTGTGTTTAGAATGGCTCCCTTGCCTGAGTCCGTCTCGTGTCCGCTGGGGTCGTGCGTGCGCGACAATTCGTTCTGGCGGTTTTTTCCCGCACGTGACGGAGTGGCCTGACTGTTTACTGAATCGGAAGTTTTATGCTGGGTACCATCGTAAAAAAAATTATCGGCACCAAGAATGATCGTGAACTCAAGCGCATGGCGAAGCTGGTGGAAGCGATCGGTAGCCATGGGGAAGCGCTGGCGAATCTGACTGACGGCGAGTTACAGCACAAAACAACAGAATTCCGCGACGCCTTCCAGCAAGGCAGGACTCTGGATGAGTTGCTGCCTGAAGCATTTGCGGTGGTCCGTGAGGCTTCAACCCGGGTCATGGGCATGCGTCACTTCGACGTTCAGATGATGGGAGGGATTTCCCTCCATGAAGGGCGAATTTCTGAAATGCGCACCGGTGAGGGTAAAACCCTGACCGCGACCCTGCCAGCATATCTTAACGCCTTGTCCGGCCATGGTGTTCACGTGGTGACGGTGAATGATTACCTGGCCGAGCGGGATGCCAACTGGATGCGTCCGCTCTATGAGTTCCTGGGTCTGTCGGTTGGGGTGATCTTGTCCCAGCAGCCCTCCGAGCAGAAGCGTGTCGCCTATAATTCCGACATAACCTACGGCACCAATAACGAGTACGGGTTCGATTACCTGCGTGACAATATGGCTTTCCGGTTGGAAGACCGGGTTCAGCGTGGGTTGAATTACGCCATTGTCGATGAGGTGGATTCCATTCTTATTGATGAAGCGCGTACACCGCTGATCATCTCCGGCCCGGCGTCGGATTCCTCCGAGCTGTACATGGCGATCAACAAGTTGATGCCAAATCTGAAAGGGCAGACAGAGGAAGACGAAGGCGATTATTTCGTCGATGAGAAACAGCGGCAGGTGGAACTGACCGAAGATGGCCATCAGAAGATCGAATCCCTGTTGGTCAGCAATGGCCTTTTGGAAGAAGGTGAAAGCCTTTATGCAGCCCATAACCTGGCCCTGCTGCACCATGTGCACGCGGCCCTGAAGGCCCATGCCCTGTTCCATGTCGACCGGGACTACATTGTCCAGGGTGGCCAGATTGTGATTGTGGACGAGCATACTGGTCGTACCATGCCCGGCCGTCGCTGGTCAGAGGGTATCCACCAGGCGATTGAGGCCAAAGAAGGGGTGAACATTCAGCAGGAAAACCAGACGCTGGCGTCCACCACCTTCCAGAACTACTTCCGTCTCTATAACAAGTTGTCCGGCATGACCGGTACGGCCGATACCGAAGCGCTGGAATTCCGCCAGATTTATGGCATGGATGTGGTGGTTATCCCCACCAACAGACCCATGGTGAGGGTGGATGCCAATGACCTGGTGTATCTGAGCCTGCAGGAAAAATTCGATGCTATCGTTGACGAAATCAGAAAAGCGGTAGACAAGGGCGCGCCTGTGCTGGTCGGTACCGCCACGATTGAGGCCTCTGAGTATCTCTCCAAGCGGCTTAAACAGGACAAGATTCATCATGAAGTCCTGAACGCCAAATTCCACCAGCGTGAAGCACAGATTATTGCCCAGGCGGGTCGTCCCGGTGCCGTGACCATTGCCACCAATATGGCAGGCCGGGGTACTGACATCATGCTCGGGGGTAACCCGGAAGAGCAAATTAAACACATGGATGAGCCATCCGAAGCCCAGGCCGAAAAGATCCGTGCAGAGTGGCAGGCTAATCATGACAAGGTGATGGAGGCCGGGGGGCTGCACATCATTGGTACCGAGCGCCATGAGTCCCGTCGTATCGACAACCAGCTACGCGGGCGTGCCGGCCGTCAGGGGGATCCCGGTTACACCCGTTTCTTCCTGTCTATGGAAGATGACCTGATGCGAATTTTCGCTTCGGATCGTATCCGCGGCATGATGCGTTCGCTGGGGCTGGAAAACGGTGAAGCCATCGAGCACCGCTGGGTGACCCGTGCGATCGAAAACGCACAGCGTAAAGTGGAAGGGCGCAACTTCGACATCCGCAAAAACCTGCTGGAATATGACGATGTGGCCAACGATCAGCGTCAGGTTATATACAGTCAGCGTGACCAGATTCTCGAGACAGCGGATCTGACCAATTCTGTAAAAGGCATTCGTTACGATGTGCTTCAGGAAGTGGTGCACAATTATATGGCGCCGGGTTCCGTGGAGGATCAGTGGGATATCCCGGGCCTGGAAAAAATTCTTGAAGCGGAGTTCCAGAGCAATGCGCCGGTTGGCCAGTGGTTGAATGAAGACAACCAGCTCCATATTGACGGGGTTGTCGAGAAACTGGTGGAAAGTCTGGAGCAAGACTACGAGCGCAAAGAGGCAGAGATTGGTGTTGAAGACCTGCGCCGTATTGAAAAGCATCTGATGCTGCAGATTCTGGATCGACACTGGAAAGAACATCTGGCCAGTATGGATCATCTGCGCCAGGGGATTCATCTGCGTGGTTACGCCCAGAAAAATCCCAAGCAGGAATACAAGAAAGAAGCTTTTGAGCTGTTCCAGACCCTGTTAAACCAGATTCAGCACGAACTGATTCGCGTGTTGCACAGCTTCCAGGTACGTCGTGATGATGAGCTGGAGCGCTTGGAGCAGCAGCGGCAGGAAGAGGCGCAGCGTCAGGCGGAAAAAATGAAAATGCAGGCGGTGGCCGAGCCGGGTACCGATGGAACAGCCGGGGCCTCAGGTGAGCGCGAGGGCCAGCAGCCCAAAACTGTCGTTCGTGACGGCCGCAAGGTGGGGCGTAACGAACCCTGCCCGTGCGGATCTGGCAAGAAATACAAGCAGTGTCACGGCAAGATTGAATAAACCCAGTCTCAAGCGAGAAGCTTCAAGCTGCAAGGAAACCAGAGCACCGGCAAAGCCGGTGCTTTCTTTGTTTAGGCTTGTCGCTTGCTGCTTGAAGCATGTAGCTGATTTTTCAAGGAAAGGGTTATGACACAGACTGAGTGGTTACCTGTTCCCGGTATCCGGCTTGCGGCCGTGGAAGCGGGCATCAAGAAAGCCAACCGTAAGGATCTGGTTGTGCTGGAACTGGCGGAAGGTTCCCGTGTCAGCGGGGTATTCACCCTGAATCGTTTCTGCGCCGCACCGGTGCAGGTGGCCAGGCAGCGACTGGCAACAACCACGCCACGGTATTTGATGATCAATACGGGCTACGCCAATGCGGGCACCGGGCAGAAGGGTATGGAAAACTGCCTGGCCAGCTGTCGATTGCTGGCGCAAGTGGCGGGTTGTGCGGAAGACGAAATCCTGCCGTACTCCACCGGAGTGATTGGCGAGCAGTTCCCGTTGCCGGCGTTCGAGAAAGGGTTACCAATGGCCTTGGCCAACCTGGATGAACACCATTGGGGCCGAGCGTCAGAAGGCATCATGACCACCGACACCTACCCGAAAGTGGCCAGCCGCCGGGTGGAAATGGCGGGTGTCCCTGTGACCGTGACCGGCATGTCGAAGGGGTCGGGCATGATCAAGCCGAATATGGCGACCATGTTGGGCTACATTGCCACAGACGCTCCCATCGCCAAGCCGCTGTTGGACCAGTGGGTAAAAGCATTGGCGGACAAATCCTTCAATCGGGTCACGGTAGACGGTGATACCTCCACCAACGATGCCTGCATGTTGATCAGCACGGCGAAGGCGGAGATGCCGGAAATCACAGAGCTGAATGCCGGCAGTCAGTTGTTGTTCAATGCACTTGAAGAGGTCTTCGTCGAGCTTGCCCAGGCGCTGGTGCGCGACGGTGAAGGTGCTACCAAGTTTGTGGCCATT
This sequence comes from Alcanivorax profundi, assembly GCF_003597125.1. GTDB lineage: Bacteria > Pseudomonadota > Gammaproteobacteria > Pseudomonadales > Alcanivoracaceae > Alcanivorax > Alcanivorax profundi. Next base: position 146,039 of record NZ_QYYA01000004.1, on the reverse strand, counting down.
ACGGTGGCGGGGGCAGATAGCGAAGCGGATGCCCGTATCGTGGCGGAAACTATCGCCCATTCTCCGCTCGTCAAGACCGCCCTGTTTGCATCGGATCCTAACTGGGGCAGGATTCTGGCGGCCATTGGCCGCGCTCCCATTGCTGCATTGGACGTTAGTAAGGTGAGTGTGTGGCTTGGTGATGTGCTGCTGGTCGAGCAGGGAGGCGTAGCGGAAGACTATCAGGAGGCCAAAGGGTCGGCCGTCATGGCCCAGCCTGACATTTCCATCCGTGCTGAGCTCAATGCCGGCGAGGCAGAATGCACGGTCTGGACCTGTGACTTCAGCTATGACTATGTGAAGATCAACGCGGAATACCGAACCTAGAGGCTGTGGCTTCATCGCCCTGTAGGGGCTTGCTTGCAAGCGAGAGTGAATTTGCCTGGGCCGGCAGTCCACTGCTTCGTGTGCAAGCACGCTCCGATATTATCCCGGTCGCTGCCAGAGCGAATGGACCCAGATAAATGAGCACTGAACCTACTCCCGCCATTACCGTTGTTGCCGCCATTATCCGTGGCGAAGATGGGCGTATCTGTCTCAGCAAGCGTCCGGACCACAAGCATCAGGGCGGCCGCTGGGAATTCCCCGGTGGCAAAGTGGAGCCGGGGGAGCGGCTTGATGAGGCGTTGGCTCGTGAGCTCTATGAAGAGCTGGGCATGGCGTCGTCCCTCTCTTCTCCTTTTATGACCATTGCGCATCAGTACCCTGATTTGCACGTGACCCTGCATTTTCGGGATGTGACCGGGTGGCGAGGAGTGCCCACGGGCAGGGAAGGGCAGCAAGTTGCCTGGTTTGCCTTGAGTGATCTGGCAGAACTGTCGTTTCCGGCGGCTAACCAGCCGGTTGTGACGGCAATTATGCTCCCCCCGTGTCTTGCCATTGTGCCCGATACCATTGAGCTTAATACGTTGCTGACGGGTATCGAGCGTCTGGACAGTATGCAAACCGGCGTTTATTTGCGCGCCTGGAGTCAGCATCCTGCCCGCGAGCGCATTCTGGAGACCTGTCGTCGTGCCGGGGTGCGCGTCTGGTTGAGGGCAGATTCTCCCCTCGGAATGGCAGGGGGAATGCCGGAGGGTGTGTTCGGTTTGCATCTGCCTGCCAGCGTGCTGATGGGTTGCTCTCGCCGTCCCGATTTTTCCGGTGTGGTCTCGGCGGCTTGCCATGATCAGCAGGCGCTGGATAAAGCGGTCAGCCTGGGTCTGGATAGCGCACTGATTTCACCCGTTAACCCGACAACCACTCATCCAGACCAGCCCGCCCTGGGCTGGGAGAGAGCGGGCCAATGGGCCTGCGGGTTACCCCTTGCCTGCTACATGCTGGGAGGAGTGGGGCCGGAGGACATCTGCCTTGCCCGAGAGCATGGCGCGGTGGGCGTCGCAGGCATCCGCGCCTTTTGGAGTTAACAGTTAACAGTGAATAGTTAACAGTGTCGCGATAAGCGACTGGTTGTGACTTCAATGCATGAGGCCGCGCCCGGATTCCGGGCGCGGCCTCATGCGCTTAAAAACAAGGAAAAACCCGAAAAACTTGACAGGGTATGCTGCTCGCGCAGCCTTCACTGTTCCTCGAAATCCATCCCGGGAGCTTCCGGGTCACCCGGGATGGCATGTCGCTCTGACGCCCAGTCCCCCAAATCAATGAGTTTGCAGCGTTCGCTACAGAATGGCCGCCAGGGGTTGTTATCAAAGCGGGTCAGGCTTTTGCATTGCGGACAGGGATAGGTGCGGGTGGTGTTGTCGGACATAAAGATCAGTTGACAGTTGATAGTGGACAGCGAAAGGCTGGATCTTAACCTCTTTGACGTCAGGCGTCAGGCGTCAGGCGTCAGCATCGTAGGGTGGAAATCGGCGTGAGCCGATCTCCGCCGTTGCGAGGTGCTTGCCAGCGAAGCCCGTAGGCGTTTCAGCCTACGAATGATGGCTGGCCAGATCCAGATAAAGTTTGTGTAGCACATCCAGCTGGTCATGTAGCCTCTGCAGCGAGCCATGGTTCTCGACGACATCGTCCGCCTGATCCAGCCGTTGGGTCCGTTCCAACTGAGCTTTCATGATGGCCGCAACCTGCTCTTCGGGTACCTGGTCCCGGGCCATGGTGCGCTTCACCTGCAGTTCCGCAGGTGCATCAATGACCAGAGTGCGTTGTACCAGGTCTTTCTGGCTTGTCTCGAACAGCAAGGGAGAAACGAGCACGGTGTAGGGCGACTTGCTCGCAGCAATCTGGTTGCGAAGTTCCTGACCAATGGCCGGGTGGGTGATGCCTTCCAGCGCCTTGAGTGCGTCCGGGTCGGCAAACACGATTTCGCGCAGCGCGCGTCGATCCAGGGCGCCATCTTTCGCGATCACATGGTCGCCAAAACGCTCGGCAATCGCCTGCAATGCCGGCTGACCGGGCTCCACCACCACCCGCGAGGCCAGATCCGCATCCACAATGGTAATGCCCAGCTGGGCCAGATAATCCGTTGCGGCGGTTTTGCCGCTGCCAATGCCGCCGGTAAGACCCACTACGAACATGACATTTCCTTGGTATTCTCACTTTTTGTTTTTGCAGGAGCCATGCGAGCATGGCTCCCACACGGGCAGGAGGGCGCGGATCAACCGACCTTGAACATCCCCAGATACGAGTTGACGATGCTATCGCCCCACAGCAGGGCAATCCACCCGGCCGTGGCGAGGTAGGGGCCGAAGGGGATCTGGGTGCGTTTCTGGCCAGCAAAGACCATGGCGCCGACTGCGAAGACAAGACCGACCACCGATGAGAGCAGGATAATCAGCGGCAGGTACTGCCAGCCCACCCAGGCGCCGAGAGCCGCGAGCAGTTTAAAGTCCCCGTACCCCATGCCTTCCTTCCCGGTTAGCAGTTTGAACAGCCAATACACGCTCCAAAGGGAGAGGTAGCCTGCCATGGCGCCAATCACGGCATCAGGCAGGGACACGGGCGAGATGCCCAGCAGGGCCGCAAGCAGGCCAGCCCAGAGTAGAGGGTAGTTGAGATCATCCGGCAACAGGGTCGTGTCGGCATCAATCATGGCCGCGGCCAACAGTGTCCACGTCGCCGCAAGGGTGAATACCAGCCATCCGCCATAGCCAAACTGCCAGGCACAGATGCCAGCGAGAAGTCCACTGACGAGCTCGATAAGGGGGTAGCGTTTGCTGATGGGAGTGGCGCACCCGCGACAACGGCCCTTAAGCGCTAGCCAGCTGACAACCGGTACGTTTTCGTACCAGGCAATGGCGTGCTGACACTTGGGGCAGCGCGAGCGCGGGGTCACCAGATTGAATATCTCGTTGTCCGGTTCTTCGGGTAATTCGAGAATCTCGCGCGCCTCATGCCGCCAGCTGCGCATCATCATCTCAGGCAGGCGGTATATCACCACATTCAGAAAGCTGCCGACCAGCAGCCCGAAAAAAGCACAAAGCCCAACCAGTAAGGTTGGGCTTTCAGATAACAATTCAAAGGTGTCTTGCATTCTTAGCCTACAACATTACCCAGCTGGAAGATTGGCAGGTACATGGCAACAATCAAGCCACCGATGAGAACCCCCAGTACCGCCATGATCAAGGGTTCCATCATGCTGGTCAGTCCATCGACGGCGTTATCTACTTCGTCTTCATAGTACACGGCGACTTTTTCCAGCATGGCGTCCAAGGCGCCGGATTCTTCGCCGATGGCAGTCATCTGCAAGGCCATGGCCGGGAACACGCCGGTGGCTCGCATGGCGAACTGAAGCTGCTGCCCGGTGGCCACATCATCCTTGATCTGATGCACCGCATTTCGGTACACCACGTTGCCGGTGGCGCCGGCACAGGCATCCAGTGCTTCGATGAGCGGAACACCAGCGGAAAACGTTGTGGACAAGGTTCGTGCATAACGGGCGATAGTGGACTTGAAAGTCAGGTCACCCACGATCGGCAGTTTGAGATAGGTCCGGTCCAGCGCATTCCTGAAGGCTTCAGACTTGCGTTTCAGGGTGCTGAAGCCCACCACGAACGCAATAATGCCGACCAGAATGAACAGGAAGTTGTTACTGAGTCCCTTGGACAGGTTGATCACGAACATAGTGAACGCGGGCAGTTCGGCGCCAAAACCTTCAAACAAATCCTGAAATACCGGCACCACCTTCAACAGCAGGATGGCGGTCACAATAACAGCGGCGACCACGACGGTGGCAGGATACTTCATGGCCTTCTTGATTTTTTGCTTGAGGGCTTCGCTTTTTTCCTTGTACAGGGCAACCCGGTCCAGCATGGTTTCCAGTGCGCCGGCCTGCTCCCCTGCATCAATCAGGCTACAGTACAGGTCGTCGAAGTAATCCGGGTGCTTTGAGAGGGCGCCGGCAAAGTTATTCCCGCCTTCCACTTCCACTTTGAGCTTGAGTACAAGGTCTTTCATTGACGGGTTATCCAGCCCATCGGCAACAATTTCGAAGGCCTGTACCAGGGGAACCCCGGCTTTCATCATGGTTGCCATCTGGCGGGTAAAGATAGCGATGTCCATTGGCTTGATTTTCTTCTTGCCGCCAATGTTGATTTCCCGCTTCTTTACCACCTTCTTGGCATTGATGCCCTGTTTACGCAATTCTGCGCGAACCAGTGCAGGGCCTTTGCCGGAGGTTTCCCCCTTGACCTTCTTCCCTTGTCGGTCTATGCCTTCATAGAGAAAGGTTGCGTTTTTTTGTTCTGCTGCTTTCGTTGCCATAATTAATGTCCGCTTGTTACACGGTTAATTTCTTCCAGGCTGGTTATCCCCTGCATGACCTTGACCAGGCCCGACCGGTGCAGGTCATTGAAGCCATCTTTTCTACACTGGTCGGCAATTTCAATGGAGTTGCCTTCCTGCATGATGATACGGGCAATACCGTCTGTGATCCGGACAACCTCATACACCCCCAGTCGTCCCTTGTAACCGCCTTTGCACTTTTCACAACCAACGGGGCCATAAACAGTAAAGCCGCTGGCGACATCTTCTTCCGTGAAACCCATCTCAAGCAGTGATTGTTTCGGGATATCCACGCTTTCCTTGCAGTATTCACACAACCGCCGTGCCAGACGCTGGGCGATGATCAAAATGACCGAGGTAGCAATATTGAACGAGGGGACACCCATGTTCCGCAGACGGGTTAATGTTTCCGGCGCACTGTTGGTATGCAGAGTCGACAGCACAAGGTGACCTGTCTGGGCGGCCTTGATGGCGATGTTGGCGGTTTCCAGATCCCGGATCTCCCCTACCAGAATGATATCTGGATCCTGGCGCAGGAAGGCGCGCAAGGCAGACGCAAAATCCATTCCCTGCTTGGGATTGACGTTAACCTGGTTGATGCCTTCCAGATTAATCTCCACAGGGTCTTCTGCCGTCGAGATGTTGCGCTCAGGGGTGTTGAGAATGTTTACCCCAGTATAAAGAGAGACGGTTTTACCTGACCCGGTGGGCCCGGTGACAAGAATCATGCCCTGCGGCTTATGCAGCGCATCAAGGTACAGCTGCTTCTGGCCCTCTTCATAGCCAAGGGCATCAATGCCCATCTTGGCGGACTCGGGATCCAGAATTCGCAGAACGATTTTCTCGCCAAACAGGGTCGGGCAGGTGTTTACCCGGAAGTCGATTGCCCGGGTCTTGGAGATTTTCAGTTTGATCCGCCCATCCTGAGGCACTCGCCGTTCAGAAATGTCCAACCGGGACATTACCTTAAGGCGCGCGGCCAGCTTGCTGGCTATGTTGATGGGAGGCTTGGATACGGTCTGCAAAATGCCATCTTGGCGAAAGCGAACCCGGTAGGATTTTTCATAGGGCTCAAAGTGAAGGTCTGAGGCGCCACCTTTAATGGCGTCCAGCAGTAACTTGTTGACGAAGCGGACGATAGGAGCATCGTCGGAGCCAGACTTGGTTTCGTCGTCCTTCTCTTCCGCCGCACTGATATTCAGGTCATCAAGACCGTCATCCAGATCATCAAAGGCGCCCTCATCGGCCTCGGACTCCAGATTGTCGATCCAGTGGGTGAGTTTGTCTTCCTCAACAATAATGGTTTCGACATTCAGACCCGTATTAAAGCGGATCTCTTCCAGTGCGGGGAGATTGGTCGGATCGGCCACGGCAACATATAAGCGGCTGCCACGGCGAAACAGGGGGAGAACATGGTGTTTGGTGATCAGTTTCGGATCGACAAGGTCCCTGATCAGGCTGTCTCGCTGGAATGCGCTCAAATCAAGAATTGGGTCGCCAAACTCTTCCGCTACGGCATTGGCCACGACTTTGGCGGACAGCTTGCCGGATTCCACCAGCTTGTGGACCAGGCTGACCCGTTCCTGGCGAGCCTGTTGCTGTATTTCCTGAATGGCATCGGCGGTCAGCAGCTCCTGCTTTAGTAATCGCTGCGGCAAACCACTGAAAGTGACGTTCTGACTGGCCATGGCACCCTGCTTGTTATTGCTTAGAATGGTCGGTATGCCCAACACTTTTTTCGTAACATACCGTTTGTGGTGGGCAGAGGGAAGGCCGGGGGTCGGAAAATCAGCATCTTGCGAGGGGTTTCTCATATAAGGTCCCAAGAGTGTGTTTGCAGTGACAAGGAAAGTCATTAATTCCTGGGGGTGTGACAAAATGGGTCACCTAGTGACAAGGTGTGTGAGAGGCTTGCCGTGGCGTACGGTTTCAAGGTGCTGGTTCGAAAACGGCGAGCCTAGGCCAAAAGGCAGGGAATTCGGGGGTTGAAACAGAAAAAAGTCTGAGATAAAAAAGTTGGCCCGGTCCATGCATTTGTACCGGCAGATGCTCGCCAGGGGTGAGCTCAATAAGAAATTTGCCAAAAGTTGGAGAAACGACATGAAGAAGCAAATGCAACAGGGTTTCACCCTTATCGAACTGATGATCGTGGTTGCCATCATCGGTATCCTGGCTGCCGTAGCGATTCCGCAGTACCAGAACTATGTGTCCAAGTCTCAGGTTAGCCGTGTAATGGGTGAAGTTGGCGCCCTGCGTACCGTGGTTGAGACCTGCATGATGGAAGGCAAGGACGACACCGACTGTGATTTCGGTTGGAGCAGCAGCAACCTGCTGGGTGCTGACTTGCAAGACGGTCTTTCTGCATCTATTGACCTGGATGCTAACACCGCTGAGCTGGAGGCCACTTTCGGTGGTAACTCCTCCGCTGCAATCAACGGTGATACCCTGACCTGGTCCCGTGCAGAGACTGGCACCTGGACCTGTACTACTTCTGCAGATGAAAAATACCAGCCTGCCGGTTGTGGCGAGGCAGCAGCCGGTTCTGGTGGCTGATCCAACCTGCAACAAGCTTAACGCAAAAGGGCACCCATGAGGTGCCCTTTTGCGTTGTGGTGTTCCGTATATGTCTGAATTCAAGTTATCAAAGACAGCGCTACTCCTCCTTTCTGTTTCGCTCCTTATGCTGGCTGCGGTGGTTCATTTATCGACAACCCGGCTAAAAGAGGTCAATCGAGCCTTTTTCCCTTTGGAGTCTGCTGTTTCGAATCTGACCCTGCGCTGCTCAGAAGGCAGTCCTTTGTGGTTAGAGTCGGCCCTTATTTCGGCTGTTAAGGATCTGAAGGCGCTTTCTGGGCAGGTAGCCTTGGTGCGTAGCGATGGTTCTGTAGGCCACTGTGAGATAGGGGGGCTTCAGCGGTTTGAGTTCCTGGGAGAACGGGTTTCGGTTCAAACCCGGTTTCGCTACGGAAGCCTGACCAAGCCGATTACAGCCGCAGCGGTAATGCGTGCTGTAGCCGATGGGAAAATCGGGCTGGATTCTGAGATTGACCAGATTCTATGGAATGGTAATGGCCATCAAGAAAAAATAGATTGGCCGTTAAAAGTACAGGTTGGAGATCTTCTTTCTCATCGATCGGGTTTTTATCAGAGGGATAGAGATTCTGTTTTTGTCGTTGGTGATAAGCCGTGGTGCCCTTATTCAATGGCAAATCTGGCCAGCTTAAAAGTAAATCGAGATCGGCCTGTCGAGTATTCGAACCTGAATTATTGTTTATTGGGTGTGATGCTCGAAAAGGTGTATCAAAAAAAATATCGAGAGCTGGTCAATGAATTCTTTGATTTAGAAGGGAGGGGGATCAAGTTTGCGGAGTATCGGTATGAGAAGGATGAGGTATGGCATGATTATCGATATAACCAAATGTACAGTGAAATAAACCGTGGAAAGTTTGACTTTTATGCGATTTCTTCAGGTGCGGGAATGACAGGGAGTGCCTATTCTTATGCGTTTCTAATGCACGAAATCGTCATGTCAGATCTTGGCTCGCTGCTACTGCAAGGGCGCCCAGACAGTTGTGATAATAAGGCGATAAGAAACTGTTTCGGTTATGCGTTCTATGAGTATTCTCCCCGTGTCGGTGAATTATTGTATGTCAAGGAAGGGTATCTGCCCGGCGCTGCAGGCGTTGTTGCCCTGAGCCAGTTTGGTGATGTGTTTGTCTGGCTTGGTAATTCTGATACTGAAAATGCCGCTTCAGGCGAATTGATGAAAAAGTTCTTGGTACGAATAAGCAATCATATTCATGGAATTTAGAGAAGGGCCACTTGGTGACTAAAAGAAAAATTTTCAACGATGTGGTTTTGATTTTGGTCGTTTTGGCAGTAGTTCCTAATGCGATTTGGTGGGGGTTTTCTGGTTATTTCGAAATGGGGAGGCCATTTTTCAATGTGGATTATTTTTTTTCTGCATTGGTAATGGTTTTTATGTCTCGATGGGTTGGGGCGGTTCTTGTCGTTTTGGCATTTTTCTTTGATGCCTTGGCTCTGGTTGGCCAGGTTTTTCCGATTATTGATGTATTTGATTTGCTTTATTTGGCCAGGTTTATTCCTGTTGCGCCGTGGTCTTACCAGGTGTTTGCCGGGTTTTCGGTTTTGTTCTGCTTGGGGTTTGTCTCTCTGTCTTTGTATAGTTTATTCCGCGTAGATAAAACGGTTTTTCTTGTTGTTATTAACGCTTTTGTTTTGCTGTATGCGGCGGAATCTATTTTAGGTGAGGATAGCGGAGAAAAAGTTTGGAGAGTCTCCAAAACTGGATTGATTGGCAGTCAATGGGTGTTTGCATTTGAAAGTCGGCAGGGGGCATTTTTTGATCGGTTTGACGATGAGGGTGTCGCCTTCGCGGAAGAGCCAAACTTTGGCGTTACCGAGGTTTTTTTTCAGGGAAGAGGTGAAAAACCAGAAAAAATACTATTGATTGTCGCAGAGTCATGGGGGGTCAGTGAGTCAGCGGTAATGAAAGCTGTTCTTGAGCCGTTGTATTCTGAAAATTCAGTAATCTCTAAAATCTCTCAGGGGGATATCGACTTCTCCGGTATTACTATTGACGCGGAAATGAGAGAGCTTTGTGCGCTTAGGCCATTACATTTTAGTTTTAAGGATCGCGATGAGCTATCTATGTGCCTGCCTAACATTTTAAAGAAAGATGGTTATAAAACATTTTCTATGCACGGAGCAGCGGGTTTGATGTACGACCGAACCAGTTGGTATCCCAAAGTCGGTTTTGACTCAGCAGTTTTTTTTGAGAGTAAAGTCTGGGAGAGGCGCTGCTATTCTTTTCCTGGTGCTTGTGATGCGGATATGTTTGAAGAATTGCAGGGAGCGTTCGAACAAGAAGGGAAGGTTTTTTATTACTGGCTAACGTTAAATAGTCACTCCATATATGACTTGAGGGATCTAGATAAGAGAAGGGTCGATTGCGAGAAGCTTGGTATTGGAGATGAAACGCAGTCATGCCGAAACCTAAACCTTCACGCGCAATTCTTTGCGAACCTTGCGGAGTATGCGCAAAACCCATTCATGTCGGGGGTTGCTGTGATTGTGGTTGGAGATCATGAGCCTCCAATTCTTGATCATGCGGAAAAAACAAGAAATTTTAAAAAAGGTAAGGTTCCATGGGTAAGGTTTTTGATTGGAAACGGCGAAAGGGAAATGTGATGGGGAGTGTTTTCATGTTTCCCGAGTTTGGGGGGTTGGGGCTAAAAGAAAAAGTGCTATGTGGAATGGCGTTTGTAGCGTTTTTCTTGTTTGGGGTAATAAATGGGGATGCAGTTTACTGGAATAACTCAAAGGTAACAGCTATTGAGATGGTGTTCTCAGTTTTGGTGCTATCTGCTTTCGGGGTAAGAGACTTTGTCAGGAGTCCTTATGTCTGGATAGCTGTTTTTTTCTTTATAGCTGTACTTGGAATTAATTTGGTAGGAGGGGATTGGGGGCGAGCATCAGGGATGGCTGCTCACTTCCTGTTTTTTGCGGCTACTTTTGTACTCGTATCCCGTATTCATTCTGCTGCTTTGGCTGTTTTGCTGGGAGTTGCTGCCGGTGCAGTTTGGGGCGGGATTAGGATGATTGTGGCGTGGTATTTGATGGAGTTTCCATCAGGTTTTGATTGGCTTAATGACCCTCCCGGTTTTGCAAATATAAGACACTTTGGGTATTTGCTTTGCGTTGCTTCTGTTGTTGGTTATTGGGGTGGAGCCAAAGTGACTCTTTCGAGTAAGCTGCTGTTTTGCTTGGTTTTTTTCTTCTCTTTTTCTTTGATGCTTTGGTCTGGGGCTAGAGGGGCAATTCTGGCTTCCGTCTCCGGTTGCTTTTTTCTCTTTGTTATTTTTGAAAGGCTTCGCGCTCCAGGGGTGATGGTTTTGTATATAGGCCTTTTGGTGGCAGCTATGGCGGTTTCTGCTAAATTTCCTGTAGACCAAAAAGGTATGGGTTGGGTAAAGGCATTTGATCGAAGTGTTCAAGTTAAGAGTCTTAACGGAATAAGTACGAATCGGTTTGCGATATGGGCAGACAGCGTTCATGAAATAAAGCAACACCCATTCTTGGGTAATGGTGGTGAGGCATTTGTGCGTGCTTTTCCTGATGGCTTTGCGGTTCAGGCGCATAACGGCTTTCTGCAGGTTACTTTGGAATGGGGGGGCATATTTTCAGTGATTTTCTTCACTGTGGTGTTGTCTTTGTTCCTGCGGGGGGTTGTGTGTTGCAGAAGGGGGAGGGCAGATTCTGTCTACCTCTATGCCGGCCTTTCTCTCTTCTCAACCTTGTTCGTACTCTCTTTGTATGATGGCGTTTTTTATCATGCAATGCCTTCGGCAATTTTTTCTGGAGCGTGTGCGATCATTTTGGCAGAAGTGAAGAGACTCCAAGCGCCATTGAGTAGTTGAGTTGGGAGTAAAATGAAAAACTCCCTTCCAGCAATTCGTGTGTAGGCAATCTTCCGCAGGGTGATACTGCAGAGGCATTGGCGAAGCCCAGAGTCAGGGTTGCAACCGCAACGATAGATCTACCGCCTGAATATGCTTGGTGAGTGCGCCGGAAGACAGGAACCAATGGCGGCCGGCAGGCAATACCTTGGCGTTCTCCACAGTCAAGTTGCCGGACACTTCAAGGGCGGATGACGTGGCCATTTGGGCTGCCAGCGCCAACATGTCCGCGCTGAAATTATCCAGCATGATCTGGTCTGGACTCAGCGCTGCTGCCTCCTTCAGTTCTTCGAGAGTTTCCACTTCCACAATGATTTTCTTGTTTGGAGCCAGTGCCCGTGCCCGTTCAATTGCCGCGGTTATGCCTCCGCAGGCAGCTACATGGTTTTCCTTGATCAGGAAAGCGTCATACAGTCCGATGCGATGATTTTCACAGCCGCCACACAGTACGGCATATTTCTGTGCTGCACGTAAACCGGGCAAGGTCTTTCGGGTGTCGAGAATCGTCACGGACGTCCCTGCGACGGTGTCAGCATAGTGGCGGGCGGTGGTGGCGGTGCCCATCAGGGTTTGCAGGAAATTCAGGGCGGTGCGTTCTCCAGTGAGGATCTGGCGGGTATTGCCAATCAGGGTACAGATTGTGCTGTTGGCATCCAGTCTGTCTCCGTCCGTGACATGCCATTGAACCTGAACATCACCTAACTGGTGAAATACTTCATCTGCCCAGGCTTGACCACACATGACAGCGTTTTCACGGGTAATAATGGTTGCGGTGCTGCTGCGATTGGCATCAATGAGTTGTGCGGTGATGTCGCCACACCGAATGTCCTCTTCAAGGGCAAAGGCGACGTTGCGCTGGATGTCATCACGAATGTAGTCAGGTAGTGCGGGCATGTTTTGTTCCGGAATATCGAGCCAGACGGGAACTGCGAGGCAGGCATCAATAGAGCCTGCCGGGCAGTGGTCGTGGGCAAATAAGCATTTATAAATCTGTCAGGGGGCCTTGCGATTAAAAAACTCGCGGCTCAGCTGAAGCACAATGGGCGATAATAATAGCAGAGCGATCAAGTTGGGTACCGCCATCAGGATATTCATGATGTCGGCGAGCGCCCAAACGAAATTCAGGCTGACCACGGCGCCCAGAGGTATGGCGATTACCCAGACGACCCGAAACGGCATGACGGCCTTGGGGCCAAACAGGAATTGGGTGCACCGTTCGCTGTACAGGCTCCAGCCTAGCAGGGTGGTAAAAGCAAAAATGGCGAGACTGCAGGCAACGATGGCATTGCCAAGGTCGCCAAAAGTGGCAGAGAACGCCATGGCGGACAGTGGTGCGCCCTCTGCACCGCTGGTCCAGACCCCGGTAGATACGATTGCCAGTCCGGTAATGGAGCAGACAATAATGGTGTCGATAAAGGTGCCCAGCATCGCGATGGACCCCTGGCGAGCAGGATGGTCGGTGTTGGCAGAGGCGTGGGCGATGGGCGCGCTGCCAAGGCCGGCTTCATTGGAGAAAATGCCCCGGGCAACACCGAAGCGGATCGCTTCTTTCACCAGTGCACCGGCGAACCCGCCGGCCGCGGCTGTCCCGGTAAACGCGCTTTCGAAGCAGAGCGCCAGGGCGTCCGGGATGGCGCTGGCGTGGTCCACCAGCACGATCAGGCCTGCCAGCAGGTAGGCCAGTGCCATGAAAGGCACGATGAAGGTCGCCACCGTGGCGATCCGTTTCATGCCGCCCAGTACGACAAGTCCGACCAGCACGGCCAGAGTGACACCGGTGACCCAGGTGGGTAGGCCAAAGCTGTCACTTAACCCGTGTGCCACCGAGTTCGCTTGCACACTGTTGCCAATGCCGAAGCCTGCCAGCATGCCGAACACCGCAAAGGCCAGGGCCATCCAGCGCCAGTTTCGGCCGAGACCATTCTGAATGTAGTACATGGGGCCGCCGACATATTGGCCGGCAGCGTCTTTTTCGCGGTAATGCACGGCCAGTACGGCTTCCGCGTATTTGGTGGCCATGCCGACCAGGGCGATCAGCCACATCCAGACCAGTGCGCCCGGGCCGCCAGAGTGGATAGCGGTGGCAACCCCGACAATATTGCCGGTGCCGATGGTGGCAGAGAGAGAGGTGGCCAGTGCGGCACTGGCGCCAATGGTGCCAACCCCTGTCTGGGGGCCAAACATCTGGCGAAAACCAAAGCCCAGCTGGCGCAGGGGAAGGAAGCGAAGAACCAGTGTCAGGTAGATGCCGGTGCCGGCGATGAGGATGAGTGCCGGCCATCCCCACAAAATACCACTTATCTGTTTGAGAATTGTAACGGTTGCATCCATGGCTATCGTCCAGAACCCCTGAAAAGCCTTAGGCTAGGGGAATTCGCCGGGCATGAAAAGCGTTGGCAGGTCAGGAAGCCAAACCTATACTTTGGTTCATGTGCCAACTAGTTCAAAATTCGTATGCTTGGTTGTGTGGTAAGTTATAAGTATCAAATTATTTGTCCCGATGAGGCGGACTCGCCGCTGGGGGTTCCATGTCCAATGTCACCAAACTCAAGCCTGTGACCGGCAATGCGGCACCAAGCCAGCTGCCGCGTCCGCTGGAAAAGGTCCGTGATGGCTACCTGAAACTGGTATCTGCCTATTTGAGTGACATGCTGGATGGGGCTGACGATGCCCTTTACGATCTGGCAGAGAAGGAAACGGATAACGAGCGCGAACGCTATTTCGAGGCCATGCGAGAGCTGCGTATCCAGCGGGCGGGCCTTGAAACCGGTTTCCGTCAGTCATTGGTTAATCAGTTTCAGGGAATGAAGCCTCTATCCGAAGCGCCTTCGGCTCTGGATGCGCCGGTAGATCTGGACTCTCTGAGCCTGGTGAATGAAGATGAGCTGGAAACTTCCGTTGCGCTAGACAATATGGCTCGACGCGCCAGAAACGGCTGCGATGAGCAGATGCGAGTACTTACTCACCGCATTGAGTACTTGCTGGAAGGCAAGGTTTCTCTTTCTGAAAAAAATAATCCCCTGGAACCCCGCAAACTGATGTCGGCCTTTAACGATGGGCTTGAGAAGCTCTCTATCGACATCAAGGCCCGCCTGATCGTGCTGAAGTTGTTTGAGCGCGAAGTCATGGCCGAAACAGGCTATATGATTAGCGAGGCGAACAAGATCCTGATTGATGCCGGGGTACTCCCGGATATGAAATCGGCTCCTATCGCGCCTGCTCGTAAGCCGGGTAATCGTTCGCTGGGGCGCTCCGCCGAGGGTGGCGAAGGGCATGCCATGGGCGGCGGGCAGATGAATGACCAGATGTTCGGGTTGCTGCAGGAGCTGCTGGTCACCATGCGCGGGATGCAGGGTGGTGGTGTGTCTCCAGCCACGGGGGCAGGTGGCGCGGCAGCTATGAATGCGCCCATGGCGGTAATGCAAAATGGCGTTCCTTATATGAACGGTGCGCCAGTGGCCAATCCTGCGTCGGTTCATCAGGTCAGCTCGGATGATTTGCTGGGAGTATTGAATCGTCTGCAGCGGGTGGAGCGTAGCCTTGATGATCAGGAGGGTGAGCGGGTCACTCTTAAGGAAGATCTGTCCGAGATGCTCGATACTGAGCACGGAGAAGCCATTCATGCACTGGACCAGGCAGATGATGATGTCATTAATCTGGTTTCCATGCTGTTTGACTTCATTCTCGATGACGAAGGCTTGCCGTCGGATATCAAGGCGTTATTAGGGCGTTTGCAGATTCCGCTGCTTAAAGTCGCCATCACCGACAAATCCTTTTTCAGCAATGACAACCATGAGGCGCGCCAGCTGCTCAACATGCTGGCCCGGGCGGGATGTCAGTGGGATCCCCAGCAAGGGATTCAGGATGACCTGTATCAACGGATTAATCAGGCGGTCCATCGAATCATCGATGACTTCGAAGATGATGCCAGCCTTTTCGCCTCACTTTTACAGGAGTTTCAACACTTCTTCGATGGGCAGAAGTCTCGCTCAGAGAAGGTGGAGCAGCGTGTTCGGGAGGCGGAAGAAGGGAAGGCCCGGGCTGAACACGCGCGCCAGGAAGTGGTTGCCGTCCTTGATAAGCGCATGGCGGGACGCAAGCTTCCCGATGTCGTGGTCCGCTTATTGCGCCAGGGCTGGCAGCAGGTGCTCTACCTGACCTGGTTGCGAGAAGGTGAGCAGAGTGCGGATTGGCAGCAGCACGTGAAGGTGGTGGATGCGGTAGTCTGGAGTGTCCTCGAGCACCGCGATCAGGCTGCGTTGGAAAAGCTCAAGGCGCTCAGCCCGAAACTGTTGAAAACGTTGCATGACGGCCTTTCCCGGATCAGCTACGACGAGGCAGAAACTCGCCAGTTGCTGGTGTCTTTCCGTGATGTTCACCAGCAGTTGCTCAAGGGGCTCCAAACTGAGAGGGTGGCGGTGAAGGCAGAAGAAACTGCAGAGCCTGAGCCCGAAAAGGCAAGTTTGCCTGACAATCATTTCCTGGTGAAAAAGGCGTCCCAGCTGGCCCCTGGCCAGTGGATTGAGTTGCTGGACGCAGAAGAGCCTCGCCGAGCCAAGCTCGCGGCCAATATTCGTGCCGGGCTGAAACTGGTTTTCACTAACCGGCGCGGGATCAAAGTGCAGGAATTTTCTGCTTACAGCCTTGCCGTTGCCCTGCATGAAGGGACTGCTAAACTCATTGAGGAAGGCGCCCTGTTTGACCGGGCCCTGGAAGCTGTCATCGGTGATCTGCGCAAGATGCAGGCGGGCATGCAACATTAACAGGGCTGCCTGCCCGGGCTCCGCTAGCCGCTGACATCCGTCATTGCAGACAAGGAGTTGGCGCGGGTGCTTACCCTCACCGGACATCGACTGGATCAGGCACATTGGTGCCCCTCTCCCAATTTCAACGATCGTCCCGACCCCGACGATATCTCCCTTCTGGTGATCCACAACATCAGCTTACCCCCGGGGCAGTTCGGTGGCCCCTGGATTCCGGCGCTTTTCAACAACGCGCTGGACCCGGATGCGCACCCCTATTTTCGGGAAATCCATGAACTGCGGGTTTCCTCCCACTTCCTTATTCGTCGCGATGGCAGCCTGTTGCAGTTTGTTCCTTGTGACAAACGCGCCTGGCATGCGGGAGTGTCGCAGTTTGAACAGCGCGACAACTGCAATGATTACTCTATTGGGGTGGAGCTCGAAGGGGCGGATACGGTGCCCTATGAAGCCGCGCAGTATCGCTCGCTGGCCGCGCTCACCGTGTTGCTCCAGCAACACTATCCGGCGATCACCGACCCTCGCATCACTGGCCATGAGCATATCGCGCCCGGGCGCAAAACCGATCCGGGTCCGGCATTTCAATGGGCCCGTTACCGTGACGATCTGGTCCGTTTCAGGGAGGAAATGGCATGAAGTTTCTGGTGTTGATTCTGGTGCTGGGGTTGCGTCGTCTGGAGGTCAGTTGGCCTCAGTGGCTTACGCTGCGAAGCCGTCACCAGACATGGCTTCAGAGTCTGGGTAACCGGCTGGGGAATGGGCCCTTGCTGTATCTACTGGCGGTGTTGCTGCCGTCAGTGTTATTGGCGTTGCTGGGGTGTGCGTTACAGGGGTTCTGGGCGCAGTGGTTGTGGCTGTTGATGGCTCTGCTGGTGCTTGTCTGGTTAATGGGCGGGCAAAGTGAGTTTCGGCATGTGGATGAGCTTCTGGTGCGTGGACGCATGAATGACCCGGAAGGGTTCGCTGCCTTGGCCAGTGAAGAATTTGGTGTGACAGGCGATCCCACCGAGATTGCCTATCAAGAGCAATTATCCGAGCGTGCCCTGGCGCGTGAATTTCGTGTCTTTGCGGTGATCTTCTGGTTGATGGTGCTGGGTTTGCCCGGGGCCTTTCTGTGGGTGATGAATCAGGCCTGGTTGCAACGGGTTGGGGTGGAGTCCTCTGCGATCGCGACCCTGCATCGCTGGATGAGCTGGCCAGTGCAACGTTTACTGGTGCTTAGCATGGCGCTGGCGGGGGATTTCGCCGCTGTCATGGATAGCATGCGGCATCGCTGGTTTTCTCTGGCCAATAGCGACGAGGCTGCTGCCAGCCTGCTGCTGGATGCTGCCCGGGCCGCATCGGATCTCAGTCCCATTGACGAACAGAGTTCATTGCTTGAGCGCATGCAGCCGATGGAAGAATTACAGGGCCTGGTGTTGCGCTGTGTGGCGATCTGGTTGATCGCCTGCGCGCTCTGGGTATTGCTGGCCTGACTTTGGTCGCATGGTGCAGCAGTGACGCTCGCGCTAGTCTAACGCCATGAAAACTGATGCTTTTCGTCATTTGACCCGCCGGTCACCCCGGCTAGTATAAATGACAACGAGTGATCCGCTCGGCCCAGACACCCTTGGGTTTTTTTGCGGTTTTGCAGTGATCCTGCAAGGCCGCCTGGCTACGCGAAAAAGGACGCACGCCCATGCAGAAACGCAGTTTTTTTGATGATATGGATCCCGCTGAAACACGGGAATGGCTGGACGCACTGGAATCAGTGGTCGAGCGGGAAGGCCCGGAACGGGCTGCCTGGCTTCTCGATGTCATTGCCAACGAAGCCCAGGAACAGGGCATCCACCGTACCCATCTCAACACCCCCTACCTGAACACCATTTCCCCGCAAGACGAAGCCTCCATTCCCGGTGATGTATTCATGGAACGCCGTATCCGTTCCCTGGTGCGCTGGAATGCGCTTGCCATGGTGATGCGGGCAAACATGAACAACGACGATGAACTGGGTGGCCATATTGCCTCCTTCGCTTCGTCGGCCACCCTGTATGACGTGGGGTTCAACCATTTCTTCCGGGCCCCCAGCGATGAAAACGAAGGGGACCTGGTGTTCTTTCAGGGTCACTCGGCGCCGGGCGTGTATGCGCGGGCCTATCTGGAAGGGCGTATCAGCGAAGAGCAACTGGATAATTTCCGTCGCGAAGTGGACGGGCAGGGTCTGTCGTCTTACCCGCACCCGTGGCTGATGCCGGATTTCTGGCAATTCCCCACCGTGTCCATGGGGCTGGGGCCGATCCAGGCCATCTATCAGGCCCACATCATGAAGTACCTGCAGAACCGGGAGCTGATCCAGAAGGACAACCGCAAGGTGTGGGCCTTCATGGGCGATGGCGAGATGGACGAGCCGGAATCCCTCGGTGCGCTGGCTTTGGCCGGCCGCGAGAAGCTGGATAACCTGGTGTTTGTGGTCAACTGTAACCTGCAGCGTCTGGATGGCCCGGTACGGGGTAACGGCAAGATCATTCAGGAACTGGAAGGCGTGTTCCGGGGTGCAGGCTGGAATGTGATCAAGGTGGTCTGGGGGCGTTTGTGGGATCCCCTGCTTGAAAAAGATAACCAGGGCTTGCTGCGCCGCCGTATGGAAGAGTGCGTGGATGGCGAGTATCAGGCCTACAAGAAGAACGGCGGCGCCTACACCCGCGAGCATTTCTTCGGCGCTTATCCGGAGCTGAAGGAGTTGGTGGCGCACATGTCCGACGAGGACATCTATCGCCTCAACCGTGGTGGCCATGACCCGTTCAAGGTGTACGCGGCTTACCATGAGGCCACCAAACACACCGGGCGTCCCACCGTGATTCTGGCCAAGACCGTAAAAGGCTATGCCACCGGTGCTGGTGAGGCGGTGAACAAGACCCACCAGATGAAGAAGCTGGATCTGGAAAGTCTCAAGGAATTCCGCGACCGGTTCGACATGCCTTTTACCGACGAGCAACTCAAGGACGTGCCTTACTACCGGCCGGATCCTGAGTCAGCGGAACTGCGCTACATGAATGAACAGCGCAACAAGCTCGGTGGATACATGCCAGTGCGTCGTCAGCAGGCCAGTCAGGCGCTGACTATTCCGGGCCTTGATGTGTTTGCCAGTTTTCTGGAAGGCAGTGGTGATCGCGAAATCTCCACCACCATGGCCTTCGTGCGCATGATGAGTGCGCTGATCAAGGACAAGCAGATTGGCGACCGGGTGGTGCCGATTGTGCCCGATGAGGCCCGCACCTTCGGGATGGAAGGGCTGTTCCGTCAGCTGGGCATCTATTCTTCCGGCGGTCAGAAGTACGAGCCGGAAGATGCTGGCCAGGTGATGTATTACCGCGAAGACAAAAAGGGTCGCATCCTGGAAGAGGGCATCAACGAAGCGGGGGCCATGTCCGGCTGGCTGGCAGCGGCCACCAGCTACAGCGTGCACAACTTTGCCCTGATTCCGTTCTACATCTACTACTCCATGTTCGGCTTCCAGCGTATCGGCGATCTGGCTTGGGCGGCAGGTGACAGCCAGGCCCGAGGCTTCCTGCTGGGTGCCACCGCTGGCCGTACCACGCTCAACGGCGAAGGCCTCCAGCATCAGGATGGCCACAGCCATATTCTGGCGGGCACCATCCCCAACTGCGTCAGCTACGATCCGACCTACAGCTACGAGCTGGCGGTGATCCTGCACGATGGCCTCAAGCGCATGTACGAAGACAACGAAAAAGTCTTCTACTACCTGACACTGATGAACGAGAACTACGTGCATGGCGCCATGCCGGAAGGGGCCCAAGAAGGCATCCGCCGCGGCATGTACCTGCTGCGCGAAGGCAAGGGCAAGACCAAGAGGTCGCCACGGGTTCAGCTGCTGGGCAGCGGTACTATCCTGCGTGAAGTGGAGGCCGCCGCTGAGCTGCTGCGCGAGGACTTCGGCATCGCCGCGGACGTGTGGAGCGTCACCAGCTTCAATGAGCTGCGTCGTGAAGGTATCCAGAAAGACCGTGACGAGCTGCTCCATCCGGACAGCGAGCGCGAGCAGAACTGGGTCGAGAAATGCCTGGATGGCCGCGAAGGCCCGGTGATCGCATCGACCGATTACATGCGCAGCTTTGCCGACCAGATTCGTCCCTGGGTGAAATCCCCTTACTCCGTGTTGGGCACCGACGGCTTCGGTCGCAGTGACTCGCGCCAGAAGTTGCGTCACTTCTTTGAGGTGGACCGTCACTTCGTGGTGCTGGCGGCGCTGAACGCGCTGCGCAAGGAAGGCAAGGTGGATGCCGCCACAGTGAAGCAGGCCATCGAACAATATGGCATCGACACGGATAAACCCTATCCGGTGATGCATTGATCGCACCTCAAGACAATCTCACTAAAAGGAGACTGGTGTGAGTGAGAAGATTCAGGTTCCCGATGTGGGCAGCAGTGATCCTGTTGACGTCATCGAGATCAGCGTAAAAGTCGGCGATACCATCGCCGCGGAAGATACCATTGTGGTACTGGAATCCGACAAGGCCACAGTGGAAGTCCCGGCTCCGAAAGCCGGCAAGGTCACTGCCATCAACGTGAAGGTGGGGGACCGGGTCAAGGAAGGGGATGACCTGCTGGAGGTCGAGGCCGATTCAGGGGCGGATGACAACGCCCCGTCGCAGGAAGAAGCAACAACTGACACGCCAACCGAGCAGGAAACCGCGCCTCAGCCAGAGGCTGAGCAGGCACCAGCCAAGTCAGCCAGCGGCACGGAATCGCGCACGGAAACCGTGACGGTGCCGGACCTGGGTGATATCGATGGTGCCGAGATCATCGAAGTGAGTGTGGCGGCAGGGGATGTGCTGGAGGCCGAGCAGGTGATCGCGGTGCTGGAGTCCGACAAGGCATCGCTGGAAATCCCGGCGCCCCAGGCGGGCACCGTGGAGTCCGTGATCATCAAGGTGGGTGACAAGGTCAGTACCGGTGATCCCTTGCTGACGCTGGCGGTATCCGGTGGTGATGCGGCGCCCAACGCGACAGAAAACACCGCAACGTCGTCTGCTTCTGTATCGCAGACCAGTGCCTCCGATAAACAGGAACAGAACAAGCAGGAGCAGGCCAAACCCGCGCAGACCTCCACCGCTATTCCCGCAGCGGCAAACTCTCCCGGCAAGGCAGTTCATGCCGGGCCGGCGGTGCGCAAGCTGGCCCGGGAAATGGGCGTGGATCTGGGGCAGGTGACCGGAACCGGTCCCAAGGATCGTATCCTCAAAGAGGATGTGCATGCCTGGGTGAAACAGCGCCTGGAATCACAGAGCGCGCCGGCAACCGGCAGTGGTGGAGTGTCGCTGGATCTGCCGGAGATCGATTTCAGTCAGTTTGGGGATGTCGAGCGCGAAGAGCTGAACAAATTGCGTAAGGTGTCTGCCCAGAACCTGCATCGTTCCTGGTTGACCATTCCCCATGTGACCCAGCATGACAATGCGGATATCACTGACCTGGAAGCCTTCCGCAAGCAGCAGAACAAGGCGCTGGAACGGGAAGGCGTCAAGCTCACCATGCTGGCGTTCCTGGTGGCCGCTTGTGCCAAGGCGCTGAAGGAGTTTCCACGCTTCAATAGTTCACTTGAGAACAGTGGCGAAGCCCTGATTCACAAGCACTACATCAACATCGGTATTGCGGTGGATACCCCCAATGGTTTGGTGGTGCCGGTGATCAAGGAAGCGGACAAGAAAACCCTCAAAGAAATCGCCCTGGAAATGGGCGAGCTGGCGGAGAAGGCGCGCAATCGCAAACTCACCCCGGCGGACATGAAGGGAGGTACGTTCAGTATCTCGTCGCTGGGCGGTATTGGTGGCACGGCGTTTACGCCCATTGTGAACTGGCCGGAAGTGGCCATCCTCGGGGTGAGCCGTTCGGATATGCAACCGGTGTGGGATGGCAATCAGTTTGTCCCGCGGCTGACCTTGCCGTTGAGTTTGTCCTATGACCACCGTGTCATTGATGGGGCAGATGCGGCACGGTTTACCACCTATCTGAGCCAGTTGTTGTCAGATATGCGGCGGGTGTTGTTGTAGGGGTGCGCCCAGAACGAAGAAAGCCGGCAAGCGCCGGCTTTCTTCGTTCTGGGCTGGTCTGACGTTGGATGACAAACCCGTCACTTCAAATTGATCCTCAAAGCTTTTCAGGCTTTAGCATCAAACGTCCGACTTCAGACGTCCGACCACACCCTGTTACTCGCCGCGCTTCTCTCGTTTCTCCTTGCGCTTGTCCTTGCGATCCTCCATCCGCTCTTTACGCTTCTCTTTCATCTCTGCCATTTTTTCCTGCTGTTCGGGGGTCAGGATAGCGTTGATCTTTTCCTGGGTCTCATCGTGCAAGGCTTTCATTTTTTCACCCTGCTCATCGAACACGGCTTGTAGTTGCGTACTTTGCGCTTCGCTCAGATCCAGCTTCTTGGTCATGTGCTCAACCATGCGTTCGCCACCCCGGTGATCCGGGCCATAAGCAAACGCGGTGCCAGTGATAGCGAAAACAGCAACAGCAACGATAGCGATCTTTTTCATGGTGCTCTCCTTCTGGACATGAGTCCCTGTGTTTTGATGGAGTCAGTATCACTGTAAAGATTGCAAGGAATATGCAGGGAATGTGGAAGAGCAGTTGAAAGTTTAAACGCGGATCAGGGCAGCAGGTTGTGAGCCGCTGTGCCTGCGTGTCCCAGTAATGGCGCGGGGAACAGCGTTCCATTTCAGGAAGGCCCCAGATGGCGCTTTTCAACTTTGAAAATTAAACTTTTCACTCAAGGCGTTTCCAGCCGGTAGCCGACGCCGTAAACACTGCCGATCCAGTCGTGGGCATCCGGGCTGCCGTCACTGAGTTTACGGCGCAGTTTGCGGATGTGGCTGTCGATGGTGCGGTCGGATACCACGCGATGATCATTGTAGATTTCATCCATCAACTGGTCCCGGGACCAGATACGGCCGGGGTGGCGTGCCAGGGTGTTGAGCAATGCAAATTCGATGGCGGTAAGGGCGATGGACTGGCCGGCAATGCGCGCTTCAAAACGGTCGTCATCCAGCACCAGTGCGGGTTGTGCTTCTTCTGCCGGTTGCGGGTTGGCGCGGCGCAGCACGGCTTTCACCCGGGCTACTACCTCACGGGGGCTGAAGGGTTTGCAGATATAGTCGTCGGCACCCAATTCCAGTCCCAGCAGCCGGTCCACTTCATCCACCCGTGCGGTAATCATCAGGATGGGAACCTGGCTGTGCTGGCGGATGGATTTGCACACGTCCATGCCATCGCCATCGGGCAGCATCAGATCAAGCAGAATGGCATCAAAGCCACCGTCCCGTGCCAGTGCCATGGCGGTTTGAGCACTGTCGGTCTGCTCGGTGTCGTAGCGGGCGTGTTGCAGGTAGTCGGCCACCAGCTGGGACAGGCGAGGTTCGTCTTCCACGATCAGGATACGGCTCATACGGACTCTCCCGGCAGGGTCAGGGTAATGCGTACACCGCCCAGGGGGCTGTGTTCAGCGCGGATACTGCCACCGTGGGCTTCGGCAATACGCTGGCAGATGGCCAGCCCCAGCCCGGCCCCGCCAGTGCGTCGGTTGCGCGAGCTTTCGACCCGGTAGAGGTGATCAAACAGATGGGGAAGGGAGGCGTCCGGGACGCCGGGGGCGCTGTCTTCCAGAACCAGGGTCCACTGTTTGCCGGTGCAATCCAGGCTGACACGCAGTTGACCACCGTCGTGGGTGTATTTGAGGCTGTTCTGCAGCAGGTTATCCAGCAGCTGGCGAATGCGTACCGGGTCCATCAATAGCCAGGCGGACTCCGGTAGCCAGCGGTCGACGATGAATTGCTTCTGGTCGAACAGGTGGCGATAGCTGTCCAGCACGTCGTGAGTCAGTTGCGCCAGATCTTCCTCAACCAGCTGGTAGCGCAGGTTGCCGCCATCTGCCAGCGCCAGGTCGTGGAGATCATTCACCAGATGGGTGAGCTGTCGCGTTTCGGTTTCCAGCGCCTTGATGGCATCGAGCGTCAGTGGGCGAATGCCGTCGCTGAGGGCTTCCAGTTCCCCTTGCAGAATGGCCAGCGGGGTGCGCAGCTCGTGGGCAATGTCAGAGAACCAGCGCTGGCGGGCTTGCTGCCCTTGCTCAAGGCGCAGGGACAGCTGGTCGAGCTGGTGCCCCAGACGGCCCAGTTCGTCGCGCCGTGGGCTGTTCAGGCGGCCGCTGTAATCGCCTTCCTGCAGGGCACGGGTGTGGTGGGTCAGGGCCAGAATCGGGGCGACCAGGTGACGGGCCAGCAACCAGGAGACCAACAGCGAGAGTACGACACCCTCCGCGAGCATCCACAAGACAAACCGCAGTTGGCGCTCCAGAAAGCGGTCGTCCAGCTTGTCACGAATGGCCTCCTGATTGGGGTAGGTGAGATAGCCGGCCAGTTGATTGTTTGCCAGAATCGGAACTTCTACCCGGAGTCGTGGTGGGGCAGGCGGGCCCATTAACAGCTCTTTGTCGGTATCGAGCAGCTGCAAGTGGCGGTGATCATCATTTTTGCCGCGGTGACGGTCTTCGTCACCCGCCAGGCGATACAGACGTTTCAGGCGGCGGGGTTCTTCGAGCAGAAAATTCCAGCTGCCGGTTTGTTGGTACAGGGAGCCAAGGTGCTCGGCGAGACGTTCCACCTGTTCCTGCTGACGTTCGTCCAGGTAAGTGTTGAGGCTGCGGACAAATGACAGGTAATAAAACCCACTGGCCGCCAGGATCAGGACCAGAAAGGTGCCAAGAAAAATCAGGAACAACTTGTTGCGAATGCCCATGGCGACAGTTCAACGGTTTTGGAACACCCAGTGTACCGCGCCGCTGTGGGCGGGGGAGCATTTGCACAATGTTTTCATAAAGCGAGCGGAGCATAGCGACGAGCTATGCTCGATTGGATAGAAAAACCAAATTCGTTCCCGGTTTTCAGAAGAACGGAAAAGCCTTCCAACTCGTCCCTATCCCTTCGGTTGCCACAGGGTTTCGGGATGTTCGTGCCGCAGGTTGATCAGCCGTGCCATGACAAACAAAAGATCGGAGAGGCGGTTGACCAGTGCCTGACTCACCGGGTTTACGGCATCCTCATCGGTATCATGCAGGGAAACCAGGACGCGCTCGACCCGTCGGGCGACGGTGCGGCAGTGGTGACACCAGGCCGCATCGGGATGGCCACCTGGCAGGACAAACTCCTTCAGGGGCGGGAGTTCGGCATTGATCATGTCGGCCTGGGACTCCACTTCCACCAGGTCGTGGTCATCAATCACAGCGCGTCCGGGCACGGCCAGTTCTCCACCGATATCAAACAACCGTTGCTGAATGCCATCGAGCGCCCTGTCCAGGTCGGCATCCAGTGAGCGCGCACGGAGTACCCCAAGGGCACTGTTGAGTTCGTCCAGTTCGCCCAGAGCATGAATGCGCGGGTGTGCCTTGCTGACGCGGGAACCGTCCGCGAGTCCGGTATCGCCTTTGTCGCCGGTTCGGGTAATGACGCGATTGATACGGGTTTTTTCAGTCATACAAGCATCCTTTCCTGGGGCTCGATGTGGGAGCTTGCCTGCAAGCGATGGAGCCGCAAGCTTCACGCTACAAGCTGCAACACGGGAAAGCCAGGGGCTGGAACCTTGGACGCCGCGCCCGTGCACAATTTCTAAGCCCGCGGGCAGGGCGTTTACGTTGCGATGAGCTTATTTCGCGTTGCCGCTTGTAGCTTGGAGCTTGAGGCTGTCCTTAAAGTTCGAACCCGACCGCGATACGGTAATGGCGCTCCGGCAAGGGATACAGGGTGGCGCTGTTGGTTGTGGCGTTGTAGTTCCCGTAATCCGCGACCTGATGGTTCTCGAGGTTGTAGGCGCCGGCGCGCAGGTAAAGTCCGCGGTAGCGGGCGGTCAGCTGCAGGTCCGTGGTGCGATAGTGTTCCAGTTTCGTGTACTGGTTGGCCAGATCGCCGTCGTAATGACGGTCGCCCACATAGCGGTGGCTGAGCTGCGCAGACAGCCAGCGCAGCGCTTGCCAGTCGGCGATCAGCGCCATCGTGTGCTCGGGCACCAGCGGGACATCGTTGCCACTGTATTGGCCACCATCAAAACGGGCCTGTTGGGCACTGGCGTTGGCGGTGAACGTCAGGTCCTTGTCGACCTGCCAGCGGGAATTGATGCTGATGCCTTTGTGGACGGTGGGGTCGTCCAGGTTGCGATTGGTGAACGTGGCCGGGTCAAACAGGATTTCATTGTCGATCTCGCTGCGCCACAGGGTCAGGGTCGAATACTGGAATCCCTGAGACCAGCTGGCGCCGACGGTATAGGTTTTGCCGGTTTGGGGATCCACTGGCGGGTTGAAGGGCGACAGTTCATCCAGGTTGGCAATGCGCACGCTGCGCTGCGCGCCGGCGAACAGGGCCAGATTGCCGGTGAAGGTGTATCGCAGGCCGCCTTCATACATCTCGCCGTCCTGGTCCTTGTTGGCCCCTTCACCGCTGAGTGTGCTGTCCAGCTTGCGGGCACCGGCACTGATGGAAAATTTCGGGGTGAGGCTGATCAGGTCGTGGATATACCAGGCACGCTGGGACTGTTCCAGATCCCGGTTTCCGAAGCTGGTAATGCTGCGGTAGTCATATTCATAAAGATCGACACCCAGGGTCCAGTTATGCACTGCGCTGCCGGTGGCGCTCTGGCCTTCCAGCTTGGGGGTGACACTGTAACTGTCTACCCGGGTGTCACCGAAGCTGCTGCTGGAGACATAGTCGAAATCCTGGTGTTGGCGTCGACGGCTGACATCCAGGGTCAGGGCGCTCTGGTCCCCCAGGGCAATACGGATTCCCGGCATCAGCCAGTAGTTGTCCTGCTCGGCTTCATCCAGGGGGGTGCTGGTGCCTTGCGGGTCGTCGCGGAATTGGTTCTGGCTCGCATCGATGGTACGGCCACCGGGGAGCCCCAATGATTGTTGTTCACCGGTGGCGGTAAAGTAGGCTTGGAAGCCCTCTCCCTGATAACGCAAATCGCCGAAGACACTGTGATTGCGGGTGTCGTTATTGTCCCGATAGCCGTCGCTGATCAGGCTTTGAGAGGCCAGTGCGCCACTGATTCTGTCGCGTTTCCCGGTGGCATGGAACTGTCCTCCCAGTGCGTTATAGCTGCCACTGCTCACTTCCAGTCCGGCGCTTTGTTCGTATCGCTGCCGGGTGACGATGTTGATGGTGCCACCTGTAGCGCCATTGCCGTACAGGGCGGCACCGGCGCCGGGAAGGATTTCGATACGCTCAATGGCCGCAAGAGGGATGCCGGTCAGGTTTGGCGAGCCAAGATCGATGCCGCTGAGGCGCCGGCCGTTGAGCAGAATCAGGGTGTTCTGGTTGCCGGTAGCGCCAAAGCCCAGCAAGTCCAGGCTGGCGCCGCTGCCATTGATGCCGTACAGCTGGCTGGCTTGCAGGCCGCCCACCGTGTCGAGGATCTCACTCAGGTCGCTGGCAGGCAGGCTGTTGAGGGTGTGACGGTCGAGGATCACTGCGCCAACAGGCAATTCCCGCGCCAGACTGGTGCTGGTGGCACCACTGACCTTGACGGTCTGGAGTTCATTGGCGGCCAGAAGTTGACCAGAAGCAAGCAGGCTGACAGCCACAACAAGAGAACGCTGCATCGGGATTCCACGACAGATGACAGAAGTAGGCGAACAATGCTGGCTACGATGGCGAAAAACGCGGCTCAATGCCAGTGCAGAAGGGTAAAAAGTAGCAGGGTAAAAAACCTGGGTCGGGTGACCGTCGTCACTGGCCGCGCGTGAGTGACGCAATGATCGCCAAGTGTGCCGGCACGGCGATGCCAAGCCTGTTGGCTTGTGTTACCAGCCAGCCATTGATGGCTTCGATCTCGGTAGGCGCGCCACGCTGTCGATCAGCCCGCATGGAGGAGGTGTTGCCCGCCGTGGCTTGCGCGACGGCTAGCACATTGTCCAGGGAATGCCCCGGCCAGTCCGGGTTCAGGGCTTGCAGTACCCGATCCGCTTCCTGGCAAAGGCGTGTAGCAGCGTCTCGCAGGGCTGGGTCGCTGACAATATGGCCATTGGGCACATCGTGGAGCGCGGTGAGCGGGTTGATGACTGCGTTGGCCACCAGCTTTTTCCACTGCGGTTCGCGGATATCGTCACACCATTGAAGATCTGGCCAGTGCGGGGTCAGGCTGGCAAACCAGTCGGGTTGTGGGCCGTTGCCCCCCATCCAGGTGGTGTTTTCGGCAATGATCTCATGGTCGGGATGCTGGCCCTTGACGGCACTGGTGGAGACGGCTTCTACCACCTGCCCGGAAGGTAACAGCTCATCCAGGGCTCCCAGCCCGTTTTGCAGTCGCAGCACCTGTGTCTCCTCGTTTATCCAGGGCAACAAGGGGCTTAACGAGGATCGCGTGTAGGGGGTTTTAACCGCCACCAGCAAATGCCTCACAGGGCCTGTAATAGCTTCAGGGGCTAGGGTGGGCAGTTGCAGGGCAAGCTCCGGGTTACCGGCGCGATGGAGTTGTTTTTTCAGGTCTGAGGACGCGCCGGAGCGGACGACAGTGACGCCATGACCGGCCCGGGTCAGGTACCAGGCGGCCAGGGTGCCCATATTGCCAGCGCCCAGCAAAAACCAGTGTGGGAGAGAGGATGTCATGGCCGCATGGTATGCCAGCGACCAGTGAAAGTCAGGCGCTGGCAGAGACGGCCACGATCCGTTTGCCGGACAGGGACTGGTCCAGTTCGGCACTGGCCTGGTCGAACATCTGCTCGGCACTGGTCCCGCCCTCGGTGGCGGTGAGGGCCATGCTGACCTGCAGGCTGATAAAACCGGCGGCGGTCTGGTAGGCACGATGGTTCAGATTTTCATACAGACGACGGAAACCAGAGGGGTCGCAGTTATCCAGATGGGGTTGCCAGGTGACCAGGGCAAAGAGGTCGGGTTGCAGGCGACATAGATGATCCAGCGGCCGTACCGCCTGACGGAGGCGACGACTGAAGGCGAGTACTCCCTGTTGCATGACCTTTTGACCGCGCTCACGTAGCAACGATTCGTAGCCTTCCACGCGCAGCAGGATCAGGCAGGCCGCGCCACTGCGTTTCTCTGCCTGCTTGATGGTGCTGTTGAGTGCGCGAAGGCCGTCCTGGCGGTTGCCGAAACCGGTGAGCGGATCAAGCAGAGCCTGACGTTTGAGCTGCCGATTGAACGACAGCATACGCTGGTAGTCGGTTTGCACGCGGTTATGGCGCTGGATAATCCGGTCGGCGGCCATGACCCGGTGCTGCAGTTGTTCGGTCATGGCGGATTTGGAGACAAAGTCGTCTACGCCCTGATCAAATGCCTGTTGGAGGGCGTCCACCCCTTCACGGGCGGTGAGCAGTAGCACATAGGTATAACGATTGTTGGCTTCGTCGCTCTGGCGAATGCGGCGGGTGAGTTCCAGACCGTCCATGCCGGGCATCAGCCAGTCTGCCACAACCAGGTCTGCGGGCTGCCCGGCGAGCTGGCCAAGAGCGTCCTGGGCGCTATGGGCATGACGAATACGGGTATAACCCGCGGCGGCCAGGGTGCGATTGACGACGGCTGCTGAAAAACGAGCATCGTCTACCACCAGAATATCCATTTCCGACACGTTCATTGGCGTTCTTGTTGTTTTTTGTAAACGTCAACTATAGCCGGTTTGTGAATTGATTGAAAATTATACTGTGACCCTGTTGGGATCGTCGCCGCGACTCAGTTCCGGAAGGTGGGGTGGCGCTGAATCAGGTAGATCAGTCCCAGCACTGGCACCCCCATCAGGCTGGCCAGTATGAAAAAGCCCGGGTAGCCCAGGTTGTCCACCATACTACCGGAATAGCCGCCGATGGTTTTCGGCAGCAGCGTCATCAGTGAGCTGAAAATGGCGTACTGCACGGCGGTAAAGGAGACATTGGTGAGTTGTGAGAGGAATGCCACAAAGGCGGCGCTGGCCAGCCCGGCGGTCAGATTGTCCGCGGAAATGACCGCATACAGAATTCGGATGTCATGGCCAGCATAGGCTAGCCACAGAAACAGCAGGTTGGTCGCCACGGTCAGAACGGCGCCCAGGTACAATACCTTGATCACGCCGTGGCGCATTGCCAGCAAACCGCCCAGAAAGCCCCCGGCAATGGTCATGAACAGGCCGAAGGTTTTCACCACCGCTGCGATTTCGGTTTTGGTAAAACCGATATCTTCAAAAAAGACATTGGAAATCACCCCCAGCACAATGTCGGATACCCGGTAAAACCCCACAAATACCAGCAGGAGCAATGCAAGGCGGGAGCCGTATCGCTGGAAGAAATCGAGTACCGGTTCAACGTAGCTCTCGTGCACCAGTTGCTTTTCGTAGAGCGGGGTCAGCCCGAGTAGACGAATCACCACGAACACCACCCCTATGGCGACTGCCAGGCGCAGGCTTTCTACTGCCAGACCGGCCAGGGCGCCGTTGTTCAGCACCAGTTCCAGGGCCTCCCGGGCATTGGCTGAGATGCCGCGGGTGAGCACATAGGTAGCGACAAAGGCGAGGATGCCCGCGACGAAAATGCTCAGAAACTTCAGGTACTGGCCGCTGCTGTATTGATACGGTGACGGGCGGGGGTTGGCCGGCTCGCGAATGATCAGGGTGGTGACTGCGCCTACCAGCATGGTCAGGGCCATGACGCCATAGGTGGTCTGCCAGGCGGCGTAGCTATAAGCCTCGCTGGTGGAGCCCAGCACGCTGGCCAGCACCAGTGATCCCGCGCCGGAGGTGAGCATGCCGATCCGGTACCCGGCGATATAGGACGACGACATCAATGCCTGCATCTCGGCGCCGGCGGATTCGATGCGGTATGCATCAATCACGATGTCCTGGGTGGCAGCAGTGAACCCGAGCATCACCACGGCGAATGCCATCAGGTTCAATGCCCCGGGTTGGGTGGGGTCTACCAGGGAGATGCCAAAAATCGACAGGGCAACGGTAAGCTGCGCGATCAGCAGCCAGGCCCGCCGGCGCCCCAGCCATTGGGTGAGGCCGGGGACCGGCAAGCGGTCAATCAGCGGTGCCCACAGGAACTTGAAGGAGTAGGCAAGCGCGGCCCAGCTGAAGTACGTCACGGTGGAGCGATCCACACCGGCTTCGCGCAGCCATAACGACAGGGACGAAAAGATCAGCAGTAAGGGAATTCCTGCCGAGAACCCGTAGAAGAACATGGTGACAACACGGGGATGCAGGAAGGCTTTCAGGGAATCCTGCCAGCTGGAGGCTTGTGATGGCATGTCAGATTAACGGGCTCTTCCAGTGGGCGAAGGGATCATCATAGACACTTTGTCAGCGGGGAGCGATGCGGGTTCAATCGTTCCAGGTGACAAAAAAGCGATTGGGGACCTTGCCGCCCGTTACTGCCACTTTCTCGTCCAGCAAGCGCTGGATCTGTCTCTCCCCTGCAGGTGTGCCGGCCAGGGCAATGCGGCCATCACCGCGCAGTACCCGGTGCCAGGGCAGGCGCGAGTCGCTGGGCAATTGGCTCATCAATCGCCCAACAAAGCGGGCATGGCGGGGAAAGCCGGCCTGTCTGGCCACAGCGCCATAACTGCTGACCCGGCCGGCCGGGATGGCGGCGACAATCTGGTAGACGGCGTCTCGGAATTCATTGTTCATGGGGAAAGCTTCAAGCCACAAGCAGCAAGCTGCAAGAGAAAACATACGGTTCATTGCGTATTAGCGGGGAGGGGCTGGAGCGTCGGTTATTCGCTCCGCTCACCCTTCGGGCGTTCCTTCGCTGCGCTCTGTGATCTCTGTGGTGAGACAGGTTTTGATCCTGGTCTTGGAATCGCGCCGCGAGCGACGCTCCTACGGAAAGGGGGGAGGATTAAATCGGGCTTTTCGCTGAAACCCGCGATCAACCCAAAAAAGCCGCGCTCCTTTCAGAACGCGGCTTTTAGCGTGTTGCCTGCGTGACGCGTGCCAGCGGCTTAACGCAGCCCGCCGTCCATATCGATGCAGCGACCGGTGAAGTAGTCGGTTTCGAAGATGAAGGCCACGGAGCGGGCAATATGCTCGGCTTCACCCAGGCGACGCAGGGGGACCGCTTGTACCAGACGATCACGGGCTTCCGGCTTCATGGCGGCCAGCATGTCAGTGTTGATGGTGCCCGGGGCAACGGCACCGGTACGGATGTTGTAGCGGGCCAGTTCTTTTGCCCAGACTTCAGCCATGGCTGCAACGGCGGATTTGGCGGCAGAGTAGTTGCTCTGGCCGAAGCTGCCGTGTCGGGCCAGCGAGGAGATGTTCACGATCACGCCTTCCTCGGTACCCAGTTCCAGCATTTTGGCTGCGGCTTCACGACCACACAGGAAAACACCCGTCAGGTTGACGTCGATCACGGCCTGCCACTGTTGCAGGCTCATCTTGCCAACCACTTCGCCGTCCTTGTACTTCACCAGCAGACCGTCACGGGTGATGCCCGCGTTGTTGACCAGACCGTGCAGGGCACCAAAGTCATTACCCACGTTGTTGAACAGGGTTTCAACTTCTTCTTCCTTTGCCACGTTGGCAATGTAGGCACGGGCTTCGCCGCCAGCGGCTTCACAGGCTGCCACGGTGGCGTCCAGGTCTTCCTGGTTCAGGTCCACACAGGCGATGCGGGCGCCCTTGCTGGCGAAGTAGCTGGCAATACCACGGCCCAGACCGCGGCCGGCACCGGTGACAACAATGACTTTCTGGTTCAGATCCATGGTGATTCCTTAGACTGTCGGTTCACGTTGAGGGCGATTATGGGAGTGGCCTCGGGCAAGACCAATGACCGGATTGCTCAGTGGGGCTGGAAAACCGGGAAAGCGGCAGGGCTGCCAATCGCTGCTATTATCAAAACAGCACGCCAGGAAGGTGGTGCGGCAGCCGAGACAAGGAGAGGAAAGCATGCAATTGGAAGCCGACGCCCAGTCGTTCATGTATCAGCATAGCCATGCGGCACTGGCCACGGTGGATGCCGGGCTGCATCCGCTAAGCACGGCGGTCAATACGGTGCCGGACCAGGAAGGACGCTTGATTGTGCTGCTCAGTGACTTGGCGGAGCATACCGCCAATATTCGCCAGAACGCGGCCGTTTCGCTGATGTGGGTCGAGCAGCAACATAGTGACTGGCAGGCGGCGACGCGGTTATCTGTCACGGGGGAGTTGGTGCTGATCCCGGCAGAGCAGGGGGAGCGCTACTTGCAGATTTTCCCCCATGCCCGCGACTACCTGGCGCTGGACTTTCGCTTCTATGCCTTGCGTCCGGAAAAAGCACGCTGGATCCCGGGCTTTGCACGTGCCGAGTGGCTCAATTGCGATGCGGTTGCCCAGCCATGGGGCTGGGACCTGGCCCGGGAGCAGGCCATGGTCGGGCATATGAATGATGATCACAGCGACGCCGTGGATCATTATCTCAGCCTGTTGGGCCAGCCGGGAGAGGGCGCAAGGATGTTGGCCATTGATCCCTGGGGGGCCTGGCTGTGGCATCAGGAGCGCCTGCGCCGCCTACCCTTTCCTGCCCGGGCGGAGGATGCCGGGCAGGTCCGTGAAACCCTGGTGATGCTGGCGCGTACACGACCGGAAGATTTTTTCCTCGCGCGCCCTTGAAAGCCGACCCCCAACCCCCATTCCTCTGCCCTGCAGACAGTCAGCAGCAAGCGCCTGTTTCCTGTTGACTGTACTGTCATCATTACTATGATTGGCACTCGACTCGTTAGAGTGCTAATTCGGACTGCCAAGCCGGCCCTGTCGTTGGCTTGGATGTCATCAGAACTAAACTGGGAGTTTAAGGAAAATGAACATCCGTCCTTTGCATGATCGCGTGCTGGTTCGCCGTGAAGAAGAAGAAACCAAGTCCGCTGGCGGTATTGTGCTGCCCGGTTCTGCCACCGAGAAGCCGTCCCGTGGTGAGGTGATCGCCGCCGGTAATGGCAAGATCGCCGACAACGGTGACGTACGTCCGCTGGACGTGAAGAAGGGTGACAAGGTGATCTTCGGTCAGTACGCCGGTAACACCGTGAAGGTGGAAGGCGAAGAGCTGCTGATCATGAGCGAATCCGAGATTCTGGCCGTCATCGAAGGCTAAGGGCTGGGCGCTGATGCCCGGTACCACAGGATCAAGAACACTACAGTCCCCCGTTATCGGGGATGGAAAAGATTTCGCAGAGGTAAAGAACAATGGCTAAAGAAGTACTGTTTCGTGATGACGCCCGTGCCCGTATGGCCAAAGGGGTCAACATTCTGGCTGACGCTGTAAAAGTTACCCTCGGCCCGAAAGGTCGTAACGTGGTGCTGGAAAAATCCTTCGGCGCGCCCACCATCACCAAAGATGGTGTGTCCGTGGCCAAGGAAATCGAGCTGGAAGACAAGTTCGAAAACATGGGTGCCCAGATGGTGAAGGAAGTGGCGTCCAAGGCGAACGACGAAGCCGGCGACGGTACCACCACTGCCACCGTACTGGCCCAGGCCATCGTCAACGAAGGCCTCAAGTCTGTTGCCGCAGGCATGAACCCGATGGACCTCAAGCGTGGTATCGACAAGGCGGTAGACGCGGTTGTCGGTGAGCTGAAGAAGCTGTCCACTCCCTGTGACAGCACCAAGAGCATCGAGCAGGTCGGCACCATTTCTGCCAACTCGGACAAGTCTGTAGGCGAAATCATTGCCCAGGCCATGGAAAAAGTAGGTCAGGAAGGTGTGATCACCGTTGAAGAAGGCCAGTCCCTGCAAAACGAACTGGAAGTGGTAGAAGGTATGCAGTTCGATCGCGGCTACCTGAGCCCTTACTTCATCAACAACCAGGAAAAAATGCAGGTTGAACTGGAGTCCCCGTACATCCTGTTGGTTGACAAGAAAATCTCCAACATTCGCGAACTGCTGCCGGTTCTCGAAAACGTGGCCAAGCAGGGCAAGCCACTGATGATCATCGCCGAAGATATCGAAGGCGAAGCGCTGGCGACCCTGGTAGTGAACAACATGCGTGGCATCATCAAGTGTGCGGCGGTGAAGGCGCCGGGCTTCGGTGATCGTCGCAAGGCCATGCTGCAGGATATCGCTATCCTGACCGGTGGCACCGTGATCAGCGAAGAAGTGGGTCTGAGCCTGGAAAACGTTTCCCTTGAAGACCTGGGTACTGCCAAGAAAGTGAACATCGACAAGGAAAACACCACCATTGTTGATGGCGCAGGTCAGCAGGCGGACATCGATGCCCGCGTTGAGCAGATCCGTCGCGAAGTGGAAAACTCTTCCTCTGATTACGACAAGGAAAAACTGCAAGAGCGCGTGGCCAAGCTGGCCGGCGGTGTTGCCGTGATCAAGATCGGTGCTGCCACCGAAGTGGAAATGAAAGAGAAGAAAGCCCGCGTTGACGACGCCCTGCACGCGACCCGTGCTGCGGTGGAAGAAGGTGTGGTACCCGGCGGTGGTGTGGCTCTGGTGCGCGCTCTGGCCAACATGGGTGACATCGAGGGTGAAAACGAAGAGCAGAATGCCGGTATCGCCATTGCGATTCGAGCCCTGCAAGCGCCGCTGCGTCAAATCGCTTTCAACGCCGGTGCGGAAGCATCCGTGATCGTTCAGGAAGTGCGCAACGGTTCTGGCAACTATGGCTACAATGCCGCCACCGGCGAGTACGGTGACATGTTGGAAATGGGTATCCTGGATCCCGCCAAGGTAACCCGTACCGCGCTGCAGGCAGCGGCTTCCATCGCTGGCCTGATGATCACCACCGAAGCCATGGTGGCTGACAAGCCGGAAGAAAACGCCGGGGCCGGCGCCCCGGATATGGGCGGCATGGGTGGTATGGGCGGCATGGGCGGCATGATGTAAATCAGCCGGTCATTCGACCCCTTAAAAACAAAGGCCCCGCTTCGTGCGGGGCTTTTGCTTTTAAGGGCAGCTCACAGGCGCGAAGCGATCGTTGGTGGCGCGGCTGGAACGTCTGCCGTGTGGCAACGATCAAGGCTCGTGTTGTAGCGAGTCGCTTGTCGCTTGTGGCTTAATGTCCCTTCACGTTTTGCCGGACTCCCCATGCAACCCAGAGACACAAAACTTCGTCCCCAATTCGTCGCCTTTATGGCGGTGCTGGCGGTGCTGGGTGTGGGGCATGAGTGGGCGAACCCCTGGCTGGAATTTGATCGTGCTGCGATAGAGCAGGGCCAGGTGTGGCGGATTGTGACCTGCCATCTGGTGCACTTGAATGTCTGGCACTTGCTGTTGAATCTGGCCGGGTTGCTCTTGTGCGGTGTGTTTTTTGCGGACTTGCTGGACCGCTGGCGTTTCTGGAGCTGGCTGGGGTTCTGCAGCCTTGTGGCAGGTTTGGCTCTGTATGGCCTGGATAGCCAGCTGCGTTATTACGTCGGCTTGTCCGGTATTCTTCACGGCTTGTTGGTGCTGTGCCTGTTGCTGGGCTGGCGGGGCAATCCGTGGTTGCATTCTTTGGTTCTGTTGATCATTGCCGGGCGTTTGTTCAGCGAGCATAACCCGGGCTATGACATCAATTATCTGCACAACTGGATTGATGGCAGTGTGTATGTCAATGCCCATCTCTATGGGGCCGTGTCCGGTCTGATGTTGTGGGGGCTGCTATGGGGAAAAGCGTGTGTTGCCAGACAAAAAGAACAACAACGACAGTGATAGTAGTCAGACGTCCCAACGGGGGGGAATAGGGGGCTATCTGTTCGGCGGGATTTTCCTTTTCGCCGGGCTGGCAGTGATGGTTTATGTGGCGGTGTTGCCCGGGGTTCGCTACCTGCAATCAGGGTTCTGGGAACGGGTGCCTGCTACGGTGTTAAGCAGTGAGCTGCTCACCAGTCGCTCTGACGGCTCTACGACCTATTCAGTGAGCGGATCCTACCGCTATCGTTATCTGGGGCGTACTTACACCAGTACCAGGATCAGCCAGTACAGTGGCTACGACAACTTCGATGATTATTGGCAAACCCTATCGGGCCAGCTTAATCATGCCCGCTCGCGCAATCGTACGGTAATGGCCTGGGTGAATCCGTCTGATCCGGCACAGGCCTACCTGGATCGCTCCTTTCGCTGGAGCTCGCTGCTGTTCGGTCTGACGTTTGGCGGCGTTTTTGCGCTGGTCGGTGGCGGTATCATTTTTTTGATGCGTCGTGGCGTGAAAGAAAAAGCACAGACTCAGGCCACTGGCCGCTATGGCAGCCGGGAAAAATCCGGTCATTGGCTGATGATCGGCTTCGGCGCCATTTTCATCCTGTTGCCTTCCCCTGCGTACCTGCAAATCTGGAAAGAGGTCAGCCGCGGGGATTATGCCATTGTGCTGGTGTTGTTGTTCCCCATGGTGGGGGGCGGGATTGCGTTGGCCGGTTGGAAAATGCGCCAGAACTTCCGTCACTTCGGGCCAACGCCTCTGGTGCTGGACCCCGAGCCGGGCCACGCTGGTGGTCAGGTTGGCGGGCAAGTGCATCTGGGGCGTGCCCTTCCCGACCAGGCAGCGTTGACCATCTGGCTGAGTTGCGTGCGTTGTTACTACAGCGGTTCGGGCAAGGATCGCAAGACCCGTGAGGACGTGCTTTGGCAGACCCGTCAGCGGGCCTGGTGTCGGCCTGCCCAGCACGGCACTGATATTCAGTTCTGTTTTGATGTGCCTGCCGATCAACCAGTGACCCGTGATCGCGAGCGCAGTGTGACCGGCAGGCAGGACTGGATTCGCTGGCGAGTGGCCATTGAAGGGGATGTGGAGGGGCGCGAGCTCAAACGTAGCTGGGAAATACCGGTAGCGGCGGGCAGTAGTTCCAGCCGTTACCAGTTGCCGGAAGCCCATGTGGACGCTGACGAACGGGACCGCGAATTACAGGCACTGCAGTCTGCCAATGAGCAGATTCGGGTGGAACAGACCGGGCAGGGTTTGTATCTGGAAAGTCGGGCCTGGCGCCATCTCCCCATGAAGCTGGGTTTGCTGGTCTTTGGCGGCATTTTTGCCGGTGTGGGCACTGGCCTGCTCGTGGCGGCGGCGTCGGAGGGGATCATGCTTTACTTTATGGGGGGCATATTTGCGCTGATCGGCTATCTGATTGTGTTTAGCACGCTCTTTACGCTGGGGCGCAGCCTCCAGGTGTGGGTCCGGGGCAGTGAGGTGAAAATCGTTCGTCGCTGGCTGGGCCTGCCCCTCTATCGCCGAGAGGGACGGTTGCTCCGGGCAGAGCAGATCAGCCTTCATGCCGGCATGAGCAGCACCAGCGAAGGACGCAAGACGGAGTATCTGAGTCTGCAGGCCCAGGTAGACGGCAAGACCCTGCGGTTGGCTGAGGGTATCAAGGGGCGCGAGGTTGCGGAGGCCCTGCGCGAAGCCGTGTTGAGAGCCCTGCGACTGGTGTAGACTAAACACCATTACTGACGCCACAGACGCCTGGCTTGGGCCAGCAGCAAGTTGCAACGCTTCCGCGTGGCCGACCTTTATTGTGCGAGAGACCACCATGAGCAAAGATCGCCTGATCGTGTTTGATACTACCCTCCGTGACGGAGAGCAGAGCCCTGGTGCTACCATGGACCAGGACGAAAAGCTGCGCATTGCCAAAGCGCTGGAACGCATGAAGGTGGATGTCATCGAGGCCGGTTTCGCGATTGCCAGTCAGGGTGACTTTCATTCGGTCAAGGCCATTGCCGATACCATTCGCGAGTCCACTATCTGCTCCCTGGCGCGGGCCAAGGAAGCCGACATCGACCGCGCAGCCGAAGCGCTGGCCGGGGCCGAGTCCGGGCGGATTCATACTTTCATTGCCACCAGCCCGATCCACATGCAGCACAAGCTGCGGTTGGCGCCGGATCAGGTCATTGAACATGCGGTAGCCGCGGTGAAACATGCGCGCAACCATATGGCCGATGTGGAATTCTCCTGTGAGGATGCCGGCCGTTCGGAAATCGATTTTCTGTGCCGTATCATCGAAGCAGTGATTGACGCCGGGGCCCGCACCATCAATATCCCGGACACCGTGGGTTACGCGATTCCGGAACAGTTTGGTGACACCATTGCGCAGTTGCTCACCCGTATTCCGAATGCGGACAAGGCAATTTTCTCTGTGCATTGTCACAACGACCTGGGGCTGGCGGTAGCCAATTCCCTGGCTGCGGTCCAGGCCGGTGCGCGTCAGGTGGAATGCACCATCAACGGCCTCGGGGAGCGGGCGGGCAACGCCTCTCTGGAAGAGATTGTGATGGCGGTGCGCACCCGTCAGGATCTGTTCAACGTGGACACGGGTATCAATGCCCGCGAGATCGTGCCGACCTCCAAAATGGTGTCCCAGATTACCGGTTTTCCGGTGCAGCCCAACAAGGCCATCGTTGGCGCCAATGCCTTTGCCCATGAATCGGGTATTCACCAGGATGGCGTACTCAAACACCGCGAAACC
Source organism: Alcanivorax profundi (assembly GCF_003597125.1). Taxonomy (GTDB): domain Bacteria; phylum Pseudomonadota; class Gammaproteobacteria; order Pseudomonadales; family Alcanivoracaceae; genus Alcanivorax; species Alcanivorax profundi. Next base: position 106,658 of record NZ_QYYA01000004.1, on the reverse strand, counting down.
TACGAAATCATGTCGGCTGAGGACGTGGGTTGGCACACCAACCGCATGGTGCTGGGCAAGCATTCCGGCCGTGCCGCGTTCCGGGCGCGCCTGGACGAGCTGGGTATCAGCTTTGCCTCCGAAGCGGCCATGAACGAAGCCTTCCAGCGTTTCAAGGATCTCGCAGACAAGAAACACGAAGTCTTCGACGAGGACCTGCAGGCATTGGTCAGCGATACCAAAAAGGCAGCAGAAGAAGAGCATTACAAGCTGGTGCTGCTGGAGGCGACGGCGCGTACCGGTGAAACTCCGGAAGCACGTGTAGTGCTGAACATCGCCGGCCAGGAAACCATGGCCACGGCCACTGGAGCTGGCCCCGTAGACGCGGCCTTCAAGGCCATCGAATCCATGGCGCAAAGCCACAGTACCCTGCAGCTGTACTCGGTCAACGCCATCACCGCCGGAACCGACAGCCAGGGTGAGGTGACCGTGCGTCTTGAAAAAGGAGGGCGTATCGTGAACGGTCATGGTGCCGACACCGATATCATCACCGCGTCCGCCAAGGCCTACCTGAATGCCCTGAATCATTTTGCCGCGGGTCTCGAGCGTGCTCACCCTCAAGCCGCGGACGGCGTATGAATGTCCCTGGCGTGATAGTGGGGGTGCGTCAACGGTGTCAGCACCGAGGAATCGCCCCATGAATGAAGCTTACCGGCAAAGTTACTTGCAGGCCCTGGGGCTGACGCCTTGGGTGGCCCGTGCGCCACTACCCGGCGCCGCGCCGAGTCCGTGGCTGGAGTGGGAAGACGAGACCGAAGATTCTGCGCCCCCTGCGGCAACGCCGGCATCGTCTGATCCGGTGGACCCGGCCCCTGCGCACCAGCCCCCGACGCCTGCGGTGTCCTTGAAGGATTCCCTTCAAGAGGCCCCCAAACCGAAAGCGGTGGCGGCAACCGCTGACGCCCCTGCGCCCCAGAAACCGGTCCCTGTTCACGGCAAGGGGCTCACGTTCACGCTGGAAGCCCATCAGGGCACAGACACCTGGTTGCTGTGTGCCCAGGAAGATAGTCAGGCGCCCGGGCTCGGACGGTTTGAGGCTCCCTTGATGGCCAGTTTACTGGCCCTGTTCCAGGGGCGCCCCGGCCGTCCCCGTCGTTTTTACTGCCCGCTGACCGATCAGCCCATGCAGGCGGATGAAGCGGCCCAGGCGCTGGCGGCTTTTATTGCCGGGCTTTCGGCGCAAGCAGGGGGGAGTCGTGTGCTGATGCTGTTACCCGAGTCGCTCAATCAGGCGCTGTTTTCGCAACCGCGCTACCAGGCTTTTGATCTGGGTGGGCGCAAGGCTCTGGTAGTGAGTTCGCTCAGCGAAATGCTGGAAGATCCCGCCACGCACAAGAAAGCCAGCTGGCAAGCGATGCAGGAACACGGATTTGACGGCACCTGAGCTTCCCCTCGGGCCGGAGGTCATCCGCGCCATGGAACGGGACGACCTGGACGCGGTGCTGGCCATTGAAGAGGCCAGCCAGCTTACCCCCTGGAGCCGCAGCCACTTCCGGGACTGCCTGGATAATGCCAACTATTTGTGTCAGGTCGTGACGATCGGCGATGAGCTGGTCGCGTTTCTGATCCTGTCGCGTATTCTCGATGAAACCCATGTACTCAACATCGTGGTTGCCCCGCGTTGGCTACGGCGCGGCATTGCCCGGCGGTTGCTGGTACAGGCTATGGATGCTGCCTGCAGTGATGCCATGACGGTGATGTACCTGGAGGTGCGCGAAAGCAACGTCAGCGCCCAGGCGCTGTATCGTTCGCTGGGTTTCGAGATAACGGGGATCCGCAAGAACTACTACCGCAAGGGGGATGGTCATGAGCATGCGGTGTTGATGCAATGTCTGCTGGGAGGCGGGCATAAATGACAGTTGCAAGAGACGAGTAACGAGTGGCGAAAAGCAATACCCGTGGCATTTGGTTTTCGAAACTCGAAACTCGCCGTTGTCTTTATTCCACCACTTTCCAGCCCTTTTCGGTTTCCCGGAAGGTCAGTACACGTTTTTCCTCAAAGGTATCGCCTGCCTGAAAATTGCCATACTCCACCCGCAGGGCGCTGAGTGCCATGATCATGGCGAAGCGGTCCATGCCTGACAGGCTTTCGTCAGCTTTCACCTGGTTGGCATAGTCCGAGAGACTCTCCCGAGCTTCCAGTTCGTAGCTCACCTCAATGGTGTAGAGGCCGTTGCCATCTTCGTAGCCGTTGTGCTTTTCCAGCGAGGCAATCTCCAGCAGCTCGGCAAGGTGGGCGTTTTCCAGTTCTGCTTCCAGTACCTTGCGGGCTTCGCCGGTGTCTGGAGTCTGGCTGCAGGCAGCGAGCAGCAACGCCAGGGAAAGCAGGCAGGAAAGTCGGGCAACAAGGTTCATGGCAGGGGTCCATCAGCAAAATGAAAGTCTCACTCTAGCACTGCCTGCGAGGAGTCCCAATCCGGTAGCACCGGAAAAGCGTAAAAGCTGGACAGGCTGTCACAAATTGCCAACCATGGCAGCACTGACTGGATGGATCCAAGGGAGAATACGCGTGTCTGAAACGCTTTTTCGCCGCCTGTTGATCATGGTGGCCCTGATCTTTTGTGGCGCACTTCTGGTGCTGGCGGGCCCGCCCTTGCTGGAGAACCCGGATATCATTGGGGCTTTTGCTGCCGGCTTCGTGAATCCCTTTGCGGCTGGCTATGCCACGGATGTGATCCTTTGCTGGGTGATTCTGGCCATCTGGGTGCTGTTTGAGCGCCAGCGCTACCAGATTCGCGGGGGCTGGCTGGCCCTTGTACTGGGGATCGTGCCCGGTGTGGCGGTGGGTTTCGCGCTGTACCTGCTGATGCGCCAGCGTCAGCTGAAAGGCTCAGGCATCGTCTGATCGCGCTGCGACAGGGGCGCAAGGCTGCTATACTCGCGCCCTCGAAATTGCCAGTCAGAGACCCGCTTCATGAGCCTGCAAGACCAGGTGGCCAAGCGCCGCACCTTCGCGATCATTTCGCACCCGGACGCCGGTAAGACCACCATTACCGAAAAACTGCTGCTGTACGGAAACCTGATCCAGAGCGCAGGTACCGTGAAGGGCAAGAAGTCCGGCAAGCACGCCACCTCTGACTGGATGGAGATGGAGAAGGAGCGGGGCATTTCCGTGACGACCTCGGTCATGCAGTTCCCTTACAAGGGCGCCACCGTCAACCTGCTGGATACCCCCGGGCACGCCGACTTCTCGGAAGATACCTACCGAACCCTTACCGCCGTGGATTCCGCCTTGATGGTGATCGATGCCGCCAAGGGGGTAGAAGAGCGAACCGTCAAACTGATGGAAGTCTGTCGTTTGCGGGATACGCCGATTCTTACCTTTATCAACAAGCTCGACCGGGATGTCCGTGACGGTATCGAGGTGCTGGATGAAATCGAGGACGTGCTCAATATCGAGTGCGCGCCGATCACCTGGCCCATCGGCATGGGCAAAAGTTTCAAGGGGGTCTACAACCTGCTGCGCGACACCACGGTGTTGTACAAAACCGGGCAGGGCCACACCGTGCAGGACGTGCGCGAGATCCAGGGACTGAACAATCCCGAGCTGGATGCTGCAGTAGGCGCTGATTACGCCGAAGAGCTGCGCGATACCCTTGAGCTGGTGCAGGGCGCCAGCCACGAATTCGATCTGGAACGCTTCCTGGCAGGCAAACTGACACCGGTCTTTTTTGGTACTGCACTGGGTAACTTCGGTGTCGACCATATGCTCGATGGCCTGGTGGAATGGGCGCCGCCGCCCCAGCCCCGGGATGCGACCTCCCGGACGGTAGAGGCTGCCGAAGAGAAAATGACCGGTTTCGTGTTCAAGATTCAGGCGAACATGGACCCCAAGCACCGAGACCGGGTGGCCTTTATGCGCATCTGTTCCGGCAAGTACAAAAAGGGCATCAAGCTCAAGCAGGTGCGCACGGGTAAAGATGTACGTATTGCCGATGCGCTGACCTTTCTGGCGGGCGAGCGTGACAATGTGGAAGAGGCGTTTTCCGGTGACATCATTGGCCTGCATAACCACGGCACGATCCAGATTGGCGACACCTTCACTGAAGGCGAAGATCTGAACTTCACCGGGATTCCCCACTTCGCACCGGAGCTGTTTCAGCGCGTGGTGCTCAATGATCCGCTCAAAAGCAAGCAGCTGCATAAGGGGCTTACCCAGCTGGCCGAAGAAGGCGCGACCCAGGTGTTCTTCCCGCTGCGCAATAACGACGTGATTCTGGGAGCGGTGGGAACACTGCAGTTTGATGTGGTCGCCGCCCGTCTGAAAGGGGAGTACGGTGTTGACTGTCGCTATGAGCCGGTGAGTGTGGCCACCGCCCGTTGGGTGGAAGCGGACAGTGAGCGAGAGATGGCTGCGTTTGAACGCAAGGCCCATGATAATCTGGCCCGTGACGGTGCCGGCCACCTGACCTATCTGGCCCCGACCCGGGTCAACCTGCAGCTGGCGCAAGAGCGGCATCCGGATATCTTGTTCCGTGAGACGCGGGAAATCTGAGAAGGCAGTTAACAGTTAACAGTTAACAGCGAAAACCGAAGAACCTGACCCTGCTAAACATGGCCGTTTTACTACGGGTCGGGCAATGGAACCTGCATTGAACGAGGTGGACATGGACGTTGATACCGCTCGCCAATATCTCCTCGGCAAGCCCGAAGCGATGGAAGACTATCCTTTCGGGCCTGATGTGGCGGTGATGAAGGTGCGGGGCAAGATGTTTGCCACCCTGGGTGAAGAGCAGGGAGAAGGGCGCATGAACCTCAAGTGCGACCCGGACCAGGCGCTGGCACTGCGTGATATTTTTGCAGCGGTGTTGCCGGGTTATCACATGAACAAGAAGCACTGGAACACCGTCAGGCTGGACGGTTCTATCCCGGTGGGCGAGATCGAAAGAATGATAGATCACTCCTATGCGCTGGTGGTGAAAGGCCTGACCAAAAAGGTCCGGGAAGGCATGGAAGTACGGCATGGCCGCGACGCCTTGTATGGCGTGCAGAATGGAGAGGACGCATGATGGCGGTCATCATTGGTGGACTGATTGTGATCTGGCTGGGGCTGACGATGGCCGCCGCCATGCTGCGCTGGCTGGGTATCGAGTTGCATTATCTGGCGCGCATCATCGCCCCGCTATTGCTGGCCGCCATGGAAACCGCGATGTTCCTGCTCGCGATTCCCGGTACCGAGCGCCTCCCGCTGGCGTGGCACTGGCCGATGACGGGTGGCCTGATCGCTGCCGCCTGGCTTGTGAATGGCGCGGTCAGTGGGTTGTATTGGTTCCAGCAGAGGCCCCCAAAAAACGAGGCGGTTTCCGAATAGTCTCAGTGTCAGTTGATCAGGGTGGTGGCGAGCAGCAACATCAGCCCCATACCGAGGATGTCGGTGAAGGTGGTCAGGAAGATGCTGCTGGCGGTGGCCGGGTCTGCGCCGAAGCGTTTCAGCGTCAAGGGGACCAGCACCCCGAACAAGCCACTACCGATACAGGCCCCCGTCATGGCCACGATAATGACAACCCCCAGCATCACCGGTTGCGTGGCGCCAGTGGCCAGTGCGTAGAGTGTCATGGCAATGCCGGCGACCGCCCCGGAAAGCACGCCGTTGAGTGCGCCGAGCAGGATTTCCTTTCGCAATAACCGGTGTACCGGGTAGTCGCGTAACTTACCGAGAGTGAGCCCTCGCAATGTGATGGCCATGGCCTGGCATCCGGTGTTGCCACTCTGGCCTGCCAGTACCGGCAGGAACACGGCCAACGCGACAATACGGGTGATGGTGTCTTCGAACAGCCCGACCACAAACGCCGCGGCAAAGGCCGTTAACAGATTGACCTGCAACCAGGGATGACGCATGCGAAAGGCGGAGAGTATCGGGGTATTGATCTGCTCTTCTCTCGCCACACCAACCTGAGCGCCTGCCTGGCCGCTGATCTCGGCGGCGATACGTTCGTAGAGTTTCCAGCTTCTGACAATGCCGATCAGCGTGCCGTCAGCATCCACCACCGGATAGCACGGATAGTGGCGGCTGAGCACTTCGGAAATGGCGTCCCGGATCGGCGTGTCCAGCGCAAAGGCGAACGGTTCAGCGATCATGATGTCTGCCAGGGTCTGGGCAGGCTTGGCGAGAATCAGATCCCGCATCACGACCACCCCGACCAGCGTTTGGTTGTCTGTCACGTAAATGTAGGTGATGTCGGCGATGTCCTTGGTTTTCACCAGAAACGCCAATGCTTCTGCGGCAGTGCTCTCGGGGGGCAGGATGGCGGGGGCCGGGGTCATCAGCTCGCTGATGCTTTTCTCGACCCCGGAAATGGCGGCATGGGTATCGCGAATGCGGCGGGGCTGATTGTCGAGGAGGTGGGCCGCCACGGAGGCGGCCTTCTCTGCGGGAAGTTGGCCGAGAACGGCCTGAATGTCGTCGCTTTCCAGTCGGGCCAGGAGCTGTGCGCCTTGCTCATCACTGGTCTCGCGAAGGGTTGCTGCAAGCGTGTCTGGATCTGGAACCGTCATGTCGGACTCCCTGTCGCAACCTGATCTGGTCATTCCAGTGTATGCCTTTCCGGCAAGGGGTGCCTGTTTTTCAGAGGCTCCCTAGAAACTACTGATACCGGTGAATTCCATGACCCGGTAGAGCCAGTATGTCCAAAGACGCTCATCCGCATAGGTCGCATAGTCGGTACTGTGCGTTTCACCGCGACGGTTTTCCCAGCGTCGGGCAAAGGTATCCGTCGCCTTGACCATGACTGAGTGTGTGACAGGGGCGGTGAGTCTGACGCTGGTTTCCAGATTCAGGTTATCCAGATTGCGGCGGGTGAAGTTGGCCGAGCCAAGGATCAGCTCTGCGTGCTCCGCGTTGCGCCACATCAACATCTTGGTATGGCACTGTTCGCCTTGGGTATTGCACCAGCGCAGCGGGATTCCAGCTTCGTGCAACTCGGCCCCCACGGGGCGATTCGGGATGCCGTTCTTTTCACGACCAAAGGCATCCTTGTTTGGGTCAAGCAATACCCGTACCTGGACGCCGCGTTGGTGCGCATCTTTGAGGGCCTCAATCAGCGGACGGTGGGACAGATAAAAGACAGACACTTCCAGCGCGTCACCGTCTTTGCTGCGGGCGATAGTGTCCAGCAAGGCGTCGCGGATGGCCGCCTCGGTGAGGACCTCCAGCGTGGTGTTGTGATCAATCGCTGGTGTGGGCTGAATGGCGGGCCGGGGAGGAAGGGTAATGCCCGCCAGTTCGGCAATTTTCCATTCGCTGTGTGCCACGGCGCCTACAGAGGAGCCACTGAAGCGCAGGGCGATGTTGCTGTGCGCGCTGCTGCCATCGTGGGGATTGGCGCTGGTGACCAGCGCGGTCCAGTCGCTGCCTTCGTCGACAACCAGGGTTTTGCGGTGGTTGGCCTTGAAGTTGGGAAGGGCCAGATAGCTGCGCAGGGTTACCTTGCCATCCCCCATGGGGTTGGGAAGCCATCCCCCATCGATATCATTGCCAAGCCACTGACAGCACAGGCGCCACAAACCAGACCAGCCCGGGTTGGAATCACGCAGTGCTGGCAGCGGGGTCATCACAACGGTCACCCCGGCGTGTTTCAGTTGTTCCAGAGACGTGCTGCGCAGTCCGCCGTAAAGGGTATTGAGGGGGTCGGTGATCAGAACCACTGGCACTTGTTGCTCACGCTTGGCCAGTAACGCGTCAGTGAGTTCCCGGGACAGGGCGCGGTGATTGTCGTCGTCGGCGCCTTTGAAATCGTTGAACAGGAACATGTCCACGAGCACCAGCCGTTGTGCCTGGTCGATCAGACGGAAGATGTCGTCAAAAATGGCCTGGCGCATGCCGCGCTGTCCGTCAGGCGTTTCCCAGGTGTCGTCGACCAGCAAGGCAAGGTTATGGGCCGGCAGGGGCCCATCATGCAGGGTCAGCCCGCCGGGTAGCGGCTTATACCGGTGCCAGAGGGCGGTGGCGGCAATGACCGCGATCAGCGCCAGCAGCGCGAGTTTGATTTTTGTCATGCCGGCACTTTAGGGCGGTGCGGGGTTGGCAGCAAGATCTTGGGACCCTCTGAATCACTCCTTGCGTACTCAGCGCGGCCTGGAGTGTGCAGCAGATGTGCGCTCCAGCCTGAAAGGCTGAGCATGCGAGGCGTTATTCAGAGGCTCCCTTGTTCTGCAGAGCCTCAGCGGTCCAGCTGAAACTCCCTTAGCCCGGCATCGTCATCAAAGGCCATGGCATCACCGCCGGCCAGTTGTACGGCGTCACGTGTGAGGCTGACCTGTTCATCCCCCATGACGCCCTCGTTGAACTTGTACACGGGGGCGGGGGCTTCTGTCAGGCAATGGTGACGGTAAGCCGCCTTGCTGGCCAGGGTGGTGTCTCTGGCGCTTTGCCAGGCGCTCATGGCCTTGTTGCCATGGCGCTGACGGAGCATGGCTTCGGTGACCGAGCCAGACAGGGCCACGGCGGTGGCGTTGTTGCCACCAAACCCCTTGGAATTGATCAGACTGGCCTGCAGGTCATCCTGCTGCTGATGCTCCAGACAGAAGTTCAGGTGCTGGCGGTGCACGTCGTCGGCGATATGATCGATGGTACGAATACCCGGGAGGATGCCGTGGGCGAAGCTGCCCAGTGTCGCCGCCAGCTGGTCGCCCCCGGCGCTGCCCAGCGAGTGCCCCACATAGGATTTGATGCCGACAATGGGCCAGTTTTCGATACCGAAGGCGGCCGCAGTACGATCCAGAATGACCGACTCTGTTACCCGGTTCTGCGGGGTGCCGGTGCCGTGGGCATGCACAAAACTGTGTTGCTGCAGGCCCCGCTCGCCGATCAGTTGGCGGGTGAGGGCGGCGGCCTTGCCCATGGTCAGGTAATTGCCCACACCGGGAGCGGAGATGGATTTCTTGGCCCCGTCAGCGTGGATAAACACATCCGGCACTGCGCCAAGAATATCTGCGCCGAGTTCCAGAGCGAGGGTATCGTCCATCAGTACAGTGAACTGGGCGGACTCGGCCATGGTAAAACCGCAGTTGGCGGAGAACGGGCGGCAGGCACGACGCACATCCGCCTGGCTGGCGCCATCCAGTGCGGCCAGATCCTGGTCTTCTGCCAGCGCGCCCATGGCACGGTAGCCTTCCATGATTTCTGCCACCAGCGGGGCTTCGCTGGTGCCCACGATGGCCACCCGGCACTTGCCGCTGCGAATGGCCTGTACCCCTTTTTCCAGATTGTAGAGGAAGGTGGCACAGGCTCCGAGCATGCCGCCGGTGGTGCCCACCGAATGCAGCACATAGGCATTGAGGAAATCGGCGGTCATCTCTCCCAGCCCCAATGGCACCTGTTTGGAGGTAATGCGGTGGCCATTGGGAGGGAAACGCATCACGCCACCCAATCCATAGTCGTCCATTTGCGACATGGCGTTGCTGGCGTATACCGCGATCTGGTCCGGCCGAACCTTGCTGGCCACGGCGGCCCAGTCCATCCCCAGATCCCCCAGCGCGTCGCTGATCCCGAAGATCGCCATTTGCAGGGCTCGGGGGTGGCTGCGTGACGCATACAGGGCACCGGGATCGAAGCCATCAGGGAGCTGACCCGCGGCGCTGACCCGGCGGGGGGCATCGTGGGGCACATTCAGGTTCAGTCCCGCAGGCAGGGTGACCTTGCTGCGACGCTTGTCGATAGGGGTGACCTGCCAGCCTGCGGGTAGCGGGTCAGGCAGATCCATGTTGCGCATTTCCAGGGTAACGGGAATGTCGCTGGTGCCGCTGATGGCGGCATGAAGGCGGTGCTCTGCGGGCAGAGCACGAATCAGGGTGTTGGCAAGTTGGGCGTCCGGGGTCTGTCCGGTCAGGCGAGCCAAGCTGGTCAGGGTCTCCTGTCGGGCCGATTCCGCGAGGGCGTCGATGACCAGGCGCTGGTAACCAAAATGCAGCGCGCTGCGACCTGCGGCATTGATGCCGCCCATGGCGGTAATAACGGGTAATGCGGACATGAGGCTCCCGGGGACTGTACCAAGCCCAAAATGGTGACTAGCCGGTCAGGGTACAGGTGAAAGGGGGCTTTGCGTATACGCCGGGTGGCCAATTTGGCCTTTAAAGTGCAACAGAGTTTTAAAGTGAAAGCGGATGTTTCGAGGTGGGAGAGTGGAACCGGGGAAGAAACTGAGCAACAAAAAACGGGGCCAGCAAGGCCCCGTTTTGTATGGCCGGTGGCAGTGTTACACCAGCTCAATGGCCACGGCGGTGGCTTCACCGCCACCGATGCACAGGCTGGCCACACCGCGTTTGCCGCCAGTGCGTTTCAGCGCGTGAATCAGGGTAAGGATAATGCGTGAACCGGTAGAACCCACCGGGTGGCCCAAAGCGCAGGCGCCACCGTGGATGTTTACCTTTTCATGGGGAATGCCCAGGTCGATCATCGGCATCATGGCAACCATGGCGAAGGCTTCGTTGATCTCGAACAGATCCACGTCGTCCACGCTCCAGCCCGCTTTCTTCATGACCGCTTCGGTGGCCCCGATAGGGGCAATGGTGAATTCGCTGGGGTGCTTGCTGTTGGTGGCATGGGCGAGGATGCGGGCCAGTGGCTGCAGGCCACGGTCGTTGGCCACAGACTCGCGTGCCAGCACCAGTGCTGATGCACCATCGGAGATGGAGCTGGCGTTGGCTGCGGTTACCGTGCCGTCTTTGGCGAAGGCCGGACGCAGGGTCGGGATCTTTTCGATGTTGGCGTTGCCGGGTTGTTCATCGGTATCCACCACCACTTCACCCTTGCGGGTTTTCACGGTGACCGGAACGATCTCGTCCTTGAACCAGCCGTTATCGATGGCGGCCTGGGCGCGTTTCAGGGACTCGATGGCGTAGTTGTCCATGTCTTCGCGGGAGATGCTGCGCTTGTCTGCCACTTCCTGGGCGAAGGAGCCCATCAGTCGGCCGGTTTCGGCATCTTCCAGACCGTCCAGGAACATGTGGTCATAGACCTGACCGTGTCCCATGCGCATGCCGCTGCGAGCCTTGTCCAGCACGTAGGGGGCATTGGTCATGGATTCCATGCCACCGGAGACAACGATGTCGTTGGTGCCAGCCTTGATGGAGTCGTAGGCGAACATGGTGGCTTTCATGCCAGAGCCACACAGCTTGTTGATGGTGGTGGCGCCGACATTATCGGGCAGGCCAGCCTGACGCATGGCCTGACGGGCGGGGCCTTGCTTGAGGCCGGCAGGCAGCACACAGCCCATGATCACTTCCTGCACGTCTTCCGGTTTCAGGCCGGCACGAGCCACGGCTTCACGGATAGAGGCGGCACCCAGTTCAGGGGCGCTGACTGCAGACAGGGAGCCCTGGAAACCACCCATGGCGGTACGGGCACCATTTACAATGACGATTGCATCATCAGACATGCTTTTCTCCTGCCAAAGTTCACTGGCGTGATAGGTATCGTGAAAATTGGGGCGCATTGTACTTGAAACAAGGAAGGGGCGCCCCATGTCACAAGGACCTGCCGGTCACAGCCAGTTGCAGATGAGATTCATACTCTTTTGCAGCAAGGGTAAAACCCTGTAATTACAGGGTTTACGCTGGAGATAGTGGCCCGTAGCTTGTTATGATCCTGTCTCCATGGATTGACGCAGAATCCATGGAGACAGGATTTATCAGCCGCTGACTGCAGCGATGCGTTGTCAGCGGAGAATTCCACCCCGGCCGTGTGCGCGGCCGGGAAACACCGTCAGGGGAAATGACTATGGCTTTTGAACTACCGCCGCTGCCGTTCGAGAAGAACGCACTGGAACCGCATATCTCTGCCGAGACTCTCGAGTTTCACCACGGCAAGCACCACAACGCTTACGTGACCAAGCTCAACGAAATGGTTGCCGGTACCGACAACGAAGGCAAATCCCTGGAAGACATCATCAAGAGCGCGCAAGGCGGTCTGTTTAACCAGGCTGCCCAGGTATGGAACCACACTTTTTACTGGAACAGCCTGAGCCCGAACGGCGGTGGCGCTCCCGCTGGCGATCTGGGTGCTGCGATCGACAAGGCATTCGGTTCTTTTGACGAGTTCAAAAGCCAGTTCAATGCCAAGGCGACCGGCAACTTCGGCTCCGGCTGGACCTGGCTGGTGAAGAACAGCGATGGCAGCCTGGAAATCGTCAACACTGACGACGCCGACACCCCCATTGCGCACGGCAAGGGCCAGACCCCGCTGTTCACCGTGGACGTGTGGGAGCACGCCTACTACGTGGATTACCGCAATGCCCGTCCCAAGTACCTGGAATCCATCTGGAACCTGATCAACTGGGACTTTGCCGCGGAAAACTTCGCTGCATAAGTTGGACTGAGATAAACGGTGTTCTTCCTTCGGGCACCGCTCAGGAAACTAAAAGGGCCGCTTTGCGGTCCTTTTTGTATCTGTCTGGCGACGGTTGGGTAACTCTGATAGCGTCACCAGCACTCCGCAGCCGCTGAGAGTCCCTGATTACGCATGCCGTAATCCCTGATCGGGACTTTCTGGTAAGGCGGCCAGTACAACAACAAAGGTGCGATATGCGTTTTTTGACAGCCATTTTCCTGTTCGCCGTAATGAGCGTTTCCCCGGTCTGGAGTGCCGATGATTCCACTCCGCCCGCGACCGAGAAAAGCGATGCCCAGAAAGACATGGATGCTCTGGCTCAGGCGGGTATTCGACAGGCTCTGGAGGCCATCGCCAAGTCGGGCGGCATGTACCCTTTCGGCCTGATCAGTGTTGATGGCAATTTGCAGGTAGTGGGGTATTCCGGTGCAAAAGAAGAGGCCCCGGACCCGGAAGACTGGGCCAAGGGGTTGTTCATGAAGTTGCGTCAGATTGGCAATGAGCAGCCGGAAGTGAACATGATGTCGATCTATCGCCTTCATGAAATCGAAAACGATGAGGGCGAAAAGGTGGTTGGCGTCTGGGCAGAAGTCGATCACCGTGAAGTGCGTCCCTGGGTGATCTTTATCCCACTGCTTGAGAATGAAGATGGCAAGCATGAAATTGGCGAGGCTATCTACTACGCGACAGACCAGCCTCTGTTCGAGAAGCGTGGGGAGTAAGAATCGTGGTTTCCCGAGCGACAGCGTCGACAGTATAGGCGTTGTCTGTGAAGTATGATTGCGCCCCTGGGGCGTTGGATGATTAGGATACAAGGCATCAGGCATGACACGAGATCGTGAAGTCAATCTGGGTGATCTGGACGATATTTCCGTTGATGAACCGGTACGCCCGGGCAAGCCCGTCGCAGCGGCGCCCTCAACGGGCAAGCCCGCCGATAGGGGGAATGGTTCGGGGAAAGCGAAAGCCAAGCCTGCCCCTCAAAAGCCAGCACCGACCGGTGGGGGCGGTTGGATGGCAGCTTGTCTGGTTCTGGTCGTGCTGATTGCGGTGCTTGCAGTATGGTTTCACCGGCAGGTGGGTGTGCTTCAGGCCCAGTTGGACAATCGGCTGACAGAGTCCAGTGAGCAACTCGGTAACCTGCAGTCGCGTCTTTCCGCGACGGATGAGAGCCTTAATCAGTCCTCCGGGAAATTGCAGGACCTGGTGAGGGCACATAGCAAGGCGCTGGAAGATAACCGAACAGAAATTCGCAAGCTCTGGGACCTCAGCAACAAGCGCAACAAGGCGGACATCGCCGAGCAGGGCAAAAAGCTTTCCGCGTTGGGGAGCTCGGTGGAGTCGGTGAAGAAAGCCCAGGCAGGGGTCGATGGCAAGATCAAGGGCCTGAATCAGGAGGCTGCCACGCTGAAAAAGCAGGTAGAGAGTGCAGTGTCCGCGGTCAATAAGAGCAGTCAGCAATGGCAGACCCAGATCAGCCAGATGCAGACTCAGCTGGATGTACTGGTCGAAAATATTGGGCAGCTCGAGCGACAGCAGCAAAACGTGAAGACCGCACTGGCCAAGTTGGAAAAGGCGCAAGGTAGCCTCACGGCACTGGACGCCAGAGTAGATGATACCGAGGCTGCGGTAGCAGCGTTCGATGCGTACCGCTTGCAGGTGAATAGTCGCTTGGACAAGCTGGAAGGCCGTTAAAACGCCTTCCAGGGGGGAGGGAGAGGGTTGCGTTGTGTCCCTTTCCCAATAAAAAAACACAAGAAAGGGCATGTGGCCATGGCCAGACTGCCAGAAACGAAAGAGCGCAGGTTACAGGGACTCAATCAGGATGTATTGGCTGTTCCTGTTCCTGCGCCGGCGAGTGATAACGCCCCGATTCCTCTCGGAGTGCACAAGAAAAACACACCTGTCAGGGTATCGGATAGCGGCCGCTCAGGAGTGGTTTGGTTTTCCCTTGCCCTGGCGCTTGCTGCTGCGACGGTTGCGGTGACCCAGTGGTTCATCAACCAGGACACACGTCAGGAGCTGAGCGACCTTCGTCAGGAGTTTTACCAGCTTGCTTCCGCACAAACGGCATCGGTTGCTCCCCCTCAGTCTCCAAGCGCTGAAAAGGGGAGCAGCGTTGGCGTTTCAGATCTTGCCCGGCTCCGTGAAGATTTCCGTGAGCTGAACAGCAAGGTGCGAGCAATGACGGTTTCGCTGGCGAAGATGGGAAACCAGAGTGAAGAAAATGCAGCCTTGGCCAAGCGCCTGGACGGGATGGATAAAAGTCTTGGTGCCCTTTCTGGCCGTTTGACGGCACTGGCCAATCGCCAGAGTCAAGACGCACCGGTTGTTCAGCAGGTGGCTACGCCCAGCCTGGATAGTCAGCAAGTGTCGGCCCTGTCGGCCAAGGTTAACAAGATCGACAAGGACCTGCAGGCACTCTACCGCATCCTTCAGGGAGGCTAGTGCACGGCGGAAGTTTTTCGCTGGGCCCTCTGGCAATTGCGCTTTGCCCTGTTAGAATAGCCGCCCATTGCGCCAGTGGTGGAATTGGTAGACACGCCAGATTTAGGTTCTGGTGCCGAGAGGTGTGGGGGTTCAACTCCCTCCTGGCGCACCATCTCAGAAAAAGGCCGTAGCAGCTTGCTGTTACGGCCTTTTTCGTTTTCGGGTGCCTTCCCGGCCTCCCTTGAGCCGTCTGTGATGGAGCGTTTCCATGGCGGGTTTGAAATCCGCCCTTGGCAGGCGTAGAACCAGAGGTCTGGTGGAGGTGATATGCGTGACTCGAACAATAACGACCGAGAGCCACACAAGGTTCGCAAGATCGAGAAGGAAAAGTGGCTGCTGTTTAGTCTGGTTGCGATGGCTGTCGGGGCAATTGTGCTAGGCGTTATGGCCCATTCAGAAGGACAGCTGGCACGGGGAGCGCTGGAGCAAATCCAGCGCTCGCTCAGTGATGCCGTTGAGCAACTGTAGCTGGCGACGCTAAAGCGCGGCTCGCACGGTGGCCGGCGTGCTGGCTATGGCGGTGGCCAGCACCTGTTTGCGGCGGCTAGGGTCCATCATGTTGTAACCAAACGCTTTCAGGTCTTCTGCCTGGGGTTCGATCCGGATCACCCGCTTACCCGCTTTTTCCAGTGCGGCCACTTCCCGGTCCACAATGCTTGTCATGTAACGCCGCACCCGTCGTTCGATACGCTCGAACGGGTGCCACGGCTTGTCGGGTTGGCGGGACGCCATGGGGGCGAGGATGACGACCTCCTCCACGGCAGCGTCTACCAGCATATCGGCGGAGGTGGGGGAAGCGACGCCGCCGTCAATGTAGGTACGGCCATCCACGGTGACCGGTGGGCACCAGCAAGGCACCCCATAGGAGGCGCATACGGCATCGTCGATACGTACGCTGGGGGCGCCGCCTTTACCGAACGGAATGCGCCGGCCGCTGGTGGTATCCACGGCCATGATCCAGGTGGCGGGGTGGCTGACCCAGGGGTTGCCATTGGCCGCACCGTTGACCAGCTTGCGGAAGGCCTGCATGTCGAATTGACCGGCGGGCATCAGGCCACACAGGGCGGTTAGGGCGGATACTTCACCCCGCAGCCCTTTGCGGATCAGTTGTTTGCCGGTCAGGCGGGCGCCGGGCAGGGGCGGCAGGGCGCCTCCGGTATCGGTGTCGTGATTCCAGTGGCATGTATCGCTGGTCCCTTGCTGACAGGCCAGCAGCTGATCGACGCTGATGCCGCTGCCTAGCAGGGAGGCAATGACGGCTCCGGCGGAGGTGCCGATAAGAATGTCTGCGTCACGGCAGTCCCAGCCCAGTTGTTGTTCCAGTTGATGTAGGGCGGCAATGCTCCAGGCGCCGCCGGCAACACCGCCGCAGCCGATCACCAGAGCGCGGCGAGGGGAGGTCGGGTTGGCCATGATCAAAATACCTGTTCGGTGGCGGGTTGCTGATGGTAGCTGTCGGCATCAAAGTGGTTGAGCAGCCGTTGCATTTCCAGGGTGCTCCAGGGGAAGCCGACACTGTTGAATCCGTTCTTGTCCAGGTAGTAACTGGAGCAGCCACCGGTGTTCCAGACGGTGCCTTGCAGATCCTTTTGTACCTTCAGGTTATAGCGTTGTTGAACCTCTTCTTTCACCTCGATACGTGCCAGTTGCTTCTCGCGCATGGTGGTGAGGCTGCTGACGATATAGCGAATTTGCGCTTCGATAACGATAAAGGCCGAGTTGTGGCCGATGCCCAGATTGGGGCCCAGTACCATGAAGGCGTTGGGTAAACCGGCAATGGTGGTGCCGCGATAGGCCTGCATGCCGTCCCGCCACATGTCACTGAGAGAGTCGCCGGCATCGTTGAAAATGTGGTCGGCGATGGGCGGCTCGGTAACGAAGAATCCGGTGCCCAGAATGATGGTGTCGACTTCGCATTCGCTGCCGTCGTGGCCAACCAGGGTATTGCCCCGCACTTCTTTCAGTCCGGTGTGAAAGACATCCACGTTGGGCTGGTTCAGGGCGGGATAGTAGTTGTTGCTGAGCAGGACCCGCTTGCATCCCAGCGTGTAGTCGGGGGTGAGTTTGGCGCGCAGTTCAGGGTCTTTGATCGCGACCTTGAGATGGGCGAGGCCCAGCTTCTGGATCTGGCGAAGCATGGCCGGGCGCCGGAAACCGATGCCGAATGTTTCAAAGCCCCCATAGAGCATCTTGCGCCAGGCATTGAGGGTGAAGGGGAGGCGGAAGAAGTTCTCCTCCACTTTGGGAATGCTGTGATCCGGTTTGGGGAGCACCCATTGCGGCGTACGCTGGAACAGGGTGAGTTGTTGCACCTTGGGCTGAATCTCCGGCACAAACTGGATCGCGGAAGCGCCGGTACCAATTACGGCGACGCGCTCCCCCGTCAGATCGTGCTGGTGATCCCAGCGTGAGGAATGGAACAGCTTGCCGGTAAAGGAGTCGAGGCCCGGGATGTCCGGGATCACCGGTTCGTGCAGATACCCGGAGCAGGCCACCACAGTGCGCGCCAGGTACAGGGTATCGGCGGTTTGGACCTCCCACAGGTTGCGCTCCTCACGCCACTGCGCCCGCTCCACCCCTTGGTTGAAACGGATGTAGGAAGGCACGCCGTAACGCTGGGCAGTGTCACGGACATAATCAAGAATTTCGGCCTGGCCGGCAAAGGCTCGGGTCCAGTCCGGTTTCTGGGCGAAGGAGTAGGAATAAAGCGCGGACGGCACATCGCAGGCGCACCCGGGGTAAGTATTGTCGCGCCAGGTACCGCCAAGATCGGCGGCTTTTTCCAGAATGACCACGTTGGTGATTCCGGCTTCCTGTAGCTTGATGGCAAGGCCGATACCGCTGATGCCGGCACCGACAATCAGCACATCGTGAACGGGTGTGTTGGCATGTTGAGTCATGGTCATTCCGTTTATTGGTTAGGCTGTGGACTGAAGAAGTCCATGGCTTTGTTGGTGAGGTTCAGGTTGGCCACCTGCTTGGCCAGGCTGTAGATGTCCGGGTAAATCACCCGTGCGCCCCCGGTGCGAAACGCACGGTAGATGCGATCGGCAAGCACGTCCGGTTTGCCGGTAGGAATAAAGCGCGATACCGGCCCCCGTTTCACCTGACTGCGGGCATGGCTTTCCAGCCCGGAATAGATCGGGCCGGGGTAGACGGTGACCACATTGACGCCCTGTTTTTTCAGATCCAGGCGGGCGATTTCCGATGCCAGACCGATGCCCGCCTTGGCCCCGCCGTAATAGCTGCAACCGCGAATGGGTACGCGCCCGGCCATACTGGACACGTTGATCACGCAGCCATGGCGGTACTCGATCATGTGGGGCAAGGCCAGATCCATGAGCCGCATGGGGGCGGTAAAGTTGATGTCGATCAGGCGTTTGCCCCGCTCCCAGCCAGTGCCAGTGAGCGTCATGATGTCCATGATGCCTGCGCAATTGACCAGCACATCCACCGGCCCGCGACGGTCTACCAGCGACTGCCACCACTCAGCCAAGGCGTCGATATCCGTCAAATCACAGATTTCGGCACAGGCATCATGCTGACGGGCGACGGGCTCCAGTGCGTCCGGGTTCAGGTCCACCAGGGTCAGGCTGGCATCAGGGTGCTGTTGGCGAAAACGGGCGGCCAGTTGCGCGCCAATGGCGCCAGCACCACCGGTGATCAGAATATGGGTTGGGTTCATTGGGCTGCGTCTCTGTGCTGGTTGTCGGGGGTGTTGTGGTTGGCGATGGCGAACCAGCAGGCATCCCGTGCCCGCTTCAGGTCGTCGTCATCCAGAGTGAGGTAGTTGAGCCGCTCTGCCTTGAAGACGCCGACGAAGGCTCCCCAGAACAGGGCGATGGCCAGGTCCGGCTTCAGGTGCTCACCCAGTAGACCGTTGCGCTGCCCGACGATGACCATCATGCCAAGCGGGATCAGCAGCGCCTGTTCCTGGCTGCGACTATGGGGGGTCAGGTAGCTGTGGTGATCCTGCATTTCCAGAAACTGGAAGCTCTCGGGGTCTTGCCGGGCAAAGGTGGTAAGGCGGGCCCAGAGCGTATCGAACAGGGCGCGGCTGGGGTTAAGCAGGTCCAGGTCGCTAAGCAGGTGATCCTGCAGGCGCTGTTTGGCATCGCAGAATACCGCGTTGATTAGTGCTTCCTTACTGTCGAAATAGCGGTACAGCGTCCCGACCCCGACCCCGGCTTCTGCCGCAATCGGGGGAACAGGGGTGCCGTGCAGGCCTGACTCGGCAAAAACCTTGAGCGCCGCGCGCAGGATGGTGTCCCGTTTCTGGGCTTCCCGGCGACTTGCCGGTGTGGCGGTGGCTACAGCTGTCATGGTGGCCTCTCATTCAGAAATGAATGTTCATTCCGTAAATGTGCCATTGATCAATGGTGTTGTTTAGGGGGGTAAAGAGTCAGATTGGGACAAATGCGGGGCAAGCTTCCAGCGACAAGCGGCAACGCGGGTTGGTGATGGGTCATCGGGGGGCGCCGTGCCCGCGATGAACCAATAAAGGGGCCCTATGAGTGCGAGCACGTCCTGTCAGCCACGCTGAGCATGCAAGGGGGCATTCAAAGGCTCCCTAGATTAGCCCCTTCTCCCGGGCCGCGTGCTCGGTGAGTTCGGCGACCAAACGGACCGGGCGTGCATAGGAGCGGTCGTAGTGGGCCTGGGACAAGGCATGACACTCAAGGCTGATTTGCTCGTAGAGCTGGCGGGGGGGAATGTCTTTGGCGCTGGCCAGAGGCTGAAGCCCGAAGCGGTCGTAGGGGATGGTCTGGCGGCCAGCGGCCTTGAGCAGCTCCGGGATCCAGCCCTGGGGGGATAGTTGGGGCTGGTAACGCAGATTCTGGAAATCCATTTGTTCGGCCAGCAGGGTGGCGTTGTGCACGATAAAGTAGTTATCCACCACTTGGGTGAGCAGTAGATCCAGACGCTTCCAGACGATGGTCTTCTGCTCGTCTGTGTAGGCATTCCAGTTCACCACTTCGTGGCTGAAGCGACGGCAGCCACGGCAAACCGTATCACCAAAGACGGTGGAACAGACGCCAATACAGGGGGTACGAATACGATTTACTGCCATGGAGAAAGCCTACCAGAATTCCCGTTGCTGGGGAGTGGCCAGTGATCCGTTCGTGCAGATTTTGCGCATACCCCGGGTCGCCCTGTCTTGAGCAGGGCGGGCAAATCGGCCATAGTTAGCCGGTCCCGCAGGGGATTATCGTGCAGGCAATAATAAACAGGGCCGACCGGACACCCCGGATACGGTTCGACGGAGAATAATAATGCGACTGGTTGTGCTGCTGGCGGCCTTGAGCTGGGCGTTGTCTGGCTGTTCTGGTATGGGGATGGGGTTTCCGTCCACGCCCGGTGCGTTTCTTGATGCGCCAGAGGGGAAAACCTTCGAACCCATCGATACGCTCGACCCGCGTAATGCGATGGTCTACATCTACCGCCCGGTGACCCGTTGGGGCTATGAAGAAGTACAGGCTCCGGTCTTCTTTCTCGACGCCACCCAGCTGTTTGGTCTAAAGGCCGGAGCTTACACCTGGCTGGAGCTACCTGCGGGTAACCATGACTTCTACGCCCGCCGCCCCCTCAGCGTGCTGTATCTGAAGATGGTCTTCGAGATGGATCTCAAGATCGAGGGTGGCCAGGATTATTACTTCCGCTATTCGGAATTGAAACCACTGGATATGGAAGAAATTGTCGCCAACCCCGAAGACTATCAGCAAGCGGGCCCGTTACAGCAGGTGCCAAAGGCCATTGCCATGCGGGAAATTGCCGATCTGCGGCTGGATGAGGCGGGTGTCTACTATGCAGGCAAGGACACCAAGGCCCCGCGTTGGGCGCCGTTCTATACCTATTCCGTGGATTGACCGTCACCCATCGCGGTGAGTTTTGCGTGCCCAAATAATAAAGCCCCGGGAGTCCGGGGCTTTATTATTTCGGGCCGGTAACGGCGATCCTGGATGACGGCCCTGGCTAGTCTGCCTCAGTGAGCCGTTTTTTCGACTGCAACAAACGTTTCCATTGCTCCACATACTCAGGCAGCGCCGGGGACTGCAGGTTCATGCCGGTCATTTCCTGCACGGTCTGCGGGCTGACGGATTTGCCACCGTAGACGTTCGCGACTCGCAGCAATGCGTGGGTGTGCAATTTACGCAGGGATTCGAAACGCTGGTCGTAGTAAACGTATTTGTCATCCCAGCCCAGAATGCGGGTGTGTAGCTGAAACTGCTGATAGGGGCGTAACTCGCGAATGTAGGCGATTTCGGTATTCGCCACTACCGCATTACAGCGGGCATCGACCATGCGATTGAGCAATCCGGTCACTACCGCGTGTTCAAGGCGGCTGCGGTCCATGAACTTGAGATATTTGGCATTGTTCAGATGCATGTTCAGATCGATGTCCAGCAGGCCCACCCGGAATTCCAGGGTGACGACATCGAACAACTGGTGTGTGGGCGGCCGTTTACGACGACGGGCCGCGCTGATCAGTTCAAGCATCCAGGTTCCCTCAGCCAGATTGCCCCACGCCGGAATTATGGTTTTATGGCGTTTCAGTCGATCAGGGGCGCACAAAAACGCGGTTCAGTATAACGGTACCAGACCGGGTTCACACTACACACTTGGTCAGGTGCACTGAGTTTTACAGTCTATCAGGTGGCTGCGAGGTGAAGGCTGAATAGCTTATCCGGGTCTGTCCAGCAGCCAAGGGGCTGGAAACCCGCGTCGCACAGCTCTTTCGAGAACCCCTCGACGGTAAATTTATAGGAGCTCTCGGTATGGATGCGGGTGCCTGCGGGCAGGCAGCACGTGTGCTGCCCCAGCAGCAACTGTTGGTCGGCAAGGCACTCCAGATGCATCTCGATGCGATTCAGTTGGGGGTTATAGAAGGCAAGATGTCGCATTTGCGATACGTCGAAGTGGCAGTCCAGTTCACGGTTCAGGTGGTGTAGCGCATTCAGGTTGAAGGCGGCGGTGAGTCCCTGGCTGTCGTTGTAGGCGGCGTTAAGGCGTTCGGTGTCCTTTTGCAGGTCCGCCCCGATCAGTAGTGCTCCCCCCGGGCCTGCCAAGTGGTGCAGGCCACGCAGAAAGGCCGCCCGTTCAGTCGGATCAAAGTTACCGATGGTGGAGCCGGGAAAAAACACCACCCGCCCCGGTTGTTGCCCGTTTTGCGGCAGCGCTAGCGCCTGGCAGTAATCCGCGCATACCGCGCTGATGTTTACCCCGGGGAACTCAGCGGCCAGTCGCTGGCTGGCTTCCAGCAGACAGGCACGGGAAATTTCCAGCGGCATGTACTGTTCTGGAGCCCAGCGCTCCAGCAGCAGACGGACCTTTTCGCAGCTGCCGGCGCCCGGTTCGGCAATGGTATGACATCTCCCAAGATGTTGCCGGATGTCCTCGGCATGGCTATCAAGGATCGCCGATTCGGTTCGGGTGGGGTAGTACTCCGGGGTGCGGGTAATGGCATCGAACAGGCGGGAGCCTTCGCTATCGTAGAAAAATTTGGGGTGCAGGCTGGGCTGTGCGGCAGTCAGTGAACGGGTCACTTCGCTGAGCATGTTGGTGGCCGGGGGCTGCAGGTCGTAGAAATTGAGGTTGCGGCGTAACTGGCGATGGGGGCCCAGTGGCGAGTCAGGGGACGTGAACGGGGAGGCGGTAGCGACTTGGATCATAGAGTTTCTGCCAGGCGGATGCCGCTGAACTGCCAGCGGTGGTGTGGGTAAAAGAAATTACGGTAACTGGCGCGGATATGGTCCCGGCTGGTGGCACAGGAGCCGCCTCGTAGCACCATCTGGTTGCACATGAATTTGCCGTTGTATTCCCCGACTGCTCCGCTGGCTGGCCGAAAACCGGGGTAGGGCAGATAGGCACTGGCGGTCCACTCCCAGACGTCACCAAACAGATGTGCCAGCGGCGTGTCGAGGGCACGGCCGGGCTGATACAGGCCGTTGTCCACAAAGCCCCGGGCCGGTTGTGTCTGGCTGGCGGCCAGCTCCCATTCCTGCTCGGTGGGCAGGCGCTTGCCCGCCCAGCGGGCATAGGCATCGGCTTCGTAGTAATTCACGTGGGCCATGATCTGGCTGTCGTGGAGGGGTTGCAGGCCGGCAAGGGTAAAGTGGTCGCGATGACCTGAATGCCAGTACAGCGGACCCTTGATGCCCTGTTGCTGAATCCAGGCCCATCCGTCGGATAGCCACAACTCGGCTCGCTGATAGCCTCCATCGTCGACAAAGGCCCGGTATTCACCCTGTGTCACGGGCCGGTTTGCCAGTGCGAAGGGGGCCAGCCAGACCGGGTGACGCGGGCCTTCGTTATCAAAGGCAAAGTGGGAGCCCTCGGGATTGCCGATGTCCACCAGTCCGCCTGAGAGTGGCTGAAAAGTGAGGTTTCCGACGGGCCGGCCGGGAGGCAGAGGTTGTCCCAGCGATGGCGCCAGCGGATTGAAAGACAGACTGTATTTGATGTCGGTGAGCAACAGCTCCTGGTGCTGTTGCTCGTGATTCAGCCCCAGCGTGACCAGCGCCGTCAGATCGGGGCGTTGCTCGATAAGCTGCACCATGGCGGTGTCAACCTGCTGACGCCACTGCTGGACTTCCTCACCGTCTGGGCGTGACAGCAGGTGCCGCTGTGGCCGCGGGAATTGCTCACCAATACCGTTGTAGTAGCTGTTGAAAAGGTATTCGTAGCGGGGGTGGCGAACCCGGTAGCCAGGCAATTCGGGTTTCAGCAGGAAGGTTTCGAAGAACCAGGTGGTATGAGCCAGATGCCAGCGGGGCGGGCTCACGTCCGGGCAGGCTTGCAACCCCATTTCTTCGGGGCAAAGCGGTTCGCACAACTGCTCGCTGAAGCGGCGGATGCGCCAGTATTCACTGGCCAGCGTGTGGCTGACGTCCTGTCGTGCGGTATCTGGCAAGGTTCTCCCTCCCGTGCCGTGTCCGTGAGACTGCATTGACGCAATATCACCTTAATGCACTGACGGTTTGAGCGAAAGCAACAATGAGACGGTTATCCCGGCTCGGTATACTCCGGGCATAGTGAGGAACCACTCAATAACGCCTTGCCTCCAGGAAAGGGCCTCCCTAACCGTGGAGACAAGATACAAGCGCTTCACGCATCAGCACACGTGAGCATGCCAGGCGTTATTCAGAGGTTCCTTATGGCCCCATACCGTAAGGAGAGCATATGAATATTACCGATATTGTTGCCGTTATTACTGGTGGCGCATCTGGCCTGGGTCACGCGACAGCGCAAGCCATCACAGCCAAAGGCGGTAAGGTGATGATTCTGGACCTGAACGAAGAGCAGGGTCTGGCGGTTGTCGCTGAACTGGGTGACAACGCGGCGTTTGTGAAGACCGACGTGACTGATGAGGCCTCTGTGCAGGCGGCGGTGGCGGCCACCGTAGAGAAGTTTGGTGCCATCCACGTGGCAGTGAACTGTGCGGGTGTGGGCTCTGCCATGAAGACCGTTGGCCGCGAAAACAAGCCTCATGATCTGGGTGTGTTCAGCAAGGTTGTGCAGATCAACCTGATCGGTACCTTCAATGTGACCCGTCTGGCCGCTGCCGCCATGGCAGAGAACGAGCCGGGTGAAGACAACGAGCGTGGCCTGGTAGTGAACACCGCTTCCGTTGCGGCCTTCGATGGTCAGGTTGGCCAGGTAGCCTACTCCGCCACCAAGGGTGCGGTTGTTGGCATGACCCTGCCGATCGCCCGTGATCTGGCACCGCTGGGCATCCGTTGCAACACCATCGCCCCGGGGATCTTCAATACCCCGCTGATGAACGCGGCACCGGACAAGGTGAAAATGCCGCTGATCGAAATGACCCAGTTCCCCAAGCGTTTGGGTAACCCGGAAGAGTTTGGTCAGCTGGTATGCCACATGATCGAGAACAAGTTCCTGAATGGCGAAACCATTCGCCTGGATGGCGGTATCCGCATGCAGCCGCGTTAAATAGTCGCGGTGATCGATTAGCGGCCAGCTACTAGCTGAAACCCAAAAAGCCCCGGACTTCCGGGGCTTTTTGGGTTTTTATCGCAGATTTGAGGGAATGGTTTGCAGCACTCCCCATGCTGTAGGTGCGTCGGCTATTTTTTCCGCTCACCCCTTCGCGCCGCCAGCGACGCTCCGACAGGCAGGGTTATCCTCACCGCTCGAAGCTGCCTTTCAGCCCTCTAACGCATAGCACGGCTCGTAATGGCTGCCCGGCAACTTCATGCGCTGCTGAACGACAAAGGCTTTTAGCAGTTCATCAAGGTGAGTCATCAGTTCGCCCGGGGCGTGCAGCTTGTAGGGGCCGTGTTGTTCGATGGCATGGATGCCCTGTTCTTTCACATTGCCTGCCACGATGCCAGAAAAGGCTCGTCTCAGGTTGGCGGCAAGTGTGTGCACCGGCTGGTCGGGGCTCAGGTTCAGGGCGGCCATGGCGGCATGGCTCGGCTCGAACGGGGACTGGAAATCCAGCGGGATAGTCAGTCGCCAGTTAAAGTAAAAGGCATCGTCATTGTCACGGCGGAACAGGGTCAGCTTGTCGATGCCATGGCACAGGGTTTTCGCGACCGCTTCCGGGTCATCGATGATGATCTCGTAACGCTGTGCCGCCTGCTCACCCAGGGTAGTACGAATAAAGGCGTCCACCTGGCGAAAATAGTCGGCGCTGCTGGCGGGCCCGGTAAAGACTACCGGCAAGGGCATGTCGATATTGTCCGGGTGCAGCAGCACGCCCAGCAGGTAGAGAATTTCCTCGGTGGTGCCGACCCCCCCCGGAAAGACAATGATGCCATGGCCGACACGCAGGAAGGCCTCAAGCCGTTTTTCAATATCTGGCATGATCACCAGTTCATTGACGATGGGGTTGGGGGCTTCCGCGGCGATAATGCCCGGCTCGGAAATCCCCAGATAGCGGCCTCCTTTGAACCGCTGCTTGGCATGGGCCACATGCGCCCCTTTCATTGGGCCCTTCATGGCCCCGGGGCCACAACCGGTGCAGATATCCTTGTGGCGCAGGCCCAGCTGGTAACCCACACTCTTGCTGTAGTCGTATTCCTCGCGGGAAATGCTGTGCCCCCCCCAGCACACCACCATATTGGGGGAGGCGCCGGCACGCAGAACCCCCGCATTGCGAAGGATGTGAAACACCGCATTGGTGATCCCGTGGCTGCTATTGAGATCGAAGCCGTCGTTATTCTGAATCTCGTTGGCCACGTAGACAATGTCACGCAGCACGGCTGACAGATGCTCGCGGATACCGCGGATCATGCGGCCATCGACAAAGGCGCCGGCAGGGGCGTTATCCAGTTTCAGGCGTAACCCGCGATCTTCCTGAATCACCTCGATGTCGAAATTCCGGTAGGTTTCCAGCACCTCGCGACTGTCGTCGGTGGGGGTGCCACAGTTGAGTACCGCCAGGGCGCAGCGGCGCAGCAGTTCATGCAGGCCACGCCCGGAGGTATCGCGCAGGCGTTCGACTTCGTGCTGGCTGAGTACTTCCAGGCTGCCTTCCGGGGCAACGATGGTCGACAGGGTGTCGGTCATGGGCGGGGTGTCCTCGCAAGTCCTTTCAAAGGGATAGAGTAACGCAAATTGGGGGCAGCGCGGCGTGAGATTATGTCGGCAAAAGGTGTGGGTGACCCCGTGCATTTTTACATTTCCCCCCGGAACGCCTGACATGCCGAGAGCGTCTTAATGAACACACCATGACAACGGGCTGGCATGCTGAGTGCATGGCGGTAATGGCAGGACGCAGGTGGCGCATTGTCATAAATATGACTTGTCCTGTGACTAGTCTTGGCGGGTTTCGAGGCCTCAGGCCCCGACCGAACATGTTTAACCGGAGCAAACCATGTTGCTCAAGTATCTCAATGAGCTTGAACAAGCAGTAAAGGCGGTGGCGGATCACCCAGATGCGTCCACCATGGATCGTTGTGCCCACTGTGTGGCTACCCTTGATGCCTATCTGGATGCCCAGATGGAGCCTGTCAAACAGCGCGGTCGCGAGTTGATGGACGGTATGATGCCCCCGGAATTGCTGGAGCGGGTCGGACACTCGGTTCATTGAGTTTAAAGTTGAAAGTTGAAAAGACGCGAGCCGGGTTTTGCCTTTCTGGACGACTGTGTCCGCAGCCATACCGCTGAGCGCGGCAAGGAAAGCGCAAAACCTTCAGGCCTGATGCGCGTTTAAACTTTGAACTTTCTATTGCTATTCAGCTCTTCCCTCGCCGCTGCCGTAGCGCCTTGTCCCATTCTTCGGGAAACAGGTCGGGTTGTTGCGGGGCTTTCAGGTCGCGTAGCCTGGCGCCAATGCCTAACAAGCGTGCCGGGCCCTGGCGGCGCTCCCAGAGCTGTTGAAGCAGTGCCTCAAAATGGGCAGGATCCAGATCGGTGCCCGCCTTGTCGCAACTCAGACTGACAAAATCCTGGTATTTCACTTTTGCGGTCAGGCCGCTGATCAGGTAGTTCTGATCCAGCCGCTCAAAGCGTGCTTTGAGTTTCTCCAGTAACCCGTCGAGCTCACGCAGCCAGTCGTTCAGCGTGGGTTGGTCCTTGTCATACGTGCGCTCGACAGAGACCGATTTACGGCGTCGGCCGGTTTGCACCGGGCGGTTATCCTCCCCCCGGCTCAGGTGGTACAGGCGCTCGCCGAAGCTGCCGAAGTGCTGCGCCAGCGTCAGCCGGCTCAATCCTTGCAGGTCTCCACAGGTGTGCAGATTCAGGCTGGTCATTCGCTCGGCCGTCACTCGCCCCACACCGGAAATTTTTTTGACCGGCAATTCGGCCACAAAGCGTTCCACCTGATCCGGCGGTATCACAAACAGCCCGTCGGGTTTGCGCCAGTCGCTGGCCACCTTGGCGAGAAACTTGTTGGGGGCAACCCCGGCTGACACCGTGATACCGATTTGCTGGCGCACCTCGCGGCGAATGGCATCGGCAATGCGGGTGGCACTATTGTCATACTGCTCACTGGCGGTGACATCCAGATAGGCTTCGTCCAGCGACAAGGGCTCAATCAGTGAGGTATAGCGCTTAAAAATGTCATGGATTTGTGTTGATACCTTGCGATATTTATCGAAGTTGGGCGGCACAATCACCAGATCCGGGCAGAGTCGCAAGGCCTGGGATGATGCCATCGCCGAATGAACCCCGAACTGGCGGGCAGGATAATTGCACGTTGCAATAACGCCTCGGCGGTGCGGATCACCCCCCACCGCCACGGGGCGGCCGAGTAAGGTACGATCGTCGCGGACTTCCACGGCGGCATAAAAGCAGTCGCAGTCTACATGAATGATCTTGCGCGGCGGGTGACTCATGGTAAAACTCTGGCGTAGGGCGCCAGTCGTCTGACGTCGGAAAGCTGCATAAGGAGAGTGTAACATCGCCACCACCATTCACCGTACGCCCCGGGTGTTGATTGTCGGGGCTGGCCCCAGTGGCCTGACGTTGGGGGTCAGCCTGCGCCGGCAGGGGATCGACTGTCTGATACTCGACCGACTGGAGACGCCTTCCCCGTATTCCCGGGCGTTGGGTCTGCACGCCCGCACCCTGGAAATTTTTTCGGCACTGGATGTGCTGGCTCCGATCCGCAAGGCCTCCAGATTGCTCAAGGGCGTGTCGGTTTACGGCGACAAGGGCTTCCTGTTCGATCTTGACCTGACCACCCTGAAGGCTCCCTTTCCCTGGGTATTGAGTTGTCCACAGAGTCAGGTGGAAGAGACCTTGATTCAGCGCTACAAGGCGCTGGGTGGCGAGATGCTGCGTGGGGTGGAGTTACTGGATTTCACCCAGGACGGGAGTCGTGTGACTGCGCGCATCCGCCAGGGGGCTCAGGTGAGCACTGTTGAGAGCGCCATACTGGTGGGAGCTGATGGCGTGGGTTCTACCGTGCGCGAGCAACTGGGGATTGGCTATAAAGGGGTGGATTACAAGGAGCATTTCCTGTTGGCAGATGTGCCCTGGAAGGCCCCATGGCGTGAAGACAGTTCCCACGGCTTTCTGCAGGAAGCAGGGCTATTGGTGGCGCTGCCGTTGCCCAATGGCTGGCGTTTGATCATGGCAACGGATGAGGAACCCGGGGAGCCCGTGACCCTTGACCCCTTTGAAGAGCGTCTGGGCTCGATTCTCGGTGAGGTGCCAGCACTGGGTACGGCACACTGGTTGAGCCAGTTCACCGTACAACGTCGCCTGGCCCAGAACTACCGCCGAAACCGTGCTTTCCTGGTCGGTGATGCTGCACATGTGCAGAGCCCGTTGGGGGCGCAGGGCATGAATACGGGTATTGCCGATGCCTTCAATCTGGGATGGAAGCTGGGCTATTACCTGAAGGGCTACGGGGATGGACGACTGTTAGACAGCTATGAACAAGAGCGTCGCCCGGTGGCCGAAAAGATGCTGTACGGCGTGGACATGCTGTCGCGTGCTTCGCTGGTCAAGTTGCCCCTGCTGCGACGCAGCCGTGATTCCCTGCTGAAAATGGCAGGCAGCCGCCCGGGGATTGCCACCCGCTTGCTGCGTACGGCCAGCCAGTTGGATGTGCACTACCGCAACTCACCCATGGTCACCAGTGGCCCTGAAGCAGAGCTGGGCTGGCGTCATCAGGGCCCGTTACCCGGCGACCGTTTGCCAGATGCGGCCATGCGTTCTGTGCGCACTGGGCACCTGCATCAGCTCCATGATCTGCTGAAAAAGCCGGTGCACCATTTGCTGTTGCAACTGAGCGCGAACCCCGAGCACAACGAAAAGCTGGTGCTGTATGCCTTCAGCGACCGGTTGGGCCAGGATTACCGTGAGCGTGCCCACCTGACCGTCATTGCCTCGCGGCATACCCATGAAGAACAGATTCCCCAGGAAGGTACCACCCGTATCTGGCAGGATCACGAGGGGGAATTTGCGGCAGCCTTTGGCGAGGGACCACGTTTGTGGCTGATGCGCCCTGACGGGCATCTGGGGTACCGCGCGCCGGTGGGTAATGCGGATCACTTGTTGGGGTATCTGGATGCGGTGCTGCAGAGAGTTAACAGTGAATAGTGAACAGTTAACAGCGGCGCGGTTACGCGTTATGTGATCTGAAAGGCATGAGGCCGCGCCCAGAATTTTGACGCGGCCTCATGCTTTTAAACAAAACGAAAAAACCTAATACAGCTTGACAGGCTATGTCGGTCGGGCAGCCTTCCTTCACTGTTCACTGTTCACTGTTCACTGTTCACTGTTTTCTGAAACGCTGAATCACAAAATGCGCATTCATGGTGGCGCCTGTCAGTTTGCCAATCTCCGCTTTGGCAGACGGTTTGGCACGCCAGTGGTGAGGGGTCATGGTCAACAGATTATGCAGCTCTTGCTCGCTCTGTGGTTGCCAGTCGAACTGAATAACTTTTTCATCAATGGCACAGAAACGGTCATCAAGGAATTTGCTTGCGTCAAAGCCGGATTGACGCACGTCTTCGTACAAAGCTTCGCGTAACGGCATCAGATGGGACGCTCCGGTGCCGGCGACAATCAGTTCGCCACCGGGGCGGAGTACCCGTGCGATATCATCGGTGAACAAACGGGTGAATAGCACGATCACTCGCGACAGGCTGGCATCAAACAGGGGTAGTCGCGCCCCGCTGGCGACCAGCCAGGTTAGTGTTTTGTCGCGTTTCGCGGCGCTGTCTACGGCAAATTTTGAAATGTCCACGCCGGCGCCCTGAGCGCTTCCCAGCTGGCGAGCAAACTGCTCGGTATACCAGCCCTCACCGCACCCCAGGTCCAGCCAGTCTCCGTCTGGCTGTGAGGGGAGGTCTTTCAACAGGGCGTCCGCGAGTGGTTGGTAGCGGCCCAGCTGAAGAAACTCCGTGCGTGCCCGCACCATGGCCTTGTCATCTCCCGGTGAACGCGAGCGCCGATGCTGGGCCAGTAGCAGGTTGGTATAACCGCGCCGGGCACGGTCAAAGCGGTGACCATTGGTGCAGAGCCAGGCGTTGCCATTGAGCTGCAGGGGCTGCTCGCAGCTGGGACATTTGAGTTCAGGCATGATTAGTGCCTCCCTTGTGACAAGAGCAGTAATTCGGAGCGCTGCAATTGTGACTCCGCCAGCATATGGATCAATATTGTTCGGTATTGCGCAAGAGTTTCGTCCAACACTTGGGTCACCGCTGCGAGGCTGCTCTGGAGTTGCGAGCGTGCGGTATCGTTGAGGTTCTGTAGTTGCATTTCGAGTTTTCGGGTAATGGCTGGCAGCGTTTGCTGACTTTGTTCAATAAAGGCCAGTCGGGATTGTTGGCGGGTCAGCTGGTTGCGTAAACGGGTCAGCGTCTGGCGGATGGCCATTTGTTCGTTACTGAAATCATTGGGGATAAGCTGTTCAGTTAACGCCGTGGCCTGTTGTTGCCCGCGTTCCCACTGTTGTTGAAGCGCGATGCGCTGTTGCTGGTAATCTGCCAGCTGTTGTACCAGTGCGTTCAGCTCCCGGTTCAGGGTTTTATGACGTTGTTGCAATGTCAGCATGGCCGACACGGATTCCCTTAGTTGCCCGGTTTGTTCCAGCAAGTTGTGTTGCGGATGGCGCAAGGCGCGTCGCAGCACTGTTTTGCGAACGGCATCATCGAGCCGGGAGGGGAAAATAATGTCCATAGGATCCACTCTGCCTGCGTGTTGGAGCTGATCCAGCTGGCCGAGGGCATAGCGGCTCTGCTTATCAATTTCGCTGTACAGGGCCGCGGCGACTCCCGGGTTCTGTTTCTGCTCATCGTGGGCGGCGCTGATTAACCCCTCCAATGTAACTGGCCGGTAGGGGTAATGGTGTGCGGCGCGTAAAAACCAGTCACGTGCGGCATTGGGCTGGCCACTTAGCCGATAACTTTCTGCCATAAGCAAGCTGGCTTGTGGGGCCGCGGGGCTGGCGGTGTCGACTTCACGGAGCGTCTCGCGTGCCTGATTCATACGTCCCCCTTTCATTTGCACGGCGGCCAGGCGCAAACGAAGCTGGTTCAGGAGCACCAGTTTTTCTGCAGTGGGGAGGCGCGTGCTGTCACGGATTGCCTGCCTGAACTGGGCTTCCCGGCTGTCTGCCCGGCTCAGCACATCCATTGCCTGCGCCGGTGACGCCGCGAAGGCATATGAAGAAAGGGGGGGGAATAAAAGCCACGCTACAATAGCGAATGTGATCTGTTTCACGCCAAAAACCTTCCCTGGTCACAGCTAACTAGCCATAAGTGTAGAATGCGCGGCTTTAGTGGGCCACGACAGCAGTAGCAATGATTGCGTACTGGATGGCGCCACATTGTGATCAGTTAAGGCAAGGAAAGCCATGTTGGGGGAAGCGTCATTATTCAGGGGCGGCATCCGTGCTGCCTGCCTGCTCGTGTCTATGGGGGTGGCGTTGGCATATGCTGCGCCGACGGCGCAGCAGCGTATGTTCGACCGTCTTCAAGAGCAGGAACGCCAGCGGCAACAGCAGCAACTGGACGACATGCAGGTGCCGGGAGAAGACTCCCCCATGCAAATCCCCCTGCCGGATGCCCCTGCTGATCCGGGGCGCTGCTTTTCTATCGATACCATTACCCTGAAAACGCTGGACGGTGAGGCCTCCCCGTTTGGCGCCGGGTTGGTTGAAACCGCACAGCAGCCTCAGGGAAGCTGCATGACCCTGCAGGATATCCGCACGCTTCAGGCGGTACTCTCCAACACCCTTATCGATCGTGGCTTCATCACCAGTCGAGTGCTGATTCCCGAACAGGATGTGGCCAGCGGCAGTTTGGTGCTGCTGGTGGTGCCGGGGCGTGTAGAAGGGTTTGACGCGGTGGGCATGTCGACCCGCCTGTTGGAGTGGGCGGTCCCTGCCCGGGCCGGTGATTTACTTAACCTGCGTGATCTTGAGCATGCCGTGGAATCGCTGGCCCGCTTGCCCCATCTCGATGCCAAGATGGATCTTGCCCCGGGTGAAGAACAGGGCGGAACGGTGATTCTCGGGCAGGCGCAGTGGCCACGCCGTTATCGCGGCACCCTGGTGATTGACGAAGAGCACTACGGTGATAGTACTCACGGTACTGCTCAGGCCGGGTTTGACTGGGGCAATGTGACGGGTGTCCCTGACCGTCTCTCGCTGTCACTGAATACGGATCTGGATACCGAGTTTTCTGACCAGGCCTGGGGGGCCGGGCTGAGCTACGACATCAGTTATGGCTACTGGAATCTGGCGATGAGCTACAACCGCCAGGAGTACAAGAACACCATCGACGGCGTTTTCCAGGATTTCGCCTCCTCCGGAGCGACGGACACCTCCCGGTTGGAGCTGACCCGCACCCTGTATCGCAGCAATCGCGCCCGCTTCTCTCTTTCCCTGCTGGGCGCCTATTCAGACACGGAAAATCTGCTGGAAGACGCCGTTATTCGTGTCAGTAGCTATCACCTGCGTGCCTGGGGTGGCCGCGCCAATGGCAAGTATCTGTGGGGGCATACCCAGCTGGCAGGTACCTTCACTGTGGAGCAGGGCAGAGGCGCTGGCCCCGCGACCCGTTTGCCGGGGGATGTGTCAATTGCCGACATCTCGCACACGCGCTATCAGACATTTCTTACAGCCAACCGTTTCATAAAACCGTTATATAGCGCCTTATCCGTTCGGCTAAATGGTCAGTACAGCGACGATGTACTGTTTCCGTCCGAACGGTTCTCCGTCGCCTCTAGCGCGGCGGTGAGGGGGTATCGGGATATCTCACTCAATGGCAACTCGGCCATGGCTGGCGCCGTGCAGCTGGATGTCTACCCGCCCATTACCGGGCCGGTGTCGTTCACGCCCTATGTTGCCTATGACTCGGGGGTTGTCCCCGGCAATCACAATGAAACGGGGTTTGCCCGTATTGATTCCTCGACGATAGGGCTTCGCCTGGGGTTTCGTCGCCTGCGCCTGACCACGGAAGTGTCCTGGCCCATGGAACAGCATTCAACGGAAATGACAGACAGTGAGTACACGCTTCATGCATCACTCTATGCCGAGCTCTGATCGCCCAGCTTCAGTTTTTCGCCGGGGACTTGTTTATGGCTTGTCACTGTTGCTGATCTGGCAGCCCATGTTGCTGGCGGCAGAGCCGATCACTCCCACACACAGCACCCAGGGGCGGCCGACATTGGATCAGGCGGCCAATGGGGTGCCGGTGGTGAATATCCAGAACCCCAATGGCAGTGGCCTGTCGCAGAATTTTTATAACGACCTGAATGTTGGCCCCAAAGGGGTCATCCTCAACAACAGTCAGCAACTGACGCAAACCCAGCTGGGGGGCTATATCGAAGGGAACCCGAACCTGCACAACGGTTCGGCAAGCCTGATTCTCAATGAAGTCATTGGCAGCAACCCGTCCAATTTGAACGGCTACATTGAGGTGGGGGGCAAGCGGGCCGATGTCATCGTGGCCAACCCCAACGGCATCACCTGTAACGGTTGCGGCTTTATCAACACCCGCCACGCCACCCTTACCACCGGTGAGTCCATTGTCGAAGAGGGCTACCTGCAAGGGTTTGATGTGCAGGGAGGCCAGATTCTGATTGGTGAAAGCGGCCTGAACGGGTCCAACACCGACCGATTCGACCTGATTGCCCGTTCAGTCCAGGTGGCCGGGGAGCTGCATGCCAATGAATTGAATGTGGTCACCGGTCAGCAGACTGTGGATCACTCGACATTGACCACGTCCAATATGACGTCCGATGGCAATAAGCCTGCCTTCGCCATTGATTCCACTGCCCTGGGGGGCATGTACGCCAACCGG
This sequence comes from Alcanivorax profundi, assembly GCF_003597125.1. Taxonomy (GTDB): domain Bacteria; phylum Pseudomonadota; class Gammaproteobacteria; order Pseudomonadales; family Alcanivoracaceae; genus Alcanivorax; species Alcanivorax profundi. The sequence goes on along the minus strand of NZ_QYYA01000004.1, from coordinate 72,074 downwards.
ATTCGGTTGATTGCCAATGAAGACGGGGTCGGTGTGAGACTGGATGCACCGGTGGCGGCGCAGAGTGGCAACCTGCTGTTGTCGGCAGAAGGGAGGGTGACTTTCTCTGATGCCAGTGCCAAAGGGAATATGCAGGTTGCGAGTCACGAAGCGATTCAGTTGCAAGGTCGTACTGTGGCTGGCGAAAGCATGCGGTTCGCGAGTGAATCATTGACTGTCGAATCAGAGCAAGTCAGTGCGAAGTTTGTTGATGTGGTGTCTGCGGAGGTTCGCGTTAATGAAGGGTCGGCTTTGTATGCTACGGATTCCCTCTCTCTCACTGGCGCAAACCTGAATAACCTCGGAGAGGTTGCAGGCAAGAACGTGAGTATTGAGCTTGAGGGAAAGCTGGAAAATCACGGCGACTTGCTGGCTGATCATGCCATTTCGGTATCCACTGAGGACGTTGTCAATACCGGCACGGTGAGAGCGGGCCAGAATCTGGGGGTGACAGCTGAAACGCAGGTGTTAAACGCTGGCGAGATTGTCGCTGGCGAAAGTGCTGTCCTGAATAGCGTTGCCGGCCAAATTGAAAACCGTGGGCTGGTCACCGCAGAACAAGATCTTGCCGTCAGTGGCAGCAGTATCTCCAATGAAAGCGGGGCTGTCCTCAGAGCCCAAAATATGCTCCATATCGCAGCCACAAACAGAGTCGACAATGCGGGAAACATTGTTGGCAAGGAGCGCCTCAGTGTTTCTGCCCAGGATGTTATTAATCAGAGAGCGGTAGAGGCGATTAATGGGGATGGCGTACTGGGCAGTGAGCAATTTCTGGATATTGATGCAGAGAGGTTAAGTAATGAATCCGGAGCGTTGATCGGTTCCGGGGGCAACATGGAGTTACTCGTTTCGGATGCATTGGTGAACACCTCATCCAGCATTCAGGCACTAGGAAGTATCTACATCGGTGCCGGTTATCCGGAGATGACCGAGGGTATGACAGAAGAAGAAAATCAGGATGCCCTTGATGCTGCCAAGAATAATCTGGTGAAAAATGATCAAGGCGAAATCGTGACCCGGGATGGCGATATCACCATTTTTACCCGGCACCTGGATAATAGCCGTGAAATTCATCTTTCAAAGGATGACAACGTTACCGCGGAAGACTTGATGGAGGCCAACTGGCTAGCCCTTCAGGATGATGATCCCTTGAACGATATTATCCGGCTCATGGCTGATAATGCCGAAATGAGCAAGGACGATTGGGCCTTTGTTTTTGATCCCAAGGTTTACTCTCTACCCTTGTATTCGTCTGCCGCCGATGAAAGATTTAGATTCGTTGATTTTTGGCTATCCAACTATACCGATTACCTTAATTCGTCTTTCGGGGCTGGGCTGACCGTCAATGACGTTGACGAAATCAGGAAAGTGTTGGTCGGTAACAAAGAATATATCGCCGGCAACCCCAGGTTGCCGGGATACTACGAATATTCAGGATACAGCGAGTCTTCCCCAATTAATGTCGGTGGCGCTAAAAATCCATTAGCCGAAACGATGTGGATCATCAGCAGAGTAACACAAATTATTAAGGGGATAGATCCGCAAAAATACAGCCAGCTTCTAGGAAAAGTGAAGGCTAGAATGGCTGGCCATATAGGCACGTTGAATGTTTGGCAGTCTACTTGTGGACGAAACAGAGGGGATTGGCGCTCCGGCGGTGAGTCTTGTGACAATAATTACGTTAAGTACTATCAATTCGGTCCAGACCGCTATGATGACGTAATCGATAGTGAATATGATCGCAACCCATCCCTTATTTCATCTGGAAAGGATCTGGTTATTTATGGCGATACCATTGATAACCGTTTCAGCACACTGGCTTCTGTAGGGGATATCCACCTTCAGGGTGACACGCTGCTAAACGAAAGCTTCAGGCTTCAGCGTCACTTTAATGTTCGCTGGGGTTGGAAACATTGGCATAACTATAAACACAACCCTGACCCGGGTTGGAGGCCCAGCCAATATACTAACTATGTAGAAAGAACGGTTGATTTGCTGGATGAAGACGGCAATCCGACGGTCATTTACAGTGTTATCGCCGCGGGTGGGAACGTCACGGGCAGCCTGAAAGACAAAATCGAAAATGCTGAGCGAACACGGGACGATGAAGGTTTCGAGTTTGATGAAGATGAATATGTGAAGGAGGAGCCTGAAGACCCGAGTGAAGGGGGTGAAAATACCGGGGACAGCGATGACGCACCGGAGGAATATGTCGACTGGGGTGGCAGTGACATTGCGCGTGTTATTAGCACCATCACGGATAGAACCCTTGAGCTTCTGGACCGACACAATAGCCTGTTTTTCATCAATGGTGATCCCAATCACCCCTACCTCATTGAGACCAATCCGCTCTTTGCCAGTCTTGATGGCTTTTTGGGATCCTCCTACCTCATCGACCGGCTGGGTTTAACCCCCAACGTAACCACAAAACGGTTAGGTGACAGTTATTACGAAACCCGCCTGATCCGCGATGCCGTGATCGCAGCAACGGGTACCCGTTTCCTGGATCCTGACTTCGATAGTGATCAAGACCAATTCAGCTGGCTGATGGAAAATGCAATCGCGTCAGCGGAATCCCTCGAATTGTCGGTTGGCATCAGCCTGAAACCTGAACAGGTTAATGCGCTTCAGCATGACATTGTGTGGATGGAGGAGCAGGAGGTCGCCGGTTACCGTGTGCTGGTGCCGGTATTGTATCTTGCTCCGGGGAGCGCAGATCTGACCCGCGAAGGCTCGGTTATTTCTGGAAACAATGTGCATCTCGAGGCCGACGGCATTGGCAATAGTGGTGCTATTGCGGCGCGTCAGAACATGACGCTCCAGGCGGGAGAGCAAGGGGTGGTGAACCACCAGGGTGCTCTGCAGTCAGGTGGCTTGATGCTGGTCGACAGCGAGGGCGATATCAAGAACCAGAGTGCCTCCATCCAGGGCCGCGACGTGGTGCTGCAAAGTCAGGGCAGCATTATCAATGAAGTCGATGCTGAATTTGTTCAGGAGACCCGTGAAGGCGACCAGTACTGGCGGACTGAGTATGGTGAAGCCAGCCTGGTCGAGGCAACAGGCAATGTGACGGCCAGCGCTGGTGAGAATATTCGGGTCACCGGTAGCCATATTCGTGCTGAGAATGTTGGCATGCAGTCGGGCGGCAATATCCTGATAGAAAGCCTGGCAGTGAGAGAAGGATTTGATGGGCAGCATGCCGCGGGTGATTACCAGCATAGCCAGGTGCACCAGCTGGCCAGCAGCATTCAGGCAACCATGAATGTGATGGCGACGGCGGGCAACAGTATCGGGATTACCGCCTCGAATGTCTCCGCCGGGAACAATATCGGCCTGTCGGCGATTCATGGGGATATTCTCATTCGTGCCGCAGCCAATGAAGACTACGAAAACTACCACTACGAAGATAGCGAAGAAGAAAAACAGATCACCAATCATACAGTCAATCAGGTGCAGAGTACGCTATCTGCTGGTGGCGACATGGAGCTGGATGCGGGTGGCGACCTGATTGCCATTGCCTCTTATCTTCAGGCGGGTGGCGATATGTCATTGGCAGCAGCCGGAGATATTGCCTTGCTCGCAGCGCAGAATTCTCAGTATCACCTTTACGAAAGCAGCAAGGACGGAGACTTCGGAGCCAAAAGTCACAAGAAAGACGAAATCCAGAATGTGACGAATGTAGGCACCACTCTGGAAGCGGGGGGCAACCTTTCCGTCAATAGTGAAGGAAATCAACGCTACCAGGCTGCCCGTCTGCAAAGCGGGGGCGATATCAGCATCGTCAGTGGTGGGCATATCACCTTTGAGTCCGTAAAAGACCTTTACCGTGAAACCCACGAGCGAAGCCAGGGCGATCTGGCCTGGAACAAGATGGCGGGTGAAGGTCGCGTTGATGAGACCGTCCTCCAATCAGAAATCGTGGCTGCCGGCAATCTGGCGATTGATGCCGCTGAAGGCATGACGATTGATCTGAAAGACATTGATCAACATTCCGTGAGCCAGTTGATCGATGGCATGGTGGCTAATAACCCGGACCCCGCGTGGTTGAAGGAAGCCGATGCGAACGGTGAGGTGGATTGGCAGCGTGTGCAGGAAATGCACGACAGCTGGGAGTACGAGAGCCAGAGCATGGGGGCGGCCAGTGCGTTGGTGGTGGCGATTGTGGTGACGGCGTTGACGATGGGGGCTGGTGGAGCTATTGCGGGTACGGTGACGACGGCTGGAACAACTACGGCGACCGTAACATCGGCAGTTGCTGGTGCGATGGTTACCAGTGCGTCTGTGACAGGAACCTCTGCTCTCATTAACAATCAAGGTGATATTGGGGCTGCACTGGGTAGTCTGGACCACTCAGAAACCTATCAGGGATTGCTCGTCTCAGGTTTGACCGCAGGTCTGATGGTGGGTATTGATGGTCTATTTAATAAATGGGATTTTGGCAAAGCCTCAACTGTGGGTGAAAATGGTCAGGCTGTAACCAGTGATACAGTGAACAACATAACCAAAGGCTTTGATCTTGGAACGCTTGATGGGGCGGCAGGGTTCACTCTGCATAATGCTGCGCAGGCTGGAGTGAGTGCGGGTGTGAGCAGCAGCGTTTTTGGTACCAGCTTTACTGATTCGTTAAACGCCAATCTTGAGAGTCAGGGCAATAATGTGTTGTCGGCTTTAGCGTTCAATCAAGTTGGCACTTGGGCGGATCATTTAACCAGCGATGCAGGTCTTAACCAAGATACCTTCGGTTATAACCTTTTTGTGGAAGGCGGAATGGGTAGAGCAACCATGCATGCTTTGGTAGGTGGGGCGGTTACTCAGGTTACGAGCGGTGATTTTGCCAGTGGAGCGGCTGGGGCCGGTTTGAATCAACTGCTTTCTTCTCCGCTTGATGGCTTTGCTTCATCAGTGGGAGGGACGGCGAATTACGAGCCTTGGAGGCTGGCTGGAGCCCAGCTGGCAGGTCTTTCCGGTGCTTTGCTTGTTGATGGTGATGTGAATGATGGGGCCTGGATTGCCAAGCAGGCGGATACTTATAATCGTCAGTTGCACAGGGAAGAGTTGAAGCTGATTAAGGATAATCTGGACGATTATTATGAAGAAAGGCTGAAGCAGGATCCAAGTATTACCCGTGAAGATGCCCTTGCTGAACTGGTAATGGAGGCTCTGCAAGAAGTAGATCATGAATATGATACGAATATCAAAAACAATTCTCTAGCAGCAAACTTCCTTTATCGTATTTCTGCCGAATCAGATCTTCGTTTGGTGAGCACAGATGGTCAGACTACGATGGCATTTGAAGCCTCTGCGGCGGATTACTTTAATCCTTCGGCTTATATGGATGAGCTTTATTATTCCGGTATGGGGCTTTATGAAGGTGGGTTGGATGATCAAAATCTGGTAAGACGTGTTCTGACAGATCCGCAAAATGCTTGGGCCCTAGAGGGTTCTGGGGCTGGGGCTTATTATAATTATCAGGGTACTTGGGAAAAGGCGAACCATTATTTTGCTGATAAGCAATCCGAGGTGAACCAAATTTTTTTCACATCAATACTCGGTGGTGGGATTCTGAAAACCTTTCATGTTAGTTCTGGTTTAATTATGGCTGGGGGTGTTGGTTCTACAGGGGTAGGGTTAGCCAGAAACGGGGTTCCAGGCGCTGTAGCTGCGGCCAGTAGTTATGGACAGGTCGTTACAGGGGTCTCATCTTGTGCGTATGCAATTTCTTCTTGTTGGGTGACGGCTCCAGTCGCCCTTGATGGAGTCAATGATTATTATAAAGCTGTTTTGTCTCCTTCTAATCCGGCTTTAAATAGATCGAGTTTATACGCTATTGGTTCAAACTTTGTTTTTGGTGATTCGAAGCCAGGGGTCGTTTTAGACTATGCTACCGATGCTCTCTCCCTTTTTTCCTCCCCCCATCGCTTATTGGATTATAAAAATAATGACTTAATTTCTGAGGTTGTTGGGGTCTCCTCCGGTGGGGTTGGATTGTTCTCGGAATTAACTAGCGGAAGGTTGAGTGTAAAGGGTGGCGATGATGAATGAGTCTAATGTTTTATACTATGCTAAGCCTTGGGAGATTTTTATTTGTATTGTGGCTTTCCTTAGCCTGGTGCTCTGGATGGTTATTAGTGTTCCCTCTGTATCTGATGAGAATGTTTATTCAGTTGATGATGTGATTGTGTCTTATCGCTGCTTTAGTGGCGGAAAATCGGATTATGTGAAATTTATAGGGGCTTCCGGAAGAAAATATAGTGTGGGGGCGCGAAAAGGTGATTGCCGCAATTCCAAGGATAAGTTTGATTTTGTGGGGAAAAATGTAACAGCCTATTTTGTGGATGGTGGTGACGAAATTCCCATTCAGCTTGATATAGATGGTATTGAAGGGTACGAGGGGGGGGTTACTTATAATCTCGTTATAATGGTGACTTTGATTGCAGCTAGTTTGATTTTTTTTCCATTTTTCGTTTTTTTGGTTGCGCGTCAAAAAAAGGAAAGGGAACAAAAAACGCAATAGTAATTGGTCATTGGTCACGGAGGTCAGACGCAATCATCGGGGGCACAATCATCGGGGACAGACACAATCATCGGAATCATCGGCGAAGGGAATATTGGGGTCAGGTCTATACTTTAGACTTTTCTTGATCTAGGGTTTGGTGATGTCTAGACCAATCCGTATTGAATTTTCAGGAGCGCTTTATCATGTGACGTCCCGTGGGGATCGGCGCGAGGCGATCTATGAGGATGAGGAAGACAGGGAGCGTTTTCTGGCGTTGCTTGGCGATGTTGCGTCGGATTTTAACTGGGTTTGTCACGCCTGGTGTTTGATGGGAAATCATTACCACCTTGTAATCGAAACACCGGATGGCAACCTTTCCAAAGGAATGCGGCAACTGAATGGTGTTTACACGCAGTATAGTAACCGGCGTCATGGACGGGTGGGGCATCTCTTTCAGGGGCGTTATAAAGCGATTCTTGTCGATGGTGATAGTTATCTGCTGGAGCTGGGCCGGTACGTTGTATTAAACCCGGTGCGGGCGGGGATGGTGAAAGAGCCAGGAGAGTGGCCCTGGAGCAGCTATTTGGCAATGGTTGGCAAACAGCCCAGCCCTCCCTGGCTGGAAACGGATGGCCTGCTTGCTGCTTTTGGCCGGAAGCGTGCTGTGGCGATAAGGCGATACCGCGAATTTGTGTTTCAGGGAATAGGGGGAGAGTCGATCTGGATTAACCTCAAATCGCAGGTTTTTCTGGGTGATGAGGATTTTGTTGCAAAAAGCCTTTCGCATGCTGATGGAACAGAAGACGTCAATGTGCCGCGTGCACAACGCAGGCCGCCGCCGCCCTCGCTTGAAGCGATTGTTCGGAGTCACCCAGACCGAAACGCTGCGATTATTGCCGCGTATGCAAGTGGAGGCTATAGCTACCAGGATATTGGCAGCTATTATGGTCTTCACTTTACAACAGTGGCGAAGATAGTCCGGCAGGCCAAGACTGGATAGGAAAGTGGGGTGGTATAAAATATAGACTTGGCCCCGACTCCTTTATTCAGGCTGGGCAGGCTGCTGGGGCAATGTTGAACGATTTGTTCTATTTTTATAATCAGAGGTTTGTGGGCAATGAAACAAACAGCTGCTTTTGGGGCGACAGCGCTCGTGTTCGTAATAGTATTTGGTTGTTTGTATGGTTTTTTTAAAGAAAAAAAAGGCTATGGTGAAAAAGGAGCTACATTTCTATCTTTGGGGTGTGGTGTGATGGTGTTTAATTTTTTTCCTTTTATTATTGATGGAGGGGGAGTTTCCACACGGTCTGGTCAGCCAATAGAATTAAGTGATTCATTGTTTGTCACGGGTCTTGTTTTTATTGTATTTCTATGGGTTTCTGTCTATTTTGAAAAGAGATAATAATGACAAAAAAACTTGATGGCCTATCTGAATCGCCACCAGTTCACTAGACACGTATCAGCCGTCCTTGGTGACGCGTTTCATACTCTAGCGGTGACAGCTTTTCATTAAAGTCATGGCGTCGCCGGTTGTTATAGAACATTTCGATATAATCAAAAAAGTCGGGGACACCCTCAAATTGGTAGATCTCCTACAAGGTGCGCGGCCGATAGCTGATATTTATCTTTTCTTTTGGTCAGTATTGTTGGGTCATGGATAAGCAAGGAGGCAACCCATGACCCGAGCACGCTACGCCTAGGTATCCCTGGATTCTACTTCGTGCTATCACTGCATCTGCCGCTGTGTACGTCGCGCCTTTCTGTGTGGCAAGGACCTCTACTCCGGACAGGATTATGAACACCGCCGTCAGTGGGTGGTGGATCGGCTGTCAGTTCTTGTGGAGGTCTTTGCCATTGATCTGTGTGCTTATGCGGTGATGTCGAATCACTACCACCTTGTGCTTCGCATCAGCCAAAAGAGGGCGCTTTCGTGGACAGAGGAAGAGGTGGCAGCGCGCTGGATGCAGCTTTCAGCGGACCGCTGATCGTGAAACGGTGGTTGGCAGGGAAGCTGGATGAAGCAGAAGCGCTGAAAGCACGCGAAATTGTTGCTCAATGGCGAGAGCGCCTCTATGACCTGGGCTGGTTCATGAAGTGCCTGAATGAATACCTTGCACGCCGCGCCAACGAAGAAGATTGTTGCAAAGGCCGATTTTGGGAAAGCCGTTACAAGTGTCAGGCCCTGCTGGATGAAAAAGCGCTACTTCAGTGCATGGCCTATGTGGACTTAAACCCCGTCCAGGCCGAGATGGCGGCCAACCCGGAAGAGTCGGACTACACCTCCATCCAGCAGCGCTCGCAGGCGCTCCATCACGCAGCTGGGGCTAGAAAGAAACCGTCTCTTATGCCGCTGGTTGGTGCCCACACGATTGAAGCAGATGAAGAAGAAAGTGTATGCCGATTCAGATTGATGGATTATCTGGAATTAGTGGATAGCATGGGTCGGGCGGTACGGGATGAAAAGCGAGGAGCGATATCCCACCAGCCTGTTGCTGTTGGGGCGCTTGATAAAATGAAAGCGTTTGCGGAAACGATGGGGCGAAAATGGGTTTGGGGGCAGCGCTTGGTGGGATGCAAGCGTTGGTTATGATTGTTTGAATTTATGCGTGCCCCCTGAGAACTTCGGTGCGCACAGGTTGTGTTAGATAGTTTAGAAAGAAATCATGAGAGTGAAGAATGATTTACGCTTTTTCTGTTTTTATATCATTTATAGTATGTATTGTTGCTATGACTTTTATTAATTATTTTGTTTATAAACGGAGGCCGTTAATAGAAAAGGCAGCTCGAGAATGGATATCATTTGGAGGGGGTATGCTTTTTTTGAACCTGATTCCTTTTTTGACAGACGGGGATATGGTTAATAGGAAAGGTGAGGTTGTTGACCCTTTGTGGTATTTATATTTTTCTGTATCTCTATTTGTTATCTGTTTTTGGGGGGCGGCTTTACATCAAAGGAAGGAAAGGTTAAAAAATAAAAAAAGGTCGAAGAAATAACGAAATAATTGGGCTGTCCAAAAATTGGAATATCTCCTGCACACTTTTTAGCCTGTCTATGATGTCTCACTGATCGAAAATTTATGCGTGCCGCCTGAGTTTTGTCGGGCTTCAGCTCTTGTCGCGTTCGGAATCTTGAGGGTCAGGTCCCCCATTTCTTATGAAAGATTTTGCGACGCTGTTTACGGTGATCGTCCGCAGCCAAAATGTTCGCCGATCGCGGTAATAGTGTAGGGTCCGTCAAGCCATGAATTTTAGATGACCCAATTATTGTTATTGTACGTTTTCTGATAATCAGAAAGTGTCTTCGAAAGTCGAAAAAGGAAATGTGAGACCTGGCACCCTCGGTTTTTAATTTGTCGATTGATGGTAATGAATAAAACAAACCTTTTCTATTACGCAAAGCCTTGGGAGGCTTTTGCGTGTGTGTGTTTTTGCTCTGCAATTGTTATTGCGATTCTTCTTGATGTGCCTTCTTCTGAAGATGAGGGCGTTGTTGTGATCGACGATGTAATTACATCTTATCGTTGTTACAGCACTGGGAAATCAGATGTTTTTGATCTGTTTGGTGCTTCAGGTCGAAAATATACCCTGGGGGCCAGGAGAGGAAGCTGCAGGACTCCAAAAGAGAATCATGATTATGTCGGTAGGAGTGTGACAGCATATTTTCGAGGTTCTTCCAGTAATGAACCCTTTAGGCTTGATTTTGAGGGGCTTGATAGTTATGGGGGTGGGGTTACATATGGGAGAGTTGTGCTGGCTATTTTGATAAGTGGCTGCTTAATTTTATTTCCGTTTCTTGTTGTTCTAGGTTCTCGGCAGCGAAAGTTTAACTCCCAAAAATAACGAATCGGAAAACCGGGGGTGAAAATTGGTGAGCTGGTGCCAGGTCTCTCGTTTCCAAAGAAAGGCTTTGACGGCGCGGTTGACGGTGGATCGTCCGCAGCCAAAGTGTTCGCCGATCGCGGTAATGGTGTAGTGTCCGTCAAGCCATTAATTTGCCATGGCCTCCTTATTATTGTTGTGCGTTTTCTGATAATGACAGAGTGGCTTCGCAGGTCGAAAAGGGAAATGGGAGGCCCGACACCCTCGGTCTTTGGTGATGTTATGTTTTTTATTTCGGTGTTTATTTTTCTTGAGATTTTGACGGTTTTTTTGATCCATATATAAAAAGTTTTACAGGGTTTTCAGATAGGTCTGTTCTTTTTATAGGTCAAAGCATGGTTTTTTTTATTGCGGCTTTTCTTTCTCTCATAGGTGTGCCGTTTGTAGATATAAAGAATGGGGAGGCCTTGGTTGCTGATGATGTTGCTTGGGGAGGGGTTGTAGTGGCTTTCCTGTTTTTTGCATGGGGATGGCATTTAAAAATCATAATGAATAATTATCGGCGATATCGTTAATAATCGGAGGTGCCCAATAATTTGAACGTCACCTGCGCAACCCTTAGTGATTCTCTGATTTTTCACTGATCGTAAATTTATGCGTGCCGCCTGAGTTTTATCGGGCTTCAGCTCTTGTCGCGTTCGGAATCTTGAGGGTCAGGTGTCCCATTTCCGCGAGGTTTTACAGGACGGTTGCGGTGGATCATGCAAGTCGACATGCTCGCTGGGATAAGAGGCCATGATTCCGCCCATTTGTAGATTACTCGTCAATGGGTGCCACCTTGAAATTTCTGATTCGAACCCAATCCAATGCTGGCTTAATGGGAGGAGCCCTGTGTCGAAAACGATTCCTTTTTCATTGCTAGAGCTGGCGTCAGTTCGTGAAGGCGATAGCGTTAGTCAGACCATTGACAACAGTGTGGCGTATGCCCGCCATGCGGAGTCTCTTGGCTTTCGTCGGTTCTGGCTCGCCGAACACCATAATATGCAAGGGATCAGCAGTGCGGCGACGTCGGTGCTGATTGGGCATGTTGCTGGTAAAACGGCGTCGATCCGGATTGGCTCGGGTGGTGTCATGTTGCCAAACCACCCACCGCTGGTAATCGCTGAGCAATTCGGGACGCTGGAACACTTGTATCCTGGGCGTATTGATTTGGGGCTGGGCAGGGCGCCGGGGACGGACCCCATGACCAGTCGAGCGCTGCGGCGAGAAGGGTTGGGGGCGGAGCAGTTTCCACAGGATGTTGCCGAGCTGCAGCGTTTATTGGGACCGCTGGATTCCTCTCGGGGGGTGAATGCCATTCCTGGAGCGGGTACCAATGTGCCGATCTGGTTGCTGGGCTCAAGCCTTTTCAGCGCACAGCTGGCAGCGCAGCAAGGACTGCCTTATGCCTTTGCCGGCCACTTTGCGCCGCGCCTGTACCAGGAGGCCTTGAGAATTTACCGCGACCAGTTTCAGCCGTCAGCCCAGTTGGCCGAGCCTTATTCCATGTTGGCTGTGCCGGCAGTACCGGCGGATTCGGCTGCCGAAGCGCGTTATCTCAGTACCACCAGTTATCAGCGTATTCTCGCCTTGTTCCGTGGCCAGCCGCTGTGGATGAAAGCTCCGGTGGCATCAATGGAGGGACTCTGGCACCCGCAGGAAGAAGCGGGTGTGAAAGGTTTTCTGGGGCTGCAGCTGCTGGGCGATGCGCCGGCCATTGAGGAGCAGTTGGCACAGCTGCTGGCCACGGTAGAAGTGGATGAGCTGATGGTCACGGTGGACCTTTACGACCCGGCCAAGCGTCGCCATGCGCTGGATATTCTGGCATCACTGCCGCAGTTTCAGGCCAGTGGCGGAAGCTAGGGGATGGCTTTCCGGTCCACTTTCAGGGTGCCCGTGTCGCTTCCTGTTAAATACAAACAGCATCAGTCTGGACCGCCTTCAGTGTTGCGTTTGCGGCTCGGTTTCGTGTATCCCAGGTAGCGGATTGTCGAAACGTTTCAGGTATTCCTTGCCAATCTCAACTGCGCCTACGTTGTTCAGGTGGCTTTCGTCACGATAGAGTGGAATGCCGTTGAGGACAGTCTGGCAGCGTTGCTCGTCACACAGAACTTTGCGGGGATTGGTCCAGAGAATCTCTGGATGCTGTGCCCTGGCAGCTTCTTTAAAGCGATAGAAATTGATCAGGTTTTGCTCGACTTCTGTCGCATCAATCGTGCAGTCATCCATGTTCTTGAGCAGGCACTCCGCATAGGACGAAGAGGGCAGTTCGGGGACATCTTCCAAGATCACCACGGTATGGCCTTGGTCGATTAGCCAGTTCAGGGTGCGCAGGAAGTGTTGCTGATACGCCTCATTTCTCAAATAGGAGTTCCACCATGCGCCAAGAAACACCGTCATGGGCGGGTGTTGCTCCAGATACTCTGTCAGCGCGTGATTGCGGGCCACTTGGGTGGGGTCGCGTGCTTGTACCTTTTCGGCGATGGGGGTTGGCAGGAAGGGGGTGGATGCGCGGGTTACCATCAACAGGGAATACCCCTTGCCTTCGATCAGTTGTTCGACAAAACCGATTTGGGCAATACCGTGGGAGTCCCCGATCAGCATGCTGTTGGGCTTGCCGTCCTTTGCGGGAGCCCCGAAAAGGCAGGCGTTGCCGGTGTTGAACTCCACCGGGTCCCCTTTGAAGCAGCGCTTGTACAGGTCTGCGGGGTTGTTGTTGGCGATGATGGTATAGAGTTCGCGGCGTTCTTCAGGGATCCGGAAGCTCAGGTCGTCGGCAATGCGGATGGTGGACTGAATCGCCCAGATGGCAATAAGCGGGCCAAGCACAAACACCATAAAGGACTTCTTCAGGCTCCAGGGCCGGTGTCGATAGCGATTCTCCACGTAGCGGTAGCTCAGCCACGAGACCACGACCACGCCTGCCAAAAGTGCGATGCGATTCCAGGCGGTCAGCTCCACCAACTGGTAATGCATGAGTGCGACTGGCGGCCAGTGCCACAGGTAAAGAGAGTACGAAATGCCGCCGAGAAAGACCATCACTGGCAGGCTCAGCAGTCGTCCGGCCACCGTGCCCGGTTGATGAAGGCCCGCGTAGATCACAAGGGCGGTGCCCAGTGTAGGCCACAGGGCATTATAACCGGGGAAGTGATCATGTTTGGTGAGCAACAGGGCGGTGGCAATGATCATGGCCAGTCCTGCCAGGGACAGGCTCTCCGCTGCCGTGCGGGATAAGCGGGGTAGCCGGTTGGCAAACAGGGCAACGCCGGTGCCGAGCATGAATTCGAATAGCCGCGCAGGCAGCAGGTAGTAGGCCGCGGCTGGCCAGCGGCTGGCCAGGTAGACCGACAGGGCAAAAGTTAGCAGCAGGGTTATTCGGAACGGCCAGTGACCCGAGCGGCCTTTGCCAAAACGGTAGGCCAGGTAGAGCGTTAATGGCCAGATCAGATAGAACTGTTCTTCCACCGCCAGTGACCAGGTATGCAGCAGCGACAATGAGCGGGTTTCTGGGGCGAAATACTGCGTCAGCTCGGTGAAATAGTAGAGGTTGCTGATGCCGATCAGTGATGACAGCCAGCTCTTGGCAAAAATGTAATAGGCGTCACCGATGTAAAACGGTGAAATCATCAGAAAGGTGACGGTGGAGACCAGCAGAAAGACGGGAACGAGCCGGCGAATACGGCGTGCATAAAAGTCTGCAAAGCGGAAGGTTCCCTTGGCAAAAGCACGTTCCAGCAGCTGGGTAATCACAAACCCGGAGATGACAAAGAAGACGTCGACACCGATAAAGCCGCCCGTGATACCTGGCACTTCGAAGTGATAGAGAATGACCAGAATCACGGCCAGCGCGCGCAAGCCCTCAATGTCGGCGCGGTAGCCCGGTTTGCTGTTAACCATGATGTCCCCGACAGACAGATAAAGCGGGGAGAATATAGGGGCTTAGCAGGTGGGACAAGACTGGCGCCGGATTGCCAACAACAGGCTCGCCAGCAGGATCGTGGCGGGAAGGCTGCCGCCGCTGCCACTGCTGCCGCTGGAGCGACTGGCCGGCGGATCATTGAAGCTGAGGGTTAATGAAGTGCTGGTATCCCCATTGGGAACATCGCTCTCATCGATGTGTCCGGTTAGCGACAGGTTGCGGGACTGGCGATCGTCTGAAGCAAAGTCCAGGGACATGGTCTGCACTGAGTCCGCTGATACATTTCCCACGGGGCAGAGTACCGGGGTGGTGCCGGTGCAGCCAAGGATTTCCCTGTTGGTCAATGTCAGGCTGGGGGGCAGGTTGAAACGGATTTCGGCGTTGCTGGCGTTGTTAAACGGCGACCGGTTGCTCAGGGTGACGGTGACACGCGCCTGGCTGGCGCTGCTCAGGGTCTGGCTGGCGCCAAGGGTGATGTCCGGGTTACTGGAAAACACCACTGTTTGTGCCAGCTGATTGTTCTGGCGACGAAATTCTTCCTCGTCAGCTCGCCCTTGCACGGTAACGGTGACCACCTGATCGGGGCCATTGTTACCTGAGATCAGCAGTGACTGCAGAAGGCTGCCGTTCAAAGATGGCGTTGGAGTGCAGCGGTTACCTGGCAGGGTTGAGTTGCAGCCTTGCCACTGTGCCGAGGCGGTTGTTCTACCGGACAGGGCAACATCGAGAGTAGGGTTGGTCGCGCGATTCTCTGCGCTGTCTACCTGGATTTGAAGCGTGACGTCATCCGCCGGCAGGGAATAGAGTCGGTCTGCGGGAGAGCCACTCCAGGACAGTGCGAGGTCCACCAGAGGTAGTCCCGCTGCTGCGGTGAGGGCTTCGATTTCATCTGTTTCGGCTGCCAGATGGGTATACCCAGCCGGTGATCCTGTTGCGCACTCTTCTTCGCCAAAGCTGGTGAGGCCGACCAATCTCGGCGACGGATCACGCCCCAGAAACAGCGGGCCGCCGCTGTCACCGAAGCAGCTGTCCTGATTGTTGCCATTTACCGGGTTCAGTTCGGCCGCACATATGACGAAGTCCGCAATGCTCAACGGGCTCAGGTTACGGCATTGCGAACGGGGAAGGTAATCGAGCTGAACTTCCTGCAGCGTGGCGCTCAAGCCGCTGCCTGTTTCTCCCCATCCCAGAGCAGTAACGGCTTCATCGCGTTCACTGAAGGGCGCGGTTTCCAGGGAATTAGAGGTGGCCAGGGTGATGATGCTTGGCCATTCGGTATTGCTTGTTTCGGGGATCTGGATCAGGGCAAGGTCGTACTCCAGATTCTGGTACTGTGAATGCACAAACAGTTTTTCTGCCTGGGTGCCGCTTTCCGGGACATTATTTCGAACGGTGTTGCCGATAAACACATAAACATTGCTGGGGGCTGCGGGCGCACCATTGCTGTATTCCAGGCAGTGCGCTGCGGTCAGGACCCAGCGGGTGCTGATCTGGCTGGCTCCGCACAGCAGATAACCGCTGCTCAAGGTCGGATCCTTGATGGCAACCTGGGTCATCCATGGCCACCGGGTGGGGGGGGCGTCGGAGCCTCCGACAATCCGCGGTGTGGCAGTCTGGCTGCTGGCGGCATGGCAGGCCACCAGCAACAGGAAGCAGAGAGCGATACGGGGATGCAGCATTATGGAACCCGGCAATTTTCTTGCAGTGTAAACCGTTTGCCTTCCCTGGGCTGTGAAGAGGTGTGTTCTTTTGTTCGTTCGCCGATCAGTGCATCGGTGCTGCATGGGCCAGCCAGTGATCGTCATCTTCACGGGTACGGGCCATGGTGCTCTGCAGGTGGCCAAGGGCCTGTTCCAGTGCCGCATCGCCATCGGTCAGGGTCATTACGGCGGCCCGCAGGCCGGGGTGGCGGTCGCGCAGGTCATTGAGCAGTTGTTCGGCGGCGGCCGTGGCGGTGCAGGGCAGCAGCAGGGCCAGATGGGTGTCATCGTAGCGGGCCGCCACATCGCTGCGGCGAATGCGTTGGGCTACCCGGTCAGCAAGTAACGGCAAATCGTGATGTTCTACCAGTGCCAGCGTCAGGGGCGATGAAATTCGGTCGTGCAGGGGCACCAACCAACCGGCAGTGCTGACCAGCGCTTCTCGGCTGATAAAGTCCGTATCCGGGTCTCGCCAGGTGGCTTCCAGGGCCGCGCGGGCGAGCACCTGATTGCGCCAGATCATCAAGCCGAAATACAGCATGCAGGCGGTGAGTGCCGCGACCAGAAACAGGCTGGCGGAGCTGTCAGCCACAGGGGCATAACTCAATCGAATTGGCAGCACGATGGCCAGCACCACTTCGGCGCCCAGCAGCATGATGAGAAACCGTTTCAGGCCATGCAGCATGCCATTACTGAGTACCGCGACGAACAGCAAGGCCATGGTGGGCGGTGGATTGCCGGCGTCAAACAGCATCACGATTCCGAGCGTGACAAGGTCCAGTGCAGACGAAAATGCATCGGCATTGGCGGGACGCCAGAACAGCAGAATCAACTGGATGCCCACGTAGGCAATAAACAGCAACCAGGGCGTAGCCTTGGGTGCGCTGAAAAAGAATTGCTCGGTGTTGTGAAAATAAATCACGGCCAGGGTGGCAAACAGTCCACGGGCCAGATACTGCATCAGCAATACGCCCTGGTCAGAAGTAAAGCGGCTGTTTGTACTCATTATGGGGGTCCCTGTGTCTGAGGCGCCTATGTTGCGATAGCCGGGCGCCGGAATAAAGATGCCCACACGGGTAATCTTGTTAAAACTGGTATATTCATTTTATTGATCGTCATTGCCTGGGATTCGGAGAGCCAGATAACGTTGTGTGCGGTAAACACCGCTGCCGGAATAGTATGGGAGGCCATGTGGACCACAGTGTGAATGCACCATTACGGGACAATGTTCGTTTGCTGGGCGACCTGCTGGGTGAGTGCCTGCGACAGCAGGCGGGCGATGGCCTGTTCGACACCATTGAGCAGATCCGCCAGGCCTCTGTGGCCACACGCAGTGAGAGTGGCGCACCGTTGACGTCCCTTCGGGACCTGCTCTCGCCACTGGATGATGACACCCTGCTGGAAGTGGCCCGAGCGTTTAGCCAGTTCCTCAATCTCAGCAACATTGCCGAGCAGCACCACCGTGAACGACTGCATCGTCAGCACCAGCGCTACCCGGGTGATCCGGGAGGTGACCAGGGGCTGCGTGATGTGCTGGAGCGCCTGACCCAGCAGCAGATCCCGGCCGAGACCCTTACCGATACCCTGCGAAGCTTGTCTGTGGAGCTGGTGCTCACGGCACACCCCACTGAAGTGACCCGTCGCACCCTGATCCGTAAATACGATCAAATCGCGGACCTGTTGGGCGAGCTGGATCGTGCAGATCTTAATGATGAAGAGCGCGCGACCCTGCGAGCACGCCTGCGCCGGGTGATTCTGGCGGCCTGGACAACGGATGAGATTCGCCGCGAAAAGCCGACCCCCGTGGATGAAGCCAAATGGGGCTTCGCCACCATTGAACAGTCTCTGTGGCAGGCGGTGCCAGACATGGTCCGCCAGCTTGAGCGTCAACTGATGGAGCAAGGGCTGCCGCAACCGCCGGCAGACTGGGCGCCGGTGAAGCTGGCGTCGTGGATGGGAGGCGATCGCGACGGCAACCCCAATGTGACTGCGACGGTGACCCGTGAGGTCTTGCTGCTGGCCCGCTGGATGGCGGCTGATCTCTACTTGCGGGATATCGAAGAGCTGCTGGCGGATCTGTCCATGGAGATGGCCAGTGATGAGTTGCTGTCGGTGACGGGCCCGAGTCATGAGCCCTACCGTGTGTTGCTGCGCGATGTGCGTAGTCGCCTGAAGCTGACTCGTCGCCAGCTCGAGGCCCGCATTGAAAATCAGCCAGTAGCGGATGGCGATGGCTACACTCATCGTGAGCAGCTGCTGTCTCCGTTGCTGCTGATAGACCGTTCGCTGCGGGAAACCGGGCTGGCCGATATTGCCGATGGCGATCTGAAAAATACCCTGCGGCGCCTGAACTGTTTCGGCATTACCCTGCTGCGGCTGGATATCCGCCAGGAATCGACCCGCCACCGGGATGCGTTGGATGCGATTACCCGTTATCTGGAGTTGGGCCGTTACGGCGAGTGGGACGAGTCTCGTCGGCAGGCCTTTCTGGTCGAGGAGTTGCAGGCGCGCCGGCCGTTGGTGGATGCCGCGTTCCGCACTGCGGATGAGTGTACCCCGGAAGTGCGGGAAGTCCTCGATACCTGCCAGGTGATTGCCGAGCAGGGCAGTGAAGGGCTCGGTGCCTATGTGATTTCCATGGCCACCACGCCCTCGGATGTGCTGGCGGTCATGCTGTTGCAGAAGATCGCAGGCGTGCGTGAGCCCATGCGAGTGGTGCCGCTGTTCGAGACGCTGGATGATCTGGAAGGCGCGGAGGCTTCCATGCGCGCGCTGCTGGCCATGCCGTTCTACCGGGAGCGTGTGGCCAGTGGGCAGGAGGTCATGATCGGGTATTCCGATTCGGCCAAGGATGCCGGCTTTCTCGGCGCGGCCTGGGCACAGTACCGGGCCCAGGAAGCCCTGACTGCCTTGTTCGCCGAGCACCAGATTCCGCTCACCCTGTTCCATGGCCGTGGGGGCTCTATCTCCCGCGGTGGTTCCCCCACTCGCATGGCGTTGTTGTCCCAGCCGCCGGGATCGGTGGCTGGCCGTATCCGGGTGACCGAGCAGGGGGAAGTGATTCGTTTCAAGTACGGTCGTCCGGCGGTGGCGGTGTTCAATCTGTCCCAGTATGTGGCGGCCACCCTGGAGGCAACATTGTTGCCACCCCGCGCGCCCAAGCCACAATGGCGTGAACAGATGCAGATTCTTACCGACGTGTCGGTGACGGGGTATCGCTCAGTGGTCAAAGAGGAGCCGGAGCTGGTGCGATACCTGCGTACCGTTACCCCCGAAACCGAGCTGTCACGGCTGGCGCTGGGCAGCCGTCCGGCGCGTCGCAAGAAAGATGCGGGGATTGGTTCCTTGCGCGCCATTCCCTGGGTCTTTGCCTGGACCCAGATTCGGCTGATGCTGCCAGCCTGGCTGGGCACTGGTGCGGCACTGGAAGCGGCCCATGAGGATCCCGGGCAAAGTGCTCTGGTGCGGGAGATGGCAGAGCACTGGCCGTTTTTCCAGGGCGTGGTGGATATGCTGGAGATGGTGCTCGCCAAGGCCGACCTGAACGTGGCGGCCTGGTATGAGCAGCGTCTGGCTGGTGGAGATGCCGGGCTGGAGGCGCTGGGGCAATCCCTGCGGGAAAGACTGACCGGCGCGGTCGGGGCGCTGAGCGCCCTGACCGGGCGAGAAGATCTGCTGGATAATAATCCGGTGATGCGTTGGTCCATCCGGGTGCGTGATCCCTACACCGACCCGCTGCATTTGCTGCAGGCCGAACTCATGGCCCGTTTGCGGGAGCAGGACGGTGATGAAACCCTGGAAAGTGCCTTGATGGTCACCATTGCCGGTATTGCTGCCGGGTTGCGTAACACCGGGTAGTGGATCTGGCAAAGCCGGCCAGCAGCCTGCCCGGTGTTTGCTAGTCGCAGGCGTTCAGGGTGGGGGTTTTCATCATCAGACCGGCTTGCTGGTAGGCCTGCTGAAGGCGGCCTTCCTTTTCCAGAATCGATAGCCCGCGATCCAGCGCTTGTCGCAATTTTTCTGCCTCAGGCCACTGTTGCGAGATGGCAAAATGGCGGCTCCCCGGCAGGCATAGCATGCCGCCCGGCACGGGGGCGAGCCTGATGGCATCGACCGTCAAATGCTGGCGGTCGTGTTGCAGTGGGGGGGCCAATAACAGGTCTGCGCGACCATGGTTCACCCAACGGACCATAGTTTTCCAGTGATTGGCTTCCAGCAACTCGGCATGGGGTAATGTCTTAAGCAGCTGCCAGTCGGTGTCCCATTGGCTGGAACTGACGATCCGAAACTCTGACAACTGCTGGAGGCGGGTGAGGGGGGGGATGCCGGCCACCGGTTCGCGACCATACAGCTGTGCCAGATTGCTGCCGACGGGAAGCACGGCGCGGCTGGCTGTGAGTCCGGGTGTCGCTTCGATATCCTTCAGCCAGAGGCTGGTGGCCGCCGCGGGAAGTTTGCCGTGGGACAGCTCAAGCAAGGTCCGTTGGTAACTGTTGATGATTTCCCATTGCGGGGCGTGGGCATAACCGGCGGCGATCAGGGCCTGTTGAAACAGGGCCACCTCCACCACATCGCGCCGTAAACAGGGACCGCGATAATCAGAGATGGTGGCAAGCGTGCGTTTCCCCAGCCAGCATTCATAATCCCGGTAGACATCCGCAGGCACTGCAAGGGGCAGGGGTACCGGGTCTGCCGCCAGAGGGGCGCACAGCACCAGCAGCAGGAGCCAGCCGAGGCGCATCAGGACCGCTCCAGCCGGGCATGACTGCCATCACAGATTTCCCCGCGCTTGCTGTGCTTGCAACCGCAGAAGAATACGATCTGATCGCGGCGGGCAGTGAAGGTCACCGGGACAAAGTCGGTGCCCCGGTGGCTGCCATCACACCAGGGCTGGCTCTGGCTCAACCCGCAGGCACACCACTGCACGGTTTCCCCTTTTTTCACTTCCATGGGAAAGGGTAACCGCGCTGCAATCACCGCTTTTTTCATCCTTTATTCCCTCGTCATCCCTGGTGCACACACCCGGAAGGCCTGTTCTCACCCAACCGTGAACGCGGCCCCGATGCGTTGCGGCATTGCCATGGGCTTTCCGCGCAGCGATTCACTGTTAGTTGCCTTTCCCCTTGTCTTGGAAATGTCACGCTAATGTCACTGCGTTGCCACCGGGGTTGGTGACACTGGCCGAAACTGCCAGTGGAGTACGCCATGCTTGCGCAAGCCGCAGGAAAGATCAAAGCACTGAGCCCCCAACTCAAGGGAGCCCTGGTTAAACCGTTTGCCGCGACAGCGGATATTCTGCGTTTCCCCCGTGAGTTGAATGAGGCGGAAAACCAGAGCCGCTTTGTGGCCTACTTTACGCGCTCTCGCCGAGAAATTCTTAAAGTGCAGCGCATGCGCTACCGTATTTTCTCTCAGGAGTATGGGGCCAGTTTCAGTGCCCCGTTTGGTCTGGACCGGGACCGCTATGACAAGCATTGCCTGCATCTGGTGGTAAAAGATACCCGCAATGCTGAGATCGTTGGCTACACCCGGGTGCTGCCAGGGGACCGCCTGAACCGGACGGGCGGTTTTTACTCCAGCGGCGAATTTGATCTGTCCATGTTGCGGCATCTGGAGGGGCGCCTGGCCGAGATCGGCCGCACCTGTATTCATCCTGAGCATCGCAGCGGAGCCGTGATCACCGTGCTGTGGGCCCGGCTGGCCCAGTACATGATCGAGAATGATGTCCGTTACCTGCTCGGCTGTGCCAGTATCGCGCTGAGCGAAGGGTACAACGTGGCCGGGGTACAGCAGCGGATTAACGAGAAGCACCTGAGCGCTGGCCAGCACCGTGTGATTCCCCATTTACGGTTGCACAAATTGCCCGGTGACAGCACGGAAACCAATGCCAAAATGCCGCCGCTACTTAAAGCCTATATGCGCATGGGGGCGCAAATCTGTGGTGAGCCCTGCTGGGACCCGGATTTCAATTGTCTGGATTTCTTCGTGCTGATGGATGTGAACGATCTGCCCGCCCGTTACGTTCAGCATTTCATGCAGCCTGCCCAGGCCGTATAACGTGGTTAACGGATGCCCCGAATGAATGAAATGAGCGAGAGCGTCAGCGTTAATGCGCCTGCGCAAGGCCGCAGTTGGCCCCAACTTCGCCGTGTGTGGCGGGTGTTGCGCATCGTCGTTCATCTACTGTGGGGATTTGTGCTGGCGTTTGTGCTGGGCGCATTCTGGTGGCCTCAACGGCCCGCGGTACTGGCCGCCAAACAGCGTTGGTGTCAGCGTTTTGTGCGTATTCTCGGGGTGCGCCTCACGGTGACGGGTGAGCCGTTGGGGCGCCCGGTTTTCCTGGTCAGCAACCATGTCTCGTGGCTGGATATTCCGGTGATTGCCAGTCAGCGGCACCTGTACTTTTTGTCCAAGGCAGAAGTGGGCGACTGGCCGCTGATCGGTCATCTTGCCCGGGCCGTTGGCACCTTGTTTATCCAGCGCGGTAGTGGCGAGTCGGGTCGCAAGGCGGGTGAAATCGCCGGCCGGCTGCAGTTGGGGCATACCGTGTTGGTGTTCCCGGAAGGCACCACCACCGACGGCACCGGGTTGCGCCGTTTCTTTCCCCAGCTGTTTGACGCTCCGCTACAGGCAAAGGTGCCGGTGCAGCCGCTGGCGATTCGGTACCTAGATAGCATGGGCGCCCCGGACCGGGCCATGGCGTTCATTGGTGACGATGAATTTCATCATCACCTGTGGGCCATGCTATTGCGACGGGAGATTCGCGTGCGGCTGCATTTCTGCGCGCCGTTGACGGAGCACGGAGACCGCAAGGCACTGTGTGAGCAAGCGCGTGTTCGTATCGCGGAGCAATTGTCCCACTGACAAGAGGCTTCGCTTGCAGGCAGCTCCCACATTGGATTCTTGCCATTGCTGAGCAGGGAGCGGCCGTCCGAGCGCGATACTCCTTCATTCGCGGTGAAACCACCGTCCCCACAGTTCCCCCTTGTGTGAGCATGCTTGCAAAATAGGCAGAGCGGTCACCGGTGTGCCGGTGTGAAGCTTGTGCGGAGTGTTTGTTGTAGTATTGGCGCATCGAAATTTCAGGAACGCCTCTCCCATGACCCGCGCCAGCGAACTCAAGAAATCCGACGTTATCGAAGTCAACGGCACCCTCTATGCCATTCGCCAGATCGAGGTGCAGTCCCCGTCTGCCCGTGGGGCTGCCACCTTGTACCGTGTGAAGGCCAGTGCAGTGGGGGGCGGGCCCAAGTTCGAAGAACGTTTCAAGGGTGATGAGGATGTGACCACGGTAGAGTTGTTGCGTCGTCCCGTGCAGTTTTCCTATGTGGATGGCGAAGATTACATCTTCATGGACAACGAGGACTTTTCCCAATACTTGCTCAAGCAGGATGACATCAGTGACGAGTTGGCCTTTATCACCGAAGACACGGAAGGGGTACTGGCCCTGAAGGTGGACGATGCGGTTATCGGGCTCGAATTGCCGGCGTCAGTGGTGCTGGAAGTCACCGAAACGGCCCCGGCCATGAAAGCGGCGTCAGCGTCGGCCCGGACCAAGCCGGCTACCCTCAACACTGGCCTGGTAGTGCAGGTGCCTGAGTACATTGTGGAAGGCGAAAAGGTGCGGGTGAATACCGCCGAACGCAAGTTCATGTCACGGGCCTGATGCGACGCGGCCACCGTTTTTTTCTTCTCTGTTTGCTGGCCTGGCTGTTGGCCGGTTGCCAACTGGGTTATTACCGCCAGGCGATCGCTGGGCATTGGTCATTGATGAGCCAGCGCGAGCCGGTGAACTCGGTGCTGGCGGACCCTGACACACCGCCGGCGGTGGCGCGCCAACTGCAATTCAGTCAACAGGTGGTGAACTGGGCGGGGAACCACCTGGATTTGCCGGCCGAGGATGTCTACCACCAGTATGTGTCGCTGGAGCAGGAGGCGGTGGTCTGGAATGTGCTGGCCGCGCCGGGCTGGTCACTGACCCCCAAAACCTGGTGTTACCCGCTGGTAGGGTGTGTCAGCTACCGGGGCTACTTTGACCGCGAGCGGGCAGACCGTGAGGCGGCGGCGCTCCAGGACGAAGGGTTTGATACCTGGGTAGGCGGTGCGATTGCCTATTCTACGCTGGGCTGGTTTGCTGACCCGCTGACCACCCCGATGATTCAGCGCTCCCGGCCCTCCCTGGCTGAGCTGCTGATTCATGAGCTGGTCCATCGCCGGATCTATATCAAGGGTGACACCCGCTTTAACGAATCTCTGGCCACCATGGTGGGGCGAGAGGGAGCGGTGCAATATTTTGCTTTCATAAAGGCGCCGCTGCCTGACGATTATTGGCCTCAACGGGATCGGGCAAAGGCGGCGTTTCTGGCCATTATCGGCGATGCCCGTGAGGCGCTGGACGAGCTGTATACCCGTGAGCGTGACGAACAGAAACTGGCCGCCGGAAAGGCCCGTATCCAGCAGCAGGCTCGGCAGCGCTTCGCGGCAGACCGTGAGCGCATTGAGGGCCTGAAAGGCTACCAGCGTTTTTTCGACGGGCCGTTGAACAATGCCCAGCTTAACGGTGTCAGTGATTACAATGCCTATGTGCCGGCCTTTGCCCGGCTGTTTTCGCAGTGCCAGCAGCAGTGGGACTGTTTCTGGCAGCAGGTGGATAACCTGGCTGACCTGAACCCGACACAACGCAAACAGGCCCTGGAGGGGCTGGCATGGAATTGATTCGTACACCCCAGCCTGAGCTGGCAGACCTGATCGAACGCACCCTGACGCGCAATGGTTTTCAGGTGGAGCGTCATGAAGCTGATGAGCAATGTGTGCTGGTGATCCCGGACCCCGGGCAGTACCCCCATGCCCGTCAGCTTACCGAAGAGTTGATCGCGGATCTCAAGCGAGGCCAGGGACGCCAGCCGCTGGAGCCCCTGACCGGGCAGCCCCAGCCATTGCTGTCCGGCGGTTGGCTGGCCAGCATGGGCTGGGTGACCAAAACCGGTCTGGTGCTGTGCGTGGCCATTTTCCTGACCCCGTATCTGCTCGGCGACGGGGTGTACCGTGCCCTGTTGTTCCCTTCGTCCCTGGAAGGGCTGGCCAGCCAGCCCTGGCGCCTGATTACCCCCATGCTGCTGCACTTTTCCATTCTGCATATCATTTTCAACCTGTTGTGGTGGGCAGATCTGGGGCGATTGATTGAGCGTCACCAGTCTTCGGCCCAGCTGTTACTGGTGACCCTGGTGACGGCAGGGATCTCCAATGTGGCGCAATTCCTTCACAGTGGGCCCCTGTTCGGCGGGCTGTCTGGAGTGGTGTATGGGTTGCTGGGTTACCTGTGGATTTACGGGCGCCTCAACCCGGGCGCCGGCTATGCCCTGCGCCGGGAAATCGTCCTGTTCATGCTGGCGTGGATGGTGATCTGCTTTGTGGGGCTGTCGTCTGTGGTGGCCAACGCCGCCCATTTGGCCGGGCTGGTCAGTGGCTGCCTGTTGGGTGGCATTTTTGGCCTGATGGCACGGGGAAAGAGCCATGCGCGTGTTTGAGTTAGCCCCGGTGGGCTGCTATAAAGACAGCCAAAACAATCGGTCACAATAATGAAAGGATACCGGCGACCTATGCAGTGGCGCTTCCTCCCCGGGTTGGTCCCTTCACTTTTTTGCGTAGCGATACTTGCGCTACAGGGCTGCTCTCTGGCCCGAGTCGATGACAACCTGCCTTACGGGGTACTCAACAACAATGATCTGCAGCTGGTCGAGGACGGCCTGCCGACCTACCTGTTGATGGTCGATGGGCTGATCGAAAACTGGCCGGACAGCGAATCCTTGCTGGCCAGCGGTGCGGACCTTTATGGCGCCTATGCCGGCCTGTTTGTGGAAGATCCGACCCGTGCCCGCAAGCTGAGTAACAAGGCCCTGAATTATGCTTTCCGGGCGGCCTGTGCCCACGATGGGGATTATTGCGATCTGCGCAGCCTCAGCGTGCCGGAATACGAGGCCCTGTTGGCCGAGGCAGGCAAGGGCGATGTGCCTGTCCTGTTTACCCTGGGTGGAGCCTGGGCCGGCTATATCCAGCAGAATACCAGCGACTGGAACGCTGTAGCCGAACTGGGCCGTGTCGAAGCCACCATGAAGCGTGTGACCGAGCTGGAAGAAGGCTACCAGTACGGTCAGGCACACATGTACCTGGGCGTGCTTAACAGCATTCTGCCGGCCTCGCTGGGCGGCAAGCCTGAGGTGGCCAAAGCCCATTTCGAGCAGGCCATGAGCCTGTCGGAAGGCAAGAATCTGCTGGCGCCAGTGCTCTATGCTGAAAAGTATGCCCGCCTGGTATTCGACCGCGAATTGCATGACCGCCTTCTCAAGGCGGTGCTGGAGGCCGACCCGAACGTTCATGGCCTGACCCTGCAAAATACCTACGCGCAGGAGCAGGCCAAGGCCCTGCTTGCCGACGCCGATGACTATTTCTAGGAGTTAATTATGTTGCGTCTCGCGACTGTACTGGTGGCCTTGCTGCCGCTGGTGGCTAGCGCCGCCACCACGCTGAAGATTTCCACCCTGTACCCGGACGGCACGACTATCGTCACCGGTCTGAAAAATGCCGGCAAGGAGATTGCCGACAAGACTGAGGGCCGCGTGAAGCTCAAGATCTACCCCGGTGGGGTGATGGGCGATGACCGGGCAGTGGAGCGCAAGATCCGCATCGGCCAGCTGCATGGCATGATCGCCCAAGGCGGGGCCTTTGCCTCGGCCTACAAGGATAGCCAGATTCTCAACGTGCCACTGGCCTTCAACAATTACGATGAAGTGGATGCGGTGCGTGCGGAACTGGACCCGGTGATCGAGCAGGGTCTGGAACAGGGCGGCTGGGTCAGCTTCGGTCTGGTGGATGGTGGCTTTGCCTACGTCATGTCGGAAAACCCGGTAAAAAGCCTGGATGACCTGCGTGACCAGAAACTGTGGCTGCCAGCCAATGATGAAGCATCTGCCAAGGCGTCCAAGGCCTTTGAATTGTCGCCGATCATGCTGAACATCGGTGCTGTGCTGACGTCCCTGCAGACCGGTGCCATCAATGCCTTCGCGGCGCCGCCAGTGGCAGCACTGACCTTGCAGTGGTACTCGCGGGTGAACTACGTCACCGATATGCCATTACTGTACACCTTCGGCCTATTGGGTATTCACGAAAAATACTTCAAGCGTATCAGCCCGGAAGATCAGAAAGTCGTGCGTGACGTGTTGGGTGCGACCTTCGATACGCTGGATACCGAAAGCCGCAAGGAAAATCTGAGCGCCTTCCAGGCCGTGCAACAACAGGGGCTTGAGGTGGTTCAACCAACAGAAGACCAGCGTGCTGAATGGAAAGACTACGCCGATCGTGCCACTGCCGAGTTGGTAGAAGAGGGCGAAGTCAGCCAAGACATGCTTGATCGCCTTAACGGAATTCTCGCCAAGCAGCGCGCAGGTCAGTAATGGCTGGGTTGCTACGCGGTTTGCACCGCTTTCTGCATCAACTCGAGGACGGCCTTATCGTGGCCGTCCTTTTGTTTATGATCCTGCTGGCGGTGGCGCAGATCATTCTGCGAAATTTCTTTGGCACCAGCCTGATCTGGATTGAACCACTACTACAAAATGCCGTGTTATGGATCGGCCTGTTGGGGGCGATGATTGCTTCCAGAAATGACGAGCATATTCGTATCGATGTGGCCTCCGCTCTTCTACCGGAAAAGTATCACCCCTTCCTGACCGTCGCTGTGGACCTGTTTACGGCGTTCATTTGCGTGCTGGTGGCCTGGTATAGCGTGGGGTTCGTGATCGAGGAATACGAGTATGCGACCCCCGCATTTGGCAGTGTCCCGAGCTGGCTGTTGCAGGCCATTATCCCCGTGGGTTTTTCCGTGATGGCGGTGCGTTATGTGGTGTTGTTTGCGCTGGGCCTGATCGGTAAGCGGCCGAAACTGCAGGAGCCGGTGGCATGATTACCGCAGCGATAATTTTGCTGGTGGTGCTGGCCCTGATGGGCGCGCCCCTGTACGCGATTATTCTGGGTGCGGCGGCTCTCGGGTTTTACACCCTGGAAATCGAGCTGGCCGTGCTTCATATCGATATCTACCAGCTCAGCAATTCCGTGGTGCTGATGGCGTTGCCATTGTTCACCTTTGCCGGTTTCCTGTTGAGTGAGTCGAAAACCGCCGACCGCATGCTCCGCCTGAGCCAGGCGGCCTTTGGCTGGATGCCCGGTGGCATGGCCTTTGTGTCACTGATTGCCTGTGCCTTCTTTACCGCCCTGACCGGCGGTTCCGGTGTCACCATCGTGGCTCTCGGCGCCTTGTTGTTGCCGGCGCTGGTGAAAGGTAATTATCCGGAAAAGTTCAGCCTTGGCCTGGTTACCTCATCAGGTAGTCTTGGCCTGTTGCTGGTGCCGTCGGTTCCGTTGTTGATCTACGGCATTATTGCCCAGCAGATGTCCCAGCAGCTGGATATGCCTTCGGTAGAAATTGTGGATCTGTACCTGGCGGGGCTGGTGCCTGCCCTGCTGATGATCGTGCTGTTGTATGGCTACTGCGTATGGGCAACCCGTGGCTCGGCCATGAATGGCAAGGCGGTGCCGCGTCAGCCGTTTGATTTTCGTGAGCTGGTGGATGCCCTGTGGGAAGCCCGCTGGGAGCTGCCGCTGCCGCTGGTGGTGTTGGGCGGTATCTTCTCTGGCTTCCTGGTGGTCAGTGAAGCCGCCGCGGTCACGGCCCTGTATGTGCTGGTGGCGGAGGTGTTCCTGTACAAGGAAATTTCGCTGCGTAAATTGCCGTCGATCATGCGTGATTCCATGATCATGGTAGGGGGTATTCTGCTGATCCTGGCGGTGGCCCTGGCCTTCACCGATTACCTGGTTTACGCCGGGGTGCCCGAGCAGCTGTTCACCCTGATTCAGACCCACGTGGAGAGCAAGATCACCTTCCTGATTCTGCTCAACATCCTGCTGCTGCTGCTGGGGGCGTTGCTGGATATCTTCGCGGCACTGGTGATCATGGTGCCGCTGATCCTGCCGGTGGCCCTGCGCTACGGCATCGATCCGGTGCATCTGGGTGTGATCTTTGTGGCCAACATGCAGATCGGTTACATCACTCCGCCGGTAGGCATGAACCTGTTCATCGCCAGCTATCGCTTCAAGAAGAAAGTCACCGAACTGTTCGCCTCCACGATTCCGTTCATGTTGGTACTGATCGTGGCGCTGTTGATGATTACCTATATTCCGCAGTTGAGTTTGTGGTTGGTTCGGTAAGGCAGTGAATAGTTAACAGTTAACAGTGAATAGCGGCGCGTGAAACGCGTGGTGGTCACAGAAAGTATCGAGGCCGCGCCCAGGCTTGGGCGCGGCCTCTTTCGTTTGCAGGAACGAGCAGCAAGTGTGAAGGGCCAACCCCAAGGCACGCAGACGGTAGGTTTTCCCTTTGCCTTTCGCAATGCGCAACCCTCGCATCGCGGCCCCTACTGCTCCAAAAGGTTTTCCAACGAAAGAGGCCGCGCCCAATGTCCGGGCGCGGCCTCTGTGGTTGCGGGACAGGCATGCCTCCCCCGCGCAGCTGTTAACTATTAACTATTCACTGTTAACTGCTTTTATTGACCGACTGCTTATAAACAAAACTGGCCATTGCCCGCAGTGGCATCATGCGGATCCAGATGCTTTGCAGGGTAACGGACAGGCCGGGCAGGGCGTAACGCTTACCGGCATTGAGGGCCTTGTAGCCGGCAGCGGCCACCTCTTCCGGGGTGGCGATCTGCGCGGAGACGAATTGGGTGATGCCGCTGGACGACTTGTGTGCGCTTTGGGCGGTATCCAGGAAGGCCGTCTTGGTGGTGCTGGGGCAGAAGCAGGTGACCTGCACGCCATAGGGTTTGAGCTCTTCCTGCAGGGAGGCGCTGAGGTTGATCACGAATGCCTTGCTGGCGCTGTAGGCGGCAAAGAAAGGCATCGGGCAGAACCCGGCGAGGGAACCGATGTTCATAATCTTGCCCTGGCCGCGAGCCTTCATTTTGGCGCCTACCAGCATGCACAGTTTGCTGAGCAGAATATTGTTGAGGGTGAGCATGCGCTCCAGTTTCCGGGTGTCCTGCTCAACGTGCTCGCCCATCATGCCGAAGCCCACGTTGTTGACCAGCACGTCCAGGGTGATGTTTTCCTGGTCCAGCCATTGCACGATGCGCTCGGCGGCATCCGGTTGGGACAGGTCCATCTGCACGCCGTGGTAAACCACATCGTTGCGCTGGGCTTTCAGGTCGTTACCCAGCTGATCCAGTTCGTCCTGCAGCAGGCTGAAGACCACGATATTGTAGCCATCGTTGTTGAACAGCTTGCAGAATTCACGGCCAATGCCGCCGGCGCCGCCGGTGATCAGTACGGTTTTTGTCATTGTTGTGCTCCTGTCAGGCGGCGTCGCCGGGCTGGTCTTTCGGGCCCAGATCAAAGGGGCCAATAATCATGCTGCCAGAGTGTTTGCGGTGGTAAGCCTCGCGGGCTTTCCACACTTTTCCATACCGGTAGAACGGTACGGTGGGGTACAGGTGATGAACCAGGTGGTAGTTCTGGTACATCAGGATCGGGGTCAGCAACCATTCCTTGCCCATGCGCATCAGCGAGGTGGTATTCGGGTCCACGTCCTGGCGGCCGGTATGCGGGTAGTGCGGCAGCACCATGAACACCAGACACATCAGAAAGAACGAGAAGTAGGACGGGATCAGCCACAGCATCAGGGTCACGTAGGGTTGCCAGATGAACAGGGCGGTCAGGGCAATGCCGGCGACAATCAGTTCACGGCGGATTTCGGACATGGCCACATTGGGCAGCTTTTCCGGATTGCGCATGAAGTTGATCAGGTAAATGAAGGGCCAGAAACCCCATAGTGGCATGGTCCACAGACTGCTGGCCATCCAGTGATCCGGATCTTTTTCCGGATCATTGGCAAAGCGGTGGTGGTGCATGTGCATGATGCGGAACAACTTGCCTTTGCCAAACGGCACCGCCACAAAGGTGGCAATGGAGAGGATAAGGTCGTTGTGTTCTGATTTCTGCGCTGCGGCACGATGAATGGATTCGTGGGCAGGAGTGAACATGACATAGCCGGCGATGCTGTTGATCACCAGGCCGACCCAGGCAGGCCAGTAGCCCCCGATGACCATGATCCAGCTGCTGATGTTGGCCGCATGGGACAGCACCATCAGGGCAATGGTTGGCCAGGCAAACTTCGGCGATACCTTCAGTTTGGCCAGTGTCTTGAGTTCTTCTGCTTCGGTTGTTGTCGTCATTGGGCAGTCTCCTGCATGGTCCAGATACACAGTGTTTACTGAACGGGAAAGAAAGTTAAGCGCGGAAAATGCCAAAAAGGGGATAAATAGTGTCATCGGGGCGCCGTGGCCGGCCGCCCCGATGCAGGCGTCAGGCGGCGTTGGCCTTGTCGCTGTCCGGGCCGAGCCCGAAGGGGCCAATGATCATGCTGCCGGAGTTTTCCATGTGGTGGGCTTCCCGGGCCTTCCACACCTTGCCGTAACGGTAGAACGGCACGGTGGGATAGAGGTGATGGACCAAATGGTAGTTCTGGTACATCAGCACCGGGGTCTGCCACCACTCGCCGCCCATGCGCATCAGGGCAGTGGTGTTGGGGTCTTCATCCTGTCGGCCAGTATGGGGGTAGTGCGGCAGCACCATGAACACCAGGCACATCAGGAAGAAGGCAAAGTAGGTGGGGATCAGCCACAGGGTCAGCATGTAGAAGGGTTCCCAGGCAATCAGGGCGCCAAAGATAATCCCGGCCACGACGATCTCACGAACGATCTCGGACACCTTCACATTGGGCAGCATGGCCGGGTTGCGCAGGAACTTGTAGAGATAGAAATACGGCCACAGACCCCACAGCGGCATGGTCCACAGGCTGCTGGCCATCCAGTGATCCGGGTCGTTTTCCGGGTCGTTGGCAAAGCGATGGTGGCGCATGTGCAGCAGGCGGAACAGTTTACCCTTGCCGAAGGGCACGGCCACGAAGGTGGCGGCAGACAGCAGAAAGTCATTGGTAGACGACTTCTGCGCTGCTGCCCGGTGGATGGCCTCGTGAGCCGGGGTAAAGAGGGCGTAGCCCGCAATGCTGTTGATGACCATGCCCAGCCACAGTGGCCAGATGTCGTTCATGACGAGTACCCAGCTCAGGGCGATGCTGATCAGGGACACGATCAGAATGGCAATCGTGGGCCAGGCCAGTGGCGGTGACACCTTCAGGCGGGCCAGTTCATTGTTGTTGTCGGCGTGACTCATTGCGCCAGTCTCCAATGGTGCTTTTTTTCAGTGTTGCCGGAATGGCGAACAGCGGTAAGCGCGGATGCTGACAAGGGGGGGATAGAAAATGACAGGGGCTGTAGAGACGTCGGTGTCGCTGCGATAAGCCAAACGTACCGCACAGCTCACCGAGACCACTGGGAAGAAGACAGTTTTAGCCTCTGTGAACTCTGCGGTAGCGAAGCTTTTGATTCCAGGTGGTTATCGCGCCGCCAAGGACGCTCCTACCGACAGGTTATTCCTGCCGGAATCGCCCCGGGCTGGTGCCGAACCAGCGCTGGAAGGCGCGGCGGAAGCTGGCCACGTCGGTGTAGCCCAGGTCTTCTGCCACTGCTGCGACGGTGTAGTGGGGCAGGCTCAGCAGCTGGGTGGCGCGGCGGCTGAGGGTCTGGTCACGCAGTTGCTGAAAACGGGTGTCTTCGTGCTTGAGCTTGCGGATCAGGGTGCGCGGGCTCATGTGCAAACGGTCTGCCACGGCATCGAGGCTGGCCTGGCCCTGGCTTTGGTGAAGCAGGGCAAGCACCTGATCCGTTACCGTGCCTTGCTTGCGCAGGGCTTCCTGGCGGGCTTCACACTGCTGAATGGCCAGCCACAGCAAGTCCCGGTCGTGGCTGGCTAATACCTCGTCGCCGTAGCGTGCAGGCAGGGACAGCGACACGCCGGGGGCATCAAAGACCACTTCGGTCCCCCGGAAGATCTTTTTGTAGGATTCGGCCCAGGCCGGTGCCGGGTAGTTGAAGCTGGCGGTGCCATCCTCGATGGGTTTGCCTCGCAGGACCACATGACAGGCGTAGGCCGATCCCATGGCGGATTCGGTGAGGAAACGAATGGCATCATCCAGCGGATAAGCGAATTTCAGGTGCAGGGTGATGGTGTCGGGAGTTTCTTCCATTTCGGTGAGAAACACCCGGGTGCGGGTGTTGGTAAAACTGGCAAAGACCCGCATGGCATCGCGCAGGGTAGGGCTGGCCATGGCGGCCATCCCCATGGGGCCATGCATGGCAGGCAGGGCGCGCAGGCCGGTTTGCAGGGCCAGATCCGGCGCTTCACTCATGTGCTGCGCGTTTGCAATCAGCTGACAGGCACCGGGCCAGTCAATGAACCCATCGCTGGTCTGCAGGGTGTGGGCGTCGATCCCGGTGTTGGCCACCAGGGTATCCAGGCCATCCTGATCAAGCCCCAGGGTCTGGGCGATCATGCGGCAGTAGGCCAGAGCCAGGTCGGGTTTCATCGAACGGTTTCCTCGCTGGCAGGCGGTTCGGCGATGTAGCTGGCGACCATGCGGGTCAGCTCATCGGCCAGCTCGCTTTCGCGAATCATGCCGCCGTGCTGGCTGATGTAGCGCACCATGGTGAACAGCACGCTGTTGGTGACGATAAACACCCGCACCTCCAGGTTGTGGATGGGGTAGTCCCGATAATGGCGCAGGAAGTACATCCGGGCCAGATCCATGAAGTGTTGTTGCAGGACTTCCACCACCCGGTTGGTGGGCAGTCGATGCCAGTTGCGTACCAGTTCCAGGTACAGGCCGTCGCGGGAATGCAGCACCGCAAAGCCGAAGCGAATGGCACTGCTGACCATGGCATTGATGTCCACATTGTCGGTGATGGGCAGTCGTTTCAGACCGACCCCGATATCCTCGGCCAGACTCTCCATCAGGGCTTCGATCAACCCATCCTTGTCACCGAAATACTGATACAGCGAGCCCACGCTGACGCCGGCTACCTCGGCAATCCTGGCGGTGGTGGTGTT
Source organism: Alcanivorax profundi (assembly GCF_003597125.1). Classification (GTDB taxonomy): domain Bacteria; phylum Pseudomonadota; class Gammaproteobacteria; order Pseudomonadales; family Alcanivoracaceae; genus Alcanivorax; species Alcanivorax profundi. Next base: position 38,011 of record NZ_QYYA01000004.1, on the reverse strand, counting down.
GTCCAGCCCCTGCTGCTGGATGACCTGGGCGGTCGCGTCGATCAAGGCGCGGACCATTTCCCGGGAGCGTTGTTGTTGAGGGCGTTTACGCATGGCGGAACCTGTATCGGCAAAATGCGAATTGAATGCGAATACATATTCGCATTAGGGTGACAGCTATTGCAAGCACACCCAGGAGGTTGTGATGACCGCTCAGGCACACATTCAGCCCGCGCCTCGCCGGGCTCGCCCATTTGAGAAGACCCAGCAAGCCACGCCAGTGTTGCTGCGTACCCTGTTGGGCCGTGATCTGGCGCCGAGTCGCGCAGAATTTGATGAGGTGATCGCCGCCCTGTGGGAAGGTGATCAGCCCATGGATGATCTGGTGGACTGGATGGTGGCATTCGGCCCACGGGAGGCCCGTGCGCTGTTCGAAAAGGCCGTCAATGAGGGGCTGCACGCGGTGCCGGATTGCCCGGAACCATTGCGTTTGTTCATCAAACGGCTGGAAAAACGCCCGGCCTGGGTGGACTTCGAGCTGATCGAGGACGGTGCCCGCTTTATTCACTCCACTGGCATGACAGCCCCATACGTGTTGCGGGATCTGGCGTTGATGGGGGGCTATTTGCTGTCCGGTTTCAACCAGTCCCTGGTGTTGACCGGCGCCCTCAACAAGGGCGCGTCCCGTCGAGTGGCCGAGACCGGCAAATGGTGGATCGACTGCACGGAGGTGGGCGGGCTGGAGCGTTTCGGGGCAGGCTTCAAGAGCACCTTGCATGTGCGCATGGTGCATTCGCTGGTGCGCCGCAACCTGGCCTCCCGGGACGAGTGGGATGAGAGCCAGTGGGGCAAGCCGCTCAGTCAGGTAGATATGGTGGCGACCTATCTGGGGTTCTGCGTGGTGATGCTGGGTGGCCTGCGCAAGATGGGGGTGCCGGTAACGCCCCGTGAGTCCCGTGGCGTGATGCAGTTGTGGAAATACGCCAGCTGGTTGATGGGCGTGGATGAGCGTTGGCTGGTCGACAGCGAGCGCGACGGGATTGTGCTGCTGCACCACACCCTGATGACCCAGAGCCAGCCGGACTGGACCAGCCGTGAGCTGGGCATGGCGTTGGCGCAAGAGCCTCTGGAGCGAAAGTTCGGCCGTTTTGAATCCCTGCAGCGCAAGCTTGCCTACAACAAGCATCTGAGTGTCAGCCGCTTTTTTCTGGACAAGCAAAAGATGGCGCAACTGGGCCTGCCGGAGGATGTGTCGTCCTGGTACCCCTTGCTCACGCTGGGGCCGCGATTTGCCTTGCATGCCGGTCAGCGCTATTTACCTGGGTTGCGTCAGCGACAGCAGCGTACGGGCCGCAAGGCTCAATTGCAGGTGCTGGCCCAGATGTTCGGGGAATCCGAGCAAGACCTGATTCGCCCGGATGCTTCGCACCCGGGGCATGTCTGAAAGCGATAAAGCAGGAAATGAGTGTGACTGAATCTGCGATCAAGACGGTATTGATTACCGGGGCGTCGTCCGGCATCGGCTACGCCACCGCCAAACTGTTTCAGGCCAACGGCTGGAATGTGGCAGCTACCATGCGAGACCCGTCCCAGGCGGATGAGCTGGCGGCACTGCCGGGGGTGATGTGTACCCGTCTGGATGTCACTGACCGTGACAGCATTCACGCCGCTGTAGCAGCCGTCATCCAGCGTTTCGGGGCGATTGACGTGCTGGTGAACAATGCCGGCTATGGGTTGATGGGCGCGTTTGAAACCCTGGATGAAGAACAGATTAAACGGCAGTTCGAGACCAATGTGTTCGGACTGATGGAGACCTGTCGGGCCGTGCTGCCCCACTTTCGCGAGCGGCAAAGCGGTGTACTCGTGAACGTGGCCAGCATGGTCGGGCGGGTACCACTGCCGCTGTACAGTGTGTATAACGCCAGCAAGTGGGCGGTGGAAGGGTTCACCGAAGGGCTGGTGTACGAACTCTGTCCGCTGGGCATTGGCATCAAGATCATTGAGCCGGGGGCGGTGAATACGGCCTTCTTCGGGCGTTCCGCCGACCGCGAAAATCGCACCGGGGTGTCCACCTACGAGACTTATTCCAAAGACCAGTTCGGGGTGATGGACAAGACCGGGCCAGGGGGCTCGACGCCTGAAGAGGCTGCGGACGTCATCTACAAGGCTTCCACCGATGGCAGCCAGCGCCTGCGCTACAGTGTCGGTAGCGATGCCCGCATGCTGTTGCTGGCCCGCCGGCTGCTGCCGGAGACCCTGTTCCGCGCCATGATCCGCATGAGCCTTACCGAAAAAGCGTTCAACAGCGTGGGGCGCTTGTTGTACAAGCCCTGAGCATTACAGGAAAAGGGTTCTTCGCGGATTCGAGGGAATCGTCCACAGAAGAGCCCCTTCCGTAGGAGCGTCGCTCGCGGCGCGATAACCCACGTCGTTAAAGACGATTTCCCATAGAGGGCACAGGGTTCACAGAGGAAAACCGTCTTCCCCAGTGAGCCCTGTGCCCTCTGTGATGAAAATGCTTTTGATCCTGGTTTGGGGTCGCGTCGCCACCGAGCGTAGCGAAGGAACGACCGCAGGGCGGCCCGAAGGGTGAGCGGAGCAAATAACCGACGCTCCTGCGGCAAGTGGGGGGTAAATCGGGCCGTTCACGGAAATCCGCGATGTACCCTAAAAATTGCCCGTGTCGCGGCACAAAAAAAGGGCCGTCGGGGGGACGGCCTTAAGGGGGGAAGTGTGGGGCCAATCCGTGACCCCGGGTGTTCAGAATGAGCGCAAATGGTGTTGGGTAGGCCGCGCATTCTGCGCTGCCGATGGAATCATTCTAGTGGCACGGGGAGGCCGAACCCATGGCACCGGTTTGGCGGGTTTGATCAGATTTTTTGATGAATGTTCGGTTTATTTACTGAAAATTGCCCAATGATTTGCGCATAAGGTGGCGTTTCAGATTGACGCCACCCCGATCTGCTTGCTCCTCCCCTTCACTGTCGAAACCCATGAAGCGAAAGAATTCCAGTGCGGTCAGGCTGGCGTGGGTGATCAGGCTGGGGATGCCTTCGACCCGGGCGCTGTCTTCCAGATGCTGGTAGAGCAGGGTAGCAATGCCCACCCGGGCGGAGTCCGGGTGCACGTAAACCATATTGATGTTGTCGGCAATGCGCTGGGCAAACCCCACCAGTTCATCATCCCACTGCGCCACCACGGTTTCCCCTTCACTCAGCAATGAGATCAGGCTGTCGTAGTTCTGGCCACGACTCCAGGCATCACGTTGCTGCTGATCGTATTCGCCAGCACTGCCCACTTGTATGGCATCGCGGAAGACGCCGAGCAGACGGTTCAGGTCGGCCACTTCCAGCGGCCGGATCTGGAACGGCAGAAAAGGGGCCATCGGGTCGGCAGGCGGAGGGGCTGGCACCTCAGATTGCGGCGTTTCCACTGGGGGGGCATCGTCTTCGGGGCGGGGTGCCTGCTGAGGCGTCGCGTCTTTTGCCGGGCCCTGAAACAGGCGGCGTAACCATTGCAGCATCAGCGTGGTGTCCCGTGTTGTTGTGATTCTTGTGAGGGCTGCTTCATGGCATCGATCTGGGCTTTCAGTGCTTCCAGGTAAGCATCTTGCTGCTCAAGCAGTTCCTGGGTGGTTTCCTTCTGCTGCAGAAGGTCTTGCTCCCTGGCTTCCAGTTCTTGTTGTTCGCGCAGGCGTGCATCGCGCTGCTCGGCGGTGAGCAGGTCGCTGTCGTCAAACGATTGCGCCGCCGCTGGCAGTGCCAGGGCGCAACAGAAGATCAGGAGTACAGAGCGCACGGAGTTCCCCAAAACTCGTTGTGAAGCAGAGTCAGCATAGCAAAAACCGGGCTCGGAAGGGAAAGCCCGGTGGTGATTGCGGGAGCGGGGCAGGCCACGGTGGCCCGACATCGCGGTGGAACTCCGCTCCCACAGCAGAGGGTCGGGTTATCCCTTCATCATCTGACGCAGCACATAGTGCAAAATGCCGCCGTGTTTGTAGTACTCCACTTCCGCGGCGGTATCGAGACGGGAGAGCGCCTCCACGGTTTGTTCCTTGCCATCACGGCGGAACACCACCTTTACAGTTTCCCCTGCTTTCAGGCCGTTGCCCAACTCCGGAATATTGACGATTTCACTACCGTCCAAATTCAGGGTCTTGCGGTCGGTGCCTTCCGGGAATTGCAGTGGCAACACCCCCATGCCGATCAGGTTGGAGCGGTGAATACGCTCGAAGCTTTCGGCAATCACCGCTTTCACCCCGAGCAGGTTGGTGCCCTTGGCCGCCCAGTCGCGGCTGGAGCCGGTGCCGTATTCCTTGCCGGCGACCACCACGGTGGGAACGCCATCCTTCTGGTAACGCATGGCGGCACCGTAGATGGAAATTTCCTCGCCCTGGGGCAGGTGTTTGGTAAAGCCGCCTTCGATATCCGGGGTCATCTCGTTGCGGATACGGATATTGGCGAAGGTGCCGCGCATCATCACTTCGTGATTCCCCCGGCGCGAACCGTAGGAGTTGAAGTCGATGGGTTCCACATCGTGGCCCTGCAGATAATGGCCAGCGGGGGAATCGGCCTTGATGGCGCCGGCAGGAGAGATGTGGTCGGTGGTAATGGAATCGCCAAGCAAGGCGAGAATCCGGGCGTCTTTCACCGGGGTCACATCATCGATTTCGGCGGTAAGCCCGTCAAAGAAAGGCGGGTTCTGGATATAGGTGGATTGGCTGTCCCAGTCATAGGTCTGGGAATCCGGGATTGGCAGGCTCTGCCAGGTCTCGTCACCGTCAAAGACACTGGCGTACTGGCTGCGGAACATGTCGTTGTTGATCTTGACCAGCTCCGCCTGAATCTCATCGGAGCTGGGCCAGATGTCCTTCAGGTAGACCGGGTTGCCATCGTTATCCTTGCCAATAGGGTCTTTGTCCAAATCGATTTTCACTGTGCCGGCCAGGGCGTAGGCCACCACCAGCGGCGGTGAGGCCAGCCAGTTGGTGCGCACGCTCTGGTGGACCCGGCCTTCGAAGTTACGGTTGCCGGACAGCACTGAGGCCACCACCAGATCGCCGTCGGCAATGGCTTTGTCGATGGCGTCCGGCAGGGGGCCGGAGTTGCCGATGCAGGTGGTGCAGCCGTAGCCGACCAGGTCGAAACCGATGTCGTTGAGGGGTTTCTGCAGGCCGGTGACGTCCAGATAGTCGGTCACCACCTTGGAGCCGGGGGCCAGTGAGGTCTTCACCCAGGGCTTGCGGTTGAGGCCTTTTTCGGCGGCTTTTTTTGCCACCAGACCGGCCGCCAGCATGACGCTGGGGTTGGAGGTGTTAGTGCAGGAGGTAATAGCTGCAATCACCACATCGCCGTGGCTGAGGTGGTGTTTCTGGCCGTCGATGGTGACGGGAACGTCACCACCGCTGGGCTCGTGGTTGCCCACGGCGGTCTGACCGCCTTCCCCTTCCAGCTTGCTGATTTCATCGTCGTTGAGCTTGAGGGTCTCGGTCACTACGTCAATGAAGGTGCGTTTGACGGCCGTGAGGGGAACCCGGTCCTGGGGGCGTTTCGGGCCGGCCAGGCTGGGCACCACATCCCCCAGATCCAGTTCCAGAACATCGGTAAATTCCGGGTCCGGATCGTCGCTGGAGCGCCACAGCCCTTGCGCCTTGCAGTAGGCCTCGACCAACGCGATGGTGTCGGGGTCGCGGCCGGACAGTTCCATGTATTCGGTGGTGCGCTCGTCGATGGGGAAGAAACCACAGGTGGCGCCATACTCGGGGGCCATGTTGGCGATGGTGGCGCGGTCGGCCAGGGTCAGGTCGGCGAGGCCGTCACCAAAGAATTCCACAAACTTGCCGACTACCCCGCGGCGGCGCAGCATCTCGGTGACCGTGAGTACCAGATCGGTGGCGGTGATGCCCTCGCGCAGCTTGCCGCTGATCTTGAAGCCGATGACCTCGGGGATCAGCATGGCGATGGGCTGGCCGAGCATGGCCGCTTCGGCCTCGATACCGCCCACACCCCAGCCCAGTACGCCGAGGCCGTTGATCATGGTGGTATGGGAGTCGGTGCCCACCAGGGTATCCGGGTAGGCATAGGTGTTGCCATCCTGGGCCGGCTCGGACCAGACACCCTTGGCCAGGTATTCCAGGTTGACCTGGTGGCAGATGCCGGTGCCCGGTGGCACCACCCGGAAATTATTGAAGGCTTTCTGGCCCCAGCGCAGGAACTGATAACGTTCACGGTTGCGCTGGTACTCGATATCCACATTTTCAGCAAAGGCCTGCGGGTTGCCGAATTTGTCCACCATGACCGAGTGATCGATGACCAGATCCACCGGTGAAAGGGGGTTGATGCGGGTGGGATCGCCACCGGCCTTGCTGATGGCATCGCGCATGGCGGCAAGATCGACTACACCGGGGACGCCGGTGAAGTCCTGCATCAGGACCCGGGCCGGGCGGTAGTTGATTTCGTTGTCGGAACGCTTGTTGTCCAGCCAGCGCACGACCGCTTCCACGTCATTCACGGTGACGCTCTCGCCATCTTCATAGCGCAGCAGGTTTTCCAGTAGCACTTTGAGCGAGAAGGGAAGCTTGCTGAGATCACCCCAGCCCTTGTCGGCGACCGCGTTGAGGTCGAAATAATGGTAGGTCTTGCCGTTGGCTGTCAGCGATGACTTGCTGTTCAGGGTGTCCTGGCCAATCCGTGTCACTGCACACCTCCTGGGTCGAGAATGGGCTCGCCGCCGTGGTGTCACGGCGTAAAGCGGGACCGCAGGGCCCATAACACAATGACACCAGGACCCTGCGTTATGAATACCCTCATACTACGCGCTTATGGCGTCCACATGAAATGTGTGGCGAAGGGGGTTTTTCAATCTTTGTCATAGACCATGGGCACCGCCTGTCCACTGGGGCGAACGTTGGTCTTCAAGGTCAATGAGAGTCATCGGCGCCCTGCGTATGATCGCGGCACTTTTGTCGAGGATTCTGTTTATGGCCACCAGCGATTACCCGCGTCGCGGTAATGCATTTTCCCGGGCGTGCGCGCGCGGTTTCCTGAAGCTGATTGGCTGGAAGGTGGTCAGTCCGTTACCTGCCTTGCCCAAGGCGGTGATTATTGGCGGGCCGCACACGTCCAACTGGGATGGCATTGTGACCCTGGCCGCCATGATGCAACTGGGCCTGGATGCGCATGTGATGATCAAGGACAGTGCCTTCAAGGGACCGCTGGGTTCCTTGTTGCGCTGGATGGGAGCCCTGCCCATTGATCGCAACAAGGCCGGGGGCGTGGTCGAGCAGACGGTCGCCCAGTTCAACGGCGCTGAGCAATTGTTCATGGTGGTGGCCCCGGAAGGTACGCGCGGTGGTGCAACACAATGGAAAACCGGGTTTCATCGTATCGCTCATCAGGCGGGTGTACCCATCATCGTTGCGACGGCCGATTACCGAAAAAAGGAAATCGATTTTCCGTTGGTGTTGGAGCCCGGTGATGATCTGGATGCAGATCTGGCCACGATCTTTTCTACCTATGCTTTGGTTCATCCTCGACACCCGGATAAGTTGTCCGCCCCGTTGAAAGCGTTGCGCGAAAAACAACGGTAAGACGTTCGGCTCCGTCAATACGCGTTCTGGATTCGGCTCATTGTCGAATTCCTGGCCGTTGTCCCTCTCATTGAATGACATCAACGAGAGGGGGACGCGCATGCAAGTTGCCACTGCTGTCAGATCAACCGCGAACCATCATCACCGTACTTCCAATCAAGATTTGGCTTTGCTGGAAGCACTGCTGGACAGTTTTTCCAGGGCGGTGATTGTCTGTGATCGCGCCGGGAACGTGGAGTATTCCAACCAGGCCGCTCAGCAAAAACTGAACCCTGGCTTGCTCGACATCTCGATCGGGCATGCCGGCACCGCCAATGGGGTGCGCTTTCAACGCGCGGTTCGCGCTCTGCGAACAACGGCGGCACAATCTCAGCGTCTCAAGTTGCAGACGGCTGACCGGGTTTGTGTGTTTCGGGTCGACTTTCTCGATGATCAACAGCGCTGGTTGCGGTTGGTGTCTTGTGATGGGGGAGCCAATGCTTCGCAAGCGCTCGCTCTGGCAGCGGAACAGTACCAGTTCACCCCGGCTGAAATGGATATTGCCCGTCATCTTTTACACGGCAGAAGCTCCGCTGAGATTGCCGCATTGCGCTGCAGTTCCCGTGAAACCGTAAGAAGTCAGATCAAGTCCCTGCTGCAGAAAACGGGAGTCCACCGTCAGGCTGCATTGATTGCCTTGCTGGGAGGGTACTGAAAAACCTCCCCGCAAGCGGGGAGGGAAGGTTGCCTCCCGCGAACGGGAGGCGGAGGGGGATGGGTAACGGACGTTTAGTTGCTGCAGCCATTGGCGTTGGTGTAGCTGCCATCGACCACATTATCGATCCACTGATCCAGCAGAACACTGGCTTCGCTGTGTGTCACGCTGCGGGCGATGGGGGGCATCATCCGTTGCGGGTCGTTTTCTGCGGCGAGCCGACAGGAAACGATGGAGGCGCTGGCATCACCGGGTACCAGTACATGCTGACGTCCACAGGAACCACCGCCGGTGGCAGTGGGTTTCTTGCACACGCCGTAGCTGGCATTCACATCACGGAAGTGATCCAGGTAGTAACCGGTATTGGAGGCGGCGCCCTTGTCGTTATGGCAGTGCTGGCAATTCACCTCCAGATAGGCTCGGACCCGGCTCTCGATATCCGCCGCTGAGTGGGCGGTCTCACCGCTGTCACCCGGGACATTCCAGCGCGGCAGATGCTCGATATTGGTGGCAACGCCATTGCTGATGGTCAGGGTCGGTACGCCGCTCAATATGCCCAGATCCTGCCATTGTTTGAGCTGGTTGATCTGCGGGAATCCCCCTTGGCCGCTGTTGCCCATGAACGCCGACTCCGGCTGATAAGCGCGATTCAGGTTTCGAGGCTTGGGACCAATCGGGGCGCTGCCGGCAGGTTGGTCATCATTGCCGTGACAGGTGATGCACTGGTTGGCATTGGGAATGCTATAGCTGGCGGTGCTGCCGGTGAGCAGGGTGCCGGAATCCGCATCCCGGTAGTGCCAGGATGCCGATGCGGTGCCGCCATTCATGGCCAGCCGGGCAACCTGCTTGCCATCCTTCTCTTCCCAGATATAGGGCAGGCCAGTCCAGACCGCACTGCCCTGGCTGTTTTTGCGTTTGATCAGCAGGCGGGTTTCCACCGGCACCTCTGTGCCATTGCTTTCATCGGTAAAGGCAAAGGTCTTGGCGATGACGGTGCCGTCCGGGAAATGGATACTTCCATTGGGGTTATTCCCTTGCTGGCCGTCGCGATACACCGCTTGTTCACCGGGCGGGACAAAAACAACCCGGTATTTGGTGGCGTAGTCGGAGAACAGTTTGCTGTTCAGGACAAAGGGCTGGCCGCTTTCGTTTGGCAAGCTGCGCGGGTCTTGCGGATCGGCAAACAGGTTGTACTGGTCCAGTGTCGGGCAGTTGTAGTTCAGCGCCTCGCGGTTGATTTCACCTTCTGCCACGTCGGCGGAACAATAGAAATCGACCACTTCATCGGAGGGTGCCGGATCGAACTCGCCGCTGGGCTCGAAGGGCGGAATGTCAACCCGCGGCAGCGGGGCCAGTGTTTTGCCAAAGCGGGCCTGACAGTCATGGTCAGACAGTCGGGTATCCGACGGCATATTGAGCAACCCTTCCAGTACGTCCAGCAGACCGGCAGGCGACAGGATCGACAGATCCTGGTCGGCAATGGCCAGTACCAGTTCCAGGCCGTCGGTGCCGTGGAAGTTAAGGTAAGGGGCGCTGTCTTCAGACAGCTCGTTGCTGTGAATGCAGGAGCCCCATTCCGGCTGGATACGTTGCTTGTTTTCGTCGAACTTGTAGGCGTTGTAGTGACAGCTGGGATTCGGATGCTCATTGGTGTGGACGGGTTTTCCGCTGTCCCACATCGGTACCGGATCGCCATTGCTGTCAACTGGATAAGGGCAGTCTTCATCCAGTTCGTCACGCAGACCATCCCAGACAATATGAGCGCCCTTGCCTTGATTGAGCACATTGGTAAGGCTGCCGAGTAACTGGGTTGGATCGTTCAGGGTCGGAAGGTTTTTCAGGCCGATAAGGAATGGCAAAACGCTCTCGACTTCGCCGTTGGCGACCTTTTCCAGGTCCGGTGGTGGCAGGTCGTAACCGGAGTTTTTCATCACGTTGTTGTGAATGTGAAGTCCCTCAGTATAGGGGTCCAGTTTGCGGTCAGCGGTTTTCCCCTTGCCATCGATTAATTCATAGCTGACGTAGATGACCGCAGCGGTGCTGTGATCTTCGAAGGTGTTATTCAGCACTTCGATGTTGTCATAGCCCAGAGTGATAAATCCGGTACCTCTTGGCACCGCGGAAACCAGTCCGCTGTGGGCAAAGTTATAGGTGTTGTTGTTACGTGCCACGTTATTGATCATCACCGAGGTATCCCCGTAACGGGTGATGTTCTCCAGGTCATAGATCAGGAAGGCGCCGGTATTACATTCCGCCAGGTTGTTGTCGTATTCCCCGCCCTGAACATTTTCGATTTCAAATCCCATGACGTTATAGGCGGCACGGCTGTCACGGATGATGGCGGTGTTGGTCTGACCGACATAAATCCCGGCGTCACTGGCACCGATGGATTCGCTGCCTTCGACCAGAATGTTTTCTGATTCCACCGGGTAGATGCCGTAGCGGCCGCTGGCGGAGCTGGGCACATAGTCCGGGGTGGGGTCGCCTTCATTGAAGGGGGGATTGGTACAGGAAACGTGGATTCTTTCCTCATAATTATCAGCGGTGATGGGCTCGCCACCACCGGACCAGATGGCTCGCACATTACGCAGGGTGCCCCATTTGACGCTCTTCAATTTAAAGGCATCGCCGGGGGAGTCGAGGATGGTCAGGTCTTCTACGGTAATGCCGCGAATGTTCAACGCTTCCAGCCCGGTGACGTTGACGCTGTTCTTGAACGACAGAATGGTCTCGTCCTTGCCGCAGCCCTTGATCAGCACGTCTTCGGTGGCTTGAATCAACAACCCCTGGTCGAGCTCGAAGTACCCGCACTCGAATTGCAGGGTATCTTTCGGGCGAAGTTGCACCATGGCATTGATCATGTCATCGGTGGCATTGTCGCCGGGGCTGATCAGGAAAATACGGCCGACCGTGTCGGGCGGGGTCTCGCCGTCGTTATCCTCGCCGCCGTTGTTGTCGCCATTGTCTCCACCGTTATCACCAGTATTACCGGTGGGTGTGTTGCTGGTTGTCGGGCTGCTGCTGTCGCTACCGCCGCAACCAGTCAGGGTCAGGGTGCTTGCCAGCATGGATATTGCCAGCGCGCGCCAAAGGTCATTTTTCATGATGGATTCCCCTCATTATGAAATCAGCAGGTGTTCGTTAGCGAACGGCCTGCTCCAGTCGTTCCCACATCCGTATGTAGGCTTCCGCCGAGGTGAATAACTGGTTCACAGCATCGTCCACCTGCTCCTGCGACCGGTCGCTGTTGGCCACCATGTCGGCAATCTGGTCCGGGTATAGCCCGTAGTGCGCCACGCCCCGGCCTTCGTACAGGCTGAAGGCGTGGTCACCGGTGAGTTGTTTGTCGAACACCACGCGGCCGTCCACGGAGGTGAATGGATAAAGCGTGTTTTCCTGATCGGGCGTGCCGGGGTTACCGGCCAAATTGGCAATGCCGTTGACGTCTGACGCAAAGGCGGCTCCGCCAAAGGGGCCGACCTTGTAACTGGCCGGGCGGGGGCGGTTGCCGTCGCGGGTGAGCTGGTCCACCCAATCGCCGCGGACGCTGCCGAAGGAGGCGGTAATCCCTCCCTGGTTGGCAACACGGTCGCGCAACGCTTCGGTGCCACCCCAGCCGCCATGACTGTTGATGACCGGATACCCGCGCGGTGCTGTGAGATCGAGGATTTCGGTGGCGGCCTTGCGACTGATGTGATCGGTTTCAATCATCATCCCGCGCTTGGTCAGCTCCTCAATCAGGAAGAAGCCCAGGTCGGTGAGGCCGCGGGTGTTGCACAGGTGGTCGGTGCCGCGGCGCGGGTCGTATTCCGCCAGCCCTTCGGGGGTGGCGGGGAAACGGTCACCAATATAATCAATCTGGAACAGCAGCTGGTCGAGGATGCCCAGTGGCTGCAGGGCATCGGCCAGCGGGTTTTCGTTATCACTGTGGTGGTGATCCGGGCAGTCTTCGAACTCAATGGTATGGCCGGTTTCCAGTAGGTTGCCGCCGTAGAGAATGGCGCCGATACCAATGCCGCTGGACAGGTCTGGCAGGTGGCCGCCGAAGGCGTTATCAAACTTGTGCACCGGGAACAGGCTGCGTACATCCATGGCATGGAGTCGATCCAGCCGGGTCACGATCTCGTCCCGGGAGCACTCCGCGACTCCCAGAAACTCTCCACAGTTAAGTGCCTTGGAGGCCTCGACCCCGAGGATGACGGCCATCTTGCCGTCTTCAATGACCTCGCGGGCTTGGCTGGGGCTGGTGACAATACGGAACCAGCCTTCACCGGGGCCGCCGTTCTGGGCATCAATATAGTCCTGCATGTTATGCATCAGCGTGGCCTGCATTTCGATGGCCGCCATGGTGTCGCAGTCATTCTGCTTTTGCGGGTTGAGCTGACAGAGAATCTCGTTGTGCACCAGGTGATTGACCAGCACTTTCAAGCCCGACAGGTGGGCACGTTCAATCCACTTGTAGTAGCTCTGGTGGTGCTGCAGGGAATTGCTTCTTGGCCAGTAGGGAAAATCCGGCCAGCCACGGGTTTCGTGGGGGCCGGGGGTGCTGGTCACTTGCTCCAGTACCCCGGTGAGGCCCTGGGGACCATGGTTCTCGGCGCAATCATGCAGCGCGTGATCCACCCCGAACTTGTGGAACGGATCACCGTAATTGATACGGCCACCGATAAATTCATAGGCGGAGATATGGCTGTGGGCGTCCACGTAGCCAAACAGGTCGTCGTCATCGATGCCTTCGGTCTGCTGGAAACGCGCAACGTCTTTCAGGTAAATGGCGGGGCCTGCGGCATCCACACTGGCGCTGAGGCTGGCTTCGGGGTAGTTGGCGCAGCCGTCAGCGGCGTGCAGGGTAAAGCGGGTGTTTTCTGCTTCCAGGCCGGGGGAGGTCAGGGTAAGGCCGTCATCGGTGGCGGTCAGTAACAGACCGGTGACCTGGGACGCGAGGGTGAATTGCGCCTCGTCACCGGGATTCAGGTTCCAGACGCTCAGATCGCTGGCCTGATTAACGATCCCGAGGCGGGGTTGAACCGTGATGTCCCCCAGTCCACCACCGATCCCGCCCAGGGATTCCCCCAGTTCGCGCAACAGCCCACCCAGGGGGGCGACCGGATCCAGTACCAGATTCAGGGTGTCGCCGAGACCGGAGACCAGGTAACTCAGTTCGCCGATGAAATTGCCGCTTTGATCAAGGAATTCACCGGCCGGGTCGCTGATGCCCAGCAGTTGTTTCTGTCCGCTGTTGCCGCTGTCCCGCTGGTAGTCGGAGAGTAGCAGGTAGCTCCCCAGCGCGGTCGGTTTCATGTAGAACGCTGTCGCCTCACTGGCGTTGCGTGTGGTCTGGTAGCGCTGAGCGTCGTTGTCTGCCTGCAGGAAGTTGCCCTGGCTTTGCAGCGTGTAACAGCCGTTGGCGAAACCGTAGCGGTTCAGCGGGGTGGGGTCGACCGGGGTGGGAGCGTCGTCTTCCCCTTCGTCGTCGGGGGGCTCGGGTGACGGATCTCTGGGTTGTTCGCGGTTGTTTCCGGTCGCTGGTCTGTCGCTGTTGCCATCACCGCCACAGCCGGCAAGCAGGCCGCCCGCGGTGGTGACCAGAAACAACAGATACAGGAACGACCTTGTGGAGGTCTGGCTGAGTTGTAGCATGGCTAACCCCTTTGGTGGGTCCGTCTGCGCGGACCGCATTCTTGTCTTATGAATTATTAGTACGTTTGTACAACTTTGGGGCGGCGTGGAGCTGTAGCGTTATTGTCAATGTTGGTGAGTGTTTCTTTGCACCGGTAAGAGCGGTGCAACATCGATCAAGGGGATGAGCGTCAAGAGGAGAAGGAATCAGGGGGGGCGTAATAGGTGGAGGGGACGCGCTGCGCATGAGCGAGCGTCCCCTCCATGTAAACCGTTTTTATATGAAGCGGTAAGCGCGTATAGCTCACCGCAGTGGCGTCAAGCGGCCAGGCGGGGAGGGTCCAGAGGGCGGGTCAGGTAGCCCAACATAATGGCAGGGATATCCACGGTAGGCTGGTAGTGAAGGAACAGTCCTCCCAGGGTGCCAAAGACCCGTGCCAGCATGATGAAGTCGCCGGGCATCTTTTCCACGGGGTCATGCTCCAGACGGGCGAGCAGGGCCGTGACCTGTTCCATGACTTGCTCGGCACTGGGCCAGCCCTGTTGCGGGGACGGATTGATGATGCTGTCACGGACTTGATCCAGAATCGCCGCCACAAAGGCCAACAGGGTGTCGGGATTGCCGCTGCGGGTGCGGAATCCCAGTTGCGACAGGGTGTCGCCAATCACCTGACGGTCATCGACGACGCAAGCCTGCAACACCCGGAAGTAACCGCGACGGGCGTCATCGGTCAGCGCCTGTGCGCAGCCGAAGTCCAGCAGTACCAGTTCGTCATGCTCATTGACCATAATGTTGCCCGGGTGCGGGTCGGCGTGGAACAGACCTCCGTGCAGTACCTGGGCAAACCAGGCATTGAGCAGGTTGCCAAGCATACGGCTGGTGCGCTCGGGGTGCGTGTCATGCAGGCGATCGAGCACTGTGGTCAGTTTGTTGCCCTGGACAAACCCGGTGGTCAGCACTCGCCGGGTACTCAGGCCGGTGATCAGGGAGGGGGTGGTGATCCCTTCTACCGTTTCCAGTTGCTGGCGGATTTGCTGCATCACCCGCGCTTCGCGGTGATAGTCCAGTTCTTCGCGTACTGTGCGCTGAATCTCGCTGACGATGGTGTCCATATCCATGGGCGGCAGGGCCGACTTCACGGCGTCCATGAAGACTTTCAGCAGGGTCATGTCCAGCTCCACCAGCTCGTCCAGGCCGGGGCGCTGTACCTTGACGGCGACCTCCTGGCCATCCAGCAGACGGGCACGATGGACCTGCCCGATGCTGGCGGCGGCCAGCGGATCACGATCAAAGTGGGCAAACAGTTGTTCTACCGGTTTGCCGAATTCTTCCTCCAGCACCTGACGGACTGTCTCATAGGGCAGCGGGGAGGCCTGGTCCTGCAGTACCGCCAGTTCATCGATCCAGGCTTGCGGCAGCAGATCGGGACGACTGGACAGCAGCTGGCCGATTTTCAGAAAGGCGCCACCTTGCTCCAGGGAGGTTTCGCAGAAACGGCGAGCGTTACGCTGATGCAGGGCCTGAAGGGCACTGTCTCGCATGCTGGCAGGCAGAAAGGCGGAACGGGTGCCCCACAGGCGATAGCTTGCTACCACACGGGTCAGCATCCAGCCGGTGACGGTCAGCCGCTTGAGGCGCATTGGCCAGCGGCGGGCCTCATCGGCCAACAGCTGCATTTCCTCGTTGACGGCCTGGGCGCCACGGCCGAATGCCTTGCATGCGGTGATGGCTTGATCGGCGAGTCCACGGCCTTGCCAGGCGGTACGTTCAATCGCACGGATGCAGCCTTCTACAACGGCAATCCAGGCTTTGAGCCCGCTATCTTTCTGTTTCTGGGTAGCGAAGTCATTCAGGGGTTGCCAGCTAGGCGTGCGGTCCTTGCCGCTGACTTCGACAGGTTCAGGGTGTTTCATTCGGCACCTCTCGGCCACCTTGTGAATAGTTGTTCACAAAGATAGAGGGTGAATGGAAGACCTGCAAGAAAAAAGTGTCAGCTGTCGGTCAATATTATTAACTAATTGTTATGAAAGCGTTTTTACCAGCATTGCCACCAGCTCTGTCTGTTTCCTGTAGCCGTTTTTACTCAGTAGATTCTTGATATGCTGGCGCGCGGTGTGAACGGATATGCCATTTTTGTCTGCAATTTCTGCTGCTCCCAGACCATGCACCAGTTCGGCGGCAATGGCGGCCTCGGCAGGGGTGCACAGGAACAGGGACTGCAGTTTGCCGAGATCCGGTGTCATGTCGATACGGTAGTTGAACAGTTCAGCCAGCAAGCCATTATGCTCAGCTCGCTCGGACTGCAGAGGTGTGAGGCAGATGGCAATGCGTTCATCACGATTTTCCACAAACAGGGTGTGAGTATCGGCGCGCCCCTGATTGGCATTGACCAGGTTGGTGGTGATGGCGTCGGCAAGCTGACGGCTGAGTCGGTCATCACTGCTGGTGAGTCGCTGATTGGAGCCAATATGCAGGCTTTGGCTATTGTCGATCAGGGTGCGGGCGGCCTGGTTGGCCTGGGCGATGGTGGCCAACGCATTGAATACGATCATGGGTTTGTTCACGTGATCCAGTGCCATGGCCAGACTTTCGTTATCGCTGCTCGATTGGTAGAGCTTGAAGTGCAGGGTAATGGCATTTTCGATATGCGGGGCCAGCAGGTTCATCTGCAGGATTTCCAGCTCGCTGTAGGGGCCGAAATCCTTGTGGCGGTTAGCCATGAAGACCACATTGGTGTCTGCCTGACGAGTGACCAGCATCCCGGCGCTGTCCCCCATCCCCACGGCTTCTGCCCAGGCTCGGCTTTCCGGATTGAGCATGTCGAGAATGGTCTGGCTTTCGTCGCCGCGCAGGAAGGAATCGAACTGCCTGGGCGGCAGGTGGCGAAAACGTGTCAGGGCTTCGTCTCGCTCTGGCAGGTCGCTGTTGATATACCACTGCTCGAAGCCTTCCGGGTAGCCAAACGTCCAGCCGTATACCAGCCGCTGAGGGTTGTCGCTGACACCCAGGATGCCACCTTGCAGTGCCTTGAAATGTGACTGGAAAGCATCAAAAAAAGGCTGGAAGCCCCGGCTGTCATGGAGGCACGCATACAGTATTCCCACCAGCTTGTTGTAGGCCTGGAATTGTTGCGATGTGAGGGTGGCCTCTTCCGGGGCTGACTCATGAAGATCGGTCGAGACCAATGCCATCTGATGTCCAGTGTAATTGCGGGAGACGATGACATTATCAACTGTCATGGAATGAAGGCCAATGACACTGGTTCCCCTTCTTATCACCGTTTGTCTGTCAATTCTCCCACAAACCTGGAATGGCCTGTCCCTAATGCAGGTCTGCATAGCCTGTCGTTCGAGGAAAGGATGGAAGCACGCTATCGAAAGGTTTTGCCGCTGGCTGGTGGACTGGATATCAACGACGGGCAGCCCCTCTCGGGTCATGATGACCGTTAAGATCAAGTACTGATAGCGAGGGACATTGACGCGATAATATCATCAGCCCACGCTTGGCGTGTATTTGAGGGAGCATTATGTCTGAACTGATCCTGCACCATTATCCACTTTCGCCTTTCTCGGAAAAGATCCGTGCCATGCTCGGGTATACCGGGTTGCCATGGTGTTCGGTTATCACCAGCGAAATGCCACCTCGGCCGTTGCTGGCTCCGTTAGCGGGTGGGTATAGAAAAATACCGGTAGCACAGATCGGAGCCGATGTGTTTTGCGATACCCGAACCATTACCCAACAAATCGCGGAGCTGTCTGGCAACCCGCGGCTAACCCTTGACGGGGTCAGTGAGGAGGAGCGTGCGTTTGTGAGGGAGGCCGACCTGACACTGTTTCTGGCCTGCATCCTTTCATCGACCAGCCTCAAACTGAATCTCAAACTGTTTCGGCATTTCTCTCTGCGGTCTTTGTTGCGATTTTTTCGCGACCGGATACAGATTGGTCGAACTTCTTCTGTGCCTCGAATGGGGCTGCGCGAGGCCCGGCATCGGGTCTGTCAGCATCTTTCAGAAATGGAATCACGCTTGAAGGGCAACCCGTGGCTGTTTGGGGATGCACCATCTATAGCGGATTTTAGTGCCTACCATGGCCTATGGTTTTTGACGGATGTAGCCGAAAGTGCCTTGGTGAAGGATTATCCTGCCGTGGAGGAGTGGATGCAGAGAATTCGCTCGTTCGGGCATGGGCACAGTATTGGCATGACGGGAGAGGCGGCGCTGGATATGGCCCGTCAGGCCGCTCCGAAAACGGTCGACAGTGGTAGCGATGTATTGCTGGGCAAGGAGGTGGTTGTCGCCCCGGACGATTATGCCCAGGTTCCAACAAGAGGGGTTCTGGTTGGGGCCACCGGGACGGAATGGATTCTGGCAATCAATAATCTGGCGGTCGACAGAGTCCATGTGCATTTTCCCAGAGAGGGGTTTCAGTTAGAGGCTGGTTGAGGGATAGGCTTGTATCGTTTCACGGGTTCCGTATGACCGCACTACAATAAAAAGAGGAAAGCATGGGTAACAAGCGAGATTGGCTGGGGGCCTTGGCGCTCACGGCATCGGGGGCGGTGTGTGCCGACCAGGCACTCACCATGGAAGCATTGGATAAGCGGCTGGCTTCACTGGAAGAAAGCTCTGCGTCATCTGCTGCGAGTGCTGTGTCCGACCGGATTAGCCTCAACGGCTTTATCACCTACGGGGTGACCCGCCATAACGTTCACCAGAATCAGGGCCCGGGAGGCCCTGGTCCGATGGCAAATCCCAACGCCGGTGACCCCTTCTATTACCGTGAACGGACCAGCGATGATATCTCCCATCGGGAGTTGTCCCGAGTGGGTGTGCAGATCAACGCAGAGATCAATGAACGCACAGAAGCCGTCATGCAAATTCTGGCGCGAGGCCGCGACAATTACGACGCAGAGGCCCAGTGGGCCTATATCGATTATGCGATTACCCCGGATCTGCATTGGCGTGGTGGTCGTTTGATGCTACCGAACTCGATGCATTCCCAGTATCTGAACGTAGGCTATGCCTATCATTGGGCTGCACTGCCCAGCGAGGTGTATAGCATCGTACCGTTCGACACCATGGATGGAATGGATCTTACCTGGAGTTTCCGTACCGGCAGTCTTTCTCATGATCTGAGTGCATTTTACGGCAGCCTTGACGTGCCGGATAACACCCTGCCTTTCACGGTCATTTATGAAGGCCGGAATTATGTCGGTATCAATCTGCGATCCCGTTGGCATGATGTTTCTACCTGGTTGAGTTACAGCCATGCGGAACTCAGCGCAGATCTGTCAGGAGGAGGGCTTGCCAGTGCCTCCCTTGATGGTGTGCCAATCCACGGCAACAGTGTGGGCTTGCAGTACGATAATGGTTCGTTGGTATTCATGGCCGAACGTTCGTCGTTGGTGCCTCATGCCTGGTTTCCCGAGCGTTGGGGTGGGTATGTGACGACGGGGTATCGGTTCGGCAAATGGATGCCGCATGTGACTTGGGGAGCCACAAATTCTCAGGATAACTCCGACGTGTTTTCTGGCGGCGACCCTGTGAGCATTTCCCTGGCTCAGGCCAACATGATCCGGTCAAAGAGCTGGACATTCGGGTTGCGCTACGAATTGGCGGCAGGAGTGGATATCAAGCTTGAAGCCCAGCAGTTTTATGACATGAGCAGTGACAAATTCCTGGCTAGCGGGAGTAACGTCAATGGCATGTTCACGACCAGCACAATGGCTGGGCCAATAGAACGCGATGACCCTACGGTGTATCGCATCACTGTTGATGCCGTATTTTAAGGGGGGCAGCTCATGAAGAAACAACAATGGCTATTCTCCCTGATTCTGTTGCTGCCGACTCTGGCGCTGGCGGACATTGTGGTGGTCGTCGATAAAAACTCGCCCATTACCTCTATCAGCCAGTCCCAGATACGTCAGCTTTATCTGGAAGGGAACGGAAAAGTGGGCGGGGTGTATCTCAAACCCCTGGACTTGCCCGAGCAGGACCGACTGCGTGATCGTTTTTATTTGGCTGCAGTTGGCAAGACGCCCGCGCAGATGAAGTCGTACTGGGCGCGAATGATTTTTTCTGGTCGCGGTGTTCCGCCACGGAGCGTGTCGGGTGTATCAGCCATGAAAGTCATGCTGGAAAATAATCCGGAACGAATCGGATATTTGCCGGCCAGCGAGGTGTCGGGGAACCTGCGGGTGTTGTACGAAATCCGATAGGCGGACGGGTCAGCCGAGTAGCAGTTTGCTCTCGGCTGCTTCTACCGAATCCAGTGCCCCATAGAGAATGACGGTGTCATCCTGAAGCAGCACGATCTCTTCCGATGGGTTTTCAAGGGTTTGGCCTTTGCGTTTTATCGCGCGGATCTCAACGTCTTTGAGTGGGCAGTCGTCAATCCGTTTGCCAATTGCCCGCGCCTGTTCGGTGAGTGTGACAGCATGGAGAAGACGATAGGGATTGCCTGCACTGTCCGCTGCGGGAAAGCTGTCACCGTGGTAGTAACCTTGTAGCATCCGGTAGCGGTCACGGCGGGTTTTCCTCAGCATCGCCAGCACGCGGTCAAAGGGGACGTCCAGCATCATTAGCGCATGCGCTACCAGCATCAGTGATGCCTCCAGCACTTCCGGCACAACTTCCGCAGCCCCTGCCCCAGTCAGTATATCCAGATGCGTATCGTCACGGGTGCGTACCAATACCTGAATCTCGGAATTGATGTCGCGGGCAGTGTGGATGATTCGTTCCGCCAGCCTGGCGTTGTCGAAGGTCACCACCAACAGCCGGGCACGGTGTATCCCGGCTTTTTCGAGAATATCCTTGCGACTGGCATCGCCAAACAGGATTCGTTCCCCGGCAGCTCCTGCTTCCTGAAGCCGCACCAGATCCATGTCTACCGCAATGGCTTGATGGTGAAACCGCGTCAGGTAACGCATCAGATTCTGACCCACGCGGCCATAGCCACAAAGAATCACATGGCCTGTCACTTCTGGTGACAGGGGGTGTTCGTCCGGTATCTGCATCCAGGGGCTGAGGATGCCGCGTGTAAGGTGCCCGCTTTTCTGGATCAGGGCGGGAGTCACTGCCATGGTGAGAACAGTGATGGATACCAGCAAGCCGGCATTTCCCGGTGTCATGATTTGGTGTGATACTGCCAGTGCCACCAGTACGAAACCGAATTCTCCACACTGGGACAAGACCAGACCACTTCGCAATGCGTTATCGGTTCTTTCCCCCAGCAACTTTAGCAGTCCGGTAACGATGGTCGCCTTGAACAGCATGATGGTAGCCGCCGCAAGCAGGATCCAGAGCCACTGATCTGCAAAAAGATCCGGGTCCACCAGCATCCCGACACTAATAAAAAACAGGCCCAGCAGTAGGTCTCGAAAGGGGCGAAGATCCGCCTCGATTTGATGACGAAAATGGCTTTCTCCCAGCATCATGCCCGCCAGGAAGGCGCCCAGAGCCATGGAAAGTCCCATCCAGTGAGTCACCCAGGCTGCCACCAGCGCCAGCAGCAAGGCGGTCATGACAAAGACTTCGTCCGAGCGTGTGCGTCCGGTTTCCTCCAGAAGACGGGGCAATACCCACTTGCCGGCAATGTAGATCCCGGCGAACAGCAGTAGCGATTTTCCCAGCGTTACACCGGTCATCTGCCACAGCTGGTCACTGTCACCTTGGGCAAAGATGGGCAGCATGACCAACATGATCACTGCCGCCAGATCCTGGAAGAGCAGGATCCCGGTAGCGGAGCGACCATAACTGGTGTTGACGGCGCCGCGGCCGATGATTTCCCGTATCACGATGGCGGTGGAAGAAAGGGCCAGCGCACAACCGGTAATCACTGCGGTGATCGGTGAGAATCCGAGGGCTCGCATCACCAGAAACACCGCTCCCCCCGTCAGGATCACCTGTAACGGTCCGGCGCCAAAGACCACGCGTCGTAGTGTCAGGAGTTGGGGGATGGAAAACTCCAGCCCAAGGGTGAACAGCAGGAAAACGATGCCGAATTCTGCCAGGTGCTGGATGTTCTCCAGGTCCTGGATCCAGCCGAAGCCGAAGGGGCCTGCAGCCAGACCGCACATCAAATAGGCAAGAATCGGGGGCATATGTAGCCGCCGGAATAGCACCACGGCGGCAACCGCAGAGCCCAGCAGGACAACTATCAGCGTGAGGGCATCGTGCATGTTTCTGGA
Organism: Alcanivorax profundi; assembly: GCF_003597125.1. Taxonomy (GTDB): domain Bacteria; phylum Pseudomonadota; class Gammaproteobacteria; order Pseudomonadales; family Alcanivoracaceae; genus Alcanivorax; species Alcanivorax profundi. Next base: position 15,943 of record NZ_QYYA01000004.1, on the reverse strand, counting down.
TATCCTTTTTCAGAATACCCAGTGTAGCAGCAGTTGAGGAAGCGCGTATGTCAGTCGTTGCAAGCGAACCGGAAACTGTCGTCCAGGGCCACAGGCAGGGTCAGCGATTGAAACTGTAGTTCGGCCATCTGGCGACAATGAGCGGCTCTTGCCTGCGAATCCAAGTGCAAATAGTCGATGTGAAATACGGGTTTTCCAGCATCGATAAAGGGGGTCAGAAGATGGCACTCCTGCCACTGGTGGCAAGATTCGTTGACGGCGAAATCAACCAGCGGCAGCAGTTCCTGTACCTGCCCGAGATCATTCTTCAGCGACACCGCCATGCCCAGCGCATGGGCTTGATTAAAAAGAAAACGGTTGTAGTCCAATTGATCCTCATAAGTCAGAGGAAAGCCTGTCCGATTGCTGTAACCATCCACATTGTCAGGATCAACGCCGTCACAGCCTCGCTCGGCGGCCAGCAACAGACGTTCGCTCATAATCTCCCGAACATTGGCTGAACGGGTGTCGAGCCAGCGCTCTCCAGGCCAGTCGCCCAGTCGGCGGCCCTTGTCGGTGGGGAGAAAGCGGTTGGCATCTTCTCGCCACTTTTCGAAGCTGCCCGCAGAAAAATAACAAATCACTTTCCGGCCGCTGGCCTGCAGGTCTGTAATCACGGACTGTGGAGTGTCAAACAGATCGAGAATATAGAGATCAGCGGTGTAGCCGCTATTGGTAGGTCCCTGCAGTTGTATTTGCCAAGTCGTTTCTATGCCTGGCTGGTACCACTGTACGGGTACCTCGACCGGTGGGGTAACCAGGCTGGTGATGGCTCCTGATAACAGGCCAAGCGATGAGCTCATCGGGCAGATTCCACTGAAATTGATAGTGCGATGGTAGTGCCGGAAGGGGACAAAAAATGTGGTGAAATTCCGCTATTTTTGTTACCTGGCTTATTTAATTAGAATATCAAAACTGTTCTATATGCATAAAGTGGCTAAAACGTCACCACCACCGTGACGGTATCGCTGTAGCTGCCAGGCTCCGCACCAGCATCGTCAAAGACCCGACCAAATACAGTGAAAGACAGGCCAGTGCCAGGGCCAAGCCCTGTCCCGGATTGCTGTTCTCCACTGGCTGTGCCCCAGCGCTGGGTGCGCCCACTGTCCTGATAGAGTTCGTAGCTGACTTGATAGCTGCCATTGGTCATGGTGCGGTTACCACTGGCGCCGTTGTTTAACCCAACCTCGAAGTCGGTTGCGTTACTGCATCTGACGGTGATGGTGGAGGTGCTGTCTGCCTGCGCTAAAGGGGTGTTCTGGGTTCCGAAGTCAAGATCGGTTGAAGAGACCTGGCATTGATCCGGAATGTTGACCTGAGCGGTGAGGGTGTAGGTATCCGTTACCGCCCCGGCTCCCGCACTGCAGCTCTGATTGAACCCGTTAATACGGACCCGGGCTTGTGAGCCCGTCATGAGGGCTCGGTGCAATTCGGCCCGTGTGTTGCCCGGAAGAGGTGTTGCGATCAGACCATAAAACGTGGCGGTGCCGCTGGCGCTAAAGGTAAAGAAAGGCATGCTGACATTGACCCCGACTCCGGTATTGGTTGCCCCACCGGGTTGCCCCACTACGGTGGAATGATTGGCCGCATCGAAGACGTTAAATGGCAGGGAGGGGGGCTGACTGCTTAACGGAACCAGATAGCGTGGGAGCATACCTCCAGTATCGTCGTTATTCACATGAAGGCAGAGCGTATTCTGGGTTGATTCAAAGAAACCGCGGGTACAGGACCAGTTTACAGTGACCTGGGTGCTGACTGGGCCACCGGTAAAAGGATCAACCGTACCGAAATCCATCACCGGCGAGCCCTGCACGCTGCATTCCACCGCTGCCTTGAGACCGGGGCTGAACATCATGACGATGCCCGCCACGACAACCCGACGGGTCTTCATGGCTGATCCTCCACGGGCAGTAAGAAGGGTTTGCCATTCAATTTGAATGAAAGTGCGCTGCCAGTGGGCAGCGTTACCGATTCGAGTGGCAGGGACAGTTGGCCATCAGGCAGCACATATCCCACCAGCCCGCGCTGGACAAGAATGTCCTCGCCGTTATCCGTTTGCAGGTGTGCATCACTGAGCCTGGCATGAGCGTCGCCTTTGTTGTGGATAACGATCCCGTTTTCATTCCGGGTTGCAATCAGGACCGGGCTCTGGTCTTTGTTGCCAGCAAAAACCGGTACCGATAACCGTAGCAGTACGCGCAGTTTGGCGCCGGCTTCGTTTTCGGTATCGGGCACTTCGCTGATGATAAGCCGGTAGCTGAGTTCCTTGTCTGCATCGGTGGGCCGTTGGCGTACGATTCGTACTACTTGCTGCCCGTTCGCAGGAATCAGGGTGACCGGGGGGGTGACCACAAGATCCTGTTGCTGACGAAAGCGGGATTCACCATCCACTTCTTCCCAGGCAAAGAGCTGCAGTTGATAGAAACCATCCCGGCTTGACCCGTTGCTCAGCGAGAAGGTGGCGTTTGGCTGAGTTTGGGTGATGTGCATGCGCAGAGGTGCGACCGTTAACTGGCCCGCCTGAAGCGGGAGGCATGCCAGCAGCAAAAGGCCAAGCACTCCGGGTCGAAACATTGCGTTCATCACGGCGAAATCCTCTCGTCGCTGCTGTATTCCGAAGGCGATTTACAGGTATAGGGCCCCAGACGTTTCAGGGAACCCGGTTCCGGTTCAAAATGAAATTGGACGGTACAGAGCTGGTTGTTGCGAATGATGCCAATCTCGTTGTTACCCGGGTCAAGACCACGAATAAAGGCTTCCCCATCGTAACCGACTACGGTGGCATCGGCATCACCGAACAGCACCCGACTGCCCGGGGGAACCGGGTTGCCGGTGTGATCAATAATTACCACTACGGCACTGTGCTCCTGCTTAACGGCAAAGCGAGCAGTGACGCCCACCAGTTCCGCAGGTTTTATGTTCAGAATGGTGTCTTCTACCAGTGCATCAGCGGGCAGGTCGTCAATATCAATGGCCAGCTTATTCTCGGTGTACGGCACCAGATCCGGCAGTAGCAGTCTGCCTTTGCGGTTAGTGTGGCCGATGACCCGGTTGGATTGCCGCACCGGAATATCCGCAAAGCCTCCGGCATCAACGATCGCAAAGCTGTTGTTCATGGTGTTGGCGGCAAAGACATCATCATAATTGGTCACCAGAGAGCCACTGATATTGGCAAACGTATTGGTCTGGTTGTTGTCACCAAAGACGCCTGCCTGTAAATCGGCATAAGGTGTCCACCAGCGACCACTGGCTTGGCGAATGCCGTCAGGATCGGGACTGTAAGCCAGATCCCAACCAACATCCCAGAACTCCTCCACCGGTTGCTGCAACGTCAGTATCGTGTCGGTGTCGCCGCTTAGCTCGTCGTGATCGACTCTGACTCCCGCCTGGATCGGACGGGTACGGATGTTATCGATGTAGTAATTCAGGCTCGCAAGCCAGGTGCGATCATCGCTTTCATCAAGGTTCTGGTTCAGGCTCAGTGTCATGGACAGGCGGCGCCAGAGGCTTCGTGTGTGTCCGACCACAAGAAAGCGGCTGTCATCGCCACTGAAAAGCGAGGTTTCCAGATAGGTCGCGTTGAGGCTGCCATGACGATCCAGATTGATACTGCCGTTAATTTGTAAACTGCTCTCAATGCTGGGGCCGGCATCCAGGCTGTTGCTCAGGTCTCGGTAGCCTTCGGAACGGCGCGTATATTGTCCGCTAATACCATACCGATAAGTACGGAATTCATGGCCAATCACCCATTGGGTGCCTTGCTCGTCATCATCCTGACCATGCGCAACCGCCAGATTACTGACGCCCAATAAGCCGGCTCTTGCGACTACCCCGGCACCGGTATTCAGCAGTTCCGAGCTGGCACTGGTACTGGCTTCCAGTGTCAGCTTGTCATTGAGGCCGTAGCGAGCAACACCGGTACCCACCGGATGCGCATCGTAATCATTGGAGCGAACACTGTAAAAACGGCGGGGGGTGCCAAGGCTCCCTGAATAGTCCCAGTACCCCTCGCGCAGCAATTTCGGGCTGACATAGAAGGGAACGGTTTGTGAGACCTGTCTGCCGAGGGTGTCTGTGGTGACCACCTGTACTTCACCCAGACCCGTTACCCGCGGAGAGGTTTCAAGAACAAAGGGGCCGGGTTGGACATTCTGGTCTGTCAGCCGCAAGTCGTTGACGAACACCTCCAGTGCGGAAGGCAGGGTGGCCGAGCCACTGATCTCCGGCAGTGGAAAGGTAATCAGATCGGGACGCGAGGCGAAGTTCCGGGAAATCTGCACACCGGCAAGCCGGACGGAGGGGGTCCAGTTGAGGGCACCCGTCAGTGAATCCCCGACAATATAGGTTCGCATGCGATCCGCATCGGTATACCGCCAATAGCTATCCAGGCGGACATAGTTACCACTGTTGTCCGGATCCGCATCGCTCCAGCGAACCAGGCCGCTGCTGCTGAATGCGCCCCAATCGCCAAAAAAACGTGCCTCATGACTGGCAGAAGTATTGCTGTCGCCGTTTTCTGCCCGGGTAGAGTAGGCGTCATAATTCAACAGGGCACCATGACCCCGTTGCAGCGGACTTGCACTATTGAACAGACCTGCCCGCAAGCTTTGTTCCGGGAGCCAGCTGGCTGGTACCAGCAGATTGATCTGCTGGCTATTGTTGTCGTAACGCCCCGCCACCCCCAGCGCGTCAAGGGTGATCCATTGATCCTGAGGGGGGGAGGGGAACTTCAATCCGAGTTTTTGCAGTGCCTGGGTGTCAACAGCAAGTTCATTGCCGTACACCTGCACGGGCAGAGTCTGGTGGCTGGGGACACCGTTGAGAATCAGTTGTGGGTAGGCGATGTAAGCTGCATTGCCCTGCCCGGAGGCCATGGCGCGCAGACGTGCGATATCCGATTGGGAGTACTGCTGATCCAGTGAGGCAACGGAATCAGGAAGGGCGGCAATTTGAGTAATGGAACGACTCTCATCCGCCTGCGCCTGACCGGCATGCATTAAAAAAAGCATTGCCAGGAAGGAGCGAGCGATTCGCTCCTGCTTGCCTGGCAAAACCCTTTTTTGCATCGTTGGCGCTGTCACTCGGATACATCCTTGTCATCCTTTATCGCCTGTCTTTGGGCGATAATTCCCTGTTCATGTTCAGAACGTTACGGTGACAGTGACAGTGTCATCCAGATCGACACCGGTATCACCATCAATGTTGTCGCCCGCAGCGATCGTGGGGGTCTGCGCAGGAATCAGACCGTATACGGTGAAATCCTGCTGGGTGCTGTCACCTGTGCCCGAATTGACGTTGGTGTTATCCCAGTCGGTGCTGTTTCCACTGTCCTGGTACAGTTCATAGGCAACAGAAGAACCCGCGGCAGAAGTCATGTTACGGCTGCCATTGGTGCCGCTCAGGCCGATATCGAAAGCCGCACCATTGGAGCAGGTGACGCTGACGGTGCTGGTGGAGGTAATTCCGCCCGTCGTGACTTGCGCTTCGGTGGCATTGCCAAAATCCAGATCGGTGGCCTGATCAATGGTGCAGGATGCACGCAGGTTCAGAAGCACCTCAAAAGTATCCGTTTCGGTCGCAGCAATACTGGCGGCGGGGGACGCCATGGCCGCAGCAGTGATTGCGGCAGAAACAAGCTTTTTCATGTTCTTCTCCATTCCCATTGAAGCGTGGGGTAGCCGATTTAAAAGTGTGACTTGTGTCACAGGATGTAATTAACGATAACAACCATATGGCCTGGGTAAGGATTGGTAAATGGAATAGGCGTTAATACAGTGTAAAACAGAGATGAATGGCGTTCACTTCAGGATAAGCGGTGTTGTTATTGGTATTAACGGTTTTTTAGTGCAGTTTTTGGCGCACCCGCCAGTGGCGGATGCGCCTGTCGTTTACTGCGGTGTGCGAATCACCAGCAGTCGCTCTTCGGTCATGTCGTTGATGGCCCAGCGGATCCCCTCGCGGCCGAGCCCGGAGTCCTTCACGCCGCCATAGGGCATGTTGTCGACCCGCCAGCTCGGCACGTCACCGATCACCACGCCTCCTACTTCCAATACATCCCAGGCTTTCTGGGCCTTGTACAGATCACGGGTGAAGATGCCCGCCTGCAGCCCGAACTTGGAATCGTTGATGGCTTGCAGGGCGGCGTCGAAATCGCTGAAGCGGCTGATCACGGCAACCGGGCCAAAGGCTTCTTCTTCCACAATGTGGGTGCCGGCCGGGGCATCTTCCAGCAGGGTGGCTTCCAGCATGGCGCCATTGCGCTTGCCGCCGGTGAGCAGGGTGGCGCCGGCGTCCACGGCTTCATTGATCCAGTTTTCCAGGCGGCTCGCTTCGCCTTCGGAAATCACCGGGCCAATAAAGGTGTCCTCGTCCTTCGGGTCGCCCATTTTCAGGGACGCGGTCTTTTCCACCAGTTTCGATTTCAGGGCGTCGTAGACCTTGTCGTGGATCATGATGCGCTGTACGCCGATGCAGCTCTGGCCTGACTGATAGAAAGCGCCAAACACAATGCGCTCGACCGCGTCGTTGAGGTCGGCATCTTCATCAACTACCACGGCGGCGTTACCGCCAAGTTCCAGAATCACTGGTTTCTTGCCGGCACGGGCTTTCAGGTCCCAGCCCACATCCGGGCTACCGGTGAAGCTCAGCAATTTGAAACGATCGTCGGTGGTGAACAGGTCGGCGCCGTCGCGGTGGCAGGGCAGTACCGAGAAGGCGCCCTTGGGCAGCGCGGTCTCCGCCAGCACTTCGCCGATGATGATGGCGCCAATGGGGGTTCGGCTGGCTGGCTTGAGTACAAAGGGGCAGCCGGCAGCGATGGCCGGGGCAACCTTGTGGGCCGCCAGGTTCAGGGGAAAGTTGAACGGTGAAATAAAGGAACAGGGACCAATGGGGACCCGTTTCACCATGCCCCGGTAGCCTTTGGCGCGGGCGGAAATTTCCAGGTTCAGCACTTCCCCTTCGATGCGTACGGCTTCTTCAGCGGCGACGCGGAAGGTGTCGATCAGGCGAGTCACTTCACCACGGGCATCCTTGATGGGTTTGCCCGCTTCGATGCACAGGGCTTCGGCCAGTTCGTCAAACCGTTCCTGAAAACGTTTCACACAGTGATAGAGAATTTCCTGCCGCTCGTAGGGCGCCAGTGCGGCCATGGCGGCACTGGCCTTGTCGGCCGCCTCAATGGCTTGATCAATGGTGGCGGCATCAGCCATGGCCACGCGGGTGGCAACATCACCGCTGTATTTGTCGGTGACTTCCAGATCCTGGTTGGCGAACACGGCCTCGTTGGCCAGATAGTAGGGGTAAGCGTCTTTTAGCATGTTTGTTCCTTGATGGCGTTGGTGGGGCCATGAGGTGTTTGGCTATCTTTTAAAGCGTCGGACGTCGGACGTGCGACGCTACAATCAAACCCCGGACGGCGCAGGCTGCTTAAGCCGTCCGGGATGAAGATCAGAGCTTTCCGCTCAACTCACGAATTTCCTGGTTGAGAATGCGGTTGTTGTCGCGGTAGTCCACCGGGCAATCAATCACGTGTACGCCGCCAGCCTGATAACACTGCTCGATCAAGGGGGCGAGGCCATCGGTGGATTCCACGCGGTGGCCATTGGCACCGTAAGAGCGGGCGTACTCCACGAAATCCGGGTTCTGGAAGTCGAGTCCAAAGTCCTGGAAATCCATGTCGCTTTGTTTCCACTTGATCATGCCGTAGCCGTCGTCGCGCAGAATCAGAATGACGATATCGAGTTTCATGCGCACCGCGGTTTCCAGCTCCTGGCTGTTCATCATGAACCCCCCGTCGCCGACGATGGCCATCACGCGGCGGTCCGGGTAGACCATTTTGGCGGCCATGCCGGAAGGCAGACCGGCCCCCATGGTGGCGAGGGCGTTATCGAGCAGCACGGTGTTGGGTTTGGTGGCGGGGTAGTTGCGCGCAAACCAGATTTTGTACATGCCGTTGTCGAGGGTCAGGATGCCGTCTTCCGGCATGATCTTGCGGATTTCATCGACCAGGCGTTGCGGGCGAATCGGGAAGCTGTCGTCGACGATGCCTTCACGGATGTGGTGTTGCAGCGCATCACGAATGCGATGGAAATCGGCAAAACTCCAGTGCTCCTGCGGCTCCAGACGCTCTTTCAATTGCCACAGGCTGTTGGCGATGTCGCCGATCACTTCGATCTGCGGGAAATACACCGGGTCGACCTGGGCGGAATTGAAGTTGATGTGAACCACTTCGGCACCGCCGGGGCGCATGAAAAACGGCGGCTTTTCTACCACGTCGTGGCCGACGTTGATGATCAGGTCGGCCTGGTCGATGGCACGATGGACAAAGTCACCGGAGGACAGGGCGGTGTTGCCCAGGAAGTGCGGGCCGGTTTCATCGACCACGCCTTTCCCCATCTGGGTGGTAATCACCGGAATCCCCAGTTTCTCCACGAACTGCCGCAGCATCTTGCTGGTGAGCTTGCGGTTGGCGCCGGCGCCGGCCAGCAGCAGGGGCTTGCGTGCGCCCTGGATGGCTTCGATGGCCTTGCAGATCGCCTTGTCTTCGGCAATCGGGCGGCGAGTCATGCTGGGTTCGGTGACCGGCATGGTGGAGTGCTCGCGGGCGATGTCTTCCGGCAGTTCCAGATGGGTGGCGCCGGGACGTTCTTCCTGGGCCAGGCGAAACGCTTCGCGGATACGGGTGGGAATGGAATCACCGCTGACCACCTGCTTGGTGAACTTGGTCAGCGGGCGCATCATGTCGACCACATCGATGATCTGGAACTGGCCCTGCTTGCTGCTTTTGATCGGCTTTTGCCCGGTGATCATCACCATGGGCATGGCGCCCAGCTGGGCGTAGGCGGCGGCGGTGACGAAGTTGGTGGCGCCGGGGCCGAGGGTCGACATACATACGCCAGCCTTGCCGGTCAGTCGGCCATAGGTGGAGGCCATAAAGCCGGCAGCCTGTTCGTGACGGGTAATCACCAGTTTGATCTTCGAGCCGCGCAGGGATTCCAGCAGGTCCAGGTTTTCCTCGCCGGGAATGGCGAACACGTGTTCTACGCCTTCGGCTTCCAGGGCACGGACGAACAAATCTGATGCTTTCATGTTTCTCTGTCTCCGGTTGTACCCGTCCGGCTCCCTGGCCGTTGCGGGCTCCACATAGGGTGGCAATCAAGTGTCAACGCGGTTAATGCAAGGATAATGCCGCCTTTTCCTTTATTTGGTGCACAAAATGCGCACCAATTGGATGCATCAAGATCGTTGCGAGGTTCACTATAGCGCGTCGACATGCTCATCGGTATGCAGTTGCTTGATCCGTTTCATTAACAAATGTGATGGGAATGTGTGTGCCGGGTTGTGCACGCCGCACAGGCGGTGCACAGTCTGCGCATCAACCTTGTCTGGTCGGAGTAACAATTGCCCATGAAGATCTGGCTCTGGGTTCTGGGTGCCGTGCTGGCGGTGGTGTTGGTCGGGCTGGCGGGTGTTTACCGCTGGTTCAACCCGCCGGCGCCCCCCGCGCAGCTATTTTTTAACGGCACAGTGGTCACCATGGACCCGGCACAGCCAGAGGCATCAGCCATGCTGGTCAAGCGTGGCGAGATTGTCGCGTTGGGCGAGGTGAAGGTGCTGCGTCAGCAGGTCAGTCGTGATGTGCAGGTGATTGATCTGGAAGGCGGCACCCTGATGCCCGGCTTTATCGATGCCCACGGTCATTTTCCGGGCGAGGGGCTGTCAGCGGTGGCGGTGGATGCCAATAGCCCACCCATTGGTGACCTGTACAGCATCGATACCTTGTTGGAGCGTTTGCGGTTGTTGGCCCAGCGCCGGCCAGAGGGGCCACTGTTGGCCTACGGTTTTGATGACACCACTATCGGTGAGCAGCGTTACCCCACCCGGGATGAACTGGACACGGTCAGCGACAGCCGGCCGGTGATGGTCATGCACATTTCCGGGCATCTGGGGGTGTTAAACAGTGCCGGGCTTGCGGCCATGTCGATCCCGGAAGAGGTACCGGACCCGCAGGGTGGGTTTTACGGTCGCGACGCAGATGGACGTCTGAATGGCCTGCTGGCAGAAACGGCCTTTTCACCGGTGCGTGCGTCGATGCTGGCGTTGTCCGGCATGGACGGCTTGCGCGTACTGAACCGGGCATCACACCAGTACCTGGCCCGTGGCATTACCTTTGCCCAGAATGGGCTGGCGGATCCGGCGAGCCTGCGGGCGCTGAAACCGGCGTTGCGGCTGGGGGTCATTCCCTTGCGTTTGAGTCTCTGGCCCGATGCTGAAGCGGAAACCTTGCGCGGGTCGGGTGCACTGACTCTGCCTGGCAGCGACCGCATCCACCTTGGGCCGGTCAAACTGGTGGCCGATGGTTCCCTGCAGGGTTATACCGGTTTTCTCAGCGAGCCCTATTACACCGTCCCGGAGGATTATCCGCCGGATTACCTGGGCTTCCCGACCTTGTCGGGAGCTGATCTGACTGAACAGGTAACACGTTTTCATTGTCAGGATCGTCAGGTGGCGATTCATGCCAATGGCGATGCGGCAATTACGCTGGCGCTGGACGCCGTGGCCGCTGCCCGACAGCAGTGCCCGACGATCCGCAAACCACCGGTGTTGATTCATGCGCAGACCAGCACAACAGCCCAGCTGGAGCGTATGAAGGCGTTGGAGGTCATCCCCTCGTTTTTCAATGCCCATGTCTATTACTGGGGGGACCGCCACCGCGACATCTTCCTTGGCCCGGAGCGGGCGCGACGGATCAGCCCGCTGGCAGAGGCTGAGCAGTTGGGATTGCGTTTTACCTTGCATGCAGATTCTCCCATCGTGCCGTATCAGCCGTTGCTGATGGTCTGGAATGCGGTGCACCGCGAGACCTCGTCGGGGGCAACGCTGGGGGCGGGCCAGTCGGTGAATGTTGAGCGGGCCTTGCAGGCGGTGACCGTCGATGCAGCGCGACAGCTGGGGGTGCAGGACCGGGTCGGTCAGCTGCGGGTGGGGATGTTGGCCGATCTGGTGTGGCTGGATCGGGATCCCAGGGACAATATCGCGCAGTGGAGAGATATTCAGGTGAGAGGCACCTGGATCGGTGGGGTACGCCGCTACCCGGATGGGGTGGAAGATCCGGCACTGTCTGCGCAGTAGGCAGGCAGTGAGTCGGCGACGGTGTCGCGAGTCGCGATTCAAGAGGGCCGTCGGTGCGGCCCTTGTCAGGGGCGGGGGTGTCCCGCGCCGTGATGTCCCGTTAGCGGGAGATCAGTATCAGTGCCAGGTCCCTTCCAGGTTTTCGCATTGCTCCAGAAATTCTTCGGCACTCATTTCGATGGTGTCTGTGTCCAGGTGGGAGGCCACCTGTTCTTTCAGCTGACCCACGACCTTTGACATTACGGTCAGAGTCTCTTCCACCTGCTCAATGGTTTCCAGCAGATCCTCGGCTTCTTGCAGGTACTCTTCTTTCAGGTACTCGTCTTTTTCGTAATCGCTCATGCGAAGCCTCCTGATGGTATTGAGAGAGCCGGGCTACGTCACAGCTCACTTCCATGTTGCCAACGATGTCGGCGTAAAACAAACGGGAATTCCCGGGAATTGATTAAAGTTTAAGCGCTTGTGATGGGTGGTCATCGACCTTTCGTGAGCGGTGTCTTCCCCAGGCAATGTTCTCGCTCTTTTCGCGTGCAGGCATGCTCCCCCTGGTTCCAAGGATCGGCGGTGGCCAATCTGAAATTCATACCAATGCGGGAAGTTGTGTGGCCGCTTGTTCGTGACAATGCGGGAATCACATCGGTTGGCTCTCTGTGCAGGGAGCTTGAGGCATGGGGAGCATAAAGATGAAAAAGGGAATTAGCGTTGCAATGATCGCCGCGGCATTGGCCGCTTGTGGTGGGGGTGGCAGTGGCGGGGGGGCGGCGGAGCGGCGCCAGGATCGCCGCGGGCCAGCGTCAGCTGTGAGAGCAGTAATACCAACTGCACCTGGACGCTGCCCGCCGGGGTGGCGTTGTCCATGGAGCAACTCGGCGAGGTGGCCTTGCAGCTGGAAAATGGCGATGTGACCATCAACAGCCGCGGCGATGCGCTGGTGCTGGATCTGGGTGTCACGGCAGCATCGGTGTACACCCTGACCCTGTCATCGGCCGGGGATATTCATATCGACCAGCCCCTGAATGTGGGCGCGCTGGTACTCAAATACGGTCAGGGCACGGCGGACGGTGCCGGGGCGGACTACCGGGTAACGGCGCCGGTGACGCTGCCCGCCGGGAATACCCTGGTGACCCATCAGGGCAGTGAGGATCTGGTCGGGACGACCTGGCTGGTGATCACCGAGCTGGGTGACGAGAGTGGCAGCGGGCAGACCCTGCAGGGCATGGCCAATGATCTGACCGCGCATTATGCGTTGGGGACAGACATTGATGCCTCTGGTACTACGGGCTGGAACGATTATGGCATTGCGGTTTTCGCAGGGTTTCAACCGGTGGGCAGCGAAACGACGCCGTTCAGTGGCGCCCTGGAGGGCCTGGGTCATCGTATTAGCGACCTGTATATCAGTCGCGCTGACGAGAGTGACGTGGGCCTGTTTGGCTACGCAGACAGCCAGTCGCGGATTCGCCATCTTGAGGTGACCGGCACTGTCCATGGCTATGACCGCGTCGGTGGCCTGGTGGGCACCAGCCATGGCGCCCTGCTTCGGGTTTCCAGCGCGGCCGATGTGTCCGGTCACAGTACAGTGGGGGGCTTGGCGGGATACACCTACGGGACCGTGAGTCTGTCCAGCGCGACCGGGGAGGTAACCGCGACGGGGTCTTCCATCGGAGGTCTGGCGGGCCAAAACCGTGCGGGAGACAGTGTGATCAGCGAATCCTGGGCCAGCGGGGCGGTCAATGGGAATTGGGTTGTCGGTGGCCTGGTCGGGACAAATTACGGCCAGATCCGTCATGCATGGGCCTCCGGGGAGGTGGTGGCGAATAATGCTACTGCGGGTGGCCTGGTCGGGCAAAACTGGGCAGGGGCAGAGATTGAGGCCAGCTGGGCGAGCGGTGGAGTGGGCGTTTCTAGTGCGGACGCCATCGGAGGTTTGCTCGGCTTCAATCACGCTACGGGGACGGTACGCACCAGTTACTGGGCCACGGACAGCAACACCGGTATCCCGGGGGTGGGCTCAAGCGACGCGCCCGCAGATTCGGTCGTGGCCACGGGGTTGACCTTGTCCGAGCTGATCAGTGACGAGGTGGTTACCGTACTGAACGGAGAATCTGCCAGCCCGGTGTGGGCCAATGTCCGCAGCCAGACCTCGCCTTACCTGCCGGCTAATCCGGGGCCATTGCGGGTGAAATACGACCTGGCCAAGGTCTATGAGCCTGTCACGACCCTGCAGGAACTGCAGGCAATCGCTTCCCCCGCTAACTATGCCTTGCTGAATGATCTGGATGCCCGTGCCACGGCCTACTGGAACATGGGGGACCATGATGGTGATGCCGGAACAGAAGAGACCTTTATGGGCTTTGAGTCATTGCCGAACTTGAGTAGCCGCTTCGAGGGACTGGGTAATGTTGTATCCGGGTTGACGATTAACCGACCAAGTCAGTCGAGTATCGGCCTTTGGAAAAATCTGAGTCCCAGCAGTTCTGTTGTTCGTTTGGGGCTAGAGCATGTCTCCGTGTCAGGCGGGGTGAATGTGGGGGGGGTGGTCGGAAACGGCGGTTACAGTAGCATCCGTGAGTGCTACGTGACAGGGACTGTCAGCGGCACAAATTCGGTTGGAGGATTGGCCGGCAACCTTCACGCCTCGTCGTTTTATAACAATTACGTCGCCGCACAGGTCGTGGGTGAAGATCGTGTCGGTGGCCTGGTTGGGAATCTGAGTGGTTTCACGGTGGAAACCAGCTATTCGAATAGCCAACTTGCCTCCGGCCCGGATACCCTTCTGGGTGGGCTTGTCGGTAACTTGGCTGATACTTTGTATCCGATGGCCGGTCTCTGGAATCTTGATGCCAGTTCGCTTGAGCTGAATGCAGTAGGCAGTGACCCGACAATATTGATTCCGGGCAAAACCCAGGCTGAGCTGAAGCAGCTAGCCACCTACACTGACCCGAATGGCGACGGTGATGACAGCGACAGCTGGGATATCAGTGCTATTGCCAATGATGACGGCAGCAGCGTGTGGCTAATCGATGACGGCAATGCGACCCCGATCTTGCGCTGGCAATACGCGCGCTGAAATTGACGCGATCATGAAGCCATCTATCCGCTGCCGGAGGTCGTTGATCTGCCGGCAGCCCCATCGCGGCGGAACCGCCGCTCCGATAATGGAACTCCCACTGAAGGCCTTCAGTGGGAGTGGTTGTTCGAACGCGATAAATCCGTTGCTCAAACGATAAAAAGGTTCATCGCGGTAGCGGGAACAGCCCGATTGACTCCTTCTGCCCTTCCGTAGGAGGGTCGCTCGCGGTGCGATTCCGTGCTTGGATCAAAAGCGTTTTCACCACAGAGAACACTGAACCCAAAAAGAAAAAAGAGCTCCGAAGCGCCACGGCTGTCCCACCGTTTCATGAAGGTCCTGAGGAGGCGGAGGCGCTTTCTCTTGTGGGAGCTCTCTGTGCTCGTCAGGGTATGCTTGCAAGCGAATAGTCCTTGGCGCACCAACATTCGCCTGCAAGCAGGCTCCCACGAGACAGGCATCTGCGAGAGCCAAAATACGGCGATTAAATCCTGTTCCCCTAAACAGAGAAACCCGCCGGCTTGCCAGCCTGGCGGGTTTCGGACTTCGATAACTCAAACTGTGGGACAGCAGAGCGCCGAAGCGCCCTTTGTCTTTTTCTTGTGAGTTGCCATTAGTGGCGTTACACCATGTCTAGGGAAATCAATAAGTTAGACGATTCTTGCCACGTATGAATCGCGATTTTTGCCACAAGTAAATGCAGTGTGCGCGTAACCCATTGATTATAAATAACAAAAGTGCGAAATGAGATGCAGGGTCTGCTCGCGATTAAGCCTCGATTTCCAAATAAAAGTATAAGATTTTTAGTATATTTTGTGAACTATACTCGCCAGATATGAGCTGATGGAAGTGCTGGAGATGGAACTTACCAGAGAAGATCTTTACGAGTTGGTTTGGTCAATGCCCATGACCAAGGTTGGTGAAAAATTAGGCGTTTCTGATGTCGCTGTCAGGAAAGTCTGCGTCAAGATGAAGATTCCTCGTCCGCCACAGGGGTACTGGTTGTCCGAGAGACTCCAAAAGCGACCTAAGCCTGCTCTTCCTGACTTCAGTGGGGAAGACCTGGTTTTCATCAATCCTCCCGTGGCTATAGCTGAACCGGAAGAGACTCCTCCAGAATTGCCCGAAGGGGTTTTAAAGCATGTAGCGAAAGGGCTTCGAGCATCGGTTACTGCTGAATCTGGAGAAACAAAGAGACTGCTGAAATCGGGGTTTGTGGATCGCTATGGATTTCTGAGAAGCGGAAAACCACTCCCTGTCCCAGTTGTTGCAACTAAGACGACGCTCCAGAGAGCCCTGTTACTAGCCGATTGGGTCATAAAAATGTCAGCTCTTCAGGGATTTGTGCTTGCGGAACGACGTAAAGGGTATGGCCGTGATTTTGAGATCTGCCTAGAGAAACAGGGTATCAACGGCAGTATTCAGATCAAAGAGCGTGTCACTCGCAGAGAAGTGCCGGTTGCAGAACGACGGTATGACTATGGAGACAAATATAGATATGAGCAGACTGGAGAGCTTGGAATCTCCTTTGAGTGTGGCTGGGGGAACAAGAAAGCGTGAATCGCCACCAGTTTGCTAGACACCTTTCAGCCATCCAAAATGGCAATCAGAGAGGTATCCATGAGCAGCAAGCGCTATCCCGAAGAATTCAAGATTGAGGCGGTTCGTCAGGTGACGGATCGTGGTCACAGTGTGGCCCAAGTG
>NZ_QYYA01000030.1 GCF_003597125.1 Alcanivorax profundi | reverse complement strand
ATTCGTGAAGACTAGTGCCAATATTGCACTTAACAAATGATTAGTGACTAGTGATTAGCCTTAATTCCGCAACACTTTGATTTAAATTAATTTATAAGTTCCTGAGCAACAAAAAGTTGCCCAGGATTTTGCCGTGTCAGATTTTTCACTTATCTTAGTGTTGCAATCACTAGTGTCCCGTTAAAACGAGACACTAGTGATTTGATGATTTAAAAAAAGTGGTTATATTCGTCAATAATTAAGTTATGCGGCAGCGGAAAAAAAGACGACACCAAACCAAAAAAATCATCTTGACAACCACCCGACTTTGAACTACGAAGGATGAAATTTTTCAGGGACAACTTCCAGCATTTCCAAAAAACAGTTTACCCATTGACTTGGAGACAAACAAACAATTTGAGCATTAAGGTTTAAACCGAATTTTTCCGAAATTGACCTGACCTGACTTTTCCTGAAAATCGACTTTAAAGCTGTTTTTACAGATAAATCAGGTTTCTCTAACAGACAGGAAATAAATGCTAAGTATTTGGCTTTAAACTTAAAATCAAAAAATAAGTGTTTTCTTTTAATGTTTAACAGGGCTGATTTGACAGTTGGCGGTGGCAAGAAACTTTCAGGACCTACCTCATAGACAAGTTTCAAATCAAAAAAAGTATGATAGAAAACGGTATATGGATTGTAAAGCTTCCTCGAAAATAACTTTTGTGTAGGTTCTAACTGAAGGACAATGGAACCTCCCAGAAAATTTCCAAGACTCTCAAACATCAGGATTTTGAAAATATCGGAAGTAATGCCATAAGGAATATTTGACACCACTTTGAAAGGAAATTTCGGAACTGCAAAATTCCTAAAATCACAACCGACAACTTGAACATTTCGGGCATCAGAAAATAATTTTCGTAAATGTTCAACCAAAGCTGTGTCGTTTTCAATAGCAACAACATTGTTGGCGATTTTTACTAAATGAACAGTAAGAAACCCCTTGCCTGCCCCAATATCTAAAACCGTATCCTGATTACTTA
>NZ_QYYA01000029.1 GCF_003597125.1 Alcanivorax profundi | reverse complement strand
GGCAAGGCAAGGCAAGGCAAGGCAAGTTTATTTATATAGCACAATTCATACGCTGGGCAACTCAAAGTGCTTTACATAAACAAACAACAACAAAAAACAAAAACAAATTACAAGCAAAAAATAAAATGAACATAAAATTAATCATTCAATTAATTAAAATAATACTAAAAGAGAAAAGTGCAGATAAAATACTTTTAGTTGTTATATGCAGTGTTGAACAGAGCTGTTTTGAGCCTGGACTTGAACATTGTCAGAGTAGAGGCCTGTCTCACCTCGTCTGGAAGACTGTTCCAGATTTTAGCTGCATAAAACTGAAACGCTCCCTCGCCGTGTTTGGTCCTGACCCTGGGCACCAACAGGAGACCTGTCCCTGAGGTCCTCAGAGTCCGAGATGGTTCATATGGGACTAACATGTCAGAGATGTACTTTGGTGCTGAGCCATGGAGCGCCTTAAACACCAGCAGAGCTGCTTTAAACTCTATCCTCTGAGAGACAGGAAGCCAGTGTAGAGACCTGAGGACAGGACTAATATGGTCGTACTTTCTGGTCCTAGTCAGGACTCGAGCAGCAGCGTTCTGTATGTACTGCAGCTGTTTTACAGCTCGCTTAGTAAGTCCAGTGTGAAGACCATTGCAGTAATCTAGTCTGCTAGAGATAAATGCATGGATGAGTCTCTCTAAGTCTGGTTTAGACACAATACCTTTGATTCTGGCAATGTTTTTGAGATGGTAAAAAGCTGTTGATGTTATTGCTTTAATGTGGCTGTTAAAGTTCAAGTCTGAGTCCATTATTACCCCTAGATTTCTAACTTGATTTTTAGGCTTTAGGGAAAGTGACTCGAGGTGACTGCTGACGCTTTCCCTTTGTGTGTGTGGACCAAAGATAATGACTTCTGTCTTATCTGGGTTAAGTTGTAGAAAGTTATTTTGCATCCACACAGTGATCTGTTGAAGGCAGTGACAGAGTGAGTCCACAGGCTCAGAGTCACCTGCTGTCAGTGAGATGTAAATCTGAGTGTCATCTGCATAGTTGTGGTAGGACACATTGTTACTGCGAATTAACTGTCCCAGAGGAAGCATGTAAAGATTG
>NZ_QYYA01000028.1 GCF_003597125.1 Alcanivorax profundi | reverse complement strand
ACCGGGTAACGAATTACTCGGTGATCTTGGCTACCACACCGGCGCCAACGGTACGGCCACCTTCGCGGATAGCGAAGCGCAGGCCGTCTTCCATGGCGATCGGAGCGATCAGCTCAACGTCCATCTGAACGTTGTCGCCCGGCATTACCATCTCGGTACCTTCCGGCAGGGTGCAAGCACCGGTTACGTCGGTGGTACGGAAGTAGAACTGCGGACGGTAACCGTTGAAGAACGGGGTGTGACGACCACCTTCGTCCTTGCTCAGTACGTAGACTTCAGCAACGAACTTGGTGTGCGGCTTGATGGAGCCCGGCTTGGCCAGGACCTGACCACGCTCAACTTCATCACGCTTGGTACCACGCAGCAGAACACCAACGTTCTCACCAGCACGGCCTTCGTCCAGCAGCTTGCGGAACATTTCAACACCGGTACAGGTGGTCTTGGTGGTGTCGTGGATACCCACGATCTCGATTTCCTCGCCCACCTTGATGATGCCACGCTCTACACGGCCGGTTACTACAGTACCGCGACCAGAGATGGAGAATACGTCTTCGATCGGCATCAGGAACGGCTGATCTACAGCACGCTCCGGCTCCGGGATGTACTCGTCCAGGGTCTCTACCAGCTTCTGTACGGCAGGCATGCCGATGTCGCTGGTGTCGCCTTCCAGAGCCTTCAGGGCAGAACCCTTGATGATCGGAGTGTCGTCGCCCGGGAAATCGTAGTCGCTCAGCAGCTCACGAATTTCCATCTCGACCAGCTCGAGCAGCTCTTCATCGTCAACCATGTCCGCTTTGTTCAGGAACACAACGATGTAAGGTACGCCTACCTGACGGGACAGCAGGATGTGCTCACGGGTCTGAGGCATCGGGCCATCAGCAGCGGAACATACCAGGATCGCGCCGTCCATCTGGGCCGCACCGGTGATCATGTTTTTCACATAATCAGCGTGCCCGGGGCAGTCTACGTGGGCGTAGTGACGAGTCGGGGAATCGTACTCTACGTGGGAGGTGGCGATGGTAATACCACGCTCACGCTCTTCCGGAGCATTGTCGATACCGTCGAAGGCAACGGCAGAGCCGCCCCACACTTCCGCACATACGCGAGTCAGCGCAGCGGTCAGGGTGGTTTTACCATGGTCAACGTG
>NZ_QYYA01000026.1 GCF_003597125.1 Alcanivorax profundi | reverse complement strand
TGAATCGCCACCAGTTCTCTAGACACTTATCAGCCGTTCTTGGTGACGCTTTTCATACTCTACCGGTGACAGCTTTTCATTAGAACCATGGCGTCGCCGGTTGTTATAGAACATCTCGATATAATCAAAAATATCTGCCCGGGCGGCATCACGACTGCTGTAAATCTTTCGCTTTATCCTCTCCCGCTTCAACAGCTGGAAGAAGCTCTCAGCAACAGCATTGTCGTGGCAGTTACCGCGCCGACTCATACTCCCTTCCAGATCATGCGCCTGCAGAAACGAGTCCCAGTCGTGGCTGGTGTATTGACTGCCTTGGTCCGAGTGAACAACTACTTTGCCCTCAGGCTTACGACGCCAGACAGCCATCAAAAGCGCATCCAGCGCCAGCTCCTTGGTTATCCTGGATTGCATTGACCAACCGATCACCCGTCTTGAGAACAGATCCAGAACAACCGCCAGATACAGCCAGCCTTCATGTGTGCGGACATAGGTAATGTCCGTTACCCAACTCTCGTTTGGTGCTTGCGGATTGAACTGCCGCTGCAGGATATTCGGTATCACCTTGTGTACCTCCCCAGCCCTATGGCGTGGCTTACGATAACCCACCTGCGCTCGTATTCCTGCGTGGCGCATCAGGCGGTGGACTCGATTGGGCCCGCATCGCTCGCCATACTCGCGTAGATCAGTATGGATCTTCCGGTAGCCATACACCGCTCCGGATTCCAGCCAGAACTGTTTGATCAGCCCGGACAGGCGCTCGTCCTCGATTGCACGATCTGAACGAGGCTGCTTCTGCCAGGCGTAAAAGCCACTGGGGTGAACGTCCAACAGAGAACACAGCGAGCGAATTGGCCACCGCTCGCTGTGCTCCTGAATAAAGGCGTACCTCAATCGGACTGACTGGCGAAGTACGCCGCGGCTTTTTTTAGGATGTCTCGCTCTTCGGTAACGCGCTTGAGCTCTTTCTGGAGTCGGCGGATCTCGGCTTGGTCCTCTGCATTGGCCTGATGCTGCTCGGAATCCGGACCAAACTTCCTGATCCAGGCGTATAGACTATGGGTGGTGACACCGAGTCGATCAGCCACTTGGGCCACACTGTGACCACGATCCGTCACCTGACGAACCGCCTCAATCTTGAATTCTTCGGGATAGCGCTTGCTGCTCATGGATACCTCTCTGATTGCCATTTTGGATGGCTGAAAGGTGTCTAGCAAACTGGTGGCGATTCA
>NZ_QYYA01000025.1 GCF_003597125.1 Alcanivorax profundi | reverse complement strand
TACATTACCTTATATAGTTATACATTTGATTTCGGCTGCGAAGTAACTATACAGGTGTGTCAAATGGTGACAGAACATCAAGAAAAAAGTATATGCGGCTTACTTTTTCTTGGTAAACAAGCTTATTAACCAGCCAGTAAAGCCTCCGACTTCAGGAGCAGGATCTTCATAAATCTTGCCTCTTCGTCTTAACTCCTCTAAGATTTTATTTTCATTCTTTGCCATAATAATTATACTTGAAACCTGTTGGCGGAATTAGTTTAGCGCATATTTAACCCTGCCAATCGGTCTATTGTTTACATAATTTATATATTGCAAGACAGTGAATGCGCTAATTTTCCCGATGATTCGGGTAAACAGTCCTGGTGTTTGCTTTGCGTAATTTCTGAAGAGCATGAAGTGATCACAAAGTTGAGAGAAATTGGTCTCGATTCTCTTTCTCGCCTTTGCATAAGGCTTGAATGTTGGTCTCCAATTCTTCATATTCAGACGATATGGAACTTCCAACTTAATGCCTACAGAAGAAAACAGGTCTTGCTGTAGTTCTGCACTGAGGTAAGCACGATCACCTAGGATGCAACAGTCATGAAATTGAAACTTAACATCTTTAAGAAAATGAATGTCATGAACATTAGCTGGACTCAAATCATACGAGTGGATAACTCCACTTAACCCACAGACTGCGTGGAGTTTAAATCCATAATAGTATATCTTCTGAGTGGCACAATAGCCAAATGCTGGAGAGTTTGTCACGTCTGTTCCTTTCATCTTGCAACGCAATCCTCTGGACAAACGGCATACCTCTATCGGTTTGGAATCAATGCAGAAATATTCTTCTGCGCCATCCATCTTTGATGCAATGCGCTTACGAATCGTCTCGCATAATTCCGCTGTGAATTTTCGGCGGTCATTAAATTGACGTCGAGAAATCAGGTTTGGCATTTCAGTCTTATACTCCTTCAGTCTGTCGAACAAGTTGTTTTCACTGTCGATACTTAGATGCTCAGCAGTTAAGCTCAAAGCAACAACTTCGAGGTCTGAAAAACGTGGGACGACTCCTGGGCGAGGAATATTTCCTAGCTCATTAACTAAATTTATGGAGAAATTCTTGCATATCTCAAGAATTTTTACGAAATTTGCATACAAGTTGTGCATAGCGTGAAAGATTATAACTTTATGTTTTGACACCACAAAGTTACTAAAAATCAGCGAGATGCACAACTTTTTCTCCATAAAAGATACTAATTTTTAGGCGAATTTTAATTCCGCCAATGAGTTATAGTATAGCTATATTTTAACTTTTATTATGTACAAATACTCGTCTTT
>NZ_QYYA01000024.1 GCF_003597125.1 Alcanivorax profundi | reverse complement strand
TATTGTTGTTGTTGGCATCCTTCTGTCTCTAGAGACAATGGAGTCTGCACCTGAGTATTTATTTAGTTGTGGGGCAGCAGCGCCGGCTGTGGCTGAATAAACCAATGCGGGAGCTGCAGCTCCTACCGCACTTGCTGCAAGTGAGGTCGGTAGTGGGTACGATGGTGGGAGCAGTGGTAGGCCGGGGTCTCTGCTGTTTGCGGCTCTTCCTTTCCTTGCGCTGGATGTCTCTCTTCTCCTCAGCCTGCTTGACGCCGGTTTTGACATTTGCACGCCAGCTAGAGCGGTCGGAAGTTGCTGTTTCGAGATCTGCTGGGTTGATGTTGCATGACTTCAGATCCCTCTTGCAGACATCCTTGTAGCGCAAGGCGGGTCGACCGGTTGGCCGAGTTCCGGTGGCGAGCTCGCCATAGAGGATGTCCTTTGGGATGCGGCCATCGTCCATCCTGCATACATGTCCGAGCCAGCGCAGGCGCCTCTGGGAGAGGGTGGCAAACATGCTTGACAGGCCTGCCTGGGCCAAAACATCTGCGTTGGAAACGCGATCCTGCCAGGTGATGCCGAGGAGTCGTCTGAGGTTGCGCATGTGGAAGGCATTCAGTCTTCGCTCTTGGTGCGTGTACAGGGTCCAAGCCTCACTGCCGTACAGAAGGGTGCTCAGCACGCACGCTTGATACACCTTCATCTTTGTGTTGAGGGTCAGCATGGGGTTGTCCCACACACGCTTCGCTAGGCGGGCCATGGCAGACGCTGCTTTGCCTATTCTCACGTTAAGCTCGGCATCCAGCGATAGGTTGCTGGAGATTGTGGAGCCTAGGTAGCTGAACTTGTCCACCACCTCCAGGGTGTGATCGCCGATGATAATTGTGGGAGGGGTGCTCACATCCTGACCCATGATGTTGGTCTTCTTGAGGCTGATGGTGAGGCCAAACTCTGTGCATGCCTCCGCGAAGAGAGTTATGAGTCGCTGAAGGGCAGCTTCTGTGTGAGCAGTGAGGGCGGCGTCATCGGCAAAGAGCATCTCCCGGATGAGGACCTTGCGCACCTTGGTCCTCGCTCTGAGGCGGGCAAGGTTGAACAGGTTCCCATCACTACGTGTGTGGAGGAAGATGCCATCTTCGGACTCGCTGAATGCGTAGCGCAGGAGCAGGGAGAAGAATATGCCGAAAAGTGTCGGGGCCAGGACACACCCCTGTTTCACACCGCTCTTGATTGGGAAGGGGTCCGATGACTCTCCGTCATACTGAACAGTGCCAGACATGTTGTCGTGGAATGACTCGACCATCTTCCGAAGCTTGGGGGGGCATCCAATCTTGTGGAGGAGGGCGAAGAGGCCAGACCGACTGACCAAGTCAAACGCCTTGGTCAGGTCGATGAAGGCGAGGTACAGGGGACGT
>NZ_QYYA01000227.1 GCF_003597125.1 Alcanivorax profundi | reverse complement strand
CATCGGCAGATAAGCTGGTGAAATTCAGCGGATATTACCACATTCTGCCCCATGTATTATATAATGTATTCGACATCTTCGGCGAAAAGGAAGGTGAGAAATATCTGAAATATATCCGTCCTGAGATAATCAGGCTGCTGAAAAGCGACCGCCAATACTGGCAAGGCAAAAGATGCAAGGCACTGGATGCTGCCCAGGATTTCTTCTTCGAACTCTATCTGAGAGGCAACCATGTAGAAGGCGGCAGAAAGAGCTATGCCGGTGTCATCGGTCTGATTCTGGCTTGGAAGGACAAGCAGGAAAAATCTCTTATGAAAAGATGATAGAAATAACTACATGAGAAAGAAA
>NZ_QYYA01000226.1 GCF_003597125.1 Alcanivorax profundi | reverse complement strand
GACGAGATGCTGATACCGGAACCTGAGCATGGATGGCTCGTGATTTCGCCAGCTGTGAGTCCGGAGAATGTACATCCTTCCAAGAATGGAAAGATAGCCATGAGCTATGGCACTACGATGGATAATGAACTGCTCTACGAACTCTTCTCTACCGTTATCAGATCGAGCGAGATTCTGGGCGAAGATGCCGGATATGCTGCTCACCTAAAGGAAGTATTGGGAAAGATGGCACCGATGCAGATTGGCAAGTGGGGACAGTTGCAGGAATGGATTAAGGACTGGGATGATCCTCAGGATAATCATCGCCATGTGAGTCATCTCTATGCGCTCTATCCAGGTAATCAGATT
>NZ_QYYA01000225.1 GCF_003597125.1 Alcanivorax profundi | reverse complement strand
ACTCGGCCTCCACGCGGTTGACCAACCCGATCTCGGCGGCACGCGCGGCAGGAGTCATGTCGCCAGTCAGCAGCATTTCCATGGCATGTTTGTTCGATACGTTGCGCGACAGGGCCACCATCGGGGTCGAGCAGAAAAGACCGATATGAACCCCCGGCGTGCTGAACTGTGAGCTCTCGGCCGCGATGGCCAGATCGCAGCTTGCCACCAATTGGCAGCCTGCCGCCGTCGCGATGCCTGTGACTTCGGCAATCACGGGCTTGGGGCAGGTGACGATGCCTTGCATGACGCTCGAACACAGAGCCATGACGGACGCGAAATACGCCTTTCCGCCGTCAGGCCTGCTACG
>NZ_QYYA01000224.1 GCF_003597125.1 Alcanivorax profundi | reverse complement strand
TGCATAATGTGGAAACCATCACAAGCAACCTCACCGTTTCTACACGTGAACTGAATACCCTGATGGCAGGACTCAACAAACAGGTTCCGGGTATGATTGGAAAGGCAAATGGCGTGCTGGATAATACCAACCGCCTCACAGCTAATCTGGCCAGTCTTGATGTGCAGGGCACTTTGAACAAGGTGAACCAGACTTTGGAGAGTGCTCATCAGTTTACTGAGAAGCTGAACAGCAACCAGGGCAGCCTCGGATTGCTGATGAACGATACCAAACTGTACGACAATCTGACGTCAACCATGAGTCCGGCCGACTCCTTGGTTATCGACTTGAAGGCACATCCGAAACGCTA
>NZ_QYYA01000223.1 GCF_003597125.1 Alcanivorax profundi | reverse complement strand
CCCCTTAGTAATGAGTAGGTCCAGAGTGTGCCCTCTGCTGTGGGTGGGCTCACTCACATGCTGAGTAAGACCGGGCGGCAGTAGCTCAGTGGTAGAGCGGCCGTCTTATAACCGGAAGGTTGGCGGATCGAGCCCAACTCTCTACAGTTCATACTGTCGTTGTGTCCTTGGGCAAGACACTTAACCCACCTTGCCTCCAGTGTCCGTGGCACTGGTGTATGAATGTGGTGGTTGGAGTAGGCTGTGAGCGCCTTGTGTATGGCAGCTCCCCTCTCTGTCTGCCCCAGGTGTGAATGGGTGAATGGGAACATGATGTAAAGCGCTTTGGGTGCCGGAAGGTGCAGAAAAGC
>NZ_QYYA01000222.1 GCF_003597125.1 Alcanivorax profundi | reverse complement strand
GACATAATAATCTTTCTCCTTGTTATAATACAGGTTTTCCTGTTTGAAAGGATTTGTCACATATTTGTCTGCTCTTTGCTCCTTATGAAAGAAATTGTACTTGACATATGCCTCTATTCCGTTTTCTTCCATAAAGCGATAGTTCTCTTCCGAACCATAACCGGAATCGGCAACTTCTTCCAATGGGAAACGGTTATAACGTTCATGAAACGAATTTTCAAAAGGAATCAATGTAAGGGTGTCTGTAGGATTAGGGTAGAGACCAAAATCGAGCATAAACTGATTTTCGGTTCCGATTTGCAGATTATATCCCGGTTTTAATTGCCCGTTTCCCATAGGGTCTTCCTTCAT
>NZ_QYYA01000221.1 GCF_003597125.1 Alcanivorax profundi | reverse complement strand
CGGGTCTTTCCTGTCAAGCCAATGATGCCTATGCGTATGCCAAACACATGGATTACGGATTTCTCGTTCCGTGAACAAACACTTTATCCGCAACTCTGCTATGTGGTGTATTGGCTTAACTCCATTTCTATGGGCAACACTTTTGTTGCAGATTTCAAGCAGCTTTTATCGAAATACCCATCAGTAAGAACTCGTTTATTAGGCTTTCCTCATAATTGGGAACAAGAGCCTTTGTGGAGATAAAATAATTGCCCTGTTTCTTAAAAAGCACTGGGGCAAACCAGCTCCGTCTTTAATTGTTTCCAATAAATGGATTGTTTCAAGCCCCTATAGAAAGAGAACAAAAATTCC
>NZ_QYYA01000220.1 GCF_003597125.1 Alcanivorax profundi | reverse complement strand
TTCAACAAGAGGGATGTTATGGAATGAGCATGCTTCATCTGCAGTAGGCACTTCATTTATTAAATTAAGACAAAGTTACTGCTAAAATATGAAAAAGAGAAAGAAAAAGCCAAGAATCTTTCTCAATTTGAGAAATAATCTGTAATTTTGCGGCGTAATTAGTAACACAAAGGGGCTTACACCTCTTTATATATAGAAGAAGCTCCACGAAGAAAAGGAGCTGGACAAAGAACTTTGAGGAGATTTACATGAAACAGAAAATATACTTGTTACTGGCGATGCTCTTCTGTATCACCCTGCAAACCATGGCGCAGACCGATGGCGACAACCCTGAAGACAGGGAGGTGGACAT
>NZ_QYYA01000219.1 GCF_003597125.1 Alcanivorax profundi | reverse complement strand
CTGCACCCCTCCACCAGTTCCTGGTACTTAGCGCGCTTCCTTTCATTTGCTTCCTCAATACGCTCTTCCCAGGGAACCGTAAGTTCCAGCATGATCAATTGTTTTGAAACCTCAGAGATAACTATCATGTCTGGGCGGAGGTTTGTTTTTACAATGTGCTGGGGGAACCTTAGCTGTTTTCCTAGGTCGACCTGCATCTGCCAGTCCGAGGCTTTGTGGAGGAGGCCTATTGTTAATTGTGGCCGTGCCTGGGGTTTCTCTCCAGCTTTGATGAAGGGGACTGCCTTCTTTGAAGCATGATGGTTTTTGCTGGTTTTAATGGCTGAGGCTAAGCTCTCAGCAAGTGCTTTGAG
>NZ_QYYA01000218.1 GCF_003597125.1 Alcanivorax profundi | reverse complement strand
GTCGTAGAGGGCCTGGACAAGCAGGCTCGACACCTGGGCGTGACGCGGCAATCGCTGATCAAGCTATGGATCGCCGAACGGCTCCAGTAGGCTCATCGACTTTGGCGGTGGGTGCTTGCGGTTCGCCCACCCCATGGCCGGATGACAGCTTTGAGCCCTTTTTGACGAATGCTGCCGAGCGACTGGACGGCCGCTTCGGCGGACCCGCAGCTTAGCGAGGTGTTCTCCGTTCGGGTCTAGACATACTCCGTAATGCGTTTCAACAAGGCGACACCGGCACCTGATAGAACGCCGCAAGAAGACGTAAGCTCTTGACGACGCCCGGTGTCGAGCGGGTGGGGTCCTGTTATGTGA
>NZ_QYYA01000023.1 GCF_003597125.1 Alcanivorax profundi | reverse complement strand
GACAAAAGATCAACATTTCAGCTTTTATTTCCAGGTATTTACATCTGGATCTGATACACAACTTAGAAGATATAACCTTTTGTTTGAACCCACCCATTTCTCATGTGACCAAAAGTATTGGAACATGTGACTGACAGGTGTGTTTTGTTGCCCTGGTGTGTCCTATTACATTGATTATTCAAACAATAAATAGCACTAAATGTCTGCACTCAGTTTCAGATTTGGGTTTTGCCTGTGCAGACTGCATTTATAGTTAGACGTGTAACCAACATGAAAACCAGAGAGCTGTCTATGGGTGAAAAACAAGCAATTGTGAAGCTGAGAGAAGATGGAAAATCAATCAGAGCCATTGCACAAACATTGACCATAGCAAGTACAACCATTTGGAATGTCCTGAAGAAGAAAGAAACCACTGGTGTACTAAGTAACAGACCTCGAATGGGTAGACCAAGAAAAACATCAGCTGTTGACGACAGAAACATTGTGAGAGCTGTAAAGAAAGACCCTAAAACAACTGTTAGTGACATCAGCAACAACCTCAAGAGGGCAGGAGTGAAGGTATCACAGTCTACTGTCCGCAGAAGACTTCATGAACAAAAGTACAGAGGCTACACCAGAAGATGCAAACCTCTCATTAGCAAGAAGAATAAGAAGGCCAGGCTGGAATTTGCCAAAAACTACAGAGACAAGCCTCAAACATTCTGGGGCAAAGTTTTATGGACTGATGAGACAAAGATTAACCTCTACCAAAGTGATGGAAAGGCTAAAGTTTGGAGAAAAAAAGGATCTGCTCATGACCCCAAACATACAAGCTCATCTGTGAAACACGGTGGAGGTAATGTCATGGCTTGGGCTTGCATGGCTTCTTCTGGGACGGGCTCATTGATCTTCATTGATGATGTAACACATGATGGCAGCAGCAAAATGAACTCTGAAGTGTACAGAAAAATTTTGTCTGCCAATTTACAGAAAAATGCAACCAAACTGATTGGGAGATCCTTCATCATGCAGCAAGATAATGACCCAAAACACAGTGCCAAAGCAACAAAGGAGTTCATCAGGGGCAAAAAGTGGAAGGTTTTAGACTGGCCAAGTCAATCTCCAGACTTAAACCCTATAGAGCATGCATTTTACCTGCTAAAAAAGAGACTGAAGGGAGTAACCCCCCAAAACAAACAACAACTGAAAGAGGCTGCAGTGGAAGCCTGGAAAAGCATTACAAAAGAAGAATGCAAAAGTTTGGTGAAGTCAATGGGTCATAGGCTTGATGCAGTTATTGCAAGCAAAGGATTTTCAACTAAATATTAAGTCTTATTCACTTTAATCTATTTTAAGTTAATCTGTTCCAATACTTTTGGTCACATGAGAAATGGGTGGGTTCAAACAAAAGGTTATATCTTCTAAGTTGTGTATCAGATCCAGATGTAAATACCTGGAAATAAAAGCTGAAATGTT
>NZ_QYYA01000217.1 GCF_003597125.1 Alcanivorax profundi | reverse complement strand
AAGATGGTGGAAGGCAAAATGGAGAAACATCCGGTAATTGACTACCAGTCAGGTTCTTTGCGAGATGACTTCGACTTTGGAAGCCTCTGGTGCATCAAGGCACAGGCGCTGGCCGACTACATCGCCCAACCCGACCGCGAAGAGTATCAGTTTGCCGCCCTCTACGACCTCCGTCTCTATCTGAGCCGTGTGGGCGAAATTTTCCATCTCAACGAATTCCTCTATTCAGAAGCCGAACTCGACACCCGTAAGAGCGGCGAGAAGCAGTTTGACTATGTAAACCCGCGCAACCGCGAGGTGCAGATTGAGATGGAAAAGGCATGCACCCAGCATCTGGGCAAGGTGGGCGCCCTG
>NZ_QYYA01000216.1 GCF_003597125.1 Alcanivorax profundi | reverse complement strand
TGACGACTAGTGCACGCAGAGTTCATGACCTGTTCACGACCTGTTCACAACCTGTTCACGACCTATTCACGCATTTCCCGCATTGGCACGACGAGGTTGCCGACATGCTAAATACAGACACACAATCATTGCAGAGAAATCACAAAAAACGGTGTAAAATGGTCAAAAATGGTCCAAATTGAACAAAATAAAAAGTGTATAAGCTTTATTTGATGAGAGGAACAACTTGGTTATCTCGAAATGTCAAAACAATGAACTCTCATCGCTGCTTTTTACAAAGGTGCTGCTTGGTACTTTTGCTGCTGCTGCTGGAGCCTAGATACTCCCTAAAACGGTGTAAAATGGCCAAACATG
>NZ_QYYA01000215.1 GCF_003597125.1 Alcanivorax profundi | reverse complement strand
AGACCTCTTACAAACACACTATAACCCAACCCACAATTAAATACAAAACTAGCCGCACCACCGAAATTATCTATCGTAATAATTTGAGTTAATATATGGGTATGCCCAGCTTTGTTCACTACTGTGAGCACTATAAGCACCGCTCTGCTCTGCTATCATGCTAGGCTAACGGGTTAGCTTTAATGAACGCGTTTTAGCTACCACAACCAAAGTGTCTCTACTCAGATACAACCAGCCAAATGTCAGTCCTACCAGTCAGACAGTAGTGTGGTGCACAGTTAAATTTGGCAGTTATGTAGATATATAATATAAAATAAACTTAGCTTAGCCTTATAACAACGTGTCTCTGCTCCTC
>NZ_QYYA01000214.1 GCF_003597125.1 Alcanivorax profundi | reverse complement strand
TTAATATATTTAAGGCCCAATGGGGTGTACCTAAGGTCCATTGCAATGTGTCATCCATGGCTTATATAATGATACTTAGGGCGGGCCGAGCCTTGGGAGCAATGTTGGTTTGACGTCCACATTGTAGATGATGATGGTTAGATGTCCGCATTATCATTCTCCCTAAAGCCACTGATAGGCCCATACTTGTAGCAAGTAGGGTGTCTAGGCCCACCTCCGTCACATTCAGAGTCTATCTCCACATACATGTTTAGTATAGATTCATGATCATAGCATCATATGTATGCCTGATATGAGGAGTGACCGATGGTAGCATATGCCTTCGGGCGGTCTGTTATGGGTTCCCTGATAGGCG
>NZ_QYYA01000213.1 GCF_003597125.1 Alcanivorax profundi | reverse complement strand
TTATAATCTCCTGGCTGCCGACTTCAGGATTCCACGCATCCATGCTCACCTGGTGAAGCGTATTCCTTCGCAGGCAGGTTTGGGTGGCGGTTCTGCCGATGCAGCCTTCATGATTCGTTTGTTGGACGAGCGTTTCCGTCTCAACATCGGTAATCCGGAGATGGAAAGATATGCTGCCAAGCTGGGCGCAGACTGTGCCTACTTCATTTCTGCCGATCCTGAGGATGGCGATACTGCTTGCTATGCAGAAGGTATCGGAGAAGAACTGATGCCGGTAAGTGGTCCTGGCGATAATCTGAGGGGCTATCATCTGGTTGTAGTAAAGCGCAATGACATTGCCGTCAGCACCAAAGAGGCTT
>NZ_QYYA01000212.1 GCF_003597125.1 Alcanivorax profundi | reverse complement strand
TGGCAAAACAAGCCGCTATTGAGCAAGATGGAACAATTGTAGAAGCATTGTCAAATGCGATGTTCCGAGTAGAATTAGAGAATGGAGTTGACATCACAGCTCATATCTCTGGTAAGATGAGAATGCATTACATCAAGATTTTACCTGGTGATAAGGTAAAGGTGGAGATGAGTCCATATGACCTTACCAAAGGTAGAATTGTTTTTAGATACAAATAATAATCATATATAAGGTTATGAAGACAAGAGCATCATTAAAGAAACGTTCAGCTGACTGTAAGATCGTTCGTCGTAAAGGTCGTCTGTTCGTTATCAACAAGAAGAACCCTAAGATGAAATTACGTCAGGGTTAATGTTAAAG
>NZ_QYYA01000211.1 GCF_003597125.1 Alcanivorax profundi | reverse complement strand
AGGACACGAGCGTTGTTACTGCAGTTTGTGATTATTTTGGAAAAATATCTCTCCCTTGTTCTACGCAAAGTCTGGTTAAACACACTCAACATTTCTTTGTAAATCTCATAATGAACCTGGAGCTTTGTTTTGCGCCATTCTCGTTCAGCCCTCCGGCACTTCCTTTTCTGTGCCTTGACTGAGTCTTCATTTCTCCATGGCGCCTTCTGTCTATTTTGGACAATTTTAACCGTAACAGGAGCAATGGCATCCAGAACATTTAGAACACTAGAAGTGTATGAATTTAACAGATCATCAACAGTAGAACATGAGGCATTCTCAAATGTTATCATCTCTTTAAACTGTGCCTCTGTGCTGTCAT
>NZ_QYYA01000210.1 GCF_003597125.1 Alcanivorax profundi | reverse complement strand
ACTTTTATTCTTGCTTTAACTGATCGAAAACATTCATGATGTGCTCCAGCTCCTCTTCGTTGGCGAATGGAATGCTGATTTTTCCCTTGCCCTTAGCAGAGCAGGTGAACTGCACTTTGGTATTGAGAAACTGTGACAGGCGGTTTTTGAGTTGTGTAAATTCCTCAGGCATCTGAGCCTTAGCCGTGATGGTTTTCTTACCGCTCTCGATGTCTTCTCCGCTCTTGAGTCGCTGTACCATCTCTTCAACCTTTCTTACTGAGTAGCCGTTCTTCTGTATCTCCTTGAACAACTTGATTTGCAGCGAAGGTGAGTCGAGGGCCAGTAGGGCACGGCAATGACCCATGTCGATTTCTTTCTT
>NZ_QYYA01000209.1 GCF_003597125.1 Alcanivorax profundi | reverse complement strand
TATTGGGATTGGCTTGTATGTCTTTGATGGCTTCCTGTGCAGACTTGGATTATCATGAATATACAACTTATGATAAAAGTTATGTCTTTACGGATTTTGGTCGTACGGGGGCTGTGGTAACAAATATTTATAGCTATCTGGATTCAGACCTTCCGGCAGACGGATCACTTTGTTCTGCTTGTGATGAAGCTGAATATGCGTGGAGCTGGTCTTCTGTACTTGGCTATACAGATGGTCGTTGGAGTCCGACGAACGCTTATAGCAGATGGAGCTTCGAAGGAATTCGTAAGGCAAACTTTTATTTGGAAGAATCTAAGAATGCAGATTTTTCAGAGTTGAAACAGGATAAAAACTACGAGGC
>NZ_QYYA01000208.1 GCF_003597125.1 Alcanivorax profundi | reverse complement strand
CCGGTGAGGTGGTAGTAGATGACAACGCCATCGTCAGCGCCAACGTTCTCGTTCACCAGTTCTGCCATATCGCAGGTTACGTGATGATCCAGGGCGGTTGCCGTTTCTCTCAGGATATTCCTCCATACATCATTGCCGGCAAGGAGCCAACCCGCTACTGCAGCATCAACCTCATCGGTCTGCGCCGTCGCGGTTTCAGCAATGAAACCATCCAGAACATCCACGAGGCTTACCGCCTGCTCTACAGCAAGGGTATATTGAAGGAAGGTATCGAGGAAATCAAGAAGAATCTTGAGGTTACCAAGGAGATTCAGTATATTATCGACTTCGTAGAGAGTTCTCAGCGAGGCATTATCCGATAA
>NZ_QYYA01000022.1 GCF_003597125.1 Alcanivorax profundi | reverse complement strand
GCTTTGGCCTTTTGATCTATGATGAGATAATTTTTTTGATAGTGTGAAGGACAGATGATCACCTGTGGAGAAGAAGATGAAATTGTGGAAAATTGAAGTGTTCGAAAATACTGAAGATGTAGAGCCAATAAAAATTGGATTTTTCTACGCTGAATCAGAGAAAGACGCTTCTTCCATGGCAAAGTCATCTATGGGTGATGCATGGAGAATTGATTTTTGTACAGAGGTTACCGGGCCAGATAAAATACCTGAGGGTTTTGTCGCATGGGTTGGTCCCGCTTCACAATTCGGTTCATGATACAGTGCTGTGGTGGTGAAAAAATGAAAAACGGATTAAAAGTTGGTGGTTTGATGAAATACATACTGCCCATTTCAGTGGCAACATTAATCACCTCTGGGCCAGTATTGGGGGAAGATTTTAATAACTCAGTGCCGGTTAATTTGCTTTTAAATAATGAATACAATCTTTCGGCAACTTTGCATGAGGTTCGCGCGGTTGAAGCGATTGGCGCGCCAGCACAAATTCATAGCGCGAGGGTATTTATGCTCGATGAGGCGGGGATGAATCGTGTGTATGGAGAGGTTCAAGTTGCAGGCGATAGAGAGTTGACAGACTGTGTTTACCATCCAAGCACACCAAGTGCTATTATCGAGTTTGATTTTGATTCTGAAAGTATTTTATCCGCTGAAGTGGTGGTCGCAACCATTGACTCTTTTGGAGGCTTTGGAAGTTTTCAAAGACTTGTTGTTGAGGGGCAACTCGGAGCGCCACTGCTCGGTACTTTTTCTTGGGGAATAGGTGTGCCAAGGGGGTTCAGAGTTAGGGGTGGAGTATATATTACAGTAACGTCCATTATAACAAGTGATGGTGAAATATGGGAGGGAAATCCCATAAATATTTTGCGGCCGAATAATGAAGTGATACCTGATAGGGGCGTGATATCTGGAAATCCTTATTCTAAGCCAAGATTTTGTGACTACACTATTGCGGGCGAAAATGATCAGCAGCTGTCGTCCGAATACAGCGGTGATATATTTATAGAGCTGGACAGATTGGTCGATAGGTTTGGCGCGCAGAATCTGAGGGACGCTCTGGAGCGTTATTGACTTCATTATGCTTCGCAACCCTGTGCCGAATTCACGAAATGAAGCCGGCACAGGGTTATGGTGAAGATTTTATGGGTGGTGCGATTGTTCGCCTGCGACACGCCGGTTCGGCCACCGCAACAGGTGCGTACGCGGTTCCCGTGGTTATCACGCATCACCACTGCCACCAGCGGCGCGGTCG
Source organism: Alcanivorax profundi (assembly GCF_003597125.1). GTDB lineage: Bacteria > Pseudomonadota > Gammaproteobacteria > Pseudomonadales > Alcanivoracaceae > Alcanivorax > Alcanivorax profundi. The sequence goes on along the minus strand of NZ_QYYA01000022.1, from coordinate 234 downwards.
AGACGGCCCTCTGGATTGTCGTCTTGCTCTTTCCGGTGGCTTTTGCCGCCTGTCCGAGAGTGTATCTCATGGGGTCTTGTCTCGTTCCAAATGGACGGTCTCTGGAATTTTCCGTGTTTTCGACTGGCTCCCAGGGGGATCTGTGGTGAAAATATCATAGGCGGCACGGGCCAAATCGCGCTCGTTCCGGGTGATCTGGCGCCCTCCGGCCTCGAATGTCCGGCCCGCCCTGTC
>NZ_QYYA01000207.1 GCF_003597125.1 Alcanivorax profundi | reverse complement strand
ATCATCGACAATAAGAATGGTTGGACATGGGATGCAGGTGTAAACTTCTATACCAATAAGAATGAATTGGTAGAATTGGCATCAGGAGCAACACGTGACGAAAGCAACTGGTGGTTCGTTGGCAAACCAATCAACGTCATCTATGATTATGAGAAGATTGGTATCTGGCAGACAGACGAAGAAGACATCCGCAAGGTTGCTGAACCAGGTGGTAACGCAGGTATGATCAAGATTAAGTACAATGGTGACTATAATGCAGATGGCACTCCTACCCGTCCATACGGTGAGGCTGACCGTCAGATCATGAAGGTAGACCCAGACTGGGAAGGTGGTTTCAATACCCGTGTAGCTTACAAGAACTGG
>NZ_QYYA01000206.1 GCF_003597125.1 Alcanivorax profundi | reverse complement strand
CCTGGCCAGCTCTCCGCTAGTACGTACTAAGGACTACCGTGGAATAGCTGAGGAAGCGGACAGGATTTTACTTGCCTCCCGGCAATACAGGGTTCAGGCTCTGGTGCCGGGTGAGCCTCGTGGGCTGCTGGAGGACGTCGTGACAGGAACTCTAGCTGCGGTGACGGCTAGCAGGAGAGAGGAGAGCGGTCTCTGTTTCTACCACCGCCGTTTCGGGACCAAGGCAAAGCGCTGCATTCCGCCGTGTTCATTTCAGCACCGGGGAAACGGGAAGGCCGGCACTCAGTAGCGGCTGTGGGTGCTGGTGACATGGATAAGCTGCTGTTTATTGAGGACATGTGTTCGGGACGACGCCTGCTCGTG
>NZ_QYYA01000205.1 GCF_003597125.1 Alcanivorax profundi | reverse complement strand
CAATCGTTTTACCCCAAGCATCACGATAGCTTCCGACCCAATGAATAGTGTAGAGGTCAACCTAAAGGTGAATCCTGTAAAGGAAAGTCCTGAAAACATTCTGCAACTCCCCGAAAGGATAGCCGAAGCTAAAGGCATCAAGATTATCGTCTGCATCGATGAGTTTCAGCAACTCGCCAACCTGCCAAAATGGAAGAACCTTGAAGCTATGCTGAGGGCTGAATGGCAGTTGCAGCACCATACCACCTATTGTCTCTACGGCAGCAAGATGCACATGATGAAAGATATTTTCAACAAGACGAACAGCCCTTTCTTTAAGTTCGGACAACTGATGAACCTGAAGAGAATAGCCAAGGAATATTGG
>NZ_QYYA01000204.1 GCF_003597125.1 Alcanivorax profundi | reverse complement strand
TTGTTGTATTATGACAAGGAGATTCCTTATTCAGTAGAGGTCGTAGTAGAACAGTTCAAGGAAGACGAGAAAAGCATCCATATCAATGCGGTGATTTATGTGGAGCGTGATTCTCAGAAAGGTATTATTATCGGGCGTCAGGGAAAAGCCTTGAAGGAAGTGGCTACTGAAGCACGTAAGACGTTGGAACACTTTTTCCGTAAATCCATTTACCTGGAGACATTTGTTAAGGTGGATAAGGACTGGAGAAGCTCTGACAAGGAATTGAAAAATTTTGGTTATCAATTGGATTAATATCGGCTGCGAAGCCGTAAATGAAGATAATTATGGGAAATTTAGTTGCGATTGTGGGACGTCCCAATGTG
>NZ_QYYA01000203.1 GCF_003597125.1 Alcanivorax profundi | reverse complement strand
TCGATGTCAGTTATCGTGGCTCGTGCCCTCCCTGATGTACGCGATGGTTTCAAGCCTGTGCACCGCCGTATTCTTTACGGTATGCTCGGCATTGGAAACACCAGTGACAAACCTTATAAGAAATGTGCGCGTGTTGTTGGTGAGGTGCTCGGTAAGTATCACCCTCACGGCGACTTTTCTGTTTACGGCGCTCTGGTGCGTATGGGACAGGAGTGGAACATGCGTTATACCTTGATTGACGGACAGGGTAACTTCGGTTCTGTTGACGGTGACTCTCCTGCTGCCATGCGTTATACAGAGTGCCGCCTCTCCAAGATGGGTGAGCATATCATGGATGACCTTGATAAGGAAACGGTTGATATGAC
>NZ_QYYA01000202.1 GCF_003597125.1 Alcanivorax profundi | reverse complement strand
ACCTTTGCACCGAAAACAAGTTTCTTCAAACAGCATAGATTAATGTATAAAAGAATAAGAATTATGAAAAGATTAGCATTCATCATGATGGCATTGCTCCTGGCTCTGATGCCGGCAACAGCACAGAATTATCGTGACAGCAGATATTACAACAGCAGGACAGACCGTCTCGACTACCGTTACAACTACGGCAGCCCGTATTACGGATTCCGCATCGGTCCTGCCTTCACCTTTGTCAATTCCGACGATTCCCGTCTGGATGGTGGCGACTGGCAGACCGGCCTGAATGTGGGCGTAGTAGCCGGCATTCCATTGACCGACAGCGCCCCACTCTATCTCGAGACCGGACTTTCGTATATAGAGAAA
>NZ_QYYA01000201.1 GCF_003597125.1 Alcanivorax profundi | reverse complement strand
CCTTGTTTCTTGTTATTATGATATACAAACTGTTGTGGAAATGAAAAAGAAAATAGTTATAATGATGGTGCTGCTGCTTGCTGTTGTGGGAGCAAAGGCACAAGAAGTGGAGAATCCGGTAGGCAGATTCTCGGTAATTCCCCGTATTGGTGTATCTCTGGCTAACTGGAGCGGATTGGTTCTCGAACCTGAGAAGGGAATCTCGCTAAAGCCTAAGTATCAGGCTGGATTCATGGGCGGCGCAGATGTGGAATATCGCATAAATAAGAGCCTGGGTGTTACGCTGGGTGCTTATTATGCCCGACAGGGTATGCGTTTCCCTGACTGCGAGTTGACTGAGAATGCTGAAAAAGGGGAATATACAGG
>NZ_QYYA01000200.1 GCF_003597125.1 Alcanivorax profundi | reverse complement strand
TGAAGCAGTCATAAGCAGCAAAGTCATTTTGCCAAGCCTGTTCAATAGGCACTGTCTCTATCTTTTCCTTACCGAATTCTTTCTGTATTTTCTCTGCCACGCAACTCGTTCTTTCGGCTTTGGTAGCATAAAATAAACCTATCTTTTTCATAATCCACACTATTTAATATTCCAATAATCTCCGGGCAGCCTCGTATCTCTTGGCCTCATCCGGCAAAATTTCCTTTTCCAAAATCGGATTAAAACCGACAGGAGTAAAAGTAGAACCGACACGCTGCACCGGTCCATCGAGATAGCGGAACATCTCTCCACTAATCATAGCAGCAAGCTCCGCACCAAAACCGGAGAATACTTTATCTTCATGAAC
>NZ_QYYA01000199.1 GCF_003597125.1 Alcanivorax profundi | reverse complement strand
TTTTTTATTTTATGGCTTTTTCACTTGCTTTTTCGCCCTTTTCAAGAAAAAAAGTAAAGATTTAGAGGGTTTTATGTCATGACAGAAGGTTTTTTACTGATAATGTGGGTTAATAAGGTTTAATAAATAATGTTGTCAGATACAAAAACAATTCGCCCTGCAAAGGGACAGAAGTGGTTTGGCTTCTGGACCCTTGCAGGGCGTTCTGTTTATTTCTTCATCATTTCCTTTACGGCTCTTTCGAGCTGGGTATCATGGCCATTGATGAAATCTTCCGGACTGTTGTAAACCTCGATGTCTGGGTTCAGCTGGGTGTTCTCGCCGAACACGCCACGCATGTCGCGGCAGCCTACCTGAGGAATACCGA
>NZ_QYYA01000198.1 GCF_003597125.1 Alcanivorax profundi | reverse complement strand
AACGCGAGCCATAGTTGGGCATCACAAAATTAGGAACATAGCAGGAAAGTTCGCGCAAATCGCGAGAAGCTAATCGCTGCATCTGATAAGAACCAAAGGAAGTGCTACTGAGAGGCTGTTGACGAAGACGGAAATTCTCCTTAGGCTGCGAAACAACCACAACTTCATCAATGTCATAAACTCGGCTGCTATCAGCCAGCAAGCCGTTAGCTTCTGCAAACTTTTCACTCGTACCCAATGACAGGTCAGAGCAAGTAGCCCTTTCGTTATCCGCAGCACTAGCCTGCAACGCTACCGCTGCCAAACCAATGCATACGCTCTTTTTACTATAAAATACTATTCTTTTCATAACGGGTGCAAAGGTACA
>NZ_QYYA01000021.1 GCF_003597125.1 Alcanivorax profundi | reverse complement strand
CACTTCACCCTAGAGGGGCTTCCTGCGCCACAGGCTATATCATTCAGTTGTGCCCGCTCACCGGAGAACCAAAAGCTAATCGAAACGATTGCTCAGGCACTTCGCGCTAAGGTGTATGACAGTGAGACCGGTGATTTCTTAGAGGTTGTCGGTGTATAACAAACGCATGTTGCGGATAAATTTCCGCTGCGCTCCAATTTCCCGCAAATGCGGGCGTTAAGTTTCGGAGAACCATGCCAATACGGATAGATGAGTATCAACCTGGAAGCGAAGAGGCTAAGCGCCAGAATATTGCTTGGCTCTGCGACGATGATTTCGAGCTTCCCAATCAATTGGCAGAACTCCGGAAGTGGGTTCTGTCAACCGCGGTTGATCTAGAGCCGGGCGAGTATTCAGTCGATATTGCCTTTAGCCCTAGAGAGGGGGCTGCAGGTGGCGGCGAATCTATTCCTGTCGAGGTGCTTAGGGTGATGGCTGAAAAGGGTATGGAGCTGTATTTCTCTGAGTATCCGCCATTCGTAGAGGCCGATGAAACTTAACAAGGTGCAGCACTTTGCGGCTTCGCCGCTCGGACGCGCTAACGCGCGCCCGTGTGCACGACGTTAGGAGTGAGCTGTGATACAGCAACGTCCTGGAGATGTACTGGAAGTTTTCTACGAAGATAACTGGTACTACTTGGTAGTTATTACAAAGATTTTTATGTTTGGTGGAAACATAGTTTATGCATTCCATGGTGACGGCAAGAAAATTGATGATTTCGTGCCCTCTACAGAAAAATCGGGATTTAATATTTGCACCGATTTTTTGCTTCCCAAAAAAGAAGGCATTGTCAAAAGAATTGGCAAAGTCGAGGATCCTGCGAAATATCTGGTTATAAACTTAATAAAAGGCTGTCATGAGCATAGAAAGGGCATGAAAGCTAAAGAATGGTGGCTCTACACTGTAGATCCACCTAGGAAGCATGTAGCTCGAGTTAGTCGTTTAACCAAACGAGAATCTCTGGCAATGGATTCTGGCATGTTTGCTTTTGACCTAACAGCAAAGAAGATTCATGAAAATTACACACCAGATCAAAACCCGTTTATTGAGCGCGGAGTGTTCAGAGGGTTATTCTCCTAACAAAGCTCAGCAAAGGGGCGGCGTTAGGCGATAGGGGGTATTGCCACAATGAGAGCTTTTCTTGTCGGGGTCGGGTGCTTGGCAGTGCTTGGAGTGCTAGGTGGGGTTCTGCACTTTGCGCTGGGGATTGCTTGGTTCAGTATCATTTCACATGATATCCACCCAGCAGAGAAAGCTGATTACTTGTCTAGCCTTCTGGATAGTCCAGTACTTAAGGCCATATCTTTGGGTGTGGGGTCCCTTTTCTCTGCAGTAGCCTTTGGCCTATATTCAGGAACATCTAGGCCCTACATTTCAAATCTGTGAATCGCCACCAGTTTGCTAGACACCTTTCAGCCATCCAAAATGGCAATCAGAGAGGTATCCATGAGCAGCAAGCGCTATCCCGAAGAATTCAAGATTGAGGCGGTTCGTCAGGTGACGGATCGTGGTCACAGTGTGGCCCAAGTG
>NZ_QYYA01000003.1 GCF_003597125.1 Alcanivorax profundi | reverse complement strand
TAGCTTTTGGTTCTCCGGTGAGCGGGCACAACTGAATGATATAGCCTGTGGCGCAGGAAGCCCCTCTAGGGTGAAGTGAATCAATATATCGCCGGCTTCATAGTTGAAGCTCTCTTCCTTAAGTTCACACCCCAAGACATTATAGAATCCCGTTTTCAGCTCAAACTCTGAGAACGCTTCCGGAACCCAGTCCTTAGCCAGGCCTTCCATTCCTTCTTGTGCCTTGCAGATAACACCGATCATGATGCAGGCCCCTATGTATAACGCCCGGCGCAGCGGGCAAATTGGAGTGAGGAACGAGCGGAAATTTGGTCCGGCTGCCGCCACTTGTTAACTGCTACCACCAGAACCACAGCTCACTCCCTTTTTCGCCAATATAGTAATCTCCATCTCCTTGCGAGAGAGACCGAAGCCCATTTTCTAGCTCTATGGCCATTTCTGCGGGAAAACCTAGCACAATCTTATCTTTGGCCTCGCTTATGAACCACTTAGACGATACCTCTAAGACTAGCTTCTCGGGAACCCTTGGCTTAGCTGAACAATTTGGAACTGCAAGCTGCGCCTGTACCGGCCTAGTAACCGAAACCGTTCTTTTCGCTAGCTCTGGAGAATTTGCAAGGGACGCAACAAGACGCATCAATGACATCGCCCCAGCCTCATCACAATTCAAATGCCAGCCCGGATAGTTACGAGGCTTTCCTTCGTAGCTCCAAATCGACACCCTTCCGTTTTGCTTCCAATCGTTTGGATTCATGATTCAGTTAACAGTTTATTCAATCGCAGATGCGATATAACACTTTGCTGTATATCTCGGATACGCCCCCAGCCAAGAATCACACCAAACCATCTACCAATCAGTGACTTAACCCTCATCCAGGAATCAATCTCAACAGACTTTTCTTGCACTTGCATGTTGAACGGGAATTTTTACTCGGACTTTTCTTGCATCCGCTTTTCTGAAAAACCACTTTATCTCAATCACTTACAAATTTATGTAAGCCATATCCTACAAGTTCAACTTGCATGCGGGTGAAAACAGAGGGGTTGTGTGAGGGGGAAGGGAAAGCCTTGGGGTGTTTTTTGCCTCGCTTTGGCTCGGGATCGCCATGCGAGCATGGCTCCTACGGAGGCGAGTTCGACTGGGGGATTTCGTTATAAAAAAGCCGCGCGGTGCGCGGCTTTTTCGTCGAGCGGTAGTCCGTACTACGCGCTCTTTTCGGCGATCTTCTTTTTCCAGATGACCGGGCCGGTTTTGTGTACGGATTCGCCTTCGGAATCCACAGCCACGGTGACGGGCATGTCTTCCACTTCGAATTCGTAGATGGCTTCCATGCCCAGGTCTTCAAAGGCCGCCACGCGGGATTTGCGGATGGCTTTGGAAACCAGGTAGGCAGCGCCGCCGACGGCCATGAGGTACACGGCCTTGTTGTCCTTGATGGCTTCGATGGCCGCATCACCACGCTCGGCTTTACCCACCATGCCGATCAGGCCGGTTTCTTCCAGCATGGTGCGAGTGAACTTGTCCATGCGGGTGGCAGTGGTGGGGCCTGCCGGGCCGACCACTTCTTCGCGCACCGGATCGACCGGCCCTACGTAGTAGATAAAGCGGTTGGTGAAGTCCACCGGCAGTTTTTCGCCTTTGGAAATCATGTCGACCATGCGCTTGTGGGCCGCGTCACGGCCGGTGAGCAACTTGCCGGACAACAGCAGGGTATCGCCGGGCTGCCAGGTTTGCACTTCTTCCGGGGTGATGGTGTCCAGGTTAACGCGCTTGGCACCTTCGTCGTTGCCCCAGGCAATGTCGGGCCATTCTTCCAGGTCCGGGGCTTTCAGGTCAGCCGGGCCGGTGCCATCGAGAATAAAGTGGGCGTGGCGGGTGGCGGCACAGTTGGGGATCAGCGCGACCGGTTTGTTGGCGGCGTGGGTGGGGTAATCCACCACTTTCACGTCCAGCACGGTGGTCAGGCCACCCAGGCCCTGGGCGCCAACACCAAGGGCATTCACTTTTTCAAACAGTTCCAGACGCAGTTCTTCGGAACGGGTCTGTGGGCCACGGGCCTGCAGCTCGTGAATGTCGATGGGGTCCATCAGGGCTTCTTTGGCGATCAGCATGGCTTTTTCGGCGGTACCGCCGATGCCGATGCCCAGCATGCCCGGCGGACACCAGCCAGCGCCCATTTTCGGAATCTGTTCCAGCACCCAGTCCACCACGGAATCGGACGGGTTGAGCATGGCGAACTTGGATTTGGCTTCAGAGCCACCGCCTTTCGCTGCCACGTCGATTTCCAGGGTATCGCCGGGCACGATGGAGTAGTTGATGACCGCAGGGGTGTTGTCTTTGGTGTTGGCGCGCTTGCCATCCGGGTCCGCCAGCACCGAGGCACGCAGGACGTTGTCCGGGTGGTTGTAGGCGCGGCGTACCCCTTCGTTGATCATGTCATCGAGGCTCATGTCGCCTTCGAAAGTCACGTTCATGCCCACTTTGGCAAACACGGTGACGATGCCGGTGTCCTGACAGATGGGGCGACGGCCCATGGCAGCCATGCGGGAGTTGATCAGGATCTGCGCCATGGCGTCCTTGGCGGCCTTGCTCTCTTCCTTTTCGTAGGCTTCTTTCACCGCGCGGATGAAATCCACCGGATGATAGTAAGAGATGTACTGCAAGGCATCTGCGACGCTCTGGATCAGGTCATCCTGGCGAATCACCGTCATGGGGGAACTCCTGCTGGGACTGAATTTGGGGGCGGTAGTATAGCCCAGCCCCCACAGAAGGAGAAAACCCGCTTTTGCCCTGTTCGTTACAGGGAACAGTCACATTCGGTGGATTTGAGCAACCGGATGAGGTGCCGGTTGACCTCTTCGGGCTTTTCCAGATGCAGAAAATGCCCTGCCCCGGCAAGGGTTTGCAGCTCGACCCCGGCGGTGAAGTCACTTTCCACCAGGGTGTGCTCCAACAGCCTTGGGCTCATGCAACCATCGTTTTCCCCGATCAGGATCTGTGTCGGGGTGGCAATGTCACGGCCCAGCCAGGCCCGCGCCTTGCGGTGTTCTTTCTTCCAGACCTTGAACAGCGAGCGGTACCAGGCCAGTGCGGCAGGGATCACGCCGGGTTCGGCGAGAGTGTGTTTGGCGTTATCCAGATACATGGCCGGATCCCAATCCGGGGACCAGCGCTGCCAGAGGCTTTCCACCCCGGACAGATCCCCCCGTTTCAGCCAGCGTTCCGGGGCGATGGGCAGCTGAAAGAACTGCATGTAACCACTCAGCAATACCTGCTCGGGCACCTTGATCAGCGCCTGGGGAAGGCGGCGCAGCGGCGGAATTGCAAGGGCACTGAACGAGCAGAAGGTCTCCGGGGCCTGGGCACAGGCCAGGTAGCCCACCGCCGCGCCCCAGTCGTGACCGATCAAATGCACCCGGCCGCCCAGCTGGGCGGCAAAGACCATCAGATCGTCTACCGCGGCATACAGGGAATAATCCCCATTACCGGGCTGGCAACTGGGCGCATAGCCCCGCAATGCCGGCGCGATGGCGGTATAGCCAGCCTCGGCAATGGCATTGATCTGCACGGCCCAGTTTTCATAGGTGTCCGGAAAACCGTGCAACAGGATGACCGGCTCCCCTTCGCCGGCCATCAGGGCGGGAAAACGCAGGTCTCCATTGACCAGCTCTACCTGTTTCATCCGCGTACCTCAAAATGATTGGACAGTGGCGCATCACTCGCCTGCACATCCACTGCGGTCACCTGTGCCATGGCGGGGCCCTGGTGCAGGGCATCGAGCATATCGGCGACGGTATCCTCATCCCCTTGCAGCAAAGCTTCCACACGGCCATCGGCGAGATTACGAACCCAACCGACCAGGCCCCGTCGACCGGCTTCACGCTGGGTCCAGGCGCGGTAGCCTACTCCCTGGACGACGCCGGATACCAGTACGTGTTTATTCATTCGAGCTCTCCCGCTGATCATTGCCGACAGCCTTTTCGTCACGAAACAACGCATCCAGTGAGACATCCAGGGGCGCCATCATCTCCTGCCGGGCTGAATCCATGCGGCTTTTGAGCTGCTGCTCCCAGGGGGTAATCTGCTCCTGATGGCGCACCCGCAACTGGGTATGGGCCGGCCAGGGCAGCATGGACACCAGCTGCCCCAGGGTCAGATTACGCAAGTCCCGTGACAATACATAACCGCCCTCTTCAGTGCGGCGGATCAGACGGGCATCCAGCAACAAATTGCGGAATTCATCCCATTGCGAGATCCCGGATTGGCGCATCACCCTGCGCACTTCCCGACTACTCAGCAGTTTACCGTGCTGCTGACGCTCCCAGAACACATGCAACAGGCGCATCAGGGCATGCATACGGGGCACCTTGCTGCGATATTCATGAAATACCACCAGCGCCCGCACCAGTTCCGCCCCGCCGAGCACGATCATCCAGGAAATGTAGATCCACAACAGGAACACCGGCACCGCCGCAAACGCCCCGTACACCACCTGGTAGCTGGGTGCCTGCTTGATGAAGAAGGTAAAGCCCCCTTTAGCCAGCTCAAACAACAGTGCCGCGACTGCAGCCCCCAGCACCCCCTGCCGAAACGGGATACTGGTATTGGGCACCACGGTATACAGCAGGGTCAGCATGATGGTGGTGAACAGAAACGGCAGCAGCGTCAGCCAGAAGCGTGCACCACCAAGAAAGGTCAGGGTCTCGTTGAAGATCGCCTGCGATGTCAGGTAGGACGAGATGGCGAGCCCCGCCCCAAGACAGATGGGGCCCAACGACAGCACCGCCCAGTACATCAACAGACTGGTCAGCCCCTTGCGCCCGCCCCGCACCTTCCAGATGCGATTCAGGGTCTGCTCGATGGTGTGCAGCATCAGCACCGAGGTCACCACCAAAAATACAATCCCCAGCCCGGTGAGATTGGAGGCCTGCCGGGCAAACGACTGAAGATGATCCAGCATCATGTTGCCCGCGGAAGGAACAAAATAATTGAATGCCCACTGCTGGAATTGGGCGCCTTTGTCTTTCAGGGCCGGCACCGATGCCAATACCGCAAAGCTCACCGTCATCACCGGCACAATGGCAAACAGGGTGGTATAGGTCAGCGCGGCAGCACTCTGACGACAGCCGTCTTCATTGAACTGACGCATCAGCAAACCGGCAAAGGCGCGAATGGAATCGTATCGCGCCCGCACCGGGATCAGCTCATCATCCTTTTCCATCGGTTCCGGCATAGAAATGGCGTCCTTCTCCTTGCCACGGGTGGCCGGCAGCTTACAATGACCGGCGAATTCACTGAATATGCAAAGCCATGACGGATTACACGATTTATCATAACCCGCGCTGTTCCAAGTCTCGCCAGACCCTGGCCCTGCTGGAAGACAACGGCGTTGCGCCCACCATAGTAAAGTATCTGGACGACACCCCGGATGCGAGCACCCTGACAACACTGGTCGAACAATTGGGGCTGAACCGAGCCCACGATCTGGTACGCAACAAGGAAGCCGATTACAAAAGCGCGGGGCTGAGCAAAGACAGCAGCGATGACGATGTCATTGCCGCCATGGTTCAATACCCCAAGCTGATCGAGCGCCCTATCGTCGTAAAGGGCAACAAGGCGGTACTGGGACGGCCGCCGGAAAATGTGCTGGACCTGCTGAAATCATAACAACTAGGCCGATGGCATGACGGATTATGTACTGGTGCTTTACTACAGCCGCAACGGCAGCGTGGCCAATCTGGCCAGGCAAGTCGCTCGTGGTATCGAGGGAACAGGGCTGGAAGCGCGTCTGCGCACTGTACCCGCCATCAGCGCCGACCATGAAAGCACCGCCGCCCCGGTACCGGAGAGCGGCGCCCCCTATTGCACCCTGGACGACCTGAGCGGCTGTGCCGGGCTCGCGCTTGGCTCCCCCACCCGTTTTGGCAATATGGCCGCGCCGATGAAATATTTCATCGACCAGACCAGTGAACTGTGGATGAAAGGCGCGCTGATCGGCAAACCCGCTGGCGTATTCAGCGCCACCAGCAGTCTGCACGGTGGACAGGAAAGCACCCTGCTCTCGATGATGACGCCCCTGCTCCACCACGGCATGGTCATTACCGGGGTGCCCTACTCGGAAACCGCCCTGGTCGAGACCACCACGGGGGGCACCCCCTACGGCCCGACCCATGTTTCCGGAACCCACAGCGATCCGACCCTGACCGATCATGAAATTTCCGTGGCCAGAACCCTGGGCAAACGTCTGGGCGAACTGGCAAAACAATTGAAGGCCCGTTAATGATTCTGCTTCTTCTGCGCATCACCTATGCGCTGTTACTGCTGGTGGGAATCACCGGTTTGTTCAGCCTGGCGCCGCCGGACACCCATTTGGTCTCTACCCTGATCATCGCGGCGGTGCTTTATACCCCCTTGATCGTGATGCTGCCGGCAGTGATAGATGGCAACAAACGTCAGGCCACCTGGCTGTGCTTTGTCCTGTTGTTCTATTTTTGTGGTTACGCGATACAGCTACTCGATCCGCCGCCGGTGCGCACCCTCGCCATCGCCAAGACCACCCTCACGGTGATGCTGTTTGTGCTGGCAGCCATGCAGATTCGCGTTGGCCAGCAAAAAGCCGCCCAACCGCAGGAACCGCATGCGGATTGACGACCGGCTGGAAATTGAAACGCCGGAAGGGGCGCTGCTGACCTTGTCATTAGCCGGGCCCGTCACCCGTGCCATGGCCTACGGCATTGATCTGCTATTGCGGTTGCTGATCTTTGCCATTGTCGCTTTGTTATTGAGCCTGGCAGGCAAAGCGGGTACCGGGCTGATGCTGATCACCCTGTTCCTGCTGGAATGGTTTTACCCGACCCTGTTTGAAGCCCTTCGTCATGGCCAGACACCCGGCAAGAAGTGGATGGGAATCGCCGTGGTGCACAGCAATGGCAGCCCGTTGAGCTTTAACGGCAGCCTGATCCGCAACCTGCTGCGTACCGCCGATGCCTTTCCACTGTTTTACCTGCTCGGTTTTGTCAGCACGCTGATCAGCCCGCGCTTTCAGCGCCTTGGCGATATGGCGGCCAACACCCTGGTCATACATGTGGAAAACCCCGCCACGTCCAGCAAGAACGAACAAGGCTATAACGAAGCACCAGACTGGTCACTCAATCGGGACGACCAGCTGGCTTTACTGGCCTTTCAGGAACGCCATGAGCAGTTTTCCGAAGCACGCCAGCAGGAACTGGCGCAGCTTGCCTATCCGGAATTGAGCCCACCGCTGGCGTTGAAGAAACTGCAGGCCGTGACCCGCTTTCTGATGGAGGGAGCGCGGTGAAACAAATCCGCTTCGAGCAACAGTATCGGCCGGGCTGGGAATCACTGGAACAACAGCTCACCCAGCTGGAAGCGGTGCGCGTCAGCCGCCGTAAGGCCTTGCCGCTGGATCACTTTGTGGGCGACTACCGCCAACTTTGCCATCAACTGGCCCTGGCTCGTGAACGCAGCTACAGCCTGGAGCTGCAACAGTATCTGAATAACCTGGTGCTGCGCGCCCACCGTCAGCTGTATCGTTACAACCCGCCGCTGGCAGAACGCATTGGCCAGTTCTTCGCCCATGGCTTCCCCCAGGCCGTTCGCCGGCAATGGCAGTGGCACCTGATCAGCGCGCTCAGCTTTGTCCTGTCTATTGCCCTGGCCTGGTGGCTGGTGCAGCAACAACCGGACATGGTCTACACCGTGCTGGACGAAAGCTCCCTGGCAGACATCGAGATGATGTACCAGCCGGAAGGCAGTGACGTAAACGTCCATGAAGGCCGCACCGGCGAAGACGATGTGGTGATGTTCGGCTTCTACATCAAGAACAATATCGGTATCGCCTTCCGCACCTTTGCCGGTGGCCTGCTGCTCGGTGTTGGCGCCATTGTGGTAATGCTGTTCAACGGCAGTTTTTTTGGCGCCATTGCCGCACACCTGATTAATGTCGGGGGCGACCAGCCTTTCTTCACCTTTGTGATTGCCCATGGCGCGCCGGAACTGACCGCCATTGTGCTGGCTGGCGGCGCCGGCCTGAGGCTGGGTTGGGCCATCATTGCACCCGGCGCCTATACCCGGCTGGATGCCCTGCGACTGGCCGCCCGTGATGCCTTACCGACCATGTACGGGGTCTTTACCCTGCTACTGCTGGCCGCCTTTATTGAAGCATTCTGGTCACCACGGGAGTTCGAGCCGATGGTGAAGTACGCGGTTGGGGCCGCGTGCTGGGGGCTGCTGTATCTTTATCTGATTTTCGGGGGACGGGATGGATCTCGAAAACGCTAGCGCCCGGCTCGCACCACGCAGCCCCTGGCAGGCAGTGGATCTCGGCACCCGCCTGTTCCGTCGCTGGGCCTGGCCGGTGATACGCACCTGGCTGGCCTTCACCCTGATTCCCTACGGCCTGCTGCTATGGCTTGCCACGTCGCAGGAAGCCTGGTGGCCGTTGCTGCTGTTCTGGTGGCTAAAACCCCTGTGGGAACGGCCATTGCTGGCCTGGTACAGCCATGCCCTGTTTGCTGAAGAGCTTAGCCTTCGGCAACTGTTTCGCCGCTGGCCGCGCTATGCCCTGCCAGGCCTGTTTGCCCAGCTCACCTGGCGCCGCTTCAGCCCGTCACGCAGTTTCAATACCCCGGTGTGGCAATTGGAAGGAGCCCGCGGCCAGCAACTGAACCAACGCTTGCAGGTACTGCACCGCGCGCCCTCCAACCGTTCCTGGTTGATGACGGTGGTCATGATTCACCTGGAACAGTTCATGTCGTTTGCACTCATGGCGCTGGTGTACATGCTGGTGCCCTGGCAGTTGAATCTGGAGCTGAGCGACTGGTTCTTCGAGGAAAGTAATCTGCAAAGCCTGATGGCTTCGGTCTGTTTGTATCTGGCCATGTGCATCACCGAGCCATTGTATGTGGCCTGCGGCTTTTCGCTTTACCTGAACAAACGCACCTGGCTTGAAGGCTGGGACCTGCAGCTGGGCCTGACCCGCATCGGCAAGGCGCGGGCCGGCACCAGCGCCGCCCTCGCCCTGCTGGTCGGCGCCCTGCTGTTGCCGACGCCACCGGCACAGGCACAGGCAACACTGCCCGCTGACACCAAGGATGAGCAGCAGCAGGTCATCGAACTGCTCGCCGGCGAAGATTACATGCCCTTCGACACTTTCACTTACCGGGAATGGAAGGATCAGGACGAAGACAGCGAAGACAGCAGTATCTGGGAAACACTCTGGAAAAAGCTGTTCGAATGGCTGACCAACAGCGAATCACGGGCCAGCACCGACAAGCCGTTCAGTATTCCGTCCGGCTTGTTATGGGGCATCGTGTGGGCAGTCTTTGCAGGCGTCGTGGTCTGGCTGCTATTGAAGGTGGTCAATCAGATGGGCTTCCGGCTTCCGGGTCGCCAGCCGCAGAACGCGATCCCCACGCATGTGGCGGGGCTGGATATCCGTCGCCAGAGCCTGCCTGACGATATCGCCAGTGCGGTGAATGCTTGCCTGCAAGCAGAGGATATTCGCGGCGCACTCTCGCTGCTGCTTCGCGCCAGCCTCGCCACCTTGCTGCAGCGCTACCCGGTCCCCCTGGCGGCAGGCAGTACCGAACAGCACTGCCTGCGGACCCTGCGCCAGCATCACGGCAGCACTCCCGCACTTCAGTTTCTTGGCGACCTGATCAATGCCTGGGTGCGCACTGCCTGGGCCCACCGTCCGGTGCAGGCCGCCGAGGTCAAGGCATTGCTGAGCCGTTGGCAATCGCTGGGTCAAGCGGAGACCGCCCATGGGTAAGTGGCTACCGGTCGTCATTGCGAGCGTCATCGCCGCCATGGTGGGCGGGTATTACGCCCTCACCGAACCGGTGACCGCGGTGCACCGCATGCCACTGGACAGCACGGTTCTGCGCAACCCCTATCATGCCGCACAAGCCTGGCTAGAGCAGCGCCAGCAACCCAGCGAACGCATCCTCAGCGCCGCCGCCCTTTTTCCCCTGCCCGACAACACCCGGGTGCTGGTGTTTGACAAGCGCCGCGGCCTGATGACCGACAGCCAGGTCAGCCAGTTACTGGAGTGGGTCGAAACCGGCGGTGAGCTGATCGTCGCAGCGCGCCCCCTGCCGGAAAACCGCGATGAGGCCAGCGCCAGCGAGCAGCAATGGCAAGACAATGATCCTCTGTTGTACCCATTGGGCATCACCGTCTGGCGCCTCGAAGACGAGGATGAATTTCAGGAACTGGAAGAAGACCCCCTGATTGCCGTTTTGGCCACCATGCCGCTGTTTGCCGGCGATCCACTACGCTACTGCATGGACAGCGATAACGACGACCTGCGTGAAAGCTGTGTCTCTCTGTTTTGTGATGCCCCGGAACAACCCGAACCCCTGCTATTGCACGGTGAAGGCAGTGAACGCGACCGCTACATCCAACTCTATAGCGACCATGTTCTCTGGCATGACAGCTGGGATGAGGAAGACGATATCGCCCCGCACCGCCAGTGGCCCACGGAAGTGACCGGCTGGGCGGATAACGAGCATGGCAGCCAGTTGATTCAGCTTTCCCTTGGCGACGGCCAGATCACGGTGCTTTCCGATTTGAGCCTGTGGGACAACGATCACTTGCTCTATTTCGACCACGCCTGGTTGCTTGGCTGGCTCACCGGGGATAGCCCGGTCTGGTTTGTGCGTTCAGTAGAAATGCCACCCCTGGTGCAGTGGCTGTGGCGCCGCGCCCCCGAGCTGATCAGTGCCCTGGCAATCCTGTTGGGACTGTGGCTGTGGTACCGGATTCCCCGTCAAGGCCCCCTGCATCCCGCCAACGACGGTGACCATCACGATTATCTGCAGCACCTGCATGCCAGCGGCTACTTCCAGTGGCGCACCCGACAACACGCCGCGTTGCTGCGAGACCTGCGCAAGCAGGCCGGCAGCGTGCTCAACCGCTTGCATCCAGACCCGGACACCGCTTTTGCCCTGGCCGGCCGGCGGCTGGACACCCGAGCAGAACAGATACGCCTCGCCTTGTATGGCGAGCCGGAAAGCCGCGAACACCTGCTGCAAACCGTACAGCTACTCCAGACAATAAGGAGCTTGTCATGACATCCCCTTCCACGCTTGCCGATGCCACCCAGCTTGCGCAAGGCATTGAACAGCGCCTCAATCAGGTGCTGATTGGCCAGCAGCAAGTGGTCCGCGAAGTGCTGATTGCCCTGATCGGCGGTGGCCATGTCCTGATCGAGGGCGTGCCGGGGCTCGGCAAAACCCTGCTGGTACGCAGCCTGGCCAAGGTGCTGGAACTGGACTTCAACCGCATTCAGTTCACCCCGGACCTGATGCCCACCGATGTCACCGGCCATGCCATGTATGACCAGAAGACCGAGCAATTTCGCATCCGTCGCGGCCCGGCCTTTACCCAGTTATTGCTGGCCGACGAGATCAACCGCGCCCCGGCCAAGACCCAGGCGGCATTGCTGGAGGTGATGCAGGAGCGGCAGATCACTATTGAAGGCAAGGCCTTCAGCCTGCAGGAACCCTATATGGTACTGGCCACCCAGAACCCGCTGGACCAGGAAGGGACCTACCCACTGCCAGAAGCGGAACTGGACCGGTTTCTGTTTAAGGTCATGATTGATTACCCTGCCCACCACGACGAGACTCGCCTGGTGAACATGGTGCTCGACGGCACCATTCGCGCCAGCCTCGATGTGGACTCCCTGTCCCCGGTCACCGATGGCCCCGGCCTTCTGGCCATGCGCCAGCTCAGTGACGGCATCCTGATTGATGAGCAGGTTCTCGATTACGCGCTGCGGATTGTCCGCACCACCCGCGATTTTGCCGGTCTGAGCCACGGCGCCAGCCCCCGGGCCAGTATCGCTGTGGCCCGGGCCGCCCGGGTGCACGCCCTGTTTGAAGGCCGAGACTTTGTGACCCCGGACGACATCCAGCAAGTCGCCCGCCCGGTACTGCGTCACCGCATTCAACTCAGTGCCGATGCCGAAATCGAAGGCCAGACCCCCGAATCCGTACTGTCGCGCCTGCTCGACCAGGTGGAAGCGCCACGCCAATGAAACCCGATCGTCGGCTGCTGGCCATGATCGCCATTTGGGCGGCTCTGGCCTTGCCACTGCTGTTGTTCGACGCACAAACGCTGCGGGCACTGTGGTGGGCGTTGGGTGCCGTGGTGCTGATTGTGGCAGGACTGGATGGCTGGCGACTGCGGCGCATGCCCGCCCCCCTGGCCGAGCGCCGTCTGCCCAGCGCGCTGTCGGTGCAACAACCTCACACCGTCCGGGTTCGCCTGACAAGCGCCTCCCTGCGACACGGCACCCTGCTGGCGGATCATCACCCCGGCGACGACCCGGACACCGGCCTGCCCTGCCTGATCTCGCCGGCCGAGGAAGAAATTACCGAGCTGAGCTACAGCTACCGACCCGCTCGACGCGGCCCCGCGGAATTCGGCGACCTGGAATTCTGGGTGCCCAGCGCCCTTGGCCTGTGGCGAGGCCGCAAGGTGTCTCCGGCGGCCTGCACCGTGCCGGTTTACCCGGACTTCTCGCGCCTTGGCCAGGGCACGCTGGATGCCAGCCATGCCTTTCTGCTCACCGGCACCCGGCTCAAGCCCCGCCGTGGGGAAGGCATGGAGTTTCACCAGCTGCGCGAGTATCACCCCGGCGACAGCCTGCGGCAGATCGACTGGAAAGCGACCGCCCGGCGCCGCAGCCTGATCAGCCGCGAATATCAGGACGAACAGAATCAGCAGGTATTGTTGATGCTCGACGGTGGCCGACGCCTGGCCATGCCGGTGGGTGAATTGACCGGCTTCGACCATGCCCTTAACGCCGCCCTGCTGCTTGCCTTCAGCGCCCTCAAGCAAAAGGACAAGGCCGGCGCCATGCTGTTCTCCGGCGACCAGCCGCGCTGGCTACCACCAGTTCAGGGTCAGCAAGGGATCAACCATTTGCTCAATGGGCTGTATGACCTGCACCCCAGTCACCATGCCAGTGATTTCAGTCTGGCGGCCCGCCAACTGGTGCGACACACCCGGCGCAGGGCCCTGGTGGTACTGATTACCCGCCTGCAACAGGAAGACCGCGATGACCTGATGACCGCCGTCAGCCTGTTACGACGGCATCATCTGGTACTCGTCGCCGACATGCTGTTGCCGGAACAGCAAGCTCTGTCGCGTCGCCGCCCCGGCGACTTTGACGAAGCCCTGCAGGTGTGCGCGGATGCCCAGGAGCAGCAGGCCCGCCAGCAGCTGCACACCCGCCTGCGTCACGCCGGGGCGCTGGTGACGTCAACAACCCCACAGCAGATGCCAACCCAGCTCAATCAGCTGTATCTGATGCTCAAACGCAGCGGCCGGTTGTAAACCCGCCGCTGGCGTCCTGCCGAGAACCACATCAAGCCACCGCCTCAACACAGGGGCCACCCCTATGTTAAGGTGATGGCACAAGGGAACCACTGACTGCAATTGTTATTGTGCTCTGCGGTGTGATTACCGGTTTCTGCCATGGCCGGCCGCACCCTTGCATTGTGTCACTATCCTGAAGGACGCAGCGTTCGATTGAGATAGAAGGGTTCCCGATTGCCAACTGCACAAGGAGCTTCCTATGTCTGATTCTGCCGAGCAGGAGAGCACACCCACCTCGGGCATCCAGACCAAGATCAATCCCCCTGTCTTCTACGGCTCACTGATCATCATCATGGGTCTGGTACTTTTCTCTGTTATTGCCCCTGAAACCGCAGGCAATTTTTTCAACAACCTGAAACTCGCCGTGCTTGAAGAAGCCAGCTGGTTTTACGTTCTTACCGTGGCCATCATTATTTCTCTGGTCGCGTTCCTGGGCATCAGCCGCTACGGTGAAATCAAGCTCGGGCCTGACCATTCAGAGCCGGACTACAGCTACAGTTCCTGGTTTGCCATGCTGTTCTCAGCAGGCATGGGCATCGGCCTGATGTTCTTTGGTGTCGCCGAGCCCATCATGCATTTCACCAGCCCGCCGATGGCTGAGCCCAACAGCATTGCCGCCGCGAAAGAGGCCATGCGGGTCACGTTCTTCCATTGGGGTCTGCATGCCTGGTCGATCTACGCCATCGTCGGCTTGATTCTCGCCTACTTCAGTTTCCGCCGCGGGCTGCCCCTCACATTGCGCTCTGCGCTCTACCCCATTATTGGCAAAAAGATCTATGGGCCCATCGGGCATGCGGTGGACATCTTCGCCGTCGTGGGCACCGTACTGGGCGTCGCCACCTCACTGGGCTTTGGCGTTCAGCAGGTCAACGCCGGGCTGAATTATCTGTTTGATCTGCCGGTCAGCGACACCGTGCAGGTATTCCTGATCATCGGCATCACCGGCCTGGCCACGATTTCCGTGGTCACCGGGCTGGACGCAGGGATTCGGCGCCTGTCTGAACTCAATCTGGGCCTCGCCTTTCTGCTACTGGCCTTCGTGCTGATCCTCGGCCCTACCGTCTTCCTGATGAAAACCTACATGCAGAACGTGGGCGCCTACCTGTCTGAACTGGTCAGCATGACGTTCAACCTGTATGCCTACCAACCCAAGGAAGACGGCGGCCCGCAGGCATGGGTCGGCGGCTGGACCATTTTCTACTGGGGCTGGTGGATCGCCTGGTCGCCCTTTGTGGGTCTGTTTATTGCCCGTATTTCCCGTGGCCGTACCATTCGTGAATTCGCCATGGGCGTCATGTTCGTGCCTGCCGGGTTCACCCTGTTCTGGATGACCGTGTTCGGCGACTCCGCCATCAACATGATCATGAGCAATACCTTTGCCGAGCTGGGCGCCCTGGTGAACGAGAACATGTCGGTGGCGTTGTTCCACTTCCTGGAACAATTCCCCTTCTCTGGGTTTATTTCAGGCGTCGCCACGCTGATGGTGATCGTGTTCTTCGTCACCTCCTCCGACTCCGGCTCCATGGTGGTGGATATGCTGGCGTCCGGTGGCCATGACGACACCCCGGTATGGCAACGCGTGTTCTGGGCGAGCTCTGAAGGCATTGTCGCCATTGCCCTGATGCTCGCCGGCGGACTGGGCGCGCTGCAGTCGGCAACTATTGCCGCTGCCCTGCCATTCTCCCTGGTGCTGCTGATTGCCGCCTATGGCTTGCTGCGCTCGCTGAAGGTGGAAAACATCCGTCTGCGCAGTCTGCAGGCGTCAGTCGCGCCCCCTCCCGAGTTGAACGTGGGCCATCAACGCCCGGCTGGCGGATGGAAGAGCCGACTCAAGAACATGGTCAACTTCCCGATCCGGGCCAGGGTATTGGAGTTTCTGGAAACTACCGTAAAGCCGGCACTGGAAACTGTGGCGGCTGAACTGGAAACCTACGGTTTGAAAGTGGATATTCGCCATGAAGACGACCGCGCCTATCTGGAAATCAGCCACAGCGGCGAGATAGATTTCATATACGGTGTCCGGGTACGCGGCTATACCCGCCCGTCACTGACCATCCGTCAGCTGGACCATTCCAGGAAACATGCGGACAAGGACACCTACTACCGCGCGGAAGTGTTCCTGGAAGAAGGGGGTCAGGATTACGACCTGATGGGCTACACCAAGGAGCAGGTGATCGCCGACGTTCTGGACCAGTACGAGAAACACATGCACTTCCTGCATATGCTGCGTTAAGAGCGCAAAGCTGGATCCATGATCCTCACAGAAAAGGCCGCGCCCATAGGGCGCGGCCTTTTTTTAGCTACGAGCAGCGAGCTATGAGCTGCGAGGAAAATCAGAAGCCAAACCCCAGGTGTAGTCCAGGGACAAATCTTTTTGTGGGAGTCTGCCTGCAGACGATAGGTTGACCATTCGCTTGCACGCAAGCTCCCACAATGAGGGCATCCCAGGTTTTGTGGGAGCGGTGGTTCCACCGCGAAATCGCGCCAATCTCGGTGGATCCCCCGCTCCTATAACGGTAGCAGGAAGGTTTGTCGCAGGGCATCTGACAGGGGAAGGTCTTGGCGGTCGTAGAAGCCCGCCAACGCATCGCACCAACGTTCGACACGCTCTGGCACGCCCTGCTTGAGCAGAGCCTCTACCCGAGCCCAGACCTGTTCGGCGAAGACCCGCTCATCCCCGCCATCCCCATTCAGGTTATCCAGTGACACCCGAAAATCGTGACCGCACGCGGCGCAGAATAACGCCTCGAAGGCCTGGGGGAGCACTTCCACACTGGCGAACTGTGCCTGTTGCTCGGCATTACGACCATCCGGCGCATACCAGTAACCATAATCTTCGAGCTGGCGACGGGCGTCCCCGGCGACACACCAGTGGGCAATCTCGTGCAAGGCACTGCGAAAGTAATCCTGTGTATAGCAGATTCGGTGCGGGCTGCCGGGCAGGTACACCGGCTCCAGTGCGCCCCCTACCAGCACCGTGGCGTAGTCGTGGAAAAAAGTCGCGCGAAAAAGGACCTCAAGGTCAGCACTACGGTGCACCTTTGTTGTGCTTTGCGGTATGGTAGCCGCCTTGCTCCAACCCTGTGTCTCACTCATACGATTTATCACGCCTATGTCTTCCCGCCGTCAGGAATTTGCCGCCCAGCTCACGCTCGCCCTGCCGATTCTCGGTGGCCAGCTGGCACAGACCGCCAACGGCTTTGTTGACACCATGATGGCAGGCCGCGTCAGCGCCAATGACCTTGCCGCCGTTGCGGTGGGCGCCAGTATCTGGGTGCCCCTGTTCCTGTTCATGACCGGCGTGCTGATGAGCGCCACCCCGATCCTGTCACGGCATCTGGGCGGCGAAGCTTACCACCGTATCAACCCGCTGGCCCAGCAGGGCCTCTGGCTTGCCCTTGGCCTGGGTGTGCTGTGCGCGCTGATCCTGCGCAGCGTGGCGCCGGTCATGGTCTGGATGGAGGTAGATCCTGCCATCCGCCCCATGGTCAGCGGCTATCTGGATGCATTGAGCTGGGGCATGCCGGGGGCGGCGATCATGCTCGCCTTGCGTAGCTACACCGAAGCGATGAATCACACCCGTCCGGTGTTACTGTTCAGCGTGATCGGCTTGCTGATCAACATCCCCAGCAACTACATCCTGATCTACGGCAAGCTGGGATTCCCGGCCATGGGCGGCGTCGGCTGCGGTTGGGCCACTTCGCTGGTGATGTGGTGCATGGCGTTGATGATGTTGGTCTACACTCATCGCCACCCGGTTTACCGGAGTGCGCCGCTGAACCTGCGCCGGCGCCACTTTGAAATGCCGAGTCTGGGCTACATGCTGCGTCTGGGCCTGCCTGTGGGCCTGTCGATTTTCTTTGAGGTCAGCATCTTTGCCGTGATTGCGCTGTTGATCGGCAGCCTGGGGGCGCAAACCGTCGCCAGCCATCAGATTGCGCTGAATTTCACCTCCCTGATCTTCATGGTGCCGCTCAGCTTTGCGCTGGCGGCCACAGTACGCGTGGGCCACGCCCGGGGCCGTGCAGATACAGCGAGCCTTAGCAATGCCGTGCAGATCGCGTTAATGATCAGCGTCATTGTCGGTGTCGTTGCCGCGCTCGCTCTGGTGGTTGCTCGCCACTGGATCCCGCATATCTATACCAGTAACCCGGAGGTGATTGCACTCGCCTCCTACCTGCTCTTGTTTGCCGCCTTGTATCAGATTTCCGATGCCTTGCAGGTATGTGCCAACGGTTGCCTGCGCGGTTTTGAAGACACTGGCAAGCCCATGCTGATGACCCTGTTTGCCTACTGGGGCGTTGGCTTGCCGCTGGGCTACAGCCTGGGGCTGACCGATTGGCTGGTACCGGCCATGGGGCCAGCCGGTTTCTGGATCGGACTGGTGGCCGGACTCACCGTGGCGGCGGTTCTTCTTGGCTTGCGCCTGCGCTGGCGGATGAAACAACCCCTTGTTCACGCAACAGCTGACGCCAAGTCTGCCCAGGCGGCCTGATCACGCTGACATTCTTTACGCTTGCCTCAAGCAAATGTGCATTTTGTTTGCACGTTATCGCGGATAATAACGATTCTCATTTTTCGTTAACTTGCCGCAGTATCGCTTTATGACTCCACGCTCGATAACGTCCCGGACACTCGCCGCGGCGCTGGGAGGCTATGCCCTGAGCGCATTGTGCGCCATGGCCCTGGCCGTGATTTTGCCCATGCCCCGTAACGAAGCCGTCATTACCGGCATTCTGGTGGCATTCCTGCTATGCGCCTGCGCTGCCATCTGGGCTTTTTCTGTTCGCAGCGCCTGGCGGGCCTGGGGTGGCATTGCACTAGTAAGCCTGGTGTTTGGCGCCTTGTATCTGATCGGGAGCCCGTCATGAACGGCTCCTTCCGCCAATCCATGGCCTGGCTACACACCTGGGTCGGACTGTTACTGGGCTGGCTGCTGGTCGCGATTTTTATTACCGGTACCAGTGCCTACTTCCGTGAAGAAATCACCCTGTGGATGGAGCCGGAAACCCACGATTCCACCCTGACCCCCAACACACTGGACATGGCTGTGGCGGTGCTCAACGACAAGGCCAGCGACGCCCGTTCCTGGGATATCAGCCTGCCCTCCGCCCGGCACACCGTCGCCGAGCTACGCTGGCAACCGCTGCAGCAGCGTCAACAACAAGGGGGCGGCCGTCATCGCGGTGAAAGCGTATCCATGGATGCCGACAGCGGGCAGGTGGTCGAACCGCGTGACACCGCCGGTGGCAACTTCCTCTATCGCTTCCATTACCAGCTGCATGGGGTACCCCGGGAAGTCGGCCGCTGGGTCGTGTGTCTGGCGACCATGTTCATGCTGATTGCGATCATCAGCGGGGTGATTACCCACAAGAAGATCTTCAAGGATTTCTTTACCTTCCGGCCCGGCAAGGGACAACGATCGTGGCTGGATGCCCACAATGCCACGGCCGTACTGGCCTTGCCCTACCATTTCATGATCACTTATTCGGGCCTGCTACTGTTCATGACCATGCTGATGCCCTGGGGAATTGATGCCGCCTATCCGGAAAACCGGCGTGACTTTTTCTCCGAGGTCTTTTCCCGTGGTGGAGAAGAGGCCCAGCGCCCCGGCAACCCCGCCGAGATGGTCGACATCAAACCCCTGATTGCACAAGCCGAAGCCCATTTCGGTAAACCGGTGACACGCATCGGCGTCACCAATCCGAACCGCGATAATGCCGTCATCAGCTTGCGTGTAGACCGGGACCCTGCCATTACCGCGCGTCAACGTGGGGGCGATCCGGTGCAGGTATATAACGGCGTAAACGGGGAACTGCAGCAGACCCTGCTACCCTCTGAAGATCCCGTTGCTCCCAGTTGGCGAATCTATAATGTCTTCACCAGCCTGCACATGGCTCGCTTCGCGGACCCGCTGACACGCTGGCTGTTTTTCCTGTTCGGCATTGCCGGCTCCGCCATGGCTATCACTGGCATGTTGCTGTGGGTCAACAAGCGCACACAGCAACTAAAACGCGACCAGGTTCCGGGCTCTTCCCTGAAGCTGGTGAACGGTCTCAATATGGCGGCCATCTCTGGCTTGATGATCGCGATTGCCGCCTATTTCATTGGCAACCGTTTGCTGCCTGTGACGCTGGAAAACCGGGGCGATCAGGAAATACAGGTGTTCTTTCTGGTATGGCTTGCCGCACTGATCCATGCCCTGCTACGCCCCAACCGGAGCGGTTGGCAGGAACAGGTCGCCCTCGGCACCGTATTGTGGCTGGCCGTGCCGGTGATCAATGTGTTGACGACGGATTCCCATCTATTCACTGCCGTGGCGTGGCAGCACCCTGCCCTGGCCAGTGTCGATCTGGTCTGTCTGGCCTTTGCTGGCGCGGGTGGCTACACCTTTTGGCGACTGATACGTAAGCCAGCCCCCGCCAAGCGTGCACCGCGAAAAAAACCGGCTAAACGTACCACGCCTTCCACAACCGCGCCTGCGGGAGAAAACGCATGATCCTGCTATTTGCTGTCTGCCTGGCGTTCAGCGGTATGACCCTGTTGGCATTGGCAATGAAGCGTCATCAGCCGCAGATTCTGGATCGCAAACTGCCAGAGCCGCGAGCCCGGCTGGCCCGTTGGAGCGGCTGGGCCTGTCTGGCGGTGTCGCTGGTCTGTGTACTGCAGGTGTGGCCAACCGGTCTGGCGCTGTTCATGGCCATCGGTCTGTTTGCCTTTGCCGGTTTGCCTCTGGTGTTTTTGTTGCCCTATCAGCAGCGGTTAGCTTGGCGTCTTGCCATGGCGCTACCGATCGCCAGTGGCGCACTGGCTCTCGTCAGCGCCTGAGTTTCTTGCTCCGTTGACGCGATGGTCCCACAGACCATCGCGTCGCCCACCTCCTGCGGGTGCCATCTGTCCGGCATTCGCGCCACCGCTCATGACGCTTGCGCGACAACTTGCATGCCTGCGTCTGACAGGCTAACGTGAACCAACGGTCGCCATGGCATGTGATCGTGCCAGCACCCTGCCGGGTGTAACAACATTGGCGACCCTCTAGGACACGTACCGGGAGGTGCCCATGACTTCGGCTCACCGGCAACACCCTGGCGGGAACAGCAACGTTGTTCCTTTCTCTCCACGTCGCAAAGCGGCCCAGCCCCCTATACTTCGCCTGTCACCGGAATACGATGGCATTGAGTTGCTGTACGCCAATGACAGCCATCCTGACACCCTGTTCTCGCTGAAGATTCTGGCCTGGGCCCGATTGGCCAATGGCGATACGGTTGCCATGGTCCCCTGGCTGAAAAGCCCCGTTACCGCAATGGCATTGGCCGACCCGTTAAACGGTCGCTGGGAAGGATACCGCCTGCCAGGCAGTGACTACCTGTTCGTGGATGCCCCGGAACATAAAGTGCAAGAGCTGGATGCCGCCGTTCGCTTCTTTGGCAAACCCCAACCCGGGCAGCACTCTGTTCAGGAAATCCCGGACACCATCGGCACCCACGCCGTATTCTCAGCCGATGAGTTCCACACCATCAGCCTGATGGAAGTGGTCAGCTGGCGCCTGCACGCGGATGGCACCCTGTCGGCCATGGTTGCGGAAGAAAACGACCCGGTACAGACCCCGGTGCTCCCCGGCGCCCAATGTCTCACCTCTGCCCAGGAGAAAGACCACTTCCGCTACTTCTTCCAGCACGGTATCGCCAACAAACTCAAAGAACGGGACCCGGAAGCGCTGGCTGCGGTGGCGATGTTGGCGACAGAGCGGTAAGGGTAGTGAACAGTTGCGCGAGCAACGTTTGCTTGATTTGTAAGCAACGAGGCCGCGCCCAATTCTTGGGCGCGGCCTCGTACGTTAAAAAGCCTGAATGCGCTAACCGCGCATCGCTGTTAACTGTTCACTGCTTCTTCCTGATCCAATACCAATACACCTCCCCCTCAACCTGCTGTTTCTCCAGGGTGTGACCGAGGAATTGGCAGAACTTGGGGATATCTCGCTCGGTGGAGGGGTCTGTGGCGCGGACTTCCAGGAGTTCGCCCGGGGCCATGTCGCGAACCTTGTTGTGGAGCATCATGACCGGTTCCGGACACAGCAGACCAGTGGCATCAAGGTGGTGTTGGGCGTCCATGGAACGGGGCTCCGGTTGCGAAAACAGGCCGCCATTATACTGGCTGGCCATGATTTCGCAGCCCCCCACAATCTCGCCGCCTCAACCCCCGTCGCAATTGGATAACGGCGTCTGTCCCTGTAGCACCTCATCGATGAACAGATTGACCCCGCTGTTTCCCCGGTAGGCCAGATTGATGTGCCGCACGACTCCGCTGCTGCCTTGCGTATCCACCGGTTGCCACTGAACGTTTACCCCCTTGCTGCAATACAGGTTTTTAAGATCACGCGCCTGGGAAAACGCGACCAAACCATCCTGCTCCTCATGATACTGGTACACAGGCACCGACTGCGTGCCCTTGCCCAGCTCATTCTCGGCAATGCGTTGCAAGCGCGGCCCGGTTAACGGGTTGACGTCGGTCACATCGGCCAGGGAAACGCCCTGAAAATCCTGCAGTAATTCCAGTACACACATGTCGCTGACCATCTCCGTAACGGCCTGTTGCCCCTGAGCATTCAGGTACGGAGTCAAAGACAGTTCCGGGTACAGGTTGTCTTGCCCCAGTAACGCATACAACAACACCCCGAAACCCGCTTGCCCATTCAAAGGCAGCGCCACCTGGGCCAGGTTTGCGGGTACGCCTCCGGCGGCCAGGCCTCGCAAGTCCAATTCGGGGGCATAGGCAGAATGCATTTCACCCGCCCAGAGTGTCGCCCCACCACCTTGGGAATACCCCCGCAACATCACCGCCGAAGACGAAGACAATCCACTTTCTGGCAGTCGCTGAGCGGCACGGACCACATCCAGCAAGGCCGCACCCATGGACTTCCCGATAATGTAAGTCGTCTCAGGTTCCGGGTGATAGCCAACATAGTCCGTCACCGCGACGGCATAGCCTCGCTCGAGCATGTCGTTGATGGCCGGCTGCTCATAGAAGGCACCTTTGTCGATCATCCGCGAGGGCGCACAGCGGAAAGCCGGCCCTGCCGTACCCGGCGCCATCCCTATCACTGGCAAGGTCGCCGGGTCATGGCCTTTTGGAACCAGTACCGTGCCAGTTACCACATTCGGGTTTCCCAACCCGTCGGAGGACAAGTACATCACCTGCCAGGCATGGGCCAGTTCACGGGCACGGGGTGGCCCTGCCTTCGCTTCGCGCGAGGACACGATATCCCCTGGCAAGCCGGCAGGAATAGGCGATGGGGGTTGATAAAAGCTGTCATCGGCATGGCTTGCCGACGCCAACGACAACAACCCGAATGATATCGTCGCCACCAACCCCGTCATGATGTCCGGGAGTCTGATGAGATTACGGTTTGTTCGTTTCATCCTGTCGCCCTTTTGTTATAGCGGTGCCAGCTGCAGGGACAAGCTACTGCCCGCCCCCGCCAGATACCGATTGACCAGCCCTGTCATGACCCCGCAATTTTCAAACGCTGGCACAGAGTACTCACCCGTCACCTGCCCCCCGGTCGTAACATCAAAATGCTGCCCGGGAGGCGTCACTGCTGATAGCGACATTGCCTGTGAGCTGACACATTGCTCACCGTTGTAAATGGCGATCGGCACACCGAACAATTTAAGGCGAATATCGGCAAGCCGGATCCGTGCCTGGAGAGACAGTACCAACTCGCCATCAATCAACTCTCCCGATACAGAAGAAACAGGCTCAAGCGTTGCCTGCGCATCCAGAGAGAACGTTTTGAACAGACCCGGGATATCCAGTGACAGCGCAGACGTCTCGAGCCCCATGCTCCCCGAAACACTACTACCCGAAGTTTCCACGGTCAGCTCTCCCACTAAGGGCCAATTCGCCTTTCCTTTCAGAACAGCATCACCCGTTACCCCGAACGTAGCAGAACCTGCGTCATCGCCAGACACCGTGATGGTGTGTAGCAGAGCCTCCTCACCCGTGACCGGCACACAATCACTCTGAAAATCACCGAGTCCTGTCGGATTATCATTATCGTCACGGGGAGTGAGGTTCAGCACCAGGTTCCCTACCCGTATTTCTACCGCCCCCTGATTGTCGGACGTGAACGTCAGGGACGGTGTCACACCTGAAGCGACAATAGAGAAGGCGCCCTGCTCATCAGGCATTGGCTGTGCAGCGATCTCCATTGGAATCACAAGGGGTAACGACAGTCCGTTACCAGTGACAGAGGCATGGGCATCCACTTGTCCGGACAACGTATCGCTGCCAACAAAATCCAGACCATTCCAGGATTCGGCAGAAACAGTCGCGGTACCATTGATCTGAAAGCTTCCTGAGGGTTGCCCAACCGCAAGGCTGCCCGGCATCTCAGAGGTGATGTCGACACTGAGGGGCTGCTCTTCAATGAGGGGAAAAACA
This sequence comes from Alcanivorax profundi, assembly GCF_003597125.1. Classification (GTDB taxonomy): domain Bacteria; phylum Pseudomonadota; class Gammaproteobacteria; order Pseudomonadales; family Alcanivoracaceae; genus Alcanivorax; species Alcanivorax profundi. Next base: position 601,175 of record NZ_QYYA01000003.1, on the reverse strand, counting down.
CAGGTGTAATCCAGCGTGGCGGAGACCGGGGCCGCCGCCGACGATGCCGACAACAGCATCAGCAACGCCGTCGTCGCCACCGGCCCAACATGTTCAAGAGACATAAGCTTTGTCCATCACTAATGGTTGCCCAAAACCGGCATCAACCGCCCGGCTTTGGGCAACCATTAAGATCAGATAGAAGCTGTGCCCGGATTGGCACAGCAAGACCGAAACAACTGTAGTGCTGAGCGGCGCCCTGCCGAAGCAGAGCACCGCCAGAACATTACAGTTGCGGATCCAGGGACAGCTCGATGGTGTTACCGCTACCCGCCATGAAGACGTTCAGCAGGTCAGTCAGACCACCACAGTTTTCCAGGCCCGGCAGATCGTAGGTCCCGATCAGGTTGCCACCCGCGCCCAGCGGATCGAAGGATTCCCCTTCCGGGCTGGCCAGCTGGATGGATACGGGCTCGGAGGTACGACACTCATCGCCACCGCCGACAGGCAGAGCCCAGCCAAAGATTTTCATCTTCACTTTTGGCAGTTTGATGTACATCTGGGTCTCCGCAGTCAGAACATTACCAGCCCCAATGTTACCTGTGGTTTCACCCACCGGTTCGAACTCGATATCCGCATCGGCCGTTACCAGTTTCCACCCGTAGAGGATACGGAAGCTGCCACTTGAAGGATCGAGAGCCAGATCCGCAGTAAAATCACCGCTGGCCAGATCCAGAAGCGCATCGATGGTGCCGCTCAGGCTCACATCGCCGTAGGCTTTCTTGATGTGGGTACTGCCAGACAGCCCATAGGTCATCTCTACACCTTGCTGGGAATTGGAGATACCGGTGCCTGTCATCGCGATGTCCAGATTCGGACTAGCCGTGTCATTGGACTGGATGTTCAGCGTCGCGCTTCTGGCGCCTTCGCCCGCAGGCGTGAACGTCAGAGATACGGTACAAGTTGCATCCGGGGCCACATTCACACAGTTATTGCTCTGAATGAACTCACTGCTATCAGCACCGCCAACAGAGACGTTGGTGATGGTCAGGGCAGCAGTGCCTTCGTTGCCGATGGTGACAGAGCTGTCTTTGCTGGTACCCACCGTTACTGAGCCAAAAGAAACCGATTCAGGGTCAACCGTCATCGCCGGTTCAGGTGCAAGAACGCTCTGACCACTCATGGCAACTTCCACGCTTGGGGAATCCGGATCATCAGATTCGATTACCAGGTTGGCGCTGCGAGCCCCTTCGCCGGTAGGCATGAAGGTGACATCCACCGTGCAGCTTTCGCCCTGTGCCAGAGTGGTACAGTCGTTGGTCTGCATAAAGGCACTGGCGTCAGTACCAGCAATGGAAACACCATTGATACCCAGTGGCTGGCCACCCGTATTGGAAATGGTCACCGTCTGCATTTCAGTCAGGCCACCCTGCACCTGGCCGAAGTCCAGCTCGTCCATATCTACATCGATGTTCTGCTCAACCGCCACAGTCTCGACTTCAAACGAGTGCAGCAGATTGGTCACGCCGTTGTCATTCATACGGGCCTGATCCATTACACAATCCACCAGGAACACTTCCGGGTTGTTTGGATCATGCCAGGCGGAACCGAAGTCAACATAGGTGCCATCCGCCTTGCGCGCGATCATGGCAAGAGACATATTTTCTTCCACGAAGATATCTACCATGCCGACATTGCTTTCGGTAAAGGTGAGTGACGGAGTATCCCCAGTCGCCACAAGATCAAACGGGCCCGAAACGCCCGCAATATCCGTAACAGGAATGCCCAGCGGAATGGTCAGAGGCAAGTTCAGGGAATTACCACTCACCGTAGAATCCGCCTGTGCAGACCCCTCGATGGTGGTAGCTCCCACCAGGCTAAGCCCTTGCCAGGTATTGCCTTCAGCGGTCGCGGTAATGCTCAGGGTGAACGCACCCGTGGCCTCACCTACACCAATACTTTCAGGCATGTCAGTCTGGATGTTGGCGGTCAGCGGCTGCTGCCCGATCAACGGGTAAGTACACTGGAAGTACATGTCTGCTTCGACAGGTACCGCCTGTGCTGCGCCACTGGCGGCGAGCATGGCAGCCGCTGCCAGTGACCGCATCTGGAACGGTCCGATATTCAGCGTTCGGGGGGTCATGACTCACTCCTCGTATTGATTATTCTCAATTTTCATTTGTTGTTATCGCAGAGCCATGGCGACTGCTTCCCTGCCAGCCTGCGACAATGCACCCGCAACTCCATGTGCAGGAATAACAGGCAGACGTTTCCCTTCCCACAGGTACATTGCAGTCATTATTCGCAAGCCCCGATCAGGTGCATTGTTAGGAGTGACGCAGAGTTTGTTAAAAAAGACAGCTGTGATGCTTTACGCATTCAGCAAGAGAAGCGCATGCAAAAACGTATATTCAGCTGATAATAAAAAGACGTTTTTGCTATCAGAAACACCGCAACGGCAAGAGAATAACCCGCTCAATGGCGATTTCTGGGCATAGTCGCGAGACAACCTTAACCATCACGACTGAGTCTGAATAAAACCTCGTCGTATATCTCCCGGTGTTGCACCGGTCCAGCCACGATAGGCTTTGGTAAAACTCGCTTGATCGCTATAACCAAGCACTTCGGCGATCTTGTTCAGTGGCATGTTGGTATCTTTGAGATAGCGCGTTGCAAAGGTTTTGCGCACCTGGTTTCGGATATCATGAAACGATACACCGGCCATTTTCAGGTGATGACGTAGTGATCTCGCACTCATACCCAACCGCTCACCCACACGCTCCAGAGTGCCTTCACGTCCGGGATATCGCAGCACTTCTTCACGGACACGGGCCACCAACTCCATATGTTCATCGCCTTTGACATCATCCCGGGAACGGGCACTAGCCAGATAGAATGCCAGCTCATCATTGCCATCCCTTGCCGGGCGACCTGAAAGCGGCACCACCACCTGATTCCCCGATGACGAAAACGACAAATTTGCGTGGGGGGCCAGGCGGTGCCACATTTCATGTTCATGATCGACGGAAAAATCAAACTCGAAGTGAAACCTGCGACAAATCAAAGAGGTAAGCGAATATATGCTACCCATGTAGATATTCACGAAGAAAGGGCGCAGCTCCTTGAGATCCCACACATCCTGCAACGCGATGCGAATTTCATCGCCGCTGCATGACACCCTCATATCCAGTATCGGCAATGACACCCGCAGGTATTGCACAACCATGTTGGCAAGGTCGCGGAAGTCTTTCTGCTTGAGCAAAGCAAAACCCAATAAGCCATGACCCTGAAGATCCAGCGTTCTGCCAAACTCAAACGCGGCCATATCATCATCAAGAAAACGACGAGCTGAGGCCATCATGCGGGTAACCTGATTGATGGATAACAACAGTGTCCCTGAGTTCTTAAGCACCTCGTCCAGTTCAGTGCCTTCCAGCAAAGCCTCTTTACTGATCCCTCTGGCTTCCATGAACTCGATAAACCGTTGCGCATACAGGCCTGATACCAGCGGCACCTCATAGGCCATGCTGTTTATCCTGAACATGCTCAGTCCCTCTTCCCTGTGATTCTTCTTGTTAGGTGTTATGTGCAGATTCCGTTCTGCACGTCAGGCGATCATCATCCACGCATCCACACCGTTAAACCGGGAAACGTTTCTCACTCTCTAAAAATGGATAATCCGGAATAAAAATTCATTTTTTATAATGATTATTTGCTGTTAATAAAACCGCCACCAATAATAATTATGTATTAGTTTTTACAACGATCCCTCGCACGCACTTTCATCATAGGCACCCTTTTTACTGAACCACCACCGCCTGACCGGTAATGACAAAAACCAGCTCAACGCCTGTCCCCTTTTACCAAAAGCGAATTTATTTTCGTGACCAGATTCATATTTTATTTTCATCTTGCTTTCCCCTAACCCGTAATTGCCGCAGCCTCGCTGTCCAATAACAACAACCGGGAGAAACTGGATGCCTCCCCTACGGTCAATACTGGGTCTCAGCGCCATCTTTATAACCGCCTTTCTTTTTTTCATGATCATGCTCATGCCGGCGTCTGTGGTGACTGGCGCGTTGCCCGAAGCCATTGACAATGAAGAGGGGTTACCAAGGCCCCAGCTCTCGGGCTTGTGGTGGCGTGGCCAGGGCGATATGGAATGGCAGGGAAAAGCGCTTCAGATTCGCTGGGAAATGGACTGGCACTGGCTGACACCGGGCGTACAGGTTGCCTTGCACACCGGGCCGATCCATGCGGAGGGCTGGATCGGTGCTGACTGGGGCGACTGGACTTTACAGCACTGGCGAGCACAGCTGCCGATGGATCTCATCAATGACTTTATGCCGCAGGGAGAGGCTCACGGTAATCTGGACCTGGCCCTCGCTTCCCTCAGTATTCGGGAGAACACCATCGCAGAAGCCACCGGGACGCTACGTTACCAGGGTGGACAGGTTTCCCTAGGCCCAGGCATGGAGATGCCCCTGCCGCCTCTGGATGGGGTGCTCGCCATGACTCCACTGGGCCCATCACTCTCAATCACCGGACCCGAAAGCCGCCCACTGGCCCATGCACAGGTGGAGGGGAAAACCTTAACCCTGCAAGTGTTTCGGGCACTTCCCCTGTTGCTTGGCATGGGAGAAGAAGGCAACACCGAGGATGTAATTTTCAGCACTCAACACGAGTTATCGTTACCGGATGCCAACGCCGGCTAGGATGCCGGCGGTTTCCAGATCAGGATAACGGGAATAATCGCCGCCGACAGCAATCCCGCCAACAGGAAATGCAGTGCATACCCCATCCAGGCAGCGCTAAAACCACTGACCAATGTAAAAAGGCCTGCTGCAAACAGCCTCACAGAGGCTTGCATCGTGTAGTCGCTACCCTCATGGCTACTGCGACAGTAATCCATCATCACGACAAACAGGGCCACCGTGGACAGACCATCTGCAAACTGCTCAAACAGGGCCACCAACCACACCTGTGTCGCCGGTACTGGGTTGCCGGTACTGGCCAGCCAGGCCCAGGCCACAAAGGACAATGCCTGTAAAAGGGCAAAGGCCACCAACACCCTGCGGCGATGAACACGCACCATAATCAACCCGGCAAGTGCCGCCCCCGCCAGCCCCATTAATGACGCAAACAGGTCCAGTGTGCCAATCGCCGACAAGCTCCAGCCGCTGTCGACAAGATAGGGGTTGATCATACGGGTACCAAAACTGTCACCGACTTTATAAAACAGCAGGATCAGCAACCACGACAAGACCCCTGGTCGCAGCCAGAAACGGGTCAATTCACGCCACCACCAACTCAGACTCACCGGCTCCCGTTGCTGCTGGTGAACAGGCTCTGCTGGCTCTTTGAAGCGAGTGACCTGGACCAACACCAACATCATGGCCGCGATCACCAGCGCCACAGTGGAATGCCAGCCCCACAGGTCAACCAGAATGAGCAAGGCGCTGCTTCCGGCCATCATGCCAATCTTGTAACCATTTACCTGAATGCTGTTCCCCAGGCCCCGCCATTCCGGCGTCAGCAAGCGGGTGGCAAGACCATCCGTGGCAATGTCCTGGGTCGCGCTGAAAAAGTTGAGCAGGAAAAGCAGCCCGAGCAACACCACAAAGCCCGGCCCCAGCAACCATTCTCGCGGGAACATGGCCACTACGCCCAATACGGCAATCACAGCCAGCAGGCAGACTTGCACCCATCGCTTGCGATGATTGGGTCGCCCGCTTCCCCAACGGTCTACCCAGGGGGCCCAAATGAATTTCAATGCCCAGGGAATCGCAGGCAAGGCGAGAAAGCCTATCCACTGGGTCGACAATCCCGCCTCCCTGGCGAGTGCCGGCATGGCTTTGCCCAGCATGCTGACGGGCAAAGCCTGGGCGAAGTACAACGCCGCCAATGTCAGAAAGAACCCCTTCGCCGGGCGCGTCACAGTCATCGTCAGTAATCCCGGTGGAAGGCGGCCCACACCGTAATCTCTTCCCTGTCGTAATACAGATGTGCAGCCTTGATCTCCACCTGCCCCCGCTCCGGGTGTTTTTCCATCGACGCTGACAATTTTTCCAGCAGCTGCCAGACTTCCTGAAAACGGCGTTTCATCGGCAATTTCAGATTGAACAAAGCGGCGCGACTCCAGCCTTGTACCAGCCATTTTTCCATCTGTTGGAGGGTACGGGCGGGTTTGTCCACCACATCGCAGACCACCAGATCCACCGGGGAGCGCGGGCGCCAGGTAAAGGCATCCCCATAGATGTGTTCCACCGGATACTCATCCAGTAATTGGGCATTGAGCTTGCCGTGATCGACTGCCTGCACCTTTATCCCCCGCCGTGCCAGCTGCCAGCTCCAGCCCCCCGGGGCCGCCCCCAGGTCCACCGCCGTCCGGGCGGTCAGTGCCTCGGTGGAACCAAAGAACCGCAACAGGGCCTCTTCCACCTTCAACGCAGACCGGCTTGGGGCTTCCGACGGCAACTTCAGACGTCGCACGCCCCCCTCCGCCAGCGGAATCGCGGCCGGACTGGTTGAAACCCAGCCGTTATGTGAATCACTGAAGAACAGGTGCACCCGCTGCCTTGCGTTCTGGCGCAACAGACCCGCCTTGCGCAAGCGCGGCTCCAGGGCCTTGCGGAACCCCTTGAGAAAACGCTGGAGCTCGCGGCCCTCATTGGTGTCCGGATGGTCGAGATAAACCTCGCAAAACGGGGCAGCATCCTCCAGCAAGGGCCACAACGCGCTGATTCGATCATCACCAATATCGGCAAACTGCCCTATTGCCAGACTCAGGCTGCGGGCAAAGATCAAGCCACTCTCCATCACGGCAGCCATACTGCCCTGCTGGCTGTGCCACAGCACATAGCCGCTATGGGCGGTCGCGCGCGGGTAGCCCGCCACCATGTTGTCGGCGGCATGGAAATTGAGTTCGGCGGCAAGATCCGCCTCAAAGCCCGGGCGGCATAGCCCCAACAGGGTTTCGTCACCGGAATTCAGGAAGTCGCTGTGCATGTCTGCCTCGCGCTGGTTACAATGAGGCACATTGTCCTTATCACAACGGCTGGATCAATAATGAAAACAACACTCCCGCTGACCGCGGCGCTGACCGGCGCCCTGATTGCCCCCCTGCACGCCGAAGAAGAGCTGGCACCGCCGGACGTGGATTTCTACGCCGAAGCCCAGATGATCCGGGCAGACATGGATCCCTATGGCTTTGACACCGCGGATGGGCTGAACATCAATATTGGCATGTGGCTGAACAGTGTAGAGCTGGGCAAAAATAGTCGCTTTGGTCTGGAAGCTGGCTTTATCAGCCAAAGCGAGGTGCGGGAGGACAGCATGTTCACCCGATCCCCTACTACCTCAGAGCAAGGGGCCGGGGCCAGCAGTGTCAGGGTCGAAGAAGAAACCTCGCTGAAACTGAACGGCTTCACTCTGGCGGCCGTGTGGCAAAGCCCTTACTGGCTCTACGTGAAAGGAGGGGGCTACCTTTACGATTTCAAGCTGGAAGATGATCAACGCCGAGTGTTGCTGGATGGCGGCGGCGCGACAGTAAGCATCGTTGATGACGCCCCGCAAAGCGACAACCAAAGCGGTATCGCCCCCTTCATTACCGCAGGGGTCGCGGTACCTCTGCTCGACAAACTTGCTCTTACCGCCGAATACCAGTACACCAGCCTGGAATCCGAAACTTACGGCACCCTCGGTATCGGGCTTCGATTCACAAACTGAGTATCCAGTGACAGCGCCGCTGAAGCTTTGCCTGCAGAGCTTCAGCGCCGTGTCATAGCCCTACCCGCCTCTATTTCACAAACACCACCGTCTTGTTGCCGTCCACGATGACCCGGTCTTCAAGGTGCCAACGCACCGCCCGCAGCATCACCTGACGCTCCACGTCCTGACCCAGCGACTTGAGCTCTGCCGCAGAATGGCGGTGGCTGACCCGCTGCACGTTCTGCTCGATAATCGGTCCCTGATCCAGATCTGCGGTCACGTAGTGACTGGTTGCGCCGATCAGCTTCACCCCCTTGTCGTGGGCTTGCTGATAAGGATTCGCGCCGACAAAGGCCGGCAGGAAGGAATGGTGGATATTAATCACCCGATGGGGGTAATTGGACACGAAATCCGGGCTGAGAATCTGCATGTAGCGAGCCAGGACCACCACGTCCACCCTGCCCTCCAGCAACCGCAGTGCTTCGGCTTCCGCTTCCGCCTTGTTGTCTGCCGTCACCGGAATATGGTGATACTCGATACCGAACCGCTCGACCTCATCACGCAGGTCATCATGATTGCTGATCACCATCGGAATGGTGGCGGGCAGATCTCCCCGGGAGGTCCGCCACAGCAGATCCATAAGCACATGATCATGACGGGATACCAGCACCGCCATGCGCTTCTTCTCGCTGGCATAGCTGATCTGCCACTGCATACCGTACGGTTCCGCCACGCGCGTGGCGAAGTTGTTTCGCAGAGCATCGCGGGAACAGTCCAGATCCGGGGTCTGGAATTCCAGTCGCAGGAAAAATGTGCCGCCATGGGCATCACTGGAGTGCTGATCGAAATCGGTGATGTTGGCACCGTGATTGAACAGGAAAGTGCTTACCGCGCTGATGATGCCCGGTTTGTCCGGGCAGGTCACCAGCAGGCGCGCCGTGGTGGCGTCGTTGTCGATCATTTCGGGTCCTGGTTAGGCTACTGCGTCACGCCGAAGTGCTCTTTACGGAAACTGGACGGCGTTTTACCTGTCCACTTCTTGAAGGCACGATGGAAGGAGCTGGCTTCGCTGAAGCCCATCAGCAAGGCAATTTCGTCGATGCTGAGTTCCGGCTTTGACAGGTAGTACACGGAAGCATCCTTGCGGATCGAGTCCTTGATTTCCTGGTAGCTGGTATTGGCTTCCTTGAGGCGACGACGCAGAGTCTGTGGCGTCATGTTCAGCTTGCCGCAGATCTCGGTGAAATCCGGGAAGCTGTTACCGTATTCGTTGGAAATGATGGCACGAATCTGGGCGGGTAGCCCCACATTGTGGATGTTACCGTCAAACAGTTGTGCCAGGGAGTCCTTGAGAAACTTGGACAGCGACAGCTCGTTCTGTACCAGCGGCAATTCCAGAAACTCGGCCTTGAAACTCACGGCGTTCTCATCGGCGCCGTAGACGATGGGGCAATCGAAGAGGAAACGGTGCTCCTCATCATTTTTACTGTCCGAGTAGTCCAGTTTCACTTCCTGTGGCTCGATCGCCTTGCCCACCAACCAGCTCATGAAACGCAGCCAGATGAACAGGGAGGCCTCAATGATCACCTCACGGAAATCCAGTCGAGGATCCGTACGGACGACCAGCCTGGCCGTATCTTCACCTGTTTCCAGACTCAAAAATGAACTCAATTCGAACAGGTCATAAAAGCGCAGCCCCCGCTCAACCGCCGCCCCGAGATTCGGACAATTAATCACGGCATGGGCCATCATGGAAAAAGTGCCAGGCTTTGACTTGCGGCCCTGACCAAAACCCAGGAACTCATCCTGTGTCTGCTCCATGATCAAGAGCATCATCTTGATGAATGTATCACGCTCGATAGTGGCATCCGGGTCTTCAAGCAACTGGCGGTGTATACCGCACTTGTCGAGAAGCTCCGGAATACTGGCCCCGGAACGTGCTGCCCCCTGAAGCAGTTTGACCACTCGATTGATATTGATCGTTCTGCGATGGTACATCGACCAGCTATCCTCTTACCGTCTGATCCACCCGTTCAGCATTATTGTCAGCCGGGCTGCTGTGGCCCGTTGGGGCCGTGGAACGCCAATAATAAAGAAACTGCAGCTAATTGACACGGTTTTACCCCCGTAAGGGCTTAACGGACCAATTATATCAATTTCCAGCAGTCAGAATTGCCGCCTGTCGCACCTTGTCACACTCTTGCGTGTCAAAGAAGCGCCTTGCCCTTGTTTCCCGTGCGGGCTTGGGCTACAAATCAGGTATGCAAATTCTGGTTGTTGAAGACAATAAAGCCGTCAGTCTTATCATCTGCCGTATCATCGAGGAAATGGGCCATGACTATGTCCTGGCCGCCGACGGTGAGGCTGCCCTGCGTCTCTTTCAGCAGCGCGAGGTAGACATGCTTGTGGCGGATGTGGAGCTGCCGATTCTGGATGGATTTACCGTGGCAAGAGAGGTCCGCAACCAGGCACCTACCCTGCCGATACTGTTTATTTCCGGTAACAGCAGCGAAGCGTATCGACAGCAATGTCTCGACGCCGGTGGAGATATATTGCTCCCCAAGCCCCTAAAACCCAGCGAACTTCGTCGCTGGCTCCAAAGCATGATGCCGGATTCACCTCACGCCAGCCACGCAATCGCATAAGCTCGCTGACGGCCTGCCTGCGCAAAGCCAATCGACAACCTGGCAACAACGGAGTGCTCTAACCCCTGCACTGCACTCCCCCATAAAAAAACCCGGCCGAAGCCGGGTTTTTTTTATGACTGGAGAGAGCTTACTCGAAGATCTCGCCCTTCTCGGCTTTCTCGACCAGCAATGCCGGCGGATTGAAGCGGTCACCGTACTTGGCGGCCAGTTCCTGGGCGCGGGTAACGAAGCCCTTCAGACCACCCTCGTACTGGTTGATGTACTGGATCACACCACCGGTCCAGCCCGGGAAGCCGATACCGAAAATGGAACCGATGTTGGCATCGGCGACAGACTCGATAACGCCCTCTTCGAAGCACTTCACCGCTTCCATGGCTTCGATGAACAGCATACGCTCTTTCATGTCTTCCATCGGAATCTCGGTGGAGTCACCGAAGGCATCCTTCAGACCCGGCCACAGTTTGGCCTTGCCACCTTCCGGATAGTCGTAGAAGCCCTTGCCCTGCAGCTTGCCAGGACGATCCAGCTCTTCAACCATCTTCTTCATGACGTCACCAGCCGGGTGATGCGGCGGCGGCGGAGTGCCATCACGCTTGGCATCGTCTTCCGCTGCCTTGGAAATCTTCAGGGCGGTGCCCATGTTGATTTCATCGATCAGCTTCAGGGTACCTACCGGGTAGCCAGCCTGCTGGGCAGCCTGCTCTACGGACGCGGCAGAAACGCCTTCGCCCAGCATGGCGATACCTTCGTTGGCGAAAGTGCCGATGACACGGGTGGTGAAGAAGCCGCGCGCATCGTTGACCACGATCGGGGTCTTGCGGATCTGCAGACAGTAATCGTAGGTCTTGGCCAGCACTTCCGGAGAGGTGTCCTTACCGCAGATGATTTCCACCAGCGGCATCTTGTCTACCGGGCTGAAGAAGTGGATACCGATGAAGTTATCCTGTTTCTTCACGCCTTTGGCCAGACCCGTGATCGGCAGGGAGGACGTGTTGGAACCCAGTACCGCGTCGGGCAGTACCACGTCTTCGATTTCCTGGAATACCTTGTGCTTCAGCTCGGTGCTTTCGAACACGGCTTCGATAACAAAGTCCACGCCTTCCAGATCCTTGGCATCGGCAGTCGCGGTGATCAGGGACAGCACCTGCTCTTTCTTCTCTTCGGTCATCTTGCCGCGAGAGATGGCCTTGTCCAGCAGCTTGCGGGAGTAGTCCTTGCCCTTCTCGGCATTCTCGACGGAGATGTCTTTCAGTACCACTTCGGAACCGGTCATGGCGGTCACGTAGGCAATACCGGCACCCATCATGCCCGCACCCAGTACACCGACTTTCTTGGCGGTGAACTTCGGCACATCTTTCGGACGGCTGGCGCCACCGTTGATGGCCTGCAGGTTGAAGAAGAAGGCGTTGATCATGTTCTTGGCAACCTGACCGGTCACCAGATCAATGAAGTAGCGCTCTTCAATCTTGAAGGCGTTGTCCACGTCTACCTGGGCAGACTCGACAGCCGCCGCCATGATGTTCTTCGGTGCCGGGTAGTTGGCGCCTTTCAGCTGCTTGCGCAGGTTAGCCGGGAAGGCCGGCAGGTTGGCAGCAAACTTCGGGGTGGACGGGGTACCGCCAGGGATCTTGTAGCCTTTTTCGTCCCAGGGCTGCTGGCACTTCGGGTTGGCCAGGATGAATTCCTTGGCCTTGGCGATCATCTCTTCTTCAGAGTCGACCACTTCATCGATGATGCCAACCTTGAGGGCCTTGTCGACCTTCATACGCTGACCCTGCATCAGCACGTTCATCAGCGCGTTCTGGATACCCAGCATACGCACGGTACGCACGATACCACCGGCGCCCGGCAGCAGGCCCAGCGACACTTCCGGCAGACCAAACTGGGCTTTCGGGTTGTTCAGGGCAACACGGCGATGACAGGACAGGGCAATTTCCAGACCACCACCCAGCGCGGTGCCGTTGAGGGCACACACCACCGGAATACCCAGGGTCTCCAGCTTGCGCAGATCGCCTTTGAGCAACTTGCCGCCATCCGCCATTTCCTGGGCATTTTCCGGCTTGACCTTGATCAGGTCACGCAGGTCGCCACCGGCGAAGAAGGTTTTCTTGGCAGAGGTGATGATAACGCCGGCAATGTCGGCTTTTTCTTTTTCCAGACGCTCCACCGTGTCGTGCATGGACTTGGTGTAGCGGTCATTCATGGTATTCGCAGACTGCTGCGGATCGTCCAGGGTCAGGGTAACAATGTTATCCGCGCCCTTTTCCCAGCGAATAGTCGATTCAGTCATTTCAATATCTCCAATTCCGGTGGCCGCTTACAGGCGCTCAACAATGGTGGCGATACCCATACCTGCACCCACACACAGGGTACAGAGGCCGAATTTCTGGTCGCGACGCTCAAGCTCGTCCAGCACAGTGCCGACGATCATGGCACCGGTGGCGCCCAGCGGGTGACCCATGGCGATGGCACCACCGTTCACGTTGGTGATGTCATAGCTGATGCCCATGTCTTTCATGAAGCGCATGGCCACGGAAGCGAATGCTTCGTTGATTTCCCACAGGTCAATCTGGTCGGCGGTCATGCCGGCCTTGGCCAGGGCCTTGCGGGCCGCCGGTGCCGGGCCAGTCAGCATGATGGTCGGATCCGCACCGCTCACAGCGGTGGCAACGATGCGGCCACGGGGCTTGGCACCGATCTTGTCACCGGCGTCCTTGTTGCCCATCAGCAACAGGGTTGCACCGTCCACGATGCCGGAGGAGTTACCCGGGGTGTGAACGTGGTTGATCTCTTCCAGCCAGTGGTACTTCTGCAGTGCCACAGCATCGAAACCGCCCATTTCGCCCATCATGGCGAAAGACGGGTTCAGGTTACCCAGCGCTTCGGCGGTGGTGCCGGCGCGAACGTGCTCGTCACGGTCCAGAACCACCAGGCCGTTCATGTCTTTAACCGGCACCACGGACTTGGCGAAGTAACCCTTGTCCCAGGCGTTGGCTGCACGGGCCTGCGAATTGGCGGCGTACTCATCCACGTCCTTACGGGTGAAACCTTCCACGGTCGCGATCAGGTCAGCACCGATGCCCTGCGGGATAAAGCCCGTGTCGTAGTTGGTTTCCGGGTCCAGCGCCCAGGGCGTACCGTCAGAGCCCATGGGAACACGGCTCATGACTTCTACACCGCCGGCCAGTACCAGGTCTTCGAAACCGGAGCGCACTTTCATGGCACCCAGATTTACCGCTTCCAGGCCAGAGGCGCAGAAACGGTTGATCTGCAGACCGGATACGGTTTCCGGCAGACCGGCAGCCAGGGCCGCAATCTTGGGCAGCACACCGCCCTGATCGCCCAGCGGGGACACGATACCCATGACGATGTCATCGATCATCGCCGGGTCCATGTTCGGGAAGCGGGCCTTCAGTTCGTTAATCAAGCCAACAACCAGGGTGATCGGCTTCACGGTATGCAGCGAGCCGTCCTTCTTGCCCCGGCCTCGGGGCGTACGAATCGCGTCGTAGATATAGGCTTCGGTCATGGAACCTTCCTCTTGCCTCAGGCAGATGTCAGCGATCTGCTGACGGGTTATGAAGGGCAGTGCGAAAACAGGCTTCCTGCCCACGATAGAAAGACGGTAAGAGTGCCTGCCCCGGCCCCGTCACTCAATGACATGAGTTAACAAGCGACTTGAGCGGAAAGGGCAAACAGATTGGCCCTGTCTGTGCAGCCATTGCCCGCCGCCGGGGAACTGCTATGGTGCGGTCATCGTAAACAGGAGCACGAACATGTCTCATACCCTGGATGTGCTGCAATCGCTGACCTCTTCAGCCCTGCAGCAGGGCCGCGGCATTGCCACCCGCGGCCACCGCAAGACTCCCGCCGAGTCGCTGGAACTGTATGAAATGGAAGGCTGTCCCTTCTGTCGCCTGGTCCGTGAGGCCCTCACCGATCTGGATCTGGATGTGATGGTATTCCCCTGCCCCAAAGGCGGCGACCGTTACCGGCCGTTGGTGGAGCGCCTGGGCGGCAAACAGCAGTTTCCCTACCTGATGGATCCCAACACGGGCGCCGCCCTGTACGAGTCTGCCGATATCATTGAGTACCTCTACAACGAGTACGGCGGTCGGCCCGCACCGCAGCGCTGGCTGGTACGCAGCTTGCGTACCGCCGCGGCCACCGCCGCTTCCCTGCCCCGCGCCCGTCATGGTCTGCACCTGATGGAATCTCGCGCACCTGAACAACCGCTGGAGCTGTATTCCTTCGAGGCCAGCCCGTTTGCACGCCTGGTGCGCGAACGCCTCACCGAACTGCAGCTGCCCTACCTGCTGCGACAGTGTGGCCGCGACCAATGGCAGGACTGGGTGCTTCCGCCCGTGCGCAAACGCCTGGCCCCCGATTACCAGCCGACCCAGCGTAATCGGGTGACCCTGATGGAAAAAACCGGCCGTATTGCCGTCCCCTATCTGGTGGATCCCAATACCGGGACGGCACTATATGAATCGGCAGATATTCTGGCCTATCTGGACCGGACCTACGCACGCTAGTCGGCTCTCACCCGGCACATGAATACAAAGGTGTGCCGGGCCCTTCTCCCTTCCCCGTTTTAGTGCTATATATCCGCAGGAACCCTCCACTCACCCGCTGGAAAGAGAGCAGCAAGATGGGTCGTCGACACTTTGATGACTATGAGCCCGATGAATGGGAAGAAGAACACAAACGTGCTGATCGTGAACGCCGCAAACGCGACGCAAAACGCCATCGGCACAATTCAGAGGAGAACAATGAGTCGCGAGAAACCCGCGACTCACGGCCGCAGTAAGGTCTCGGCCTGACGAGTCACCTCTGATGGTGAATCCCCGCTCAGAATGAGTGGGGGCACAGGCAGGTCAGCCATGCTGGCCTGCCCGCTACGGGTTTTTCTGAAATTCGGGAACCTGTTGATCAACCGAGATCAGCGGTCGCCGTATCGCCCTGCCAGCGTGGTTAATAGCGCTATCGCATCATTATCAGCCTGCAGATAAAACCCTCCCCGCCAATGACCATTGGACAGGTAATCGTGCCAGCGTGGCTCTGCCAGCACATGGATTTCCCTCTGACCATACACAGGCAGAGGAAGCTCGAATTTGAGAGGAAACGGTTCGGCAGGAGGGGCTCCACGGCCTGTCAGGCACACCCCTTCATCGGTGAGGTTCAGCACATGCCCAACAGCATGGTCGTTACTGCAAGCCTGAACATTGAGACTCAGGCGCGGTCTTCTGAATCGTCGGCGTTCCATATCATCACCTCAGAGCGGACCCTCACTCCCAGTTTCTGCCGGCATTGGGTACCATGCAAGTAAAACAGTGCAAACATGCTGGAGGCCGCACATGAACAGCGACGACGACCTGTTTCGCCAGGAAATGGCCGATGTGACCCCCATCAAGCCTGACGGGCGCAATCATGACGCCAGCCCGCGACGCCAGGACAGCATTCGCGAACAACTGCGCCGTGCCTCTGCAGTGACAGAAGGCAAGCAGGACAACAACCCCCTGACCGTGCCCGAGCACGTTGAGCAGGTGGGCCCGCTGGACATCATCGGGGTCAAGAAGGATGGCG
Organism: Alcanivorax profundi; assembly: GCF_003597125.1. Lineage (GTDB taxonomy): Bacteria > Pseudomonadota > Gammaproteobacteria > Pseudomonadales > Alcanivoracaceae > Alcanivorax > Alcanivorax profundi. Next base: position 585,252 of record NZ_QYYA01000003.1, on the reverse strand, counting down.
TGCAGGAAGGGGTGTACCGCAAACTGCGGCTGGGCAAATATGACGCCCAGGACGTGCTGGATCTGCATCGGGTCAAGCTGATGGCAGCCCGCACCCTGGTCCATGAGTTCCTCAGCCGGGCCCATGAACAAAACCAGCGTACTGTCCTGATCAGCCATGGCAAGGGCCTGCACAGCGAGCGCCCCGGCTTTCTCAAGAGCTACGTGATGCACTGGCTACAGGAAAGCCACCTGGTCCTCGCCTACCACACCGCCCCCGCCAACCGCGGCGGCACCGGCGCCACCTACGTTCTGGTCCGCAAAAATGGCCAGGCGAGGCAGCGTAATCGGGAGTTTTTTATGGAGGCGGGGAAGAACAATCGATAGTGAACAGTTAACAGCGACGCGATTGAGTTTTTGGGTTTTGAAACGTATGAGGCCGCGCTCATGGTTTGGGCGCGGCCTCATACGTTTCAGATCAAAACAAGGCGCTTACGCGCGCTGTTCACTATTCACTGTTAACTGTTAACTGAAATCACCGCCGTATCCGATTAATCCCATTAATCGCCGCCACCCGATATGCTTCCGCCATGGTCGGGTAGTTGAAGGTGGTATCGATGAAGTATTCCAGGGTGTTCTGCTCGCCGGGCTGGCGCATGATCGCCTGGCCTACGTGGACGATTTCCATGGCCTGGTAGCCGAAGCAGTGAATTCCGAGGATTTCCAATGTCTCACGGTGAAAGAGAATTTTCAGCATCCCGACCCGCTCACCTGTGATCTGGGCTCTCGCCAGATTACGGAAAAACGCCTGCCCCACTTCGTAGGGAATTCTGGCTTCGGTGAGCTCCTGTTCGGTCTGCCCCACACTGCTGATGCCCGGGATGGTGTAGATGCCGGTAGGGACATCCTTGACCTGTTTGATCTCATCCCCGGCGATGGCAGCCGCACAGAAACGCCCCTGATCGTAGGAGGCACTGGCCAGTGAGGGCCAGCCCACCACATCGCCGACGGCGTAGATGTTCTCCAGTGCTGTCTGGTAGCGCTCGTCGACACTGAGCTGGCCGCGGCTATTCGCCTTGAGCCCCACCTCTTCCAGCCCCAGATTCGCAGTATTCCCGGAGCGACCGTTACACCACAGCAGCGCATCCGCACGCAGCTTCTTGCCCGATTCCAGCTCCAGGGTCACGCCATCGCCATCCGCCATCACTCGCTTGTACTGCTCACCCTGGCGGATGGTGCACCCCTGTTCGCGAAGGTGGTAACTGAGCGCATCTGAAATTTCCGTATCCAGAAAATCCAGCAAATGCTCACGGGAGTTCACCAGATCAACCCGGATCCCCAGGCCGGTAAAAATGCAGGCATACTCGGAACCAATCACCCCCGCACCGTAAATGATCAGATGACGCGGGGTGTGATCCATGGTCAGGACCGTATCGGAGTCGTAAACCCTTGGGTGGTCAAAATCCACATCCTCAGGGTGATATGGCCGTGAGCCTGTAGCAATGAGGACATTGCGGGTTTTGAGCAGATGCTGACGCCCTTCCCTGTCATCCACCTGTACTTCATTAGGACTGATCAGGCGTCCACGCCCGCCGAACACCGTCACCCGGTTTCGGATATAGAAGTCAGTACGTACCTTGACCTGGGAATCGATGACCTCGCGGGTACGGGCGATCAGATCCTGCCAACGAATTTCCCGCGGGTTGATGATGCCGCGCAACAGGGGGTTGCGCTGGGTGCGGATTACCTGGCGGACCTGATGCCGCAGCGCCTTGGAGGGAATGGTGCCCCAGTGAGTGCAGTTTCCACCCAGCGAGGGCTGATCTTCCACAATGGCAACGCGAAGGTCTTTCTTGGCCGCCTGCATGGCCGCCGCTTCACCTGCCGGGCCACTGCCAATTACAACAAGATCCCATCCCGCACTGATATCCATTCATACCTCCGCTTGTCTACAGATCAACAAGTATAGAGGGCTGGCACGCTGGCGACGAGTTGGACTATGGTGAGAAGGAGAAGGAAAAAGCACACAGCAATGAAAGGAGTCCGCCATGGATGATCACAAGCTCGATAACACAGGCAAGAAGTCCTCCGCCCTGGCCCGGGGCGGCAAGAAATCCGGACAATGGCTGCTGGCTCATCCCCTTGGCGCGCTGCAACTGTTGGGGCTGGTGCTGCTGGTCATTGTGGTGTTCCAGAACCTGGAGCCCACCAGTATCGACATCCTGTTCTGGACACTGGCAGACATACCCAAGCTGTTTATGTTGCTGCTCAGCATGATACTGGGCGCATTGGTGTGGGAGCTGATCAAACGAACCCTGTTACGCCGCAAACCGGCGGCGTAACAGCAACAGTATTGCACCGAGCAGCAGTGCCCCGGCACTCCCTCCTCCGCCAGAGGCCGACTCACTCGGGTAACTGATCGTGAAAGTCGCCGCTGTTGAAGTGGTGTCACAGAGCACATCCTCCACCTCAAGCGAGAAAGAATCCTTGAACGGGCTAAGGTTACTGTCCGGAAGGTAAGTCACCGTGCCAGTCTCCTGATCAATGATCAAACCCTTGTCGATAGCACTACCGTATTCATCCTCTTTGGCAAACGATGGTTCAGTACGAACATGAATAAAGTACTTGCTCCAGTCGAATTCGGCATCAGGATCATCGGGATCATATGCGCTAAGCTTGAACACGACCTTGTTTCCGCGCTTGTTGACTACTGACTTGCCCTCGAGGATAGGTGCCTTGTCCGTAATCGTCACTTCAACGGTGGCTTCCTCTCCTGCCTGAACCATCTGGCCTTCGCTGTCTTCAAACCCATAAAGGAATGCCGTCACAACAGGCTCATCCGCTTCTGCCTGGCAAACACCTTCATTGAAGACTTCGGTATTGGCTGGCGTAAACAACACAATGCACTCGTCAGCGACATCACCATCCTCCAGCAGATCTGGATTGGCATCGATAACATCCTGAGAGATCGGATCTCCACATTTCAGGTCATAGCCTGTACGGTTTTCATTGTAATAAAGCCAAACGAACTGAATTGAGGCACCATTGACCGCCTCACTTGCTGTACCTGCCGTATCAAGGACAAACAAGGTCGGATCATCAGCATCCTGCTCATACATGAAACCAGTGCCTTGATACACAGGGGGATCATTGTTATCCAACTCCGCATGCTCGAACCAGAAAACCCCTGACTTGAAAACTCTGGGATCAAGCTCTTCCAGATACACAATTTCTGCACCATCGCTGGCGAGGTCATTCTCCAGGATATCAATGGCAGCACGTCGATCCGGCAAGGCTCGATTAGTGGCCTCATCATCACCTGCTGTGATTTGCTGGTACTCAAATGCACCTATGTCACATCCGTCACCTGACGTTCGTGAAATCCCTCTGAGGTCGGTGGTTCGACAGCTTTTAGGCTGCGCAGTACCTGACTGCAAAGCGTCCTCGTCGTTACCCTTGTCAACCAGAATAATGTCATTGGCAGCATCTGACATGGCCAGGTATGGCGGCACATAATCTACGGCACTGCCTTCTGCCGCCGTCAAACTTGAGGACAACGCTGTCGTCCCTACTCCGGATTGGTTGTCACTTTCCGTATCTGCTGCGCAGGCTGCACCGGAAAACGCGTTGTAGTGACTAGTATAAAGGGGCGTAGGATCTGTCGTGTCCGTGCTACAGGCATCTCCGCTGCCAAAGTAGATTGAATTCCCCAGCTGCAGCCGGATATCGGCATTTCCTAGTTCAATGCCATTACCACCGCCCGCATTGTTCAGGAAGGTGCTGTTAGCGATGGTCGCGTTGATAATCATGTCAGAAAGGTCCATCGCAGCGCCTTCCGGAGCACTATTGGACACATAGGTACTGTTGCTCACCGCCAATTGCCCGGCAGCAATATTCGCATCAATGACACCACCCTCAACCGCTGCGGAATTGTTCTCAAAGGTACTGTCAACCATCGCCACTTCAACAACTTCTTTGCTCAGTGGGGTAGTCGACAAGACACCTCCGGAGATGCCCGCCGTATTGCCGCGAACGTAGGCTCTATTAAAACTAATCAGTTTCTTGTTACCCGCATTGGTACGGACAAAAGCAACTCCGCCCACGGTATCTGCATGATTGTCGAGTATCGCAACCCGGTCAAAGATCACTGATCCGCCGGTGATGATTACCCCGCCAGCACCGGAGTTCTGCTGCCCATTATCGGTAGCCGCGCCCCTTTCCAGAGTCAGATACCGGAAAGTCACCCCTGGCTGCCCACTATTCTGTGGAGCTTGCGCCTCGAACAGACGAAAAGTGTTATTCCCAAGAATTCTTGTCTGTGTTTCCTCGTCATCACCGGCATCCTCATCCTGGACCCCCTTACCCTCAATCACCACACTCCCCCCCTCAATAATCAGGGTCGACTGCAGATTGATCTCGCCAGCAGGAAGCAGGATACGGTCTTCAGATTGTCCACCGTAGGCACAATCCGGGCTACCCGCGCCGGAAGCATTCTCCAAGGCCTCTCGCAAGGTGCACAATCCGTCATTCTTGATCGGAACCACATCATCTCTGAGCGAATTGACGGTGATATCTACCGCCATCGCTGGTGCAGCAGCCACCAGCAAAAGGCCGGGCAACAGTTTGGGGAATCGTCGGATCATCCCGGCAACCGCAAGTAACAGCAGCATCAAGCCACCCTGCGCGCCAATACTTTTGGATTCGGTAAGGCCACTGGCTGGCTCAGCAACAAGGTTCGCAATTTCACTCTGATTGGTGCCAATGTCTGTACCGCCGAAAAAGGCATCCCGGTGAACTTCATAACGCAATTGGTCTACACCCTGAAAACGACTGGCTGGGCGGTATCGGATTCTTGGATAACCGTCTCCGTCTACCTCAACCGTTGCAGAACCTCGCTCCGGCTGAATCACTACCGTCAAGCACTCATCAGGTGCCGACACACGTGCACAGTCAATGGTGGTGTCGTTGAGATCATTGGCAATCACATCCGCCAACACGCTTTTGCCGCTGATCAGGTCAATTTCGTCAGCGATTGCCTGTGCCCTCAGATACTCGATGGAACCAATATCACAACGCCCACCTGCACCACCTCGTGCGTTTCCACGATTATCGCTGGTTTCACACTGATCCACCGAAGCCACGTTTTCCGGGAACCCCCGATCGAACAGGCTTGGCGCCATGGGATCCCCACCAATTACAGCACTCGGCTCGGGATTGGGCAGAAAGCCTGGATATGGCCCACCCAGCGCCTCCGCCGTCATGGGAGGGCAGGCACCCGCCCCGGTCTGCTCACCACCGAAATCAACATGTCCGCAAGCCCGTCGACCTTCCCCCAGGAAGACATCGGCAGTGGCACCGTTTGGATCATTGGTTACGGGGGTTCCTTCAGTCTGTTCTTCTGGCAGAGGACAAGAGGAGTCATCCGTAATCGTGAAAAGAAGGCGTGCTGCAGCATCGGGGTTAGCCGAGCCATCCAGACCCGCCCCTGCACAAGCCCCTCCGTCATTGCCGACCATTACCGTATGCAGAATATGGTCCGTTACTTCAGCGTTGGCTGGATCATCAAACGCGGTTTCAGCCAACGTCAGGGCGACACCATCATTGAAAGCAATGGTCATGTTGGAAAGGATGGCGGTGTAGTTATCAGTGACAACATTGATCGCACCGCCAGTATTGTCAGTCATGGTGCCGTTAATCAGCTCAAGCCCCACCCGCGAATCCTCATCACCATCAATATGGATGAGTGCTGCGTCTGCTCCGCCCTGTGCACTGTTTCCCGCCATGTAAAAGGAATAGCCAATTACAGAGCTCACAAAAGTATCATCTGTGGCGATAACACTTCCGACTCCCGTGGCAACATTGTCTTCAAATCGGGCGCCGTTAAGGAAAGCCACACCGGAGCCCTCTTTCAGATATAGCGCACCACCGTTAGTCGCACGTCCACGCTGGAAGGTCACATTTTCGTTGATCACAATCGGCCCGTTTGCCGTAATAAGGCCACCATTGCCATCGTCACTGCTTGCGTCTCCCTCTTCCAGCACGACATTGACAAGAGTCATGGCTCCGCCTGGATCGATATTGAAGAGTCGGGATTGTTGTGCAGCAGAAATGACAGGAAAAACCTTTCCATCGGGTTCTTCAAATGCATCAAGCATCATTTCAAAGCGGATTTGAGCCTGGAGGGGTTCTGTTGTATCGGTGAAAGTGGAGGGAGAGGTGGACTCATCTTCGGTGATAATGATTCGTTCGCCGTTACCCACCACCAACTCACCTTCAGTCAGCAAGTAGGTCTCTTCTTCTTCCAAACGAATGATATTGCTGGCTGTTCCGGCCGCACAGCCATCGACTTCAATCTGGTAATTACTGGCAACAACCGCTTCCCGCAGCGAACAGAACCCATCAGCAAGACTGGTAGTCACCAGCCACTCAGCATTCTCACCAGATCCATGCACAACAACCGTGACCTCAGCATCTTCTGTACTGTTAATCTCATAGGTCGTCGCATGGGTAGAGGCCGCGAAAATCATGGCGCAGCCAGCAAGGCAATACCGTAGCCCAAGGTGGCGCATTCTATTCTCCTGCAGGCTCAACGCCTGGCATTATTGTTCTAATAGTCATTCCACTCGCGGGGCTGGAAGCCATGTAACCCCATGTAATCACGAGCAATGCTACCGTCAATATCGGTAGCAAACTGTTGTTTATCTGTTAAGCGAGTCTTTTTACCACCCCAGCGCATCCTTGACAAAGGGAATAGTGACAGAACGTTGTTGCGCGAGTGCCAGTCGGTCAAGGCGCTCCAGCAGAGCGAGCAGCGCTGCCGGGCTACGCTCGCTACGGGTGACCACATAACGGGCCACATCCCTCTCCAACTTGAGTCCCCTGGCCTTTGCCCTGTCCTGCAGCAGGGTTTCCAGCCCTTCCTCTTCCAATACCTGGAGTCGGTAAACCGGGCCGGCCGCCAGCCGGGTCGCCAGATCCGGTAACGCCAGCCCCAATGCCCCCGGTGAAGCGCTGGCGGTCACCACCAGGCGCCCACCGTTGGCCATCAGACGGTTATAAAGATGGAAAAGCGCCTCTTCCCACTGTGGCTGCCCGGCAAAGTGCTCCGCATCATCCAGTGCCAGCAGGGTGAACTGCTCCATGGACTCCAGCACTTCCGGGCTCAGGGGTATGAGCTCCCGGGCTGGCAATAAACACGCACTCAACCCTTGCTGCTGGGCCAGACGGACCGCGCCCTCTAACAGGTGGCTCTTGCCCTGCCCGGTCGCCCCCCATACAAAGGCCTGACGGTCATTGCCTGTCACCACTTCATGCACGCCCTGCAGCGCCGCACCATTGCTTGCTGGCACAAAGTTTTCGAGGTCATTCCCTTCCCGTAGTTGCAGGGCCAGGGGAAGTTGTCCACTTTGTTGCATGATCAGCCTTGCCAGCAATACAGCCACTGTGGACCGGGGACGGCCGGGTCCGGGCAGGGACGCAGGCTGGACGATAACTCCAGCAAGTCACGTAGCTGGCTGTCATCGGCGGCAAAATCCAACGCATAGACCAGCGAGGCATCCGAGACCTGGATCAGCATGGCCTGCTGCATCCCGCTGATTCCTTTCAGGTTTTGATCCAAGCTGTGCCAACCAGACAGGCTATCGACACCGTTCACGGTCAGTAGCGTGCGCTGTTCGGTACGATTGCCCTTGACCGCAAAACGACCCGCCAATGTATCGGCCAGCTCATCCGCCAACCTCGCCACCGCTGCCGAATTATCATCCGCCTCCAGACGCCCTTGCTCCAGCGTCTTGCGACCCTGGAGGATGCGCCAACTTACCTTGGCGGAGGAACCGCTATATAGCACCGCGGCCACAGTCATTTCATGAGGATATCGGGCAGAGGCCTGTTCAAGCCGGTCATCGAAACGCCCCCGGATATCGGCCACTGCCAGCGCATTCCTGTCCTCGCTATCCCACTGAGGGAACACCAGCGACAACCCACGCCGCGCCGCCTCGGCCTCAACCTCGGCATACAGGGGGTGCTCAGGGGAGACCATATCCCCTTTGCCTGCACCTTGATCGACCAGCCAGACCAGCAAACGGGGACGCGGTAGCCCCCAAACGGGCACTCCCGCTGACGACAGCAACCCCAGCAACCCCTGAACGTCATAATGGGCCACCAGGCTGTTATCGCGATAATCATGACGGGTGACCCAGCGATCCAGCTGCTCGGCAGCGTCCTGCGCGACAGGCTCATCAAGCACATCACGGGAGCCACTCAACCTGACCAGCACTTCATCCAGCCCAGCCTTGAGCGCAGCCTCCATGGCATCCGCGCTGCGGTCCGCAACCGGCACATCTACTGTATCCAGCGCCCCGGACATCGCCGGGGCGGCCAACGCCAGCAGTATCGATGCCAGCACAACCCGTAATCTGTCAAACCGCATAGGTGCGAAATCCAGCCTGTTCTTTGAAGCGCGCCATTATCACCTATTCACTGCGTGCAGGCGAACCGGATTTTCAACCCAACACAGCAGTGGAAAGATAGCCCTCAGGCTCTTAAAATACGCGCCTTCACCTATCCGGAGCCTCCCATGACCGAATCCAAACGGCCGCTGACTTACCGTGACGCAGGCGTAGACATTGATGCTGGCAACGAGCTGGTAAAGCGCATTGCCCCTGTCGCCAAACGCACCACACGGCCAGAAGTTCTGGGAGGCCTGGGCGGTTTTGGCGCCCTCTGTGAGCTGCCTTCCCGCTACAAGAACCCGGTTCTGGTTGCCGGCACTGACGGCGTTGGCACCAAACTGCGCCTGGCCATTGATACCGGCCGTCACGACAAGGTCGGCATCGATCTGGTCGCCATGTGCGTTAACGACCTGATCGTAGGCGGCGCCGAACCGCTGTTCTTTCTGGATTACTACGCCACCGGCAAGCTGGATGTGGAAACCGCCACCAGCGTGGTGACCGGCATTGGCGAAGGTTGCGAAATGGCAGGTTGCGCCCTGATCGGCGGCGAAACGGCAGAAATGCCAGGCATGTATGAAGGCGAGGACTATGACCTGGCGGGCTTCTGTGTCGGCGTGGTGGAAAAAGACGGCATTCTGGATGGCAGCAAGGTGCAGGCCGGCGACAAGTTGATCGCACTGGCCGCGTCCGGTCCCCACTCCAACGGATATTCCCTGATCCGCCGTATCATGGCGCAGTCAGACACCGACATCGAACTGGACGGCAAGCCGCTGATCGAGCACCTGCTGGCCCCCACCCGCATTTACGTCAAACCCCTTCTCAAGCTGCTCGAGCAGGTTGACGTGCATGCCCTCGCCCACATTACCGGCGGCGGCTTGCCGGAAAACCTGCCCCGCGTGATGCCGGAAAACACCCAGGCAGTGATCGATACCCGCAGCTGGGAATTCCCGGCTGTCTTCCAGTGGCTACAGCAGGAAGGCCAGGTTCCCGCCTTTGAGATGTATCGCACCTTCAACTGCGGTGTCGGCATGGTCATCGCCGTAGCCCCCGATCAAGTTGATGCCACCCTTGCGCTCATGGAAGCTGAAGGCGAGAAAGCCTTCCTGATGGGCGAAATCCGCGCCGCCGATGGCGAGCCAGAAGTGGTACTGGACGGCCTGGAATCCTGATTGGTGACTGACTCCCAGCCTCACCGCCTGGCGGTATTGATCAGCGGCTCCGGCACCAACCTGCAGGCCATTCTGGATGCGATTGAGGCCGGGCAACTGAAAGCCCGCATCTGCGCTGTGCTCTCCAACCGCGCGGATGCCGGAGGCTTGACGCGAGCCAAACAGGCCGGCATCCCGACATTGACCCTGGATCATCGCCAGTTCGAGGACCGCGAATCCTTTGACCAGGCCATGGTGGACGCACTGGAGCCCTACCAGCCGGATACCGTTGTGCTTGCAGGGTTCATGCGCATTCTGTCACCGGTCTTCGTGGCTTATTACGCTGGCCGGCTCATCAATATCCACCCCTCCCTGCTACCCAAGTACCGCGGCCTCAACACTCATGCCCGCGCGTTGGAGGCAGGGGATGAGCGCCACGGCTGCTCCATCCATTTTGTCACGGAAGAATTGGATGGCGGCCCGCTGATTGCCCAGGCCAGCGTTACCATCAATGCGAACGATACTGCCGATTCCCTGTCAAAACGGGTACAACTGTGTGAGCACCAGCTTTATCCAATGGTGCTGCAATGGCGCGCCCAGCAGCGCCTGGTACTGACAGACAATGGAGTCACACTGGATGGCAAGCCTCTCCCTGCGCAGGGTTATCAATCTTCCCAGGCTAATCCTGGCGGCCGCTTTGCTGGTGGCCGCTAGTAGCGCGCTTGCACAGCCCCCTGTTGCACCTTTCAACCTGGACTACCGGCTCAAAAGCGAAGGCATCCCCTTTTCCATCACTGCCACACGAAGCCTGCATCAAGTGCAAGGCGGGCTCTGGAAGATGGAAGTCAGTGCCCGTAACTGGCTCGGAGAGATTCGCGAAACCGCCCTGTTCAACTGGCAGTCCTGCACACCACAAAGCAGCTATTACGGCTACATGCGTAAAGGACTCGGACGAGTCAAGGAAGCAAAGCTTCATCTGGACCATGAAGCAGGCATTGCTGCCAGTGAACGTACCGGCAAAGACATGCTGAGCTATCCTATCTCCGATGCCGCCACCGATGAGCTGTCAGTCAGCCTGGCACTGCAGTGCGCCCTTGCCGAAGGCAAGCAAGATATCCGCCTTGACGTGGCCGATGAAAAGAAACTGGAACAGCAGCATTTCAAGGTGGTAGGACAAGAGTCTCTGAACGTGGACGGCAAGCGACTCAAAACCGTCAAGGTTCAACGTATCCGCGCTGAAGACAGTGAACGACAAACCTTCATGTGGTTTGCACCTTCCCATAACTTTCTTCTGGTACAGTTGCTGCAGAAAAACAACGATGGCGAACATGTCATGACACTGCAATCTCTGGAAGGGCTCTAACCGTGCGCGCTTTTCTCCTTGCTCTGCTACTGTCGTACAGCCCATTACTGCTGGCCGGCAGTCTTGCACCATTCGCGGCAGAATTTCGTATTTATGTGAACAAGCTGCCCACCCCGGTGAAAGCGGATCTGGTGCTAAAACCAGCTCATGGTAACGATAACTACCACATGCTTTTGAAAGCCAAATCTTTCATGCTGACCAACACCGAAGAGAGCTTCTTTCAATGGCGTGACTGCCAGCCGCGCACGCAAAAATACCTGCACGAATTCGAAGGCTTCGGCAAGCACCGGTTTCACCGCATGGACTTTCAGTGGAACCCTCCCAAGGTGCATAACGAATCGGAAGATGACCAAGAGAGTCTGGACATCCCCGACAACACCCTCGACGAGCTAACCATTTTGCTGCGTGGGCGCTGTGTCTTCGCCAGCGGCGAGAGAAACTATACCGTCACCAGTGTGTATGGTGACCGGCTTCGCACCCATCATTTCGTGGTTATCGACGAAGAAACCATCGATACCCCATTGGGTAAACTGGACACCCTGTTGGTAGAGAAAAAACGTGATGGCGACAGCAAGAAAAAACGGCGCACCCTGTTCTGGGTTGCGCCGTCACTGGATTACATGGTGGTGAAGGCAAGGCACATCGAAAGCACCTTCCTGAAAGCCGACATGATCATGATCGATTACAGCGAACCGGAAACACCCGCCGAGCCGGCAAAGACGGTTACGCCCGAGGCAGGGTAACCCCGCGCTGCCCCTGGTATTTGCCGCCACGATCTCCATAAGAGGTTTCGCAAACCTCGTCGGATTCGAAGAACAGCATCTGCGCCACCCCTTCGTTGGCATAAATTTTTGCCGGCAAGGTGGTGGTGTTGGAAAACTCCAGGGTGACATGCCCTTCCCACTCCGGTTCCAGCGGCGTTACGTTGACGATAATCCCGCAGCGAGCGTACGTGGATTTCCCAAGACACACCGTCAGCACATTCCTCGGAATGCGGAAGTATTCCACCGTTCGCGCCAAGGCAAAGGAGTTTGGCGGGATAATGCAGTACTCCCCCTTGATGTCCACAAAGCTGCGTTCATCAAAGTGCTTCGGGTCGACTGTGGCTGAGTGGATGTTGGTAAACACCTTGAACTCATCGGCACAGCGAACATCGTACCCGTAGCTGGAGACCCCATAGGAAATCAGTTTGTTGCCTTCGGCATCGGCCCGCACCTGTTCGGACTGAAACGGCTCGATCATGCCGTGCTCATTGGACATACGGGTAATCCAGCGATCCGATTTAATAGTCATTGCTGCCTCTCGATTCCGAAATGGTTGGGGCCAGTGTGATGAAGCGCTCAATGGTATAGACGCGGAACGCCGGATGCCAGAGACAGCCCATCATCGGCATGAGCCTTCTTTGTAACGGCGTCAGTGCTGGGTAATCTTGGGGAAAGCCCGCTTGCCCGCCTCGGTCAACGACAATCTCGCCGCCATCCGTCGGGCTGCCTGGCGATAGAGCCCGGCTTCCTCGCTGTCCGGGCAAGCGGCCACCACCGGTTCACCGCTGTCGGCCTGCTCACGAATCTTTAGTGAAAGCGGCAACGCTGCCAGCACCTCGGTATCGTAATCCTGGGCCATGCGCTGGCCGCCCCCCTGGCCGAACACATGCTCCTGATGGCCACAGTGCGAGCAAATATGCACCGCCATGTTCTCCACAATCCCCAATACCCGGATGTCCACCTTGCGGAACATTTCCACACCCTTGATCGCATCCAGCAGGGCAATGTCCTGCGGTGTCGTGATAACGACCGCCCCGGCGACCGGAATTTTCTGTGCCAGGGTCAGCTGGATGTCACCGGTCCCCGGCGGCAGATCCACCAGCAGATAATCCAGCTGCTTCCACCGGGTCTGCTCCATCATCTGCACCAGCGCACCACTGGCTTTCGGGCCACGCCATACCACCGGCGTCTGTTTTGTCGTCAGATACCCCATGGACATGGTCTGCAAGCCATAGGCTTCTACGGGAACAAAGACCTTGCCATCCAGCACCTCAGGGCGCGTGCCGTCCGGCTTGCCAAGCATCAACGGCTGACTCGGACCAAATACATCTGCATCCAGCAAACCCACGCGGGCCCCTTCTGCCTGCAGCGCCAGGGCCAGATTCACCGCCGTGGTGGATTTACCCACACCGCCCTTGCCCGATGCCACCGCAATCACATTGGCAACCTGATCCAGGGCAGGAAGACTACTCTGTGCCCGGTGCGGAACAACCTGACTACGCAGGCTCAACGACAGCGCCCGCCCCTCCAGGGCATCCGCCAAATGCTCTCCAATTTTGGCCTCCAACGACGCTTTCACGCCCTCCAGAGGATAGCCCAGCACCACCTCTGCACTCACTTGCGATTCCGACACCGACACGTTGGAAACTGCACCGATACTCTCCAGGCTGACGCCCAGATCCTCGGGAATGAAATGACCCAGTTGCTGTCGAATGCGTTGCTCGGCTGAATGCATGGTGGCCTCCGTATTTCGAGCTGCGATGATAGAGGCTACTCGCGTCACAACCAAGTAACGGTGCCCAGGAATATCCCCATCACAATACAACCGATGGCGTTTGCCTCTGGCCATCTTTCACCAAATGCGCAAAATAGGTGCAACCCACTTTCCGGTTTGCATTGCGGGACAAGGAGACATCATGAAACGTATGACCCTCATTCTGCTGGCGGGCGCCAGCCTTTTTACCCTGACGGCTTGCGGCCAGGGGACGGCAATCGACCGCGACACCATCAGTGTCACCGGCACCGGTGAAGCCCATGCAGAGCCCGACATTTTTCTCGTCTCTGCCACCGCACGTGAGGAAGGGGACGACATTGATGCCCTGAAAGATCGTGTCGATGATGCTGTCAGCGACATGCTGGAACTGGCAGACGATCTGGATATTCCCGAAAAACAGGTCCGCGCCAGCGACCTTCGCATTAGCCCGCAGTGGCAATACCAGCCCGAGCGAAAATTGCTTGGCCATCAGGTCAGCCGTGATGTCACCTTCCGGGTAAGCGGCATGAGCGTCTACACTCGCCTTCTCGACGGCCTTGCCAGCCAGAATGTGCAAGACCTGCATCCCGCCGGCACCGAGATCAGCAATGTGGACATCCACACCGATCGCGCGCTGGAAAAAGCTGTGGACGATGCCCGCCGTCGCGCTGAACGGATCGCCGACGCCGCCGATCGCAGTGTCGGTGAAGCGATTCGCATCGAAGCCCAGAATGTACAGGTGCCGCGCCCGGTCATGATGATGGCTCGTGTCAAAGAAGACGCGGCTGGCGGCAGCTACCGACCGGGTGAAACAGAAATCAGTGCCCAGGTCAGCATCACTTTCGAACTGGAGTAATCCTCTCCGTGAATGACCTGGGGCAAATCAGTGCGGCGGCACTACAACAATATCTGGCGCACGGAGAAGACCGTGGGCTGGATATTGATGCCGCCATGACCATTGCTGGATTGTCCCGGGACACCCTTTCGCAGCCCGACGCCCGGATCGATGGGGAAGATTTTGAGGCATTGCTTCATCATCTTATCCTGCAAGCCAATGATCCCCTGTTTGGCTTGCGCACCTCAGCCTTCATTCAACCGGGTTCCTACAATGTGATCGGCTATATCGCCATGAGCGTCGGCACCCTGCACGAAGCGCTGGACAAGGTCACCCTGTATGAAAAGCTGGTGGGCGACATGGGCACCACGGATATCGCCCTTACCCCGGAACAGGCTCAAATCCGCTGGAACTGCCGTTACACACGCCAGCCCGCCCGCCAGCACCTGATTGATAACGTCCTCAGCTCCTGGCTGTGCTACGCCCGCTGGCTCACCGGCAATCAGCAGCTTGCCCCTCATCAGGTTTGGCTGGAGCATGCTGCCCCGGACAATGCCAGCAAAGCGGCCTATCACGACATCTTCCAGTGCGAAGTTTGTTTCAATAAACCGGTGTCCGCGCTGATCGGTCCGGCTCAGTTGCTGGATTTGCCGATCCGCCAGCCTGATCCGCTACTACTTTCTACTCTGGAATCTCACGCCATCGCCCAGCTGGACAAGCTAGGCGTGGAAACCGGTTTGGCACGCCGGGTACGCCAATGTATTCACGATGCCATTGGCCATACCCTTCCCCGCAAGGAGAACATTGCCGAGCGTCTCGGCATGAATGTGCGCACCTTGCATCGTCACCTGGCAGACGAAGGCCACAGCTGGCAAAAACTGCTGGACGAGGTTCGTCTTCAGGAAGCCCGCCATCAGCTCAGACAAGCCCGTAAACCCCAGGCAGAAATTGCTGAAGCACTGGGTTACTCCGACATTCGCTCTTTTCAACGCAGCTTCAAACGCCACACCGGCATGACACCAGGCCAGTACCGGCAACAAGAGCTGCAAGACTGAGAGTGACCACAGCCAAAACGCAAATTTACTCATAACTCGCACGTCTGTTTGCCCTTCATCGGACTTTTGTCTGACAAAAGCTTCATTCTCTTCGCCCCCCATGGCTATACTGACATCAGACAATGACAACAAATATCGCGGAGAGAGCCGGCATGAAGGGCACACTCAAGCAGCTGGAGCGCGCCATCGAGCACGCCCAGACTTATGAAGAATGGTACGAGGCCAGCCAGGAACACGACCGTCTGTCCGGTGCAGACGAATGGAAGGAAATTGACCGTTCCCCCCACTACGACTACGAACTGATCCGTAACCGGTTGTGGCAAATCCGCCAGGCCCGGGAGCGTAACGACGTCAACAAGCTGGTCTTCCATCTCCATGAAGGCCTGCATGGCAACCTGGGGAACATCTCCAATCCCAAGCTGTATCAGCACAGCCGGGTTGGCACCAAACGCCTGATCGACAACTATCTCACCGAAGTCACCACCGCTCTTAATTACCTTTGCGACAGCAACTTCAAGGAATTCGGGCTCAAGGAAAAACTGGATTTCTTCGAGACCACCGGCCAAGCCTTTGGCCAGAGCTGCCTGATGCTGTCCGGCGGCGCGGCCCTCGGGCTGTTCCACATCGGGGTCGCGCGCTGTCTATGGGAGCAAGGTTTGCTGCCCTCGGTCATTTCTGGCTCCAGTGCCGGCAGTATCATTGCGTCCGTGGTCGGCACCCACAATGATGACGAACTGAAAACCAAACTCGAGCCGGAAAATATCTATCTGGAAGCGTTTAAGGTCATCGGCTGGAAAGGGCTGCTGCGCGGCACTCCGGTGCTGGACGGCGACCATCTGGAAGGCTGCCTTGAAGAAAACATCTTTGATATGACCTTCGAGGAGGCCTACCGCCACACCGGCCGCGAGATCAATATCACTGTCAGCCCCTACGACCGCAACCAGCACGCTCGCTTGCTCAACTGGCGTACCTCGCCCAATGTGTTGATTCGCAAGGCGTCGCTGGCGTCCTGCGCCATCCCCGGTATCTACCCACCCGTTTCCCTGTGGGCCAAGAATATCGACGGTGAGCGTGTTCCCTATATTCCGGGCCGGAAGTTTGTTGATGGCTCCATCGTTGACGATCTGCCCATCCAGCGACTGGCACGCCTGTATGGAGTGAACCACTCCATTGTCAGCCAGACGAATCCTCACGTTGTGCCCTTCCTGTCACGTAACGAGCACGCAGAGAGCACCCTGCGCATGGTCGGCGACTGGGCACTCAAAAACGTATCCATGAATGTTCGCTATGGACTGGATGTGGTGCAGAAGCGGGTCGCCTCCAACGACCTGGGCCTGATTATCGACAAGGCCAGAAGCATGGTCGGTCAGAAATACATGGGCGACATCAACATGATTCCGCCTCGCCAGCCTCTCAACGCCTTGAAGGTGCTGAGCAACGCAACCCTGGAAGACGTGCGAACGTTCATTCGCCGAGGTGAAAAAGCCACCTGGCCGAAAGTAGATATGGTTGCCAACACGACCGCCATCAGCCGTACCTTCCGCGATTGTCGTGCTCGCCTCGATCGCATTGAAGAGCGTATGCTGGATCAAGTACCGATGACTGCCGTGTAACCGGCCTGACACCGCGCAGCGTCGGAACCGCTTCAGGGAGAGAGTGCTTGCGCGGTTTGCTGATACCTTTTTCCAGACAAAACCCACTGGCCCTGCGGCTGGCGGGCGCTGTTCTGCTGGTAAGTTTACTGGTCACGCTGATTAGCATTGCGCTTTTTGTGATTCGTGAATATCACCAGGGCACCCAACGGCTCGCACAGAATCTCGCCCAAATCGAGCTGACCACATTGCCAGGCCTGTCTCGGTCGCTGTGGAATTTTGATGAAGAACAGCTGAAAGTGCAGCTTAACGCTCTGGTCAGCCTGCCTGATGTGGAATATGCCGTGATCCGTTGGCAGGACTGGAACGGCAACAGCAAAATGCTCAGCGCCAGTGACAGTACCTCACATCCACCTCAGGAGCGCCATCGCTTTCCGTTGACGTATCAGCGCCGTAGCGGCGAAGTCGAAGCCCTCGGTACACTGGAGTTGGGCATTTCCCAGCACAGCCTTTATCAACAACTCGGCCAGCAAACCATTTTCCTGGTAACGTTTCTGGCCACACAAGCCCTCATCAGCGCCTTGCTCATTATCATTCTGTTACGCCAGTTGTTAACCCTTCGACTGGGCAAGCTGGCGGATGCCACCCGGCAACTGACCCTGTCTTCCCTGCATCATCCCATCCCGCGCCAGAACGGGCCGGTCAACGATGAGCTGGATAACATTGCCGCGGCCCTCGATACCATGCGCTTGCGATTACTGGAAGATATTCAGGCTCGGCAGAACGCAGACCAGGCGCTTCTGAAAGAACGTGAATTGCGACTGGATAATGAAGAGCGACGTATTCGGGCTGAAAGCGCCAACGATGCCAAAAACACATTCATGGCCACCATGAGTCACGAAATCCGCACGCCTCTCAACGGCATCATCGGGCTGCTTGACCTGTTACAGAGTTCGCGACTCACCCCCCGCCAGGCGCACTATTTGAAGCTGATGCAGCAATCCAGCGAGAACCTGCTGGCCATCATCAATGACATACTCGATTTCTCAAAGATCGAAGCAGGTGAGCTGAAGCTCGAAAACCGCGCTCTCAATCTGGTGACGCTTATCGAAGACACCCTGTGCGCCTACGCCGGACTCGCCGAAAAGAAGCACTTGTTGCTGGCCTGTGAGCTGCTTCTCAAGGAACACCAGATCATCCGCGGAGATGAAGTGCGTTTGCGCCAGATTCTCATGAACCTGATCAGCAACGCCATCAAGTTCACTGAGCGCGGACACATTATTGTCCGCGCACTGGACCACCCCAACGGGGTCCGTATTGAAATCGAAGATACGGGCATTGGCATCACCCCGCGACAGCAGGAGAGCATTTTCGAGGCGTTTGCCCAGGCAGACCAAAGCACCGCACGCCGCTTCGGCGGCACAGGGCTGGGCCTGAGTGTATGCCGATCACTGAGCACCATCATGCAGGGCTCGCTGTCTGTCCATAGCACACCCGGTCATGGCAGTACCTTCACCCTGTTCCTGCCGCTTGCGGCCACCCCCAACCAGCCCGCCTTGCCAGATCTCGACGGGCAACCCCTACTGGTGATCAGTGAGCAGGACGCTTTG
This sequence comes from Alcanivorax profundi, assembly GCF_003597125.1. Classification (GTDB taxonomy): domain Bacteria; phylum Pseudomonadota; class Gammaproteobacteria; order Pseudomonadales; family Alcanivoracaceae; genus Alcanivorax; species Alcanivorax profundi. The sequence continues at coordinate 566,704 of NZ_QYYA01000003.1, read as the reverse complement.
CTGCAACCACTGACACGCATGCTCAATCTGGCCAATGGGCGCCCCTTGCGCGGAACGGCACTGTCCATGCTCGATAGTGCTTCGTCTTCCGCGATTGCGTTGATAGACGCCGACCTGCTCAGCCCGAAAACAGCTGACCTGACCCTTGCCCCGGAATGGCAGCACAGGACCATTTTGATTGGCCACGAAGACATGGACTCCCCCTCCTGTCGCTATCTGCGAGAACCGGTCACTCGCACGGCCCTGTTCAAACTGTTGGCCCACCCCCCCCATACCAAGCCGGGCTCCACGGAACCCCCGCCTTCATCGGATTTACCATCACTTCGCATCCTCGTAGCAGAGGACAACCCGGTCAATCGCTCCGTCCTGCAGGCCTTGCTAAACTCGCTGTCTCTTCCTGAGGCCACTATCTGCGACGATGGACACACCGCGCTGGAGGCTTATCAGCAACAGCAAGGGCAATTTGATGTCATTCTCATGGACGTTGAAATGCCGGGCCTGGATGGTCTTGGTGCCACCCGTGCCATTCGCCAGTTTGAACAGCAAACGGGACTCTCCCCTTGCCCGGTGATCGCGCTGACCGCACATACGCTGGATAACGATGCCAGCCTGATTCGAGACGCAGGCATTGACCAGGTGCTCAACAAACCCCTGCGCCGCAATACCCTGATTCAGTGCCTGCAGCAGCTCTCTCCTCGCTCCTGATTCTTCCTGTTTACCAAGAACCTGAACCCCGTCACAAAGCGCTGACAATTCAGCAACCAAAACCGACCGACCCTGTGCAACTTCTCCCCTATCGTAGAGTCATATCCGCAGATGGCCTTGATATGCTTGAGGGCAACATGAATACAGATACGACCGAGAACTGGCTTCCTGATTTCCTCGATGAAGTAGGGCTACCCCAGCATGCGGTGTTCCGCGGCTACGTTCTGTACAACGATGAACAAGAACGCTTTCTGGCCATCAACACCCTCGCCCCGGAGCGCGCCCGCAGCCATTATGTGGAAAGTTGCGCGTGGGCTCACCGCTACCCGTTAATCCGTATGGCCAGTGACGCCCTACGCAGCCACGACACAATGCTGGAGATTCGTGCCCTGTTCGAGCTGGGTCGCCGCTATCTCACCGTCCCGGTCTAAACAGACCGCAGGCCTCATCCTCGCCCATCACTGCCCCCTTGCTCGGCTCGGGGCTTTTTCGGATATACTGACCATAAGAACAGTATATCCGGAGCCCCGCCATGCCTGTCACTCTGCTTTGCCCCGCCCACGAGATGCCACCCCTCGAGCGCCCCCTGTATGCCTCTCGCATCCCGGCAGGCTTTCCCTCTCCTGCCCAGGACCATATTGAACAGCGGCTGGATCTGAACACCTTGTGCATCGAGCACCCCAATGCCACTTTCTTTGCCCGGGCCAGTGGCGACTCCATGCTCGGGGCGAGTATTTCCTCCGGTGACATACTGGTCATCGATCGAGCGCTGGAGGCCCGCCACGGGGATATTGTTGTCGCAGCCCTGGATGGCGAATTCACCGTCAAGGAGCTGTGCCTGCACCCCTCCCCCTGCCTGAAAGCCCACAACCCGGCCTACCCTTCCCTGATTCTGGATGACAACAGCCAACTCGATCTCTTTGGCGTGGTCACATTTGTCATCCACCAGACCCGGCGCAAGTGATATGTACGCCCTGGTAGACTGCAATAACTTCTACGCCTCCTGCGAAACCCTGTTCCGCCCGGATCTGCGCGGCAAACCGGTGGTGGTTCTGTCCAACAACGATGGCTGTGTCATCGCTCGCTCCGCAGAAGCCAAACGCCTCGGCATTCGTATGGGCATTCCGGCATTCAAAATTCGCCATGCCGTGCAACAACACGGCATCATCGTGTTTTCATCCAACTATGCCTTGTACGCAGACATGTCTGCACGGGTCATGGCCACCCTCGAACAACTGGCCCCCGCGGTGGAGGTGTATTCCATTGATGAGGCCTTCCTGGAACTGAGCGGTATCCCCCTGCCACAACTGCAACCGCTCGGCGAACGGATTCGTCACACCATTGGTCGCCATCAGGGATTGAGCGTCTGCGTCGGAATTGCCCCCACCAAGACCCTGGCCAAACTGGCCAACCATGCTGCCAAACGATGGCCCGCCACAGGCGGCGTGGTCGTGCTTAACGAACGGGCCCGGCAACAGAAACTGATGCAGTTGGTGCCAGTAACCGACATCTGGGGAGTTGGCCGGCGACTCGGAAAACGTCTTGCGGAACAAGGGATTCGCACTGCCCTGGATCTGGCCCGGTGCCCACCTGAACGGATACAGAAACAGTTCAGTGTTGTACTGGCGCGTACCGTGCGGGAGCTCAACGGTAATGCCTGTCTGTCACTGGAGAGCATCCCGGCGCCACGTCAACAGATCATCTGTTCGCGCTCATTCGGGGAGCGGGTGACCGACAAGACCGTCATGCAGCACGCCATCACCACCCACGCCTGGCGTGCCGGTGAAAAACTGCGCGGCCAGAACAGCCTGGCCTCCCAGCTCAGCCTCTTTATCCAGACCAGCCCCTTTACCCCCGGTGAAGCCCGCTACAGCAATCAGGCAACAGGCCACTTCCCGACACTCACCGCCGATGCCCGGGACCTGCTGGCCATGGCTCGCAGGTTGCTGGACTGCATCTGGCAAGACGGCTACCGCTATGCCAAGGCCGGCATCCTGATACACGATATTGCCGCCCCCGGTTGCCAGCAGGAGAGCTTGCTCGACTCTCCTGCCCGCGAGCGAACCGACACCCTCATGGCCACACTCGACAACATCAATCAGCAAGGGATCGGCAAGGTATGGCTGGCGGCCCAGGGTATGGAAGCACATCAGCCTGAGTGGGGAATGAAAAGACAGCGGCTTTCTCCCGCCTACACCACGCGATGGCAGGACCTGATATCCATCGGATGAACCGTATGGCAGCGCAGAGAAAACCGGGCAGCACAGCTCCAAGGCTGTGCAGGATCATTTGATCTGAGCCAGGGCCTGTTTCAACCGAGCAACAGCGGCATCAGTGTCCCCCAACTTGTCGAGACCAAACAGCCCGACCCGAAAGGTCTTGAAATCCGCAGGTTCATCACACATCAGCGGCACGCCGCCCGCGGTTTGCAAACCCAGCTGCACAAAGGCCGCACCACTCTTGATGGCATCGTTGTCGGTGTAAGACACCACCACACCCGGCGCTTCGAAACCTGGCGCCGCCACACTTTCATAGCCCTGCTCTGCCAGCAGCTCGCGCACGGCCATGCCCAGTTTCCACTGGCGCTCCTTCACTGCCGTGAGGCCCTCACCCAGGGTTTCCAGCATGGCATCGCGGAACCCGCGCAAGGCATCCGTCGGCATGGTGGCGTGGTAGGCATGCCCACCCTTTTCATAGGCGATCATGATGTCTCGCCACTTTTTCAGGTCAGCCGCAAAACTGGTGGATGTGGTGACCTGTAATCGCTGTTCTGCCGCCTCGCTCATCATCACCAGAGCGCTGCAGGGTGAGGCACTCCAGCCTTTCTGCGGCGCACTGATCAGCACATCCACCCCGATGGCCTTCATATCCACCCAGATCGCCCCGGATGCAATACAGTCCAGCACGAACAGCCCACCCACGCTGTGCACCGCCTCGGCAACCTGTTTCAGGTAATCATCGGGAAGAATGATCCCGGAGGCCGTTTCCACATGGGGCGCAAACACCAGCCCGGGCTTTTCAGCCTTGATGGTGGCCACCACCGTTTCAATCGGGGCGGGCGCAAACGGCGCCCTGGGCTGGTCACTGACCGGAGCGGCTTTCAGCACCGTTTCTTTTGACGGAATTCCGCCCATGTCAAAAATCTGGCTCCAACGGAAACTGAAAAACCCGTTCCGGATCACCAGGCAATGCTGGTCGGTGGCAAACTGGCGTGCCACCGCTTCCATACCAAAACTGCCACCACCGGGCACCACTGCAACACAATGGGCGTTGTAGACCTGCTTCAGATTACTGGAGATATCACGCATCACCTGCTGAAAACGCTGGGACATGTGATTCAGGGAACGATCCGTAAAGACGACGGAGTATTCCAGCAGGCCGTCTCGATCAAAGTCACGGGGCAGGTCGGTCACAGGGGGGATCTCCTTGCGGTAGCTACGGCGTTTATCGTGGTCTCTCTGGATACTGGATTGCCCCTGCCAACGCAACCTTTGGGGGTGTGATTGGTGGCAAAATGCACAGGCAAGCCGTGTCTGCAGTCAATGCGGGGGGCGCAGCAAACCATTAAGCTATTATCATTCTTGAGCCAGCCAGGGCGCTCACGCATACTATGCGCCCCTTAAACCCCATAAACACTGTGTTTATTTCGCGAGCCGGGAATTCATGGCAGAGTACGTCCTGATACTGATCAGCGCAGTGCTGGTTAACAACTTTGTTCTGGTGCAGTTTCTGGGGCTGTGTCCGTTCATGGGTGTCTCCAACAAGATCGAGACCGCCATGGGCATGTCACTGGCCACCACCTTTGTGCTCACCCTCTCCTCCGTACTCGCCTACCTGACCTGGGCCTACATTCTGGTGCCCTTCGAGCTGGAGTACCTGCGCACCATCAGCTTTATTCTGGTGATCGCCGTGGCAGTGCAGTTCACTGAAATGTTCGTCAAGAAAGCCAGCCCCCTGCTCTATCGGGTACTGGGGGTGTTCCTGCCGTTGATTACCTCCAACTGCGCCGTGCTGGGTGTCGCCCTGCTGAATGTACGCCAGGAAGATGCCACTTTCATGTCATCACTGACCTACGGCTTTGGCGCCGCGCTGGGATTCTCCCTCGTGCTGATCCTGTTTGCCGCCATGCGTGAGCGCATCGCCGTTGCGGATGTACCGGAAGCGTTCCGCGGTCCCAGCATCGGCCTGATCACCGCCGGCCTGATGTCGCTGGCCTTCATGGGCTTTTCCGGGTTGATCAAGCTATGAGTGCCGTACTGATTGCGATTGCCGCCCTGCTGGGACTGGCAGCGGTGTTCGGAGCGGTGCTCGGTTTCGCCTCGGAAAAATTCAAGGTGGAGGGCGATCCCATTGTCGACCAGATCGACGACCTGCTGCCACAGACCCAATGCGGCCAGTGCGGCCACCCCGGCTGTCGCCCCTATGCCGAGGCCATTGCCGAAGGGGAAGAACACAATCGCTGCCCTCCCGGCGGTCAGGATACCGTGGATGCCCTCACTGACCTGCTTGGCCGTGATGAGCTGACCCTGGACGATGAAGGCGCCGAAGACGCCAACATCCCCAAAGTCGCCTACATCCGCGAGGATGAATGTATCGGCTGCACCAAGTGCATCCAGGCCTGCCCGGTGGACGCCATTGTCGGCGCTGCCAAGCTGATGCACACCGTGATGGTGGACGAATGCACCGGCTGCGACCTGTGCGTGGAGCCCTGCCCGGTGGACTGCATTGATATGGTAGAGGTCAAACCTACCCTGCAGACCTGGGGCTGGCACCGCCCTGCCGGCATTGGTCAGCGCCCGGACAGCCGTATTGAGGTGGTCAACCTGTGATTCGTACCCTGTTCCGTTCGCGCAGCCCGAAGGTGTTTGATTTCCACGGCGGCATTCACCCACCGGAAATGAAGCACCTGTCCAACAGCACCCCCATTGCGCCCGGCCCTCTGCCGGCCCAGCTGGTGCTGCCACTGAACATGCATATCGGGGCACCGGCCAAGCCATTGGTGGCCCCCGGCGACCGGGTCCTCAAGGGGCAAATGATTGCCGAACCCGGCGGCGCCGTTAGTGCCGCGATTCATGCGCCGACTTCCGGCACCATCAGTGCCATTGGCCCCCGCCCGATCCAGCATCCATCTGGCATGGATGCCATCTGCCTGGTGCTCGACACCGATGGCAAGGATGAATGGGTCACCCACAGTGGCGTGACTGATTACACCGAGCTGAGCCCCGGCGAGCTGGTCGACACCATCCGCCATGCCGGTATTGCCGGAATGGGGGGCGCGGGTTTCCCCACCAGCATCAAGGTGAACCTCGGCGACCATCAGCGAGTAGAAGAGCTGATCATCAATGCGGTGGAGTGCGAGCCGTACATCACCGCCGATGACCGACTGATGCGTGAACATGCCGACGAGATCATCACCGGCATCCACATCCTCCAGTACCTGCTCAACCCACGCCGCACCCTGATTGGGATCGAGGACAACAAGCCCGAGGCCATTTCCGCAATCAAGCGGGCCTGCAAGGGCTGCGATATCGAAGTCCGTGTGGTGCCGACCAAATACCCGTCCGGTGGCGAGAAGCAGATCATCCAGTTGCTGACCGGCAAGGAAGTCCAGAGCGGCCAGCTGCCCGCCCATGTGGGAGTGGTGTGCCAGAACGTCGGCACCGCCCACGCCATCAAGCGGGCCGTGGTAGACGGCCAGCCCCTGATCAGCCGGGTCACCACCCTGACCGGCGATGGCGTCGCACGACCGGGTAACTACGAGGTGCTGCTGGGCACGCCCGTACGCGACCTGCTAAGCCATGGCGGCGTCAATCCGGATGCACTCGAACGGCTGGTCATGGGCGGCCCGATGATGGGGTTCACCCTGCATAACCCGGCCGTGCCGGTCGTCAAAACCACCAACTGCATCATTGCCGCCACCCCGGAAGAGCTGCCTGAACCCCCAGAGGAACAGCCCTGTATCCGTTGCGGTTCCTGTGCCGAAGTCTGCCCGGCCAACCTGCTACCCCAGCAGCTCTACTGGCATGCCAAGAATGACGATCTGGAAAAGGCCCAGCACCACAACCTGATGGATTGCATCGAATGTGGCGCCTGTGCCTACGTCTGCCCCAGCCACATTCCGCTGGTGCAGTACTACCGCTACGCCAAGGGTGCCGTGCGCCAGCAGGCCGCCGACCAATTGAAAGCGGACAAGGCCCGGGAACGTTTCGAGGCGCGCCAAGCCCGTATCGACGCCGAGAAGGCCGAGAAGGAAGCCCGTCGCCAGGCCCGCCTGGAAGCCAACCGCAAGAAGAAAACCGACACTGCTGCCGCCCCGGCCGTGGACACCGCCGCCCTCAAACAGGCCTCTCTGGAAGCATCCAAGGCCTACAAAGCGGCAGTCAAGGCGGCCAAGGAAGCAGAAGCCAACGAGGCAGAGAACAGTGCGGAATTGAAGGCCGAAGCCGAGCGCCTGAAAGCCGTGGCCGACAAGGCCAAGGCCGCCGTGCGTGACGCCAAAAACGCCGCCCCTGCCGCCGCACCGGCAGAGGATCGGGTGGCCACACTCAAGAAACAGGTGGGTGACGCCTCGTCTGCCTACAAGAACGCGGTCAAAGCCGCCAAAGAGGCGGAAGCCAACGGCGATGACAATGCCGCCGAGCTACGGGCCAGTGCCGACACCCTCAAGGCCGAAGCCGACAAACTGAAAGCCGAGTTGCGCGAGGCCAAGGCCAATGCCCCAGCCGCCCCTGCAGCGGCGCCACAAGTCGACCCCGTCGCTGAACTGAAACAAAAGGTGGGCGAAGCATCGTCTGCTTACAAGGCTGCGGTCAAAGCGGCCAAAGAGGCCGAGGCCAACGGCGATGACAATGCCGCCGAGCTACGGGCCAGTGCCGACACCCTCAAGGCCGAAGCCGACACACTGAAAGCCGAGTTGCGTGAGGCCAAGGCCAATGCGCCAGCGGCGACCCCGGCGCCCGCCACCCCGCCGCCGGCCGATCCGCTCGTCGAGCTGAAGGCCAAAGTGGGTGAAGCCTCTGCTGCCTACAAGGCCGCGGTCAAAGCCGCCAAAGAAGCGGAAGAAAATCGCGCGGAGAACGCGGCGGCCCTGCGTGCCGAAGCCGACAAGCTGAAAGCCGATGCAGATCACTGGAAGGCAGAATTGCGCGAGGCCAAGGCAAGCGCACCTGCCACCCCCAAGGCGGCACCGGCCACCACCGACCAACCGCGTATCCCTGAAGCCACTGCCCCGCAATCGCTGGCCGCCGTGGATCCGGAAGAAGCCGCCAAGCGGCAAAAGCGTCTCAAAGGCCTCAAAACCGCCTATAACATGGCCCACAAGCAGTACAAGGAAGCCCACGCCGCCCTTGAACGGGCCGAGCGCAAGGAGGACGTCACCGCCGACGAACTCAACGACATGCAGCGCCGGGTGGACAAACTCAAGAACAAGGCCGACATCGCCCGTGATGCGCTGGATGCCCTGGTAGAAGAAGCCAAGGCAGACATTCGTGCCCACACCGGCAAGGATCTGAAAACGCTGAAACTGGAAGCCGCACGGGCCGAAAGCGCCCTGGCCGACAAGGCGATCGAACTGCAGCGCCTGCGTGACAGCAGCAGCGAAGAGTCACTGGAAGCGCTCAACTCTGAACTGAAAGCCCTGGAAGCCGAAGCCCAGATTGCCCGAAAGGCACTGAAACAAGCCGTGGAAGAACAGGGGCTGGTGGAATGATGAAAGCCGCCCTGACGACCTTACAACCTGCAAGCGCGACGCCAGCCATGCCCGGTCGCGTCGCCCCCTACCTGAACGGCAAGGCCTGAATCGACATGAGCCTGATTACGTCCTCCTCGCCCCATGCCTCCGTGAAGAACAACACCGGCGCCTTCATGCGCCAGGTGATCTACGCCACCCTGCCCGGCCTGGCAGTACTGACATGGCAGTTTGGTTGGGGCACGGTGATCAATGTGCTGTGGGCGGTGGTCGTGGCCCTGGTCAGCGAAGCCCTGTTCCTGAAAGCCCGTGGCCGCAGCATCGGGTTCTATCTGAAAGACTACAGCGCCGTGGTCACCGCGGTGCTGTTGGGTCTGGCTCTGCCCCCCACCGCCCCCTGGTGGCTGACACTGGTGGGCGTGAGTTTTGCCATTATCGTCGCCAAGCAACTCTATGGCGGCCTGGGCATGAATCCGTTCAACCCGGCCATGGTCGGCTATGTGCTCTTGCTGATTTCCTTTCCGGTGGCCATGACCCAGTGGATCAGCCCCGGTGACGCCCCCAGCCTGCAGCAAAGCCTGCAACTGTTTGCCGGTCAGTTGCCGGTTGATGGTTTGAGTGGGGCGACACCGCTGGACACCTTCCGCACCTGGGCAGGCGACGAAGCGGCCCTGGCCAGCCACCCGATCCTGCACGGCGAACTGGCCGGGCAAGGCTGGGAATGGGTCAACCTGGCGTTCCTGCTGGGCGGGCTGTATCTGATCAGCCGCAAGATCATCACCTGGCATATCCCCGCCGGTTTTCTGGCGGGCCTTGCAGCGCCGGCACTGGTGGCATGGCTCATCGATCCGGTCCGTTTTGCCGACCCGCTGTTCCATATGCTGTCTGGCGGCGCCATGCTCGGTGCGTTCTTCATCGCCACCGACCCGGTCAGTGCCGCCACCAGCCGTAACGGTCGCCTGGTGTATGCCCTGCTGATCGGTGTGCTGATCTGGGTTATCCGCAGCTTTGGAGGCTATCCGGACGCGGTCGCTTTCTCGGTACTGTTACTCAACCTCAGCGCCCCCTTTATCGATTACTACACCCAGCCGCGTACCTACGGCCATAACAAGCCCAATAGAGGGACCGGCTCATGATGCGGTATGCCATCACCAAAAACGCCGTCATCCTGAGCCTGTTCGCTATCGGCACTGCTGCGGCCCTGGCCATCACCAATGCCCTGACCATTGACCAGGTGCAGTGCAATCGTCAGCAGGCGCTGATGACCTCGCTGAACGAAGTGATGCCCCACGACCAGCACGACAATGACCTGCTTGCCGACCGCGTTACCCGCCGTGATCCGCTGCTGGGGCGCAGCGAACATCATATCTATCGCGCCCGCCTCAATGGCCAGCCCAACGGCGCCGTACTGGAAGCCACAGCCCCGGATGGCTACGGCGGCAATATTGCCGTGATCATTGGCATCAATAACAGCGGGACGGTTCAGGGCGTTCGCGTGGTTCCCCCGCACAACGAAACCCCCGGGCTGGGCGACAATATCGAAACCAAAAAATCCGACTGGATCTATGGTTTCAACGGCCGCTCACTGGAAAACCCGCAGGCCAGCGGCTGGGCAGTGAAGAAAGATGGCGGCGAATTCGACAGCTTTACCGGCGCCACCATTACTCCCCGGGCCGTCGTGGGTGCGGTATACCGTGCCTTGCAGTATTTTGATGCCAACCGCGAGCAACTCTTTGCTGCGGATGCCGAAGCCGTCGCCGCGGAGGTGTGTGATGAGTGATGTGAACTACAAGAAAATCAGCATGGACGGGCTGTGGAACAACAACCCGGCCACCGTGCAGATTCTTGGACTCTGCCCCTTGCTCGCCGTCACCGGATCCGTGGTCAACGCATTGGGGCTTGGCCTTGCCACCCTGGTGGTACTGGTAGGCTCGAACGTGTGCGTGTCCCTGATTCGCCATTACGTCACCGATGCAGTTCGCCTGCCGGCTTTTGTGATGATCATCGCGGCTATGACCACCGTGATCGAAATGCTGATGCAGGCCTACACCTTCGAGCTCTATGAAATCCTCGGCATCTTCATTCCACTGATCGTGACCAACTGTACTGTGCTCGGCCGCGCCGACGCCTTTGCCAGCAAGAATGGCATCCTGCCGTCAGCCGTGGACGGTTTCATGATGGGCCTTGGCTTTCTGGTGATCCTGCTGATTCTCGGTGGCATGCGCGAACTGGTCGGCCAGGGCACGCTGTTTACCAACATGCAGCTGTTGTTCGGCCCCATGGCTGCCCACTGGCAGCTGAATGTGATCGACAACTACGGCGGCTTCCTGCTTGCGATTCTGCCCCCCGGCGCCTTCCTCGGCCTGGGCCTGATCATCGCCGGCAAAAACGTAATCGATAAACGGCTGAAAGCCATCCAGAAGGCCAAGGCCAGCGACGAGCCCAAAGTGAGCCGTCGGGTACGCACCACTGGCAAGGTCAGCTAACGCCCCAGAATCCGGATACGCTGACGCAGGCGGAACCCCTGATCATCCACCAGCGTCAGCGTATGCCAGCCGGGCTCGGCAAGGATCGTCCGCTCATGAAAATGCCGTGTCTCGCCAAGAAACTCCGCGTCGAGATGCCAGTAGAGTCTCGCCCCCTTGCGCTGATGCACGGCACGGAAAATCGCCCGCCCGGCCCGCCCGTCCAGCTCGGTGGGAATGTAGATCTCACTCCCCACATGCGGGTACACGATGGCCATGGGCGGCTCGCTCTGCAGGGCCAGGGCACCGGCTACACAATCCTCGCGCCATGCCGGTAACGGCCGATAATCAGGGTGCTGCCGCTGATAAAACCAGGCCTGAGCCGGCGGCAACACAAACCAGTCCCGGTGTTGCATGTTCGCCACCGCTTCACAGTTGCCATGCACTCGCTGCCCGTTGGCATCCAGATGAATCCGTAAATGATGCGGCGTAACGGACTGGAAATGACTCAACCGTGGCGCATAACCGGTGCGGGTCTGGCATTGCCCGCCGGCCAGATAGCCGTCGTCGACACACACCTGCACCGTATTGAGTTCATCCAGGGGAGCTGCAGGCCAGGGCGATGGGCCCAGCAGGCTGAACACATCCAGCATCACAGGAGCCGCCGTGGCGGCACCGCCCAATGACGGGGCGGGCTCTCCATTGCCATTGCCAGCCCAGACACCGACGGTATAGCGGCCATTACTGCCGATTGCCCAGGCATCCCGCAACCCGTAGCTGGTACCGGTTTTCCAGGCGATCGGTTGGCTGGAACTGAACTGGCGCCACTGCCGCGCGGTGCCCGGACGAGCCACCTCTCGCAGTGCCTGCTGGGTCAACCATGCCGCCCCGGGGGACAGCATCAACGGCGAGTTGTCTTCCTCGTCCTGTTGCAGGGTACGAATCGTGCCGGGGGTAAGGCCGGTGGCGGCACGCATAAGGCGGGCATAAATACCGGTCAATTCATCCAGCCGCCCTTCTGCCCCCCCGAGAATCAGGGTCAGCCCGTAGTCCTCGGCACGGCGAAACAGGGTGCTCATTCCCATACGCTGCAACTCACTGTGGAAACGGCCAATGCCGTATTCCCGCAACATGCGCACCGCCGGAATGTTCAACGATTGACTCAACGCCTGGTGCGCCGGCACTGCACCGCGGTAGGCGTGATCGTAATTCTCCGGGCTGAAGCCGGCGTAATTGGTAGGCAGGTCTGCGACCAGGGTATCGGGCAGGAGCAGCCCCCCATCCAGCATCAACCCATACAACAAGGGCTTGAGTACGCTGCCGGTCGAACGCGCAGCGCTGGCAATGTCTACAGCGGCACCGTATTCCTGCGGATCCCCCTCGGTGGTGTTGCCCACATAGGCCCGGGTCTCTCCTTCACGGTGATCAATGACCACCACCGCCACATTGTGCACCCCCTCCCGCGACAGGCGCTGCCCATGCTGAGCAGCAAGGGACTGAACCCGCCGCTGCAGGTCCGCATCCAGGGTGGTCCGCAACAGTTTACTGTGCTGTTGCTGCTCGAGGGTTTGCATCAAATGGCTGGCCAGCCGTGGCAAGGGCGCCGGGGCCGCCGGTAGCGGCTCCAGCAGCGCCAGTTGCAAGTCACGCAGCTCCATGGCTCCACTGTCATGGAGCGCCTGCAGTAACCGGTCCCGTTTGGCCCGCAGTCGGTCACGATTACGGCCCGGGTGAATCCAGGAAGGCGCATTGGGCAACACCGCCAACAAGGCGGCTTCTGCCCAACTCAGCGCCGCAGGCTCACGGCCAAAGTAACGCCAGGAGGCTGCCCGCAACCCAACGATGTTGCCACCAAACGGCGCCCGGCTGGCATACTGCACCAGCACGTCCTCCTTGCTCAGGTGCCACTCCAGCTGGAGTGCCAGCCAGGCTTCACGGGCTTTCTCGGGCAGCGTGCGGGGCGGGTCTTCTCTTAGCAACCGCGCCAGCTGCATGGTCAGGGTCGAGCCCCCGCTCACCACCCTGCCCGCCTCCAGGTTGAGCCACAGGGCACGGCCAATCGCCAGCGGGTCAATTCCCGGGTGGGCGAAAAACCGTTGATCCTCAAAGCTCAACAGCGCCTGCTGGTATTTTGGCGGAAGCTTCGCCACCGGCACGAATCGCCATTGCTGATCACTGGCGATGCGGGCATTGAGCAATCGACCCTCCCGGTCCAGCATCAAGGTAGCGTAAGGCATACTGGTCAGCCGTTCAGGAAGTGGCCAGTAGTGCAGCAAGGCGGCCAGTAGCAAGAGCCCCAAAGCCGGAATAGAGAACCAGCGCAGCGCGGTCTTTTTCGTGAGATGAGGCATGGACATGGTGGCTCGCAGCAGGAAAACAAAGACTAGCCAAAGGGCCGCGCGGAAGCGAGCCTGCAGCGGCATAGCATTTCGCTATAACTGCCAGGGAGCCTCTGAATAGCTCCCTAGACCTTTTCCGCTTGCAGCGACGGTAGCTGCGGGCTAGTCTTGAATCATTGAGACACTGCACGTTCACATCGAACGCAACAGACAGAGATTAAATGATGAAAGCGCCAACCTCCCACAACTCACACCTGACCGCTCGCGCGGTAGTGGGTCGTGTTGTGTCTGGCACCTTCTATTTTGGGTATTGGTTTAGCCGCTTGCGCGCCTGATCCCGTATCCAGGCGCGCCCGCAAGGGACGCCTGCCGAAACCTCAAAAACCCCGGTCGGTATCCCGCCCGGGGTTTTTTATTGGCGCCAACAACGCCAACATCATCAAGGAGCAACACCATGTACCGATATTGCCTGACAGCGTCCAGCACACTATTTAGCCACTGGCAGCCGCCGGTTTTGCGATTACGACGATGAATTTCAGCGCCCCGCAGGCGCACCCGATACAAGGAACGACCATGCAACAGCTTCACGACACCACAGCCCGGAATCTGACGACTGCCAGCCGCCGTAGCCTGCCACTGCCCACTCCCGCCCTGCTGCGAGAGCGCCTGCCCGTGGATCGCGCCCTGGCCGAACAGATCGATCGCCATCGACAGACTGTTCGCAATATTCTCAACGGTGAGGACAATCGCCTGTTGATCATCACCGGCCCGTGCTCGCTCCATGATCCGAAATCCGCACTGGAATACGGTCACCGGCTGGCCGCACTGGCTGAGCAATTGCGAGACAAGGCATTCATCGTGATGCGCGCCTACGTGGAAAAACCCCGTACTACCGTAGGCTGGAAAGGCATGCTCTACGATCCCCATCTGGACGGCAGCAACGACATCGGCACCGGCCTGACCGTCGCCCGCCACCTGCTGCGAGACCTGGCCAAGCTTGGCCTGCCTCTGGCCACGGAACTGCTCCACCCCATGGCGGCGGATTACCTGGGTGACCTGCTCAGCTGGGCGGCGATCGGAGCGCGCACCACCGAATCGCAGATTCACCGTGAGATGGTCAGCGGCCTTGCGATGCCGGTGGGCTTCAAGAACGGTACCGATGGCAGCATCGACATTGCCTGCGACGCCATGGGCTCCGCCAGTCATCCGCACACGCATCTGGGTATGGATGACGATGGCCGTAACGCGCTGATACAGACCGCAGGCAATGCGGATACCCATCTGGTATTACGAGGCGGGCACGATGGCCCGAACTACGACGCCAACAGTGTTCGCCAGGCGGTTACAGCCCTGCAGGCAAAGGGCCAAAACCCTCGCCTGATCGTGGACTGCAGCCACGCCAACAGCGGTAAAGACCCGCTACGCCAGCCCCATGTACTTCGTGACTTGCTGGCCCAGCGTCAACAGCAGCGTGACCCGTCCCGGCAGCACATCGTCGGCGTGATGCTGGAAAGTCATCTTGAAGATGGGCGCCAGGGGCAGGACAAACCGCTAGCGTACGGGGTCTCGATTACCGACGGCTGTCTGGGATGGGAGAAGACCTGTGACCTGTTGCAGGAAATCTAATGCACAATGGCAACCGTGGCAGGCGCTTACCTTCCACGGTTCTGCTATTCTGAATTGATCTGTCTGCCTGGAGAGCCCGGATGCTGGCCAACCTGACCCTGTCAGAACTATTGACTGCTTTCGTGATTTTTCTGCTGGTCATCGCCAGCATTGCCTTTGTGGTATACCTGAAAAATCAGCGAAATCCGTAATTCATCGCCATGCTTGCATGGCGATGAATTCGTAGTGCGAATGGCAACCGACATGACCACGTTGCTCCGACTCTAGCGAGAACCGATCTCCCCTGAAAACACCTTTTCGAAGAAAACCAACACCCGCTGCCAGCTGTCTTCCGAAGCCCCCGCGTCAAACTTTGAGCGCAGCGGCGGCAGCGGGCCGAGTTTCTTGAATGTGAAGGTCTGGTGGTCATTCATGAAAGAATGGCCCACATCGTCGTACGTCTTCACATCATGGGGAACCCCCAGACGATCAAGATGGCTGGCCAATCGCTCGCCATGATCGCCATACAGCATATCCTGACGCCCCCAGCCACCCACCGCCGGGCAGATCCCCTGCAGGGACTCCGCCTTCTTCGGGATCCCGCCATAAAATGGCGCCACCACTTGCACCGGGGCCTGGCTGGCATACAGCACAGCAAAACGACCGCCCATGCAAAAGCCCATCACCCCCACCTGCTCCACCGGCTCATCCGACTGCGCCAGTAACCAGAGCCGGCAGGCTTCAAGCTGCTCGAACGCAGGCCCTTTCCCGGTTTCATGGGCCTTCAATGTCTTCACGACACACAACGCCTTGCTGCCCGGCAAATCATATAAATCCGGCACCAACACCGGATAACCGTTATCGGCCAGCCGCTGCGCAATGCGCTCAATATCATCGGTATAACCAAAAATATCGTGAATCGCGATCACCGCCGCCTTATGCGGCTGCGCCGACGCCGGCCGCAACCAGCGCGCTCGCATGGTATGACCACTGGGGAGGGGAATGCCTACAGGTTGGTTTGTCATAATGAGATCGCCATGAACAGTGAACAGTGAACAGTGAACAGTGAACAGTGAACAGTGAACAGTGAACAGTGAACAGTGACAGTGAACAGTGAACAGTGAACAGTGAACAGTGAACAGTGAACAGTGAACAGTGAACAGTGAACAGTGAACAGTGAACAGTGAACAGTGAACAGTGAACAGTGAACAGTGAACAGTGAACAGTGAACAGTGAACAGGCTGCCCGACCGACATACCCTGTCAAGCTTTATTAGGCTTTTTCTTTTTATTTAAAGGCATGAGGCCGCGTCCAAATTCTGGGCGCGGCCTCATGCCTTTCAGATCACATAACGCGCAACCGCGCCGCTGTTAACTGTTCACTATTCACTGTTAACTGCCTATCACTCCTGCATCGCCACCAATCTCGCCTCTTCCAACGCGGCTGTACGGTGCCGGGTGGCTTCGCGGTATTCGGGGTCGGCCAGCATCAAGGCGAAGGCCTGCTTGGAGGGATAGCGAACCAGCAGGACGCTGTGCCAAGTTTCCCCTTCCGGCGCAATGACACCCGCCAGGGCGCGCCCTTTCCAGACCATCTCGCCGCCTACCCCCTTGACCTTGCCAAAGGCCACTTCGGAATACTTCTGGTAGGCCTCGCGGCCGCTGTAATCGGCTTCGCCATCTTTGTACTGCGCTTTGTCGCGAAAGCGCAGCAGGTTGAGCATAACGATAGGAGTGTCATCCGGTAGCGAGGCCAGGATGTCGGGCAGGGTCTTCGGATTGGGGTCGATAACGGGACGGTCAGCCATGAACGCTCCAGAGTCTCAGTTGTCGTTATTGTCCTATCAGATCACCATGGGCCAGATGCAAAGGCAAGAGAAGAGCCAATTACGACATCGAGCCAGACAAACGGGCCGCTCATGGCAGAGTAATCTGAATCTGTTCGGCCGCGCAGAGCTGCTCCAGCTCCCCCATCCAATCACGGGGAAAACGCAATGTCATGACCACGGATTGGCCATAGCTAACCTCTTCCACCTGCCCATCATGACATGCAGCCCAATGCCTGAGCCGCTGTTCCTGCGCAAAGCCCATCTCAAGCCGACACAGTACTTGCGGCACACTCTCTACCTTTTCGGCCTCCGCCAGCACCGACTCCGCCGCTGCCGCGTAGGCGCGTACCAGCCCCCCTGCCCCCAGTTTCACGCCGCCAAAATAACGGGTCACCACGACCAGCACATCACTCATACCCTTGTGCTGAATGACGTTAAAAATGGGTTTGCCTGCCGTGCCAGAGGGCTCGCCATCATCGTTCATGGCTGCCTGGGCTGAGGCGGGGTTACCCAGCAGGTAGGCATAACAATGGTGCGAAGCATCCGGGTAGCGTTGACGTGCCTGTTCAACGATAGCCATGGCCTCATCACGGTCGCACACCGGTCTGAGCCAGGTGATAAAACGGCTTTTGTTGATGGTGATTTCCCGGTCTACAGGACCGGCAGGAACAGGATAACCGTGGATGACAATGGCTCCGGCTGGGGCATGACACTCGCTATGCTAAACTCCACAGCATGAACCCGAAACCCTCTTCTGCCAGTCTCAAACGCCGGCGCCAACTTACGGTGATCATGGCGCTGTTGTTCAGTGGCGTGCTGTTTCTGCCGTTAAGCCTGGCGCTTTACCAGGACGGCAGTGTCTTTTTTCTCTTGCTGGTTCTACTGCTGTGGCTGGCCTGTGGCCGATTTGTCTTTCACCTGCTTTCCCCCGGCAGCCCAAAACAAAACGGGCGACCCAAGGCCGCCCGTGATGATACTCACACCCAGGATCAGTGATCCAGGTAGAGGTAATGTCGCCAGCTCATCATCCGTAGCAGGATCCGGCGGATGATCGCTACATGGTGCAGATGTTCTGTGTACACCGCTGCCTGGGCACTGACCCCCATGGGCAGGGACTGTACTTCGTCATTCCCTTCCAGCTCGATAATCACCATGGCCTCGTTATCCATCTTCTGGAAAGCCGCGCCACCTACCAGCGCCTGACCGGCAGCCAGCTGAGCTTCGGCAATGGTCGGCATCACTTGCACCAGCTTACCGCTGAAAACCTGGCCCGGCAGTGATGTGAAAGCCATCTCAACCTCTGCGCCCGGCTCCAGCCGCAACAAGGATTGCTGACGGAATGCGGCAACGTAGAGCCGCTCTTCCTGGTTGATAAAATTGGCAACAGGCTTGAGGGGCAAGGGTACAGCCATCATGCCTGGGCGCACCGCCAGCTGGGTGACAAACCCGTCCATTGGCGCACGGATTACGGTGTTCTCCAGATCGAAGCGAGCCTCCTCAAGCTGCGCCTTCACTGCTGCCACGGCAGGGTCGTCCCCATCCACTGAACCATCAAGCTGGGTCTCGGCTTTAGCCAGTGCAGCCTGTGCGGCATCAAGATCCGCCCGGCTGGCAGCAACTCGCTCTGTTTGGGTATCGATTTGCTGTCGGCTGAAAGCATCTGGCGCGCCTTGGTACCGGCGCAGGGTCCGCACCGCCTGGTCGCGCTTGGCAGTGGCTTGCATCACTTTGGCGCGGGCTTCCGCCACCGAGGCCACATTGCCTTCGGCCAATTGTCCGGTATCCGCCAGTTGCGCTTCGAGCTGTGCCACACGCGCCTCGAAACGGGTGCTATCCAGAATGACCAGAGGGTCCCCCTTCTTGACAGGGGTGTTAGGCTTCACCGGAACTTCCAGGACCCGCGCCCGCACCTCTGACACGATAGGAGTCACCACATAGATCTGGCGCACCTTATCGGTGTAGGGGTGGTTGTAGTTCATCGCCAGAATAATGGCACCAATCAGTACGATACCTCCCAGAATGGCGGTGGGCACCGTCCATTTGTTCAACGGAATCTTGAAGACCTTGAAGATAAAGACACAGATGGCGGCATAAGTCAGGAGAATCAGCGTTTCCATCAGGCATTCCCCTCCAGCTTGCGCTCCAGGGCATCAATTCGCTGTGCCTGGGCATCGAGAGTTTGCTGCATAGACAGTAATAATGCCTCATCGCTCTTCTGCTGTTCCTGTATTTGCTGGAACCCCCAACCCCGCTCGGGGCGATACAGGGTGGCCCAGATCCAGAGGAACGGCCATAAGACATGCAGGGTAAAGAGGCTTACCCAACCGGCAACATGAATTGCATCCTGATGGGGGTGGTCACGGTGTTTGGCGATATCGTATGGGATGTCGTGAATGACAATGACGCCGTAAAACAGCACCAGCGCCACAAACAGCAGTAGCCCAAGAGCAATATAATCAAGCATGGAGATTCCTTGGTGTAGTAAAGCAAAGCGTTCCCGCAATCTGCCCTCATGCTACCAGAAAACCTTCACAGGAAAGGGTGACACAATTAAAGATCTTCACCGCAACCGCGGTAAAGCTTCTGATTCAGCGTTACCGAGACCTGATACGCAAACTCCGCTCCGCTCATTCCATCCTCACAACCGCCCTTCTCTATCTCCACACGCAGGGCGGCTGACTCCGAGGTAGATTCGTACAATGTCACGGTATCTTCAGTAAGAGCACCAGCGTTAGGAACGGTGACGGTTCGTTGCCCATAATCCCCGACAAACACCAGTACCTCTTCGGGTACGATGACCAAATGCCAGCCCGGCTCATTGCCTTGGGCCCAGAAATCGGCCCCACGCTTGCGGGCCTGTTCCCGGTTCATGATCACTGCGCCGCGCTTGACCGAGCCGACTTTCTCCAGCATCAGGGTCATATCGGCCGGCACTCCGGCACTGAAATCCACGTCGTTGCGCTGGGTGGTTGTCCATAGCAACTCACCCCCTGCGCCACGAATTTCCGCCCGCACCGCGTACGTCATGGCCCGTTCTGGATCAACGGCATCCGCCTGGTAGCGTAACGCAAAAGGCACCGGCACCTGGCCAGGGGCATCAATATGCTGCTCGGCAATGATGTCGGCAGGCGCATCCATCCGCGATACATCAGCGAGGGAAACCGTCAAGGTCGCCCCTTCCGGCATGGCGATTTTTTCCCGGTACATGACCTTGCCAGAGAGAACCCGCTGTTCGCCTTTTACTGCAGGCGCCTCCCCTGTTGCGCGAGGGTCATTATCACACCCCGCCAGCAATCCCATGGTCAAAAGCAGCAGGGACATCCAGCCCAGAGTGATACCCGAATGAGATCCCATCATGACAGCACCTTCAAAAGTTCGAATGAAATATGGACCGAGGGAACCTCTGAATAATTCCTTGCATGCTCAGTTTTTCAGGCTGGTTCGCCCCCTCTATGGGTCAAAAGGTAAAGAGGGGCGCGATTTTGAAGGTGTATGTCCATCCATCGGCTCTTCACCTTCGAAGGAAGCGCAACAACGAGTGCGGGCCAGCCTGGAAGACCCTACGTACCCTGACGAGCATAAAGGCGCGGCCTGAAGCCCACATCTGCTGCGCCTTGCCTTTAAGAAAGGGAACCACCCTTACCGTCGAGGCAATACACAACAGCTGCACGCTTCAGGACACGCTGAGCATGCAAGGAGTTATTCAGAGGTTCCCCAGACCCGCCGCGACGGTTCCCTTGCCCGGCTGTGCTCATCAGGGTACCCCAATAACAAGAAAGGCAGCCAGATGGCTGCCTTCTCGGTCGATCAGGATGTCGCGCCGGGTTTACCCGAAGGCGGCCAGTCCGGTCTGAGCACGGCCAAGAATCAGGGCGTGCACGTCGTGGGTCCCTTCATAGGTATTCACCGCTTCCAGGTTCATGACATGGCGAATCACATGGTATTCATCGCTGATACCGTTACCGCCGTGCATATCACGGGCCTGGCGGGCAATGTCGATGGCCTTGCCACAGTTGTTCCGTTTCATCAGTGAAACCATCTCTGGCGCCCACTGCCCGGCATCCATCAAACGCCCCAGCTGCAATGCCCCCTGCAGACCCAGGGTGATTTCGGTCTGCATGTCTGCCAGTTTTTTCTGGATCAACTGGGTATGGGCCAGCGGGCGTCCAAACTGTTTGCGGTCCAGGGTGTACTGGCGCGCCGCCTGCCAGCAAAATTCCGCCGCCCCCATGGCGCCCCAGCTGATGCCGTAACGGGCCTTGTTAAGGCAGCTGAACGGACCTTTCAGTCCTTCCACATCGAGATGATTTTCTTCCGGCACGAAACAGTCATCCAACATGATTTGGCCGGTAATCGACGCACGCAGGGAAAACTTGCCTTCAATTTTCGGCGTGGTGAAACCCTCGGCACCGCGCTCGACCACGAAACCGTGGATCTTGCCCTCCAGGTTGGCCCACACCACCGCCACATCGGCAATGGGCGAATTGGTGATCCAGGTCTTGGCGCCATTCAGCAGATAACCGCCATCGACCTTTTTGGCACGGGTACTCATGGAGCCGGGATCCGAGCCATGATCCGGCTCGGTCAGCCCAAAACAGCCAACCCATTCGCCGCTGGCCAGTTTTGGCAGGGTCTTGCGCTTGATGCTTTCACTGCCAAAAGCATGGATCGGAAACATCACCAAGGATGATTGCACGCTCATGGCAGAACGGTAACCGGAATCCAC
Organism: Alcanivorax profundi; assembly: GCF_003597125.1. GTDB lineage: Bacteria > Pseudomonadota > Gammaproteobacteria > Pseudomonadales > Alcanivoracaceae > Alcanivorax > Alcanivorax profundi. Next base: position 545,349 of record NZ_QYYA01000003.1, on the reverse strand, counting down.
CCGCTCTACTTCCCGGGCCACCAGCCCATAGCTCACATGGTTGACGCCAGCTCCACCGTATTCCTCGGGAATGGTCGGGCCCAGAAAACCGAGCGCCCCCATTTCGTTCATGATCTCGCGATCAAACACCTCATGCCGGTTCGCCTCCAGCACCCGCGTCATCAACTTGCTCTGGCAATAATCATGGGCAGCATCACGAATCATGCGCTCGTCTTCGCTCAGCTGGCCTTCCAGCAATAGCGGATCTTTCCAATCAAATCGTTGCATTACTAATCCCGTTCGTTTCATTCCGCAGGGCGGAAGTTTCCGACCTGCGGGTTTCGTTATTCATTATTAACTATTAATTATTCATTGCCTCTCAATCACCATGGCGACCCCCTGGCCCAGGCCGATACACAGGCTGACCAGGGCATAACGGCCACCACACGCTTCCAGCTGACGCAGCGCTGTCAAGGCCAGTCTCGCACCAGAGGCGCCCAACGGGTGCCCCACCGCAATAGCCCCACCGTTGGGGTTAAGTCGCTCATCATCACCGGCAATGCCCAGCTGTTTGCAACAACCCAGCACCTGGGTGGCGAAGGCTTCGTTGATTTCGATCACATCCATCTGTTCCAGGGTGAGGCTAGCACGGGCCAGCACCTTGCGGCAGGCTTCCACCGGGCCCAACCCCATCAAGCGGGGTGACACGCCGGCCACCGCGCCGGCCAGGATACGGGCTCGAGGCGCCACACCGGCGGCATCACCCGCTTCACGGGACCCCAGAATCAAAGCCGCCGCGCCGTCATTCACACCAGACGCATTACCGGCGGTGATGATACCGCCCTCCACAATCGACGGCAGGCCCGCCAGCTTGTCGAGCACCACGGCGGGGCGGGGATGCTCATCGGCAGTGACGTCCAGCGGCGGCTGCTTGCGCCCCTGAGGCACAGAAACCGCTGCCAGCTCCTTATCGAAAAAACCCCGCTGCCGTGCCGCTTCATAGCGTGCCTGGGAGCGAGCCGCAAAGGCGTCCGACTCTTGCCGGCTGATTCCCAGCGCATCAGCAATGTTCTGGGCGGTTTCGGGCATGCTGTCATCCCCGAATTCCGCTTCCACTCTCGGGTTCGGGAAACGGGCGCCAATGGTGCTGTCGAAAATACGCAGGTCGCGGCTGTAAGCCGCCTCGGCCTTGGCCATCACGAACGGAGCCCGGCTCATTGACTCGGTGCCACCGGCAATCAGCAACTGCCCTTCACCACAGCGAATGGCCCGGGCGGCATCCAGCACCGCCGCCAGACCACTGCCACACAGACGGTTGACGGTAATGCCCGCCACCGATTCCGGAAGCCCTGCCAGCAAACCGGCATGGCGAGCCACATTGCGGGCATCTTCACCGGCCTGATTGGTATTGCCGATGACGATGTCTTCATACGCGGTGAGCGCAAAAGGATTCCGGTTAGTGAGGGTACGAACCACGCCCGCCAGCAGATCATCCGGCCGTACCGGTGCCAATGCACCGCCGTGACGACCAAAAGGGGTCCTCAAACCATCGTAGATATAGGCATCAATCATTGTTGTTCTCCGTACTGGCAGCACAGCATTGGCGGCACAGATTGTCCGCTATGCGGAATTCAATTCCAAAACTTGACGGGCAGCATAGGCCGTGACAGAGTCCGGTGCAAGTGATCCACAGCGATCTCCTACCCGATCGACACGACAACCGGACCCCACCATGATTCGTGATCCTGAAACCCTCAACCAGCTCGTTGATACCATCGCCCGCTTTGTTCGCGAGCGTCTGGTGCCCGCAGAACAGTCCGTGGCTGAAAACGATGCCATACCAGAGGCTATCGCTGAAGAAATGAAAGCCATGGGCCTGTTTGGCCTGTCGATTCCAGAAGAATACGGCGGCCTGGGTCTGACCATGGAAGAAGAAGTGCTGGTGGCCTTCGAGCTGGGCCGGACCTCCCCCGCGTTTCGCTCTCTGATGGGCACCAACAACGGTATCGGCGCCCAGGGGATTCTGATTGATGGCACCGAGGCACAAAAACAGCAATACGTCCCCAAGCTGGCCACCGGCGAAGTGATCGGTGCGTTCTGCCTGACCGAACCGGATGTGGGATCAGACTCCGGTGCGGTAAAAACCCGCGCCGACAAGGATGGGGATCACTACATCCTCAACGGCACCAAACGCTTTATCACCAATGGTCCTCATGCCGGGTTGTTCACCGTGATGGCACGCACCGACGCCAGCATTCAGGGCGCCGGCGGCGTGACAGCCTTTATTGTGGAAGGCGATACCCCCGGTATCAGCCGCGGCAAGGCCGATGTAAAGATGGGACAAAAAGGGGCCCATACCTGCGACATCATTTTCGACAACTGCCGGGTCCCGGCGGAGAACATCATCGGTGGCAAGGAAGGCGCAGGCTTCAAAACCGCCATGAAAGTGCTGGACCGCGGCCGCCTGCATATCTCTGCGGTCTGTGTCGGCGTTGCCATGCGGCTGATTGAAGATGCCCTGAGCTTCGCCATGGAGCGTACCCAGTTTGGCAAACCCATTGTCGAGCATCAGCTGATTCAGGCCATGCTGGCCGATTCCCGTGCCGAAGCCTTCGCCGGCCGCGCCATGGTGCTGGAAGCCGCTCGCAGCAAGGACCGGGGCGAAAAAGTGAGTCTGGATGCCTCCTGCTGCAAACTGTTCTGTTCGGAGATGGTGGGGCGGGTTGCCGACCGAGCCGTCCAGATTCACGGCGGCGCAGGCTACATTGCCGAATATGCGGTGGAGCGGTTTTACCGGGACGTTCGCCTGTTCCGTATTTATGAAGGCACCACCCAGATCCAGCAGATTGTCATTGCCCGTGAGCTGGCCCGCCAGGCCGCCCATGCCTGACAGGGCAGGATCCTCACCCGCTGTGACGCCATGAGAGCCCTTTCTTGCCCCTGCTGAACGCAACGCTTCCGCTTTGCATGCTGGGCACGCTGCTGTTTCTGGTGTTCGACCTGGAAACCGGAGCGTGGCTGGCACGCGTAGCGCTGCTCATCTACCTGCTGGTGCAATGGCCCCGTCAGGCTCGCATGGCCAAAGGCATCCTGCTGGTGACCTTGTTATTGGCGGGCATCGTAGTTTGGCGGCTGCCGGAGCCGGTGCCGGTATTGCTTCAGGCGCTGGACCGGCTCTGTTTCTTTGCCACTTTCGTCTCGTCGCTGGGCCTGCTGCGTGTGTCTGCCATGCGCTCGCGGCTGGTCCGCGAGGCAGGCAACACCCTGATCCGGCAAAAACCGGCGTTACGCTACCCCACCCTGTCGCTGGGCACCGCCCTGTTCGGCTTGATCATCAATATTGGGGTGCTCAATCTGTTTGGGGCCATGGTCCAGCGCAGCAACACCCTGAAGGCCGCCGGCGGGCACAGCGATATTCAACTCGCCCGCGAGCAGCGCATGATGCTGTCGATTCTGCGCGGCTTTGCGCTGGCACCGCTGGTCTCCCCGCTGGGCGTCACCATGGCGGTGATCCTCGCCAACATGCCAAGCCTGACCTGGGCAACATTGGCACCGGTGGCACTGCCGACGGCAGCCCTGTTCTTCCTGCTGGGCTGGTGGCTGGACTGGCGACTGCGGCCACAACACCTGGCCAGCAAGGTACCCGCAACCCGGGCGCCGTCCCTGCGCCCACTATGGCACTTCAGTCTGCTGGCGCTGGCCATCACCCTGAGCGTGTTTGCGGTGGCCGGGCTGGGCGAACTGCGGCTGCCTGTGGCCGTGCTGGTAGCGTGCCCCGCAGCCGCCATTATCTGGATGGCCTGTCAGCGCCGACGCCTGGGAGGCGGCACCGGGCTGCCCCGTGCCCTGACACTGCTGGGCCGCCACTCACGACTGATATTCGGGGCAAGCCGGGGCGAAATCGCGGTACTCGGTGGCTCTGCCTGTCTCGGCGTCCTGCTGACGCCATTGATTGACGTGGACGCCCTGCACGCGCTGCTGATCTCCACCCACCTGCACGGCGCCGCCATGGCCATTGCCGCCATGCTGCTGGTCGTGGCATTGGCACAACTGGGACTCAACCCCATCGTGTCGGTCACGTTACTGGCCACCCTGCTGGGGGATGGCAGCCTGGCCGACCCGCGTTTGCTGGCGGTGGGCATGATGTGCGCCTGGAGCCTGTCGATGATTTCTTCCCCTTTCACGGCCTCAATGCTGGTGCTCAGCCAGCTGATCCGGCGTTCGCCTTACCAGATTGCCTGGCGCTGGAACGGGGTGTTTTTTGTGCTGGTGGTGCCGATGTTGGCGATCTGGATGATGGTCCTGGGACAGGGGTTATGAGCACATTGGTTTCGCCCGCAGCAACCGCCACCCCATGGCCGAATCAGGCGGCAAAATGCCAAACCCCTTCCTTGTCCTGGCGCTGCACCCGGCCCTGCTCCATCAAACAATTGAGGTGGGCAATGCTTTCCCCCATGGCAAACATGAGTTGCTGCACATCCAGTTTGCGATCAAACATCACCGGGAGAATGTCATGGGCGCTACGGGCCTGAGAGCGACACTCTTCCCACACCACCTCCAGCTGCCGTTGGTGATGGGCCACCAGATCATTGATACGCGACGTCATGCCGCGAAAAGGCAAGCCGTGGGCGGGCAACACCAGGGTGTCGTCTGGCAAGGCATCACGCAGCGCCGTCAGGCTGTCCACAAAGGCGGTGACCGGGTTCGCCTCCGGTGCGGACGGGCGCACCATCAGGTTACTGGAAATGGTCGGCAGCACCTGATCGCCACTGATCAACACGCGATCGCTGTCGCGGTACAGGCACAGATGCTCCGGGGAATGCCCTCGCCCAATGTGCACCTGCCAGCGCTCACCATGGATGGTCAGCGAGTCCCCCGCGCCGATCAGTTGCGGATTCTCCGGCATCGGCCGTACCACCCGGCGAAAGCCGTTGCCCTTGCCCGCCACCTGATCCAGCACCTCGCCCCCCAACCCATGGCTGCCAAGAAACGCCTTGAAGCCGCTGATGGACTGCTCATCGGAAGACGCACAGATCATACTGGCCAGTGCCCACTCGCCGGCACTGGTCACCACGGGGGCCTGGCAACGCTGCTGCAACCAGCCCGCCATCCCCAGGTGATCAGGGTGGTAGTGGGTCACCACAATGCGGGTCAGCGGTTTGCCGTCCAGCTGTTCGTTCAGCAAGGTATCCCAGATCTTCTGGCTGGAACGTACGCCAAGCCCGGTATCCACCACCGTCCAGCCGTCGCCATCTTCCAGCAACCAGAGGTTGATATGGTCCAGCGCGAACGGCAACGGAAACCGCAACCAATACACGCCCTCGGCGACCTTGAATCGCGTCCCTGCCGACGGCAGATCAGTGAACGGATACTGAAGAGACATAACCAACCTTGTGTTTTTCACAGAGACCTTTGCGCAGGAACGTCACAGGCGGCGCGCTTGCACAAAGGACGTCGTTTTTTTGAAAGGGAGCCCGCCCATGCGAGCCTGGATGATTGAAGACAAGCAACTGCAACTGGCGACCCTGCCGGATCCCAGCCCCGGGCCGGAAGAGGTCGTCGTGCAGGTTAAGGCCATCGGCGTCAACCGGGCCGATCTGCTGCAGGTGCAGGGTCGCTACCCTGCCCCGCCCGGCACCGACAGCCGTATCCCCGGTCTGGAATACGCCGGGGTCGTCATCGCCGTGGGGGAACGGGTGCAATCGCGGCGCGAGGGGGATCATGTCATGGGCCTGGTGCCCGGCTGCGCCTACGCGGAACAACTGGTGACCCACGAACGCGAGGCCCTGACACTGCCGGCCGGCATGGACTTTGCCCGCGCTGCCACACTGCCCGAGGCTTTCCTCACCGCGTATCGCGCCCTGTTTCTTGAAGGCGGACTGCAACCTGGCCAGTGGTGCCTGATTCGCCCGGCCACCGCCGGTGTTGGACTCGCCGCAACCCAGCTCGCCGCCGCATTGGGCGCGCGCCCCATCGGCAGCAGCCGCGACCTGAGCAAACTTGAGACCGCCAACGACATGGGGCTGGACGCACAGGTCAGCGACGACGACACCCTCAAGGCGCAACTGGATGCGGTCACCCATGGGGAGGGGGTGGCGGTGATTCTGGATATGGTCGGGCCGCAGTGGAATACCCTGCTGGGCAGCCTGCGTGTCGAGGGTACACTGGTCAATATCGGTATTCTCGGCGGCATGAGCACCGAGCTGAATCTGGGCGCCCTGTTGATGAAGCGGCAAACCCTGAAAAGCATGACCATGCGCAGCCAGCCGCTGGAAAAACGGATCATGATGAGCCAGATCTTCAACGACCGACTGGCTCCGCTGTTTGCCAGCGGCAAACTGTTGCCTCTGCCACTCGAACGCTTTGCCTTCGACAACGCCATTGCCGCCCATGAACACATGGCCGGAAACGCCTTCAGTGGCAAACGCGTGATTGTGGTTGGCGAGTAACGGCATCGGGCCCAACGTGCAACAGTATTCAAAACACTATTTCACGTTGGGCAACACCGCCTCAATGACCAAAAGACTCAACCGCAACCTGAGACAAGGGGGCACACTCCGGGATTAGAACGTAAACCCGGCCCCAAGGCTGAAGGCGTACACATTCATGTCCGCGTTGAATTCGGCATCTCCCACCGCCGCGTACTGGTACTGGGGCAGGCCCGGTGCCCGGATGAAGGTGCGCTCCATGGTCGCGGAGACATCTTCAACACTGATGTACTTGAAATCTGCGGCCAACCACCAGTAGTCGCTGATACGCCAGTCCACGCCAAGTTGCCCCACCCAACCGAACTTGTCCTCAATGTCGAGCTCAGGCTCGCCGACTTCGGTAAGTGTCGCGTTAGTGACATGGCTGTCATAGGTGAACAGGTAGACCACACCTAAACCCGCATAGGGACGAAAGTCACGATCATTACGGAACCGCTTCACCAAGGTAACCATTGGGGGCGCCACTTTGGTCTCGGCTACTTTCTCACCCAGTGCGGGCACCCCGGTGGGAATGCCATTGGCTTCCGTGACCAGTGGCACATCAGCAAGGCGTCCCTTGGCTTTCAACTCCAGTGTGGGAGGAAGCGCTGCCATAGTTTCCACTGACCAGCCACCGCCCCATAATTTCCAGCGTAGTTTATAGCCAATAGTTGCAGCCGGGATAGTCAGAGGATCACTGAAGGCCTCCCCTTCCTGCTCGCCCGGCTCAACGGCAACCTCTGCAATATCTGACAGGTTGCTCAGCGTGATGAAATTGGTCTTAACATCCGGGCTCATATAAAGCGCGCCCAATCGAAAATACAGCCGATCTTCACCAAAGATGTCCTGGGTGAATTTCACTCCTGGATAATCCGGGCCATACATTTCCTGGCTGGCACTGGCGTTGGCACTGAACAGGCCCAGCAACCCGGCCAGCACCACCCCTTTCTTGTTATAGCGACTCTTTGTCATGATTAACGCTCCCCCGCGTTTTCTTGGCCAGCAGTGGTCAAACGAGCATGGGTCGGGTTATTGACGACGCGAATGCGAAAGTCGTCCTTGTCGATCCCCAGTTCAAGTGATCCCACTCCTTCTTGGGGCAACACGCCACCAAGGATCAGATCAAGCAAATCTCCAACACCGGGTATCAATGCTCCAAGATCCACACTCAAATTCAGGGATGCAGCAATTGCAGAAGCATTGCTGGATTCCAGCGTAATTTGGCCATTGCGAAGGAACTTCACCGGACCGGTCAGGTAAGCTGACACGGGCAGACTTCTTACATTGGCATCCGCCACATTTGGCAGTGCTTCGCCACCAGGGAGCAACGCGGAGAATAGACGCACATCCGGCGCGTCCAGCCACGCATCAAGACGGGTAATGAATACAGGGTCGTCAGTTTCTACACCGGTTTCCGGGTCGATGGCATTGATTACGAAACCTCGCAACGGTTGCGGAGCCATATCGTCATAAGGCCGAAAACGTAACACCAATGCGCCAGTTTCCAGCGGAAGCGGAATCAGATCACCCAGGATCGGAATGGCCAAGGTGGCATTGGCGATCAGGGAGGTACCCATTACATGCTGGGCATTGATTTCAACCGGGATGGCGGTGTCACCCAGGGTTGTAATGCAATAGATATCACCGTCCGCATCTTCCTGTGTTGCACACCAGCGGCCCGGCTCTTCTTCCACCAGACCGATATAACTGAGGTCCAACGGTGCCTTTGGCAAGAACGCCATCGGCAAGGCCGCATGAGTAAAGATCTGGTCACCGTCATCAAGATTGGCCCCGCCAATCAGCCCTCCGGTGCTTTTGACATGACCCCGAGCATGATTGTTGACCGCTTCGAATTCATCGTCATCCCAAACCCCATTGCCATTCACATCGGTGTACTCACGTGTCAGCACTGTAGCGTAGGCGGCGCCGACATCCGGTGTTGCCGTAAAGTCGATCAGGATCGATGGTCCACCTTCACAGGGCTCGTTCTTGAACGGTCCGCAAGTCCCCATGCCATTGAGAGGGTCAGTATTGATGGCCAGATTATTGAACCGTTCATGACTGCGGAACACCGGCTTGCCGTCGTCCCCTCCGTTGATCACCAGACGGTAATCATTACCCGCCACGATCGAATTCGGCGCAGGCACAGCCCGAATGCGCAAGCTGTTACGCCGCGCTGACAAGTCAATGTTCTGCCAGTTGCCATTGACCTCTTGGGCAAGACACATTGCACCGCCATCGCAAGACTGGCCATCAGCGGCAATCTGCCCGAACGTCATGGTTGTCAGGTCCATGGGCATGTTGAAGCTAACTTCAATAGGACGGCTGAGATCATAGAAAAACGGGTAGTACAACGAATCGTCTTCAAGACCACCGACGCAACGGCCGGCCATCTTCAAGGTGTTGCCCTGAGCATCCTGCTGTTCGACCCCGCGATCCTCGAGTGCACAGCCGATGCCTGGGTACAGCCCCAGCACTACCGGAGGCAATACCGGAGCGTCGTCATTGGCAGCATAGCTCGCGGTATCAAATACAATCTGACCAGTGCCGTCGGTAGCATCACCAGGGACAAACTGAAGATGGGATGGCTCATAGATATCCATGTCCTTCAGCTCGTCACCCAGATCCAGTTGATATCGCACGCCGGCGTCCAGTTCACTGAACGGGGTAATCACCAGGTTGGAGCCACTGCTACGTACCTGTATAGGCACGGGCTCGCTGCTGTCCTGGCGGAACAATTGCACCTGTTCCATGCCTTGCGCACTGACCGGTTCATTGAAGACAACAATAATGTTGTTGCTGGGTTCAACCTGTGTCTGGTTATGTTCCGGGAACGACCCGGTGGCTTGCAGCGGATCACGATTGATCTGGTCGAATTCGAAATCCACGTCGGCCCGCACACCCAACGCAAAATCCGCGCTCACCTTGGCGGCCCCGCTCAGCACATCCAGCTCCAGCGTCCGGAACACCTCGAAGGTCAGCGCACCGTCTTTGACATCGACTACACCCACGGCCTGGATATGCATCAGGTTCTGGTTCACCGAAGCATTGCCGCGTGGCTCCACCGCATGCATGGCAAGATCAAAATTCATGTGCACATACATTGGCGCAAAATCATCGTCGGGCTGAAAACCTTCCGGACGATAAGGATTGGTCGTCAGAAAACCGGTAACATCTGTGACGAAGGTGCCAATGATGTCGCCCGTAAACATGGGCGTGCGTACCTCACCTCCCAGCATGATCGGATCAATACCGGTAATGCGGAGCTGTTGCCCTGCCCGGGCAACCACAGGTACGGCCTCCACGTGCTCGTCCGGGCGGCCCATCCAGCCTTCCAACACCAGCGGACGGGCATCCACCTGGGTTATCCCCAACGCCTCAGTGACCAGATTGAATTGATTCAATGGCAAACCATGAAGCCGGGACATTTCCGGTTAGCCAGGATCGCCCAGCGCGGGCTGGGCTTTCATCAACTGTTTGATTGGGGGATTCAGATCCGCTACATCATCCTTTGACTGTCTGGCAGTCAACTCGAAGGTCACAGGGGCAATCACATCCTCGTCAAAATCTTCGAGTCCTTCCAGAGTCAACGTGTAAGTCTCACCGCCAATCAAATCGTCCTTTGGATCCAGAGTGATGTAGTGACGCTCGTTAAGAATCGCCACATCCACCAATTCCCCTGAGGCCTTGTTTTCAAGTTTGACGGTGTCACCATAACGGACGCTGGTTTCAACCAGCGGCTCGGTAAAGGTAATCCGTACGGGCGAAAAATCCATGAATGGAAAACGGGCGGAAGCTGTCGCCTCCGGCAGGTAAGTGCCCGGTTTTTCCTGATTGATGGACAGCACCGCAGGGGCCTGATTCGGCACTGGATGGTATTGACGGGTACGGAAGGTCACCAGGGGGCCCTCCTGCTTCAGGTTCACCACACCCGGCGCAATCTCGGGAGACACCCAAAGACTGTATTCTTTCCCCGCTTGCAAATTTTCCATGGAAAAGGTCAACGTGCGATCCCGGTTCGACACCGTCGCACTGCTCAGATCGACCAGATTGCCTTCATCATCCGCAAGACAAAGTGCCCCACTGAAGCTATCACCATCGGCCTGGCACCCTGATTTAGCCGCGGCTTCATCAATCCGGTTAGAGAAAGTCAGCAGCAGCTTGCTACCCAGCGGCAGATCCACCATGCCATCTGATGGATAGGCGTAGATCAGTGCATTGCCTGGCTCAGGAGGAACAAAGACATCCGGGTCTTCTTCACAGGCTTGCAGCAGCGGCAGCAGCAGCAGGCAGGAGATCGCGGGGAATTTTATTGTACGCATCATGTCACCCTGTTCTTGTTTTCGGACTACATAGTCACGGAGAGCGGGTCATGCGTTCGATGGTGCGCTGGTATCCAGGCGTTAGCGTTTGTAATTCAAAAGTTCACATAAATCAGCGTTTTATCTACACTTGGCGTATACACGGACAGATCGAGTGTTTCTGTCTCATTTCCAGACGCTATCTTTTAAGGGGTTTCCCTCCACCCACTTGAGCAGGTGTGAATATGCGTTTATCAATTTATTGCTTAACAAAAGAGTGACAAAAAAAACCGCAGCATGACGTTTCTTTTCATGCCGCGGCCTGATTGAAGAGTATTCAATAAGCGTTAAGCCGGTTTCTCCCTGATGTCCACCGCTTGTTCGTCCACAATCGGTTGGGCGCCGGCGTACCAGACACTGTCTGTGCTGCCATGGAAAACCCGTTTTGCCGTACGCCTGGCCATCTCCAGCAACAACAGCCCGGCCAGCAATGCACTCCCGTCTACTGCCAGGGGGCCCGGGGCGGTTTGCACCCAGGCCGGCACGGCGGGAATCAGCCAGGCCAACAAGGCAGTCATTGGCACGGTGAGCCAGGCCAGGCCGGCGAAGGCAATCAATTCCACCGCCCCCCGGCCTGGCCCACGCCAGAATGCCCAACCGACCGACGCCAGAAACACCAGGTAATAGGCCCACAGGTAAAGGGAGTCCGCAGCCATGGTGCCATGCAGCCATTTGCCGGCACTCATCGACAGGGCGATCCCGGCCACGGAGCCCCAGCACACGCCAACGGTCGCACTGGCCATCAACCGGGTGTTGCGCTTTTGCTCTACCGGCCCCCCGTTGCGGCGCTGTTTGCGACGCCGGGTTTCCACCCACAGCAGATTACCCGAATAGAAAATGAACGCCCCCGCCAGGCCCATGAAGACATAAACCCAACGCATGAAGTCGCCACCATAACTGCCAAAATGGAGCGCGAAGATACTGATGACAATCTCGGTCCAGGGATCTTCCTGGCCCGGCAAGTACTCCGTGCCTTCCAGTTCGGCAGTATAGGGATCCATGGCGGCAAAACCCCGATCGGCACCCCGCACCATATGCTCCAGATTCTCACCGGCAATGCGCACTTCCGCTCGCTCGCCAAGCGGCCCCATGTACATCATTTCGCGGGGGACAAAATCCGGGGCCTGGGTTTTCAGGTTGGCCAACAGCGCCTCTGGCGGTAACAGATTTTCTGCCACAGTGTCGACGCCACGGTCATGGTGCTCGTGCATTTCGAACAGCGGCCGTTCCTTGTAAACGGTGACGGAAAGCGCGTCGTACAGAAAGTCATGGAAAGCGAAGACAATCACCGTCAACGCAATCATCAAATGAAACGGCAAGCTGGTCAGACCCACCACATTGTGGGCATCCAGCCAGAAGCGTTTGAGGTTTTTGCCACGACGGACAATCAGAAAATCCTTTACCAGGGTCGGTAACAGCACGACCAAGCCAGACACGATGGCCAGCGCATACAAGATGGACACCGCACCCATCACATAAACACCAAAAAGATGGTGCCCATTCCCGGGGATGCCTGCGGTCTGATGCAGCATATCAATCAGATTCGCCATGGGAGACGTTTCAAAAGGCGCGGTAACCAACTCACCCCGCTCATTCAGCGTCGCGCCCCATGGCTCCTGGGGATCAAATCGGGAGCGCTCGGGATTGGCATCCCAGACCAGCGGTGCCCCTACGTTCTCTCCCGGCTGAAGATGCAAGGTAAACCCTTTGGCCGCCGCCGGATGAGCCGCCAATGTCTGCTGCATCAGAGGCAACCACTGATCCTCAGCCACCCACTGGATGTCATTCCCGGGCGGGGTCGCCCAGCGATCCAGGGGGCCCTTGAACATGGTCATGGCGCCCGCAAAGAACGCGATGAACAGTGCCATGCCGGCAATCAATCCCGTCCAGGTATGGAGGGTCTTGTAGGTCTTGATAATATCGGCTCGCAATTTAGCTGGCTCCAAGTATCTGCGGTGTCACAAACAAGGCAACATGGGCCGCCGCGGTGACGGCACCCAGCACCAGCCACGCTCGCAACCCGGTACGGAACAAATAGACCAGACTCCATACGGTCATCCAGTACAGCGGAATCACCCACATGTTGAACTGCACCTTGTTGGGGGCGTCCAACCCACCCGGCCCCCACCAGGCAAACAGACCGCTGATGGCCACAGCCAGCCCGAGGCCGAGCAGTGCACCGGCCAACGTCTTACTGATCCAGTCCGGCTGGATGGTCGCCGCTTTCGACTTTGCCATTATTTACCCTCCGCGTTTTTCAACAGGGACAACAACGGCAACACGCCCAACACCAGCATCAACATCACCAGCGCAGCAAAGAACCCTGCCTTGTCATCCATGACCCACATCCACGCCCCGACACTGGCCGCCAGAGCGATCAGCGCCAGCGGCCGAAGACCGGCGGGCAACGGTTGTTTCAACCACTGCTGATTGCTCAGGGTCAGATAAAACAAAAGGCCCGCGCCAACCGTGGCGAGGCCTGTAAAAAGGTATGTCATAACCTGTCCATTCTTTCGTGCCGGCCCGCCAAGGCGGGCCGGTTAACGGCGATCAATCACCAGCGATAGCTAACGCCAGCGGTGACATGACGAGCCGTGCCGTAGGAGCAGCCGTACTCGCTGCAGGAGCTAAGAAACTCTTCATCTGCCAGGTTGCGTCCGGTCAGAGAGAACATCACACCCTGCAAACCTATGTAGCGCATGTCGTAGCGAAGGGAAGCATCATAGAGTGTGTAGCTATCTACCTCGTAGGTGTTGGCCGCATCACCGTAGAGACTGTCCGTAAAGCGCGCACCGGCACCCAGGCCCAAACCACGCAAGACCCCTTCTTGCCATTTATAATCCAGCCACAGGGCTGCGCTGTTTTCGGGCACAAATTCTTTCACGTTGCCTTTCAGTTCGGGGTCCGTTTCCTTGCTGATTTCGGCATCCAGGTAGGTGTAGCTTACCGTGACACTCAGGCCATCTTCCTGCCAGGCCTTACCTTCCAGCTCTACGCCTCGAGTACGGGTTTCGCCGGTCTGACGCTGACAGGAGTTATCTGCGGTACAGGCGGCGCCGGCAGGTGGAGCAGGATCGGACACCACCAGATTGGTTTGGGTGAGATCGAACACGGACAGGGTCACCAAACTGTTGCGGCGCGGCGGCTGGTATTTGATGCCCAGCTCGAACTGCTCGCCCTCGGAAGGATCAAAAGCACTCTCACTGGAATCGAATCCGGTCAGCGGCTCGAAGGAGGTTGCATAGCTGGCATAAGGCGCCGCCCCGTTATCAAACAGGTAAGTGGCTCCGGCACGCCAGGTGAAAGCATGATCATCAGAACTGTCTTCAGAAGCGATCACTGTGCCCGGTGCCGCCCGGTTCATGCTGCCCTGATCGGCTTCATAGTCAAAAAAGTCCTGGCGTGCGCCCAGAGTGAAACGCCAGTTATCCAGGGAAATCATGTCCTGCAGATAGACCCCGATTTGTTCATCACTCACATCGGTGAGAATTTGCGGTATCAGAGCATCCTCAAAACCAGCCGTGCCGCTGTACACTGGATCAAACACATCAATCGGCGCTACCGGGGTTCCCGGGTCTGGCGACATGGGCCATACCAGATAGCGATCATGGTTCCAGTCGGTGCTCAAGTAATCGAGCCCCATCAGCATGCTATGGCGCATGGCGCCTGTGTTGAACACCACCTTGAACTGGTTATCCACGGCGATACTGTCCAGTTCCCCTTCGCCACGAACAGCCCTTCGTAGCATGGTGCGATTATCCGCCTGAAGGCCGTCATTAGGGTTGGCACGAGGGTTGGAAACAACCGTATCGAACAGGGATTCCACATGGCTGTACTTGGCGTTCTGGCGGAATGACCAGGCATCATTGATGTAATGGGTCAGGTCATAACCGATGGCCCACTGTTCACGATCATAGGTATTCCAGTCCGGCTCACCGAGGAAAGTACTGCGGTCAATGTAGCCGTACGGTGTGGGCTCAAGCATGCCCTTGATCGGCGAGAACTGGAACGTTGAGCCACCGTCGTCCTTCTGGTAGTAGGTGAGGAATGTGATCTCGGTGTCATCGCTGAGGAGCACCGTGGCACTGGGCGCAAGGTACGTGCGGCTAAGCTCGGTCTTGTCGACCTGGGAATCCCCTTCGTTGTAGCTACCGACGAGACGGCCAATGACCTTGCCGTTCTTGTCCAGATTACCACCCACATCGAAGGAGGCTTCGTACTGGTCGAAACTGCCCGCTTCTACAACGACTTCATTGGTTTGTTCAAACGTCGGGCGCTTGGCCACCATGTTTACCAGGCCACCTGGGGCTACCTGGCCATACAGCACGGCAGCCGGGCCCTTCACGACTTCAACGCGCTCCAGCCCCCAGGCGTCAACCTGGGGGGTCGTCCACTGGCCGCCACGCGGCATCCGCAGCCCGTCCAGGTAAAGGTTGTTACTCCAGCTGGACGCATCAAAACCCCGAATACGAATGTCGTCTACACGGCTATCGATCCCCTGGGTTTCGGTTTGCACTCCCGAGGTATAACGCACCGCATCCATGACGGTTTCAGAACCCCGATCATCCATCTCTTGACGGGTAACCACAGAGACGGACTGAGGAATCTCCACAATACGTGCATCCGTCTTGGTGCCGGAAGCACTGTGTGTCGCCATATAACCGTTGCTTGCCGCCCCCCAGGCGGACTCTTCCACAGTGGTCTGGGCAGACACTTCCACCGCTTCCAGGGTGTTGGCATCGGCCACCTCGCCAGCCTTGGCCCCCACCAGCACGCTGCCTGCTTCCGTGAAGGAGTAAGGCACCCCGGTGCCGGCCAGCAGGCTGTCCAGCGCTTCCACCAGCGGCAAGGTGCCGTTAACGGCGTTCACGGTGACGCCCGCATCCAGCCCCGGCGCTTCGACAAAACGAATGCCGGTCTGTCGGGAAAACTGTGCCAGAGCGCGTCCCAGTGCCTGGGCAGGCAGCGCAATGCGCACCCGCTGTTGTTGATGCGCACCGCTGGTGTCACCGGCCTGTGCCAACACGACAGGAGACAGCAGTGTGCTCCCCACGCAAACCACCCCTGCCAACAACCCGACACGTGCCGGGCGAGCCGATAAGATCATTATCTTCCCCTATCAATAATGAGAATGGTTCGCGATACTACGCTTGTTGCGAATGACATTCAATTACAAACCTGACAAATATCCGATCATGGTGACTTGATAGGGGCAGGCTAAGGAGAGAAATGTGCGGATCAGGGAGGAGTAGAAAACACGCCGCGGGCGACGGGCGCCAACGGCTTTCAGGAACGTGTCAAGACGCTACGCCTGACGCATGCGCAACGCCACCAGAATCGTCTGCAGATGGGGCACCGGCACCTGATGCTGCCGGGCTATCGCCACCACGTTCCCCAGAATGGCATCCAGTTCAATGGCACGCCCCTGCAGATAATCCAGTGCCATGGAATTCTTGTACGCGCCCATCTTGCGCGTACCCTCCAGGTTCTTGTCGATAATGCCGTCTGGCATGGGGTAACCATCAGCTTCTGCCACGGCGATGACTTCTTCCATCAGCGTGCGAATCAGTGATTCGCCACCAGGAGCATCCAGCATGCTGAGCGTGTCTGCACCGTTAGCCAGCACACTCAGGGGATTAAACGGGGTGTTCCAGACACACTTGCGCCAACGCTCCCCCACCACCGCATCGGTCTCATCCACCTTGATACCCCCCTGTTGGAAGAGCTCACTGAGGCGAGCGCAATGTTCATCAAATCCACGCGGGAAATTGCCCATCACCAACTGGCCGTAGGCTTGATGATTCACCTCCCCCGGCCCGGTACGGCTCACGGCAATAAAGGCCAGACAACTGACCAGAGGATTGGTCGGGAAAGCGTCGGCCAGCTCACGTTCAATATCCAGCCCGTTTTCGATCAACACCAACCCGGTATGCTCGCCCATCCAGGGCCGTACCAGGGCTGCCCGATCCACGCCCGGCAACACCTTGACGCACAGCAAGATGTAATCAGCGGTCTGCACCGGAGTATCGTTCGGGCCATAGACCTGATCCGGCCGCCAGGACAAATCGCCAAGGGAGCTGGTAAAGCGAAAACCGTTGGCGTTGACGGCCTCATAATCGGACCGCAACACCACAGCCACTTCGCAACCGGCCCGTTTCAGAATCGCACCGTAAAAACTGCCAATGGCACCGGCGCCAATCACCAGTACCCGTGGAAACCTGTTCATCCTCTCTCTCCCTTACCTGTCAGCCCCCGATGCATGTACCACAACGGCATCAACGACAGCAGGAAAATTATTAATAACAACCCGAAGGCACGATCGAATCCGTACTCCCAGTGCTGCGCCAGAGCCGCCGACGGGAAACGATTCGCATGCTGGTGACTGAACCACTGAATGGTCAGGGCGCAAAGATTCACCCCCACTGCACCACCGATCTGGCGGGCAAAATTGAACACCCCCGAGCCCTGGGGAATCAGCCCCGGGGGAAGCAACCCCAACGCCCCGGTAGACGACGGCGGCATCATCAGCCCCAGGCCCACACGTCCCAGCAAAGTCCACCACACCAGCCACACCGCAGAAGTGGCCAGACTGGCCCCGGCCATCAAGGCCATGTTGAGCACAAACAACACCAGCCCGGCCACGATGAGTCGGGCTTCAGGCAGTCGGTCAGTCAGGTGTCCGGCCACGGGAAAGGTAAAGGCCATGGCGAGTCCGGCGGGCATCAGCATCAGCCCCGCACTGGCGGCACTCTCCCCCAGCACCTGCTGGAAATACAATGGCGTCACATAGGTGGAGGCAAACACACCCGCACCGATCACCATGGACATGATGAAACTGCCGGTGAAGCCGCGATAACGAAACACCCGCAAGTCCATCAGCGGGTGCCGAGCCCGGCGCTGCCATGCGACAAAACACACCAACAGCAGTGGGCCGACGAACAGACCGGCCAACAGCACGGGATCCTCCAGCCCTCGCCGGTGGCTATTGGCCAGCGCCCAGAGCAACACCGTGATCCCCACGCTCAACTGCAGCAGACCTATCCAGTCCAGGGTCACCGACCTGGCCTTGGCGTCACGTCCGGGCAAAAATCGCCAAGCCATGACCATCCCCACAACGCAAGCGGGCAAGACCACCAGAAACACCGCCCGCCACGACAGCGTATCCACCAACACCCCACCAATGGCCGGTGCCACTGCCGGCCCCAACACCACCCCCAGGCCATAGATCCCCATGGCCTGACCCCGACGGTTCAGGGGGAACACCTGAAAAATGGTGATCATGGCAAGCGGCTGGATCAACCCGGCCAGTAACCCTTGCCCGACCCTGGCCGCCACCAGGGTGACAAAATGCTCACTGACCGCACCGATCACCGACACCACAATGAACGCCGCCATGGCGAGCAGGTAGGCCCCACGGGCACCAAAGCGGTGAGTACACCAGGCATTGGTGAGCATGCCCACGGTCATGGCCGCCAGAAAGCCGGTGGCCAGCCAGTGCACCTGATCCTGAGCCAGCTGGAACTCCACCATGATGGTAGGAATGGCCACATTGATAATGGTGGATGCCAGCACCACCGACATGGTGCCCAGCATCACTGTGACGGTGGCCAGCCACCGATAACGGGCGCCGTGGCGCTCAAACAGCTGTTCGACCTGGGCTTCAACGTGGGTCATTAACGGGTGGGATCTTCACTGATGCGTACCAGCAGCTTGCCGCGATTGCGGCCTTCCAGCAGCCCCTGAAACGCCTCGACGGCATTCTCCAGTCCGTCCACCACATCTTCCTGATACTGAATCTTGCCCGCCTGCATCCAGCTGCTCATGTCCTTGACGAAGTCTTTCATCAGGTGGGCATAGTCAAACTGGATAAAGCCCTTGATCAGCACTCGTTTGACCAACAGTTTGGTCAGGAAGGCCGACAGCTGATCCGGGCCCTGTGGCGCCTCGGTGTCGTTGTAGTGGGCGATACGGCCGCACAGGGGAATGCGCGCAAAATCATTCACCAGCTTCATGACCGCATCAAAGACCTTGCCACCCACGTTTTCAAAATAGATATCGATACCGTTGGGGCACGCCTCGGCCAACCGGGTTTCAAAGTCGTCGTCCTTGTAGTTGACGCACGCATCAAAACCGTAGGCCTCGACCACATGACGACACTTGTCTTCTGCTCCGGCGACACCCACAACGCGGCAGCCCTTTAACTTGGCGATCTGCCCGACCACCTGACCCACCGCGCCACTGGCAGCAGAGACCACCACCGTCTCGCCCTCTTTCGGCTGACCGATTTCCAATAGCCCCGCGTAGGCAGTAAACCCTGGCATGCCCAATACCCCCAGCGCCGTGCTGATCGGTGCCTGGCTCGGGTCCAGTTTGCGCAGGGTGGTTTTATCCTGCACTGCGTAGTCCTGCCAGCCACCGAAGCCGAGCACGAAATCCCCTTCAGCGAAGCCGTCAAGTTTTGACGACACTACCTGCCCCACGGTACCGCCTTGCATGGCAGTGCCCAAAGGCACCCCGGCAGCATAGGATTTCGCCTTGCTCATGCGGCCACGCATGTAAGGGTCCAGTGACAGATAGATATTTTTCATCAGCAGCTGCCCGTCCTGAAGTTCAGGCAACGCCGACTCCTGCAAGGGCAGATCCTCAGCCGTGGGCATTCCCACCGGGTGATTCGCAAGAATAATCTGGCGATTACTTGTCATAATGCTCTCCCGTGTTTCGTTTTCACCTCAGCAGCCACACGGCACAGAGAAATGCTCTCCGTTAATCCCGTGCCCTGTTGGGTAATGTGTTTTTATCCTCGCCCGGGCTTGGTATCGCCTTGCAAGCAAGGCGCCTACAGCCCGTATCCTGTTTCAGGAACAGCATTTGAACCGCCCCCCCGGTCCATACAGAGCCGGAAGAAGGATAGCGTCAAAAAAGGCGGCCGAGGCCGCCTTGTTTGTCTGCAGGGTTACGCAGCGTCTTCATCCACATCCAGAAGACTTTCCAGCATCTGCATGTGGTATCCCAGATCGCCCAACTGATGATCAATCATCACGATACGCTTGGCGTAATGAGATACGGCCGTTTCTTCCATCATGCCCATCCCACCGTGAAGCTGAATGGCTTCTTCTGCCACCTTGCGACCGGATTTGCCAATAATGGCCTTGGCCGCGGCCAAACGCTTGGCGCGCACCTGCGGTGCAGCATCCAGCGAGCAGGCTGCCAGAATGGTCATGGAGCGGGCCTTTTCCAGTTCCATGCGCATTTCCACCATGCGGTGCTGCAAGGCCTGGAACTTGCCGATGGCCACGCCAAATTGCTGACGCTCCTTGATGTACGCCAAGGTCTGGTCGCATGCCACTTCCATGGCGCCGGCCGCTTCTGCACACAGCGCCACAATGCCCAGGGCGAGTGAGGCTTCCAGTGCGTCCGCTGCGCCCCCTTCTTCACCCAGCAGCTCGCCGCTGGCATTGTCAAAATGGATCTCTGCGGCACGCAGACCATCGATGGTTTCATAACCGCGACGGGATACGCCGCTGGCATCCGCGTCCACCACAAACGCCGACAAACCCTCACGGCCGCGAGTCTCGCCACCAGTGCGGGCAATCACCACCAGTTTATCCGCGCTGTCGCCGTGCAATACCACCGCCTTGCGACCGGAAATCACATAGCTGTCGCCCTGTTTTTCCGCCTGGGTGGCCACATGGGTGTGGTCGTAGCGGCCCTCCGGCTCGTAGGCAGCCAGGGCCAGACGCAGCTCGCCACCCACGATGGCGCTGATCAGGGATTCTTTCTGGGCATCGTTGCCCAGCGCATCGATCAGTGTGCCGCTGAGTACAACGGTCGCCAGGTAGGGCTCCAGTACCAGGCCACGGCCAAAGCCTTCGGCAACGACCATCAGCTCAGGGCCACCACCATTAAAGCCACCGAAGTCTTCGGCGAACGGTACACCCAGCAGGCCCAGTTCGGCGAACTGCTGCCACATCTGCGTTGAATAACCCAGCTCGCTGGTGCGGGCCTTTTCACGTGCATCGAAGGGATAACCATCGCGAACCAGACGGCCCACGGTTTCTTCGAGCATGCGCTGTTCGTCGTTCAGTTTAAAATCCATGCTCATTCACCTCTTACAAACCGAGAATCATCTTGGCGATGATGTTCTTCTGAATTTCATTGGAACCGCCGAAGATCGACAGCTTGCGCATGTTGAAGTACTTGGCAGACACGGTATTGGCGAAGTCCGGACCGACACTCTCGCCGTCGTAATCGGCTTCAAAGCTTTCCGGCAGGAAGGGCTGCGCGTACGGACCCGCCGCGCGGCGGAACAGATCGGTGATCTCCTGACGCAGCTCGGTGCCCATGATCTTGAGGAAGGAACTTTCCGCCCCCGGTACGCCACCGGCTTGCGCCGCCGCGACGGTGCGCAGGTTAGTCATTTCCAGCGCCATCAATTCCATTTCCACGTCGGCAAGACGATTGCGAAACAGCGGATCCTCGATCAGCGGTTTGCCATTTTGCTGCACCTGGCGCGCCACGGTTTTCAGATGCTTGAGGGCGGCCTTTGACTGGCCCACACCGGCAATACCGGTACGCTCAAAGGTCAGCAGGTACTTGGCACAGGTCCAGCCCTTGTTTTCTTCGCCAACCAGGTTTTCCACCGGGACTTTCACATCGTCGAAGAACACTTCGTTCACTTCGTGTTCGCCATCCAGGGTGATCAGCGGACGCACGGTGATTCCGGGTGTTTCCATGTCGATCAGCAGGAAGGAAATACCTTCCTGTTTCTTGGCGTTCGGGTCGGTGCGCACCAGACAGAAGATCCAGTCGGCGTGCTGACCCAGCGTGGTCCAGGTTTTCTGGCCATTCACAATGTAGTGATCGCCCTCGCGTACGGCCTTGGTTTTCAGGCCTGCCAGATCAGACCCGGCACCCGGCTCGGAATAACCCTGACACCACCATACGTCACTGTTAAGGATCTTCGGCAGGTAGGTTTGCTTCTGTTCCTCGGTGCCGAATTTGATAATGACCGGCGCCACCATGTTCACCCCGAACGGCAGCACAGTCGGAGCTCCGTACTCGGCACACTCTTCCTCGAAGATATGCTTCTGGATCGGCGACCAACCGGTGCCACCGTGCTCTACCGGCCAGTGCATGGCCATCCAGCCCTGCTCGTTAAGAATTTTTTGCCAGCGGACGGTATCGTCCTTACCCAGGTGCTGACCGTTCTTCACCTTGCTGGCGATGTCTTTGGGCAGCTTGTTATCCAGGAAAGAACGCACTTCATCTCGAAACGCCAGTTCTTCCGGGGTGTAGTTGATATCCATCTTCAAACCTCTTCAAAGGTTGTTCTTTGCTACGCAACCGCCGTTAGCTCTTTAAGGAAAAGCACCGACGGCGGGTTGCCACATTTTTAGCGGTTAAAACCCTTCCCCTGCTCGGCCAATTCAGCCAGCCGCGCGGACGGTTTCCAGACTGGATCGCCAGTCTGCTGATAAATCTCGCTGATCTTGTCGTGGATCTTTTTCACGCCCACCTGGTCGGCCCAGAACATCACGCCGCCGCGATACACCGGGAACCCGTAGCCGTAAATCCAGATCACATCCACGTCCAGCGGACGCGCCGCGATACCTTCTTCCAGAATCTTGGCGCCTTCGTTGACCATCACGTACATACAACGCTCAAGGATTTCCTGATCACTGATGGCACGAGGGGTAATGCCGTTATCACTCCGGTATTGTTCAATAATGCCGTCGACATCCGGTGAAGGGACAGGGGTGCGGTCGCCCTCTTTATAGTCAAAAACGCCAGCCTGGGTTTTCTGGCCAAGACGACCGGCTTCCACCAGCTCGTCGGTCCAGTTACGGGCGGGCGCATTGGCGGGATCCTCTTTGCGCAATTCTTCACGGATACGGTATCCCACATCCATGCCTGCCAGGTCTGACATGGCAAACGGCCCCATGGGGAAGCCAAGGTCAAACAGTACCTTGTCCACCTGTTGCGGGCTGGCACCTTCGTTCACCAGTTTGATCGCTTCTGCCTGACGCTTGTGCAGCATGCGGTTACCCACAAAACCGTGACAGACGCCAACCAAAACACCGACCTTGCCAATACGACGACTCAGGTCCATCACGGTGGCAATCACATCATCGGCGGTCTTTTCACCGCGCACGTTCTCCAGCAACTTCATGACGTTAGCCGGGCTGAAGAAATGCATGCCCATCACGTCCTGGGGGCGCTGGGTAAAACTGGCGATACGGTCCACGTCCAGGGTCGAGGTGTTGGTGGCGAGAATGGCGCCGGGTTTACACACCCGATCCAGCTCGGAGAACACGGCCTTTTTCACGTCCATATTCTCGAACACGGCTTCGATCACCAGGTCCACATCCCCCAGTTCGTCATAGCTCAATGTGGGCTGGATCAGCGCCATTCGCTGTTCCACCTGTTCGGCCGTAATACGGCCTTTTTTAGCGGTGTTTTCGTAGTTTCTACGAATCACAGCCAAGCCCTTTTCCAGCGCCTCCTGCTTCACCTCAAGCATCTTCACCGGGATACCGGCGTTGGCGAAGTTCATGGCGATGCCGCCACCCATGGTGCCCGCACCAATCACCGCCACCGTGTTGATGTCACGACGCGGAGTATCCTTGTCGAGCCCCGGCACCTTGGCCACTTCGCGCTCGGCGAAGAAAACATGACGCTGGGCAGCGGATTCCGGTGACAGCAACAGCTCGACAAACAACTCCCGTTCGCGCTGCAACCCTTGCTCGAAGGGCAGCTCAGCGGCAGCCTGTACCGCCTTGATGCAATGGAAAGGCGCTTTGAATCCCCGTTGGCGACGGGCGATGGATTGCTCAAAGCGGGCAAAAACGTCAGCCCCGCTGTCGCCAGGAATGGGCAGATCACAGAGACGACGCAGCGGCGCCTTTTCGTCAATGACGTTGCGGGCAAAAGCCAGGGCGCCCTCCAGCAGATCGCCACTGACGACCTCATCGACGAGCCCAAGCGCCTTGGCCGCCGCCGCTTTCACCGGGTTGCCACCGACAATCATGTCCAGAGCGGCTTCAATGCCCACCAGCCGTGGCAACCGCTGGGTGCCCCCCGCACCGGGGAGCAAACCCAGTTTCACTTCCGGCAATCCCAGACGGGCACTGTCCAGCGCCACCCGGTAATCACAACCCAGTGCGACTTCCAGTCCGCCACCCAGCGCAGTGCCATGAATGGCAGCAATCACGGGCTTGCTGCTGGCTTCATATTCATTGATCACATCGGGCAAGGCCGGCGGTTGCGGCGGTTTACCGAATTCGCGGATATCCGCGCCGGCAGGAAAGGTCTTGCCCTCACCGGTCACGATCACTGCCTTAATCTGGTCATCTGCCAGGGCCTCCTGCAAGCAACGCTGCAGGCCCTCACGGACACCCTGCCCCAGTGCATTGACGGGGGGGTAATGGATTCGGATAACGCCAATGTCATTGTCACGACAGAGGCTAACCGGGCTACTCATAACGACTCTCCTCGTTGACTGCGACGTGTCACCACGCCAAAGGCAGTGTGTCTCCGGTACGGGAACGGAGCTGCCGGTGCAGGCCCTACACTATAGCCCATTACCGACAACTTTCAATTATTTTGGAATTGAATTTCATTATTTAAAAAGGGCCGAAAAACAGGGCGCCTGGCGCCCCGCTTCCGGCCGGAGAGAATCAGTCCGCCAGCACTTCCGAAATACGCTGCAGCACGACTTTGCCATCCTTCACGGTGGCAATGTTGGGGTCGGCCTGCATGCCGCCATTAGCATCAATCTCGGTCACACCGTAGGGGTTGTTTTCCGGCGCCAGGTTTTTCAGCGCCTGCCCCATGGCCGCACGAATCGCCGTGGCATCTTCTACCGTGCCGGCTTCCTGCATGGCCTGAACAACGGAATAGAGGGCAAAGTAGTTATAGGCCACTTCCGTGGTCGGATCCTTGCCATCGTTTTGCTGGTGATACTTGGCGACAAACGCCTTGGCACCGGGCTCTTCGTACAGCGTCAGCGGCACTACGCCCACGGAACCTTCCAGCATCTTGTAACCACCGATGATCTTGGCCATTTCACCCATCTTGGCCTGATCCATGATCACGAAACCGCCTTTGAAACCAAGCTCACGGGCCTGCTTGGCCACCAATGCGGTTGGCTCGGAAGCGCCGCCGATGAACATCACGTCAGGCTTCTCTGCCAGCACCTTGCTCACACCGGTGTAGAAGTCCGCAGACTTGTTGTAGTCCATGGGGTTATCAGCAACCACGGTACCGCCCATGGCTTCCCAGGTGGGGACAAACGCTTTGGTCCAGTATTTGGCGTAGTCATGGGTGGCGTTGGCGATGGCCACTTTCTTGCCGTTCTGGGCCATGGCAATTTTGGTGAAGGGCTTCATATAGCCAGTAAACGTCGGCGGAATACGCACGGTCAGCTCGTTGCCCTTCTCGGTAACCGTGGGCACCGAGGTGTAGGACATCACCACAAAGCCATCGCGTTCATTAAAGGCTTGCAGCGCAAAAGTGCCACCGGAGTGCGGCGTGAAAATGACCGGCGCATTGTACTGCTGCACCAGGCGCTTGCCGTTCACCGCGGCCTGGCTGGGGGCGTACTTGTCATCCAGAGACACCACATTGATTTCGTAGGTCTCACCATCGACCTGAAAGCCGCCACTACTGTTGATTTCTTCGGCCGCCATTTGCAGACCTTCCAGCGTGTTCTGGCCGTACAGGGCCGCACCGCCACTCAATGGCCCGGTGAAACCGATATTCAGGGTTTCTGCAGCCTGGGCGCCTGTCGCCGCCAGGGCGATGGCGCTGGCACAGGCCAGCCGGCAGAAGCGTTTAAGGGTTCCTTTGCTCATGAATCTCTCCCGATTATTGTTTTCACTGTTGTAGCGTCTGTAACGTGTCGTTGTGTTGTAGCGTCGTAGCGCACACGCTGTGGGTCAGGCTCCGATGTAAGCCTTGCGAATTTCTTCGTTACCCAGCATCGCGTCCTTATCACCCTCCATGACCAGGCGACCGTTTTCGATCACGTAGGCACGGTGGGCAATCTTCAGTGCGGCGAAGGCATTCTGCTCCGCCAGCAGTACCGTGGTGCCCTGCTCGTTGATGCCCTTGATGGTCTCGAACATCTGCTTTACCACCAACGGTGCCAGGCCCAGTGAGGGCTCATCGAGCAACAGCAATTTGGGGCGCCCCATCATGGCTCGCCCAATAGCCACCATTTGTTGCTGGCCACCACTAAGGGAACCCGCCGCTTCGTCCTTCTTCTCATCAAGAATCGGGAACAGGGCAAGGATCTGGTCCAGCGTTTTCTTCATGCCCGCCTTGTCACGACGATGCACATAGGCGCCGAGCATCAGATTCTTCAGCACTGACATTTCCGGGAACAGTTTGCGGCCTTCCGGACACTGCACCACCCCGCTCTGCACCAGCGCAGAGGGTTTCAGGCCTGTCACATCCTTGCCATTCAGGGCAATGGATCCGGCAGTGGGTTTCAGCAAGCCACTGATGGTGTTGAACAGGGTCGATTTGCCGGCACCGTTGGCACCCAGCAAAACCACCAGTTCGCCCTGCTCCACTGACATGGAGACATTTTCCAGGGCCTTGAAGCTGCCGTAACGGGCTTCGACTTGATTAAGCTGCAGCATCTTCATCACTCCCCAGATAGGCTTCGATGACCACCGGATTGTTGCGGACTTCTTCCGGGGTGCCTTCGGCAATTTTTTCACCGTGATCAAGCACCATGATCTTGTCAGCGAGACTCATGATCATGTCCATCTTGTGTTCGATCAGGCAGACGGTGACCCCGTGGTCCACCATCTTGCGGATCAGGCCCGCCAGGTTTTCGGTTTCTTCCGGGTTGATCCCGCCCGCAGGTTCATCGAGCAACACCAGTTCCGGATCGGTCGCCAGCGCCAGCGCAAACGCCACCCGCTTCTTTTCTTCCTGGCTGATGTCTGCCGTGATGCGATGGCCAATGTGAGACAGACCGACGAAATCCAGCACTTCCTGAGCGCGGGCACGGCACTTGGCCTCTTCATCACGAAGTCGTCGGGAATTGATGATCACATCCCAAAGGCGCGACTGGGTTCGCAGGCGATGACCGACGATCAGGTTGTCGAGTACCGTGGACTCTTCAAACAACATGGTGGTCTGAAACGTCCGGGCAATGCCAAGCCGGGCAATGCGATCACAAGCCATGCCGGTGATGTTCATGCCCTGGTATTCGATGGTGCCCTCGGTGGGAGGCATGGCGCCGGCCACCAGATTGAAGAACGTACTCTTGCCTGCCCCGTTGGGACCGATGATGGCGTTGATCTTGTTGGCTTCGAATTCAATGCTGACGTTGTTCACTGCCGCCAGCCCGCCAAAGCGCTTGGTCAGGTTATTGATCTTAAGCATGGTTACCTGCCTCCCTGTTGGTGGCTACCGGGCTGGTCGGGGATTTTTTTTTAGCGTTTTCCTGTGATTTTCCAGCATCCTGTGCCGCCGCCATCCGGCGGGCACGCCAGCCAAGGAACGACCCCACCACACCACGCGGGAAGAAGATCACCAGCACCACCAGCAGCGGGCCAAACACGATCATCCGGTACTCTTCCAGGAACTGCAGGGACTGGGTCAGCCAGGTGATAACCATGGTGCCCACCAGCGGCCCCATCAGCGTGCCAATGCCCCCCACCAGCAGGTAGGTGATCATGTCGAAGGTATGCACCACGTCAGCTTCCGCCGGGCCGATAAACCGGACCAGACCGGCATACAGCGCCCCCGCCACACTGGCATAGGTGGTGGACAACACAAACGCCAGCACCTTGTTGCGCATCAGGTTGATACCCAGCGACGCGGCCAGATCATCACTGATACGAATGGCCCGGAAGCTGCGGCCCAACAGGGAGTTGGTAATACGCGCGGCCAGCCAGACCGATAGCACCATGAAGGTCAGTGCCAGGTAGTAGAACGGTGTGGTCTCGGTGAAATCCACCAGCCCGAACCCGTTAGGCGCCGGAATGTTGATAATGCCCAGTGCACCATGGGTGAGCTCTTCCCATTTATCGATGAGCAGATAAATGATGAACCCTACACACAATGTGAAGATCGCAAAGTAATGCTCTTTCAGGCGCAAGGACACGATCCCTGCCAGAAAGCCAAACCCCGCACCGGCCACGCCGGCAGCCACAAAGGCCCACCAGAATCCCCAGCCATGGTCCACAGTGAGAATCGCCAGCACGTAGGCACCAATGGCAAAGAAACCGCCATGAGCCAGGTTCAACTGACCGCACAGGCCGGTAATGATGTTCATGCCATAGACCGCGATAGCCCATACAAATGCCAGTGCCATCACATAAATCTGGTACTCGTTACCCGCCACAAACGGGAACAGTACCGCCGCCACAATCAACACAATCTTCATTGCCGGCGTCATGAAAAAATCGGAAATCTTCTGCAGGGCATTCATTAGCGCACCCCCTTGGTAAACAGGCCAGTGGGCTTCACCGACAGAATCAGCACCAACAGGGCGAAGGCGATGATGTCCTTGTAATCAGTGGAGATATAGAAGCCGCCAAACGCTTCGGCAAAACCGATGATCAGGCCGCCGACAATGGCCCCCGGAATCGAGCCCATGCCGCCGAGAATAATGATCACGAAGGCCTTCATGATCAGCAGGTGCCCCATGGCCGGGTACACCAGATTGATCGGCGCAAACAGCGTGGCGCCCACTGCCGCCAGCACCCCGGAAATGGCAAAGGTCATCATCGCTACCCGGTTGGCATCGATGCCGACCAGGAACGCCCCTTCCCGATTCTGGGCCATGGCCACAATGGTAGAGCCGGTCATGGTTTTCTTGAGGAACAGGTGCAGCACTGCCATCAGGGCGAAGGCGCCGATGATGATCAGTACCCGCTGGGCCGGGATGGTCATGCCCGCCACATCGAGAATATCGGTGTACGGCGTCGGCATACGGCGGAACTCCGCGCCGAATTTCATCTGCACCATGGCTTCCAGGAACAACATGATGCCAATGGCCGCAATCTTGTCGTGGATTGGCGGCGCTTCGCGAAGCGGATTGAATACCAACCGTTCACACAGTACCGCCAGCACCGCCACGGAAATGGCAGAGGCGATCATGGCGATCCAGTAGTTGGCACCAAAATCCACCATGGTGATGTAAGAGACATAGGCGCCGACCATATACAGCGCCCCATGAGCAAAGTTCGGTACGTGCAGAATGCCGTAGACCAGGGTCAGCCCCAGGGCGACCAGCCCGTAGATGCTGCCCAGGGTCAGGCCATTGAGCACTTGTTGCAGAAACAGATCCAAGGCGATGCCTCCTCTGTACTGGGATGCGGCCACGCTATTGGCGTGGTCCTGCATCCCGTTTCTCTGTTGTTATCCAGCCTCTGCGGTGTAGCGCGACCGCGGTATTGTTAGTGTGAGACTGTCCAGATCCGTCGGCTATCCGACAAACCGCTACGTCCTGTCAGGACGCCTGTTGTTGATGCCCTGCCCACTCCTGCTCCTGCAGGGCTCGCCACATCACCTTGCCGGTGGGCGAACGGGGCAGCTCATCGCGGAACTCCACCACCTGGGGCACCTTGTAGGCCGCCATTTCTTCCTTGCACCAGTCGATGACGGCCTGCTCGGTGAGCGTGCCTTTCATGTCGTCGCGCAACACCACACACGCTTTTACCGATTCTCCACGGCGCTCGTGTGGCGTGGATATGACACAGCTCTCCTGAATCGCCGGATGTCGGTACATCAGGCTCTCCACTTCTGCCGGCCAAACCTTGAAGCCAGAGGCGTTGATCATGCGTTTCACCCGATCGACGATGAAGAAATACCCTTCTTCGTCGTAGTAACCGAGATCGCCGGTGCGAAAGAAACGCTTGCCATCCAGTTCCAGAAACACCTTTTGGGTTTCCTGGGGACGCTTCCAGTAACCCTGGAAGACCTGCGGACCGTGAGTCACGATCTCGCCCACTTCGCCCGGGCCCAGCTCCTTGCCGCTCTCCACATCGATGATGCGCGAGTCGATATCGAAAACCGGGATGCCCAGACACTGGGACTTGGGACGATCCGTCGGGTTGATATGGGTGCCGGCTATGGTCTCGGACAGACCATAGCCTTCCATGTAACGCAGGCCCGTCAGGTGAAAGAGCTTGTCGGCCACCGCTGCCGGCATGGCCGCCCCGCCGCCACCGATATTCTCCAGTGACGACAGGTCATAACTTTCCACCTCTGGGTCGGACAGCAGATCGATGGCCATGGTGACGATGTTCACCCAGCGACTCACTCTGTAGCGCTCGATCAGTTTTGCCGCGACCTGACGATCCCAGCGCGTCATCAACACAATCAGCGAGCCGCCATAGATCGGAGAGTTCATGGAACCCTGCATACCGGTCACATGGAAATACGGCAGTGTCGCCAGGGTGACCGATTCCGTCGTGCCGTGGCTCCACACCGCACCCTGCACGCAGGTCGCCATCACAGAAGCATGGGTATGCATGCATCCCTTCGGCGCGCCGGTGGTTCCGGAGCTATAGGGGAACACCGCCAGATCGTCCGGGCCCACCAGTAACTCACTGGGCTGCTTGTCGGCATCCATCACGGTTTTCCAGCTGATATGCGCTGCGTTATCCAGCGTCACCGCCGGGGCCTGCACCTCTGGAGGCAATGGCAGATCGGTGTCACGAGTGATGTAGTCATTGTAGGCCGCCACGATCACATGCTTGAGATTGACCTTACCTACCACCGGTGCGATGGCCGGCAACAGTTCCTGTCCACAGATCGCGACAGCGGCTTCAGTGTCTTCCAGGTAATGCTCCAGCTCCGCCGCCCGATTCATCGGGTTCACCGGCACCACAATGGCGTTGGCACGGAGAATCGCGTAGTAGCCGATAATGAATTGAGGGGCGTTCTGCATGAACAGCAACACCCGATCTCCCTTCTCCACACCCAGTGCCTGCAGATACCCGGCCAGGGCATCCACCTGCTGCTTGAGCTGCGCAAAGGTGATGGGGCTGTCGTAATAGTTAATTGCGTCCCGCTGCGGGTAACGCAGGGCAGACACCTCCAGATTGGTATAGAGGCTGGTCTGCGGCAGGCTGAGGTGGCGCGGCATATTCTCCGGCCAGACCGCATGATGCCGATCAAACATGTTGTGCTCTCCCGGTCGGCTCCCGTCAAACCCTGAGGTTTGGGGGCCTTTTATTGTTGATGCTGTAGCGCAAGCCGCCGGCAAACAGCGGCGGAAAGTTTTGACTCGGCAGTCAATCTGACACGGCTTCAGGGGGAGGTCAATACTATTTTGGAATGTAGTTTCATTTTTTGAAACGAAATAAAAGACAGGAATTAACGGCTGGGAAACGGGATATTTACCCAACATACCACTGAGTATGTGGGGTGCCCATACCGATTATCGGATCCTGATTTCATTCGGGATAAAAGGTTAGGAAATGTTTCCAGCAGGCGGTTGGAGGCAAACGCCCGCCCCTTCAGGCTGAAGAGACCTGGCGGGAAGCATGCAGATAGGGCGCATTCGCCAGGGAGAACAGACAGGTTTCAACAAAACCCTCCGCATCCCTGCCAAGATCCATGCTTTCCGGGTCTAGCAGCCAGAACATGATGACGCCGGTGAGCTGACTGTGTAGCCAGTTAACGGCGCGGGCGATATGCAGGGTGGCCGGCAGTTGCTGCCGGGCCACCGCATTGCTCAACACCCGGCCCATGCGCGCGGAAGACTCACGGCACTTGTCTCGCTGCTTGCCCAGCAACTGCAGGTTTTCGCCGCTGAATTCGCACTTGTGAAACATGATCTCGAAAATACGGCGCTGGTGCTGGTCTTCCACCACTTGGCGGAGCAAGGTACACATGAAGTCGCCGAGGCGGCCCAGCGGGTCTGGCTCTGCGGGATCCTCTGCCTTTTCTGACAGAGTGTCGAAAAGCAGGCGGTTTCGCTCGACCATGGCCATGAACACGTCATGCTTGTTTTCAAAATGCCAATAGATTGCCCCTCGAGTCACCCCGGCTTCCTTGGCAATATCATTGAGCGTGGCCGACAACACCCCCTTGCGGTGAAACACCCGCTCGGCAGCATCCAGAATCTCTGCCCGGGTTTCCATTGCTTCGCTTTTGGTGCGTCTGACCATGGTGAGATCCGCAGTGACAAATCAGAAAAATCGAACAAACCGCGTTGTTGGATATATACATACACGCGAGAATGTATATATAATGAACGTGATTCACTCTTTTTTCAAGCCCATCGATCTGCCTTCCGTGCAGCGGTACTGGGGTGTTTGCAAGGACAGAAAACTATGCGCAGCGGTATCCTTTATTCCATCGTGACAGGACTTCTGGCGTTCCAGCTGACAGCCTGCGGCGACAGCGGTCCAGCCCAACAACAGGAACAACAAGCCCCGGACGTGGGCTTTGTGACCGTCAAAGCCAAGACCGTCACCCTTAATCGCGAACTCCCGGGCCGCACCACCGCGCACCAGATCGCTGAAGTACGCCCACAGGTGAGCGGCGTCATTGAAAAGCGGCTGTTCGAGGAAGGCCAGGAAGTGAAAGCGGGGCAACCGCTCTACCAGATTGATGACCGCACCTATGAAGCCACGGTGGCCACTGCTCGCGCCGAGCTTTCGCGGGCTCAGGCCACGCTGAAATCCAACGGGCTGCGCGCCAAGCGATTCAAGAAACTGCTCGACTACAAAGCCGTAAGCCAACAGGAATACGACGAAGCCCAGGCCCAGCTGGACGAAAACAAGGCTGCGGTGGCCGCGGCCCGAGCCAACCTGCAAAGCGCCCAGATCAATCTGGATTACGCCATCATCAAGGCGCCTATTAGTGGTCGCATCGGTCGCTCCAGTGTGACCGCAGGCGCCCTGGTCACCGCCAACCAGGCTCAGGCGTTGGCAACCATTCGTCAACTCGATCCGATCTATGTAGACCTGACCCAGTCCAGTAATGACTTGCGCCAGCTTCGCCAGGCCATGGCCGCCGGCGAACTGCAGCAAGTGAGTGAAGATGAAGCGCGTATCACCCTGATTCTGGAAGACGGCTCGGCCTACAACAAACCCGGCGCCTTGCAGTTTTCCGAGTATGCCGTGGATGAAAGCACCGGTTCTGTCACCCTGCGTGCCCTGTTCCCCAACCCGGACGGCGAGCTGCTACCCGGCATGTTTGTGCGTGGCCGCCTGCCGGAAGGCCAGCGCGAAAATGCCATTCTGGTACCGCAAAAGGGCATCACCCGCGACCCCACCGGGCAAGCCTTTGCCATGGTCATCGACAGCAACAACACCGTGCAGAAAGTGAAAGTGGAAACGGAGCGTGCGGTGAAAAGTCAGTGGCTGATTTCCCGCGGTCTCAGCGATGGCGACCGTCTGGCGATTGATGGACTGCAGATGATCCAGCCCGGCATGCCGGTGAACCCGGTCAATACCGAGCAGGCGGATGCCCAGCAAGATGCCGCACCCCAGGCCCCCGCCAACGGCGGGGATCAAAACGCAGCACAGTAATAACGCAGCCTAACCACAAGCGGGATTTTCATGGCCAGATTCTTTATCGACCGACCGATTTTCGCCTGGGTGATCGCCATCATCATGATGATGGCCGGTGCGCTGGCGATTTACACCCTGCCCATTGAGCAGTACCCCACCGTCGCACCACCCGAGGTCTCCATCTCGGGTAACTACCCCGGTGCATCGGCAAAAACCGTGGAAGACTCGGTCACCCAGGTGATCGAGCAGCAAATGAACGGCATCGACAACCTGATGTATATGAGTTCCAGCAGTGACTCATTCGGGAATGCCCAGATCAGCCTGACATTCGCCCCCGGTACCGACCCGGACATCGCCCAGGTTCAGGTACAGAACAAGCTGCAACTGGCCACCCCATTGCTGCCGCAGGAAGTGCAGCAACAAGGGATGCAGGTAACCAAGTCCTCCGACTCATTCCTGATGGTAGTGGGTTTCACCTCCGAGGACGGCAGCCTGACCCGTGCCGACCTGGCCGACTATGTGGCTTCCAACGTTCAGGACCCGATCAGCCGGGTTGCCGGCGTCGGCCAGATCCAGCTGTTCGGTTCACCCTATGCCATGCGTATCTGGCTGGACCCGAACAAGCTGAACAAGTACGACCTGACCCCGCAGGATGTAACCCAGACCATTCAAGTGCAGAACAACCAGGTGGCCAGTGGTCAGCTGGGGGGGGCACCTGCCGTGGAAGGGCAGCAGCTGAACGCCACCATCATCGCCCAGACTCGCCTGGAAGACACCGAAGAGTTCCGCAACATTCTGCTCAAGGTGAACCCGGATGGCTCCCAGGTGTTCCTTGAAGATGTGGCGCGCGTGGAACTGGCCGCTCAAAGCTTTGACGTGCAAGGCCGCTACAACGGCCAACCCGCCGCCGGCCTGGCGATTAACCTGGCCACCGGCGCTAACGCGCTGGATACCGCCGAAGCGCTGCGCGCCCGTCTGGCAGAGCTGGAGCCGTTCTTCCCCGACAAGATGCAGATGGTGTTCCCCTACGACACCACTCCCTTCGTGAGCATCTCCATCGAGGAAGTGGTCCACACCCTGTTCGAAGCCATCATCCTGGTTTTCCTGGTGATGTACCTGTTCCTGCAGAACTTCCGTGCCACCCTGATTCCCACTCTGGCCGTGCCGGTGGTATTGCTGGGCACCTTCGCGGTATTGGCCGCCTTCGGTTTCTCCATTAATACCCTGACCATGTTCGGTATGGTGCTGGCGATTGGTTTGCTGGTGGACGATGCCATCGTGGTGGTGGAAAACGTGGAACGGGTGATGCACGAGGACGGCTTGCCGCCCAAGGAAGCCACCCGCAAATCCATGGGCCAGATCACCGGCGCGCTGGTGGGGATTGCCCTGGTGCTATCGGCGGTCTTTATTCCCATGGCCTTCTTCCCCGGTTCCACCGGTGCCATCTATCGCCAGTTCTCCATCACCATCGTGTCTGCCATGGTGCTGTCGGTACTGGTAGCCATGATCCTGACCCCGGCCCTGTGTGCCACCATGCTCAAGGCCAAGGACGGGGAGCACCAGACCAACAAGGGCTTCTTCGGCTGGTTTAACCGCAGCTTTGACAAGAGCAGCCGCTCCTATCAAGGCAGCGTGGAGAAGATCCTCGGTCGTCGTGGTCGCTACCTGTTTATCTACGTGGTCATCGTCGGGGTATTGGGCTTCAGCTTCATGCGCATGCCGTCCAGCTTCCTGCCGGAAGAAGACCAGGGGATCCTGTTCACGCTGGTGACCTTGCCCGCAGGCTCCACCCAGGAGCAGACCGTAGACGTGCTCAAGAAAATGGAGAACTACTACCTCACCGAAGAATCCGATGCGGTGGATGGTCTGTTCACTGTGGCGGGCTTCAGCTTCACCGGCCGCGGCCAGAACGCCGGCATGGCGTTCGTTAACCTGAAAGACTGGTCCGAGCGGGATCTGTCGGTGGACGGCGCCAATGATGTTGTCGGGCGCGCCATGGGCTACTTCTCTACCATTCGTGAAGCCATGATGTTCGCCCTCAGTCCACCGTCAATTCCGGCGCTGGGCAATGCCAGTGGCTTCGACTTCCAGCTGCTGGATCAATCCGGCCAGGGCCACGAAGCCCTGATCAACGCGCGCAACATGCTGCTCGGCATGGCGAGCCAGGACCCGCGCCTGGCCGCCGTACGGCCCAATGGTCTGGAAGACAGCCCGCAGTACCAGATCGATATCGACCAACAGAAAGCCAAAGCCCTGGGCCTGTCGATCAGTGACATCAACAACACCCTGCAAATTGCCTGGGGCTCAAGCTACGTCAACAACTTCGTCGACCGTGGCCGGGTAAAACGGGTGTACGTACAGGCTGATGCGCCTTACCGGATGCTGCCGGAAAACATCAACGACTGGTTCGTGCGCAATGCCCAGGGGGAAATGGTGCCGTTCTCGGCCTTTGCCACCGGGCACTGGACCTACGGCTCGCCCAAGCTGGAACGCTACAACGGGGTGTCTTCGGTGAACATCCAGGGGAACGCGGCCCCCGGCTACAGTACCGGTGACGCCATGGACGCCATGGAAGAACTGGCCGCCAAGCTGCCTGCCGGCTTTGGGTTTGAATGGACCGGCCTGTCCTATCAGGAACGCCAGTCCGGCGACCAGGCGCCAGCACTTTACGCCCTGTCGCTGCTGGTGGTGTTCCTGTGTCTCGCCGCCCTCTATGAAAGCTGGTCGATCCCGTTTGCGGTGATGCTGGTGGTTCCGCTGGGGGTACTGGGTGCGGTTCTGGCCGCCACCTTCCGCGGGCTGGACAACGATGTGTTCTTCCAGGTGGGCCTGCTGACCACTATCGGGCTATCGGCGAAAAACGCGATCCTGATTGCAGAATTTGCCCTGGAACTGGAACAGAAAGGCGAACACCTGCTCAAGGCAACACTGGAAGCCGTCCGCATGCGGCTGCGCCCGATCCTGATGACCTCACTGGCCTTCATGCTCGGCGTCACCCCGCTGATGATCAGCACCGGTGCTGGCGCGGGCGCCCGTAACGCCATCGGTACCGGCGTGTTCGGTGGCATGCTCACCGCCACCGTGTTGGCGATCTTCTTTATCCCGCTGTTCTATGTGGCGGTACGCAAGCTGTCCGGCGTGCCGCTCAATGGCAAGAGCAAAACGTCGGAGACCTAAATGCAACGTTCCCCGCTGACGCTCGCCCTTTTGGGCGGGCTGATGCTGGGTGGCTGCACCCTCGCCCCCAGCTATGACGCCCCGAACTCCCCGGTCGCCGCCCAGTTGGGCGACACTCAGCCGGCCAGCGAACTCACCCTGCCCGGCTGGGAAAACCTGTATCGGTCGGAAGAGTTGCAACAGCTGATACGTACCGCTCTGGAAAACAACCGGGACCTGCGGCTGGCGACACTGGACGTGGCCGCCCTGCGCGCCCAATACCAGATCCAGCGTGCCGACCTGTTCCCGTCAGTCACGGCAGAGGGCACCGGTACCCGCCAGCGCCTCCCCGGCGACCTGTCCAGCACCGGTCAGTCCACCCTTAGCAGCCAATACGGTGCGCAAGTGGGGGTCACCGCCTGGGAACTGGATCTCTTCGGCCGGGTGCGCAGCCTCAAGGACGCCGCCCTGGAAAACTATCTGGCCAGCGAAGAAACCCAACGCAGCAGCCACCTGGCGCTGGTCGCCCAGGTCGCGCAAAGCTACCTGACCCTGATTGCAGACCAGCAGAATCTGGCGATCAGTCGCGAGACCGTGGCCGCCCAGCAATCCTCACTGGATCTGATCCAGCGCCGTTATGAAGGCGGGCTCGGCACCGAGCTGGATGTCCGTCAGGCGCAGATCGCCCTGCAGGGCGCCCTCGCCAATCAGGCCAGCTTCGAGCGGCAGGTCAGCCAGGACTACAACGCCCTTGCCGTGCTGGTAGGCGGCCCCCTGCCCGAGCTTCAGCCGGTGTCGCTCAGCGACGACGCGCTCGATCTGGTGGCACCGGTGCCCTCGGGTCTGTCATCGGACCTACTGACCCAGCGGCCGGATATTCGTCAGGCAGAACATCAACTGCGCGCCGCCGATGCCAACATTGGTGCGGCACGTGCCGCGTTCTTCCCGAGCATCACGCTGACCGGCGCCTACGGCTCCATGAGCAGCGAGCTGTCCGGGCTGTTCGAGAGCGGCTCCAAAGCCTGGTCATTCAGCCCCGCCATTTCCCTGCCGATCTTCACCGGTGGCAGCAACAAGGCCAACCTGGATCTTGCCTGGGTGCGCCGTGACCAGGCGGTGGCGAGCTATGAAAAAGCGGTGCAGGTGGCATTTCAGGAAGTGGCGGATGCATTGGAAGCCCGAGACAGTCTGAGCCGTCAGGCACAGGCACAGCAGGCGCTGGTGGAAGCCACTCGCCAAACCCTGACACTGGCACAACAGCGCTATGAACAAGGTGCCGACGATTATCTGGCGGTTCTGGATGCCCAGCGCACCCTGCTGTCCGCCCGCCAGCAACGGGTCAGCCTGCAGCGCCAGCAACTGAGCAATGAAACCGATCTGTATCGGGCACTGGGCGGTGGCTGGGAAGCACAACAAGCCACCC
Source organism: Alcanivorax profundi (assembly GCF_003597125.1). Classification (GTDB taxonomy): domain Bacteria; phylum Pseudomonadota; class Gammaproteobacteria; order Pseudomonadales; family Alcanivoracaceae; genus Alcanivorax; species Alcanivorax profundi. Next base: position 507,473 of record NZ_QYYA01000003.1, on the reverse strand, counting down.
ATCTGGTGGCAGGCCGCTAGGGAGCCTCTGAATAACTCCTTGCATGCTCAGTCTTTCAGGCTGGCTCACAATCTAGGCGCGGTTTTGAAGGTGTATGTCCATCCATCGAGAAAGCGCAACAACGAGTGTGGGCCAGCCTGGAAGACCCGAAGGGCGCGGGGTCATCCCCCGCCCTGTCCAAATCAGGTACTGCGAAGCCGGAAAGTCGCCTCGCCCATGGCGAGCAGATTGTCGTGTTCGTCAAACACTTCCATGGTGCTGTTATAGATGCGCGAGCCCCCTGCGCGCCGGGTACCGATGCAACGAATCAACCCGTCGCTGGCCTGGCCGGTAAAGGTGGTCGTCATGGACAAGGTGACGGCCTTGCGAATGCTGCGAGGGTCCGCGTTCCATGTCCCCGCACAGGCCCCCGCCACATCCATCAATGTCGCCAGCACCCCACCATGAATGACATTGGCCAGATTGAGATGTCGGGCATCAATATTGAGACCCAACACCGCCCGGCCTTCCTGCCATTCGAGAAAGTGAAAACCGACCTCGGCGGGAAAGCCCGTGGAAAAACGGGCATTGGCAGCGTCCAGGAAAACTCCGTTGTGCGGAGAAACAGCATCCATCGGCAATCCTTCTATTGGTGTATCAGGCCTCGCTACGCCCCTGAACCATCTGCGCCACCTGCCCCACCACATCTTTCAGGCGCGGGCCCAGATTTTCGATCAGGGTACGACGGCTCAAGCGCAGCGAAGAGCCACCACAATTGAAAGGCACCACCTGGGCACCCCCATCCAGAATCAGCGGCACAGCCACGCCACTCACATCCCGGTTCCATTCGCCATCGGAAGTACAGAAGCCAAACTCCTCGTATTCCTTGTAGGCCTCTTGCAGGCTGCGTTCTATGGCCGGCCAGTTTGCCGGATCCTGGCTGCGAATCTGTTCGTAATACATTTCCCGCTCTGACGCCGGAGTGGCCGCCAGAAAGGCTCGCCCCAGTGCCGATGTGGCCATCGGGACCCGTGAACCAATATCCAGACGCAGCACCAGAGGACCATTACCCTGGCACACCTGGATGTAAGTCACCTGCGCGCCGTCCGGGGCACCAATCGCCACCATGCAATCGGTGGCATCGGCCAGCTCCTGCATATAGGGACGCGCCAGATCGCGCACCCCTTCGCTGGCCAGATAGCGATACCCGAGATCGAGCACCCCCGGCCCCAGCCGGTACTTTTCCAGCTGCGGGACATAACGCAGGTAGCCCAGCTGAGTCAGGGTCGCTGTCATTCGCGACACCGTCGGCCGCGGAATACTGGTCCGTTTGGCCAGCTCCGCATTGCCAAGATATTCATCGGAAGGTCCGAAACAGCGCAGGATATCGAGCCCCCGGGCCAACGCTGTGACAAAATTTCGATCCTTGTCGTTACTTCCCACTTCTGCGACCGCTCTACGCATTCTTGTCATTCCTTCAGGCTTCGGGAGTGTGCCGGTTCGTCGGTCCCGTCTTCCGTGCGGGCCATCGATACCTTTTATAGTTGTGTATTAGGCTTAGGGAGCCTCTGAATAACTCCTTGCATGCTCAGCGTGACCTGGAGCGCCCTTCGGGTCTTCCAGGCTGGCCCACACTCGTTGTTGCGCTTTCTCGGTGGATGGACATACACCTTCAAAACCGCGCCTAGATTGTGAGCCAGCCTGAAAGACTGAGCACGCAAGGAGTTATCCAGAGGCTCCCAAGGGGCGCCAATATAACAAAACACGTTTTTCATGCATAAGCCTTGCCATGGCGGCCCTGTTGCCTTTGACCCACAATGGCTCAGGCTCTAACCATGTCATGTCAGGCCAGCGCCGGTCAATATTTCAAAATATCATTTCATTATTGTGGGCATGAGCCATTCAGTCACCTACACTGGACACGCTAACCGATCAAAGGACGTTTCCATGGATACGCTGCAACAGTTCTATATCAATGGTCGCTGGGTCACCCCTTCTTCCGTCTGCCAGACTCACGCCGTGATCAACCCCGCCACGGAACAACCTGAAGCACAGATTCCGCTTGGCGAAGCGGCAGACATCGACAGCGCCATCGCCGCGGCCACTGCCGCCTTTACTGGCTGGAGTGAAACGCCGCTGGCCACCCGACTCGAGTACCTGGAAAAGCTGCTGGCGCTGTACCAACAACGCCTGCCCGAAATTGCCGACGCCATCAGCCGAGAGATGGGCGCCCCCATCGGACTGGCCAGCAAGGCCCAGGCCCCCGCTGGTATGGCACACCTCAACAACGCCATCGAAATCGCCCGCGACTTCCCCTTTGAGGAAACCCAGGGCGGCTCGGTGATTCGTCACGAGCCCGCAGGTGTCTGTGCACTGATCACGCCGTGGAACTGGCCCATGAACCAGATCATGTGCAAGCTGGCTCCGGCCCTCGCCGTGGGCTGCACAGTGGTACTCAAGCCCAGTGAATTCGCGGCTCTGTCCGCCAACCTGCTGGGGCAAATGATCGACGAGATTGGCCTGCCTGCCGGCGTGTTCAACATGGTGTACGGCGATGGCGCCAAAGTCGGTCCGCAGCTCTCGTCCGACCCGCGCATTGATGTGGTCTCGCTGACAGGCTCTACCCGGGCTGGCGCCTCGGTGAGCAAGGAAGCCGCCGACACCATCAAACGAGTGTCACTGGAACTGGGCGGCAAATCCGCCAACATCCTGTTGCCCGGTTGTGATCTGGAACAGGCCGTGACCCACGGGGTGCGGGCAATGATGAACAACACCGGCCAAAGCTGTAATGCGCCGTCACGCATGTTGGTTCCCGCCGACCAGCTCGACGCAGCAGAACAGATTGCCGCCCGCGTCTGTGCCAGCATTGCCGTAGGCAACCCGGCCGACAACGCCACCGTCATGGGACCAATCGCCAATGGCCGCCAGCATCAGCGGGTAAAGGCACTGATCGAGAAAGGCATCGAGGAAGGCGCCACCCTGGTATGCGGAGGCACCGCCATGCCCGAGGGCCTGGACACCGGCTACTTTGTCCAGCCCACGGTGTTCAGCCGTGCCAACAACCAGATGACCATCGCTCGCGAGGAAATCTTCGGCCCGGTACTGACCATGATCCCGTACCAGGACCTTGAAGAAGCCGTCGCCATCGCCAACGACACCGATTACGGCCTGTCCGGCTATGTGTTCGGGGATAACGACCAGGCCCGGCAGATTGCCAATCGCCTGCGTACGGGCAATGTGCACCTGAACGGCGCCGGCCCGGATTTCCAGGCCGCCTTTGGTGGCTACAAGCAATCCGGGATCGGCCGCGAATGGGGACGTTTCGGGTTCGATGAGTTCCTGGAAATCAAGTCACTGTTCCTGCCCGGCTGACTCCTGAGCCCATCGGTCAGTCATTAACGGACACAAAACCCCTTGTTTTGTGTACTGGCACTGGCGCCCTCCCCCGGGCGCCGAAGTGCCATTTACCCCTCCGCGTCCACCCCTGATCATCGTTACATTGATCAATGTCACAGTGTGACATATAACGGTCAGACAGACCGGGACCAGGAGGATTTATGACAACAACAGCTTCCGACAGCATCAACAAGACCCAGACCAAGACCGCAGAAAAGGTACCATTGGGCGCCACCGTGAACATCCCCCCACGTCGGCTGGACTTTGAGTTTGATGCCACCACCGCCAAACGCTATTTCTATGCGGACGACCCGTTCCTGAGCGCATTCTGGATCACCCTGTCCACCCTCTTCCCGGAAGGGGAAGATTTCTTTGTGCAGGCCGTTCGGCACTACCGCAAGGACATTACTGATCCGACGCTTAAAGCGCAGGTGGCCGGCTTTATCGGTCAGGAAGCCATGCACAGCAAGGAGCACGAAGCCTGGAACGAACTGGGCCAGAAATTCGGCTATCCCACCGAAAAGCTGGACAAGACCCTGGGCAAATTGCTGGGAGGGGTCAAAAAATTCACCCCCAAGATTTTCCAGCTGTCTGCCACCGTGAGCCTGGAACATTACACCGCCATCATCGCCGAGCAGCTGCTGCGCGATGAGTCCCACCGCGAACTGGCCGACCCGGAGACACTGAAACTGTGGCTGTGGCATGCGCTGGAAGAAAACGAGCACAAGACGGTTGCCTACGATGTGTATGAAAAAGTCAGCGGCAACTACTTGCTGCGGGCCGGCACCATGATTCCGGTGACCGTTGTTTTCTTTGCCGTCATCGGGATTTTTCAGGCGCAGATGCTGGCCTCCGACGGCAAATTGCTGGACCTGCGCAACAATTGGAAAGGGCTAAAATTCCTGTTTGGGCGCAAAGGCCTGTTTACCAAGCTCTGGCCGCAATACCTGGATTTCTTCAAGCCGGGTTTCCACCCATCCCAGCACGATACCGATGCGTTGCTGGACGAGTGGCGTGAGCGCCTCTTTGGCAAGGACGGCATGCTGACCGAACAACATGAGCAGGCCAGCCAGCGCAAGAAGACGCGTAAAAAGCTTCACTGACGACGGACATCCGTCATCCCGCCCTTTCCCTCTCACTGTCGCCCTCTCCCGCAAGCGGGAGAGGGCCGCTAACGTTTGAGAGAGCAACGCCCGCCGAACGTTACCGTTTTCTTTGACTCGCGTGTCCTGTACAACATTACCCACCATGGAATGCTGTACATGAAATCTCCGTCTTTTTTCGCGCTGCTGGTGCTGGCGTCCCAGGCTGAAGGGAACGAAACACCGATACTGGAACCGGTGTCCGTCACCAGCACCCGCATGGAACGCCCTCTGGCCGATACCCCTGCCGCCATCACAGTGATAGAGGCGGATCGGCGGCAGCAAGCCCAACCTCGCCTGCAACTGGATGAAAGCCTTAACCGGGTGCCCGGGCTGTATCTGCAGAACCGCTACAATTTTGCCCAGGGCCTGCGCCTATCATCCCGGGGCTTCGGTGCTCGCTCGCCGTTCGGGGTACGCGGACTGCGGGTGAACGTGGATGGGTTCCCGGAGACACTGCCAGACGGTCAGTCGCAGCTGGACAGCATTGATCTCTTCGCGGTGGAACAACTCACCATACTTCGAGGCCCCAGCAGTCTGCTGTACGGCAATGCTACCGGTGGCGTGGTGGATATCCGCACCGCGGCCCAGCCAGTAACAGAATCCGCCAGTGCCACAGTGATCGGCGGCAATGATGCCCTGCGCCAGGCCAACGTTCAGGCCAGTAGTCAGCATCAGCGAAACCACCAGGCCTTCATCCTGACAGCACTGGATTATGCGGGCCACCGAGAGCAGAGCGAGGTACGCAAGTATCAGTTAACAGCACAAGCCGGTTGGCAACCTGACGAGGATCGTGCTCTCACCGTTTTTCTGACGGCCATGGATACGCCCTATGCCAACGACCCGGGTGGGCTCACCCGCCAACAGGCTCATCAGGACCGTCACATGGCCACCCGCTTTTCGAACACGCTGGACGCCGGCCAGACGGTCGATCAGCAGCGTCTTGGCCTGCACTATCGCGATGACGCCCTGGGCAATGCGGTGATCAACGCCCGGCTGTTTGTCAGCCAGCGGGACTTTCAACAGCAACTTCCGTTTCCTGGCAGCAGCCTGATCGATTACCACCGTCTTTTCTACGGCGCCCGCCTGGATGCCACCCTGCCCTTCACTGTGAGGGATCGGCCTCACCGACTTCTGGTCGGACTGGATGCAGACCGCCAACAAGATGCCCGGGGACGCCATGCGGTCAATGCCAACGGGGCGATTACCTCGGTCACCGCTGATGAGGATCAGTACGCCACGGCCAGCGGGGTATTCATGCAGCTGGACAGCCATGTGACCGACAACCTGATGCTCACCGTTGGGGCCCGAACCGACCGGTTACGCATGACCATCGACGATCACCTGTTGGGTGACGGCGATAACAGTGGCGAACGGGCGTTTGACGAAACCAGCTACAGTGCTGGCCTTGCCTGGCAGCTTTCACGCCACCACACCCTTTACGCCAACACCGGCACCGCGTTTGAAAGCCCGACCTTCACCGAATTGGCCAATCCCTCCGGTGCGGGCGGCTTTAATCCGGCGCTCACCTCACAGACCGCCGTTAACATGGAGCTTGGCGTACGCAGCAGCTTGCTGGACCGGCTCTACCTGGAGGCCGCCCTGTTTCGGGTAGACGTTGACGATGAAATCACCCCCTACGATCTGAATGGGCGCACCTTCTACCAGAATGCGGGCAAAACCCGCCGCGACGGTATTGAGATCTCTCTGGAGCATGCCACTACCGATCAGCTCACGCTGGCGCTGTCATGGACCTGGTCCGATTTTCGTTTTGTGGAGTTTCAGGACAACCAGCAACAGGCCGATGTGAGCGGGAAACGGCTACCCGGCTTACCAGAGCATCATCTCTACGCCGAAGCATACTGGCAAAACGAAAGCGGCCTGTTTGCCAGTCTGGAAGGGATATTCAGCTCGCATCGCTATGCCGAAAATACCAATGTCACCCGAGTGGGAAGTGAGCTGCTGATCAATCTGAAAGGCGGCAAGCAATGGCGCCTGGGGGAACAAACGTGGAGTCTGTTTGCGGGCATTAACAACCTGCTCGACCGCGAGTATTACAGCAACCTGCGAATCAACGCCAACAGCGACCGACCGGTTAGCGAGCGTGGCTACTTCGAACCCGGTCCGGGTCTGGGTTACTACGCTGGCGTCACCCTGAACTGGTAGAACTCAAACGCTCCCACCCCGGCGCATATGGCCGGGACAGGAACCCGGAACAACGATCAGAACGCTGACACCCCGCCATCCACGGCAATCGCCTGGCCATTCATGTAGCTGTTCGCCGGCGACAACATCATCAGCATTACCGTGACAATTTCTTCCGGCTGGCCGAGACGCTTCATGGGACAACCCGCCGCCAACATGGCATGCACCGTATCCTTGTTCTCGGACAGGTTGCCTTCGTCCACCATGGGCGTATGGGTGTAGAAGGGGCACACCGCATTCACGCGGATGTTGCGCTTGGCAAATTCCACCGCTGCAGTGCGGGTCAGGCCGATCACCGCATGCTTGGCCGCTGAGTAGGCACCAATCTTGGGTGCCCCACCGAGGCCCGCCATGGAGCTCACGTTGACGATGCTGCCCCCGTTTTCCTTCATGGCCGCGATCTGGTGTTTCATGCCGTACATCACGCCTTTGACGTTGACGCCGACCTGCTGATCCAGCACTTCTTCGGTGAGCTGATCAAAGGGAATAAAACCGTGGGCGATGCCGGCATTGTTCACCGCCATATCCAGGTGACCGAACTGGGCCAGCGCGGTATCGACCATGGCCTTGCAGTCGGCTTCGCGGGAAACATCACAACGCAGCGCTGCCACTTTCACGCCTTGCCCGGCCAGGGCATCTGCCTGGGCATTCAGGGCATCCATGTTGATGTCACCCAGCACCAGCGCCGCGCCGCGCTTGCCCAGCTCCTGCGCCAGCAACTTGCCAAACCCGCTGGCCGCGCCAGTGATCAAGACAGTCTTGCCGGTAAAATCGAGAATCGGATCCATTATGTTCTCCAAACGGCAGCTATCAGCCATCAGCTATGAGCCATGAGCTGTCAGCTGTCAGTTCTTAGCTCTTAGCTTGTAGCTCATAGCTCACAGCTGATAGCTCATAACTGATAACTCAGATAGTGAACCCACCATCAACCACCACACATTCACCCGTCACGTAGCTGCTGGCATCGGACACCAGATACAGCACGGTACCGGCCATTTCTTTTGGCTCCGCATGGCGACGCATGGGAATCTGGGAAATGGCGGTTTGGTAAATGTCGTCGTTGGTGAACAGGGCACCGGCAAATTTGGTCTTGGTCAGGCCCGGCAACAGCGCGTTGACGCGAACGTTGAACTGGGCACATTCCTGGGCAAAAGACTTGGTCATGCTGATCACCGCCGCTTTCGAAATGGAATACACACCCTGCATGTCGCCGGGGCTGATGCCATTGATCGAGGCTGTGTTCACGATGGCACCACCACCGTGTTCGCGCATCAGCCTGGCCCCTTCCACGGACATGTAGAAGTAACCACGCAGGTTCACATCCACAGTCTTGTCGAAGGCATCGACCGGGGTATCCAGGATATGCCCGAAGAAAGGATTGGCCGCCGCATTGTTGACCAGAATATCCAGCTTGCCGTGCACCTCACGGATGTGGGAAAAGATGGCCTGAATCTGTGCCAGCTCACCCACGTGACAGGCATAGGCTTCCGCCTTGCCCCCCGCCGCCTTGATGGCATCGGCGACCACCTGACAGTCATCGATCTTGCGACTGGACACAATCACATGTGCCCCCTGCTCGGCCAGCAGCCTGGCAATTTCTTCGCCAATACCACGGCTGGCACCAGTGACCAGGGCAATCTTGCCCTCAAGGTTAAACAGGTTGGTACTCATACTTCTCTCCCGGTTGAAATGAAAAGCGGCACGCCCTGAACAACAGATGGCAACGCGGTTTTTCGTCTGTGCCGTGTGCCCGGCATCTCCACCACCGCGTTCAGGGAAACTCTAAACAACTCCTTGCATGCTCAGCGTGTCCTGAAGCGTGCAGCTGTTGTGTCTTGCCTCGACGGTAAGGGTGGTTCCCTTTCCTAGAGGCAAGGCGCAGCAGATGTGCGCTTCAGGCCGCGCCCTTCGGGTCTTTCAGGCTGGCCCGCACTCGTTGTTGCGCTTTTTCGATGGATGGACATACACCTTCAAAATCGCGCCTAGATTGCGAACCAGCCTGAAAGACTGAGCACGCAAGGAGTTGTTCAGAGGTTCCCTTGCGCTTCTTTGAGCACTTTTATGACCTGTCTGCAGTCTTCAGCGTGCCGCCAGTGTTGTGACCCACGGCGCCCTTATGGGCGCCTTTTCTCAGGCGCCGTTGTGAATAATGTCCACCGCCATTTCGGCCAGCGGTTTCACCAGCGCACCGACCTGTGACGCTTCCTTACTAGAAGCATTGCCATCCACCGCCCGCTTGGCGACACCCTGACAAATAGCCGCGAGGCGGAAGAAACTGAAGGCCAGATAGAATTCCCAATTGTCGATTTTGTCGATACCCCGACGCTGGCAGTACATGTCGACGTACTCCTGCTCGGTGGGAATACCCAGTGCCTTGCGGTCTACCCCCTGCATGCCGGCCATCTTGGCGCCACGCTGGGGCATACGCATCCCCATACACTGGTACGCCAGATCCGCCAGCGGGTGGCCCAGTGTCGACAGCTCCCAGTCCAGCACCGCAATCACTTTCGGCTCGGAGGGGTGCCACATCATGTTGTCGAGACGGAAGTCCCCGTGCACCAGCGCCACCTGCCCATCGTCTTCCGGCAGGTGTTTTTCCAGCCAGGCAATGAGCTCATCCATGGCGGGAATCTCTTCCAGCTTGGAGGCTTCATACTGCTTGCTCCAGCGACCCAGCTGACGCTCGAAATAGCTGCCAGGCTTGCCGTAATCGCTCAAGCCAACGGCCTCCAGATCCACACTGTGCATCGCAGCCAGGACACGGTTCATCTCGTCGTACATGGTCGCACGCAAGGCATTACCGGCATCGCCGTCGCCCGCTTCCGGAAGCGCCGCGCCCCACAGGATGCGACCTTCACAAAACTCCATCACGTAGAACATGGAACCGATGACGTCACGGTCTTCACACAAGTGGAGCACCGTAGGGACAGGCACATCGGTGTCTTTCAGCGCCGCCATGACACGGTACTCGCGATCGACAGCGTGGGCAGACTTGAGCAGCTTGCCCGGCGGCTGGCGACGCAGCACATAGGCACCGGAGGGGGAAGTAATCTTGAAGGTGGGGTTGGACTGCCCCCCCTCGAACTTGTCGGCCTGGATCGGGCCCTTGAAGCCGTCAATATGCTGTTCGAGGTAACGGGCCAGTTTTTCGGTATCCAGCGTATCCACCTGGGACATGGAGCTCTCCTGTTGTTCTGTCTGTGCTGCGCAAATGGCAAAGCCCGGTGTGACGGATCACACCGGGCAAGCGCCCTCGTCTCAGGCGAAACGTTTGGCCAGATTGCGGCCCAGCTGCATCATGTGCACCTGATCCGGCCCATCGGCCAGACGCAGGGTACGTGCATAACTGAAGAAGTTGACCAGCGGGGTATCCTGGCTCAAGCCCACCGCACCGTGGACCTGGATCGCCCGATCGATGACATTTAACGCCATATTGGGCGCCACCACCTTGATCATAGCGATCAAATCCTTGGCGACTTTGTTACCTTCGTTGTCCATGGTGGCCGCTGCTTTCAGCGTCAGCAGGCGAGCCTGCTCGATTTCACACCAGGATTTCGCCAGATCTTCGCGTACAGAGCCCTGCTTGCTCATGGGCTGGCCGAAGACCACGCGCTGGTTCACGCGCTTGGCCATCAGCTCGAAGGCTTCCTGTGCGGCACCAATCAAACGCATGCAGTGGTGAATCCGGCCCGGCCCCAGGCGGCCCTGGGCGATCTCGAAGCCACGGCCCTCACCCAGGATCATGTTTTCCCTGGGTACGCGCACGTTGTCGAAAATCACTTCTGCGTGCCCTTCCGGCGCATCATCGTAACCAAACACCTTCATGGGACGCACGATCTTCACGCCCGGGGTGTTGGTGGGGACCAGAATCTGGGACTGCTGCTCATGACGGTTGGGGTTATCCGGGTCGGTCTTGCCCATCACGATCATGATCTCGCAGGTCTTGCGCATGGCCCCGCTGATGTAGAACTTGCGGCCATTGATAACGTAGTCGTCACCATCGCGCTCGATACGCGTCTCAATATTGGTAGCATCGGAAGACGCCACTTCCGGCTCGGTCATGGCAAAGGCACTGCGGATCTTGCCTTCCAGCAACGGCTCCAGCCATTGCTTTTTCTGGGCATCGTTACCGTACTTGGCCAGTACTTCCATATTGCCGGTATCAGGCGCCGCACAGTTAAACGCTTCCGAGGCAATACGGCTGCGGCCCATTTCTTCGGCCAGCGGTGCATATTCCAGATTGCTCAGCCCGGCGCTGTATTCACCGTACTCTTTCGGCAGGAACAGGTTCCACAACCCCTGCTCCCGGGCCTTGGCTTTCAGCTCTTCCATCACCGGCGGGGTTTCCCACGGGCTCTTGTCCAGTTGCTCGTGAAACAGCTCTTCCACCGGGCGGATTTCGGTGTCGATGAAATGACGGACACGGGTAATCAGATCCCGGGTTTTTTCACTGTACTGAAATTCCATGAAGCTCTCCCTTGGTTATATCGTGGCCGCCGGGTGCAGTCTTATGCTGCTTCTGAGCGGCCCCTGCTGCGATCAAAAATAGGTAATGGCATCCAGACGATCTGTGCGATCCAGATGCGGCACATTGTTGAAACCGGCCAGGCGAACCACCTTACGGTTGAAGAACCCGTGAGCCACGCTGGTATTGCGAATTTGCAGGTTCAGCTCCACCACTGTTTCGTCGGCGGCTTGCAGTACCTGTTTCATGAACATGGCCATGGCACCACCGGAACTGACAATCACGACCCTGTCCCGCTCACTGTAGTGCGACTGAATATGTGCCCTTGCGGCAGCGACCCGGTCGGCAAACATCTGCCAGGTTTCCGGCAGGTCACCGGTCAGTGAGTCATCGCGCCAGTGGGTCATGGCTGTTTTCAGCGCCTTGTAGAAGGCCGCCGCTGACGCCCCTTCCGGCGGCGCCTGATCGGGGTGCTGAGCCAGGTAGGCATCGACAATGGAGTGGAAATCGAATTCGTTCAGGCCCGGCTGAATATCCACGGGCAACTGCACTCCAAGCCCCTCGCAAATCCCGGCACCGGTTTCCTGATGCCGAACCAGATCGCCAGTAATCAGTGCATCAAAGCCCATATCACGCTCGGCAAAGTACTCCCCCAGCCAACGGGCCTGTTGGTGCCCCAGCGGGGAAAGCTGATCGTAGTTATCGCTACCGAACGACGCTTGTCCGTGACGAACAAGGTAAAACTGGGCCATGCCGGTCTCCTTGGGCAAATTCAGGCAGAGACCCAGCCTAGAGGAGCCAGCATAGTTAGTGAAATTGATATTTTGAATCCCGACCAATAAGTCTCATGCATATGCAGTGATGTTTTATTTGGAACACTATTTCGTTATTTTGATTGTCTCTCGAATGTTATGACCACGGATTAAACCGGAGGCCCAATGGCAACCCCCCCACAGGAAATGGAACAGCAGATCGGTCTGGAAAGCCGCCACGTCACCGCTCAGCTACAGGACGGGGTCTTGCACCTGACTCTGGACCGTGCCGACAAGCTCAATGCCCTGACCAAGGCCATGTATGAGGATCTGACCCGGGCGGTAGAGCATGCCGCCGGCAATACGGCGGTGCGCGCCCTGCTGTTTAGCGGCAAGGGCCGCGCCTGGTGCGCGGGGAACGACATCGGTGATTTCCTCAATGCCGATCCCTCCAGCCGTGAGGGGGGCAAACTCAGCCCGGCCATGATCCTTGTCCATGCCCTCATGGCCCTGGACAAACCCACTGTGGTGGCCGTGCATGGCAATGCCACCGGTATTGGCACGACCCTGCTGATGCATTGTGATCTGGTCATCGCCGCCGATAACGCGCGCTTCAAAACCGCCTTTATCGACCTGGGCCTGGTACCTGAGGCTTCTTCAAGTCTGCTGCTCCCCATGCTGATCGGTCGCCAGAACGCGGCCCGCCTGCTAATGGCAGGCGATACCCTGAGCGCCGAAGACGCCGAACGCTGCGGACTGATTGCCTACCGCACCCAGCCCGATGCCCTGGAAGCCGACGCCATGGCACTGGCCCAAAAACTGGCCAGCAAATCTCCCACCGCCATGGCCATGACCAAACAACTCATGCGCCACGGTCACGATGCCCTCAAGGCCCAGATCGAAAAAGAAAGCGTGATGTTTGCAGACAGGATGTTCAGCGAGGAAACGCGGGCGATCTTTGCGGGATTTTTGAAAGGCAGTGAACAGTGAACAGTGAACAGTGAACAGTGAACAGTGAACAGTGAACAGTGAACAGTGAACAGTGAACAGTGAACAGTGAACAGTGAACAGTGAACAGTGAACAAGGCTGCCCGACCGACACACCCTGTCAAGCTTTATTAGGCTTTTTGTTTTTGTGTAAAGGCATGAGGCCGCGTCCAAATTCTGGGCGCGGCCTCATGCCTTTCAGATCACGTAACGCGCAACCGCGCCGCTGTTAACTGTTCACTATTCCCTGTTAACTGCCTTTAATGATTCCCCGCAACGCCACGCCCACCACTTCGTCCACCAACGCCTGGATCTCTTCTTCGGTTTCGCCATCGCGAGGGTGATACCAGTTAATCACCGAGTTCATGGCGCCAAACACTGGCTTGATGGACACCCGTGGGCGCAAGGCACACATGGTGCCTTCGGCCATACCTTCTTCAAGGACAGTCATAAACAGGGCTTCGCAGCGATTGCGGCGTTCCTGGAGCCTGGTGAGCTGGCTGCGCTGGTCTTCGGTAGTGCTGTTGCGCAGCACCATTTGCACCGCCTCGGACACCGCCCGCTGATAGGGCTGGGTCTCGATCAGGGTACGCACATAGCGACGCGCCATTTCCGTGAAACGTTGCGGCGCAGGCAAGGACTGCTCGGCCACCGGTTCCACCTCGGCGAACAGCGCGTCCATGGCGCGATGGTGAATCTCGAAAAACAGCTCTGCCTTGGAACCAAAGTAGTGATAGACCATGCCCTTGGTGGCCGATAGTCGGCGGGCAATATCATCAATACTGGTTGCGTTGAAGCCTCGCTCCATAAAACACAAGGCCGCCGCGTCCAGAATGGCATTACGGGGTTCACAGGCCAGTGCTTCGCTTTGATCCGCCATGGGTCCTCGGTCCTCTGTATTCGCTAGCAGGCTGTTGAACAGCCTGCTTGTGGGCCGCCAGCATCCCGGCCGGGCCCCGGTTGTTTTCTTGAATTTTGGCACAGCCGCCACCCACCACCATTGACCTTGACGCGCCCGGTGTCGGAAATCTCGCCCTTCACGCCGCTTTTCACCCTTTACGGTCATTTACGCCGCCCTGCATACTGCCGTTTTCAAAATATAATTCTGAAATTATGCGTTTGTGCCATGTCACAAGCACAATCAGGGAGAGCACAATGAGCAGAGAGACAGTCCGGATCGAGGACCTGCAAACCCGAATCGGTGAAAGCCTGGGTCAATCCACCTGGCGCACCGTGGATCAGCGGCGCATCGATGGCTTTGCCGATCTGACGGAAGATCCGCAATGGATTCACACCGATCCCGCGCGCGCGGCAAAGGAAAGCCCCTTTGGCGCCACCATTGCCCACGGGTTTCTCTCCCTGTCACTGCTGTCGGCCATGGCCATGGATGTTCTCCCCGCCATTGAGGGCCAGGTCATGGGCATCAACTACGGTTTCGACAAAGTGCGCTTCATGAACCCGGTCCGCGAGGGCAGCAAGGTGCGTGGCCAGTTCACCCTGATGGAAGTGAAACGTCGCTCAGATAACGAGTGGCAACTGCGCCATGGTGTGCAGGTGGAAATTGAAGGCCAGGAAAAACCTGCTCTGATCGCCGAATGGTTGAGTCTGGTGATCGTACCGGCATAACCGCACACCTGTAGGAGAGCCTGTCAGGCCGCAGAATACGAAGCAGGTTTTTATCACAGAGGTCACAGGGTGCATCGAGAAAAGCCTTTCTCAGCCTCTGTGACGAATTTGATCTGGCGCCCCATTCGCGTCTCACGTGTCGCGCCTGCCTTTAGTGACGGCCAGCGGCATAAACCCTTGGAGAAGCAAGCATGACCATTCGATTTGATAACCAGGTGGCGATCGTCACCGGTGCCGGAAACGGCCTGGGGAAATCCCACGCACTGGAACTGGCCCGTCTGGGCGCGAAGGTGGTGGTCAACGATTTTGGTGGCGCCCGTGACGGCAGTGGCGGTTCCAGCGAAGCGGCGGAAAAAGTCGTGGCAGAGATTCAGGCGGCCGGCGGTGAAGCCATTGCCAACGGCGCCGACGTGTCCAGCCCCGAGCAGGTGGAGGCCATGGTCAAGGAGGCAATGGACACCTGGGGACGGGTCGATGTGCTGATCAACAATGCCGGGATTTTGCGCGACAAGAGCTTTGCCAAAATGACCCAGGACGACTGGGACAAAGTAGTGGCCGTACATCTTACCGGCTCTGAAATTTGCTCCCGGGCGGTATGGCCGATCATGCGCGAACAAGGCTATGGTCGCATCGTCATGACCACCTCCACATCAGGGCTCTATGGCAACTTTGGCCAGGCCAACTACGGCGCCGCCAAAATGGCAGTGGCCGGACTGATGAATACGCTTTGCCTGGAAGGCGAGAAATACGACATCAAGATCAACTGCATTGCACCCACTGCCGCTACCCGCATGACCGAGGATCTGATGCCCCCGGAAGTGCTGGCCATGCTGGAACCCAAAGCAATCACTCCGGCCGTGCTGTTCCTGTGCAGCCAGCAGGCCCCCACCCATCGCATCGTTCTGGCTGGGGCCGGTTGCTATGCCATGGTTCGCCTGATGGAAAGCGAAGGCGTCTACCTGGATGAAAACGAACGCAACGTGGATGGCGTAGCCGCCCACTTCGAACGCATTGGCAACATGGACAACGCCCGGGAAATTCTCGCTGGCGGCGACCACGTCACCAAGATCCTGACCAAGGCCGCCCACGCCAAGGGCATCAAGGGAGTCTCTGAGTAACTCCTTGCATGCTCAGTCTTTCAGGCTGGCTCACAATCTAGGCGCGCTTTTGAAGGTGTATGCCCATCCATCGCAAAAGCGCAACAATGAGTGTGGGCCAGCCTGGAAGACCCGAAGGGCGCGGCCTGAAGCGCACATCTGCTGCGCCTTGCCTCTAGGAAAGGGAACCACCCTTACCGTCGAGACAAGACACAACAGCTGCACGCTTCAGGCCACGCTGAGCACGCAAGGGGTTACCCAGAGACTCCCATTAAACTGATTGGAGAGGCATCATGAGAGAAGCCGTTATCGTATCCACCGCTCGCACCCCCATTGGCAAGGCCTACCGGGGCGCGTTCAACGACACTCAAGCCCAGGCATTGGGTGGCCATGCCATCAAGCACGCTGTCGAGCGCGCCGGCATTGATCCGGAAACCATTCAGGACGTGATCATGGGCGCCGCCCTGCAACAAGGCAGCACCGGCGGCAACGTGGCTCGCCAATGCGCCCTGCGTGCGGGCCTGCCCACCAGCGTGTCCGGGATGAGCATGGACCGCCAGTGCGCCTCCGGTCTGATGGCCATCGCCACCGCCGCCAAGGAAATCATCGTCGACAACATGGACGTGGCCGTGGCCGGCGGCCTGGAATCCATTTCCCTGGTCCAGAACGACAAGATGAATACCTTCCGTGCCGGCGACCCCTGGCTCAAACAGCACCGTCCGGACATCTATATGTCCATGCTGGAAACCGCCGAGATCGTGGCTGACCGCTACAAGGTATCCCGCGACGCCCAGGATGAGTACGCCTACCAATCACAGATGCGCACCGCCGCGGCCCAGCAGGCCGGCAAGTTCGATGATGAAATCGTCCCCATGACCAGCATCATGAAAGTGATGAACAAGGAGACAAAGGAAATTTCCGATGTGGAAGTGACCCTGGATAAGGACGAAGGCAACCGCCCGCAGACCACTCTGGAAGGCCTGCAAAGCCTGCAGCCTGTGTTCAAGGGCGGCCAGCAGGTTCAGGAAGGCGGCTTTATCACTGCCGGTAACGCCTCCCAGCTGTCGGACGGTGCCAGTGCCTGTGTCCTGATGGAAGCGAGCGAAGCCGAGCGTCTCGGTCTGCAACCCCTTGGCGCCTACCGCGGCATGGCGGTGGCCGGGTGTGACCCCGATGAAATGGGCATCGGTCCTGTCTTCGCGGTGCCGAAACTGCTCAAACGGTTTGGTCTTACCGTGGACGATATCGGCCTGTGGGAGCTGAACGAAGCCTTTGCCAGCCAGTGCCTGTACAGCCGCGACCGTCTTGGTATCGACCCCGAAAAATACAACGTCAACGGCGGCGCCATTTCCATTGGTCACCCCTATGGCATGTCTGGGGCACGGATGACCGGCCACGCCCTGATCGAAGGCAAGCGTCGTGGCGTGAAGTACGTAGTCGTCACCATGTGCATCGGCGGTGGCATGGGCGCTGCTGGCCTGTTTGAAGTGTTCTAATTCATTCCTTTCCGCCTGATCCGGAAAGACTTCCCCTTCGGGGCGCCGCCTGGCGCCCCTTTTTTTGGTTCTTAGCAGATTGGAGGAAAAACCCCGATTACCTCCTCCCTGCTTGCCGCAGGAGCGTCGCTGGCGGCGCGATTTTGGGCGTTGGGGAACGCGCCACCAGCGGCGCCCCTACAGATAGTCTTTGTTGTGTGCCATTGCAGGCTCTTGCATGGCATTTCGCGTGCAAACCGCCCCCACAGGCAACCCATAAATGTGGCTTGCCAGGGAAACCACACAGAAAGCATTAACGACACCAGGGAAACACGGTGGGGCCCAAAATCACAAACACGTTTTTTAAAAAAAACCGGCTAAACCCGCAAAAATGTCACAAAAATGGAATCACCTTCCATCTGTCACCCAGAGTAACGAACATCATTCGAAAATATACATATATCGATTAATAGTATATTTCTCTGTCGCAATCGGATCGAAACCTGGTTCAAACGTCCTATTTTTTCTCCATAGCAGGGTGACATGACCCCCCTCAAAGTCACCGTATTGGTCTCTCGTCGTATTGACCACATACCAGTCAGTATGTATGAATTGATCACGACAGATCATTTTTTCGGAATTGTGATCCATAAAAATGAAACTGCCAGTTTCATCACCCGCAGGGACCCTCCCGCAATGCCCAGGCATTACCGGGAGGTCGGGTGAAGCAAGACGTGCGCTACAACACTTTTAAAACAAAAACGGACAGTCTGCCCGGGATCATCACCGGGCAGTGGGAGAGCAAAATAATGCGAAGCAAAGCAATCGCTGTTGGCTACAGCAGTGCCCTTGCGCTGGGCCTGTTGACTGCCTCAGCGCCGGCCTTGGCCGGCGGTGAAATCAAATTCAGCGACGATTTCAGTGCCAAGTGGAACCTCAAGGCCTCGGTCGGTGCCACCGCAAGAATGGAGTCTGCCAGCAAGGACAACCTGTTTGCCGGCGACACTCCTGGCGGCACCGCAGGATCCGCAGTATCTGACGACGGCAATCTGAATTATCAGGCTGGAGACATCGTCTCCTCCGTGGCCAAGGCCGTGGGCGATGTGAATCTGCAATTCCGCAATTTCGGCCTGTTTGCCCGTGCCAAGACCTGGTACGACTACACCCAGAAGGAAAAAGACGTACCGCATGGTAACTATCCAAACGGCTTTATTCCTGATGAACCGCTCAGTGATGACGGTTTCCACCGTAACTCAAAATTTCAGGGTGCAACCTTCCAGGAAGTCTATGTCCACGGCAAATTCGAGCTGAAGGGTCAGCCGCTGAAAATCGCCGCAGGACGCCAACTGTTGCTCTGGGGTCGTAGCCTCTACTCCCGTGGCTCTCTGGGCTCAATCAACGCCATCGACCTGGCCGCGCTGCATCGCCCAGGCGCGGAATACACAGAGTTCCTGACCCCCTCTGGCATGCTGACCCTGGACTACAAGTTCACCGACAACCTGAGCATGAAGTCTTTCTACCAGTATGAATGGCGCCCAGCGAATCTGGATGGCTGTGGCACCTTCTTTTCAACTTTGGACAATACCGCTCTGGGTTGTGATGCCACCTTTTCCAGCTCGGTGATCCTGCCCAATCAGGACGCCTATAACGCCGGGGTCTATATTCCCCGTGTTGACGAAAACGAGCCCGAAGACGGCGGCCAGTTTGGCTTGAAGTTTGACTATGCCTTCCCCGAAGCCAAGGCCAAGGTAGGCACCTATTTCCTGAACTATCACAGCCGTCTTCCCTACTACTCGGTGACCAAGGAGAGCAGCGCGTTACCCCAGGGCATTACACCGGGCAACGATGTGGCTTATTTCTATGAGTACCCGGAAGATATTCAGGTCTTTGGCCTGACCGCCGACAAGACCTTCGAAGGGGTGGGCAACCTTGCGTTAAACCTCAGTTACCTGCCGGACATGCCGATCCAGATCAACACCCCGGATCTGACAACCTCCCGGGTACTGGAAGCGAACGGCGTACCGGCCTCTGCCGTGCAGGGCGCCGGCTATTCCATCCCGCAGGGCACCATTGATTACGTCTACGACTCCGGCAGCCAGGTCCATGGGTACCAGGAGTTCGACATTCAGCGTGCCGAGCTGGCCTTCACCACTGTGATCCCGCAAGTGCTTGGCGCACAGAAGACCATTGTCTCCATGCAAGTCGGTTCCGAGTACATTCCGGACCTGCCGGACCAGGAAGAGATGCGCTTCCGTCGTCACACCAACTACGGCGTGGGTGATCTGGATGATGATGGCTATGTCACGGATTTCAGCTGGGGCTACCAGCTGACCCTCAAATCGACTTACGCCAATGCCATTGGTGCCATGACACTGACGCCGGCTGTCACCCTCAAGCATGGTGTAGAAGGCTTTTCCAGCGACGATGCCATGCAGGAAGACTCGCGCAGCCTCGGGGTCAGCCTGGGCATGGCCTACAAGAAGCTGACGGCAGACCTGTCGTACACCACCTACAACGACGCCAGCTACAGTGTTGTTGAAGACCGTGACTACCTGTCCTTCAGCACCGCCTACAACTTCTGAAACGGATAGCGACCTGTCGGCGGGCGCCGGCAGGTCTACGAGGATGAGACTATGAAACAACTGAAGATTGCTCTTACTGCCGTGCTTGCTGTCGTACTGTCAGCCTGCCTCAGCGGCTACCACGATACCAAAGTGATCAATTCCGACACGGGCACCCAGGCTACCCCGAAAGGGCCTTACCAATCCCTTGTGGTGGGCGTTCTGGTCGATCATGAACTGCGCGGCCACCTGGAAGATGCCATCGTTGCCCGCTTCGCCGAAATGGGTGTCAAAGCTACAGCGGCCTACACCGTCTTTGGGGACAAGGGCGTTGAAGGCAAAAGCCTGGATTACCTGGCAAAACGCATGAAGGAAAACGGCTTTGACAGCGCTCTGGCCATTCATCTTGAAGACCAGACCTCCAAGACGGTTGAAGTCAAAGGCGATCCCGGTGTCAGCGTTCCGGCCAGTGCCGGCATGACCATGACCCCCCAGGTTTACAGCCCGGACTTCTTTGTAAACGAGGATATCTATACTGCCCGGCTCGAGCTCTGGGACGTAGACCAGAAGGCCATTGTCTGGACCGGACGCACCGTGAGCTTCAACACCGGCGGTTTCAAAGGACTGGAGAAAGGTGCCTCACACTACGCCAAGACCATCACCGATGCCATTTCGGAGGCCGGCATTTACCCGTAAAACAGCAACTCCATTGTCTCCACCTTCCAGGCCCACTTCGGTGGGCTTTTTTTTGGCTCTAAGTGGATAAGCCCGCCTCTTCGCAGGAGCGTGCGGTGAGCCATTCCCTCAAATCCTCGTTCGACGAAAAGGGTTCTTCGCAGATTTGAGGGAAACTTGCGAGGTCTAGTTGGGCATCTGACGTCTACACGGGGCAAACAACCACGACGAAACCACCCGAAACGTGACAACTAGCGACCGCAGCCCTTCATCTGCTGCTCATAACGGTTGGCCATCTGCGCGGTGCGCTGGGCGGCACCTTTCATCCATTTATTGTTCTTCCAGGTACCACGGGCATAGCCTCCGTGGCCGGCATAATAATTGAGATACAGACTGTAGGTGTCGTTGCGGGGCACGCCATTCTTCTTGTAGCTCTGGTAGTGATACCAGCCCACAAACTGGATAGCGTCCTTGAAATCATCACGGTCGGCACCACGACGCCCCGTTTCCTGTTTGTACCAGTCCCAGGTGCTGTCCAGCGCCTGGGGGTAGCCATAGGCCGTCGACGGACGTTTCCAGGGGATGAAACCCAGCAGCTTGGTTCGCGGCGGTTTGGCCTTGGCGTTGAAACCGGATTCCTTGTAGATGGTCGCCATCAGCACCGGTACCGGTACGCCGTATTCCTTTTCGGTGTTCCTGGCGTACTTGTACCAGTTGTTAAACCAGCCCCCCCGTTGATCGAACACCGCACACACATTGTCTGTGTTAGTGGGCGTGCCGGCACAGCCACTCAAGACCAATGCCATCAGCAACAGGGTCAGCCAGTGTTTCATAATGCTCCCGGGTCGATACCGTGCTCGTTGAACAAGGACAGTAGCGCGGCCTCGTCACACACCTCAACCCCCAGCGCCTCGGCCTTGGCCAGTTTGGAGCCCGCCGAGGCACCTGCGGCGACCATGGACGTGTTCTTCGACACCGAGCCGGCCACTTTTGCCCCCAGCTGCTGCAGCCCTTTCTTGGCCTGATCCCGGGTAAAGGCTTCCAGCGTGCCGGTCAACACCCAGGTCTGGCCATCCAGTGGGCGGCTCTCCGCCTGGGCCGGTGCCCGTGCCTGCAGTTCGCTGGCCATGGCTTCGGCATCTTCCAGCCGTGCCTGCCACTGGTTCTCCGCCAGCGCCTTGCGCAGTTGCAGCATGACACCAGAGCGCACGCCCTTGGGTTCTGCTCCCGCGCCTTCCGCCGCCCCTGCCACCAGCCCGGCCACGGTGGTGTAATGGCTGGCCAGGGTTTCCAGCGACTTGTCACCAATGCCTTCCAGATCCATGCCCAGGCGCTTGGCAGATTTCAGCAGGTGTGCCAGCGTCAGGGAGGCAGTAAAGGCTGCCGAGGGTTGGCCATCGGATTGGGGCGACACCCCTGCCGACAGCAGTCCATCGATCACCGCTTCGTTGTCAGCTTCGGCAAAGAAAGCGCCAATGGCCTTGGCCACTTCCATGCCCACATCGGGCACCGCCAGCAGCAACAACGGCGGCGCCCGGCGAATGGTTTGCAGATCACCGAAGCAATCGGCCAGGTTCTTGGCCGTTTCCTCGCCAATCTGCAGGATGCCCAGGGAAAACAGGAAGCGCCCCAGACTCACTGTCTTCGAGACCTCGAGGGCAGCAATCAGGTTCTCGGCGGACTTGTCGCCCATCCTTTCCAGCCCGGCCACTTGCTCGGACTTGAGACGGTACAGGTCGGCCACCGTGGCAATCAGTTCCTGATCCACCAGGGCGTCCACCAGCTTGTCGCCCAACCCATCAATATCCATGGCTCGCCGCGACGCGAAATGCTTGATCGCCTCGCGTTGCTGGGCACCACAGATCAAACCGCCGGTACAGCGAGCCACCACTTCGCCATCGCCGCGGAGAATATCGCTGCCACAAACCGGACAATGGCCGGGCAAGGTGATGATTTGAGCCTCCGCCGGGCGCCGCTCAGGGATAGGGCGAACCACTTTGGGAATCACGTCCCCGGCCCGGTACACCACCACGGTATCGCCGATACGAATATCCAGCCGCTGGATCTCATCCATATTGTGCAGGGTGGCATTACTGACCGTGACGCCCCCCACCGACACCGGCTCCAACCGCGCCACCGGCGTCAACGCGCCAGTACGACCGACCTGCCAGTCGACGCCGTTGAGCGTGGTCAGCTCTTCCTGAGCCGGGAATTTGTGGGCGGTGGCCCAGCGCGGCGCGCGGCTGACAAAGCCCAGATCCCGCTGCCAATCAAAGCGGTCCACCTTGTACACCACACCATCGATGTCGTAATCGAGCCGATCACGCTTGTCGAGAATTCCATGATAAAAGGTCAGCAACTGGTCCACGCCCTGGCAGACCCGCACTTCCGGGTTCACCCGCAGGCCCCAGTCACGCAGCATATCGAGCATGCCGGAGTGGGTGGCCGGCTCATCCACGCCTTCCAGCTGCGCCATGGAATAGGCATAGAATTCCAGCGGACGATCGGCAGTGATGCGAGAATCCAGCTGACGCAGACTCCCTGCCGCCGCATTACGCGGGTTGGCGAAGACCTTCTGCCCGGCGGCTTCCTGGCGCTCATTTAATTTGGCAAAGCCGGCATGGGGCATCACCACCTCGCCGCGCACTTCCAGCCGCTCAGGCAGTTTCTCTCCACGCAACGTCAGTGGCACTGAACGAATAGTGCGCGCATTGGTAGTAATGTTCTCGCCGGTCTGACCGTCACCACGGGTGGCGGCTCGCACCAGTTCACCGTTTTCATAGAGCAGGGAAATGGCCAGACCATCCAGCTTGGGTTCGGCGACATAAGCCACCTCGCCATCAACATCCAGGCGTTCACGTACCCGCTGATCAAACGCCCGCAGTTCGTCGTCGTCAAACACATTGTC
Source organism: Alcanivorax profundi (assembly GCF_003597125.1). Classification (GTDB taxonomy): domain Bacteria; phylum Pseudomonadota; class Gammaproteobacteria; order Pseudomonadales; family Alcanivoracaceae; genus Alcanivorax; species Alcanivorax profundi. The sequence continues at coordinate 484,205 of NZ_QYYA01000003.1, read as the reverse complement.
GAGGCTGAGCATGGGCACTTCATGCTGAACCTGATCAAAGGCATCCAGCGGCACATCACCCACCCGCTGGGTCGGCGAATCCCCCGTTATCAGTTCCGGATGTGCGTCTTCCAACGCCTTCAATTCACGATACAGGCGGTCATATTCCGCATCCGGCACCGCCGGATCGTCGAGAACGTAGTAACGGTAGGACCAGTCGTTGAGCTGGTCGCGAAGGGATTGGGCTTGTTGGGAAAGGTCGTTGTTATTGGGCACGTTAAAGGCAGTGAACAGTTAATAGTGAATAGTTAACAGCGATTCGCCCGTAGGGCAGAAATCGGCGACGGCCGATCTTCGCCAAAAAAACGGCGGAGATTGCCAATAGCAATTTCCGCCCTACGGTTTTGATTTTACTCATAGCTGACAGCTCGTAGCTCACAGCGGCTGTTACGCGCTCGGCACCCGCTGGCGACGCTCGAATTCCTGCACCTTCTGACGCAGGTGTTCCATCATCTGCGGGGTCAGCACGCTGTGTTGTTCGTCCTTCAGTTCGCCGTCCAGTTCCGTGGCCAGGCGTTGGCAGATGGACAACATGCGATCCAGCGAACCGATGGCATCGGTCGGGCCTGGCAGCTTCATGAAAAAGGTAACCCCGGCAAAGGTTTTTTCTTCCATGGTATCCAGGTCGAAGGTACCCGGCTCCACCGCATTGGCCATGGAAAACTGCAATTGATCACGGCCATCCACACTGACATGGCGATGGAAGATATTCATCTGACCATAGCGCAGACCGGACTCCAGCAACATCCGCAGCAACTCACCGCCGTCAAAGGGCGCGCCACGACGGGCAATCAGGTGCACCACGATCACTTCCAGCACGGGCTGGGGTTCACGGGGGGCCTCGGGCTTGCGTGCTGCCGGCTTCTGGGCCTTCGGCGCCGGAGCCGGTTCAGGTTCCGGGGTGGGCTCTGGCACGGGCTCAGGCTCAGGGGCGGCCTCGTAGGCCGGCTCCTGCACAACCTCGGGCTCTGCCGGTTCATCGCCGGCGAACAGGCTTTGCTGCTCGGCGGCACGGGCCTCGCTAACCGCTTCATCCGGTTCCATGACCGTGGGCGGGGTTGCTTCCTGCTCGGCCGTGTCCTGCGGAAAAATACTGTCCTGCTTGATAGCCTCACGCACAACCCGGGCAGTACCTATCACCTCCGGGTTATAACCGTCCTGCTCTTCCTCCTGCGCATCCCGGTAACGGGGGTCGATACGCATGCGCAACCGGCCATGCCGCTCACGAATCATGCGCCGCACGCCGTCGGCGAGAATCAGCAGAATCAGAATTACCAGAATGCCAATCAGTGTTTCCAGGTTCAGGCCCATTGCCTCGTCTTCCTTGCTTACGCTGATTATGTCGCCCGAAGGCGACACGTATTCCTCACATGGCTGCCATTTCGGCAGCTTCTTCCACATCCACCGATACCAGACGGGAGACCCCAGGCTCGTGCATGGTCACCCCCATCAGGGTAGCAGCCATCTCCATCGCAATCTTGTTGTGTGTGATGTAGATGAATTGGACTTTTGCAGACATTTCCGACACCAGGTTACAGAAACGGCCCACGTTGGCGTCATCCAGCGGGGCATCTACCTCATCCAGCAGACAGAACGGTGCCGGGTTGAGCTGGAAGATACTGAACACCAGTGACAATGCGGTGAGCGCCTTCTCACCACCGGACAACAGGTGAATCGTGCTGTTCCGCTTGCCGGGCGGCCGCGCCATGATCGCCACCCCGGTATCCAGCAGGTCTTCGCCGGTCAGTTCCAGGTAGGCATGGCCGCCGCCGAATACCTTCGGGAACAGCTCCTGCAAGCCGCGGTTGATCCGGTCGAAGTACTCCTTGAAGCGCGCCCGGGTTTCGCGGTCGATCTTGCGAATGGCGTTTTCCAGGGTCTTGAGGGCGTCTTCCAGATCGTCATTCTGGCTGTCCAGGTAGTTCTTGCGCTCAGACTGCTGCTGATACTCATCAATGGCCGCCAGGTTAATCTGGCCCAAACGGGAAATGCGCTGCCCGATCAGGTCCATCTCCTGCGCCCACTCCTGTTCGTTGGCTTCCTCGGGCAGGTTGTCGAGAATCGTCTTCAGGTCGAAGTTCTGCTCGGACAGCTGCTCCGCCACCGTCTGGCGACGGGTGCTCAGATCCTGCCACTGCATGCGCTTCTGGTCCATGGTGCTGCGGATTTCCTGGGCCTGGCGCTCGTACTGCCCACGCTGGCCTTCCAGATTGCGCATCTCGTGGTCCACGGTTTCCAGCTCACGGCGGGCTTCGGTGAGCTTGTGCTCTGCCTCCAGGCGCACTGCCAGCTTTTCTTCCAGCTGTTGCTGCAGCTCGGCGCCCGGGTCGTCGCCCTCCCGGGTCTGCTCTTCCAGCAGGGCCTTGCGCTCGGCCATGGCCTGCACCTGCGCTTCCAGGCGAGACAGGTTCTGGCGCAGGGAATCGGCCTGAGTCTTGGCCCCCTGCACTTCCATAGCGACCTGGTGGGATTGATCCCGGTCATGACGGGCCTTCTGGCGGGCCTCGTCGAGCTTCAGACGCAGTTCGTCACGGCGTGACAACAGCGCTTCGCGCTGGCCACTGTCCGCCTCCATGGCGTCCAGCGCTTCCGCCAGCACCGCCCGGCCCTCTTTCATCTGTTCCTGTTCCTGCTCGAGCTGCTCGTTGGCTTCGTCCATTTCCTTGCCAAGGCGCTCACGGCGCATGGTGATCTGCTCCAGACGCACCTGACGGGCACTGACCTGGGCATTGATCTCGCCCAGATCGCGGTTCAGGCGCGCCGCCTGGCGCTGAACGTCCTCACGCTCTTCCTCCAGCTCACCGATTTGCTCACGGGTGCTTTCCAGCTGCTCCTTGAGCTCATCCACGGTGACCTGCAGGGTCTCAATCTGGTCTTCCAGGCTTTCCAGTTCGCGGCGTCGCTCCAGAATGCCGGCTTCCTGGTCTTCCTCTTTGGCCACTTTCAGCCAGTCCGGCCCGAGCCAGATACCGTCACGGGTCACCACCGACTCGTGCGCCGCCAGCTGCCCGCGCAGGGTCAGGGCTGCATCCAGGTTATCGGCCACATACACCCCGGCCAGCAGCCCTTCCGGGACCTGACCGTCAACCTTGTCACGGAGCAAGTCGCCCGCACTGCCCTCGCCTTTGACACCGGCTGGGCTCACCAACGCAAGACGACCATGATCCAGATCGCCCAGCCAATCGCTGACCTGATCCAGCCCGTTGACCGCCACGGCCTGCAGGGCGTCGCCAAGCACCGCTTCGAGGGCCTTCTCCCAACCTTCCGCCACCTGGACCTGATCTGCCAACCGCGGCTCGGCGTCGAGCTCGTGGCGATTGAGCCAGTCACTGACCGCTCCGTCATCGCCCATGGCCGCTTTCTGCAAGGCTTCCAGCGAGGTGCGACGGCCTTTCAGCGCCTGCAGCTTCTCGCGGGCCTCTTCCAGCTGGCGGCCCCGATCGCCGTTTTCGCGGCGCATCTGGTTAATCTCTTCCTGCAGGCTCTCACTGCGCAGCTCGCTTTCCTCGGTCTGGGCACGGAACTGCTCCACCTGCTCTTCCAGCTGACGCATTTCCTGCGCCAGCGGGCCGGCGTCCAGAGACTCCTGCTCTTTCTTGAGCCGCTCAATGCGGTCCTGCAGGCGCTCCTGGGATTTCTCCAGATGCTGGATGCGGGACTGTTCTACCTCGGCCTGCCGGCGCGATTCGCCAGATTTGCCGTTGAATTCTTCCCATGCCTGCTGCCAGTTCTGCATGGCCTCTTCGGCCAGCGCCAGCGCCTCACTGGAGACCTCCTGCTGCTCGCTGATCATTTCCAGCTCGGGCTCACGCTCGGCCAGAATGGCATCCAGCTCGGCCACTTTTTCCGTGTCCATCGTCAGGTGCTCGTCGGACTCCCGGAAGCTGGCATTGATCTGATCCAGCTCTTCATAGAGCTGCTGCTTGCGCTCGCGCTGGTTCTGGATGTTCTGCTCCAGCCGCGCCACCTCGGCACCCAGGGCGTAGAAGTGCTGCTGCACTTCGTTAAACCGCTCCTGCACCTCGTGGTGCTGCTCTCGGAGCCGCTCCACCTCGGCATCCACATGGCGCTGCTCCGCCACCTTGGCTTCGATGGAGACGTCCAGCTCGCCAATCACATGGTCAAGCTGCTGCACCTGGGTATCCAGGCCTTTCCAGCGCAATGCCTTGAGCTGAGCGCCCTTGAGACGCTCTTCTTCCTTGTATTGCTTGTACTTTTCCGCCGCACTGGCCTGACGGCTCAAGCGCTCCAGCTGGCGCTCCAGTTCTTCGCGGATGTCGGTCAGGCGCTCCAGGTTCTCGCGAGTACGGCGGATGCGGTTTTCCGTCTCACGACGACGCGCCTTGTACTTGGAGATCCCGGCGGCTTCTTCGATGTAAACCCGCAGCTCTTCCGGTTTCGCCTCGATCAGGCGGGAAATCATGCCCTGCTCGATAATCGCGTAACTGCGCGGCCCCAGGCCCGTACCCAAGAAGATATCGGCAATGTCCTTGCGACGGCATTTGGTGCCATTCAGGAAATAATTGGATTGGCCATCCCGGGTCACCTGGCGCTTGACGGAAATCTCGTTGAACTTGCCGTATTCACCGGTGACGGTGGCATCGGAGTTATCGAAGATCAGCTCGATAGAGGCCTGGGCCACCGGTTTGCGGGCGTTGGAGCCGTTGAAAATCACGTCGGCCATGGACTCGCCGCGCAAGTGCTTGGCGGAGGATTCCCCCATCACCCAGCGAACCGCATCAATGATATTGGACTTCCCACACCCGTTGGGCCCCACCACAGCGGTGAGATTTTCCGGGAAATTGGTGGTGGTAGGGTCCACAAAGGACTTGAACCCGGCCAGTTTTATGGATTTCAGTCGCATAGTGTCTGCTTAACTCGGGCCAGCAGGCCAAATAATGGGCGAAAATCTGTGTTTCGCCGCCCCCTTAAGCCGTAACGGCGCACCGTGGGCATAACAGGCTGTTGAAAAGCCCCTTGCATGCTCAGCGTGGCCTGAAGGGTGCAGCTGTTGTGTTTTGTCGCGACGGACATGGTCGTTCCCTTTCCTAGCGGCAAAGCGCAGCAGATGCGCCCTTCAGGCCGCGCCCTACGGGTCTTCCAGGCTGGCCCGCACTCGTTGTTGCGCTTTCTTGATGGATGGACATACACCTTCAAAAGCGCGCCTAGATTGCGAACCAGCCTGAAAGACTGAGTACGCAACGGGCTTTTTAACAGCCTGTCAAAAGGGCTAAGTCTAGCGACAACCGGCAGTGAATTCATCAGGCGAGATACCGATAAAGACCGCTACACGCCTTACTCAGCACACTGCATGCCCAAGGTCGGTCAGCTTTTACCGAATTTGATGATTGAGCAGCGGCCAGGCCTAGCAGTGATTCCACCGAAAAGCTGATGCTTCGCCAATCGCGGTCGAACGACCGCTCCCACAGGAAAGGATGGTGCCTTTCCTGGCAGCTTGCCGCTTTCCCCCACCCTGTGCAGCAGGGGACGCGACAGGTACCATTTCCACAACCTGTCTTTTCCTCGCAGCCGACAGCTCCAAGCTCGCAGCTGCTCTTACCCAAGGATTGCCTGTGTCCCAGATTGCCGACGCCATCAGCTACCTCAAACGCAGCCTGCAGCTGGCCCGCACCCGGGAACTGCGGCCGTATGTCATTGTGCCGCTGATTTTCAACATCCTGGTGTTCGGTGGCCTGTATTGGGCCAGCGGCAGCTGGATTGCCGGCTGGATCACCGCCAGCACCGCCGACTGGGCCCTCACCGGCACCTGGAGCTTCCTGAACGGTGCCATCGACTTCATCCTCGATGCCGCCATCATCCTGGTGTGGATCCTGTTATTGGCGCTGTTCGCCAGCATCTTCTCCATCGGCGTGCAGCTGATCGCGGCACCGTTCATGGGGTTCCTGGCGGAAAAAGTGGATTTCCAGGTGACCGGTCACCCCATGCCGGAAGAATCCATCCCCGCCATGATCGTGCGGACCTTCAAGCGCGAACTGCGCAAAACCTGGTACTGGCTGTGGCGTGCCCTGCTGGTTCTGCTGGTGGTCGGGGTCATTTACTTCATCCCGGTCATCAACGTGTTCGCCTCCGCCATCTGGTTCCTGTGGTCCGGCTGGCTGCTGGGCATGCAGTACATCGATTTCGGCGCCGATAACCGCCAGGTCCCCTTCGAGGTAATGCTCGAGCGACTGAAAACCCGACGTTGGCTGGTACTCACCTTCGGCGCCGTGGTCATGGCGCTTACCATGATCCCGCTGGTTAACCTGTTCATCATGCCGGTGGCGGTAATTGCGGGGACGCTGATTTGGGTGGAGCAGCTGAGTGAACAAGGAACAGTTAACAGTTAACAGCGGCGCGAGCCGCGTTTGTTTTTGTCTTCAAGCAATGAGGCCGCGCCCAACCCATGGGCGCGGCCTCATGGTTCCAGGAACCTAAAAAGCTTAACGCGCACTGTTCACTGTTAACTATTCACTGTTAACTGCTCTCTAGCGCATAAAACCTAACTCACGCAGCTGATGAATCTGATCCCTTGTCGCCGCCGCATCTTCGAATTCCAGGTTCTTGGCGTGCGCCATCATCTTCGCTTCCAGCTTTTCGATTTCCTTGGCCAGCTGAGCGGGTGACATGGACTCGTAGGGTGAGGTTGGCTCGGCCACTTTCTTCTGCGGGCCCTTGCCCGCCTTGCGGTCAAACTGGCTGCCGCCACTGTCGTCCATGATGTCACGGACTTTCTTGTTGAGGGCCTGCGGGGTGATGCCATTCGCCTTGTTAAAGGCTTCCTGCTTCTCCCGGCGACGGTTGGTTTCGTCGATGGCCCGCTCCATGGAGCCGGTCATCTTGTCGGCATAAAGAATGGCGCGTCCCTTCACATTCCGCGCAGCACGGCCAATCGTCTGGATCAGCGAGCGCTCGGCCCGCAGGAAACCTTCCTTGTCGGCATCCAGAATCGCCACCAGCGCAACTTCCGGCATATCCAGGCCTTCTCGCAACAGGTTGATCCCCACCAACACGTCGAACTTGCCCAGCCGCAGGTCACGGATAATTTCTACCCGCTCCACGGTATCAATGTCGGAGTGCAGATAACGCACACTGATCCCATGCTCGCCCAGGTACTCGGTCAGGTCCTCTGCCATGCGCTTGGTGAGCGTGGTCACCAACACCCGCTCGCCCTTCTCGATGGCCTCTTTGGCCTCCCCCAGCAAGTCGTCCACCTGGGTGGTAGCCGGGCGAATCTCGATTTGTGGGTCCACCAGGCCGGTGGGGCGCACCACCTGTTCCACCACCTGGCCCGCGTACTTCTCCTCATAGGGGCCAGGGGTCGCCGACACAAACACCATCTGGGGGGCCAGCTGCTCCCACTCCTCGAATTTCAACGGACGGTTATCCATGGCGGAAGGCAGCCGGAAGCCGAAGTTGACCAGCGTTTCCTTTCGGGAGCGGTCACCTTTATACATGGCTCCCAACTGCGGGATGGTCACATGGGACTCGTCCGCAATCAGCAGCGCATTCTCGGGCAGATAATCGAACAGGGTCGGCGGCGCTTCGCCAGGGGCGCGACCGGAAAACAAACGGGAATAGTTTTCCACCCCGTTGCAGTAACCCAGTTCCTGCAGCATTTCGATATCGAACCGGGTGCGCTGCTCCAGTCGCTGGGCTTCCACCAGCTTGTTTTGCTCTTTCAATTCCTTGAGCCGCTCATCCAGCTCTTCCTTGATCATGTCCACCGCTTTCAACACCACCTCCCGTGGGGTGACGTAGTGGCTCTTGGGGTACACCGTGATGCGACTGACCCGCTTGATCACCTCGCCGGTGAGCGGATCGAAAATGCTGATGGACTCCACCTCATCGTCGAACAACTCGATGCGCACCGCTTCCTTTTCTTCTTCCGCCGGAAAGATATCGATCACATCGCCGCGCACTCGATACGTGGCCCGGCGAAAATCCATTTCGTTGCGGGTGTACTGCAGCTCCGCCAGACGGCGCAGCAGATCACGCTGATCGATGCTGTCGCCACGCACCAGGTGCAATACCATCGCGTGGTAGCTGGCCGGATCACCCAGACCATAAATGGCTGATACCGTGGCCACGATGATGGTGTCCTGTCGCTCCAGAATCGCCTTGGTGGCCGACAGGCGCATCTGCTCAATCTGCTCGTTCACCGACGCATCTTTCTCGATAAAGGTATCGGAGCTCGGCACATAGGCTTCCGGCTGGTAGTAATCGTAGTACGAGACGAAATACTCCACTGCGTTTTCCGGGAAGAACTCCTTGAACTCCCCGTACAACTGCGCCGCCAGCGTCTTGTTGGGTGCCATGATGATCGTCGGCCGCCCGGTCTGCTGGATCACATTGGCCATGGTGAACGTCTTGCCCGACCCGGTTACCCCCAGCAGGGTCTGATGCCCCAAACCATCGTTGATCCCCTCGATCAGCTGGGCAATCGCAGTGGGCTGATCACCCGCAGGCTGGTAATCGGAATGGAGCTTGAACAGGCTTTCAGACATGAGGGCTTCCTGATGGCCGCCGCCCGGAGGGCAGCAAAATCACAGTGGCAAAATCGGCACCTAGTGTAGCAGAGCTGGCATGGCAAAGGCGTGATGACAGCAACCCCTCTGCGGGGGCGGCGGCACCTCGAGGATTCTGATGAGCCAGTCAATCGCGGTCGAACGACCGCCCCCACAGAAAACACCTCCTGCCCGACGTGGGAGCGGTCGTTCGACCGCGAAGCCTCCCCGCCCCCACAGGAAATACGGGACATTAGCTACCAAGTCCGGTAAAATGCACGCCCCTTTCTACGTCCGACGCTGCGTCAAAAGCGCCGCCGAGCGACTACTCAGACGAACGAGGAGTGCATGTCCGATATCAGCCTTTCCGACCGCGTACAACGCATCAAGCCCTCTCCCACCCTGGCCATCACCGCAAAAGCCGGTGAGCTGCGCGCTCAGGGCAAAGACATTATTGGGCTGGGTGCCGGTGAGCCGGATTTCGATACCCCGGAACATATCAAGCAGGCCGCTATTGAAGCGATTAACGCCGGCAAGACCAAATACACCCCGGTCGACGGCACTCCCGGTCTGAAAAAAGCCATTATCGACAAGTACAAGCGCGATAACGGCCTGGACTATGAAGCCAACCAGATTCTGGTCTCCAGCGGTGGCAAGCAGTCCTTCTTCAACATGGCTCTGGCCCTGCTGAACGACGGCGACGAAGCCATCATCCCCGCCCCTTACTGGGTCAGCTACCCGGACATGGTGCTGGTCGCTGGCGGCGTACCGAAAATCATCGAAACCGACGTAAACAGTCGCTTCAAGATCACCCCGGAGCAACTGGAAGCTGCGATCACCCCGAAAACCCGCCTGTTCGTGATCAACAGCCCCTCCAACCCCTCCGGCATGGCCTATTCCATCGAAGAGCTGGCTGCCCTGGGTGACGTGCTGAAGAAACATCCGGACATCATCGTCGCCACCGACGACATGTACGAGCACATCCTGTGGACCGGCAAGCCGTTCGTGAACATCGTCAACGCCACCCCGGAGCTGTACGACCGCACCGTAGTCATGAATGGGGTCTCCAAGGCCTACTCCATGACCGGCTGGCGCATCGGCTATGCCGCTGGCCCGCAGAAACTGATTGCGGCCATGAAGAAAGTGCAGTCCCAGTCCACCTCCAACCCGGCCTCCATCAGCCAGGCCGCCGCAGAAGCCGCGCTGGCTGGCGACCAAGGCTGTGTCGACGAGATGGTCAAGGCATTCAAGGAGCGCCATGACTACCTGACCGCAGCACTGGATGCCCTGCCCGGCGTGAAATGCGCCCAGGGCGACGGCACCTTCTATGCGTTCCCGGACTTCTCTGAGGCAATCGCCAACATGGACGGCATCGAAACCGATACCGATCTGGCCGCCCTGCTGCTGGAGACCGCAGAAGTGGCACTGGTACCCGGTTCCGCCTTCGGCGCCCCCGGCTGCATGCGCCTGTCTTTTGCCGTTGGCATGGACACCCTGAAGGAAGCCATCAGCCGAATTGAGAAGGCACTGGCTAAATAAGCAACAAACGCACCCCCGGGGTGTTGACGACCCCGGGGCGCGTCACTAATATACGCGCCTCAAGACATTCCGCCTTAGCTCAGTTGGTAGAGCAAATGACTGTTAATCATTGGGTCGCTGGTTCGAGCCCAGCAGGCGGAGCCAAATAGAAAGGGCCTACCCATCGGGTAGGCCCTTTTTCTTTGCCCAATGATTGGCGGCTTTTCTGTCCATCGTGAGCAACTACCCACCACGACACAGACACAAGACTATACCGGGCCGCCGTTGTCACCCACCCCGAAGACACAAACCTGCCAGCACATTAGCGCATCACATATCGATAAAAGACTCGCGGTGTAGCCATCCCCGCTCACAGGATAAATTACGCCGTCCGGAATAGCATCGAATTGAGGATGGTTGCCATCATGGTAGAATCCCCCACCGCCTGAGGCTATCCATCATATGGAGACAGGCTTTGACACTTTCGAGCCGGAACGAACTGAACATGCACAAGGGTCCGATTACCATTTCCCCGTCCCGTCATAATCGGTGGTATGAGCGAATTCTGCTAAACCCATTGATTGGACATTTTTGGGGACTCACAAGCATCGTTCTCGGCGCACAATTTCTCAGCTATCAAACCTGGGTGCAAAACAGCAACCAATCCATCACCCTGGTACTGCTATCCGTTATCTACGTCATCAGCGTATATCTGAGCAAGAACATCGCCAAGTTTGCGGGCGGCAAAGCGCTTTCCCACATACTTGGCACCAGCCTGCTCGCCATCTCACTGGCGATGATGGTAGTTCTTTTAGTCCGTATTGGTTACGCGCGCAGTTCGTTGATTATTGGCTGTACTCTTTTAATTGCCGTTCAACTGCTTGGCGTACTCATCAGCAGGCGATTCCGAAAGCTCAAAGTCGCTATCGTCCCCTCCCCGGCCATTGAAAACTTACTGCCCCGAAATGCCAAAAATCTCGAGTTCAGGACACTTGAAAAGCCCGAACTTGGCGAAACCCGCTTTGATGGGATTGTGGTGGACATGGACGCAGAACTTGGGAGCGACTGGATACGCTTTATCAGCCACTGCAACATTTCCGGCATACCGGTTTTCAATGCCCGCAAGGTAACAGAAACACTCGATGGCAAAGTCAATCTCGCCACGCTGCAAAGTACAGATCTCGCCAACCTGCAACCGCAGCCGGTCTATCTTGCAGCCAAGAGAGCCTTCGATATCGCGGCAACTCTTGCGGTGGCGCCACTGCTAATCCCTGTGTGTATTGTGGTCGCCCTTCTGATTCGGCTGGATTCACCCGGAGCGGCTATTTTTGTACAGCAACGAATCGGAAAGGGGAACACCGTCTTCCGCATGTACAAGTTCCGATCAATGCGCCCGCTCGAGGAAGACAACGCAGCGCCACAGTTTGCCGATCAGGACGCGCATCGAATTACCCGCCTGGGGGCCTTCATACGCAAGTTTCGCATTGATGAACTACCGCAGTTTCTGAATGTCTTCAAAGGCGACATGAGCCTGATTGGCCCAAGACCGGAACAACCCGGATTTGTCGAACAGTTTGAGAACGAAGTCCCCTACTATAGCTATCGCCATATCGTCCGCCCTGGAATTACCGGTTGGGCACAAGTAAATCATGGCTACGCAGCAGACACCGAAAGTACAAAAGAAAAAGTCGAGCACGATTTCTATTACATCAAGCATCTCTCGCCTGGACTGGATTTCTTAATTGTTATTCGCACATTAAGAACAATTTTCACAGGGTTCGGAGCGATATGAGCACTCGCATGAATTGGCCGCTGGTAACAGTCTACATACCGACATACAACCGGCCCGAGATGCTTGAGCGCGCCGTAGACTCGGTGCTTAGCCAAGGTTATGACAACCTTGAAATCCTGGTAGTGGACGATAGCTCCGAATCCATCCATCAGAAAAAACTAGAGCAGCTGTCCTGCCAGAAAGGGTTCACCCTGTTAACAAACAGACATCAAAAAGGGGCATGTGGAGCAAGAAATACAGCCATCATGAATGCAAAGGGGCTCTTTATTACCGGGCTGGATGATGATGATGAATTCCTGCCAAATCGAATTGAACAAATGCTGGAAGCATTTGATCATGAAAAATATGCGGCTGTATCGACAACCACCTTTGTACAACTGGGTAACAATGATCGTGTTTTAAGGAATGCTGACCGAGGAGTCTTTCACACAGAAGATCAGCTCCATTACAACAAGATTGGTAACCAGGTTTTCACGCTGACCGAAAGGCTCAAGAGCATCGGAGGCTTTGATGAAAACCTGCCGGCATTTCAGGATTACGATGCATGGCTACGCCTCTCATGTGACTACGGACCGATTCTGAAAATAGATCTGCCAAGCTACATCACTCATACCGAGCACGAAAACCGGATCTCGAGCAGCTCGCAAAAAAAAGAAAGGGGCCTGCAGTTATTCAGACAAAAGCATGCCGCATTAATGAACAAAGAACACAAAAAATCCTTAAAGCTACTGGAAATGCAGCACTCTGGTAAAAAGATCCCCCTGTGGGAGCTGTTTTCCGTCATTTCAACAAAAAACTGGAAACCCGCAGTCAGTCTCTACCTAGACCAAAACGTACCCAGCCTGGCAAAGCATATCCGGTTATTGAAGTTGATGATGGCGAGGGCACGATGAGCCACACCAAGTTAACGCTTGCTATAAGCACCCTTACATCCAGGCTAGACGCCGCACTTACAGTATTTGATAAGCTTACGCCGTGCGATTCGGTAGAGATGCTTATTCTGGTTCAAGGGGGCGCCTCAGAGGCAGAAAACGGAACAGATTCAGGTACGGTACGGATCGAATATCTTGATACCCTGGGTCTCAGCCATAGTCGAAATGCTGCTCTTGAAATTTCCAAAGGCGACTTTGTCTGGTTTCTTGACGATGATGTGGCGATCGATAACCAGGACCTTAACTGGCTACTTCGACAGCTTGGGAACCACTCCGCCGTTCATATTGGCCAGATAAAATGCTCTGATTGCGACAACCTTTATAAAGACTACTCTCGAAACAGAGAGGGAAAGGTTGGTGCACTTAGAACAAGCTCTATCGAAATCATTGCCCCAAGGCAGAAAATCCAGGATGCTGGAATCAAGTTCAATACACAAATTGGCTTGGGTACCGCATTTCCCTCTGGAGAAGAAAACCTGTTCTTGCTGGACGCGCTTGCGTCAGGGCTCATTTTTCAACACTTGAACCGCCCGATCATCAGTCACCCTTGCCTGCTCGAAGAACGAAAACCCGGCAATAGCTGGAAAAATCAAGCATTGGTGAGATCAAAAGGAATTATTGCAAGGCATGTCGGGGGTATCACCGGCATTACGCTTGCCATTTGGTGGGGTGCAAGAGCCTCTTACTATAACCGCTCACCCATCGGCATGCTGTGGGTTCTAAGCTCTCTGGTCCATGGTCCATCAATCGCGAACGGGATGCGAGATAATAAACGATGAAGCAACATCACGATTTCGCTGAAGCATCTCTTTCCGTTACGGCCCCCACAGTGAGCATCATCACTCCCTGCTTTAATGCAGAACACACGCTTAAAAAAACCGTCGACTCCGTTCTGGCCCAATCTTTCCAGGAATGGGAGCTGCTGCTTATAGACGATCGCTCCACTGACAACACCTATGATGTGGCACTGAAACTGGCAAGGACTGACAGCCGTATCAAGGTATTACAGCTTGCGAACAACGGCGGCGCAGCCAAGGCGAGAAACCATGGAATCGAGCACGCAACAGGACAGTTCATTGCATTTATTGATGCTGACGATCAATGGGAAACAGAAAAACTGAGCACACAAATCAAATGGATGATCGAACAACAGTGCCCGCTTTCCTATACCGCCTACAGCAGATCAACCCCTGAAGGGGCGCTCATCAATTGGGTTGGTGTCCCCAAAAAGATAAACTATCGGGAATTGTTAAAAACAAACTACATAGGATGCTCGACGGCTATATATGACTCTAAAGCTATTGGCAAAGTCTACATGCCGGATATCCGCAGAAGGCAAGATTACGGGCTGTGGTTACGCATCCTTAAATTAATTCCGGAAGCGAGGGGGATTAATACCCCGCTGACAGACTATCTCGTGCATGACCAGTCTTTATCAAGCAACAAAAAAGTCAGTGCGAGCTACAACTGGAAGATCTACAGACAAATCGAAGGGCTCTCTCTGCTCACAAGTGCTTACTATTTTTTTCAGTATGCAATCAGGGGAATACTGAGAACTAAAGCACCCGGGCTATCAACCAAGCTCGGACTGTTACACACTACGGACAAGAAAATTCAGCCCAAGGGCCCGCCGGGCTCATCGCGTAAAGCATAACCGAGCTGTTCCGCTACGACTCTGGTACGCTGAATGACATAGCGAGCCTGATCTTCTGACAAAGACGCTTTCCAGCCATCAATATTTTGAGTGATTTTTCTTGATACCTGCCGGGACCTGACGCGCATATTCGAGCTAGTGGTTTCATTGTCCAGATAGGCCGTCTCTCCCGCATCGAGAATAGCAGGATCATAAGACAGGCCGGCAAAACGACAAACCTCACCAAAGACCTTCTCGGGCGACATCGTAAGATCCTCGAACCGAACCACCAAAACCTGCTCCTTCTCGGCCAATGCAAGCACCTGATTATTATCGTTTATCCACCGATCAATACATAAATCCAGATCATGGAAACGCTTATTAAGGGATGAAACCGTGTCCAGAGGATTTCGAATCATGGCAACCATTTTATGGTCTGGTGCAACCTTGCTAATTCTATCCACACAGTAAAGATGCTTCGGTGTTTTTTCTAACACGCATTGTTTTTTATCGGAGAGTGCAAAATCCTGCCATTCGGCGAGAATTCTTGAAGACATATAAAGGGAGTTTTTGTACGGGAGGAAAAGATTGCTTTCTTTACCGATGGAAAGAATATCGTTATGTCTTCCAAGCTTTGCTGCCAACAGGGTGGTCCCACTATGCCCACAACCAACAACAAAAACCGTATTAACCGTAATTCTGACAGGGCGAAAAAACCAGTCTTCGATTTTGGTGACTGCACGCTTCAAAAGATACTTGAACAAGAAGCGAAAAGTTACCTTATGAATCACCAAAGACTTAATCGTGAACATCCCTTTAGCATTCTCTGGCATTATTTTGTCGATACCCGACTCCAAATTCACCTCCAATACATCGCGAATAATCAGGCGTTGATTACCTGAGAAGAAACTGATTCAGCACATTGGCATAGCAGGAAGCGATGAACCCTTTGGGTTGCCCATTGAAGAAATAGGCATTCCTGATATCCCATGATCTGGAGAGGCTGGAATCAGGATCAGACGCCGAGGGGATATACATATAACCTGCCTGGTTATAAACCGTAATTTCGCCCAACCACCAATGCGCCCCATCAAAAAGCAGATCCACTCTGACATGATCAAAATGAGAACCAAGCAGACTGGCAATATCGACTGCCTCTTCAATTCCAGCGGGCAAGGTCAACTTATGATCCTGACCGGCTACGGTCGCCTGTTCAGGGCTACTTATCAGCTCACCGTTTGGGTCATATTCCCATGCATTAGCCCGAATTTCACTAAAGCGGCCTGAGATATGAACAATTCGTTTAACTTCTTTACCAAAGGTAAAGATCTTGACTTCATCAAGGTCGCGGGAAACTCCGGCTATCAAGTCCTCCCAGAAATATTTACGCGGCACACAGGAATAAGCCCACTCACCATGCTCATAACCATGGTTATAAGAAAGCCAGTCACTTGCCACCCTCTCAATTTCTGCTCGTGAGATTCCCCCTTCTTCAACAAGAAGATTAGTTCCACAACCATGATTTGCCTTCAAAACGCCGGCTCGGCTTATCAGTTCCTCAGGCAACGCATCAATGGATGAGCCCTCCCAGCGAACAGGGGATATGTTAAGTTCGGGAACCTGTTTCGCCACCCATGCCTTACACGCGATTTTATCTGAGAGCGTAATAAACGCGGGGTTGCGATCAACAAGCTTTCGCCACAGAAACTTTTCGTTGATCGACCGCGGGAAGGCAATATCAGGAAAGCATCCTGTTCGCCGATAAAAGTACGCGATTAGAACAGGATGCCTAAGCCAAAAAAAGCCGTTTACGGCGATTCGCCAGAGGAAAATCTTCATTGCAGATTCACTTCACGGCTTTTGCGTATAGAAGCGACCACCGAAGTCCGAATCCGCCTTCGACTTCATCAACACCCAAAAGCTCCGTTAGCGTAGAAGCAATCGCATTTTGGTCTGCTTTCACCAACCCGAATAATGACTGGCAAAACCCAACAAGGTCATTAAAGGTTGAAAAGGTCCAATAGAATTCGCGAAATGTCTCTTCAATTTTATCGAAGCCTGCCTCCGAAAGCAGAGAGGTAAAATCTCCGCGTCGAAAAAACACTCCTTCGTGGCCCGTCAAGGTCCATTGGTCAACGGGGCCATTAAGAAACGTTGCCACAGGGGTTTCATCAAGCACATCAGCAACAGCGATTACTCCACCGCTTTTCAACGCCGAGTGGCAACCTTTAAAAAAGTCAAGAATTTGCTCTCGATCCAAATGATGCAAACCCGCAAGACTGCCAGCCTTGTCGAGCGGGCGCCCGAAATCGGGCATCAGAAAAATATCAGAATGATAGGTCTCATATCGACCACCAAGAGGCTTGGCAAAATCCTCAGATGGCTCGACGCAAACCGGGGCAGAGCCCGTGCGATGAAGTCCATCCGCCAGATACCCGCCGCCGGCCGGAGCATCGAGAATAAGCTCACCAGGCCTCGGATCGAGCATTTCAATGAGAATTGCCCTTTCTTTTTCTCTGGCGTCAGGAAAGCGATCCATTGCTGCATTGTAGCTTTCCCCCCGCACGTCAAATACATCCGTATAAAAAGACACGCTATATTCCTTTAAAATTTAAAATTTCATTACCACTTGATTATTTGCCAACTAAACCAGCTAGCAACAAAATAAATAGTTAAGCCCCTTCGATTAACTCAATGCATGCTTATTCTTTGAGAAAAGACAGAACCACTGCAAGCTTCAGCCCCCCCTGGCATTAATGCTCGTCAGGGAATGCAAGGGTTTATTCAGGAACCCCTAATTTGACACTATTCTTCCAAACACAACCAGATATTAATTCCTGGTTTTAATTAATGCGGGTATTCGCTTGGCAGAATCCCAGACACGTCCACCCCCTGGAACAAACAAGACGGCGAGCTTTAAAACGTAACGAACATCCGGATAAGCAATAAAATTTGAAAAAATCAGCCGATAATCAATCTTTTCATTCAGACCCTTTGAAATGGCAACATATTTCACTGCCGCCAAAGCTGAAGCGATAGAGAGAAAACGCCTCTCCAACCTTGAAAGACTATTCTTTTTCTCGGTCAGACTCGCAAGGAGAACTTCCGCCCCTTTTAGATGCTGATCGCTCTTTGCTCCAGTCATGATCGATGATGGCCTGACTCTTTTGAAATAGAGCACCTCATCGAGCACAAAAAACTCATCTACCGAAAGCATTAATCGATAAAACAATTCCGTATCTTCATGAAAATATTCATGAAACTTCAATCCCTTCTCTTTCCATATCGATCGTTTAGTCACATAGAGAAAGGCATTGACAGTCCAGCGCCCTTGCTCACAAAAGCAAGAAATGATCTTCTTTCTGTCAGCCCTCCCGGCAGGCAAGCCACGAGAGTGATCGGGAAAACAGCTGCGGTCGATATTTCCCTCATCCAGAAACAAATCACCAGATATAAGAACACACTCGACCTCCGGCTCATCTTCAAATACCTGCTTGAAGCGCTCAATAGCATCGGGCGCAAGCATGTCATCAGAATCCAGAAAGTAAACATAATCTTGCGTTGCAAGATCAATTCCCGTGTTCCTGGCCGGGCCAGGCCCCTGGTTTTCCTGTGAATGCACTATCACAGGAAAAGGAAACACAAATTCATCAATAATTTTTAGCGAGTCATCTGTACTACCGTCATCAACGATAACCAACTCATCCGGGTGCTCAGACTGCTCAACAAGGGCCTCCAAAGACGATCTCAGATATTTTTCTGCATTGAACACCGGCAAAACAACTGAAAGCCCACCCATATCCCTTCTCTCTTCCACTTATTCTTTTAATCGCCCCTCATAAAAATGAGGGGCGAATCTTGACCCGTTTAATAACGCAGTAGGCAACAAATACATTAACAACAAAATGGCCAGCCACTGTACCTAATGCGGCACCAGAAGCACCCCACAGTGGAATCAAGGCAACAGCGATACCCGCACTTACGATTAACCCCAGCAACTGCGACCAGACGACATCGCGCTCAAAGCCTGTCATTGCCAACAAAATGAGTGCCGCGCCAAACAAAACATTCACCAGCTGCCCAATCGACAATATTACCAAAGGGAGATAAGAAATCTCTTTAAAGTCATCACCAAAAACCATCCCCACTATATTTTCGCCAAACACAATAAACACGAGTGCAATGGGAAGTGATAACAGAAGACCATTCAGAGCCGACTGTGACAGGATCTTTTTTACTTTACGTCGATCATGGTTCCTCCATGCCTCGACAATATAAGGCGGGATAACAATATTTATTAACACCAATGCCATACCGACAAAATACGCGCCTCGCTCAGCCACCCGGAATGCAGCCACGGCTTGGTCAGTATCCATAAACCCAAGCAGCAACATTGCCATATGGGTTCCAAGGACTTTTATCAGGTTAATGAAGAAAAAGGGCAGCAACATTCTTATCCAGTTGCCCGCTGCATACCGCTCACCTTGCCTGGCACCAGAAAAACTTTCTTTGCTTGTCAGCACAAACCATGACAAAAACAAAACCAGGATCATCGCGACCATTTGGGATAGCAGACCACTTGCAACAGTAAGCTCACCAAACCAGAAAACCAGCGCGACAATAGCAAGCAAAAAGAGCGGATGCAGGAAAAGGGAAAGAAACACAACCCAAAAAGGTTCTTTCATTCCCTTCAATAGCCCGTCCCTGACCGCCCCCAGCCCCATTAAGGGAAGCATCACAATAACGATCCAGAGGTAGGACCATTTTTCACCATCAGGTATAAGTGACAGCTCTATTGCCAGAAGCCCAAGCATGCAGAACAATGCTGAACACGAAACCACCCAGACAAACGCTGCCCTTGCAACACTCTTGAACCTGTCCAGGTCTTCATCGTGCCTTGCAATTGCAACTTCTCTTGTCAGAATAGACCTGACTCCACCTGTAACAGGAACAGCAAGTACGGCGAGCAGAGTCATCATGAATGAGTACTGGCCAAAAGATTCAGCCCCCAGACTACGGGCCAGTACGATGCTCGTTATCAAGCTAACCGGGATTGCAACTATCCGGAAAAAACCCATCCCTAACAGTTTGGACAGCAGCCCTCCCCGCTTTTTTTTAACATTCTCTTTATCAGGCATTTCCGTATTCCCACCGAAGCCAGTTCGCCATCGGCGATCTGTGATTCAACCCGCAAGGCGCAGTTAAAAGCCAGATTAATTAGCCATATATTCCTTTATTGCCTGATAGTCCGATTGATAGCCAAATCTCTCCACATCTTCCCGGTAACGGTTGAAGACAAGATCCAGAATATCTTTATTTTTATAGTAGTCCCGATAGTCGTAACTGGCAGACCGGTTGGCAAACTCAAGACTGGAAAAGCCGAACCTCTCCACCAAAGAAGGATAGCTTTCATTGATCTCTTCCAGCTTGAAGATATCTTGTGGTTTGTGGGGAGCCAGATGGTCCACCAGATAGCTCTGACTCATAAAATGGCGATCGCAGACCCGGTCAGGAATTTTTGCTATTTTTCTTACAAACTCCTCAAATGAATCTGACAGCTTCAAGTACCCGCCAAGATACTCATCATACAGAAAGCCGCTTCGTTTTATTTTTTCCATATCTTCAAACTTGTTAATATACGCTGAAACCAGGCGAGCAAAGGGGTTTCTTACGTAGGTAAACACGTATTTGTCTTCCAGACCCTTCACTTTTCCCCTTATCATCAACCGTGCTATTGCTGCCCGTCGTTTTTCGACATTATTCGCGACTTGCTCACCCTCTGCAGCGGCAACCATTGAACGTTTTATAGATGTGCAAGCGGCTTTTGGCATTACCAGGTATGCCACACCAACGTCTTCAACAATCAAATAATCGGGTTTTTCTATCTTGCCAGCGACAAAGAACTTGCCTGCGTGCACTATTAATTTAACAACTCGTCTTAGCCGGTCAAAAAGTGCAACCGTAAAGAACTTCATAAAATCTACTTTCTCACCCATTTTTATGCCTCGGGCCTGCTATACCATTCTCATGATCAATAACCATTGGGGTTAGCACTTTGCCAGGCCCAATGATCTCGACACATATCGCCAATTCCATGTTTCGCTTCCCAGCCAAGTCGCTCTTTCGCCCTCTGAGGATCCGAAAAGCATATTGCGACATCACCAGGACGCCGCTCCGACAATTCGTAGGTTATTTCCTTGCCGGAAGCCTGTTCGAAAGCTGACACCATTTCCAGCACGCTATACCCTTTCCCTGTTCCCAAATTCACAGTTTCCAGTCCACCATTGGCTTCCAGGAACACCAGTGCGGCCAGATGCCCTGCAGCAAGATCCATAACGTGAATATAATCGCGAACCCCGGTTCCATCCTTGGTTGGATAGTCACTACCGAATACAGTGAGTTTATCGCGCTTCCCTACAGCGACCTGGGCAATGTATGGCATCAGGTTATTGGGAATACCGGCAGGGTCTTCTCCAATCTTCCCGCTTTCATGAGCTCCTACCGGGTTGAAGTAACGAAGTAATACCAACCCCCAGCGGTTATCCGCGCGATAAAGATCGCGAAGCATATTCTCAATGTGCAGCTTCGTAGCCCCATAGGGGTTGGTGGCGCACAGAGGCGAGTCCTCTCGGATAGGAACAGAGGCCGGGTCACCGTAAACCGTGGCAGACGAGCTGAATACCAATCGCTGCACACCCGCACGATCCATCGCCTCAAGCAAACGGATCGTCCCGACAACATTGCAATCATAGTAGCGCAGCGGCTGAGCAACCGATTCCCCCACCGCCTTGAGACCGGCAAAGTGGATCACCGAAGCGATGTCGTGGTCGGAAAACAGCGTATCCAGGCACTCTCCATCGCGAATGTCACCCTTGATAAAAGTCAGCTCTCGTCCTGTCAGCGTTTGCACGCGCCGCAGGCTTTCCTCACTGCTGTTGGAAAGATTATCCAGTACCACCACCTCATATCCCGCTTCCAGCAGCAGCAGGACGGTATGAGAACCGATATAGCCGGCTCCGCCGGTCACTAGCACTTTTTTCATTGGGGCATCCTGTTCCGGGGGTTCGTCCTAGACAGCAACAATCTTAACGCAGGAGCTTACCTGCAAGCGATTTTCCATACCGCTACAGTGATAGGAACGCTGCGGGCCGGCACCCACGGGGCGTCAACCCACTGCCGCCATGGCTTTGGCAACATTGTCCTCGAAAAGCGCACGGATCCGGCCAAGCGCCTCGTCGTTTTCTGCCTCAAACCGGAGCACCAGCTTCGGTGAAGTATTGGACGCCCGACACAGCCCCCAGCCATCGGCATAATCCATGCGGATGCCATCAATCACCCTACGCTCCCCCTCACCAAATTCCGCCTGGGTCTGCAGATAGTCCACAATCGCAAACTTGCTTTCTTCCGTCACATCAATATTGATTTCCGGGGTAGTGCACAGTGAGGGATAGCTGGCGAAAAGAGCATCTGCATCGTTGCCGGAACGGCTGATAATGCCCAAAATCCGGGCAGCGGCCACCAGCGCATCATCAAATCCGTACCAGTCTTCGGCAAAGAAGATATGGCCGCTCATCTCCCCGGCCAGCAGTGCGCCGGTTTCCTTCATGCGCGCCTTGATGAGTGAATGGCCGGTCTGCCACATCTCTGGCTCACCACCCGCTCGACGAATCACCTCGAAGAGAATGCCGGTGCACTTCACGTCAAAAATGACCTTTGCCCCAGGGTGCCGGCTTACCATGTCCTCCGCCAGAGCCATCAGCAAGATATCAGGAAAGACCACCTCGCCCGAAGGTGTCACAACCCCTACCCGGTCACCGTCCCCATCAAACGCCAGCCCCAGATCCGCTTTCTCCGATTTGACCGCATCTATCAGATCCACCAGATTCTTCATGTCACCTGGATCAGGATGGTGATTCGGGAAGCTACCATCTATCTCGCTGAACAGCGGTACCACGTCACAGCCCAGGGCGCTCAGCACGGCCGGAGCCTGGATCCCTGTGATACCGTTACCGCAATCCACCACTACCTTCATTGGCGCGGCAAGGGAATGGTTATCCAGAAAAGCCCGCTGATAGCTCTCCAGGATCTCCAGTTCCCGATATTTTCCCTGCCCTTCAGCCAGCTCGTCATCAAGAATACGCTCGCGCAAGGCGGTGATGCGCTCACCGGACAAGGTGACCCCGTTAATCACGATCTTGAAACCGTTATAGTTACCCGGATTGTGGCTACCGGTCAGCATGACCCCAGAGTTAAGCCCCTCAATGTGGTAAGTCGCAAAATAGAGGGTCGGCGTCGGCACCATGCCAACATTGACCACATCACATCCCGCCGCCCGAAGACCATCACTCAGCGCCTGCAACAGCGCAGGCCCGGACAAGCGCCCATCACGCCCGACGGCGATCGCGGTCTGGCCCTGTGCCAGCACCTCAGAACCAATCGCTCGACCGATCTGAAAGGCAATCTCATCTGAAAGGGTTTCCCCATAGATGCCGCGGATATCATAGGCACGAAAAATGGAGGCGGGCACAGCATGACTCATAGGTGATCTTCCTGAACGGAAAGAGTTTGGGACTCTCATGATACGTGAAATCAGTTGGTATCGCAGAAAGGAAGCCGCACAACCCAACCCGCTCAAGACCGGTAAGGCAAAAGCCGGGGTGTGGGCAACTCCCCATGCTTACAGGCGAATTTTAGCCTGGTGCTGAGTATATTGACGCTGCCGACTAGTCGCGGCTTTTTTGCTTCCGGGCAATATGTCGGGCCAGCGCCTGTGACGAGGCATCCAGACCTTCAGCGTTATCCGGGTCGGTGAGTACCGCGAGCATATCAGTAGCGATCAGCTTCCCCATCTCTACCCCCCACTGATCGAAGGGATTGATACCCCAAATCACCGCCTGCACAAACACTTTATGTTCATACATTGCCAACAACGCACCCAAGGTCCCCGGCGACAACTCGTCCAATACCAGGGTGGTGCTGGGTTGATTGCCACGGTAACGCTTGTAGGCAGGAAGGGCGACTTTCGGGTCCAGTGCACGCTCGCCCAGGGCCAGCAAACGTGATTGGGCAAGACAGTTCGCATTGGCAAGGGCATGCTGACCTTCCAGCTCTACCGCTGCATCGGAGTGCATGTCCTCTGTATAGCGCCGTGCGGTCATCAGGAACTCACAGGCGATAGGCTGAGTCCCCTGATGCAACAGCTGAAAAAAGGCGTGCTGGGCATTCGGGCCAACCTCACCCCAGATCACCGGACAGGTATCGTAGTCCAGTGGCTCACCTGCCCGGGATACGCTCTTGCCGTTGGATTCCATCTCCAACTGTTCCAGGTAGGCCGGCAGGTGCTTCAGGCGCCCATCGTAGGGCAACACCGCGCGGGCAGGAATCTTCAGAAAATTGATATTCCAGACATCCACCAGAGCCAACATCACGGGAAGATTCTTTTGCCAGGGCATACTACGGCAATGCAGATCCATAGCATGGGCACCGCCCAGCATCTCACGAAAGCCGTCCATCCCAACCGTTAAGGCGATAGGCAGGCCAATAGCAGACCACAACGAATAGCGACCACCAACCCAGTCCCAGAACTGCAGTTGATTTGCAGGCATGATGCCCCACTCTGCCATGCGCCGGGGATTGGCAGAGATGCCAATAAAATGGCATCGCAATAACGATTCACTTGCATAGTCCAGACCCAATCCTCGGGCAAGCCACTGACGTGCGGTCTTGGCGTTATGCAACGTATCCACTGTCGTAAACGATTTGGAAGAGACCAGAAACAGCGTAGTGCGAGGGTTTAGCTCCTGAAGAACCTGCGAGACCTGACTGCCATCCATCGACGAAGCAAAGTGAATCCGGGGCCGCGCCTGACCTTCGGGAGGGAGGCTGCATTGCAGTGCAAACGCCGCCATCAAAGGGCCAAGATCGGACCCTCCTACCCCAACGTTGACCACATCGGTAATCGCATCCCCGAGAACTCCACGCCAGTGACCTTTAAGGATACGCTCCACCATTCTCTCCATGGCATCCAGTTGCTCATGGACCTGTGGCGCATGTCCTGCTTCCTCTCGTAAACACCAGTGCTTTGCCGCTCGTCCCTCAGTGCAATTTACCTCAGCCCCATCAAACAAGGCATCCAGCCAATGACGAAGCTGACGCTCTTCCGCCAGCGCCACCAGTAAATCGCGGGCCTCATCGCTCATGCGCTGCTTGCTAAAGTCCGCCAATAGCCCGCAGGCATCAATGTTGAAGCGCTCAAAACGCTGCTCATCCGCCTCAAACAAGTCCGCAAGATGCAATGCTTTTTCCTGCGCAGCGCACTGAGTCAATTGCGACCAAAGGGAACTGATACTAAGAACGTCCTGATCCGGTACCATGTTTAACGCCCTATTCCTCGATAGATCAGCCCTTGCTCCCTGACAAAAGCCGGCTCGTAAATATTGCGGCCATCCAGGATCAACGGTTCACGCATCCTGCGCTTCAAGCGCTGCCAATCCGGGCTCCAGTAGGGCTTCCACTCAGTAATCAACATCAGCGCATCCGCACCCTCAGCGGCATCATAGGGATCATCACACAGTGTCAGCTCGCCCCTGCCCTGGGCCCAGTTTTGCAGATCCGGCAATGCCTTGGGGTCATGGGCAGTTACCTCAACCCCTTGTGCCCACAACGCCTCAATGACCTTCAAAGCCGGAGCATTATCGACCCGGTGGGTGCCGGGCTTGAACGCAACGCCCCACAAGGCCACTTTTTTGCCTGCCAAATTCCCGTGATGAAACTGCCAGAACTTGCGAAAAAGCACCTCTTTCTGTCGCTCATTGGTTTGCAGCACACGCTCAAGCAAGCCAGGCTCAGCCGCCAGCTTATTCAAAGCGTCTACCAGCGCCAGAACGTTGCTGCTCAGGCCCGGACCACCAAATCCACAACCGGGGTACAAGTAGGATTCGCCAATCCGCGGGTCGGCCCCCATGGCCACCCGTACAACATCGATATCCACCCCCAGCGACTCAGACAAACAGGCCATATCGTTCATATAGCTGATACGTGTCGCCAGAATGCCGCTGATCGCGAGTTTGGCAAATTCCGCCTCACGCAGACTCATGACATGAATCACGTCCTTGCGACGGTTGAAGGGGCGCAGCAACTCTCGAACCAGGGACTCCCCCTCTCCCTCTTCACAGCCAAGCAGAATGCTGTCCGGGCGGGTAAAGGTCTGGAAGGCATTCCCTTCCTGGATCAAATCCGGCAAAGCCACCAGCACAGCGCGCGGGTCAATCTGCTTGATAATATCCCGCAACTGCTCGGCAGCCCCTACTGGCCCCACGGTCTGGTTGACTATCACGCCGCACCCCGTGGAGGAGGCCAGGCGCCTTGCCAGGCCCTCTGCCGCGGCCTGCTCACCTGGCGGAAAAGCCAAAAAAACCGCGTCCGGTGCGGTCTGGGGCAACTCCTGCCAGAAACCCGGGATCAGACGGCCACTCTCCAGCTGGTCCGCAAACAGGCGATCCAGCCCTTGTTCCCGGAACAAGGGGAGCCCGCGGGCAAGCCTCTCACGTGATGCCGGCTCAACAACGCGCCAGTTAACACGGTGGCCCGTCTGTGCCATGGCCGTAGCCGTTACCTGAGCGCACAAGGTGTCACCATAAACCGTTATATGCATGCTATCCCTTGGTTGTTCACCCGTTGAACCATCCATCGCGTGCAAACCGATACGACAACACGCGTCTCTCTCCTGGCGGCGTTTAAATTCCCTTTCGATCGAATACTGTCAATTTGCTGCAGATTCGGCCAGCTCTGCCGCCATGAGTTCCCTTGCCTTCTCACCCAGCTGAGGGTGACGGGAGGCATAATGCAGAATGGCCTGCAAATAGCCGACCTTATTGCCGCAGTCAAAGGTCCGCCCCCGCATAACGTATGCGTCCACCCGGGCGCGTTGCATCAGGGTCGCAATGGCATCGGTAAGCTGAATTTCGTTCCCTGCGCCCGGCGGTGTTTTGGCCAGAATGGCCATAATGTCGCCTGGAAGCACATATCGACCTACTACCGATAGGCATGACGGCGCCGCATCCACTGCGGGTTTTTCCACTACCGATGTCATTGGTGCAGACTCACCCGATGCTGGCACCTTGCCTTCGAGCGCCACAATACCGTATTGATCGACGCGCTCCTCCGGCACCTCTCTTACCATTATCTGGGCCGCACCACTGGCGCGGTAATGCTCCACCATGGCTCCCAGGTCTTCCTTCTGACCATCACAATCCACCAGCACATCAGCCAATAGCACCGCAAACGGTTCATTGCCCACCACCGGTGCCGCACACGCCACCGCATGCCCCAGCCCCAACGCCTGGTGCTGGCGCACGGAGATCACACTCACATCCTCAGGCAGAATATCGCGCACCTCAGCCAACAGCGCATGCTTGCCCTTGGCCTCAAGCTGCTGCTCCAACTCAAACTGACTATCAAAATAGTCTTCAATAGTGGTTTTCGCTGAGTGCGACACAAGAATGATTTCCTTGATACCAGCCCTCACGGCTTCCTTCACCACGTACTCAATGGCAGGGCGATCGACAATGGGCAGCATCTCCTTGGGAATAGACTTTGACGCCGGCAACATCCTGGAGCCAAACCCAGCCACCGGTATAACCGCTTTTCTAACCATCATTCCCTCTACTTAAACACCGTTTACCGAGCCATAACACGAGCAACCCCAGACTCGCACCAAGTGCATTGTCCACCACATCCCACCAGCTGGTAGAGCGATACGGAATCCACAGTTGCATCAGTTCAATCAATCCACCTAACGTCATCACCATGACAAAGACCGATAAGGGGGATCGTCCGATCCCCCCCAGCAACAACGCGATCAAGGCACAAAAAAATACATGGGCGTACCCAGCAATACTGCCTAGTGACAAGCTCTTGCTGACCGCCTCGCGGATATCTCCGGGCAACAAAGCTCCACCAACAAAAGCGAGAGTAATGACGGCCAGCGGAGTCATTCTCAAAAGGCTAGGCATAAAGTATCAACTAATCACTGCCGAACAGATCACGGGTGTACACCTTATCCGCCACCGCCTCCAGTTCGTCTACCATGCGGTTGGCAACGATGACATCACTCGCACCAACAAACTGATCAAAATCCTGCACGACTTCGGACCCGAAGAAGGTTGCATCCGCCAAAGCCGGCTCGTACACCAGGACCTCAACCCCCTTGGCTTTCAGACGTTTCATTACACCCTGTATCGACGAAGCCCGAAAGTTATCCGACCCCGCTTTCATTACCAAGCGGTACACCCCCACTCTCTTCGGGGCACGGCGCAGAATATCCTCGGCCACAAAATCTTTACGGGTCCGGTTCGCATCCACAATCGCCTGAATCAGGTTGTTCGGCACATCGCGGTAATTGGCGAGTAACTGCTTGGTATCCTTTGGTAGACAGTAACCGCCATAACCGAACGAGGGGTTGTTGTAGTGGTCACCAATACGTGGATCAAGACAAACCCCATCGATAATCTGCCGGGTATCCAACCCGTGAGAGGCCGCGTAGCTGTCCAGCTCATTGAAGTAGGCTACTCGCATGGCCAGGTAGGTATTGGCAAACAACTTGATGGCCTCTGCCTCCGTAGAATCCGTGAACAGCATAGGGACATCTTCACGAATCGCACCTTCAGAAAGTAAGCCCGCAAAGGTACGTGCAGCATCGCAGTCTCCGCCAACCACAATTCTGGAGGGATAGAGATTGTCATAGAGGGCCCGGCCCTCACGGAGAAACTCCGGTGAAAACAGCAACCGAGAAGACGGAAAGGTTTGCTGCAGAGAGGCCGTATATCCCACTGGCACCGTAGACTTGATAATGATGCAGGTATCAGGGTTAACCGCCTGCACATCGCGGATCACCGCTTCAACAGAGCGAGTGTCAAAATAGTGGGTTTCGGGGTCATAGTCCGTGGGGGTCGCTACCACCACAAAATCGGCCCCTTCGAAAGCGATAGCTTTATCCGTGGTTGCCGTCAGCGCCAGCGGCTTGTTTGCCAGATAATCCTGGATCATCTCGTCTTCAATAGGGGAAATCCGACGCTGGATTTTCTCTACCTTGTCGGCATCAATATCGAGCGCCACCACCGTATTGTTCTGGGCCAGCAACACGGCGTTAGACAGCCCAACGTAACCCGTCCCGGCAACCGCAATCTTCATTCTCGACCCCTAAGTTAAGACAAATATCCGGCCCTCCAGGCCAGACATGGAAAGCGCTCCAGTATACCGCCAGAGAGCGCCAACCAACACCTCCCAGGGCGGGCGGTGGCAGCCCCCAATAGCCCCTACCTCAGGTATCTTACGTTGCCTGCGCGCCCGCCTTTTGTTTGACCTGTCAGGGTGTCTCCCGCGTCGGCCACAAAATCCTGCCGACAGGGCCAATGAGACAACGCCCGGGGTTCCGTCTTACGCTCCGCCGTAAACGTCCATGAGCCCCAAAAAAAGGCCGCACCCACTGACGGGCGCGGCCTTTTTCCGAACAAGGCGGAACCCTGGGTTCCACCCTGTAACGCGGTGCATTAAATGATCGCGGCGATCAGCTGCTTCACGCAGGCCTCAATGTCGTTTTCAGCCGTATTGACCACCACTTCAGGCTTCTCCGGCGCCTCATAGGGGCTATCGATACCGGTAAACTCCTTGATGATGCCCTGGCGAGCTTTCTGATAGAGCCCCTTGGGATCACGCTTTTCGCACTCTTCCAGCGGTGCATCCACAAAGACCTCCACGAACTCACCGTCCTCAAACAGCTCACGAGCTGCATCACGGTCAGCACGGAACGGGCTGATGAAGGCAGTTACGACGATCAAACCGGCATCGACCATCAGCTTGGCCACTTCAGATACCCGACGAATGTTCTCGGTCCGGTCCTCATCACTCATACCCAGGTTCTTGTTCAGGCCATGCCGTACGTTATCCCCATCCAGCAGATAGGTGTGCTTACCCTGCTCGGTCAAGGCCACCTCAAGGGCGTTGGCCAATGTGGACTTGCCAGAGCCAGACAAACCGGTCAACCAGATGCACTTCGGCTTCTGATCCTTCACCTTGGCACGGTCAGCCTTGGAGATATTGGATTCATGCCAAACAACATGGGCTTTGGATTCGTTGGCTTTTTCCTGGTACGGGGATTTGTCAGACATGCGTAATTCCTTATTTCAAAGTTACGAGTTACGAGTTACGAAAAGCAACTTCAACACTCATTCAATTCTCGCCTGATGCCATGAATCAAAGCACCAAGCATTCTGGAAAGTTGGTCGGTTTCTGAAAGCCAAACACCGGCCACATCACCATCGATGTAGTCGATTTCGCTCCCAATATGAATTTGGGTTCTGAGTTCGCCGACTGAACCTTTTGCATAACTCCAGAACCGCCCCCTGTCACGAAGTGACACCCTTTCAAATCCCTCAGCAATATTACTGGGCACGGAAAGTGCAGACCGGGTTATCTGGTCTTTGAATCCAAAATCCCGGGATTCCTTGAAATGCCGGTACATCTCGACGCAAAGCGCCGCAGACCGGCGCCATACTTCCATCTCTTCAAATCGCATCCCTGCTTTGCTCCTTTTTACCCAGGACATCCTTGTCCAATATTGTTTTATTGCCTTTCGAAACTCGAAACTCGTTACCGCTTTTTAAAACCCCCAAACCACTGGAATCACAGCAAGACTAATCGCCCCGACAACCACACTCATCGGCAATCCAATCCGCAGATAATCCCTGAAGGTATAGCCACCAGGGCCCATCACCATCAGGTTAGTCTGGTAGCCCAGAGGGGTCATAAAGCTTGCCGAAGCAGCAAACATGACCGCCACGATAAACGGCATGGGGCTTACCCCAAGCTGTTCTGCCACACCAAGCGCGATGGGAAACACCAGCACCGCCGCCGCGTTATTGGTGATAACCTCAGTGAAGGCCGCGGTCAGCAAGTACACAATAACTAACGCCATAAACGGCGATAAACCACTGTCCGGAAAGGCTTCCTGTACAATCCAGGCGGCAGCGCCGCTACTTTCCATTGCCTTACCCAAGGCGAATGACGCCCCAATCACCACCAGCACCGGCAAATTCACACTCACATTCATGCGCGAACGGTTCACGGTCACACAGCGAAACGCCAGCATCAGCCCGGCCGCCACCATAGCCGCTTCCAGCGTGGACGCAACCCCCACGACATTAGCCAGGACCATCGCAATCAGGACACCCACCGCAATGGGAGCCCGGCGGAAATCCGGCGGGGTCGAATCCTTCAACGGGCTCACCAGCATGAAATCCCGACGGTAACGGTACTGCTCGACAAACTGCTGGCTGGTTTCCAGCAGCAGCGTATCACCGACCCGCAGCATCTGCTCCCCCACCTTGCCCGCCATCCGCCGGCCATTACGGCTAATGCTGAGAATGGCTGCCTGGTAACGGCTCCGAAACCCGGTCTCCTTGACGGTTTTGCCAATCCCCGGAAACTCCGGGCTCAGCACAACTTCAACCAGATGGCGCTGATGGTTGTTCAACCCCAGTTTGTGGACTGCCCCATGAGCGGACTGAAGACCACTGATACGCTGCAACTCACGAGCGCACTCCGGCACACCAACGAACGCCAGCAGGTCGCCTTCCTGAAGCGTCATCTCCGGACCAACAGCCGTAAACAGTTTGTCGCCCCGTTGTATCTCGGTGAGGTAGCCATAGGTCAGGCTTCGCAGACCCGCGTCCTGAATAGTTCGCCCGGCCAAATTACTGCCTTTGGCCACCAACATTTCCACATGGTATTCGCGAGCATGCTCCCATTGCTCCACCATGCCCTCACGCTCTGGCAAGAGATAACGGCCCAGCAGCAGCATGAACAGCCCGCCCCCCAACAGAACCGGGACACCGACCCAGGCCACATCAAAAATGCCAAACGCAGGAAGCCCTTTTTCCTGTACCAGACCGTCAACAACCAGGTTGGTACTGGTGCCAATCAACGTACAGGTGCCGCCCAGGATCGCCGCATAGCTAAGCGGCAACAGCAGTTTGGAAGCTGACAGCCGCAGCCTTTGCGCCCATTCCTGAACCGCCGGAATCATCATTGCGACTACCGTGGTATTGTTCAGGAAAGCGCTGAGCAGAGAGGCCGGTGCAATCAGCCGAAGTTGACTGGAAAAAATGCTTTTGGGCTGCCCCAACAACCGGTGGGCCACCCAATAAATCGCCCCTGTATCACGCAATGCCGCAGCGACCACATACAGCGCAGCAATGGTCATCAGACCGGGGTTGGCAAACCCGGCCAATGCCTCTGCAGGCGTGATGATACCGGCAACCAGCACCGCCACCAACGCCGCCATCATGGTCAGGTCTGCCGGCAAGCGGTTAGTCGCCAACGCCCCTAACACCGAGGCCACAACAAGCAGCGTAATCAGAATATCCAGGCTCACTCAGCGAATCCTTCCGGCGCAGAAAAAACGGCAATGAACGCCGCATTTTACAGCGAAAACGCCATATAGAAAGGGATGTTTAATTCGAAAATAGAATATAGATCTAGCTGCGAGCTACTAGCTATTAGCGACGTGCAACAAGGAAAGGTAGTGCGCAGTCCCTGCAGGAGAGTCAGCGTGTTGCCCGAAATACGGAGTTTCGAGTAACAAAAAGCGAGGCTCGAAAGGCAAAAGCAGGCAGTTCCTCAGGGCAGGTTTTAGCAACTCGACACTCGTCACTCGCTTCTGATGCCTGATTCGGCCAACAAACCAGCCCTCCTAGAGGAAATAACCAATCCAAAGGCGGCAAGCCACAAAGAAGGCCAAAGGCAAACCCCAAAACAGAAAAACCGGCAGGGTTTGGCTTTTCCTCGTAGCTAGTAGCTGCTTTCTCAAGGACAGCACACCGCAACCTCCATCCCCGAGCGCCGATACCACTCCTCCAGCGCCACCTTCAGCCCAGCCTTGGCCTCATCATCCCCATGCACCACCCGCACCTCGGATGGGTATTCCTGCATACCCGCCACAAAATCCAGCAGATCCTGCTGATCACCGTGGGCAGAATAGCCGCTGATGGAGGTTACCGGCAGGGAAATCGGATAACGCTTGCCATCCAGCACTACCTCTCCGCCCTGCCCTTCCTGCTGAATGATCCTGCCCGGCGTGCCACGCGCCTGATAGCCCACAAACAACAGGTTGTGCCGGGCATCCCCCAGCATCGCCTTGAGGTAATTCATGATCCGCCCGCCGGCACACATGCCGCTGGCGGCAATCACCACTGCCGGGCGGGCGCTGCCGGCCAGATGACGCACCATGCGCATATGGCCATCGTGATCATCCACCGTCAGCAGCTGCTCAAAGCCCAGCGGCTTGCGCCCCTCTTCCAGCCGCTCCCGGGCCTCCACATCCCAGAAGGCATCCAGCTCCCGGTACACCTGCGTAAACCGGCTGGCCAACGGCGAATCCAGCACGATCGGCAGCTCACTCCAATTCAGATGCGGGTTGATTGGCTTGTCCCGATGCTTGTGAATCAACCCCTCAAGCTCATAAAGCAGCTCCTGGGTGCGGCCAATACTGAAGGCAGGAATCAACAGCGATCCCTGATCCTCCATGGCCCGTAATAGCGCCCGCTCCAGACGCGCTGAGCGCGCCGCACGGCCTTCATGCAAGCGGTTACCGTAGGTACTCTCGATTACCAGACAATCGGCCCGATAAGGGGATTGGGCTGAGCGCAGAATCGGCGCCAGCCGCGCCCCCAGATCCCCGGAAAAGACTGTCACATGCCCTTGTGAATCCCGGCACGACACCGATGCAGAACCTAAAATATGCCCCGCCGGCAACAGCTGAATAAACGCCGACTCCTCCGTCATCGGCAGCAGCTGCCATTGCTCATAAGGGACGGCTACCAGGCGTGAATCCAGCAGTTTCAGAAACGCCTCAACCCGCTCCGGCTGGCGGCTGATCCCCAACCGAAACGCATCCTCCAGCACAATCGGCAACAACCGTGCCGAAGGCTCGCTGCAATACACCGGGCCGTCATACCCCGCCGCAAACAGCCACGGCAACCGCCCCACATGGTCAATATGCACATGGGTCAGCACCACCGCCTGAATCCGGGAAATATCGAAATCAATGGAAAGATGCGACGCCGACGCGCCAGCCGGGCCGGTATCACTACCCTGAAACAACCCACAGTCGATCAGCACAGAGGCAGACTCGCTTAACACCCACTCATGGGCCGAGCCAGTCACCCCCTGCACTGCACCGTGGTGCACCACAAACGGAAAAGCCCCCTCCTGGGCAGCCGCGCGACTATCCATGTCTTCAAACCCCGCTTCATGCAACACGCCACACGCTTGACGCAAAACACGCGCAAACGCGACCGCGGCTATTAACATCCATGTTCACACTGTTGTTCGCAGGGCAGAAATGGGCGCACACCCATCTCCGCCGATCCCGGGCTTCTGTCTTACCTTGTTGCTAGCAGCTACCTGCTCGCTAACCACTCATATCCCTGCTATTTCGGCGCGCCAACACGCATTCCCTGCGGGAGATTCCGCTTGTTGAAAACAAGGTCAGACCATGATCCCCCACTACAGGCCACGCCTCAACTCCTGTAGCAGTGACAACAGCTTATAGTTAACTCCCCTGCTTACCCATTTCTCGAATGGTAAAAGCTTCTTTCTAACAGAAGATCAGCCGCTGAATTGTGGGGCTGCCCTTGCGGCAGTGCCCCCCATCGTGGTCAAACGACCGCGGCTACGATGGGCGGTGGGGTGTGTTTTTTTAGGGGAGGCCGTTCGACGACAAAATGACAATGAAACCGCTCATGGCAAACAAAACGCCTGGAGCGATATTGGATATTCAGGGAGCCAACCTGTTGGCCAACAGGAGAAGACGAATAAGCCGCTGTAGCCGAATGAAACCCACGACACCAAGGCGGGAACTGGATACGGGCGCTTCCCCATGAAACCGGGTTTCACACCTCAAGACTAAAGCTCGACCGAAGCTCCCTGGTCATCACAGGCGTTACTTGCGGGAGATTCATCTTGCTGAACGAATGCCGCCCCAGGCACTTCGTTCAGTCAGCTGAATATCCCAACGGGAACCTTCCCTGGAGAGCCAGCCTTCTTCGGTTTAGCTTTGCACCTTCAATCTGGAAGT
Source organism: Alcanivorax profundi (assembly GCF_003597125.1). GTDB lineage: Bacteria > Pseudomonadota > Gammaproteobacteria > Pseudomonadales > Alcanivoracaceae > Alcanivorax > Alcanivorax profundi. The sequence continues at coordinate 449,653 of NZ_QYYA01000003.1, read as the reverse complement.
GATCTTTGTAGACCAGCCACGCCGGAACAGGGCCAACAAGCGCCACACCCGGCCGAGGGCATAATCATACAGGGCAAACACCATTGCGAAGGCCGCAAACATCACCCACTCGGGGATCTGGAAGAACTCGCCCAGAAGGCCAAAGGAAGCAAAGAGCATGGCCACGAAGGAAATCAGCATCAAGGCCTGGCGATCAGAAAAACCGGCGCGCATGAAAATATGGTGCAAATGTTCACGATCCGGGTTCATTACTGATTGCCCCTTGCGCGCTCGCCTTACCATGATGGCCACCATGTCAATCAGCGGCAGCGCAATCAACCATAGCGCAGTCACCGGACGGAAAGCCGCCCCTTCCAGCGGAGCCCCCTGAATCATCAGCCACACAATGGCAAAACCGATGAACATGGAGCCCGCATCGCCCATGAAAATACGGCGCTTAAACGGCGGAATTCGGAGGTTGGCCATCAAATAAGGGATCAGGGCACAGGATAAGCCCAGGGACAGCGCCAAACCCGCTTCGTGCCCATCGGATACCGAAAACAACAGTGCCAATGACAACAAGGCAATCAGCGAAAGGCTGCCAGCCAGACCATCAATTCCATCGATCATATTGAAGGCATTGGTAGCGCCAATCACGGCAGCAATGGACACCAACGGCCCGAAGACACCCAGCTCGATAACACCCAGCCCCACCAGATTGCCGAACGACTCCAGAGAGTCCCCGGAGCCATACACCAGTACCGCGCCCAGCACGACCTGGGCAAACAGACGGAACTTGGCAGAGATATCCCGCGCATCATCCACGGCACCAAGCACTACTAGCACCGAGGCACAAAGCAGAAAAATCAGATAACCGGACGTCAGTGGCATGCCCAGCATAAAGCCCAGAAACACACCGACGAAGGCACTTAAACCACCCACCAGCGGCACCGCACCTTTGTGCAATTTACGCTGATCGGGTTTATCCACAAGGCGGAATTTCACCGCAAAGGGCATCAGCATCCGCAAAGAAATCAAGGCAAAAACGCCCGAAAGAAGAGATGTGCCTGCAGCTTCCATGTACAAAACCTAATCAATTAGGTGGCAAAATAGACCGGGCTCAAGAGAAAGTCCCTCTTCTTGAAGACAACAGCCCAGACCCAAATTTCAAGAAAACCAGCGCGATTCTGTTCGCCAGAACAGTGAACCATTACTCAATGACGAAAGAATTACACCAATTGTATAGCCGCAAGGCTAGAAACGGATCCCCCGAATGGGGTAAAGAGGCGTAAAATCTGAAAAATCAGAAAATAGTAGTAACCGGCGCTCACCCCAAAAGGCCACGCCTGCTCGCTCCAAAGCCTTCCCCATGGCAATCTTCGATCTTTAGATCTCGCCCTTCCTTGCAGGCTTAAGCTTGTAGCTACTAGCTAGCAGGTACTTTTTTCACCACCGCCCCCCAAGCCCCACCCACTCCTTCATGGCACGCGCGTTTGTATAACACGTTCACGTGTCCAGCAAACAGCACCGCCATCCCGGCCTGCGAACACCCCATAACCTATTAGCCACGGGATCACCATCAGCCTCACCTCCTCGAACCATGTCACAGCCCAGGGCTTATCCAGCGTCGAAGTCACCAACAGAACTGGCTAACGCCCGGCACAACACCCAAGGCCCCTATAAGCAGAGGCAAAGACTCCTCCTAAGAGAATGCATTGTATTCAGGATATCTGCCGCCACTAAGTGTCTAAGTAGCGTCTCCCCCGCATGAGCCCACTGTAGGCGAAACCACAGACGACCAATGCTGACCTCAAGAATGGGCAGCCGTCCATCCATAGAGGACGCCCACCCAAGTACGGCAATGGCCTCTACCTCCAGCAACCTAGCATCCCTATAAACAACTCAGTCCAAATCTATGCAATAGCTAATTGAGATAGGATGCACCTCGCTCTTCCACTATGAACGGTTCAGTTGGTGCCAAACCTTGCCCACAAGAACAGCAACAATTAGTCCGCTTCAAACGCTTCATGATGAAAAGGATTACCAAAGCGCTTGAGATACTGCTCACCAATAAACTTCGACCCTATATAATTCAAATGGCTACCATCTTTGTATAAGGGCAGACCTTCAATCTCTGAATAACAATAGTGTTCATTACAGGTAATAAGAGAAGGATCAATAACAATCAAAGTGTCGAATTCAGCCTCTAAACCAACCACCATTTGATTCCATACGGCAAACCGGGAATCAAACTCCGACCGAGGGAGATTGCAGTCTGCGTCCAGACCAAAGCGCAGATTGTTCAATGTACAGCGAGATATATCTCTTCCAAAAGCAGGGTTACCTTTAATCAAAACAGGTATAGAACCGGCGTCGACGACAGCTTTGATCGTGTCGTGAAGCGCATCTAGAAAGAGCGAGTCATCCGCCATCCCTCGCACATCATCGTCTCGGGCAAACAACTCTCCGTTAACATGGCCAGCATAACTCGCCCCTAATACAACATAGCGGTAACTACGGGGAAGGAGCTCTGTGGCTATATAATCATTACGCTTTCGAAAATTGGAGTGATGGAAAATTTCATTTCCTTTTTTGTAATACCTGTCCACATTAACAAGAAAAACAGAATTGCTTTGGGTAACGTCATACCCTCTCAAGCCAACGTCACGAGCTAGAACATCGATCATTCCGCTAAAATGATTGGCATGAGAGTCCCCCACAAGCAGTATATCAACGTCGCTCTTCTTTATACCAAGCACACAATCCTCTTCAGCCAAGGGCGAAGAAACAGGGCCTTCATTGCAACGACCACGCGCAGCGTCGGCATGACTCATTACAGCCTCAGCCCTTCTATTAAGGTCTTCAGGGAACCGCCCAGGAAAACCTTCTTTTGAGATAATTACATATGCAACAGATGTGAATATAGCAGCAGGCAAGATAAAGCCGAGCATAATCACGCTAAAAACTGAGTGCGATCGAAAGCGCCGGGCAGGTAATTCAAGAAACCGATATGTTAACCAGGACAAAATCAATGTGACAGCGACAACAGCAAGAGCAATCGAGCCTGTGATTTTTATGAGATGAATATTCAGAAAAGCAATGATCGGCCAGTGCCACAGATATGCAGGGTAAGAAATTTTTCCAATAGCAACCGAAAAGCGGCCTGTTAAAAGAGGACCTACAATGGGAAGCTCTTTCCTCGCAAAAAGAATAATCAATGCCGTGCCGAGACAGGGAAGCAGCGCATTCAACCCAGGAAACCAGATACCCTTATCAAAAGAGATAGAACAATAAGCGATCAACCCCAACCCAATGACTGTAAAAAAGGTGCTAGCATAAAACGAATGACGCCCGTAATTGAACGAGGGAAGGAAAACTAACATCGCGCCTATCAAGAGCTCAAAGGCACGAGTCGGCATCAAATAATAGGCTGCAGCTCGATAATTTAAAGCACCATATTGAGAGATTAAAACCGTGGCGATAAGCAAAACTGTAATAACAACCAACACTAACAATCTAGACTGAAACAAGCGCACCAGTATCAGGAAACCAGCAGGCCAGAACAGATAAAACTGCTCCTCTACCGCCAGAGACCACAAATGCAGCAGCGGAGTTGTATCTGCTCCCGACCCAAAATATCCCCCCACAGCATTCCACATAAAAAAATTAGCTGCGAAAAAGGTCGAATAAATCGTGCTTTCTGAAAAATGGACAAGCTCTGCCGGAAGCATGGTCAATAATGCCACCACCACTGAAAAAAGCAGCAATATAAAGTAAGCAGGCGCAAGCCTTATTATTCTACGTTGGTAAAATCTACCAAATGAAAAATCTGCTGTCTCAACTTCCTTTACAATAATGGAGGTAATGAGATAACCGGAGATGACGAAAAAAACGTCAACACCGACAAAGCCTCCTCCAAAACCCTGTACACCAAGATGATGGAGAATAACTAAAGTCACAGCAAGAAAACGGAGCCCGTCTATTTCAGGGCGGTATGTAATCGCCATAATTACCGAAGATCCTTCCCATGCATTCTACTAAGGCAGCGGATATAAGCACTGACAACAATGTTCTCATCAAAACTGCATTCCATTCGTTTCCGCGCGGCTTCTCCTACTACTTTAAGCTGCCCCTCCCCCATACCGGGCACCGCCTTCATGGCATTAGCCAGAGACTGCTCATCACGCACATGGCACAACCATCCAGTTACCCCAGCCTCAATCGCCTGCCGACAACCCGGCACATCTGTCACAATGGCCGGTCTCCCCATGGCGGCGGCCTCAAGTACCGTTCTCGGCATCCCTTCGCGATATGATGGCAACACCAGCACATGGGACTCTGCAATCACAGGCCGCACATCGTCCGTTGCGCCTCGGTACTCCAAAATACCCTCGCCCTGCCAGGCCAACACTTCCTCTTCGGTAATCGCACTATGGTTACTGACACCCAGCGGCCCAACCAACAAACAACGTACGGGTAGCCCCTGCTCCTTGAGCAAACGGCATGCTCCGGCATATTCGCGTACCCCCTTATCTCCCAACAGGCGGGCAATCATCACAAAGGTGATGGTTTTCCCTATTGGCAATGGCTGAAATGCAAAGTGGTCCAGATCCACCCCAGAGCCAGGCAACAACGTCATTGGGGTCTTACCCAACAAACCGGCATCCCGGAACACGGCCAGATCTTCCTCATTCTGAAAAAACAAATGCCGAGCTCTGCGATTCACCGATCCATACACCTGCCGTACCCGGCGGAATAGCCAGGAATCATGAATGAAGGCAGTACCCAAGCCGGAAATATTATTGGCAAAGGGCAACCGCAGCAGGGTGCATGCCAACCCGCCATATAGATTCAGCTTGATTGTGAAGTTGAAAACAAACAGTGGCCGATAGCGGCGAAAGGTGCGAAAAATAAACAGCAAGCTCCTCAGCTCCTGCACTATCCGGGTACTCTTTCCCTCCATCGGAAGCGCAATGTGTGTAACACCCAACTCTGATTCCAAACGCACACTGAAATCATCCAATGGGGACAGACACACTACAGAGAAACCCCTTTCCTGTATGGCCCGGATTGTTTGTTTTCGAAAGTTATAGAGGTACCAGGACGTGTTTGATGTCATCACAATTGTCATAATGAGATATCTCGATACGACCCGAGCGTGAAACCTAGCTCATTAGCCAGTATTTTCAGATTGTTACGACGCAGATATCGCCACTCTGCTTCGGAGACATCACCGATAGTGGTGAATCCATTCATCGCTTGTGCGCTCGTAACAGGGTGAACCATCAATTCAAAATTACGGCACTGAACCGGGGCCAAAATCTGGCGGTAATGGTCATCGGTAAGGGCCTCACCGCCATAGTGGATATCAAAGACACTTCCTATACCGGAATTCCAGGCAACTTTGCCTCGCCATGGTGCTACCGAGCGTTGTAACAACATTTTTAGTACATATCTTCGAACCGACCGGCCCACCCCTCCAGTCAGGGTATCGGAAACCCATGGGACCCTAATCGGGATGTCCATTTCTTTACATCTAGCCGCAACAGCGGAAAAGATGCTTTTAAATGCATGGACATGTTGATGACTGTCAATGTGGGTAGGGTCAAGTCCCAGCGAAACAAACGCACGAATCTGGGCATCGAGCTCACGACGTATCTGATGCGGGGGAATACGGCCAAGCAGCAAGCGCTTTGCCAGCTGCCCGCGCGACAAGAAGCAGCCGTCGGGAGCTATCAAAGCCGGGACGGATTGAGCTGGGCTTAATGGTCTACCCCACGTAAGATTAAAATGCAGACCAACTCCCAAGGCAGGATGGCGAATAGCAAAGTCGGCCGCCTTAGAAACAGCGGGTGCATTCACCATCATGGTCGTACTGGTAACGCTACCACCAAGGAAAGCCTCGGCGATTCCCTCAGTGGCGGCATCATTCAGCCCGAAATCATCCGCATTCACGATCAGTGTTTTCACTTCAATCGCCCCCACAGTTTTCTAAGGTATCCCAAAGGTTCAACAAATGCGGGCCTGGGATCATGAAAGCTGAAAACAGGGAAAGAAGACTTCAACCGCTTTGCAGGAAGATCAATGACAGGCTTTGGCAGCAGAAAACCGGAAGGCGGACGGTAGTAAAAAAAGGAAGAGTAAGTGTCTTTAAGAAAATATTTCCAACATACATTCTCATCCTGATTTCTGTCGTCATGCATCGGTCGACCACTCATATCATCGATACACGAAGAGACAATCCTTTTTCCAGAATCATGTGTAACCTGAAACCAAAGCGTTGGCCGCGGATTCACCTCAATAATTTTCAGCTTCCCATCCCTGGGATCACGTTTAAACTCAACTCCGCAAACTCCATGAAAACCAATATTGTGAAGAAATAACTCGCTTAATCGCTCTGTTTCAGCACAACGGACACTGGACACCAGGCTCGCCGACCCGAAACCTGGAGGGTACTGACGTAATTTTCGTGCTGAAAAAGAGTGATGGGCTTTATGCTCTTTGTCAAAGTAGGCACCGAAAAGAGTTATCTCAGACTCAGGACCTGGAATAATTTCTTGCACAAGCCAGCCGCCGAGCTCAGTTGGCATTCCACTCACAATCTCCTCAAACTCCTCACGACTCTGAACGATAATGACCTTTTCACCCTTCAAGAATTCTCTTGCCTTATGGATCATTGTGGGCTTGAGCAAGCAAGGAAAAGGAATAACATCGATCAACCCGATGAGATCAGAGGGAGCCCCAACGCTCCAGACCCCGGGCGTTGCAATGGAATGCTCCACACACAAGTCATGAAAGAGTTTCTTATCCAGAAGGTGTCCGGCAATACGGGAGTAAGAGTCAGAAATATGAAACGCCTTTTCCAAAAGCTTCGCATTTTCCACGACAAACTCAATAAAGATATCGCTGGTTGGAATTATTACGGGCTTTATTTCCTGCCGAGCCGCTATTTTCAGCAACCAGTCTTTTATTTGATCCAATGAACCCGAAAACCGGTCTTCAGAACACACAAACCTTGATTGAAACGCACAACCACGCGATATATCTACCAGTGCGACCCGGTAGCCAGATCGGGATGATTCACGAAGGGCATAGAGACCAGTCGGCGAGGAGCCAAGAACAACGACTTCGATATAATCAGACATTATTGCAACAACCAGGTTTGGTAAGGTACATAACAAGATGAGGCTTTAGAAGAAAAGGCAAACCAGACAACAATATAGGATCCGTACACACCTAAAGGGACCAAATGTGCGATTGGCCTCACCCTGAATTTCATTGCTGCCACCTGCGAAACGTAACAAAGGGCCAGAATACTCACCGGCATAACGTAGAAAACCAGACGATGCAGTGCCACCGATGAAATGAGTCCCACAGGGAGCATCAAAAAAGTAATCATCATGAACAACCTTAAAAGCTCATACAGCTTTGGAACCAACACTTTGATTTCACGATGCCAAAAAACAAAGAACAGAAAAGGCAGCGACACAAGCGCATAACGCAGCCATGCCCCGGAAGCTGAATTCTCTCCGTGAATCTGTTCAATATACCTATCGCTATAGACATCAAGGCGCTCTTGCAAAAGAAAGAGAACAGCAGGACCGAGAATTACCATTGCAGCGATGAGACGGCGTGTTGATAAATGCCTTCCAGCCATCAGCGACATCGGGAGGAAAACAACCGCCGAGGTATGAAACTGTGCTGCAACGAGTATCCAGATCGCGGTCCATACGCGGCTACTGTTAACAAAGCTGGTTAGCGAAACTACAAGAAACCCAAGAGCCAAAGCCTGACGAATACCAGACATTCCGAGCTGCACCATTAACACAGGGAATGCAAGAACGAGAAAGACCGCAGGAGAGCGGAAAAGCGATGCAAACCGGCAAAGGCAAAGTACATATATTGCGGAGCATATCAGCAGCAAAGAGGAATAGCTGTATCCCGAGAATTTAAGGAATCCCAGAATTCCGTTAAACCCTGGCTCTTCCCTGCCAACCAAATTGCTCAACGAAAAATCAAGAGGGGCTCGCTCAAACCTGAGCAAGTAACCAACATAGTCACAACCGACATAGTATCTTGTACCGGCAAAAAGGAGCAAAAAAGCGGCAAAGAGAATGAGGAGCAACCAGCTCACTCCCCTATTAGGAAGCAAAATAGAGAAAAACCCAACAATGAAAAAAATGGAGAGATAAACAAACATCAAATAAAAATCCGCATAATTATCATTGTCACGAACCGGAGCCGAATTGATAACCGAAGTTAATAATATCTTTCTGATATACATCGCCCACTATCAGGGCCATTTCGGGAGTAAACACTTCAGTATAGTGCCCCCCCTTGTGTGACTCTCTTAATCTCGGAAGCTCAACCTGATCGATTCCAAGCTGATCACAAATGCTGTCAAAATCCGTTTGTATAGTTTCAAATCTTCCCAGGTAGTCAACGCCAACATTCTTACCCAGCATCACCCAACCAGACTGATCCCGAAAATGGTCATAGCGAAGCACCCTTCTTCTGTAAGCAGGGTTGCCAAGCGAGGAAACGAATGACTGAAAGTCAGGTTTGCCTGCAAGCATTTCACTGGCCCAGCGATGGTCGCGGTGCTGGCATTGACCAACGACAGCCGCAAAATACCGATATGCAGAATAAAGTCTGTCCCATGGGTTACGTACAAAGCTGAATGTAAAGTATTCCTGTAGTTCTTTGGGAGCATAGGCATGAAACCGGCTGTATGGCTTATGGCCGACGTTACCACCAAATAGTGCCGAGGCAATGCTAGAGCCTGCCGCTTTAGGGATATGAATAAATACTGCTTTGCGCTCTTCAAAACAGGGGGAATAGGGGTTCATGCGACGCGACAAAAACGGCACCCCCGACAACACCCGATAAAAATTGATATGGAACTCCATATCTTTAATGGCAACTTGAACTTTATCCAAAGGAGTCATCATGTGGACAACCCTCGTCTTCTTTCAATTAGAAAACGAAGAAATTGAAAAAGCAGGTAGTACAGCCAAATCACCAAAGGGAGAGCATGATTCATCAATACTGACAAGAGGAAAAAGGTGGGCAACAACAAAAGCTGAACCTGGGCACCATAACGCGACGTTTTACGCTCAGGAATTTTTAGCCTTTCCTTGGAATCGAGGTAAGTAATAAAACGCGGGTACACAAAGTGGAATATCGCCAGCAACAACACGGCAGGAACAGCATCATTGCCAACATGAGGAATAATCGGCAGAGAAAAACGAAGCATGGACATTTGAAAAAAGCTGGCTGCCTTCAACGCTGAGGACGCAATGGTGTTGTGCATAACAATAACCACTACGAGCGCCAATGCAGAAACAGACCAAGCTGGATTTGAAAATAGACCATATAAATGTGCAATGACAACCAGCGCTGCCACACGTATAAGCACGAAGATTAAAATCTCGAAAGAAGCGAGCTTCAATTTCAAACGATGCCGAGGCGTTTCATCATGCTTGGTGCCGAGTGTATCATTGACCAGATATCCGACCTCATAAATTGAAACAAATGCCAGATACGTAAAAACATAATGAAGAGCTGCCTCCAAAAAAGAATAGTCACTCAAAAAAGTGACCACCAGCACCCCAGGCAACCAAGCAGATGATGCATTCGAAACCAGCCCTTTTAAGGAGTTCATCCGGGTCATGGCCAGATAATAAAAAGGCACTTGTAGTAGCACCCTATTCTGCGGAAACATATTCCACTCCTTCAGGAAGATTGCATCCCCTTAAACCATTGCTCTTCGAGGTACAGATTGCGTACCCTTTATCGGCATATTCAAGCAATGGAAGATCAGAGACATTGTCAGAAAAAGCCACAATCATATAACCCTCAACCCTATCGCCGAGGAAACCCTTAACGAGTTCAACTTTTCTACCGGATATATCTTCTAATAGTCTACCTGTGCAGTAGCCATTACAGAATTCAAGTCTGGAGCCAATCCCTTGGGCGCCAATCAGGTTGGCAAGAGCGTCGACCACAATACATAGACTTGCTGAAACGAGAAGAATCTCTGAGCCATTCGCCCTCTCATCGTCTACAAAAGACCAGATCTGCTTGATTGCTGCATTTTCACTTGCAGACTGCACATAGGCTTTGGCGTATTCCTGTAGCTGCTCTCTACTGTAGCCCCTTAACATATAAACAAGACACGTTTTGGGGATATCACCCACCCCCAGTCTATAGAGCACCGCAAGAAGGACTCTTACTGGCGAACGTTTGCTTCGGATCAACCATACACCAAGGCGCCGCCATACGCCTGTGGAACGCCTGGAGACAAACTGGACAAACGCTGCAGTGGTATTGTCATTGATTAGCGTGTTACAAACGTCAAAAACCGCAATTCTTTTCATCTAGCCACCAATGCAAATGAGCGATACAGCGCGTCGTAACTTTCGACAGCTATACCAAGATCCAGGCCTGGAATTGACCTCGCCCGAATCTCATTTCTATTCAAGGTCAGCAGCCCGACAATCTCCTCAAGACGATCGATTGTGGCGGTTTCCAACTCACCCTCAAGTACGACTCCCGAATGTGTTGCATCAACGATTTCCTTAACATCGCCAACCCCTGAATTACAGATCACCGGTAACCCGCAGGCCAAATACTCGCCAAGTTTGGTTGGTGAAACGCCGATACTTGAGTACGAAGACTTGATGAAACAGAAACCAACATCAGCCGCATTAAGTAATGCCGGGACCTCTGATCGTGTCACACGTCGACTTATTACATCGGCCGCTGCAAAGGTGATTCCAAGCTCACGACTTCGGTCGATAAAATCATCCGCTGAGTGCCCGACAAGCAAAAAAACAGCATTAGTTAATCTTTTCTTGATCTGTGCAAAAGAACGGATCATATCGTCCAGCAAATATACAGATCCAAGAGAACCTAAATAAGTGAACACGGGTGTTTGCGGAGCAATATTCAATTCCCTGCGCGTTTCAGTCCGCTGCTCTACACAAACAACATCAAATTCATCAATATCAACGGAGCATGGGATCACAGGTATCGAACAACCATTGTAGGATCCCCATGTTTTAATTTCCGACTTGCAGGCATCAGTCAAACTAATGATGGCATCAGACTGGCGAATATAATTTCCCTCTTTTCTTTTCCACCACCGATAAAGCAAACGATACAGAAGTGAGGTCTGCGGCCAACGATTTCCTTCTGCGCGCTGATCAGGCCACAACCCTCTCATATCGAAAATAAACTTAGCTCCATATTTGTGCTTCAAAAACAATGCAGCATCGGCAGGCACATAACTTCTACAGTGAACGATATCGATATCACTTACACTTTTAGCCAGCTCTCTTACAGCATTCGACAATGAAATACTGTCCATTATTTTCGACAAGGGGCCAGGAAGTGATGAATAGTGCAGGGGGTGCCAATGCAAACCCGCCTGCGCAACAGCCTCCCGAGCATCACTCATTTCGTGCTCAGGTATATCATGTGGTTCACAACTAATAATGTGGATCGTGTGTCCACACCGTGACAATGCTGAAAGATAGGGGAAGACCTGGGCTCTACCAATATGAGACGTCAAACCATTATAGGTAATAAAGATAACATTCATGAGATCATCATTATCGCTAAATTCAATTCGTATTGCCCAAGCAGGTTTCCACGTATTTTTGAGCAATGAATTCAATGGAAAAGTCGAGGGCTCTATGCTTGAGCAAAGATGGATCGGTGGGTTTCTCCAAGCTTGCAAGCATTGCGGAGGCAAGCGCTTCCGCATTATTTGGGGCCACAAGCTTTCCATATTTTCCGTTGCCGAGGATTTCTCGGGGGCCAACCGGACAATCCGTACTGACTACGCTGACGCCATACTCCATCGCTTCAACAATCACATTACCAAACCCCTCATAATCCGATGCAAGGACAAAGAGGCTGGCATGTGCATACCAGGGGGCCGTATCTCTTACAAAGCCCGAAAATCTGACAACATCCTCAAGACCAAGAGAACTCACAAGCCGCTTGAGAGAGTTAGCTTCAAGCCCATCCCCGAGTATGTATAACCGTGCACCCAATTTTTTGGGAAGCAGTGAAAATGCGCGGATAAGAAGATCGTGACGCTTTACAGGCTTTAGCGTTCCGACAGAAAGTATAATTGGGCTACCAACGTCATCCGCAGCAAACGGGTTTGGCAGCTCCCGTTCGCCGTTACCCAGTGCTGCCGGGTTATGGATAACGGAAATACGGGGAAGATCCATACCCGACAAGGTTGCCATATCTTCTGCAACGCCACATGACACCCCAACTCGGGCTGACGCCAATGGGTACGCCAGCCTCATGGTCAATCCCATCAGGGTATTATGCAATTTTCCCTTACGGGCATAGGCAATAGATAGCGGTGAATGCTCACTCACTACCACTCGTCCCTTGAAACCTGCAAGCTTTGCAGCAATAGGGGCAATCACTGTTAGCGGCCACATCGCAACCAGCAAGACATCTGGAGGGCTCTGTTTAAGATATTTGATGAGCGGCGAAAGCACATTCCTGACTCTATTTGCTTTTAGCTCAACTACCGAGCCAGATTCAGGGATTGCATCCAAGAGCGCACCGTCCCTCTTACGCAGAACAAATATTGTTTGTATCCCGCATTTTTCCCACTGCGTTGCTAGATCCACATGCAGCTTCTCTGCTCCGCCCGGTCTTAGATCCGGCAAAAGTATCGCTATTTTCCGCCTCAGGTTATTCTCGGACGCCATGCCTAAATCACCTTTCCCGAATTCTCTTTGCAGGGATCCCACCTACGATCGTTCGAGGCTCAACATTTTTTGTGGCGACAGAATTCGCCCCAACGACCGCACCTTCGCCAACCGAAACCCCTTTCGTAATGACTGAGCCAGCGCACAACCACACATCATTTTCTATTAGAATCGGCTCGACATTAAATCCAGAGTCACTAATTGGCACGCCCTCGCGACCGTAAATATTGTGATCTTGATCCCTAATAGTGACTCTTTCAGCGATTAATGATTTCTTTCCTATTACAATAGATTCTTTTGCGGTAATTATCGAACTATCGCCTACAAAGGAGTCGTCACCGATATTCACCACCCCGCCTTGGGCAATAATTTTTACATTTTTTGACAAAAATACTGACCTCCCGAGATACACCGATCCACCGTCCGTCACCCGAACCAAACATCCTGCAGACACTCTCACACCTCTAGAAACACTCACCCCAGGGGTTAAAAATAGGCGAAGCCAATTAAACTCTTGAATTAATGAACGCTTTAGCCTGAAAAATACCGAGTAAACACTCGAGTAAAGCGAAAAAAACATTTCCTCACCTTTTCCAATCTGACAAATCACGCCCCAAAATACTGCTCAACAAATCAATGTCGTTTGAAAATCTGCATTGAATGCTTCCTCTAGTTTCTTGATCAATCGGTTTCCTTTCCTTATAACTAACGTTCCACCTTCTCAATCGCGACAACAATCGAACTCTTTTTCTAATACCCAGCCTCTTTTTAAGCGAAACCAGAAAAAGAACAAAACGATCCAAAAAGTAATATCTACGCTCTTTTGCAGGATTTACTTTCTCGTAATTTTCTGGCGATTCAAATTCAACCCCCAAAAAATCCAAAACCATTTCATGGACACGCGCAGGATCAGCTTTCAGATCATCGAAAAAAGCAAAAAAGACATTCTCTTTAGGTACGATTTTTAGCATATTACTTACCTGCCAACCCAGGGCACACGATTTATAATATGCCATGTGCTGTACAGGGTGATATCCCGACCGAACCCCTACCCCGTTGCCGCCCTCTCTTATATCACTAAGACCTAATGCCTCCTGAAAATCCTCAACCAGCTCATTTCCATTGAAACGATGCTGTTCATGCATTGAAAGGGCCATATCAACAGGGTTTCTAAGCATCACAATAAACTTGGATTCTGGATTATATTGAACGATATTCTTGATGGCTGTTTCTGAAAACAAATACCAAACAGAAGCCTCGCAAACCCATCTCGTTTCCTCAGGGACCCCGGAGAATAATCGTTCATATTCTTCAATCGTTTTAGTTAATCGATGTTCTTCACCAAAATAATGAGGCTCTTTTACGGCGGAAACATAAATATCCGGATGCTGCGACAACCATACCGCCATCGCCGTAGTACCACATTTTGGCGCGCCAACTATGTAGAGATTTGGCTTCTTCATTTAAAACTCCGAACACATGAAAACAGCGACAACAATGATCCATCGATACCAGTATTTCTTTTCGCAAGAATCCAGAAGACAATATTCCACAGCAAAACCGAAAGCGATGATGCCACTGCTGCACCAACCACACCGTAAAATGGAATAAGAATAACCGAGGCTATTACATTGAATACTGCAGACACGCCGAACCACTTAGCAGCAACTTTTTCATTGCCCGTCATATTCAATATCGTTCCTGTAGACCCGAAAAATGTATTCACTAATTGACCAAAAGCAAGTATCAACAGTGGACTGGCAGCCATAGCAAATCCAGCCCCATAAATCATGCTAAGAAAATCTTCACCAGCCAACAGCACCAAAAGAAAGATAGGAATTGAGACAGACATTCCCACCACTGCTCCTAAAGTTGCAATTTTCTGGAGCCGGCTTAGCTCCCCAGAATGATAAAATCTTGCTGCGTATGGAGAAACTATCATATTGATTATCTGTAAACCGAACGCCATAACCGTAGCAATTGAAACTGCTACTTTATATATCCCTGCCTCTGATTCTTCATGAATTAGGCCCAAAAGGATAATTCCAGTTTGACCACTCAAGACCTGCAACCCGCCGATTAGTGCCAGTGGCAACGAAGATGCCATCCATTTTTTAGAATCAGAATAATCAGCCTCTACTTTTGCAATTTGCGATGGAGAAGAAGCAACAAGAAGATACCCACCAACGATAAACCCAATTATGGCTGAAACAACATTAAGCCCCATTGCCAATGACGCAGAATTGGCGTAATCCGCGCACCAAAGAGCGGTCAGAAAGATCAAATAAAACCCAGGACGTACTACTGCATCAGGAAGCTGCCCCTTAACTATCTTCCTAAGCCCTCTTAATGCTGCAGCGCGGCAATTACCAAGAGAAATTAACGGAATTAGCAAGACACCAAACACATATGTTAAAAATTGATTCTCATCCCCATCGCCCTTAATTAATTGAAAGAGAAAAACCGTCACACAAGAAAGCGCGGAAATCATTAAAATTGTTTTTCCGGACCAAAACCACAACCCTTTCATTTTGGACCAAGACTTTTCGGATTCCAGCTTGGCTGTTTCCCTAACAAGTAAAACAGGGATCCCAATCTGGCATGGCAACGCCACCAACATTATTAATGCATAAACGAATGAATAAAGACCAAACCCCTCTGCCCCGAGAGTTCTTGCAAGTAGAACAGACGTAAGAAAAGTCGCTGAAACGGAAAAAACACGAACCATTAACGTTCCGCTAATTACTTTTTTTAGTTCGCTTTTTAGATCCATTTCATAGTCACTCTAATAACTCATACAGTCAGCAGCATTAAAAATGCCTTACCTCAGGAGCCCCACTCGAATTCACTAATACTAAATTGTTTCTTGCCGTTCTATTTCAATTCATTCATCTATGCTCACTTACCCTAGTTGCCGTACTTGCCAAAGCATAGCGTTCCCGGCTCCAATGCAAATGCGAAATTTGGTCCTACCCTGTTCATAACTGATGCCAGTCACTGGGTGCCTAACACCACCGACAACGAAAAACGACTTATTCACCGCCGCCGTTAATTTCTTATCCTTCTAGGCAGCTCACGAGGCTCCCATAAAACCTTGGCCTTTTAGTCTCTTTCAGACAACAACAGCGACTCCCTTTGTATCTTGTGCTCGTCAATCGCTATATCAGCGTCCTCCCGATGAATACAACTTCATTTCTGGAGATTAATCGCCAGTGCAGTTGTATTGAATTTCTGCCAGCCCATTCATCGTCAAAAATCTTTGCGCCAAGTTTGCGGGAGCCCAAAGCTAATACTGAATTTGTTGGGCAGAATTTCTGCTACCCATGGGTCAAAGCTCGGAGACGCTTTCCCGAGATCTACTGCAACATCAAATGCTTCTCCTCGCGTGCATTTCAGCAACTTGCGCTGGGGATATTGGATCTTGTAATGCAAGCCTCTAAGGGTGTTATTAACCGACCAGCAGTGATTATTTTGAACAAACCCATTTGGGATGCCTGCGTTTTGAAGGCACGGGCAGTCCAAGTCTTCATCATGGTGTTCAGTTCATCCTTGCTGCGGTTTGTATGCCGAGGCGTTCGCGCCGGTAGCTGCCATCCTGTACCCGTTGACACCATTCGCTGTTTGCCAGGTACCAAATCACGGTCTTGCGTATACCGGTTTCAAAGTTTTCTCGCGGAGCCCAGCCCAGTTCGCGCTCAATTTTGCTGGCATCGATGGCGTAGCGCAGATCGTGGCCGGGGCGATCCTGTACGTGGGTGATCAGGTCACGGTAATGGCTGATGTCTGCTGGCTTTTCCGGCACCAGCTCTTCGAGCAGGTCACAGAGGGTGTGTACCACTTCGATGTTTTGTTTTTCGTTCTGGCCGCCGATGTTATAGGTCTCCCCCACTTTGCCTTCGGTGGCAACCTTGTAAAGGGCGCGGGCGTGGTCTTCCACGTAGAGCCAGTCACGCACCTGGGTGCCCTGCCCGTAGACAGGTAATGGTGAACCTTCCAGGGCGTTCAGGATCATCAACGGGATGAGCTTTTCCGGGAACTGGTAGGGGCCGTAGTTATTGGAGCAATTGGTGATCAGGGTGGGCAGCTCATAGGTACGAAGCCATGCGCGTACAAGATGATCGGAGCTCGCCTTACTCGCCGAGTATGGCGAGCTGGGTGCGTAGGAGGAGGCTTCTGTGAAAAGCTCTTCCGGGTCGTCGAGATCGCCATAGACTTCATCGGTGGAAATATGGAGGAAGCGGAAGGCGGCTTGTCTGTCTGCCTCCATGGCCTGCCAGTAGTGGCGGGCCGCTTCCAGCAAGGTGTAGGTGCCGATGATGTTGGTTTCCATAAAGGCTGCTGGGGCATCGATGGAGCGGTCCACATGGCTTTCCGCAGCGAGATGCATAATGGCATCCGGCTGGTGATGCTGTAACACCTCATTCAGGCTGGAGGCATCACAAATATCCACTTGCTCAAAGGCATAACGCGGGCTTTCACTCACGCTCGCAAGGCTTTCCAGGTTGCCCGCATAGGTGAGCTTGTCCACGTTGACGACGCTGTCGTTGGTGTGGTTGATGATGTGGCGGATAACGGCTGAGCCGATAAACCCGGCACCACCAGTAACAAGAATTACCATGTAACACCTTCGCCTGCCTGGCCCGGCAATACTGGCCCTTTCCGTTTTCGTAGTGTTACAGCTTTCATTATTACTTTCATTAGTTGCTATGGGCCGCCATGGCGGCATCACTGGCTGAGCCATATTGCTGCAGCGGCGGGTGGGTGAACAGATAGTTACCGATAACTCTCGCGCCGGCCTCGGTGAGGTGAGCACCATCGTAGGAAATCGGGCTGCCATCGGTGGTAAAAAGCGGGCAGCCGTTGCTACAAAAGCTGGCGGCAATATCAATAAAGCCGTAGCCCTTCACACTTTGTTTAAGGGTCCGGTTGATTTCGAGAATATCGGCATCCATCCGGCGAATGGAAGGAATGTCTGCCCGGCGGAATTCGCTAAGTAGCACGCGCCTGTTTTTTTCGAACTGTTTGGTGCCCAGCACCATCACTTGTATGTGCTCCGGAATGGCCATGGCCGCTAGGCTTTCGCCCATGATCGCAGCAGACCAAGATTGCCATTTTGAGGCGAATACAACCACATCGGCCTTGCGGATCGTTTCTACTTGTTGACTGCTGAGAATCCGGTGAGCGCACATGGCGCGATCGCCCTCTGCAATGTGATGCTCAATTTCTACGTAGGGTTTGCCATAAAATAATTGACAGCGTGCCGGCACGAACAACGCGACGTGTTGGTAATGAGCGAAGGCGTTGTTCTCACTGATCATGTTGTAGAAGTCTTGGCTGAAGCTGTCGCCCACGATCACCAGCACCGGTTTATCTTCTTCTATTGGGCGGGCCAGGATCATGCTGTGGGCAGCCACTACGTATTCTCCGAACTTCACATTGGTTTTTTCAACGATGGGCCATTCCTTTTCAGGATATTGGCTAAGCAGCCCCTTGCTGGCTACAAGCCCCACCCCGAGCAGCACTGCCAGCGCCGAGCCAGCGAGCGAGGCTGTGAAGATCCAGTTACGGCCGAAGCGCTGTTTGTTACGGAAGGGCTGCTCGACAAACTTCCAGGTGAGCCAGGCCAGTACCAGTGACGACAATGCCAGCATTAGCATGACTACCTTGTCAGGGTGGTTGTCGGGCGCCAGGATACGGGCGAAGGCCATCAGGGGTTGGTGCCATAGGTAGGCGGAATAGCTGATCAGGCCCACTATTACCAAGGGCTTGCTGGCCAGCCATTTGCCGACCAGGGTGGCTGGAGTGGCTGCCAGAATAATGGCTGCAGCGCCCAGTACCGGGACCAGGGCATAGAAGGACGGGAACGGGGTCTGATCATTGTAGGCAAAGATGCCTACAATGATCATGACTAAGCCCAGCAGCGAGATCAACTGGGCGGCGAGGCCTTGCGGTTGGGCTCTACGCATCAGCCACAGTGACAGCATGGCGCCAATCATCAGCTCCCAGATACGGGTGGGCAGCAGGTAGAAGTTGGCGGAGGGCATGCGAGTGGAAGCCCACTCGGCCAGGCCCAATGAGCCAAGTGTGGCCAACAGCAGCAGTGGCAATGCCCACTGGCGACGAAAGCGCCAGATCACCATGAGGAGCAGCGGGAAGAACAGGTAATACTGCTCTTCTACCCCCAGGCTCCAGGTGTGCAGCAGGGGGTTCATTTCCGCTTCTGCGGCAAAGTAGCCCGCTTGTTTCCAGAGCACGATATTTGAGACAAACAGCACAGCGCCGACCAACCCTTTGCCATAGTTGACGAGTTCGAAGGGCAGCATGATGCTGACCGCCAGTATGGAGGTTATGGCCAGGACTACTATTAGGGCCGGCAAAATCCTGCGCGCGCGGCGTTCATAGAATGAGACGACAGAAAACTGTTGGCTGTTTAGTTCACTGGCAATGATGGTGGTGATCAAAAAGCCGGAGATAACAAAGAAGACATCTACCCCTACGAAACCACCCGCCATGGTTTCAACACCGGCGTGGTAGAAAATGACGGGCAGCACGGCCAGTGCTCTGAGGCCATCGATCTCCGGTCGGTATTTCATTTTATATGCCGATTCATGTTCGTGTTCATCGCTCGCCTGATTCGCTATTTGCTTTCGCCCCACACGGCTTGCTGATTTAGCTGTCTGCGTCCTGCTCTGTTCGCAGGCGCAGCTCATACCAAGGCATGGCCTTGCCGATGCCGTCGTAGATGCGGAATCGGGGCTCATAGCCAAGCAGGGCTTTGGCCTTGCTGATATCGGCCTGGGAATGACGTACATCCCCCGCGCGGAAGTCGCGGTAATTGGGGGCTTTGTCGAACTGGATGCCGCACTCATGCAATGCCGTTTTCAGGGCATCGAACAGAGTGTTAAGGGTAGTTCTGTCACCCAGGGCCACGTTGTACACCTGGTTTTGGGCCTCCGCTTCCGCGGTGGCGGCAAGGATGTTGATCTGCACCACATTTTCGATAAAACAAAAATCACGGCTGGTTTCCCCATCGCCATTGATGAACACGTCTTCACCCTTGATCATGGCGGCGGTCCATTTGGGTATGACGGCGGCGTAAGCGCCATTGGGGTCTTGCCGTTTGCCGAACACATTGAAATAGCGCAGGCCGATGGTGTTAAAACCGTAGGTGCGGGCGAAGACATCGGCGTACAGCTCGTTAACATATTTGGTGACGGCGTAGGGAGAGAGGGGCTTGCCGATCTTGTCTTCCACTTTCGGCAAGCCCGGGTGGTCGCCGTAGGTGGAGCTTGAGGCGGCGTAGGTGAAGCTTTGTACGCCTTCGTCCTTGGCGGCCACCAGCATGTTCAGGAAACCGTCAATATTCGCCTGGTTGGTGGTGATGGGATCTTCGATGGAACGGGGTACGGAGCCGAGGGCAGCCTGGTGCAGGACGTAGTCTGCACCGCTGGTGGCTTTCTTGCAGTCTTCCAGGTTACGGATGTCGCCTTCGATGAAGGCAAAGCGGGCCCATTGGTCGGCGGTGACAGTTTGTTGGACTTCGTCAAGGTTGTGTTGGTGGCCGGTGGCGAAGTTGTCCAGCCCGATGACGGCCTGGTCGAGCAGCAGGAGGGTTTCCAGCAGGTTGGAGCCGATGAAGCCTGCTACGCCGGTGATAAGCCAGGTTTTGGGGTTGGCCTTGAGGTCTTGCTGTATTTGTTCGTAGCAGGTTGTCATGGTGGTTCCGTTTGTCGTTTGTTCGTTATCTAGCTGCCAGCTTTGAGCTATGAAGAAACCCAAAACAGGGCTTCGCGCTGTTTGCTCTGCCCTGCGGGAGCAGCCCAAAAGGATTTTGTCTTTTCCTCGCAGCTCATAGCTCAAAGCGCACAGCTGCCTTTATAACCGTAGGTCTACTTCCTCTTTGGGGAGGGTGTATTTCAGGTCGTAGAGGATGTGGTCCGGTTTGCCGTAACCTCGGATGTCCTGGGCCCCCATGGCTTTGAATTGGTTATGGCCGACCGCCAGAAGGATGGCGTCGTAGGCACCTTGCTCGGGTTTTGCCACCGGGGTAATACCATATTCGTGCTCCGACTCGGCGGCGTTGATCCAGGGGTCGTGTACATCTACACCAATGTTGTAGTCCTGCAGTTCCCGAACCACGTCCACAACACGAGTGTTACGCAGGTCTGGGCAGTTTTCCTTGAAGGTCAGCCCCATCACCAATACACGGGAACCGTTCACCTGAATGCTGCGAGCCAGCATGGCCTTGACCAGTTCGCTGGCCACATGGCGACCCATGCCATCGTTGATACGACGGCCGGAGAGGATGATTTCCGGGTGGTAGCCTATGGCCTGGGCCTTGTGGGTAAGATAATAGGGATCGACGCCGATACAGTGACCACCCACAAGGCCGGGGCGAAACGGCAGGAAGTTCCATTTGGTGCCCGCAGCCTGAAGCACTTCTTCGGTGTCGATACCCATACGACTGAAGATCATCGAGAGCTCATTGATCAGGGCGATGTTCAGGTCGCGCTGGGTATTCTCGATTACTTTGGCGGCTTCCGCTACACGAATACTGGAGGCCTTGTGAGTCCCTGCAGTAATAATGGAGCGATAGAGGCTGTCTACGGTTTCAGCGATTTCCGGGGTGGAGCCGGAGGTCACCTTGGTAATGGTGGTGACGCGGTGCTCCTTGTCGCCCGGATTGATGCGCTCCGGGCTATAGCCTGCGAAAAAGTCCTTGTTGAAGGTGAGGCCGGAGACTTTTTCCAGTACAGGTACGCAGTCTTCTTCGGTGGCACCGGGGTAGACGGTGGATTCGTAAATGACGATGTCGCCCTGTTTCAGGGTCTTGCCGATCGTTTCGGAAGCCTTGATCAGGGGCGTGAGGTCTGGGCGCTTGTGTTCATCAATGGGGGTGGGCACAGTGACGATGTAGACGTTACAGTCGTTCAGGGCGGCAGCATCTGCACTGAACGAAAGCTGTGTGGCGCTGGCCAGTTCCACGTCGTCCACTTCCAGGGTGGCATCGTGGCCTGCGTTCAGGGCATCGATGCGGGGCTGGTTAATGTCGAAGCCAACCACAGGGCGGTGCTTGCCGAATTCCACGGCGAGGGGTAATCCCACGTAACCCAGGCCGATGATGGCCAGTTTGATGTTTGCCAGATCCATTTGGTCTTCCTGTCCGGTGATGTGCCGGTTTGTATAATCTGTTTGTGTTGGCTTTTTGAGCCTTAACCTTTCTGCAGGAGTCTCGCTCTTGCGCTCATCAAGGTATGAGCGACGAAGGGATTGTCTTTACCCCTGCTGCCAGCAGCCCTGTGCCCTCGTGCTCAGCCTGTGGCGGTTCGCTCAAGCGGCACTCCTGCATTTCGTCTTTCGCTTCGTTCTGGCGCTGCCGCTGCTGCCTTTACTTGTGGCTTGAACCTTGCAGCTCATCGCTCACAGCAGCCTTGCGTTAATCGTTGCTTTTGCCGTACTCATACGCGTAGTAACCATATTCATTGCTGGCGCGTCGCTCCATACAGTTGAGGATGGCTCCTTTGATTTCCACATTGTTTTGCGCAAAGCGAGTGAGTGCTGCATCCACTTCCTTTACCGAATTCACACCGAACCGCGTGACCAACAAGCTGCTGCCGGCCAGCTGCCCGACAATTGCCGCATCCGTAACAGCCAGAATGGGCGGAGTATCCACCAGAATCAGGTCATAGTCGTCACTGAGCGAGTGCATCAGGGATTGGAAACGCTCATGCATCAGCAACTCCGAAGGGTTCGGCGGGGCCTTGCCACGAGAAATAAAGTCCAGTTTATCGATACCTGATGACTGAATGATGTCTTCTTTCGTGCACTGACCAGAAAGATACGCTGACAAACCCAGGTTGTTATTTGACTGAAGATAGCGGTGAAGGTGGCCTTTACGCATATCGGCATCAATGACTAATACCCGCTGTCCAGTCTGGGCCAGCACCGCGCCCAAATTGGCCGACACGAAGGACTTGCCCACTGACGGGCTCGGGCCTGTAATCATGAGAATCTTGTTATCCGCATCCATCATGGCGAAGTGCAGACTGGTACGCAGGCTTCGTAACGCTTCAATCGCCAGATCTGTGGGGTCATCCTGAGCCAGCAAGGGGATCGGAACTCCCGCAGCGTTCACCTTGCGTGAACGGCGTTTTTTCAGATCTGTTAAACGATTCGTCTTGACCTGTTTTTCCGACAAGGGAATGGTGGCGTAAACCGAAACTCCCTGCTCCTCAAGTTTATCCGGCGACTCAATGCCTTTCTTCAGGAGCGCCAGCACCAGGACCAGCCCGGCAGAACCAATCGCGCCAAGTAACGCAGACATCACCGCGATGATACCTTTTTGGGGCTTAATGGCATTGGGCTGTACCAGTGCCTTGTCGATAATACGAACGCTCCCCACGGTACCTGCCTTGAGGATGCGTAATTCCTGTGTCTTGTTGAGCAGCCCGATATAGATTTGCTGTGTCACTTCGACATCCCGCATAAGACGCAGGATCTCTTGCTGCGTTTCTGGCAGAGCCTTGATTTGATTATCAAGTGAACGCTTCTGTTCAGTCAGCGAGGCTTTTTGCCGTAGCAGGCTCTGATAGGCGGGATGCTCCCTGGTAAACCGTGTGGCCAACTCACCTTCTTTCGCCTTCAGATCGTTGATCTTGGCTTCAATATCCACACTTTGCTGGAGCACAGACTGGGTTTCCATGCTCAAATCCACGGATTCACTTTGCAAACGGTAGGCGTTCAGCTTTTCTTCGAATTCGGTCAGTTTGTCTTTGATCTTGGGCAATTGATCCCCCAGGAACTCAAGACTATTTTCCGCTTCGGCAGAACGCCGCGCTACGTTCTGAAGCAGATATGCCTCGCTAATGGCATCCAGTGTGACCTTGATGCGTTCCTTGTTTGGTCCGGTCATGGTCAGACTCAGCATGCCTGTCTTGCCCACTTCGCGAATGGCCAGAGCACCGCGCAGACCGTTCACGGCGGCAACGTCTGTCAGCTTGATCAGAGTGAGCGGCTCGTCACCGAACTCCCACTCGCCAAGCAACAGCTGAATACTGCCATCTTCACTCTGAAGCAGCTCTCCGGCCGGACCGGAGGCAACACGATCGGTACCCATATACAAGGCTGGCAGGCCGTTTTCTTCTCGCAGAGTGAAGGCGCGACCTTGCAAACGTTCCGGCACCATAAAGCGGCTAACCGTGACAAAGGTCTCACTGTCTCTGTAGCCGGCGAACAGGGGTTTGGGAGCAAACGCGGGCGCGGGATCAGGAGCCATGAAACGACCCACATAGGCAGGGCGATCCGGGAATACCAGGATGTTCATTTTCAGTTGCTCAATGACCTCCCCCAGCACCATGCGAGAGCGCAGAATTTCGATTTCCGCGGCTGCAGAGGCTTCCTCAGAAAAAATCTGGTTAAGCTCAGAGAGACCAGGAACTCCACTACTCTTCTTTTCCAGTTGCAGCAGGGTGTCCCCTTTGTATATCGGCGTGGCCAGCATCCCATACAGTACGCCCAAACCCAGCGCTAAAAGTGCCGTGATGATAATCAGCCATTTTTTGTCCAGCAGGATGCCAAACAAATAGCGAAAATCAATGTCATCGTCACCGGTATTGGCCGGAAGCCTTCGTGTCATGGTGCTGTTATCTGCCATTCAGGTTTAATCCGTTTTCTTCTGCCAGAGAGAGCCTGTTTTCGGCTAATCACGATAACCGGGGGCCCAGGTTCAGGAGGCGCTTACCCGATCGCCATGCAGCCTTTATTGCCTACAAATTCGTTGCAGCTTGCACTGGTCGCTACACTGTTACAGCTTTGCCGCCCACGCCTGTGTGGCTTCTTCCATCATGGGGTAGATTATTTCAAACGCGTCTCTTCCGCGCTTGTAAGGGTCGGGTATATCGTGCTTGCCATTCCAGTTAGTGAGCAGGAAGGCTTTGCCACTGGCCTCGGGAAATCTCTGGCTGAGCCTGTCTTTCTGGCGGCTTTCCATCACCAGTATCAGATCGCTGTCGCGACACATTTCGCTGGTGAGTTTGCGTGCAATATGGGGGCCACATTCCAGACCGTGTTGCTCAGCCACATCTCGGGCGGTGGGTTCCATGCCTTGTCCTTCCAGACCGATTAAACCGGCCGAAGAGATTGTCAAATCCGGCTTCAGCCCTTTGAGCATGGCCGCTACAGTGGGACTTCGGCAGATATTTCCATCACAGACCACGAGAATTCGTTGAAACATTGTTAATCCGCCAAAGATTCTTCTGTTCGAGCACCAAGGAAAAGAGCACTTACTGACGGCAGGATCAGGCTAAGCACCCGATTCCACTTTGCCAGGGGTGCTGCTGTCACATAAACAATGTCACGTTCTTGAAGGCGAAAACTGTCAGCCAATACCAGAGCCGCAGCATCCTTGGCATTTAGCTGATAAATGTCGATACCGTGCTCAGCATCGGGTTGGGCCTTACGGAAAACGAAGACCCCCGAGGCATCAGACTGGCGTTGATCCAAACCACCATTTTCTGCCAAGGCTTCTGCCAGAGTCAGTCCATTGCGCCCCATTTGCAGGCTTGATGCCTTGCCTACTTCCCCCAACACAAACACTTTGGCATCGGTAACCGGGTTGACATTGATCACGTCGTTGGGCTGTAACAGTATGTTCTGGCTTGTATTGCCGTATTGATAGATATCGCGTAGCGATAGTCGATAATCCTTGCCGTTGCGGGTCAGTACCACGCTGCTCCAGTCTGCCGATTGCGTCAGTCCACCAGCCTCGCCGATAGCATCGATCAGTCGGGTAGGCACATTGGTGACCGGATACAAGCCCGGCTCATCGACTTCTCCAGTGACATAGATCCGCTTGTGCCGGAACGCCGCTACGGAAACATCCACCTGGGGCTTTTCGATATAACGGGACAGGCGATCCGTGATCATGTCACGGATCTCAGTGACTTTGAGACCTTCCACGTTGATGATGCCCACATAGGGGTAAAAGATGGTGCCGTCGTTGTGGACCCAGTTACCGGATTCTTCCGAGCTACGCAGAGAGCCTGCAGGGATGGTCAGCTCCGGGTGGTCCCAGACAGTGATCTGCAGCACATCACCGGGGCCAACCTGATAATCGTACTGATCGTCAGAAAGGTTAATTTCATCCGGCACGCCTTTGTCGACCGGATGTATACGCTCCCGCTTGAGAATGGCCGTGCCGATAGCATGAACTTTCACCACATCCGGAAGCGGCTCGCCTTCCGCAATTTCGTCTTCGTCCAGAAACCAGCCCGGGGTCGGCGAGTGGTAAGCGCCGGGCACCACAGTACAGCCCGCGATGAAAGCGACGCCTAATGCCAGAAAAATTTTAACCAATGCGTTCATTGAAGCCTTCATGATATCCATCAATTACCAGGCGAAATACCGGGTCCATTGCGCTCCTGCAGTCCAGCGTTCGCGCTCTTCAAAAGGAGTCACAATGGGGTCATCGCTTACGGAAAACAGCCAGTTCAGGTTACCGCCCAACAAGGGGTGGCCGATTCGAAATTCTGCCACTGTCACATCCTGCTCTTCGAGAGATTGCAGGATTTGACTGCCATCCTCTGGTACCTCAGCACGAATCACCCCCTCCTGGTTGAGGGTGGCCTGGGTCAAATGCAGGGCGACGGTAACATTGCTGCGAAAATATTGTTGTATGCCAAGCGTTACCGCTCGGGCATCTCCTTCCCAGGTACTGGCCATGTTCCGGCCATGGTTCCGGAAGCCGCTTTTATAGGTACTATGCTCGTACATTGTGTTGAAACGGCGGTCACTGAACCAACTTCCTGCCACGGTTTCGGTGGCTTCCAGGAACCAGCGCTGCGATCCTTTTCCAATTGTGGACAGAAGATCGAAGCCCGCCAGCGAAGAGAGCTTGGACGGCAACCCCCCTGCTTCATCTTCCCCCATGAACTGGCCATACAGTCCGACGGGAACGCCCCAGGGAGTCACCGATACTCGAAAATCGAACCCGGCAATCTGGTTGCTGGGATCATCATCGTCATCAAAGCCGCTGCTTTCGCCATTATCTTTGCCGATAAACGCATCCCAAAAGGCCCCCAAATCCTGCGGTCGCCCTTCTCCCCCCCATTGCGCCAAGCGCGACAGTCCAATCTGCAGTGAATCCAGCGGCTGAAATACGAAACGCGCACCCAGCACTTTGGCATCAGGAACAGCACGGTCATGTTCCAGCTGGCCGGCAATCAACTGCAAATCCCAAGGCCCCACCCAACTGAGCCACCGGCTTTCCGGGGCGGTCAGCATGTGGCGCGAAAGCCAGACCCCTGGCACAGGACGAGCATTATTGGAAAGGGCAAGAGAACTTTGCCAGCCAGGTCCCCACCACCGGTCAATGGCACCAGCCCCCAGTTGCCAGTTGCCCATTACACCAGCGATATAAGAGTCATCGAAGCGCAGGTTCTGATCGTCACGATCACCATCGGCATAGCTGACAGCCAGTCGACCGGACCAATGCTGACCTGTCGCATACAGCGCCGCCTGGCCCGTGAAAGTCTCTTCAGGCTGGGTGGCAAACGCGGTAAACAGCGGCTCCTGGTTGGCGCCCCCCAGCGTGAGAGAGACACCACGGGACATACTCCGGGCGCGTTGTTCTCCGGCCTGCAGATATTGGTAGTGGTAACTGGCCTCGCAGGCCTGAATCTCGGCATCAGACAACTGTTGACGGCTCAGCTGGAGCGCTCGCTGCACCGCAGCCCAGGTCATTGGCCAACTCAACGTTGGCGCTTTAAGGCAACCTAGCGTCTGCAATGCTTCAATGTGATGGCGTGCGGCCAAGTCACCAACAGGAACCCATGGAGTGGCGCCATAGGCGGATGAAACGCCAGAGAGCAATATGCTGGCTATCCAGTAACTTACACGGCGGGGCACTCTCACACGGACGTCCTATCCTGACTGTGGCATGACAAGGGGCGCATTATGCGCGGATTTTTTTGTCATCTATATGACAATTCGCGGCATTTTACAGTTTGTTTACTGTAATGCGAACGATTTGCAACCGATTGGGTAACAAAATTGCCCTAACAGGCGAGGAATTGCTCAAAAAGGAGACAGACATGTAAAAAGCCAGAGGACATCGCTGACGGGGGATGGCAAAGAGAGGGAGTCAGAAAGACAAAACAGACTTGGTGCGGCCCCGCCCCACTCCGCAGGATCCCGCTCTTGCGCAAGGGTCCCGGGGGAGACGGTTTGCTCGCAGTAGGGCGGAAGTCAGCGCGCGTCCAGCGGCTGCTGGGGGACCAGGTTCAATTCTTTCAGACTGTAGCCCTGCTGCACCGCCACAGCTTTCAACGCCTCCAGCTTGTCATCGCTGATGTGTGGCTGGCGCGCCATGATCCACAGGTAGTCCCGCTTCTGGCGACCGATAACGGTGTAGTGGTATTGCTCGTCCACGTACAGCACCCGAAAATCGGCCTTGAAGGGCCAGATGAACCGCATCCCCCAGATCGCAGGGTTGTCCGGGCTGACAAAGCCGGTAGGCGTCATGCGCTTGAACTCACCGTCGAAGCCGTTCTTGTTGAACGTAAACACGGTGGCCACTTTGTTGGGGCCCACGCGCTGGTAGCTTTCCATGGCATTGTAGGCCCCTTTTTCGGGCAAGGTGGGAATGTTGGCGATGACGTACCAGTCGCCCATAAACCGGTCGAGATCAAAGGGAGACGCGGCTTGCACCGGATCTTCAGGGACAGATTGGCAGGCTTGCAGCATAAACAGACTCGCAATGATGAGTATCCAACGCATTACAAAACTCCAGTGTTGGCTCAAGAGTGCGACATGTGCTGGCAAGGCGAGGTGAAGACACGACCCCGTCATTGAACGCCATTACATGGCATCAGCGGGAAGTCGCGATCGCTATCCTGCCGCTTTTTCAGGGACGGCAGCGCTGGCGGCTTCGACCTGAACAGGGATTCCATTCAGCTGAGCCATAGCAGTAACCGCCTCGACGCGGGTCGTGCCGACCACATCGTTGATACTGGCGCCTCCGGCCCGGCGGGCCACATCCATTTGCACCCCTTTGCGATCATGCCCCCAGCCATGCGGAATACTGATCACACCGGGCATGATGTCGTCGCTCACCCAGGCAGGCAGGGTAATGCTGCCGACCTCGCTGCGCAGGGTCAGGTCGTCGCCGTCTGCCACCCCCAGTCGTTCGGCATCCTGAGGGTGAATCAGGATATTGCAGCGGCTTTTGCCTTTCACCAGCCGCTGACTGTTGTGCAGCCAGGAGTTGTTGCTGCGGACATGGCGGCGGCCGATCATCAGCATCTCGTCCGCTTTCGGGGGTTTGGGAACCGGCAGCCCCTGGAGAGCACGGAAATACAACGGCGGGACCAGATTAATGCGCTGGCTGCGCGTGTAGAGCCGCCCAGGCAGGGCGCGTTGAAGTGGCCCCAGATCAATACCATGGGGCTGGGCGAGTACTTTTTTCAGGGTCAGCCCCTTGTGCTTGCCACGCAGGACTTTCCAGGCCAGTTTCGGCAGGCTACGCAGCCCAGCCCGCTTCAGAATGGCCATGCTGCGTCCGCCAGTGCCATAGGGCCCCAGGCGCAACCCCAGGTCGACGATGCCCCTGTCGGTGAGCTTGCGCATGAAACGATCGGTGGCCTCCACCTGGAAGCGTTCCCGGCGTGTTTCTGCCTTGAGACGGCCAAGCCGGGTAGCCAGGCCCAACAGGATTTCCCAGTCGTGCAGGCTGCCTTCCGGTTTTTCCACCAGCGGCTCGCTGAATTTGACCACATTGCGGACCGCCACAGCCTGGAAAATCGGGTCGAACTGGGCATGCTCCAGCTGCCCCGTGGGCGGCAAGATGATGTCCGCATGGCGGGTGGTTTCGTTGATGTACAGATCGATGCTGACCATGAACTCCAACCCGGACAGGGCCTTGTCCATCTTGTTGCCGTCCGGGCAAGACAGTACCGGGTTGCCGGCATGGCTGATGAACGCCTTGATCTGCCCGGTACCCGGGCTGAGCATTTCATCGGCCAGGGTGGTCACGGGAAACTCGCCGCCAAATTCCGGGTAACCGTGTACACGGCTGCGGTAGCGGTCAAAGCTCCCGGTTTCACCGCCAAGGGCACCGAAGGCCACAATATCGAAAGCGGGTTTGGTGAACATCACCCCACCCTCACGATCCAGATTGCCGGTCACAATATTGATGACATACACCAGCCAGGCACTGAGCGTGCTGTGGGCACTGGTAGTCAGCCCGACACGGGAGTAGATCGCAGCCCGGGGGGCCGTGGCGATATCCCGGGCCAGTTTGCGAATCCGGTCGGCCGTCATGCCGGTGGCCTCTGCCACTTTTTCGGGGGTCCAGTTCTCTACCAGCCGCGCCAGCGTCCCCTGCCCGTCGAGAAAATCGGTGAGCCGCCCCGGCGCGACCAGCAGCTCTTCGAACATGACCTGCAACAGCGCCAGCAACAGATAGACATCCGAGCCCGGTCGAATGAAGTCATGCTCATCGGCAAGACGCGCGGTCTCGGTACGGCGGGGGTCCACCACCACCAGCTTACCGCCCCGCTCCTGCAGGGACTTCAAGCGCCCGCGAATGTCCGGCACGGTCATAATGGAGCCATTGGAGGCCATGGGATTGCCGCCAATCACCATGAAGTAGTCGGTACGGTCGATATCCGGAATGGGAAACAGGGCCTGGTGCCCGAACAGCTGCCAGGTGGCAAGCTGGTGGGGCAGCTGGTCGGCAGAGGTGGCGCTGTAACGCTGGCGGGTGCCGAGGGCGTTAATCAGCGGCAACAGGGTGAATAAGGCACCGTGATTATGGGCAGTGGGGTTCCCTAGGTACATGCCCACACTGTTCTTGCCATGGCGTGCCTGAATGTCGTGCAGGCGACGGGCGGTTTCGTCCAGCGCTTCATCCCAGCTGATCGGCACCCATCCGTCCTTGGTGCGTTTGACCGGGTGACGCAGGCGGTCCGGGTCGTTGTGCAGATCCTGCAGGGCCACCCCTTTGGGGCAGATATGGCCACGGCTCAGGGGGTCGGCGCTGTCACCGCGAATCGCCAGAATTTCATCGCCCATGTGATCGATTTCGATACCGCACATGGCTTCGCAAAGGTTGCAGGTGTGGTAGTGCGTCTGTTTCATCCGTGACCTCGTTCCTGGCGATAGCTGGGAAAACCGTGCCCCTTTTGATAACAGAGTTGCAAGGGGGATGCCATGACGGCGTTCCGCTCATGCAGCGGGAATAGCGCTCCCCCCACCTCTGCCAGAGGGCTGACTACCGTTCCGGGACTAGCAGCGCCTGCAAAGGCTGGCGCTGGGGTTTGAAACGGTTGATGGTCTCATCCGCTTCGTAGCCCAGCGATAAGCCGCACAGCAGCTTGTAGTTTTCCGGGATGCTGAAATGTTTTTCCAGCGGTGACCGCCAGATCGCCAGCGCGCCCTGGGCACAGGTGCCCAGGCCTGCATCGGTAGCCGCCAGCATCAAGCTTTGCAGGAAGATCCCTGCGTCTAGCGGGCTGTAGACGTCCAGCCCCTCGTGAACAAAGATGAACAGCGCGACCGGCGCATTGAAGAAGCGAAAGTTTTCCCGCATCTGCAGGTGACGGCCCATCTTGTCGCCGCGCTCAATGCCGATCAGTTCATACAGTTGCTGCCCGGTGGCATTGCGGCGTGGCTGCAGATCCTTGGGGTAATCGGTGATCGGGCGGAAATCCCCGTCTGGCACGCCATCCTTGGTCACCATGGCTTTGAGCTGCTTGAACTTCGAGCCCCGCGCCAGACTCACCAGGTCATCAAACATGGGCGGCAACCGTTCACGCAAGTCTTCCAGCACCGCGCCTTTGGCAACCGCAATCTGATACGGCTGGGTGTTGGACCAGCTGGGAGACGACGTGGCCGTGGCCAGCAGTTCATTCAGCAATTCGTCACTGACCGGTTGATCGGTAAAGGCTCGCACGCTGTGACGCTGGGCCATGACGTCCTTGAATTCCATGGGATACTCCTCGGGAGACAGTGGCACGACTATGCCAAATCCCTACAATACCCGGCCATGACCCATCACGACGCCAACCTGCAACGCCGAGCCAATTTTTCCCGGTGCCGCCAATACCGTTATGCCTTGTGGCGTCAGTGGGGCGAAGGCGATGATTTCATGCTGCTGATCGGCCTCAACCCTTCGACAGCCGACCACCGCCAGGATGACCCTACGATCCGCCGCTGCATGGGCTTTGCACGCGATTGGGGCTATGCCGGCCTGTGCGTGGCCAACCTGTTTGCCTACCGCGCCACCTACCCCAACGACCTGTTTGCCGCCCCGGAGCCAGTGGGACCGCAAAATGACCGATGGCTGCGAAAACTGGCTCGGGACGCTGATCTCGTCGTTGCCGCGTGGGGCAACCTGGGCCACCACATGGACAGAGCGCACAGCGTGGCGCGGCAGCTGGAGAATCTGCATGCCATCCGCATCAACCGCTCCGGCGATCCGGCCCACCCCCTCTACCTCCCCAAACACCTGACCGCCTCACCCTGGGACGGTTATCCCCGGTAACCACGCGCTCCCCACCCGACCTGGCGCCAGTGCCTCAGCGAGGCCGTAGTGGCCCGCTCAAGACCACTGCCGGAATGGCCTGCCCTGTCGGAAGCGAACGAAAGGTCTTGCCCTAACCTTCACCCAGACCGGGGATAATCAGAAGTGGACAATTTTAAAGGAACGACCGTGGCTGATACCCGCGCTGACAACATTCGCCGCACTCGCACTCTCACCTTGGTGAGCCTTGGCCCCATGTACCTCCTCGCCATGTTGGCCTGGATACCCGCATGGAGGGATATGTCGTTGACGGCCCTGGTGGCCTATGCGGCTATTTCCCTGACATTTGCGGGTGCCATTCACTGGGGGCGTGTGCTGGGCCAGTTCAGCAGCAGCAACCAGTTCCCGACTCAACTATTCGGGGTGTTGGTAGCGTTTCTTGGTTGGGCGGGATTGGTGTTACCCAAGGAAATGGGACTCCCCATGCTATGTGCAGGGCTCACCTTTGTTTGGGGAACCGAGCAAATGTTGTTCAGCGATGAACTCCCCGACTGGTATCAAAAGCTGCGCAATCAGCTCACGGCAGGCGCCGTGCTGGCAATGTTGGTCGGCTGGGCCGCCGTGATGTTACCGATGTTTTAATCCCGAGCTGTGCGTTGCCGCCGCGGTTCGGGCAGGTTGGCAGCAGACATTTTCCTCTTGTCCCAGACAATGCGGGTCACCTTTTACCCTCTTTAGCATCGATACATAGCAACCGCATAACGGCCCGGCTAGACTGGAACAAATGCCCAGGGAGACCCACCGCGATGCGATCGACACGGCTGTTCTTTACTTTCCTAACCGGCTTGCTCTTTACCCCTGCTCTGTCCTTCGCTGCCAACGGCAGCGTCAGTTACCAGCAAGACATCAAACCCATTTTTGATAACAAATGCCTCGCTTGCCATGGCTGCTACGATGCGCCCTGCCAGCTGAAGCTTGAAACCATGGAAGGCCTGGATCGAGGCGCCAGCAAGCAGCCGGTGTACAACGGCGGACGCACCGAAAGTGTAGACCCGACGCGTCTTTTTATTGATGCGCAAAGTACCGTTGAATGGCGTGACAAGGGGTTCTACTCAGTCGTGGATAGCGCCTGGGGAATGAAAGGCTCCCTGCTCTACAAAATGCTGGAACTCGGCCAACAACACGAATTCAAGGCCAATCACAAACTCCCCGACGATATCCAGCTCGGCCTGGCCCGGGAAAACACCTGCCCGAACCCGGATGACTTTGATGACTATGCCGACGACCGGCCTATGGAAGGCATGCCCCTGGCGGTAACCGGCCTTACCGACGATGAATTCAATACTCTGAAAGACTGGATGCACCAGGGGGCGCCCATGGAGCCTCAAACCCTCACTCTGAGTGCCCATGAAACGCAGCAAATTGAGAGCTGGGAAACCCTGTTAAACCAGAAAGACAAACGTCACCAACTGGTTGCCCGCTGGCTCTACGAGCACCTGTATCTTGCCCATCTGTATTTTGGTGAAGAAGACAGCCCCACCCGACCGGAGCACTTTTTCCGGGTCTACCGCTCCAGCACCCCTCCTGGCGAGCCGGTTCAGCCCATCGGCACAGTACGTCCCAACGACCTGCCGCCGGAAAAATTTTGGTATCGTCTGACCCCGGTGAAAGGGACCCTGGTCCACAAGACCCACATCACCTTCGCTCTGAACCCGGAAAAACTTGCCCGTACCCGGCAGTTGTTCCTGGGCGACGACTGGAGTGTCGACACACTGCCCGGCTATAGCTACGAAAACCGTGCCAACCCTTTTATTACCTTTGATGCCATCCCTGCACGTGCGCGATATCAATTCATGCTGGATAACGCCGAATACTTCGTGCGCACCTTTATCCGCGGTCCCGTATGCCGTGGGCAAGTCGCCACCGATGTGATTCGCGATCAGTTCTGGGCGGTATTCCAGGACCCCGATCACGATCTGTATGTCACCAACGCGGAATACCGGGCCAGGGTAAGCGGGCTGCTTGGCCTGCCAGGGCAGAACGATGACCTGCTGGCCCTGGGTCCGAAGTGGCTCAAATACCGCGGCAAACGCAACGACTACCTGAGACTGCGCAAGGAAGGCTACGGCGAATATGAGCCGGGCGGGCCCACCTGGGAAAGTATCTGGGATGGCGATGGCCATAACACCAATGCGCTGCTGACCATCCTCCGTAACCACGACAATGCCTCCGTGCGCAAGGGATTGGTGGGCGATTATCCGCTGACTACCTGGGTGATGGACTACCCGCTGTTCGAGCGCACTTATTACCAGCTGGTGGTGAACTTCAATGTCTTTGGCTCAGTGTCCCATCAGGCACAAACCCGTCTGTACTTCGATCTGATCCGCAACGGTGCGGAACAGAACATACTGCGCTATTTCCCGAAAGAAACCCGCCAACCCGTGATCGATAACTGGTATCAGGATGGTGGCAAGCTACGCATGAAAATCAGCTATGCCTCTATCGACACCCAGAACCCGACGGGTATCGAGTTCAAGACCAGCACCCCGGTCAACGAATTCAATGATGAACTGGTCAAACGCTTCCAGCACATCAACGCCCGCCCGGACCCGATCAACCGCTGTGACAGCGAACACTGCCAACGGCCTGATGTTGCCGCCTGGAAACAGGACGCAGATTCTGCACTCAGTCAGCTGGCCTCACGCCGCGCCGCCAACCTGAAAGCCATCGACTACCTGCCGGAAGTGACCATGGTGCGGGTCGAGCACCACGACGGGGCACAAGAGGTGTATACCCTGTTCCGCAACCGCGCCCACAGCAATGTGGCCTTCATGATGAATGAAGACATGCGTTACCAGCCCGAGCTGGACACCATCACGCTCTACCCGGGTGTACTGACCAGCTACCCCAATTTCATGTTCAACCTGCGCACTGAAGACGTCGACGATTTCGTCAAACAGATGAATGCCGTGGAGGACGGAGATGACTTCACCGATCTGGTCACCCGTTTCGGCGTGCGCCGCACCCACCCCAGGTTCTGGGAGTACTTCCACGCCCTCACCCGCTATATGGAAGCCAATGAGCCCACCCAGGCGGCCGTGCTGGACATGAACCGCTACATGAACCTGTAACCGAAGTAAGCACCACCCTCCCCTCCTTGTGGGAGCGGTGGTTCCACCGCGATTGAAGAGCAAGAGCAATCGCGGTCGAACGATCGCTCCCACAAAGCGCAGGGGGATAACTCGCGCCGGGGCGGATAGCGTCCGGGCGTCGTCCACACCCAACACATCTCCTGACAAAACGCACCGCCATACCCTTTCCCCTTGCCCATGGCTAGGCCCACAGCGCCACCCCGGTTGCCTGCTGGCCAGACTGATTGGTCACATTGGTCAATGTGACTGCACCCACCCGCTTCATAATCGAATGCAATCGAAAAAAACAACGAGGCTACTTCTCATGGCAAAAGATGCAGTAGGTTACGCGCTCACCGCGCTTAACCGTCTGGCCAGTTCCGACGTACTGGACAAGCTGGGCATGCGCAAGAGTGTCGAGCGCCTGGCATACACGCTTACCAAAGGCGGCTTTCAGGTAATCACCACCACCGCTCGTACCTTCAAGTCCAGCAAGCCCGGCAGCAAGCCGGAGCGCCTGAACGCCCCCGGCCACACCAAAGACCTGTTTGACCTCGGTATCACCGACGAGCAGCAGATGATCCGCGACAGCGTTCAGGGCTTTGCCTCCGACGTGCTGCGCGAGCAAGCGGAACAGGCCGATGCGGCCCAGAAAACCAGTGATGAAGTGCTGGCCCAGGCCCAGGAACTGGGGCTGAATTTCTTTGCCGTGCCGGAATCTCTGGGGGGGGCCGCCAGTGAGCGCTCCACTGTCACCTCCATGCTGATCGCCGAAGATCTGGCCCACGGGGACATGGGGCAGGCCGTCGCCATTCTGGCTCCAATGAGCGTCGCCAATGCCCTGACCCAATGGGGAAGCGCCCTGCAACAGGACAAATACCTGAGCACCTTCGCGGAAGAAAACCCGCCCAAGGCCACCATCGCCGTGTGCGAACCGCGCCCACTGTTCGACCCCATGGCGCTGCAGACCCGCGCCCGCAAGGACGGCGACAGCTACGTGCTCAACGGAGAGAAATCCCTGGTTCCGCTTGCTGCTGAAGCCGAACTGTTTCTAGTCGCGGCCCAGGCCGAAGACGGCCCCGCCGTGTTCATCATCGAGGGTGGCAGCGAAGGCCTTACCGTGGGCGACGACCCCGCCATGGGTATTCGCGCCAGTGCCCAACGTCCACTGACACTGGATAACGTCCGGGTGGCGGCGGAAAACCGTCTGGGCAATGGCGATTTTGATTATCGCGCCTTTGTAGACCTGGGCACCCTTGCCTGGTGTTCGCTGGCCATTGGTACCTGCCAGTCAGTGCTGGACTATGTTGGGCCCTACTGTAATGAGCGCACAGCGTTCGGTGAGCCCATCAGCCACCGCCAGGCCGTAGCCTTTATGATCGCCGACATGGCCATCGAACTGGATGCCATGCGCATGCTGACCTACCGCGCCGTTTGCCGCGCGGAACAGGGTAAGTCGTTCCAGCGGGAAGCCCACCTGGCGCGCACCCTGGTAAAGGACAAGGCCATGAAGATCGGCACCGACGGCGTACAGCTGCTCGGAGGCCATGGCTTTACCCATGAGTACCCGGTTGAACGCTGGTATCGGGATCTGCGTGCCATCGGTGTCGCCTTTGGCGGCCTGCACCTGTAAGGAGGGTTCATCACATGAATATCGAGATTCCCAAGAAGTTCAAACCCCTGATCAACAACGCCTATCAGGTGGCGCAAAGCACCCTCCGCCCGCTGTCCCGCAAGTACGACCGTGGCGAGCACGAGTACCCGAAAGAGCTGGACATGCTGGCATCGGTGCTGGATGGCTTCAACGAGGGTGACCCGGCCAATTCAGCCGGTGCCGCCACTACCGGTAGCGGCAAGGTTCAGGACGACGGCAGCGTCAAGAATGGTTCCAATATGGGCGTCTGCCTGGGCGCCATGGAAATGTGCTACGGCGATACCGGCTTCCTGCTCGCCATGCCCCGCCAGGGCCTGGGTAACGCGGCCATTGCCGCCGTGGCCAATGACGAACAACTCGAACGGTTCAAGGGCAAGTGGGCCGCCATGGCCATTACCGAGCCCAGCTGTGGTTCTGACTCTGCAGCCATCCGCACCACCGCCAAAAAGGATGGTGATCACTACGTTCTCAATGGGGAAAAGATTTACGTCACCTCCGGTCAACGCGCAGATTGCGTGGTGGTATGGGCCAGCCTGGATCCTAAGCTGGGTCGTGCCGCTATCAAGTCCTTCGTGGTGGACTGGGGCACACCCGGCATGGAACTGGCACGGCTGGAAAAGAAACTGGGCATCCGCGCCTCAGATACCGCCGCGATCAACTTTATCGACTGCCGGGTGCCGGCAGAGAACCTCCTCGGCAGCCCGGAAATCGATACCAAGAAAGGGTTTGCCGGGGTAATGGAAACCTTCGACAACACCCGCCCGCTGGTCGCGGCCATGGCGATTGGTTGCGCCAAGGCCTCTCTGGAGCGCATCAAGGAACTGCTGAAAGATCACATGCAGTACGATTTCAGCAAACCGGTAGACAACTGCTCGGCCATCGAGGCGGAAATCTACAAGATGGAAGCGGAGTGGGAAGCCGCCTACTGGCTGGCTGTGAAAGCCGCCTGGATGGCCGACAACAAGAAGGCCAACACCCTGGAAGCCTCGATCTCCAAAGCCAAGGCCGGCCGGGTAGGTAATGCCATCACCCTGCGGTGTGTGGAACTGGCAGGCAGCCTGGGCTACACCGAAGACGAACTGCTGGAGAAATGGGCCCGCGATTCGAAGATTCTGGACATCTTCGAAGGCACCCAGCAAATCCAGCAACTGGTCATCGCCCGTCGGGTACTGGGGTTGAGTTCGAAAGAGCTGAAGTAACCCTGCCCCGGTTTAAAAAACGCCGCCTTGTGCGGCGTTTTTTATGGCTGGCAATCTTGATCCCGCAGCTTATCGCCATGCCTGCACGGCGATTCCCGAAGCTACAACCAGACCGCATCCCAATACGGGTAATCCCCCAGCCGACTGACCAAGCCCGTGCGCAACGGGTTGGCAATCACATAGCGTGCTGTAGGCAGAAGGTCTTCATCCCGACGCAGGGCTCGCTCATGGAACCCCCGCTGCCACAGCGATAACCCCGCCAGGCGTGAGCTCTTGCCCTTGAACATCCGCACCGTTTGCGACAACGAAGCATTCCCCTTGAGCGTCAACATCCAGTGACAATGATCTGGCATGATCACAAAGCACCAGGTATGGCTTGCGCCCATCGAATCCATCTCATGCATGACGCTGCAGGCTCGTTTCGCGATGCCATGATCGTGGAAAAAGGCATGGTGCTGGCGGGTCGTCATCGTGATCAGGTATGGCTGGCCAGCCGGGGAATAGCACCCGGCAGGACGCCGTGATCGATGGTGTGTATTGTCCATCCGCCAAGAATGGGGCGGCAGATCGGGCCGGGGAATCAGCCATTAGATAGAAATGCTGTGGGTGCAAACAGTCCCTTGATGTAAGCCGGCCACCCGTGCAAGGCAGAGTGATTGCCTATTGGGGTGGAGCATGATCGCGCCCCCCTTGAACGTCGCATCGCCATATCGGCAAGCTCCTGGCCCATTCCACCACCGTTGCTCTCGTCGCTCGGACGAATCGCCCCTGTCTGCGGAACAAAAAAAGCCCGCCAAAAGGCGGGCAGCTGTCACTTGCGTCGAGGAAATCGTGGCCGGGGTGAACCCCGGCCTTATTATTTTAGAACTTGTGTTCCATACCGATACCGAAGATGGTCTCTTCTTCGTCAGCCAGATCGAAGTCGAGCTGGGTACCGTAAGCGTAGACTTTGCTGGCTTTGGCCAGTTTGTAGTCCGCACCCAGGCTGATCTGGGTAACTTCTTCGTCAGATACGTCACCGTCGGTCATGCCGTACTGGGCTTTCAGCTTGACGCGATCAATCTTGAACGCGGCGCTGACGATGGCAGAGGTTTCTTCGCCATCCGCTTCGGTTTCTTCAGCCATCTGGTACAGGAAACCCAGTTCCAGGTTGCCCGGCTTCAGACCGACCACGGCGCGAGTGATGTCGATGGTAGCGCTGCCGCCAGTCTCGTCAGATACCAGCTCGTCTTCCATGTCGGCGTCGTGAGAAACCGCACCGTAGAACATGTCTTTTTCAGCGACCAGAGACACGGAGATGGTGTCAGCCAGGCCAGTTTCGCCTTCGCCGTCGCCGTCCAGATCATCACCCTCAGCAGGGATGAAGGCAGCGTTCAGGGTCAGCATGTCAGCCAGTTTCGGAGTGCTGTACTGGATGATGTTGGATGCACGGTTTTCACCGGACAGTACGTTCTTGATATCACCGCCGATATCGTTGAACTGGTCGATCTTGCCCTGGGCTTTCTTGGTGGGGGTGTCGAACTTACCCGCCATCAGAGTACCGAAGCCGCCTTTCAGACCACCAAAGATGTTACGCTGGGTGAAGGTTTGACCGCTCTTGTCACCGTCGTCAACGCTGATTTCGAACTCAGCCTGGTAGATGGCTTTCAGGCCAGCTACGTCCAGATCGAAATCACCTTTAACACCCAGGCGGGAAGCGTTGCTGTTCAGTTCCCACTGATCTTCGCTCGGGTTAACACCATCGTCGAATTCAGTGTTCTCGAGGGATACGTTGACTTTACCGTAAACGGTCGGACCGTCAGCCAGTACAACGCCCGGCATGGCAACGGCAGCCCCAACAGCGATCGCAAGCAAATTCTTCTTCATTCCAACACTCCTTCAATCAGGCAATATGTAATAAGCAGGGACCAGCCAATGCTGATGCCCTGTTTTTAAGCATCGCTTTCTGCTTGGGAGGGCAGTATGGGGAGAGGTAGTGACGGAAAAGTTGCTCTTATGTGAAGTTTTTATTTCACCGGGAACTTTGCGGGGCTAGGCAGGGTTTTGCATGAGGAAACGGGCTTTCGCACGCGGGAGGATTTCCCCTTCCCTGTCATCGAAGCCACTGCAGGCGCGGAGGTTCCGCCGCGAAAGCCCAACCAGCACAACCCCACCGGCACCGCAATGCATCGCTATGCACGCCAGCTTCCTATAGAGAAGAACGGAGAAACCGTCGTCCCTCCCTGGCGGGCCCTCAAGTGCGGCGTTTGGCCTGCTGCCAGGCCGCTTCCAGTGCCGCCGGGTCGAGGGTATCGAGGGGGGAAGGCTGGTCCTGTTCCATTTGTCGAAAGCGCGTCTCAAATTTGGCGGTGGCCTTGCGAAGGGCCTGCTCCGGGTCAATCTTCAGGTGCCGCGACAGATTGACGAGGGTAAAAATGACATCGCCCAGTTCATCCTCGATGTCCGCCTGATGACCGTTGTGCAACGCCTCATCCAACTCGGCCAGCTCCAGGTTCACCTGCTCACGCACAGGATCCGCCTCTGGCCAGTCGAAGCCGACTCTGGCGGCCTTCTTCTGTACTTTCGAGGCCCGCTGCAAGGCCGGCAAACCTGCCGGGACCCCGTCGAGGGCACTCTGGTGGGTTTTCCCCTTGCGCGCCCTCTCCTGCTGCTTGATCTGTTCCCAGTTGACCTTGACCGCCTGCTCGTCGGCGGCGTCTGACTCGCCAAACACATGGGGATGCCGGCGAACCATCTTGTCGCACAGCACCTGCACCACCTCAGTGAAGTCAAACAGCCCCTGCTCCCGCGCGATCTGGGAGTGAAATACCACCTGCAGCAACAGATCCCCCAACTCTTCCTTCAACTCCGGGTAATCGCGCTGGGCAATGGCCTCGGCCACTTCGAAGGCCTCTTCAATGGTGTACGGGGCGATGGAATCAAAGTCCTGCTTGATATCCCACGGGCAGCCGGTTTCCGGGTCGCGCAGGCGGGCCATGATGGCGAGGAGCTGGGTGATTGGGGAGTCAGACATAACAGTGAACAGTTGACAGTGAATAGTGAACAGCGGCGCGATCACACACCGTTCATTCTTCATGGCTTTACGCCGCGCCCATGGCCTGAGCGCGGCCCGCGTGCTTCAAATACCGGTAACGCCAGCTCGCGAACGGTTAACTATTCACTGTTAACTGTTCACTACTTTTTGTAGCGCCGAACCTCCAATACCCCTTTCAGCTGGTCCATTTTGGCCAGTACCTTGCCCAGGTTGCCGAGGGTGGCGATTTCCAGGGTGAGGAGCATGGTGGCGGTATTGTCGTCCTGGTGGGACTGGGTGTGCACGGCGGTGACGTTGACCTTTTCATTGGACAACACGGCAATCACGTCGCGCAGCAAGCCTTGACGGTCCCAGGCGCGCAGGAAGATGTCCACCGGGTAGGTGATGCGGTCTGCCTCGCCCCAGGTCACTTCGATGACCCGGTTGGGATCATCGCTCTGCATGGCCAGCAGCTTCTCGCAGTCGGCCCGGTGCACGGTGACCCCACGGCCCAGCGTAATGAAGCCCATCACCGGCTCACCGGGCACCGGCTGACAACAGCCGGCCATGTGAGTCATCAGATTCCCCACGCCCTGAATGGTGACATCACCGGTCAGGGACGCCTTGGGTTTGGCGGGCACAAAGTCCAGTTCCTGCTGGTTGCTGTCCGGCTGCAGGGACTGCACCTGATTGACCACATGCCCCGGGCGCAGGTCCCCTGCCCCCAATGCGGCCAGCACATCGTCGCCGCCTTTCAGGTTAAGGTGCGGCGCCAGGGTATCAAGGTCGACCTTGTCGAGGGCCAGCCGTGACATCTCTTTCTCGAGCATGGCGCGGCCCTGGGCAATATGCACATCGCGGTCCTGACGCTTGAACCACTGCTGGATACGGGCCCGCGCGGAAGACGTAGCCACATACCCCAGTGACGGGGTCAGCCAGTCGCGGCTGGGGCCGCCTTCCTTGGTGGTCAGGATCGAGACCTGCTCACCGGTATTGAGTGTGTAGTTGAGCGGCACAATCTGGCCGTTCACCTTGGCACCCCGGCAGCGGTGCCCAACTTCGGTATGAATGTGGTAAGCAAAATCCACTGGCGTGGCGCCGGATTCCAGATCCACCACATGGCCATCCGGGGTGAATACATACACCCGCTCGCTCACCAGCCCATGGCGCAGCTCGTCCACCATGGTGTCCGGGCTGTCCTCGCCCAGCTCTTCGTGCCATTCCAACACCTGCCGCAACCAGGCAATGCGCTGTTCGTAATCGCTGACACCGCCCTTGCCCTTCTTGGCCCCTTCCTTGTACCGCCAGTGGGCGCACACCCCCAGTTCAGCTTCCTCGTGCATGTCGAAGGTACGAATCTGCACCTCCAGCATTTTGCGCTCGGGGCCTACCACCGCGGTATGCAGGCTCTGGTAGCCGTTGCTCTTGGGGCTGGCGATGTAGTCGTCGAATTCCTTGGGGACATGCTTCCACAGGGAGTGGACAATCCCGAGCGCGGCGTAACAGTCACGCACTTCTGGCACCAGGATACGAACCGCGCGGACATCATAGACTTCACCGAAGTCCAGATGCTTCTTCTGCATTTTCCGCCAGATGCTGTAGATGTGCTTGGCCCGGCCGTGCACCTCGGCACCGGTGATACCGTTCTTGTCCAGGTAACCGCGCAGCTGTTCCAGCACATCCCGGATGTACTCTTCACGGGCCAGGCGCTTCTCGTCCAGCAGTTTGGCAATCTTCTTGTAGGCACCGGGCTGCAGGTAGCGGAACGACAGGTCTTCCAGCTCCCACTTGAGCTGGCCGACCCCGAGGCGATGCGCCAGTGGGGCGTAGATA
This sequence comes from Alcanivorax profundi, assembly GCF_003597125.1. Classification (GTDB taxonomy): domain Bacteria; phylum Pseudomonadota; class Gammaproteobacteria; order Pseudomonadales; family Alcanivoracaceae; genus Alcanivorax; species Alcanivorax profundi. The sequence goes on along the minus strand of NZ_QYYA01000003.1, from coordinate 406,582 downwards.
TCAAAGATTTCCTGGGCCACCTTGCGCTGGCGGTCCGGCTCGGCTTCCTTGACCGCGCGAATGATGACCGTCCGTTCGGACAGCTTCACCAGGGCAACCCGGACGTCGTCGACCATGGCCACCAGCATCTTGCGCATGTTGTCCAGCTGGCCGTCCTGCTGGCCCAGCACCGCCTTGCGAGTAGGGTTCAGGTTGGTGCTGATTGCCGCCATGCGCAGCACGCCCTCGATCAGACGCGCCAGTTCTGAGCCGAATTCTTTTTCCACTTCGACCAGGGAAATCTGCCCTTCCCTGACCGAGCGATACAGCACCGCCGCAGGCAGCACATCGGTATCGGCGCCAAGATCCACCAGTACCTCGGCCATCTCCAGACCGATGATCAGGCAGCCCTTGCCATAAGGCCATTTGCGCCCGGCCGCCTCGCCGGCCAGCTGGCACTGCTCTGCCCGCTCACAGGCCTGCTCCAGCATCTCGCGGTTGCGCAGCGGCACGCGGGATTCGAGCTGGGCGACCCAGTCACGCCAGTGACCGAGTTCCCCTTCTGTTGGCTGTCGACGAACCGTTACCATGGGCTTTCCTTCATTATCACCGGCCGCTGCCGCGCCTTCTCGTTACCCTTCAGGCAAGGCGCCAGCGGCTGGCCAAGCTATTTCTTTTCAAACACCGCGATAGATTCCACATGGGTGGTGTGCGGGAACATATCCATCACCCCAGCCGATTTGAGACGGTAACCCAACGCCGTGAGTTCCCCGGCATCCCGGGCCAGCGTGGCCGGGTTGCAGGAGACATAAACGATTTTCTTTGCACCAAACCGGGGCATCAGCTTCACCATTTCCAGGGCCCCGGTGCGGGGTGGGTCGATCAGGATACGATCATACTCCTTTGCGGCCCACGCTTGCCCGTAGACATCCTGACTCAGGTCCCAGGCATGAAACTCCAGGTTTTCCAGGCCGTTACGGGCGGCATTCTCATAGCCGCGCTTGACCATGGCCTGGCTGACCTCGACCCCGACCACCTTCGCCGCGCGCCTGGCTGCAGGGATGGTGAAGTTCCCCAGCCCGCAGAACAGGTCCAGCACGGTGTGATGCGGCTCGATATCCAGCAAATCCAGTGCCAGAGGCACCATCTTGCGATTGATTTCCGCATTCACCTGGGTGAAATCCGTGGGGTGGAAGGCCAATTCCACGTCCGCGGAGGGGTGCCGGTAGTACAGCCGCTCTTCGTTTTCAGCCCCGGTGAGCGCAGGCCAGATGCGGTGCACGGTGCTTTCGTTGCCCGGCTGCAGGTACAGATGCCAGCCCAGTGGCTGACAAAAATCCAGCAGCGCCTGTTGGTCTGCCTCAGGAAGTGGGTCCAGATGGCGAATAATCAATGCAACGATGTCATCGCCGGCAGCCAGCTCGATTTGCGGGATACGGCTGCGGCTTTGCAGGCCATGCATGAGCCCCCGCAGATCATTCAACCGGTGACCCACCTGGGGCACCAGCACTTCGCAGGTGCGCAGCTGGGCAATGAAGCTGTTGCGCTTTTCGCGAAAGCCCACCAGGGTTTCATCCTTGGCTTCCACATACTTCACGCCCATGCGGGCTTTGCTGCGGTAGCCGGTGATCGGCCCGGCCAGAGGCGCCAGCCATTCTTTCGGGGCTAACCCGCCGAAATGTTCCAGTTGCTCGCGCAGCACGGCTTCCTTTCGCGCGATCTGCACCTCGGGATTCATGTGCTGCAGGCTACAACCGCCACACAGAGTGCTGTGCTCACAGGGCGGGGTAACCCGGTCCGCCGAGGGTGTAACAATCTCGACGGCCTTGCCCTCGTCGAATTTACTGCGCATGTAGGTGAACTTGAACATCACCTCTTCGCCGGGCAGGGCATTGTCGATAAAGGTGGTCTTGCCTTCACGGCGGGCGATACCCCGGCCATCGTGGCTGAGGGATTCAATGCTGGCGGGTTCCGGGGTTTCCGGAAGCGGCTTGCGTTTACGGGCCATGGTTTCTCAATCAGTGGTATTCAAGAATTCCAGGACGTCATCGACGACGCCCTGCAGAATGTCGAATGGGTTTTGCGGTTAACTGCCTTTTTGCCAGGCTTCCAGGAAAGACAGGAAGTGCGGCTGTCCTTCCTCTTTCAGGTAGTCCTGCAGCAGGCTCAGCTCCTGCTCATAGCCGGTGGGATCCAGATCGCCACGCATCAGCTGGAAACGCAGGTACACCAGCCAGGTGTTGAGTACATCGGTTTCGCAGTAATCGCGAATACCCTTGATGTCACCATCCTGGAAGGCATCAAACACTTTGGCGCCACTCATGCCCATCTTGCCGGGAAAACCCAGCAGAGTGGCGATCTGGTCCAACGGGGCATTGGCGCGGCCATTGTACATGGCCAGCACATCCATCAGGTCCAGATGACGCTGGTGGTAACGGCTCAGATAGTTGTTCCACTTGAAGCTGGAATCCTCGTTACCGGTATCCCAGTAACGGCGGGCTTGGACGCCATGCTTGAGGGCACGGTAATGCAGCACCGGCAGGTCGAATCCGCCACCATTCCAGCTCACCAGGTTCGGCGTAAAGCGTTCGATGCCATCGTAGAAGCGCTCGATCAGCTCTTTCTCGGTGCTGTCCTCGTCGCCCAATGACCAGACCTTGACCCCTTGGGTCGAACGCAGCACAACCGAAATGGCCACAATGCGGTGCAGATGCAGACGCAGGAATTCGGTGCCGTTTTCCTGACGGCGCAGGTTCAACAAGGCGCTGGCAGTGTCCTTGTCGTTGAGGCCATCCAGATCGTAGATCTTGCGACCACCGTCCAGATCCGGAATGGTTTCAATATCAAAAACCAGTACGTTCATCCCTGCACTCCCTTGTCCTGAAAGACCCCAGTGGAAAGGTAGCGGTCGCCGCGATCACAAATGATCGCCACAATCACCGCGTTTTCCAGTTTTTCACTCAGGCGCAGGGCACCGGCCACCGCACCGCCAGACGACACCCCACAGCTGATGCCCTCTTCCCGGGCCAGACGGCGCATGGTCTGCTCCGCCAGCGCCTGATCCATATCCATGACCTGATCCACCCGCCGGTCATCATAGATGGACGGCAGGTACGCTTTGGGCCAACGGCGAATGCCGGGAATGGCCGAGCCCTCGGTGGGCTGCAGGCCAACAATCTGGATCGCCGGGTTCTGCTCTTTCAGATACATGCTGCAACCCATGATGGTACCGGTGGTGCCCATGGAACTGACAAAGTGGGTGATCTTGCCGCCGGTATCGCGCCAGATTTCCGGGCCGGTGCTCACGTAGTGGGCCAGCGGATTGTCCGGGTTCGCGAACTGATCCAGCACCCGCCCTTCGCCGCGGGCCTGCATGGCCTGAGCCAGATCCCGGGCGCCTTCCATGCCCTCTTCCTGACTCACTGAAATCAGCTCGGCGCCGTAGGCTGCCATGGCATCACGGCGCTCCTGGCTCTGGTTGGCGGGCATGATCAGTTTCATGCGGTAGCCCCGCATGGCCGCCGCCATGGCCAGGGCAATGCCGGTATTGCCGCTGGTGGCTTCGATCAGGGTATCCCCGGGTTTGATCTCACCGCGCTCTTCCGCCTTGAGGATCATGTTCAGGGCCGGGCGGTCCTTTACGGAGCCCGCCGGGTTGTTCCCTTCCAGCTTCACCAACAGGGTATTGGAGGTCTCGCCCGGCATGCGCTGCAGGCGAACCAGGGGCGTATTGCCCACGGTCTGTTCGATGGTTTTATGGTTCATGGCGCGCATTGTACCCGAAAGCACCCTCCGGGCGAGACGGGTTGCCGCCCCCTATTGATTCAAATGGCCGAGGAACCGGCTCAGCGCCTTGATGTAATCCTCAAACGCTTCGAATTGCGGCACATGACCAATCCCTTCCAGCTCAACGAGGGTCGCATCGGGTATCTGTTGTGCCGCCTGGTCGCCTAACTCCCCGTACTGGCCCAACGCCCCTTGCAAGGCTTGTGGGGCACGGTTGCGGCCCAGTGCCGTGCGGTCGCGGGTGCCGATGATCAACAAGGTCGGAACGGCAAGTCGGTCGAACTCATGCACCACCGGCTGGCTGTAGATCATGTCGTAGGCCAGTGCCGAGTTCCACGCAATCAGCGGGTAATCCGGGCCCCGAATCCAGCCCTGCTGCAATTCGAGCAACGGGTCATAGGCGGCTTTCCATTGGCCATCAAAATAGCTCGCCGTCATGTACGCCTTCACTTTTTCAGGGGTCTTGCCCAGCTCTCCCTTGTACCAGGCATCCACCGACTGCCAGGGCACCTGCTTTTGCTGCCAGTCTTCCAGACCAATGGGATTGACCAGCGTCAGTGAAGCGGTACGCTCCGGGAACATCAGCGCAAAGCGGGTGGCCAGCATGCCTCCCATGGAGTGCCCAACGACACTGACCGTTTCTACCTTCAAGGCGTCCAGCAAGCGACGGGTCTGGTCGGCCAGGGTATGGAAGGAATACTGGAACGCCTGGGGTTTGGAGGATTTACCGAACCCGATCTGGTCGGGCACGACCACCCGGTAGCCTTGTGCCGACAGGGCCGCGATGGTGTCGTCCCAATAGGCGCCAGAGAAGTTCTTGCCGTGCAGTAGCAATACCGCCTGGCCGTTGGCCTTGGCCGGTTTGATATCCATGTAGGCCATCTGCAACGACTGCTGCTGTTCGCTTAACGCCAGAGTGTGCACGGGGTACGGGTAGTCATATTGGCGTAAACGGGCGTCCAGAGACGGGGCGGCGGCCTGAACCCACCCGACCATCATCAACCCAACCCACAGAACAACAGCTTGCTTGCCGTATCGCATGATAATTTCCCAATGGCATGGTGATTAAAGGGTCTGAGCCTCACAACACATGGAAGTTCCACCCCTGATGGCTAGCGCGGTAACGGCAAACAGACCTTGACCGCCAGCCCACCCGGATCACTGTCTTGCAGAGCCAGAGTGCCTTGATAGGCCACGGCCAGATCATGAGCAATAGCCAACCCCAAGCCATACCCCTGTTGCCGCTCATCCAGACGTTCGCCCCGATGTAACACGGTGTCCCTGCGTGCCGGGGGGATACCCGGTCCATCATCCTCAACAACGGCAACACACATCACCTCGTCGAGCTCGAAGCGCACTGCAATGCGCGAATCGGCCCACTTAAAGGCGTTATCCAGCAAGTTACCGAACAGCTCCAGCATGTCTTCACGTTCAAACGGCAAGGTCGCCCCGTTGAGCCCGCGGATTTCGAAGGCCAGTTGCCGGTCATGGGCACGTTCAAGCGTCATTATCACCAGCGGCAGGTCCTCTTCCGGGCTGAACCGATTGGCCGCCGTGGCCCCGGCCGCAACCCGCGCCCGGCTGAGCGCGCGCCGCACCTGTCCTTCCATTTGCGATACCTGATCGTGCATCAACTGATGCAAGTCCGGGTCGTTAAGTCGCAAATCCGGGTTGCAGCGGTTCTTGAGTACTGCCAGTGGCGTTTTCAAGGCATGGCCCAAATCCCCCATGGCATGGCGGGAACGTTGCAGCTGCTGTTCGGTGTGTTGTTGCAGGCGATTGATTTCTTCCACCAGCGGCTGCAGTTCCCGGACCACATTGCCCGTCAGTACCGAGCGCTTACCCTGGCGTAGCTGTTCGATTTCGGCGCGGGCCCGACGCAGTGGGGACAACCCTCGACGCAGCAGCCATTGCTGCACCAGCGCCAGCAAGGCCAGAATCAACGGCCACGACACCAACATGGCTGCACGGGCGCGCTGATAGGCCTGACGCACAGGCGAGTAATCCTGGGCAACCGACACGGTGACCGATTGCCCGCGCACTTGATACTGCTCCTGATAGCCAAGCAACAATTGTTCTGCCGGCCCTTCCAGCAAGCCACTGGCGACACCCGGTGCCACCGGGGGCGCCAGCGGTGCATCCCACAGGGAACGGGATCGCCAACGGGCTTGCGAGGTTTCGACAATAAAGTAACGGCCCGAATAAGGCCGTCGATAAGCGGGATGCAATCGCTCATTTCGCAGAGTCAGCGCGCCATCCAATCCCGGTTCCAATGCTGCAAGCACGCCCGCGGCATCGGTGCGCAGTTGCTCCACAAGCTGCCCACGCTGTTCCTGCTCCAGCCACCACAGGGCTGCCTGGCTGATCAGCAATCCGGCCACCAGCAAGCTGACAAACAAACTGATTGCCAGTCGCCGCCCCATGGAAGAGGTCACGATAACTGGCCTGTGTAGACATAGCCCTGGCCACGGCGGGTTTCGATCACCGCCTTGCCGAGTTTGCGGCGCAGGCGATTTACATGCACTTCAAGCACATTGGAATCCCGGTCGCTTTCGTTGTCGTAAAGGTGAGAGGCCAACTGCCCTTTAGAGAGCAGCCTGCCCGGGTTGTGCATGAAATAACGGAGCATCCGGAACTCGGCACCGGTAAGGGCGATTTCCTCTTCTGCGTGCCACACCGTCTGGCGGCTTTCATCCAGCTTCAGCATTCCCGCGCTCAGCCGCTCGTCATTGGCATTACCATGACTGCGCCGCAACAGAGCCTGAATACGCAGTAATAATTCATCCGGGTGGAAGGGCTTGGTCAGGTAATCATCCGCCCCCTGGCGTAACCCCTCGATACGCTCAGACCAACTGTCCCGTGCAGTGAGAATCAAGACCGGAATCGACAGCCCTTCCTGTCGCCACTGTTTCAGGACCTGCAGGCCATCCATGCCCGGGAGGCCGAGGTCCAGCACCACCAGATCAAAAGGATCATCATGGACCCGCACCAGCGCATCACGGCCGTCCGCAAGCCAGTCAACGGCATAACCATGCTCTTTTAACAGCGGGACCAGTTGATCGGCCAGCGCAATACTGTCTTCCACCAACAGGATGCGCATCAGTCATCTATCTCATCATCGAGGATACGGCCATCACGAGCGTCCACTTCCAGTTCACGTACCACACGCTCACGCGTCAGCAATTCAATCTCGTAGATCAGACGGCCATCGTCGCGCTCCAGTTCCACTTCCAGCAAACGGAAATCCGGGTAACGGGTATCCAGCGTTTTGAGCAGGGTATTCAGCGACATGATGTCGCCCTGCTCCCGAAGCCTCAGAGCCTCATCATGGCTGACATCATCTGCGACCAGACTTAACGGACACAATAACAGCAGGGTGACCAGTGCCACCCTGCTGTCAACATGCATAGATAACGCTGTCTTAATCGCGCTCTTCACTGAGCAGCTCACCACTGGTTGCATCGATATCCAGATCCCATTCCTGACCTTGCGCGTCACGCAGCTCCACCTGATAGATGTAACGGCCGTATTCATGCTCAAGGTCCGTGTCGGTGATTGTCGCCTCGGGGTGCTTGTCGGTTGCCACCTTGTCCAGTTTGTCCAGCGACTGGATGGTGCCGTCTTTGATCAAAGACTGTACCTGATTGTAGGGCACGTCATCAGCCAAAGCGGCGCTGCTGGCGGCCACGCCCATCAGGGTGGCGATCATTAGTTTGGCGGTGGTGTTCATGGCGTATCTCCTTTGGGTTGAACACATGTCTGTTGAACACAGGAGAGACTGTAGAAGCCCAAGCTGAACTCAGCCTTAACGCAAGCTGACTGCCAGCTTAAGGCATAGCAGGAGAAAGAGCGCTTTGCGGGCATAAAAAAACGGGCCCCGAGGGGCCCGTTTTCCTTGGCGACATTACGTCACCCAGCGCTCGGCAGATACGCCGAAGCGATTACTTCTCGAGGATCGCGACCACACCCTGACCACCCGCAGCACACACGGAGATCAGTGCACGACCAGAGCCTTTCTCGTTCAGCAGCTTGGCAGCGTTGGCAATGATACGGCCGCCAGTCGCCGCAAACGGGTGACCGGCCGCCAAAGAGGAGCCTTTCACGTTCAGCTTGCTGCGGTCGATGCTACCCAGAACCTCTTTGCGGCCCAGCGTTTCCTTACAGAACTTCTCGTCTTCCCACATTTTCAGGGTAGACAACACCTGGGAGGCAAACGCTTCATGGATTTCGTAGAAATCGAAATCCTGAAGGGTGATACCCGCCTTGTCGAGCATGCTCGGCACGCCATACGCCGGTGCCATCAGCAGGCCTTCTTTCTTGCCGATGAAGTCAACAGCAGCGGCTTCACCCAGGGTCAGGTAAGCCAGCACGGGCAAACCACGCTCCTTTGCCCACTCTTCGGTGGCCAGCAGCACCACAGAGGCACCGTCGGTCAGCGGGGTGGAGTTGGCCGGGGTCATGGTGCCATCCGGGCCACCAAAGCACGGCTTCAGGGTGGCCAGTTTTTCCAGGGTGGAGTCACCCCGCATGTTGTTGTCGCGTTCCAGACCCTTGAACGGGGAAATCAGGTCATCCTGCCAGCCATCTTCATAGGACTTGGCCAGATTCTGATGGGATTTCCATGCCAGCTCGTCCTGCGCTTCACGGGGGATAGCCCACTCTTTCGCAGTAATCGCCTGGTGCTCGCCCATGGACAGGCCAGTGCGCGGCTCACCATTTTTGGGGATGTCGGGCATCAGGGATTTCGGGTTCAGCAGTTTCAGACCCAGCTTGGCGCGCTCACCATTGGTCTTGGCACGGTTCAGGGCCATGAATACCTTGCGGGCATCTTCGTTCACACCCAGCGGCGCATCGGAAGTAGTGTCCACACCGCCAGCGATGGCGCAATCGATCTGACCCAGTGCGATCTTGTTGGCAACCAGGATGGCCGCTTCCAGACCAGTACCACAGGCTTGCTGAAGGTCATAAGCCGGGGTTTCCGGGGCCAGCTTGGAACCCAGTACGGATTCGCGCACCAGATTAAAGTCACGGGCGTGCTTCATCACAGCGCCGGCCGCCACTTCGTCAATCTTCTGGCCGTGCAGCTTGAAACGGTCTACCAGGCCATCGATAGCAGCAGTCAGCATTTCCTGGTTGCTGGTGTCGATGTAAGCAGAGTTGGAACGGGCAAACGGGATACGGTTACCGCCAATAATGGCAACCTTGCGTACGGCTTTACCTGCCAGCATAACAATGTCCTCTAACAGAATCAGGCAGTCATCTCAGGATGACGTCTGTGGTCAGCGCGACCACGGTATTCACTACTCAGGGCGCAGTCTACCCGCACCGGTCAATGCCTCATTGGCTCAAACGACTGTTTGAACATGGGTGCCGGTCAATACACCCGCAACATTGCAGTGATTCAATACGCGCCAGTGTGCGACAGGGCCGGTTTGACTGCCCTACGAAAGAAGTCTGATTTTGCGCTGTCTTCTTTCGGCACCTCTTTAAACCCGTTCTGGTTGGCATAAGGTTAACCGGACACATTCATCTCTGATGGCAAAGGACAGGATCATGAGCGATACCTATCAGGCGATTGCCAATTCCCCCATGGGCAAGGCGCTGTTTGGCGCAATCAACCTCCCCATTCCGGTCATTCTCGATCGTTGGCAGCCGGGCCAGGCCTCCTTCATCAAGGGCCGTGTACTGGTAGGTGCCGCCAACGGTTCTACCGCTGTCGACAGCATTCTCGGCACCCTGAAAGGGGCACCGGAAGCCAAGGTTTCCGTGTTGGCCAACAACGGCAATGCTTCCGAGCTGCAAAAGAAAGCCGGCAAGCTGGGCGTTGATGCAGACAACTACACTGCCAACCGCGATGACGATGCCAAGTTCAAAGGTCTGGTCTTTGATGCCACCGGTATTCAAAACCCGGACGAGCTGAAAGCCCTGTGGGAGTTCTTCCACCCGGTGATCCGCAAGCTGGAAAAGTGTGCCCGAGTTGTGGTCGTTGGCCGCACCCCGGAAACCCAGACCGGCACCGCCCGCGTGGCCCAACGTGCTCTGGAAGGTTTCACCCGCTCTGTGGGCAAGGAAATCAAGAAAGGCGCAACCGCACAGCTGGTCTATGTGAATGAAGGTGCCGAGGCGCAACTGGCCTCTCCGCTGCACTTCTTCCTGTCGCCCAAATCCGCTTACGTCTCTGCCCAGGTAGTACGTGTTTCTGAAGCTGGTTTCGACGCCAAAAAATTCGATTGGAACAAGCCTCTGGCCGGCAAGAAAGCCCTGGTTACTGGCGGCTCTCGCGGTATTGGTGCTGCCATCGCCGAAGTGCTGGCCCGTGACGGCGCGACCGTAACCGTGCTGGACATCCCGCCCATGGCCGACGACCTGAACAAGGTTGCCGAGCAGATTGGTGGTGACACTCTGGAGCTGGACATCACTGCAGCCGAAGCACCCGAAGCCATCGCAGCCAAGGGCAAAGCGGTCGGCGGTTTCGATGTCATCGTTCACAACGCCGGCGTCACCCGCGACAAGATGCTGGGCAACATGCCGGAGAAATTCTGGGACATGGTGCTGGACATCAACATCGCCAGCCAGCTGCGCATCAATGAAAAGCTGTTGGCCGATGGCGGCATCAGCGAAGGCGGCAGCATCATTTCCATCAGCTCCATCGCCGGTATTGCGGGCAACCTGGGTCAGACCAACTACGGCGCCTCCAAAGCGGCTGTGATTGGCATGATCGATGCCTACAAAGATGAGTACGCCGAGAAAGGCATCACCATCAATGCCGTGGCTCCGGGCTTCATTGAAACCCAGATGACCGCTGCCATCCCCTTCACCATTCGTGAAGCGGGCCGTCGCATGAACGCCATGAACCAGGGCGGTCAGCCGGTGGATGTTGCCGAAACCATCGCCTTCTTTGCCAGCCCGGCCTCTCAGGGCCTGACCGGCAACGTTGTGCGAGTGTGTGGCCAGATGCTGCTGGGTGCGTAACCGCCTCTCACGGCAGGCTTCAGACCGCAGCGCGGTTTGAAGCCTTTGCTACTCGATCGACAGAAAAGCCGCGCCGCAAGGTGCGGCTTTTTTGTGGGGCTGAGCCACACTTGCCTGCAAGTGATTATGCCGCCCTGCAGGCTCCCGGGCGGCAGGCAAGCTCGCAAGCTGTTCGTTTAGACTTCCCGAGCGGGGAATATCAGGCTGCCTCAGCGACTCTTTTTGCGGCTTTCTTCGCCTTCGCCCTGGCCGCTCCACCCGGCATATGCTCACGCACATCCCAGAAGAAATAGCGCTTGAGCACACTATTGGCTTCTTCATCATTCTGGCGCCAGCCGTACATCTTCGGTTTTTCCTTCTCAATAGCCAGCGTGCCAAAAATCAACCAGTCGTAAATCGCCAGGGTGGCTGTGACATTCTTGGCGGAGTTCGGTCCACGTGCATGATGATGGTGATGCTGGGTCGGGAAGGTAATCACATGCGCCAACGCCCACATGGTCTTACGCACCCAGGCCCACTTGTGATTGTGAAAGTACAAATCCCAGTTCCAGTTCACGTGCGTCTGGGCTGCCCACAGCCCCTTGAAGGCGGTCGCCACCAGAAAGACTTCCACCAGGCCCAGATACAGGCACACCAGCTGAAAAGTGTAGTTGGGCATGATGAACCACCAGGCCCAGCCATTCACAAACGTCTGGGTAACGGACAACTGCCCCTTGTTATCCTGGCCACCGGCCAGATGGTGCGGGCGATGGCTCATCTTGTAGAACGCCTGGACCCACTGCAGCACCCTGTTCTTTGGGCGGCGGCTGTGGGCAAACAGGTGAAATGAGCCGTGCAGAAACTCCTCAATACAAAAAAAGGCGATCAACGTCGGCACGAAATAGTCGGCCTCCAGCCAGGCCAGAGAACCGGCACTGCCCGGAAACAGGCGGGTCAGCCCGAGGGTAATAAGCAACAGCACCAACGGGCGCTGAATTGCGACCATCATGAAGGTGGCAAGAAACGCCACTTTCCAGTCCTGGCGGGTTTTACGCCCATCGCGGGTACGGCCGGCAAAAACTTCCCAAATTGCAGTGAGGATAATGAAAGTGGTGACCGACAAGGTCAGTATCTGGTCCATTGTTATTCTCCAGTGTGGGTTGTGCGCCACACCAAACCTAGACAAGGTGTATTTATTTTCCTAATCGATATTTGATATAAATAATATCCATGAAGCTGAATTTACGCGGAATCGACCTTAATCTGCTGCCGGTCTTCGATGCCATCATGGAAGCTGGCCAGCTATCGCGGGCCGCAGATGCCCTTGGCATGAGCCAGCCAGCCATCAGTGCGGCCCTGCAGCGGCTACGCCACTGCCTGGCGGACGAACTTTTTGTGCGAACCCGTCAAGGAATGGAGCCCACCCCACGCGCACGCGAATTGCATGAACAACTGGCGCCACAGCTTGCCGCCCTGCGCGACACGCTGGATCCGGGAAACCGGTTCGACCCCGCCAGCAGCGATCGGCATTTCCGGCTGGTTAGCGTGGACTATTTCGAAATGGTCATGCTGCCGCCATTACTGGCACAGGTACGCAAGCAGGCTCCGGGGGTCGTCGTCGAGGTGATAACCGCCACCGATGCGATGTCTGAGGATCTCCAAAAGGTCCGCTCGGATCTGGCCATCGATGCCTTTATTCCGGAAGACCCCCGCCTGAACAGGATGGTGTTGCTGGAGGAAGAACTGGTCGTGGTCGCGCGGGCCGGGCACCCCTGCCTGCGGGGGCATTGCAGCAAAGAGCAGTTCCTCAGCGAAGAGCATGTCGTGCTACCGGATCGCAACCGCCGACTGCCTCTGGACCAGATTCTGGACACCCCCGGGTGGCAACGCCGCACCGGAGCCAGAGTAACCCAATTTGCCGGCATGCTTGCCACCGTTGCTGGCACCGATATGATCGCCACCGTGCCCCGGCGACTGGCACTGCATTATGCCCACGCCATGCAACTGCAGGTGCTGGCTTTCCCGGTCCCGCTGCCCCCCGTCCCAATCTACCTGCTCTGGTCACCCGCCCTGGATAAAGACCCCGCGCACCGCTGGTTACGGGAACAGCTAGTCTCCACTGCCGCCGTGCTGTGAACCCCTGGCTTGAATCCGGGTCTTACCATCACCATCTTTTGAATACTGACACTGGACAGGAAAGCCCATGAGCTTTGGTCGACTTTTTTTCTTTATCTTTGGTTTTGCCCTTCTGGAAGTGGTGGTGCTGGCCCAGGTCGCCGGCCTGATAGGCTGGCCAGTGACCATTGTGGCCACGGTGGTCACCGCCCTGCTGGGTAGCTATCTGTTTCGCCGCCAGGGACTGGAGACCTGGGTTCGGCTGAACCAGAAGATGCAGCAAGGCGAAATGCCCGGCCAGGAAATGGTCGAAGGCATCATGTTGTTGCTCGGCGGTGCGTTGCTCATTACTCCCGGATTCATCACCGACGCGGTTGGTTTTGCCCTTTTGCTGCCCGCCTCACGGGGCATCATGGCCCGCCGAATTCTGGCGAAAGGAACCCTTCAGGGATTCACTGCCCGGGGTCAGGCAGGCTTTACCTACGCCACCTATACGCGCCAGACGCAGCAACCGTTTCAGCCTACCCCGGGAGCAAACGACAGCCACGTCATCATCGATGGGGAATCGCAGCGTACTGACTAGATGGCCGCCCGGTTCTTCACGAAATTTCGCGGTTCCCCCAAACACGAAGCCCCGCAATGCGGGGCTTCGTGGTATTCGGCGGGACGCGTGTAGCAAATTACAGCTTGGCTGCAACCTCTGCCCCCTGACGTATAGCCCGCTTGGCGTCCAACTCTGCGGCCAGTTCGGCACCGCCGATCAGATGAAAGTGGTCTTTACCGTCCTGATAGAGCTCTTTCAGGGATTCCTGGCCAGCGCAGAGAATGACGTGGTCTACATCGAGGACGCGGGTTTCTTCACCGATCTTGATGTGCAGGCCGGCGTCGTCGATTTTTTCGTAGCTGCACCCTGCCAGCATCTCTACGTTGCGGGATTTGAGGGTGGCGCGGTGTACCCAGCCGGATGTCTTGCCCAGGTCTTTACCCAGCGAGGTGGTTTTCCGTTGCAGCAGTGTGAGCTGGCGTACGGGTTTTTCCACGTCGGGTTCTACCAGGCCACCACGGCTGTCGCTGTCCATGTCCACGCCCCACTCTTTCATCCACTCGGGCAGCGGCTGCTCGCCTTCACGGGGGGCTTCGGCCAGGAATTCGCAGACATCAAAACCGATACCGCCAGCACCGATCACGGCCACTTTTTCGCCGACCTCGGCTTTGCCACGCAGCACATCCACGTAGGAAAGCACTTTGGGATGGTCGACGCCGGGGATGCCGGGCGTCCGCGGGGTCACACCGGTGGCGATGACGATTTCGTCAAAACCCTGCTTTTCCAGGTCGGCGATTTCCACGCGGGTGTTGAGCTGCAGGTTAACCCCGGTGCTCTCGATGCGTTTGGTGAAGTAACGAATGGTGTTGTGGAATTCTTCTTTGCCGGGAATCACCTTGGCCATATTGAACTGGCCACCAATCTCTGCTGACTGATCGAACAGAGTGACGTTGTGGCCACGTTCAGCAGCGACGGTCGCGCAGGACAACCCTGCAGGGCCAGCCCCCACCACCGCCACTTTTTTCGGGTCGGCGGTTTTCAGATACAGCAATTCGGTTTCATGACAGGCTCGCGGGTTCACCAGGCAGGAGGCCCGCTTCAGCGAAAAGGTGTGGTCCAGGCATGCCTGGTTACAGGCGATGCAGGTGTTGATCTCGTCGGCACGGCCTTCGGCCGCCTTGTTCACGAACTCGGCATCGGCCAGCAGCGGACGCGCCATGGACACCGCATCAGCATCGCCATCGACCAGAATAGCCTCTGCCAGATCCGGATCGTTGATGCGGTTGGAGGCAACTACCGGGATGGAGACAACATCTTTCACCTGACGGGTGGCTTTAACGAAAGCCGCACGGGGAACGGAGGTGACGATGGTCGGTACCCTCGCTTCGTGCCAGCCGATACCGGAATTCAGAATATTGGCGCCAGCGGCTTCCAGTTCACGGGCCAGATCCAGCACCTCTTCGTGGGTACAGCCTTCCGGCACCAGATCAATCACGGAGAGACGGAACATGATGATGAAATCGTCACCACAGCGCTTGCGGGCTTCGCGCACAATTTCCACCGGGAAACGGCGACGGTTTTCGGCGCTGCCACCGTACTTGTCGGTGCGTTTATTGGTGCGCGGGGCGGTGAACTGATTAATCAGGTACCCCTCAGAGCCCATGATTTCCACACCGTCATAACCGGCCTGCTTGGCCAGCCAGGCGGTATGGGCAAAATCCTTGACCGTCTGCTCCACTTCCTTGGTGGACATGGCCTTGGGTTTGAACGGGTTGATCGGGCTCTTGATGGCCGAGGCAGAACGAGAGAACGGGTGATAGCTATAACGGCCTGCATGAAGGATCTGCAGGGCAATCTTGCCGCCTTCCTGGTGCACGGCGTCGGTCACCTTGCGATGGTTGCGAATGTCCAGCCGGCTGTTAAATAACCCCGCAAAAGGATAGAACCAGCCTTTTTTATTCGGGTTAAAACCGCCGGTCACGATCAGGCCAACGCCCCCACGGGCACGCTCCGCGAAGTAGGCCGCCAACTTGGGGAATTGCCAGAAGCGGTCTTCCAGACCGGTATGCATGGACCCCATGATCACCCGGTTCTTGAGTTGGGTGTGCCCCAGATCGAGGGGGGCGAGCAGGTTCGGGTAGTGCTTGGCTGTCATGATGGCTCTCCGAAGCGCAACAACGATGGCTATTTTGTATCTGGACAGCGTCAAGTTAGGGCGTTATGTTGACGGTGTCAAGATAACAAGGATTCCCCGCTGGCCAATCGCGATGGCCCTGCGGCCAACCCGGAAACCGCCATGCCGAAAGCCGAGCGCTACCATCACGGAGACCTGCACGATACGTTGCTTCAGGAAGCCAATGCCCTGCTCAATGAACAAGGAGTAGAGGGTCTGTCGTTGCGCAAGCTGGCCGAGCGTGCCGGGGTCTCCCGAACGGCTCCCTATCACCACTTCCGGGACAAGAATGCCCTGCTCTGCGCTCTGGCCACCCAGGCCTTCGCCGAACTGGACAGCATTATCGAACGGCAACTGGAAAGCGCAGGCGACCACCCCGACATCCAGGACTTCGTGATCGAATATCTGGAATTCGCCACCGAGAACCCGGAACAGTACGAACTGATGTTCGGCCGTACCATCTGGAAAAGCGGCACCCCAACCGATGAGCTCAAACGGGTGGCATACCGCAGCTTTCGCCGTTACGCGGAAGGCCTCGGCGCCCTGGTGCAAGGTCGCCTGCCCGCTGCCACTGACCCGTTACGAGTGGCCCAGGCCAGCTGGGCAACCATTCACGGTTTGTGCCGGCTGGTCATTGATGGCGTCTACGTGGACCGGAAGGACATGCAAGCGGTCAGCCAGCAGGCGGTTGCCCTGATCATGGCCGCATTGAAGTAGCCACCACTGCCGGGCCAGCCAAACACGACAGATACACCGCCATTAACGACTGCTTGAGTGCTCTGGTCATGTCCCTCAGGCGCCCCTTCGGGCAGCCTCAAGGAAAGGGAGAGACAGAAGACGAGAGCCATGAAAACTGTATCTACGTTCTGCCGCGTCTGCGAACCGTCCTGTGGCCTGCTGGCCGAGGTCGACAATAATACGATCCAGCGCCTGCAGCCGGACAAGACCCACCCGGTGAGCCAGGGCTTTGCCTGCCACAAGGGGGTGAACTATCTGGCCATTCACCAGGACCCGGATCGACTGGACACCCCATTGCAACGCCTGGGCTCCCGCCAGCCCGGCGAAGGCCAGTGGCAATCGCAAGACTGGGACTCCAGCCTCGCGGCGGTCGGCAGCAAACTCAATGCCATTCGGGATCAGTACGGCCCGGATGCCATCGCCGGCTATATCGGCAACCCCACTGCCTTCAATGCACTGGGCAGCCAGGGAATTGGCGACTTTTTCATGGGTATTGGCAGCCGCCGCATTTTCAACTCCGGCACCCAGGATTGCTCGAACAAGTTTGCGGCCGGTGAAGCCGTGTTTGGCACCAGCACCCTGCACCCGCTGCCGGATATCGAGAACACCAACTGCCTGCTGATTTTCGGCGAGAACCCGAAAGTCTCGCACATGAGTTTTATCTCCATCGCCGACCCCATGGCCAAGATCCGCACGGCCTGCCAGCGTGGTGCCAGCGTCTATTACATCAACCCCCGCCAGATTGAATCCGCCAGCCCGAAAACCGGTGAGGTGGTGCAAATTTTGCCGGACACTGACCTGTATCTGATGGCGGCCCTGCTCCATGAAATCGATGCGCTGGGGCGTTTCGACGAAGCGGTGCTGGCGCAGCACGGCAATCATGTGGCCGAACTGCGTGCCTTTATTGCGCCCTACTCCGCCGACGCGGTGGCAGAAGTGGTCGGGCTCGATGCAGGGCAAATTCGATCATTGGCTGAGGAATTCAGTGGCGCTGAACGCGCCGCCGTGCACATGTCTACCGGCGTCAACATGGGACGCCATGGCACGCTCTGCTACTGGCTGTTACAGATGCTCAGCTTTGTCACCGGCAACCTGGACAAGGTTGCCGGCAACTTTTACAGCGAAGGGTTTTACCCGGCCGCCAAGGCCGGCCGGGCACGTCTGGACAAGCTGTTCTTCTCCACCCGCTACGGCGAGATGCGACATATCCGTGGCGCCCTGCCGGGCAACCTGCTGCCGGACATGATTCTCGATGATGACAACCCGGTCCGTGCACTGGTGGTGATTGCCGGCAACCCACTGCTCAGCGTCGGCGGTGAAGCCCGTTGGCGCGCCGCGCTGGAGAAACTGGATCTGCTGATCGTCATTGACCTGTTCCGCAATGCCACCGGGGAATACGCGCACTACCTGCTGCCCGCCGCCGACATGCTGGAGCGCCCGGACCTGAACATTTGCGGGCTGGGCATGCAGTATCAGCCCCATGTGCAATACACCGATGCGGTGGTTCCTGCCGCCGGACAACGCAAGGAAGAGTGGTGGATACTGTCTCGCCTGTTGCAACACATGGGCATGAACGCTCCCTTGCTGGACCAGCCCAACCCCTTTGGCCGACTGGAACACATGATGGCGCGCCACCAGCTTTCCGTGGATAGCCTTAAAGCCGCTCCCTCCGGCACCGTGGTGCTGGATACCCAGTCCATTGGTCGTTTCTATACGGATTTTGTCCAGACCGATGACAAGCGGGTGGATTGTTGCCCCCCCTTGTTTGCCGACGCCATAGCCCTCGCCAGCGAACAGTTTCAGGCACTCAAGGATCAGGCGCCGGACTACCGACTGATCAACTTGCGAACCAACTACATGCACAACAGCTGGTACCAGAACGTGGCCAAACTGAAACGGGGCAAGCACGACCATAACCCGTTGCACATGCATCCGCAGGACATGGCAGCTTTGGGGCTCACTGACGGAGACCCGCTGGAAGTCAGCAATGAGTATGGCGAGGTGACCGCATTGGCACGCAGTGACGACAGCCTGCGCCCTGGGGTCGTGGCCATGACCCATGGCTGGGGAAACCAGAAAACGCCAGGGCTACGGGTGGCCAACCGCTACCCCGGCGTGAACATCAATGCGCTGCTGCCGAACGGCCCGGGCAGTTACGAAAAGCTGAGCAACCAGGCCTTTATGAGTGGCGTACCGGTGTCCATCCGCCTCCCTGACCGCCCCTAACAGGCTGTTAAAGGCGGTAACACGGGCGCAGGCAACGCGACGGGATTCATGGCAGTTAACGGCAACTTCGGCATAATGGAGAAAAACAAGGATGCCGGGGATTCATGAGTACACCCAGTCTGCGCTCACGCTTGATGTACATGGCCATTCTGCCTTCCCTGCTGGCAGCCCTGGTGGTGGGTGGCTATGCGCTGGTAAACCATGTACTGGAACTGCGTGACACCAATGCACAGCGCCAGCAGCTGATTACCGACAGTTTTGCGGCGCGTCTGGAAAGCCTGCCGGATAACCATCGGGCCGGTCAGGAACGGCTGCTGCGCGGTATCCTGGAAGAGCCAAACGTGCGCGCCGCCGTGCTGACCTTTGCTGACGATCGGCCTCCCATTCATGCCGGCCCCCGCTTGCGCCCTGCCACCCGACAGCAAACCACGGTTACCGGGCTGCGCACTCTCACCGATAGCAGCTGGCAACTCAGTCGTCAGATCCAGCCCGGTGTAGCCGCCACCCTGACGGTAGAGTTTTCCCGGGACGGTCAATACATTGCAATTCTGGAAGGCGGGATCACCCTGGTTCTGATCATGCTCGCAGTGATTCTGCTCGCCATGATCCCGGCAATGCGATTCAGCCGCCAGCTGACCAAACCCCTTGGCGAACTGGGTGCCGCAGTGCGCCGTATCCGCGACGGCGATCTGGACACTCACATTCAGACCGGAGCCACCGGTGAACTGGGCGAACTGGAAACCGCTCTGCGCCAGATGGTACTGGCCCTGGACGATGCCCAGACCGAACTGCAACAGAACGTTGACCAGGCCACCCAGGATCTTCGAGAAACACTGGAAACCATCGAGATCCAGAACATCGAACTGGATATGGCCCGCAAAGAAGCCCTGAAAGCCAGCCAGATCAAATCGGAATTCCTGGCGAACATGAGCCACGAAATCCGCACCCCACTCAATGGCATCCTCGGGTTCACCAAGCTGCTGGAAAAATCCAGCATGAGCCCGCGCCAGCAGGACTATCTCAACACCATTCACAAAAGCGCCAAATCCCTGCTGGCGATCATTAACGACATTCTCGATTTCTCCAAAATCGAAGCCGGCAAACTGTCTCTGGAACATACCCCGCTCAACCTGCACGACTTGATCGAAGACGTCCAAACCATGCTGGCCCCCATGGCCCAGGAGCGGGGGCTGGAACAGGCGGCGATCATTTATTCCGATGTGCCAGTGAACCTGCTCGGAGACGCCCAACGTATCCGCCAGGTCCTGACCAACCTGGTCAGTAACGCCATCAAGTTCACGGAAAAAGGCTCGGTGGTCGTGCGCGCCATGCTCGAAGAAGACCGCGGCGCCGAGGCCATAATCAAACTCACCGTCACCGATACCGGCAACGGCCTGAGTCCGGAAGACCAGAAAAGCCTGTTCCAGGCCTTTACCCAGGCAGATCAGAGTGCCCAGCGCCACGAAGGTGGCACCGGCCTTGGGCTTGCTATCAGCAAGCGGCTGGTAGAAGGCATGGGTGGCGAAATCGGCATTGAAAGCACCCCGGGCAGCGGCTCCACCTTCTGGTTTACGCTGCGCACCGAGCGGGATCCTAAACAACGTCCCGCCCTGTTCAGTCAGGAATTGACAGGCCGCACCGTCACCCTGGTAGAAACGGATGAATACGGTCGGCTCGGGCTCTACCACATGCTCAGTCATTGGCAGATGTCGATCCGCGAATACCACGACCTGAATGCAATGATGGACGCCGTGGACCGCGGTGAACTGACCCGCAGCGACTTTTTGGTGGTCGGCCTGCCCGCCGTGGCCAACGAACCCAATTTACGCCAGATCGTCGATAACCTGGCCGCACTTGGCCAACCCATGTTGGCGCTGAGCAATAACCCGGAAACCGTTTCCCGTTGGCTGGAGGACTACCCCCATTGTCAGGTGCAGGGCAAACCCGCCACCCGACAACGGCTACTGAATGCCATGTTAGCCATCCATGGAGAGAACACCGGCCAGATACTGCTGGACGACCGGCATTGCGAGCCGCTGGATTACCCGGTCAATGTCATGGTGGTGGATGACCATCCCGGCAATCTCAAACTGGCGAAGGTATTCCTGGAAGAACTGGGCGCCACGGTGACGGCCTGCGACGGTGGTGAGGCCGCCCTGAAAGCGTTCCGCGATGAATCTTTTGATCTGGTGTTCATGGACATCCAGATGCCCGGCATGGACGGCAAGACCACCACCGCCCGACTGCGCGAGCAGGAAACTGCCGGGAGTCACACGCCCATCGTCGCTCTGACAGCCCATGCACTGGAAAGCGAGCGACGTGAACTGCTGGACAGCGGGCTTGACGACTACCTGAGCAAGCCCATCAGCGAAAACCAGCTGCGGCACACTCTGGAAAAATGGGTACTGAAAACCACCCACGACGATCTGGCCCCCACCGCAGAGGCTGCACCTGACGAAAACAGGCCTGTGTTCGATGCCCAGCTGGCCCACCGCCGCGCAGGGGGCCGTGAGGAGCTGGCAGGGGAAATGCTGGAAATGCTGCTCACCAGTCTGAACACCGACAGGCCTGCCATTTCCGCTGCCTTCGACAGTGAAGACGACGACGCCCTGCTGGAAAAAGTCCACAAACTCCACGGCGCCACCCGATACTGCGGCACCCCACGACTGGAGGCGGCGGCGAAAGCCCTGGAGGAAGCGCTCAAAACCGGCTCAGACCGGGAGCACACCGGCACCCTGGTATCCGATTTGTGTGACGAAATTGTGGCACTGGAGCACTATTGTCAGTCCCCGGAAATGGCTGACTGACGGCCCGGGGCCAGTGATGACAAGGGCTTGGGGGCAATCCCCTCCCTCATGGTGACAAAGCCAACGGGCTTAACTGGTGAAATATCGTGCAATTTCACCCCCACGCGCGTACAATCCGCGCTCCTCGCCGGCCTGTGCCCGGCCCATCCCTCCTATACATAGGTAAATCATGTCAGATTCCCGTGCCGGGTTCGCCAGTCTTGGCCTACCCGAGGTATTGCTCTCTGCGATCGCCCGTCAGGGCTTCGAAGAGCCGTCGCCGATTCAGGCGCAAGCCATCCCGCTGTTGCTCGATGGCCACGATTTGCTGGGTCAGGCCCAGACAGGTACCGGTAAAACCGCTGCCTTCGCCCTGCCCCTGCTTGCCCGCCTGGACGCTAACCTGCGTGAACCGCAGATGCTGATCCTGGCTCCCACCCGCGAACTGGCTATCCAGGTCGCCACTGCCTGTGAAGAATTTGCTGCCGATATCAAAGGCCTGCAGGTGCTGCCCATTTACGGTGGCGGTGAATACCGCACCCAGCTGAAAGGCTTGCGTGGCGGCGCCCAGGTGATTGTCGGCACCCCCGGCCGCGTCATGGATCACATGGAACGCGGCTCCCTGAAACTGGACCACCTGAAAGCCCTGGTGCTGGATGAAGCCGACGAAATGCTGCGCATGGGCTTTATTGATGACGTGAAGTGG
Source organism: Alcanivorax profundi (assembly GCF_003597125.1). Classification (GTDB taxonomy): domain Bacteria; phylum Pseudomonadota; class Gammaproteobacteria; order Pseudomonadales; family Alcanivoracaceae; genus Alcanivorax; species Alcanivorax profundi. Next base: position 384,578 of record NZ_QYYA01000003.1, on the reverse strand, counting down.
GTACTCGAGCGCACTCCGTCTGACTGCCAGCTGGCCCTGTTCTCCGCCACCATGCCGCCGGTGATTCGCAAGGTTGCTGACCAGCACCTGAAAAACCCGCAAAAAGTACAGATCGACAGCGGTTCCGCGACCACCTCTACCACCATTCGCCAGCGTTTCTGGCCGGTGGCCGGCCTCAACAAGCTGGACGCCCTAAGCCGTATTCTGGAAGCGGAAGACCACGATGCCGTGATCGTATTCGTGCGCACCAAGCAGGCAACCCTGGAGCTGGCAGAACAGCTCAACCGTCGCAACCTGCGCGCCGACGCCCTGAATGGCGACATGCAGCAACAGCAGCGTGAAAAAACCGTACAGCGTCTGAAAGACAAGCGTTTCGATCTGCTGGTCGCCACCGATGTGGTCGCCCGGGGTCTGGACGTGCCGCGCATCACCCACGTGATCAACTACGACATGCCCGGCGACCCGGAAGCCTACGTGCACCGTATCGGCCGTACCGGTCGTGCCGGCCGTGAAGGCGATGCGATTCTGTTCGTGAGCCGCCGTGAGCAGCACGTGCTGCGCCAGATCGAGCGTGTGACCCGTCAGCGCATCGAGAAAATGGCGTTGCCGTCCGTGGATGACCTGAACGCCAAGCGTATCGCGGGCTTCCAGGAGCAGCTGGCCACCCGTCTGCAGGATGGCAACATCGACGAAACCCGTGCGCTGGTGAAACAGCTCATGGACAGCATGGACCTGGCCGGCGAAGACATGGCTGTGGCGCTGGCGTCCGCCATGTTCCACCGCGAGCCGCTGATCCTGAAAGAACCCAAGTTCGTGAAGGAACCGCGCGAGTCTCGTGAACCCCGTGAGCGTCGCGAACGCCGCGCCAATGGTCGTGATGACCGCGGTGGCCCTCGTGGCGCCAAGCGTCGCAACGACAAGCCCATGCGTCGTTACCGCATTCAGGTCGGTCACGACCACGGTGTGAAGCCGGGCAACATCGTGGGCGCCATCGCCAACGAAGCCAAGCTACCCAGCCGCTTGATCGGCCCGATCAAGATCCACCAGGACCACAGCACCGTGGAACTGCCAGATGATCTGTCGCCCAAGCAGCTGCACACCATCCGTACCGCACGGGTATGCCAGCGCTCGCTGGGGCTGGAAGTGGTATAAAGGCGAAAAGCAGCTGCGAGCCTTGAGCTGCGAGCCCCCCTTCAAGCCTTAAAAAAACCGCACCCGAAAGGGTGCGGTTTTTTTTAGCGCGTAGCTGATTCTCCTCAGGATCCCGAGATCCGGAAGCCCACTTTCAGGCACACCTGATAGTGGCCCACCTTGCCATCCACGATATGCCCGCGGGTTTCTGTCACCTCGAACCACTCGGTAAGTTCCAGGCTCTTGCTGGCAGTGGAGAGGGCGTTTTCAATCGCATCCTCGATGCTCTTTTTTGAGGACCCTACCAGTTCCACTTTCTTGTACACATGATGATCGGACATGACAGCTCTCCTTATCGGTCATGAAAGTGTTCCCATCTATCTGTGACAGCCCCGGCCGTCGGATACAAGGGGGCCGGCCGCGAAATCGGTTAAAATTTCATCAAAACACCATTGAAAGCTCCCCACTCATGCCTCACAAAGATAGTGTCACCCTGACACAACAGGAGGTTATGCGATGGATATGCACAAGATGACACCCTGGAACTGGCTGCGACAGGAAAGCAGCCGTGAACGCCCGCTCCCCCAACGCCAGCCCGGGCACCCACTGCTACGCTGGGAACGGGAATTCGATAACTGGTTTGAGCAAATGCTGGGCGACATGGCATGGACCACCCCCGCCCCGCGGGCAGAACCCAACATTCCTTTCCGCCCCAACCTGGATATTCTCGAGCGCGACGATCACTACCTGATCACCGCCGAGCTTCCCGGTGTGGACAAACAGGCGGTCACGGTCACTCTGGATAACGACCGGCTACAGATTGCCGGCCACAAACAAGCCATTGAGGAATCCGACCGTGATGGCTACCACTACAGCGAACGCCGGTACGGCCAGTTCCAGCGCATGCTGTCACTGCCCGCCGATGCCGATGGCGAACAGATGGAAGCCGTCTTCCACAACGGTGTCCTGACCCTGACCTTGCCCCGCCGTGAGCAGCATGGCCACGGCCAACGACGCATCGAAATTCATTAACCCGGCAAAACCTGGCGCCGGTGTCGATTACCCCGGCGCCGCCTTTCCCCCCACGGCTGTGCACGCCCTACACTCGGCCATCCGAAAATACCGCCACTCGTACTCTGATCTTTTCGGTCACCCCTCTCCGTGATGGTAGTTTGATACCATAGCGGCCAGAGATGCCTTGCCCTAAACGGATAATGACAACAATAAGCCATGTCTCAACCTCCGCAGAGTAGATCGTCGGTGTCACCCGAAACCGCCGCCCCAGGCACTGTGGCCACGGCAATGGACTCTGCTCGCGATCCCCATGGCGAACAACACAAGACGCAGTTGCGGGCACTGCTGGACGACCCGCGTGGCACCCGCGCCCGCTTCCCCGCCCCCCTGGAAGCACGCTACCGCGAACAGGCGCAAACACTGACGCTAACCATGCAGCGTGCCTACTGGCCCTGGGTCGCCCTGACCGTTACCGCCTTTTGTGTCCTTGGCTTCTTTATGGCCGGGGAATACCACACGCTGATCAACCAGCTTAATGTGGTCATTTTCGTGGCGGTCATGTTGCCTGTCTGTGTATTGCGCCTGCCTCGCCTTGCTCCTCACATCAACAAGTTCAACGGGCTGGCGGCAGCGGTGACTCTGCTGGCCATGCATTTTGTCAGCCTGGCGCTACCAGACAGTGCCAGGCAAAAAAGCGTCTCTGAGTACGCCATTATCTTTATCACCATCGCCGCGTTCACCATTGCCCGGTTGCCTGTGAAACAGGCGGCCGCCTGGGTGATTGCCACCTTGGTCACCACCCCGGTGATGGCCTGGCTATTTGGCCTGAACATGGACCTGGACCGTCAGATCTATTTTGCCGGCGGCTCTCTGGTGATCGGTTACTTGCTCGGGTTTATCCAGGACAGTCGCGAACGGACGGTGTTCCTGCAATCGCAACTGCTGGAGCAGGAGAAGGAGCAACTGGAAACCTTGTCCGAAACCCTGGCCCAGGCGTCCCGCAGCGACAAACTGACCGGGCTGCCCAATCGCCGCCACTTCGACGAGATGCTGGACATGCAGTGGAAGCTGGCCATGCGCGAAGGCAAGCCCGTGAACCTGATGTTCATGGATATCGACGACTTCAAGGCTTTCAATGATTACTACGGGCACCAGGTTGGCGACGATTGCCTACTGCGGGTCGCCAACGCCCTGGGCAGCCAGGCCCTGCGTGGATCGGATTTTATCGCCCGGTATGGGGGCGAGGAGTTCGTCGCCCTGTTCCCCGGCACCGACGCCGAGGGGCTAAGCGCCATTGCCCACCGCCTGATTGCCGCCGTGGATGCCCTGCAGATTCCCCATGCCCGAGCCCGGGCAGCCGAGCATGTCACCCTGTCCGTGGGCATCGCCACCGTGACACCCACCCCGGAAAATCATCACAGCGATCTGGTGAGAATGGCCGACGAGGCCCTGTATACCGCCAAGGGCACCGGCCGGCATCGCTTTGTGGTCGCCACCGACGGCAGCGGGGAATAACCCGGCGGGTCAGACCGGGATCAGGTGCTCAAACAAGAGTTGCGGATTACGCTGGCCACGGAATTCATTCACTTCCAGTCGATAGACACCGCGCACCCGGGTGATTCGGCTCGGCAGGGCCTCCACCGGCACATTGAAATGGATGGCATCAATTACGCCACGCACGCCGGGCAGGCCCAGGGTCAGTTTCAGGTGGCGCTCCCCCACGATGCGGTGCTTCAACACCTCGAACTCGCCGTCAAAGCACGGCGCCGGGAATCCCTGGCCCCAGGGGAAACGGTGGCTCAGTAATTCCGCATTGCTCAGGGTCAGGTCCTGGTCGCTCAGCGGCCCGTCGGTTTCCACTACCCGCTCCAGAGCTTTGGGAGACAGCAAGTCCGCCACAGCCTTATCGAACGCCACCTTGAAATCCTCCAGCCGGTCACGCTCCAGCGACAGCCCCGCCGCCATGGCATGGCCACCGAACTTGCTCAGCAAACCGGGGTTGGCGGTGGCCACCGCGTCCAGTGCATCACGCAGATGCAGGCCGGGGATCGACCGGCCAGAGCCCTTCAACGTGCCCTGCTGCTGAGCCGGGGCGAAGGCAATCACGGGCCGATGAATCGCCTCTTTTACGCGGGAGGCCAGAATCCCCACCACCCCTTCGTGCCATTCCTTGCCGTACAGGCACAGGCCCGCGGGCAGGTTGTCGGCATCCAGTCGGCTCACTTCTTCCATGGCCGCATCGCGCATGCCCTGCTCAATGGAGCGGCGTTCGCGGTTGATGGTGTCCAGCTCCTGGGCCATCTCCATGGCTTCAGCGTCGGTCTCGGCCAACAGGCAGGCGATCCCGTGGGTCATGTCCGATAGCCGTCCCGCCGCATTCAGGCGCGGGCCCACGGCAAAACCCATGTCGGCGGCCAGCACCCGGCCGGGGTCACGTCCGGCCACCTGCAACAGCGCCCGAATCCCTGCACAGCCCTTGCCGGCACGAATGCGTCGCAGGCCCTGCTCCACCAGCACGCGGTTGGCATCATCCAGCACCACCACGTCGGCCACGGTGCCCAGCGCCACCAGATCCAGCAAGTCGGTGATCGGCGGCTGCGGCTGCACGCCCTGCTCCCGCAGGGCACGCTGTAGATCCATCAATAGATAAAAGGCCACCCCGACCCCGGCCAGGTTTGCCGCCGGGAAATCTTCACAGCCGGGCAAGCGCGGGTTCACCAGGGCATCGGCCTCGGGCAGTGTGTCGCCGGGCAGGTGGTGATCGGTAATCAGCACACGCATGCCCCGGGCGCGGGCGGCGGCCACGCCATCCACACTGGCAATGCCGTTATCCACGGTGATGATCAGGTCGGGCTGGAATTGCTGCTCGGCGAGTTCCACGATGGCCGGCGACAGGCCATAGCCGTATTCAAACCGGTCTGGCACCAGAAAATCCGGACGCGGAAACCCCAGCGCCTGCAGCCCGCGCACCATCAAGGTGGTGGCAGTGGCGCCATCGGCGTCGTAGTCGCCCACAATACAGATACGCCAGTTATCGGTTCGCCCTTGTAACAGCAACGCCACGGCCCCACGCAACCCGTTGAAGGCTTGCGGATGGGGCAGGCGCTTGAGCGCCAGCTCCAGCTGCGACGGGTCGTCCACCCCTCGCCCGGCCAGAATCCGCGCCAGCAGCGGCGGCACATCCGGCCAGTCCGGCGTGTACTGCGGCCGGCGAGTGATATTGGGCAAGGCAAGTTTGTCGATGGGCATGGACGCGCTCGGAGACCTGGGAGAACCGCCCCTCCCTTCCCCTGCAGGTGAGGGGGAGCGGCATGAATGATGTTTGGCGCAGTCTGCCATGGTTGGGACAAGACGGCACTAACGCACCGCCATTCCTCGCTATCACAAGGAGCAAGTGATGCTTTTTTCATCAACCACTGCAGGCCGGGAAGCACCCCGACTAATTAGTCACAAATTAGGGCTAAAAAAGTCATTCACCTTCCCTATACTTGCGGGCCTACAAGTTCGTTGATTTATGTAAGCAAACACTCACATGAATCGCGTCGCCTCTCCCATTTGCGGGGACCTTTACCGGTAAACAGGGGCAGAAGAGGCACTACCAAAGCGGCCTATTGTGTCGCGTACTTTGGGACTGGAGAGCAAACGCTATGATCTATCAAGGCAACGCCGTAAGCGTACAACTGCTTGACGACGGCATCGCCGAACTGAAGTTCGATCTTCAGGGCGAATCCGTCAACAAGTTCAACCAGGAAACCGTGGAAGATCTCGGTAAGGCTGTCGACGCCATTGCAGGCAACAACGACATCAAGGGCCTGATCGTGACCTCCGGCAAAGGGGTTTTCATCGTTGGCGCCGACATCACCGAATTCACAGACATGTTCAAACTGCCGGAAGACGAAATCGCCGGCTGGTGTCTGAAATCCAACAAGGTCTTCAATGCCTTTGAAGATCTGGACATTCCCAAAGTGGTTGCCGTGAATGGCATCGCCCTGGGTGGCGGCCTGGAAATGTGTCTGGCTGCGGACTTCCGCGTACTGAGCGAGAAGGCCCAGGTCGGTCTGCCGGAAGTGAAGCTGGGCCTGTTCCCGGGCTTCGGCGGCACCGTGCGTCTACCGCGTCTGGTGGGCGTGGACAACGCCGTTGAGTGGATCGCCGCTGGCGGTCAGCACCGTGCCGACAAGGCCCTGAAAGTGGGTGTTGCCGATGCCGTTGTCGCTCACGACAAACTGAACGATGCTGCCATCGCGCTGGTCAAGCAGTGCCTGGAAGGCAAGATCGACTTCCGCGCCAAGCGCCAGGAAAAGCTCGAGCCCCTGAAGCTGCCGCCCATGGAAAACATGATGGCCTTCCAGACCTGCATGGCCATGGTCATGGGTCAGGCTGGCAAGAACTACCCGGCTCCGGTTGCCGCCGTGAAAGCCATGCAGACCGCTGCTGGCATGAACCGCGACCAAGCCCTGGAAGTGGAAGCCAAAGGCTTCGCCAAGATCGCCAAGACCCCGCAAGCCACCGCGCTGGTAGGTCTGTTCCTGGCTGATCAGGCTGTGAAGAAAGTGAACGGCAAGACCGCCAAAGGCGCTGGTGAAATCAACCAGGCCGCCGTTCTGGGCGCCGGCATCATGGGTGGCGGTATCGCCTTCCAGTCTGCCCTTAAAGGCACCCCGATCATCATGAAGGACATCGCCGACAAGGCGCTGGACCTGGGCATGAACGAAGCCTCCAAGTTGCTCGCCAAGCGTGTCAGCAAAGGCAAGATGGATGCCGCCAAGATGGGCAAAGTCCTGTCTGCCATCCGTCCGACCCTGAACTACGGCGACTTTGACGACGTCAACGTGATCGTTGAAGCCGTTGTTGAGAACCAGAAGATCAAGCAGTCCGTACTGGCCGAAACCGAAGGCAAAGTGAAGGAAGGCACCGTTCTGGCCTCTAACACTTCCACCATCTCCATCACCAAGCTGGCTGAAGCGCTGGAGCGTCCGCAGGACTTCGCCGGTATGCACTTCTTCAACCCGGTACACATGATGCCGCTGGTAGAAGTGATCCGTGGTGAGAAGACCTCTGACGAAACCGTCGCGAGCCTGGTGGCCTACGCCCAGAAAATGGGCAAGAACCCGATCGTCGTTAACGACTGCCCCGGGTTCCTGGTTAACCGCGTTCTGTTCCCGTACTTCGGCGGCTTCGGCATGCTGATGCGTGACGGTGCAGACTTCGAAGCCGTGGATAAAGTCATGCAGAAGTTTGGCTGGCCCATGGGCCCGGCCTACCTGATGGACGTGGTCGGTATCGACACCGGCGTACACGCTGCCCAGGTGATGGCAGAAGGCTTCCCGGAGCGTATGCAGTACGACTTCAAGGATGTCTCCACGGTAATGTTCGAAAACGAGCGTTATGGCCAGAAGAACGGTGTCGGCTTCTACCGCTACGAAACCGACAAGAAAGGCAAGCCGAAGAAGGTTGTCGACGAGAAGACCTGGGAACTGATCAAGCCGCACGTGGCCGAGACCCGGGAATTCGACGCCGAGGAAATCATCGCCCGCATGATGATTCCGATGTGCACCGAAACCGTTCGCTGCCTGGAAGACAACATCGTAGGTTCCGCTGCCGAGGCCGACATGGCCATGATCTACGGCATCGGCTTCCCTCCCTTCCGTGGTGGTCCGCTGCGCTACATCGACAGCATCGGCGCGAAAGCGTTTGTTGAGCTGTGCGACAAGTACGCGCACCTGGGTGGCATCTACGAAGCACCGCAGATGCTCAAAGACATGGCCGCCAAGGGCGAGTCTTTCTTCGCCTAAGCCACGGACACTGGAGATATAGATATGAGCTTGAATCCGAATGACGTAGTCATCGTCGACGCGGTCCGTACTCCCATGGGCAAGAGCCGTAATGGCCAGTTCCGTCACGTGCGTGCCGAGAAACTGTCTGCCCAGCTGGTACAAGCGCTGATGGCGCGTAACCCCAACTGGGACACCCAGCTGACTGAAGATGTGATCTGGGGCTGTGTAAACCAGACCAAAGAACAGGGCATGAACATCGCCCGTAACATCGCCATGCTGGCTGGCCTGCCGCGCACCAGCGCTGCGCAGACCGTGAACCGTTTGTGTGGTTCTTCCATGCAGGCCCTGCACTCCGCTGCCCAGGCCATCATGACCGGCAACGGCGACACCTTCGTGATCGGTGGTGTTGAGCACATGGGCCACGTCGCCATGGATCACGGCATCGACCTGAACCCGGAAATGTCCAAGGTCGCCGCCAAGGCGTCCAACATGATGGGCCTGACGGCCGAAATGCTGGGCAAGATGCACGGCATCAGCCGTGAGCAGCAGGACGAGTTCGGCGTGCGTTCCCACCGTCTGGCCTGGGAAGCTACCCAGGAAGGTCGCTGGAAGAACGAGATCGTGCCGATCGAAGGTCATGATCAGGAAGGCAACAAGGTCCTGTGTGAAATCGACGAAGTGATCCGTCCCGGTGCCAGCATCGAAGACATGCAGAAACTGCGTCCGGTATTCGATCCGGCCAACGGTACCGTCACTGCCGGTACCTCCTCTGCCCTGTCTGACGGTGCGTCCGCCATGCTGGTCATGAGCGCCGAGCGTGCCCAGGCCCTGGGCCTGAAGCCCCGCGCCAAGATCCGCTCCATGGCCGTTGCCGGCTGTGATGCCGCCATCATGGGTTACGGTCCGGTACCGGCCACCCAGAAGGCGCTGGCCCGCGCAGGCCTGACCATCGACGACATTGACTACGTGGAGCTGAACGAAGCGTTCGCTGCCCAGTCACTGCCGGTGGCCAAAGACCTGAAGCTGCTGGACAAGATGGAAGAGAAAGTGAACCTGAACGGTGGCGCCATCGCCCTGGGTCACCCACTGGGTTGCTCCGGCGCGCGTATCACCGGCACCCTGCTGAACGTCATGGAATGGAAAGATGGCCAACTGGGTCTCGCCACCATGTGTATCGGCCTGGGTCAGGGTATCGCTACCGTCATTGAACGTGTATAAAGCCTGACACCCGCCGCCTGACGCCGGACTCGCTCCGGCCTCAGGCCCGGATGCCAATTTCCGGCCCCGCCTCACAAGGGCAGGACTGGAAACAAAAAACCCCGGCTTATCCGCCGGGGTTTTTCTTTTTGGGCCGCTTCGCGGCTGCATCACGCTTCACGCAAAACCATCAAGACCTAACCGTAGGAACTCATGCTCGCATGGCGATCCCGCGAAGCGGGATTTGGCGAGAGACGACAAAGAGGGCACGGGGCAAGACCTGCCCCTCGTGTTCACGGACGCCTATTCATTGAGCATTAAGGCTGCCAATGAGTGAATGGATGGGTGTCCTGTTGTGGTTGGTTTGTTGAATACCGTGCTATTCATGCTGTGAAATATAATCCACCTTGTCATAGTGATCTCTTAACACTTCAATAACTTCATCCGCACTCAATCCATTCAGGGCATCCAAGTCCGCATAAACATATTCTCCTTTTTCAAAATATGGTTCTTGGTAGAAGTGAAAAAGCTCAATAATGTTTTTTTGGGTATAGGCATCATTTGAAGAGGCAGCCACACGATTAATGCTAGAAAGATCACTTGATTCAAACACTACTTTTGACGCCCCCCTTGCATTGACCTTAGTTTCTTCAACCTGTAGCTCGCTATTTATTTCATTTCTAATCTCATCCCAATCATCAGCAGCGGAAGATATCTGGTATGATTTCAATAACATCTCAGCTCTTGGGATAAAGTTATACTCGTATGGATCATCATCTGACATCAAAAGACTTGCAACCCATGTAGGCCTTTCAAGCTGAGCATTGAATTTTTCTTTGTAAAGATACAAATATCTTTTTCGATACTCATTGATTCCACTTCGCCCCACAAGAAAATCTCTTTTTTCTTTCATTTCACTTATATGGCGATCTAACTGCTCTATTCTTATATCCCACTTTAGATTAACGCACTGCAAGGAAACGCTTGCAAAACACTCTGCATTATATTCTCTGATCATTTCCTGTATTTCATCGGAATTGCTACAACCAGATAGCAGCATCACCAAAATGAGCAACCATTTTTTGTTCATGGAAAACCTCGACAACAAAAATTAAACGTCAACCGACTTTTTTATAGACAACAATCATTAAAGATTTCAAAATCAAACTATTTTACAAATCCCTCTTTTACCCTCGCCCCGCCAACAACTACTGCCGCGCCCGCGTCACTCCCCATACAACAACCTCGCCTCGCCCTCCAAACTCTCCTCGTCATCCTCCAATCCCTCAACCCGCCAGCACTACAATATCGAACTCCAACTCCGGCTACTTTGTCGGGACCTACCGGTTGATGAGTGTCCTGTTTATGGCTCTTTTATTGCCTTTGAGGGCACGGGACAAGACCTGACCCTCGTGTTCCACTCCGACCCAGCCCCATGTAATATACGGCCAACAGATGAGGTCTGATCTGCATTGTTGTTGTGATTCGTGTGTTGCAGTGCCTTTACTCAGAATTTGAGAGGTAGTCCAGCTCATCCTTGTAGGGCATAAGTGGCTCATAGAGCCTTTGGTAACCCGTTCCAACAGCGCCGAAAAATTGAACAAGATTGGGTTTATCACTACCATTAGCGAGCACATGGTCTTTTGATATTCCTGGATATGGATCAATAAAATATATGTCCTTGATTCCCAACTGCATTGCTTTTTTGGAACATAGCTCACATGGGCTAGCTGTTGAAAAAAGTTTACCTCCCATTACTGAAGCCCCCCCATACTTTGTTATTTGAAGAAAGGCGTTTTCTTCTGCATGAAGCGATCGCGTATGAACTTGGTTCTTGTCACCGCGCAGTGTATTTTCAGTATCTTTAAAACAGTAAGAAACTGGTCGCCCCTTCATTTCCTTAATGTTTTTAATTAAAATCCTATTTCTTTTTTCAAGAACATCTCGAAACTTATCATTATTTCTTTCATATTCACTGTATACAACCGGATCAAAACCGGACAGTGCACCCTCTACACTTCTTAATGCACACGGGACTTGTGATGCAGGAACATCATTCCAACCTACTGATCGTATTGAATAGTCATTACCAGTAACAACAGCCCCGACTTGGCGTGATATGCAACCAGAGTTCAGCTTAGCAGTGAATGCGATCTGCATCACTCGCTCGATCGACGTGGGCGAAACAAGCCCAGGATGAACCATGAGAGAAAAATACCAAAATATTTGAGCCCTCAACACATTTGTATTTGATAGCTCTGAACGGGGGTTGTAAATGTGAATATCGGAGAACTGAAGGCATTTCCTAACATCTGTAACAGTAAGCTTCTCCCCCCACTCATTGGGCTGACGAACACCTGAATCAGTAATAATTTTACCTGACTCTGTTTGATCCAGAACATTAAGTTGATCAGGATCAAACTTATGAACTTCATGTAAATATTTCGATCTTGCAGAATCCGGCGCATTTATAGAAACAAGATAGAAAGCCGCATATCTATCTTTAAAAAATCTAGCCTCATATGGATTTCTAATTGCGTCGATCACTATATAACAGTTATCCTTCAATTCCCTTAGGCATTTGATGATTCGGTTAATAGCATTTGGCAAAGTAAAAATAGCATCCCTATTAAAATCTTTGCTTTTATAATCTAAATCAATCTCCCCCACCTTCCTCAAAGAATTTCCAGCACCTTGATAAGCCGCCACATAAAGGCCTTCATCAATCCCCGTTAAATGCTTTTTTAAATCTCTTGTAAACCTTCTGACACTTAGGAGGACCATTAAAAATCTACGCTCATTAATTTCGCTAAGATCCAAGTCAACCCCAGGATCAATAAGCATATCGATTATATGTTGATGCTTCCGAATAAGAGAATTTCTAATTTCAACAACCTTATTAACACACCTTTTGATATCTTCCTTCTTTATTTCGTCCTTATTTCTTACCCCATAAATAAAATCAACAACCTTGGATTTGCTCATTCTCATTATATATGCTGATATCAAATCAGAAACTTTAATAGAGATAAAACCGCTCCAGTTCTTCTCAGCATAATCTCTAAGGATTTGATACCTTCTTGAATCAAGACCTTCGAAGAACGGGGCACCCTCTGTCGCAACATCAGCCAAACCTGGAAAATATTGCCTACCCTTTTTCTCCTCAAATATTTTTGCTGCTGTGGTACAGCCAGAACCAGTCCGACCAGTCAAACCAACGATCATGAATTTTTTTCTAGCAAGAAAGATTTCGTCTATTGAAGTATTGAATTCCATTTTTTTCCCAATCTTTATAAAACCAAAAAATACAGAGCCTAGGGTCCGGGGTCAGGTCTCCCACTTCCCACTACAGCCACACTAAATCTCATACCCATCTTCTTCATCCCTCTCCTCAACAACTGCCCCACCACAACCGGACAGCGCCGGGGGAAACATAGGAAACATTGGTGTCAGGTCTTTCATCGTGCGCCTAGACAAGAGCAAATCTCTTCGCACGATGAAAGATCCGCCCCACACCCCTTTTCATTTCGAAAATCGATCTTCATTATTGACAGATTTTTTACCAAAAGGAGCGTTAATAACCCCAATATAAATAGCAAGCCCATAGAACATCGTAATCAAGTTAAAAACTACAAATGTGTCCAAGCCTATACTAAAGTATTCACATTCCTTATTTTTTGAGTCTACATATCGACCATATTTATAATTTGATGTCACTACCTCATGGCAGTTGTATTCCATGAAAAAGAAATTAGAATTCGAAATCTCTTTCATCAATGACCAACCTTCACTCCAGCGGTTATTCAAGATAACACCAGACAAACAAACCAGTATTGAGATGAGGACAATCCCCAACCCGAGCCTCTTACCTCTATCCATAATTCATTTTCCTTCAAAAACATTCATTGAGGGTCCGGTCTCCCATTCCCCACCAAACAACAAACCCAACCGTGGTCCAATCCCAAACGAACTCCGGGCCAGGTCTCGTATCGTGCATATAACCCACCGGAACACTGGGGGTCAGGTCTCCCATTTCCCACGTAACAGCAAAGCCAACCGTGATCCACTCCCAAACAACTACCCACCAAACCTCACCACAAACCAATTCCCCCCACTCCCCGTCAACAACAACTGCTGCCGAGCCCGTGTCATCCCCACATACAACAGCCTCACCTCGTTTTCCAGATTCTCCTCGTCATCCCTCAATCCCCCCAGCCCCGCCAGCACCACGGTATCGAACTCCAGCCCCTTGCTGCTTTGCCGGGTCAGTAGCGCGATGCGCTCGGCATTGGCGTCGTAGGCTTTTTTGCTGGCATTGTCTTTCAGCCAGGCATGGGGAAGGTTTTCCCGTTTGAGGGCCCGTTGCAGCGTTTCGGCCTGCCAGTTGTAGCCGTATATCACCGCGATGTTGTTTAGCGGCTGGCCGTTCTGGTGCCATTTGCGGATGCAGCGGGCGATGTAGTGGGCTTCGTCGTTGAAGGTGTCGAACTTCCGGAACGCCGGTGGCGGGCCGCTGGCGCCGGCCATTTCCGGGGCGATCAGGGGAATGTGGTCGTCGTCGGCGTCCTGGGCTTGTAGGAAGTCCTTGGCGAAATCGTAGGCGTAGCTGAGGATCTCGCGTGTGTTGCGGTAATTCAGTTTCAGAATGGTGGTACGGCCACGAGCCTGTATGCCGGCGCTGGACAGGGGGAATTTGAGACTGCGCTTCTTGTAGATGGACTGAGCATCGTCGTAAAGCAGCAGCAGGGAATTGGTGTTCGGGTCGATCATCTGCACGACCAGGGCCAGCCAGTCCTGCTCGAAGTCGTGGCCTTCGTCGATCATAACCGCGCTGTATTGAGCGCGGGGGATCTGATCCTTGTCCACGGCCTGAATCACCGTCTCCACTTGCCGTTCCCATGGCCGCAACTCTGGCGTGGCCGGGATCAGATCCACATTGTAGGTTTGTAGTTGCCGGCCACACCATTCATGGAAGTGATGCACCTGTACTTTCTCTTCGATGCCCTTTTCGGCAATAAAGCTACGCAGCCGGGCGGCCAGGGTGATGTTGAAGCACAACACCAGTATCGGCTTGGTGACGGCCTGGGCCAGGTGCAGGCAGCGGTAGCCGAGGATCAGCGTCTTGCCGGACCCGGCCACCCCATGGATGACCCGGTGCCCCTCACCCATGCTACGGGCCAATTGTTCCTGCTGCAGGTCCATGACGCGGACGATATCGGGGATGGCGTTGTAGCCGGGTTGGCTCTCTGCCACGGCTCCAGTGCCTGTGTTATTGACCTGCCCTTGCACGCTGACTAGCTCGCTTTCTTCATCAGCCTCACCCTCTTCATCAAACAACCCCTGCTGAGGCGCGTTGATGCGGATTTCCGGAAACAGGTTCCAACGGATGCGATCAATCTGCGGCAGGCTGAGCTTGTCGCCGAAGGTGTAATCGAACATGGCCCAGAGCTGTTCCTGGAATATTTCCGGATTAGCGGTGGCAGTCATTTCATCCCGGCAGATTAGCCGGTGTGGCGGCAGGACCAATTCCTGATGCTCTTCACTGATGGCCTCATTCCATTGCTTGCGGGTGATATTGGGGAACACCACGCCATAGCCCCACGGGAAACAGAGCTTGCCTTTGTGCTGTGCGGAGGTTTGCTGCAGGTGTTCATCGCGCTGCAGTTTCTTGATGGCGGTGAGCGCACATTGGCGAGCTTGCTGTAGGGGATTGGTGACGGTCTTCAGGCCATCGGGGGTGAAGATTTCCACATCACGGGGCGTGATCTGTTTGAGGGTATCCAGCTTCCAATCCTTCACCTCCAAAAACAGCAAGCCTCGACCGGGATGAAGAATGATGTAATCGGGATATCGTCGGTTCCGCCCCACCGGGGTGTCATACCAGACGGTGTAATCATCCTCCAGCAGCGTTTCCAGCCGCTGCCCAAGACGACGCTCGCCCTTGGTCATGCCGCGGATGGTACTGAGGCTGGGAATGACGGTGGCCATGGCGGATCAGCCTCGCAATCTCACAAGAAAGACACAGCCAATATGATCCGCAACGGCGTTGCGGCTCCCCGTTCTGGTGCCGGCAGGGCAACCATGTGGATACGGACTGCTAGGCATCCCTTCCCCTCTTGCATAAAACGCCTCGCCTTCCTGGCGGGCTGATTGTTATTGGTAGCGCCTTTATTGTGACGCAGTTCCGAATGTACACAATCTTCGAGCGCAAATAAATGAATAGGCTTCAGGGGTTTGTTTAGGGCTGGCTGCTCGCGGCTCTTGCGTCGCGCCTGCGGGGAAGGTCTGGATTGTCACGCGTATGCAGAGTTGGCACGGTTCCCGCACTCATCAGAGGGTATCTGCTGCCCTGACGGCAGCCTGGCTCAACACCCGACAGACAAAGAGGTGCCTTATGGATTCGGTATCAATTAAAGACCTGATGTGTACCCGTTACGCCACTATCCGCCCGGAAATGCCGGTGGTAGAGGCCTCGGGCAACCTGATCAAGCACGATATGCTGGGCAGCCCGGTCACCGACGAGGCTGGAACATTGCTGGGCTGGATCAGTGAGCGCGAATGCCTGCAGGCCGCACTGCAGGTGGTGTATCACAACCAGCGGGTCGCCACAGTAAAGGACCTGATGCAGACCGACGTTCTCACGGTATCTGTTAGTGACGACGTGCTGACCCTGGCCCAGCAGATGCTGAATGCCAAGCCGAAGATCTACCCGGTGGTGGATGCCAGCAACAAGGTGCTGGGAGTGATCAGCCGCCGCCATATTCTGAACATGCTGGATCAGAAACTGGCAGAGCTAAGCAAAAAGGCGGGCTAGACTGTGCGCACAATAGGTGCAATTTTGCACCCGAAAAGCGCACCACAATGGATCATTGATTATTGGGGGGCGGTGATAACGCCCTGCCAACACACCTGATCGCCAGTGTGTTTAGCGCGAGCGGGTGAGTTGCATCCACACGGCCAACCCCAGCCCCCAGGCCCCGTTAACGATGAGGCCGCCGATCACTTTGCTGGCGTTCACGTCCAGGCCTTTCATGGGAAACACCACCAGCATGGCCACGGCGGTGGGGCCAATGGCACCGATGACGACGGCCCCAAGCCAATAGCGAATGCCCTGCCAGCGGCGGATCAACCACCACACAGGTAGCCCCCATACCCCACCCCAAAACGCCAGGGAGATGACCTGCGGAACGCCAAGGGGCGGCACCGGGTTCATATTCCAGGGGAAGGCCGGAATCATGCCGCCCAACCAGAACAGGGCCAAGACGCCCTGATGAAAGATCAGCGTGGCGAGAAAACCACCGGTAAAGGCCTGTAGCCACTGTTGTCGGGAATGGGCCATGGGGACTCCTGTGGACGGATCGTTGCCGCACCGAGTCTACCGGGAATGGCGCTATTTCGATAACGGCAATGTGACGATCTGGGTGATCTTGAGCCCGGCAGCCCCGTCGCTCACGAGGCTGTCAGTTTCCTGCGGATCCACGGCCACGGCCACGCCTTGCGCGGGCCGCTCGCCGGGATAATGCAGCAGCCCCATGCAGGCCCACAAGGCGGCCCGCTGGCCACCGGCCTGTCGGATCTGTTGCAGCTCCTGCCCGGAGCAAGGGGCCAGGTCGCGCAGGCTGCTGTAGCGAATCAGCTCAAGCTGCGCTGCGGTGCCGGGGCGTGAGATCAGCGGTTCGGTCATGACCCCTTGCAGGCATTCTGAGCGGATCGCCGGGGCCTGTGTGGCACAGTTTTGTACTGCGCTTACACGAAAGGCGGTGGCGTACAGCAGGTTAACGTCCTGGGGCCAACCACCACAGGCGAGCGCCAGCACCGGCAGGCCGCCCAGCATCCAGGTGATCCATCGTTTCCGCATGGTCTTTCTCATTGGTTCGCGAGGTACCCAGCTTGTCATGAGCCAGCCAGTGCGGCATCCCCCTGTTGGGGGATGCGCTGGCCGTATTAGCGGCGGCGAACCAGGCCGTCTTCCAGCACCTGTTCGAAGTGGTCCCGAAGGGTGTCATCTACCGGGCGATAGGTTACGCCCAGGGTCTGGCTGCGGCGGTTATCAAAGCGCAGCGGGTAGCCCACATTGCGGCTGATGAACTTGCGGGTCACCGGGCCCATGAACGGCCCCACGGCCCATACCACCGGCTTGGGGACTTTCATCATCGGGAATGGGTACTGCTTGCCGAACTGGCGACGCAGGCTGGCAGCGATATCCAGCATGGAGACCGATTCGCTGACCAGAATGTAGCGGCCTTCGGCCTCGGTGGTGAAGGCACCCAGCAAATGCGCCTGCGCCACTTCGCGCACATCCACCATGCCGTACACCAGATCCGGCACCCCGCTGCGCAGCTTGCCGCGTCCCATGTCGAGCAGGGTACCGATACTGGCAGAATGGCTGGCATTGGTCAGGGACGGCCCATACACCATACCCGGGTTGATGGTCACCAGATCCCAGCGGCTGCCTGGCTCACCGGTCTGGGCATCGTGGATTTTCCAGGCTTCCCGCTCGGCGGCCACCTTGGAGTACTGGTACGGGTTGTGATCCACGGTGCTGGTGGTGTTCCAGTCGGCTTCGGTGAAGGCGCTCTTGCCCTTCATGTCGGTGGCGTCGCCATACACTGACGCCACGCTGCTGGTCAGCACCACCCGCTTGAGGGTCTCGCAACGGTTGGCGGCGTTGAGCACATTGCGGGTGCCTTCTACTGCCGGGCGCACCAGCGCTTCGTTGGCATCGGTAAAGCCATCGAGCACAAACGGAGACGCGGTGTGCATGAGCACATCGCACCCTGCCATGGGGGCATCAAAACTGTCGGCATCCAGCAGATCCGCCTTGAACAGTTTCAGGGTCCCGGGGGTGACATCGGCGATGGCATGCAGGTGATCGACACTGGCAGCCTTGTGGGGGTCTCGCACCGTGGCATGAACCGTGTGGCCCGCTTCCAGCAAGTAGCGAACGATCCAGCCCGCGATATACCCGGACGCGCCGGTGACCATGACAGTAGACATTAGGGACTCCTTCATTTCACGAGCGCAGACACTAGCACGCTTGTGCCGCTTTATTGACAGCAGATCATGCCAATTTCCCGCCCGTCGCCCCCCCCCTTGAACACCGCAGGGGGTAGACAGGCAGAAGGGATTCATTTTAGTCTTGTAAACACTTGTTCACATCGGGCAGGTTATGTATTGCTGCCGTGGTGTTACGTACAGATTCGGTACAAACCTTGGATTCCTGGCCACCACCGGGAGGATACTCAAAAACGGGCATGCGCCCGCATTAACACAAGACTACAACGGAACATGGCAGCCCGCTGCCGGCCCGGCCCACCGGGCAAGCGACACCTCAGATAATGACAACGAAAGAGGAACCGTTATGCGTCAACCCACCCAGCCTGTGCCAGGGGGCTCTCCCTCCATCTGGTCTCGCCTGAGTACCCTGACCGATTATTTCGCCTGGCCGTTGCGTACCTCCCATTACCTGGAGCTGGTGAATCCGTTATGGACCACCCACAAGATGCAGGCCCGCGTGGTCAAGGTATGGGATGAAACCCGCGATGCCCGCACCCTGACCTTGCGCCCCGGCCTCAACTGGCGTGGCCACCGGGCCGGCCAGCATGTACGTGTGGGGATTCCTGCCAACGGCAAGCACTACACCCGCACCTATACGATTTCCTCTGCGCCGCAGCGCTACGACGACTGCTTTACCATTACGGTAAAGGCCATCGACAAGGCCACCATATCCCACCACATCGTTCGCAATATCAAGGTGGGTGACTACCTGCCCATCGGGCTGCCCCAGGGGGATTTTTACCTGCCCGACGCGCAGCATATTCATCCGTTGTTCATTACCGCCGGCAGCGGCATTACCCCGGCCTTCAGCATGGTGAACAGCCTGATTGCCCAGGAACGTCTGCCAGATACCTGCCACCTGCACTACGCGCCCCATGAATTCGATGTGGTGCTGGGCAAACAGCTGCGAGAGATGGCCGCGCAATACGATCGCTATCACCTGCACCTGTTGTACACCCGCGAGGAAAATCATCCCGGCAATGCGCGCTTTTCCGCCGCCCAACTGGACGCCCTGTGCCCGGACTGGAAAGAGCGGGATGTCTATGCCTGCGGCCCGCCTTCCCTGCTGGAAGCCGTGGAGCAGTGTTTCGAACAGGCCGGTTGCAGCCGCAACCTGCATATTGAACGCTTCCGCGCGCCCTTTACCGAGATTCCCGCCGATGCCGTGGGCGGCAAGGTGCGCTTTGCCCAAAGCGGTGTGGATGCCGAGGGCGACAGCGACACCCCGCTACTGAAAGTCGCCGAGGAGGCGGGCATGAATCCGCCCCACGGTTGCCGCATGGGCATCTGCCATACCTGTAACACCACGCTGGTGTCTGGCTGTGTGCGCGATCTGCGTACCGGCGAGGTATTGAACGAAGCGGGCAGCATTGTGCAGACCTGTATCTGTGCCGCTGCAGGGGATTGCGAACTGGATTTGTGAGGGAAGAATAATGCGAACCCACCAATACCCGGTCGACCTGACCGACGAACAAATCGAGGAATTTGGCCGCGAGCTGGATGCCATTCGCGATGAGGTATTCGATGACCGCGGCGAACGGGACCGGGCCTATATTCTCAAGGTCATCAAGACCCAGCGCACCCTGGCAGTGAGCGCCCGTTTCGTGATTTATGCCTCGCTGTTTTTCCTGCCGGCCTGGGGGCATGCGCTGGCGCTCTGGCCGATCATGCTGTCCCTGCTTGGGCTGGGTACCTTCATGCTCGGCATTGCCAAGATTCTGGAAAACATGGAGATCGCCCATAACGTGCTGCACGCCCAATGGGACTGGATGAAAGACCCGGAGATCCAGTCCAACACCTGGGAGTGGGACACCATGAGCCCGTCGGACCGCTGGATGCATTCGCACAATGTGGTGCACCACACCTGGACCAATGTGCTGGAGAAGGATCTGGATGTGGGCTACGGCATCATGCGGGTCACCCCCATGCAACCGTGGAAACCCGCCTACCTGCTGCAACCGGTGTACTTCATTCTGTTGATGTTGCTGTTTGAAGAAGGGGTGGCGCTGCACGAACAGGCCATTGATGATCACCTGAAAGGCAAAAACACCTTCTCGGATTTCAAACCCCTGCTGAAGCGGATCGGCTACAAGATCTGGCGTCAGGTGGCGAAAGACTATATTGCCTGGCCGCTGGCGGCCGCGCTGGTGGCCATTCCGATTTCGTTTTATGTGCCGTTTTCACCGCTGGCGGTGTTCGGCATTGTGGCGGGGGCCAATGCCGTGGCCAACCTGATTCGCAATCGCTGGCGCCGCTCGACAATAAACGCCGTAAAGACTCGCCCAGCTCTCCCGTGCAGTGCCATCGTCATGCCGGTGACTTTCCACTCTCACCCCCACCGGTGTCCCGCCCCTGAATCCTCAACACTTCTGAAATCCGGTTGGCCCGGAGTGCCGGAACAACCTTGGATCTTCAGGGTTACCCTTGGCTTTTGTTCAATTTTCAGGCGACAATGCTGCCCATTCCGAATACCAATCATGGCGGCCCATGTATAACAACCCTGGCCAGCAGCGTGAACTCGCGCGCCCGTACCGCAAGTCCCTGCTGATTGCGTTGCTGCTGATTACCTTCAGCAGTGGCCTGCTATTCGCCTGGATCAATTTGGGCCGCGGCAATGTGGTCGTCGCCGCTGCCGAGCTCATCATGGCCGCCTACTCCGTGGTGCTGTATTTCAATATTCGCCGTACCCAACGGCTGGAACTGTGGGCCTTTGCCTACCTGATCCCGTTTTTCAGTGTGATGATGGTGGCGCTGGCCTCGCCGCGTTCCACCATGAATGTGTTTGTCTGGGTGCTGTTGATTCCCATGGTGTCGCACTTGTTGCTGGGCAGGATCAAGGGGCTGGTTCTGACGGTGATTTATATGTCCATTGCCGCCGGGCTGTTCTTTTGGCGCTTTGGTGATGACCCGGAGGCCATGCAACCGGTGATTCTGGCCAACATTGGTGTGCTCACGCTTTGTCTCACGGCGTTTTCGCATGTCTATGAAATTACCCGTGAACAGAGCGAACGCCGGCTGGTAAAACTGGCGCACTCGGACGTGCTAACAGGGCTCCCTAATCGGGCGCACCTGCAAAGCCGGTTTGAGTACGAACAAGCCCGGCACCAACGGCTGAACAATCCCATGTCGCTGGTACTCCTGGATCTGGACTACTTCAAGAAGGTGAACGACCGGCACGGCCACGAGGCCGGTGACAAGGCATTGCAGCATGTGGCCAGACTACTGAAACAGCGGCTCCGCAAAACAGATCTGGCGGCACGCCTTGGCGGAGAGGAATTCTGCCTGTTACTGCCGGATACCGATGGTGACCAGGCACTGCTGGTGGCCGAGAAAATCCGCCAGCAACTGGCGGCCAGCCCCCTGACCTTTGGGGAGCACAGCATCACTCTGACCTTGAGTGGTGGTATCGCCTGTTTTGGCGAACAGGAAGGCATGGAACTCAACGCCCTGACACGCTGCGCTGACAAGAAGCTCTATTCCGCCAAATCCGCTGGCCGCAATCGCATTGCCCTGGCCCTGTAATATCACTCGCCCAGCACCGCAGGGTATACATCTGTCATCACTAGTCGCCCCCCACAGGAAACCGGCTTACCATGAGGCGAAAGTCCTGCCCTTATTGGCCCAAAGAGAAAAAGAACACGGCGATGGCAATTGCACGACACCCCGACACGGATACGCTGGCCAGCATGTTGAGCCGGGCGTTTTTCCATGATCCGCTGTTTGTCTATTTTTTTCCCGATGATAAAAAACGGGAGACCCTCTGCTGGTATACCTTCCGCTACATGCTGACCCATGGCCACAACAAGGGTGAGGTTGTCGTCACTGACAACGGCCAGGACGGTGCCGCCATCTGGTCTCCCTCCGGCACCATGCGTTATGGCTTGCTGGATCTGCTTCGCTACGGCGCGATTCGCGGCAGCCTGCGTCAGGGCCCTGCGGCCTTGCTAAGGCAACTGAAGGCACTGGACATTATGCAGGCGATGCACAAGTCCATCATTACCGAACCCCACTACTATCTTGCCGCTCTCGGCGTTGAACCCAACAAGCATGGACAAGGTCTGGGTAGCGCCCTGCTGCGCCCAACCCTGGCGACGCTGGATTCACAAGGGCTGCCCGCCTACCTGGACACCCATAACGAAAACAATGTCTCGCTTTACCGACGCTTCGGTTTCGAGATTGTTCACCATGGTTATTTGCCTGGCGGCTCCGTCATGCACTGGGCCATGTTGCGGCTGCCCCGATAAGAAATTTCCCCGGGCCGATCCCCGGAACCGGTGCCAACCTCAACGGGCACTACGCCGGTTCATAATTCGTCGAAATGATGAATGATGCGATCAGCAAGATGGCCATGCAGATTGCGACCGTCACCGTTGTAATACACACCCACCATGCCCGCGTTTCTGGCAGCCAACAGGTCGTATTTAAAATCCCCGACATAAGCGAGTGTGGCGGGGGCCATTTGCCAGTCTGCAGCGATGGACAGCAAACCCTCTGGCGCCGGTTTGGGGGGCGCGTCTTCCCGGGCCAGCCAATGGCTGATCGGGATGCCCAACCGTTCGATAGTCAGCGCGGTAATTTCCCGGGCGTTGCGGGTCAGGATGGCGGTGGGAATACCGTTGGCGGCGAGCCGCTCCAGGCAGGCTTTTGCCCCAGGCATCCAGCGGGCCTTCATGGCCCCATTGCGTTCGTGGCGCAGCACCACCTCGCGGGCCGCGGGCTGCCGATCCCGCGGCAGGGTATCGATAAATTCCAGCACGCCGATCCCTTCCGGGCAGTCCAGTTCATGGCGAATCAACGTGAAATCCAGACGGGAGTCCACCAGGGTGCCATCCATATCGAAAATGATGCCAGCGTAATCCGTGTTGGCGATCTGCATTTCGGTCATTCCTTCATTTATAGGCAGGCTTGGCTGTGTGACGCCGCCCATACACAATTGTCACAAACTGGGTAATACTGACGACGACCAACCATCAGGGAGAGATAACAATGAAACGTCTACAACAACTTATTGCAGGTGTCGCGCTGTGCTCACTGGCGCCATTATCTACCGCTGGCGTGTACATCGGTGCAGGCCTATATAACACCGCCGTTGATGAAGAAGTCGAAAACGTCAAATTCGATGACGACAATACCACGGGAGGCCTGTTCCTTGGGTGGCGTCCTATCGAGTTGGTCGGCGTAGAAGTCGGATATTATGATTTCGGTGAAATCGAAGGTGAATACAACACCAAGGTCGAAGGCGGAGCCGTGACATTTGCAGGCCTGCTCAGCTTTGAACTCGGGCCTGTAGGGCTGTATGGCAAAGGCGGGATCGCCAATACCGATTTTGATGTAAAGCACCCTCTGGGCGATGATGATGATTCATCAACAGATGCATTCGGCGGGCTGGGTGCAACCGTTGATATCATGGACAAACTGTACGTTTACGCGGAATACATGCGTTTTGATAACGAGCTGAACGTGGACATGTTCGGTGCCGGACTGCGCTTCCAGTTCTAGCAAAACACCTACCATGCCCGGCCGCTCCTTCGGCCGCCCCCTCTTCGCCTGACGGTGAAGAGGGGGAACTCAGGCTTACAGTGCCGCAAGCGCCGCGCCAACCTGCCAAACCGCCACACTGCCTGACACTTACCTGTCGATGTAACGCAGGTCAGTCGAGCTTGCCGGGCGACGCCCCTTCCAGCCCTCCCCCCTTCCGGTCATGACAGCATCATGATGAATAGAAAATCTTGAACGAATTGAACACGACGCCGGTCTGTTAACCGGCTGACTGAGACAATGCACTATTGACCTCAAGTCTGGTTGAGGATTTAGGGTCGCTATGACCTTTTGCGTTTGCAGGACCTGGAGAGACCATGACCCCCGTTGAAAAACCCGCCACCCGCCGTGAATGGCTGGGACTGGCTGTGCTGATGTTACCCACCGTGTTGCTGGCACTGGACATGACGGTTTTGCATCTGGCCGCCCCGCACCTGAGTGCCGACCTTCAGCCCACCAGCGCGGAATTGCTGTGGATACTGGATATCTACGGTTTCATGATTGCCGGCTTTCTGGTGACCATGGGCACCCTGGGTGACCGCATTGGCCGCCGCAAGCTGCTGTTGGCCGGGGCCACCGCATTTGGGGCGGCTTCCGCACTGGCCGCCTTTGCCAGCACGGCCGAAATGCTGATTGCCAGCCGTGCGGTGCTCGGCATTGCGGGCGCCACGCTGATGCCATCAACCCTGTCGCTACTGCGTAATATGTTTCAGGTGGAGCAGGAGCGGACGCTGGCGATTACCGTGTGGATGACCGGCTTCATAGTCGGCAGTGCCATCGGCCCTCTGGTGGGCGGCGCCCTGCTGGAATATTTCTGGTGGGGCTCGGTATTCCTGCTCGGGGTGCCCGTGATGCTGTTACTGCTGATTTGCGGCCCCGTGCTGTTGCCAGAGTTTCGTGATGATGAGGCTGGACGGCAGGACTGGACCAGTGCCCTGCTGTCCGTGGCGATGGTATTGGCCGTGATCTACGGCCTCAAGGACATGGCCCGCAATGGCATCACTGTGCTCCCGCTGCTCGCCATTGCACTCGGCCTGATTATTGGCGTGGCCTTTACCCGCCGCCAACGACGGCTGGCAGAACCCATGCTGGATATGACCCTGTTCGCCAACCGGATGTTCAGCACCTCGGTCGGCGCCATGATGCTGACCATCCTGGCACTCTCGGGTGCCTGGCTGATGGTGTTTCAGTATCTGCAAGGGGTCCTGGATCTGTCGCCGTTGCAGTCCGGCCTGGTCATGCTGCCACCGGCGGTGGTGCAGACAGTGGCGTCCTTGCTGATCCCCCGCCTGGTGGGGCGCGTCTCACGGCAAAAGCTGGTCAGTCTCGGCTTGCTGATGGCCGCCTTCGGGCTAGTCCTGCTGCTGCCGGTTGAGGATCCGTCAGATATCCCGCTTTTGATTGCCGGCATGACGATCATGGGGATCGGGGTGATGCCCATGATGATTCTCGGCACCGACATGGTGGTGAGTGCCGCGCCGCCGCGCAAGGCCGGCGCAGCATCGGCAACCTCGGAAACCGCCACGGAACTTGGCATGGCTCTGGGAATCGCGGTGATTGGCAGTATCGGTGCGGCGGTGTACCGCACACATATGCGCGTTGCCATGCCTGCAGACCTGCCCGATACCCTGTCACTGGCGGCCATGGATACGCTTGGCGGAGCCCTGGGGGCCGCCGCCCAGCTACCGGGTGAGACCGGGCAGACACTGATGAGCGCAGCCAAAACGGCCTTCAACCTGGCATTGCATACCAATGCGGCCATTGGTGCGGTGATTCTTGCCGGGACTGCGGCATTGGTGGCGATCCTGTTGCGAAACAGCGCACCGCCTGCGGATGATGAAGGCCACCGGGAACGGGCTGCCGAGTCAACAGCGCCTCAGCACGGCGCCATCCCGGGCGCGGTAACCGCCCCCGAAGCACAGGGATAGGTGACACGATGATCAGCGACGGCGGCGTCCTTCAGTGAAGGCGCCGCCTGTGACGACACCGGGCAAACAGGCTAGGGGCTGTCACTGATTTGCCGATCGATGAGCACCCTGTGCGGCGTATGGCTGTGCTGGTCCGGGCCAAAGGCTGCCACCAGGGTGAGACCGGGGTTGAGTCGTACCCGCTGACGAATACGGCGCTGGCTTTCGCCATTTTGATAGCTGATATCCAGGTCAAACGCGTCTTGCCCCAGGCGTTCGATCACCAACCGATAACCCTCCTCATTGGCCTGCCAGCGCTGCTGGCCCTGGTCATACAGGGAGATCAGCCAGTCTTGCCCCTCTGCCCCGGTTTCTGTGGTGACGCGCACTCCACTCACGGGGATCTGGTGGCGCTGCCAAACCAGGGTATGAAACGCCACAGCCAGTACCACCAACAGCACAATGGCGGAAATCCACAAGCGCCACTTCATCATTTTATCCATGTGAGATTCCGTGCTTTCCCATGCATCTTGATACCATGATTGGCCTAGGGAGCCTCTGAATAACGCCTTGCATGCTCAGCGTGGCATGAAGCGTGCAGCTGTTGTGTCTTGTCTCGACGGTAAGGGTGGTTCCCTTTCCTAGAGGCAAGGCGCAACAGATGTGCGCTTCAGGCCGCGCCCTTCGGGTCTTCCAGGCTGGCCCGCACTCGTTGTTGCGCTTTTTCGATGGATGGACATACAACTTCAAAATCGCGCCTAGATTGCGAACCAGCCTGAAAGACTGAGCACGCAAGGCGTTATTCAGAGGCTCCCTAGTGTTTCTTTTGCGTATCCGACTGTCACAGTGACCTTGTAATTCTGCCAAATCGAGCGCTAAGTGGAAGAGGACCACGAAGAAAGCGGCAAGGGAGTGAGATAACAATGAAAATGCACATCATGCCGGTTCGCCGGAACCTCAAGTTCCATGTGCCCGACGAGCAGGTGCTCAACTGGCACAACTGGGGCCCCACGGTCACCCAGTTCTTCAATACGCTGTCGCTGTTTTTCCCTGAGGGAGAGCGGTTCTTTATCAATAGCGTTCGCAAATACCGTGACCGGATCGACGACCCGGAATTGCAGGAAGCCGTGCGTCATTTTATTGGCCAGGAAGCCATGCACGGGCGCGAGCATGAAGACTACAACCAGAAGATGGTGGAAGCCGGATTACCGGTGGACACTCAGGAGCTGATCGTCACCAAGTTGCTGGATGCGGTGAGCCGTTATCTGCCGGACTCCATGCAACTGGCAGCGACCGTGGCCCTGGAGCATCTCACCGCCATTCTTGCTGATGTACTGTTGCGCGAGCCAGACCTGATCGACGGCTCAGACCCGGCTTACCAGAAGCTTTGGCACTGGCATGCACTGGAAGAAACCGAACACAAGGCGGTCGCGTTTGATGTGTTTGAGACGGTGTTTGGCCGTGGCCTGAAGGCCTGGCTGTTACGCTCCAGCGCACTGGTGCTGGCCACCACCATTTTCTTTGCCCTGTTTTATCCGTTCTACCTGATCAACACCTGGAAAGTTGGCCAGCTGTTCAACCTCAAGGGCTGGTGGCAATCCTTCCGGTTCCAGTGGCTGTCACCTGGCGGCCTGCGCCGGGTGATCCTTCCCTGGCTGGACTGGTTCAAGCCGGGCTTCCACCCCTGGGACCATGACAACCGCGAATACCTGGCCGAGATGGATCAGCTGATCGGCGATGTGGAAGGCTACCAAAAGGATCAGGCCGCCTGAGCCCGCGCATGGCTCCCTTGCCTTGGCAGGGAGCCATGTTAGCGGCCCGGGTCAGCGCTTCACCTCGACCCACTGCCCTGTGCTTCTCGCCTGATAGCGGCCGTCGTACATGGCTTCCGCGGTCCAGGCCGGCAGGTAGAAACGCCCGGCGAAGGTAGCATTGAGGTTCACTGACAGAGACAGTGCATTCTTGCTGCCCGGCGCCAAATCGAAGTAATGCATGACGCGGTCGTCGCGCACATCCTGATAGGTCACCTTTTCCTGATTCCCCCCTTCGCTGGCACTGCCATCCAGACGACTGCTGGTGATCTGCCAGCCTGACGGCAGGATCTGGGTCAGGGCCACGTTATCGAGGGTGCGCTGGGTGATGTTGGTCACGGTAATCCGGGCGGTGAAATCCTGCCCCTGGGTCAGGCTGGACGGATTCACCGATTGACCATTGGCTGTGAACTGCACGGCCAGTCGCAACCCTTCACTCACCGCCTGCTCGTTACCGGGCTCTGGCGTGCCGCGTTGGCTGAGGGTGACAAACAGTTTGCGATCACTGTCGTTACGCACGGTCAGCCCCTCGCCCCCGGCCTGCAATGTCTGGCGCGTTACCGGCGAGGTGGCGGCCACTTCCTGCCAGCCCTGCTTGCCTTCCTTGACGGCATACTGGTAGCCCTTCGCCTCCCCCTCGGCGCCGGCATAACGGGCCATGGCCATCAGCGCCCACGCGGTGCTCTGGGTACTTAGCCAGTCGTCCCCCGCCAGTTGATCGGCAATATTGCGCGCCAGTGTCCAGGCATGCTGGGCATCACCCTGGGCCTGGCTGACCGTCAGGCGAATGGCATCGTCACGCAGCAGCGAACCATAGCTGTAGCGGGCACCATCGTTGTCCAGCCCGGTGGCTTTCAGGGTGGTCAGCTCGGCCGCCACATCAGTCAGGCCCATCTGCTGATAAGCCGCCGCCAGCAACCAGCGCCCGGTGTGATAACTGCTGCTGCGACGGTAGTCCTGCTCGGCCATCTGCAGTCGCTCACGCAGGCGGTTCATGACACCGACCTGGGGGCTACCGGACAGGGCCAGGGTGTACTGACGATAGGCTTCCGCACTCCATTCCCAGGGACGATCCCCCAACTGCTGGCTGCGCCGAATCTGGTAACGCTGCCAGTTATCGAGCATCTCTGCCGGCACCGCATACCCGAGACGGCGCGCTTCCAGCAGGAAGTGCCCGGCGTAGGTGGTGCCCCAGTCATCGGCATTGGCCAGGCCCGGCCAGTAGCTGAACCCACCACCGTGCATCTGGAAGGTCTGCAAGCGCTCGACGGCGGCGCGGATGTTGTTTTCGATATCCTGCTGCTGGCTGTCATCCAGCGACATCAGTTGCGGCAGATACAGTTGCGGCAACGCCGCCGAGGTCGTCTGCTCGATGCAACCGTGGGGATAGCGCAGCAGGTAATCCAGACGCCGTTCCAGCCCCATGGCCGGCAGGCTGCTCACGGCCAGCGAGGCGCTGTTGGTGCCGGGCAGCCCGTGAGGGGCGGTTTCCAGCGCCCAGGTCTGGCCTTTTTCGAGGACCTTGAAGGTATCGCGTGTGGTCGGTGGATTGGCAGCGCGTACCGGCAGGTTCACGGTTTCGCGGGCCTCGTGCTTGCCCCCTTTTGCCGTGACGGTAATCTCGCCAATCCCTGTCTGCTTCCTGGCCGTGACCCGCAGCATGGCAATTTGATCCGACGGCCCGGTAAAGGTGAGTTCGGTGCTGGCCTTGTCCAGCGAGAACAGGCGCTCATCGGCCTCCACGCTCAGCGTGACCTTGTTAAGGCTGTCATCAGTCACAAACACGGTTACCGGCAGATCCACACTCTCACCCGGGCCCAGCACCCGCGGCAGGCTGGTGAGCAGGGTCAGCGGCTGGGTCACGGTAATGCCCTTGTCCGCCTTGCCGTAGGCGCCATTGTCACCGGCCACCACCATCACCCGCACCTGCCCCATATAGGGCGGCAGGGTAATCTCGTGCTGGGCAGTCTCACCGGCTTCCAGCGAGAACGGCCCCAGGAACGACACCACCGGCGGGAAACGGCGACGCTGCTTGTCGCGGCCATCGTCACTGCCATCGGAGCCCCCGAGCGCGAGCAGCTGATCCAGCTCGGCCCCATAGGCGCCTACCACCATGTCGAACAAATCCCAGGTCAGCACACCCAGCGCCTCGCGCTGGTAAAACGCCTTGTGGGGATCCGGGGTCTGGAAGTTGGTGAGTCCGAGCAGGCCTTCATCCACCAGCGCCAGGGTGTAGGTCATGGCCTTGCCCTGTGTCTCGCTGACCTCGATACGGAAGGTTTGCTCCGGTTTGACCTTGTCCGGGGCGTTGATCTGCGGTTCCAGGCGGGTGGCCGGATCGTCCACCAGCAGCGGCACGATGCCGTACAGCCGAATTGGGCGGTCATTGTCTCGCTGGTGTGGCTGCAACAACGCCACATGCACATAGACATTGGGCGCCATCTCGCCGGTAATCGGGATGTCCAGGGTCTGGGCCTCACCACTGGCGGCCAGCCAATACTGGTCGATCACCCGGGAGCCGGTTTCCAGCGTCACCAGCAGTCGCCCATTGGCCACTGCGGGCAATTCAATGCGGGCGGTGTCGCCGGTCTGGTAGCGGTCCTTGTCGGCGCCCAGGCTGAGCCGGGTAGCCGCATCCTGATTGTCGCTGGCGCGGTCCCAGCTCCATCCCAGGTACACCGTCTGCGAGGCGCAATGCTCACTGGCGGTATCGCACACCCGAATCAGGTGACGCCCCCACTCGTAATCTTCACCGTTCAGGGTCCACTGGGCACGGCCGTCGGCGTCGGTCGTCAGCTGCGCCTCAGACACCACCTTGGTGTGCGGGTCACTGATAAAGTGCGTGAGGTTCTCGCCGGAACGGTCCCACCACCAGCGCCAGTCAATTTCGTACACGGTGATCTGCAGGGGCCGACCGGCGAGGGGTTTGCCATCGCTGTCCACGCTGATCAGGTCGATACCGTGCTGCTTGTCGCGGGCCAGCGAGTTAGCCCAGCCGCTGCCCTGCGGGATACGCAGCCCCGCCCATTGCGCATAGGGGTACACCGGCACGCTACGAATTTGGGTGCTGTAATCGCCGCTGTTTTCAAACACCCGGGTGGTCAGGGTGGCCCGCAACATGCCCGGGGGCAGATCCACCGGCACGGTCAACGGGAAAGTGGCTTTGCCCTGGGCATCTACGCTGGCCTCGAAGGCCGTGAATGGTTCACTGCCCAATGCCCGGGTGCGATCATCAAACTGGTAGGCATCCAGACCAGCAAAACGGGTGGCTTTCGGCGTCACCCGAACCTTCACATCGGCCTTCAGGTTGGCCGCAGTGGCACCATTGAGCCACTGACTGAACAGGGTCACCGGCGTGGCCTCGTTGGCGGGCACTTTTTCCGGCAGGTCCAGCTCGATCTTCAGACGATTGGGTTTGATGGCCTCAACCCGCAACGGGGTATCGAAATAACGCTGGCCCAACCGGGCCACGGCCCGCCAGTTACCGGTCGGAGCGGACTCCTGGGTGCTGAGGGTGAAGGCGTAAAAACCGTTGAGCGGAGACTCCAGGGTGTAGCTGTTGACCTTGTTGCCGCGCGGATCGAACCAGTCCAGGGTCAGGGGGTGATCATCCGGGATACGGTCTTCGGGGTCCTGCAACACAAAGGTCAGGTGAATGTCGTCCCCGGGGCGCCATACATCCCGCTCGCCGTAAAAGAACCCTTTCAGGCCATCGTGCACGCGCTCGCCGCCCGTGTTGAACTGATTGGTGGGTAACGCCCGGTTGCGGGCCAGTTTCAAAAAACCGGTGTCGCGATCCTTGACGGCTTTCAGGTAGAACGGCGTGCCTTCAACCTTGATGGCGACCATGCCTTCAGCGTCTGTCAGGCCCATGCCGATCTGCTGCTGTTGATAGTTATAGACCTTGACCACCACGTCTTCCGCCGGGGCATTGGCATCCAGCGACGTCGCCACCACATGGAGGTCATCGCCCTGCCCCTGCTTGGCGATCAGCCCGAGGTTGGACGCCAGAAACGCCCGGGTACTGCTGGCCAGATCGTTGTAGCGGTAGTAGCTGTCGGAGCAAGGATTGTCCTGTTCATACCAGCTCAGGTAACCGGCATCGCGATAGTAACGGCTGACATCCACCTGATCGTGATCCTGACCGGGGCCTTCATAGTTGTCCGGCAGGGTGGCTTTTCGGCTCAGGGCTCCTTCCGGGCAGCTGTAGCGAATGTCGTCGCCATCAATGGTGAGGGTTAAATGCAGCAAACCGTTGGGATGGCTGGACATCAGCTCGGAGAGATCGAGCTGGTAACGCTGCCAGCCCTCATCTGCCGCCGGCAGCGGGATGGATTTCTGCCACAGATAACGACCGGCACGGGTATCCATGTGCCCTTCGTCCAGCTCGCTGCCCTGCAGGTACTGGCCAATGTTGTCATCGAATACGCGGAACGCCTGTACCTTGACGCTGTTAACACCCGCGGCTTCGAACGGCACGCTGAGAACCTTGCCATTGGGCAGAATGGTGCCCTTGCCGACAAAGCGAACGCCGGGGCGGGTCATCATCAGGGTCAGGGTCTTTTCCAGTTTCTTGCCGAGCCGGGCCTGCTTGGCAGAACGGACTCCCGCCTCGACCACCAGTTTCACCGCCTCGTTGCTGTCGTCTTTCGGGTAGACCCGCAGCCGGCTGCCATCCACTTCCGTGCGCGGCTTGAGGTCACCATCCAGGGTGACCAGGCCCATCAGATTCTGGGTTCCCTGCAGCGGCTCGGAGAAATTCACTTCCACATGGGGCTGCGGATAATTCACTGCCCGCACATTGGTGACGGCGAAAGTGGCGATGGCCGGCACCCCATAATGGCGCTCGCCGCTGTTGTTCAGTCCCAGGGGCTCGCCGTCCCAGCTGAGCGTCAGGCGGCCTTCGCTATCGCCCCGAACCACCTCACTGACGGTGAAATCATGGCGTAGCCCCGCGGCATCATGCTGCCAGCGAATCACCGGTGAGCCGCCCTCAAGGCGGGCACGCAACACTGCCTCCACCGTGGCGGCCTCGGCCACATCACGGGTTTCCAGGCTGCCGCTGAGCACCATGGTATCGCCCTGTTCTGCTGGCAGCAGGGATTGCACCGTCAGGGTCATCTGCTGGCGCATCACCTGCAGCGGCAATTCGGCCACGGGCAGCTTGTCATCGACCCCCTCGAGCCCCTGGGCGAATAGCAGCAAGGTCACCGATTCGCCACTGGCAAAGGGCTCTTGCGGCTGCACAGACAAGGTATCCGGGCTCGTCGCCACCACGGTCACCGGTTTCTGTGACGCCAGCCGGGCGACGCCAGAGACGGGCTTGCCGACTTGTTGCTGGCCGAAAACCGGATGGCTGAAACGAACGACGATGGCACTGCGGGCACTGATCAGGCCGGAAGGCACAGCCGCCAGATGGGCCTGCCAGCGATCATCAACAGAGGCCGCAGTCTGGCTCTGTGGGACGTCCACTTGCGGTGTACCGGGATTGGCCTCGGGACGATTCTGATCGTTTCCGGCATTGTTATCACAGGCGACGAGACTGATTACCAGGCCCAACAGGAGGAGCCGGCAAACGTTGGCAAGCGGTGACGACATGAATCCTTTCCCTCTGGTCGATAAGTGCGTCAAACATAGCATAGGCCTGCCACAAAAAAGTGTGGTGACACTGGCCCTTGTTATTCCTTTGAGACGGACAAAACCGCATAACGAGACGCGAGAGCTTGAAAAACGCACCAAAACGGAACGAAAGTGCAAATATTGACCATCAGACCCAAGCGGAACGGCTGCAAAGCGAATGCGCGTGCGAACAAGTGTCCACATAATGTTCCCGTCGATGAGGTCCCATCCATCGATGGCGGAGTTCTGCTCCGTGATAGCTCTCCCGAGCCAAACTATTATCGGCGCCCTTTGGGCGCCGTTTTTTTTGCCTTGAATGCTGAAACGCCAGGTTTCGAAGAGAGAACGCGGCAACGACGTAGCGGTGATTCCATAGCCGACGTGTCAACAATCACCCCGTTGGTTCCGCCAGCCCCCCCACCGCGCCGAGCCTGCGGCGCTGCCCAAGCCGGTAGCGGCGGGGCCCCCTTGCCGCTTAATGCAGCATGAAAGTAATGTACTCCAACTCGCCCATCTTGCGATTCACCAGCCACAACCCCAACAGCACGCATACCGCCAGCGCCAGCAAAAAACCAAACCCGAAAAACTGGGGCCCCAAATACAGGCTGATACCGGTAAAGAGAATATTGAGAACCAGGAATAACCCGGTGAGCAACACCAGCATGCGTCGCTGATCCAGGTAACAGAAAACATTGATAATCGCCAGGAATACCACCTGCAGGGCAGTGGCGATCAACTGCACCTTGAGCAAGGGTAGATACAGTTCGGAAATGCCAAGGGCAGCAAAGATCTGTGCGCCGGTGACCATCAATAACAGCGCAGCAATGGCCTGAATCTTGAGAATCTGGAAAATCCCCTGGCGAATCACGAACACCATCTGATTTCGCTGTTCTTCAATGTAAGACAAGGAGCCACCGTCACGCACTGCATCGTAGAAGTTGCTGTAATGCTCCACAAAGTCGGTTTCCATACGCACCAGAAAAACCGCCATGCCGGGGATCAACGACAGGTAAGACAGGAAAACCGGGATATCGTAAATAAGTGATGCCCGCAGGGGGCCAATCACATCGCTGCCGGTGCCGGAGTAAAACCAGAACATGGCCTTGTCTGCCCACACACCGGCATTGTAGAAAAAACCGACCAGCATCAGCGAGGGATACAGGTATTTGCCGGAGAACATCTCAAACGAGACAACCGTTAATGCGGGATAGCCTCGGATGATCAGCACCAGCATACCGCCCAGCAGCGTGACCTGCCCAAGCAGAAACCCCAGCAGCAGGCCTTCCAGATCCATAAACCTGAGCAGCAAGGCAGCAGCCACAGTCACCGTATAGCCGAGGGCATACAGCCACAGGATCGCCTTGTATTGCTTCATGCCGGACAAAAAAACCGTGGCAATCCAGATATTCGACAACACCACAAAACTGGCCACCAGTAGCACCCGATACAAGATGCTCTGCCCGGGAAAAAGAAACAATCCAATCAGCAGCGAAAGGCAGCCGGAAATCAGCGTTACCAGCACTGTGACCCCGCCGAAATTGGGCAGGATCATATCCTCCCGGTGTTCAAAGGAACGGTCCGCACAGAACCGGGTAAACGCCAGCTGGACAACCCCGGTCAAAATCAGGCTTCCCGCGATCAGGTAGGTAACTGTCACCTGAAAGCGCGTCACCGCCAGATCCGGCACCACTACCCCGAGACTGAATATCCCGATAATCAGGATACCGATAATGGACAACACCCAGGGGCCCGAGCTGATCACACCAGCGTAGGCGTACGCCCGAATCAACCCCAGCAAGGTATCCTTGCGAAGCAGCTTACGCAGCTCAAAGCCAATCCCCGCCATTAGTGCTGCCCTGTCTGTTTGGAGAGACCGTTACCTTCCATGAGTTGCTGATAAATCTCACGGTAAGCACCGAACATCATCTCCTGGGTATATAACGCTTCCACCCGGCGAATCCCGGCTTGCTGTGCCCGATACCACTCCTCATCGTCGGATAATAACCGGGCAACTGCCTTGCCAAGCGCTTCCGGGTCAGCAATGCCAACGACCTCACCGGCTTTGCCATAGGCTTCATCTTCCGGTCCCAGCCCTTCAATCAGCTGCCGGCAAGACCCCACATCGGTGGAAACCGTGGGCACTCCCGCCGCAAACCCCTCCAGAATCACCAGCGGCAGAGCCTCACTGATAGAACTGAGCACCATGACGCCGACCTTCGGCAGCAACTCATCGATTTTCTGGAAGCCCAGAAACTTCACGTTCTTTTCCAGGCCAAGACTGGCGACCAGTCCATGGCACTCTTTGGCGTAGTCCTTGTCTTCATCTTCCGGGCCAGCGATCCATCCTTCTGCATCAGGAATTTCATTGACTAACGTGCGCATAGCCCGCAAAAAGGTTTTCACATCCTTGATGGGAACCACCCGCCCAAGCAGACAGGCGGTCTTTGGTACCTCCGGCCCACGGGCCGCACGAACCTTTTTCATTCGCGGCAAATCGATGCCATTGGGAATGTTCATGGTTCGCGATTCCGGCGCACCATCACTGACCTGACGCTCCCGATTGCGCTCATACAGAGCCACAATCTGGTCAGAGGCCATATAGCATTGGCGGCCCAGCTCGGTGAAAAAATTCACCCATTTCTCGCGAAAGTACGCCATCTCCGCATTGTTTTTTTCTACCAGGCCCCTGTTGTCACTGATCCACTCACTCTGAAACAGATCAATCTTGCGTTCCTTGGTATAGATACCATGCTCCGAGAGTAGCAGAGGCTTGCCGGTTCGGCGTTTCAACATGGCTCCCAGAAAGCCGGCATAACCGGTAGAAATGGTGTGATACATCTTTGCCGGTATCAGATTGTCAGCGATTTCATTCAGTACCCAGATAGGGGAATGCATGATTCGCACGGTCCAGAAATAATCCACAAAGGACGGATCCCGGCTATAGTCGCGGTAGGCCTGGGAGATATAGTCCCAGCTTGCCCTGCTATGTAGAAATGACTCTTCAGAGTAGACCTTGCCATCACCAAGGTTATTAACAATTTTCTCAAAAAGTCGGGCTTTTTCCTGATTGTCTGCACCGCTCTTGATCAATTCGTGGAAGGTACAGACATCCTTGTAAGCCTTGGTATTGCCATTGGATGGCCGCTTTTCCACGCCCCGTTTGAAATTGTGAAGATAGTGCACCTCCAGATGCACTACGTTGTCCGGTAATTCGTACTTCATATCACCGTAGTCTTCAGGACGACTACCGACAAAACAGCAGGCAAAGGTGTACTCCGGGAAACCACGAATGATCTGGTTCACCCAGCTGGACACTCCTCCACTCACATAGGGAAAAGTCCCTTCCAGCAGCAGACAAATATCGGCTTTGTCAGCGGTGGGCAATGCCATGACTTCTCCAGAATTCAACGGATTTATTAAGATTGGTGAACTGACTGTCATCGGAAATTTCTGACATCAATCGGCGGACCAGAATCAGTTGTCGCCGATCGAGGGCAATTTCAGCCAGCCACGGATTGACCTGATTCGCAGACAATCCAAGACGCCGCGAAAAGACCAGCGACTGCTGGGCATCACCGTATTCATTTCTTGCCAGTTGAATCCGCCCGCGCAGTAACCACAGGCCTGCGTCCTGCGGCGCCTCCATCAGCGCCATATCGGCATAGAAGGCTGCTTTTTCCAGGGCAATAGCACGAATGTCACCGCGCACCAGATCCTGATAGTTCAATTCCCAGTAAAGTTCAGATAGTCGGCGGGCAAGCCGATAGCGACGGGACTCTTTGGCGCGCTCCAGCATCTGCATGGCACGCTCGATATCCCGCGTAATGACCTTTTCCTTTTGATCCAGAATGCCGTAGGACAGCAGTCTCACATCTTCATACCTGTCACCGAGCGACTCACGCAGTACCTTGCCGGTGACCTTCGCTGGCATATCCTTCAATACCAACATGCCCTGCACCCGCAAAGCATCAGGTGACTCACTATCGGATAACAGACTTTTCAGATCGATTTGCCGAAAGCCACTGCCTGCTGATGCCTGTACCGGGGTGAAATAGGGCTTCTCGATGACACCGAAATGATGCTGCCGGAAGGTCGCAGGAAGCCAGATACCCAGAACCACCCCGCCCAACAGTGTCAGCAAGCCGATTGCCGGAATGAAAAAAGCAAATCCGAAGATCAAAACCCAGGACAGGATTTTGGGGGTCTTGAAGCGTGCAGGAAGTACACTCCACGCCACCACCGTCATTAATGCCGATGCCAAACCGTGGGATACCAGGTACAGCAAAAAGATACCTAGAGAGGCTTCCTTGCTAAGCAGCAGTAGCAGGGAGCCCAGCTCCGCACTGACTGCATAGATAAGCAGCTTCAGGCTAGACACCAGCGGCTCCCAGTAACTCCGATACCTGCTGTTCCGGATCTCTTCCATCCAGATGCCGGTAGAAAAACTGCACTCCTGCCTGGCGCAAGCTCATAAAGGCAAATTCATCTTGTAGCCAGCTTTCTGTGCGCAGCACAAAGCCTTCCAGCCCGGATTCTCCGGTCATGGGCATCATGATCATGAGTATGTTGTCGTTGATCCACCAGGCCAGATCGAGACTACGCAGCCCCCGCGCCAAGGCATCGAGTATCAGCCCTGCTTGCTCACTGTCATCTGCCACAAACAAGGTGAGTGCCGTTTCCACTCGCACGTCGGTACGCAGTCGCGTGAGGGCCACCAGCTCACTGCCCATACGGAAAGGCAGACCCGGCCAGCGGGCAAGCATGGTTTGGGTTTCTGGTCCGCTGTGCACCACGTCCGCATAAAAGTTGAGCAGCACGGAAAGCAATTGCAGGTTTTCGTAGTTGATCGAGAGGAAGGGCAATCGCTCGACGACAAGCACACCAATGGTCTGGCCAGCACTGGTAATGATTGGCGAGGCCACCAGATAGAGCCCATGATAATTATCATCGTGATCTGATTGCTGAACATGGGCGAGCAGCTGGTTGTCCAGCGCATACTCCAGCAACGCATTGTTGCGCTCAAGGGGTTTGTTCTCGCCGAGGGTTGCCGCCGGTTTGTCCTGTATTTCCCCATGCACAACCGGATAAATCGCCGCACGTTGAAGTTGGCAATACTCTGCCAGCAAACCCGACAGGTCATCGGCGGCAGGCAAGGTAACATCCTGGCTTTCGTCAAGAATCAGATCCCGTAAACGGGTGAGTGCATCGCGCACCGTATACGGTTTGATCAGCAGATTTTCTTCAAGCCGGTCATGGGAAAGACGCAGCAATACGTAGCGTTGGGTCAGATTCTGAAGGCGCTCAAGTGCATAGCTGGCCGCACTGTCCGCTCGCATCAATCGGACCCGCCAGAGATCGGCAAACTCCCCGGCAATCAGGGTTATGATAAACCCGCCGAGCATGGTGCTTTCCGGAAAATCATGACCAATGTAATAACCGAGAAAGCGCAGGATAAACCAACAGGCAATCAGGCACAGCATCGCCAGCACACCAATCAGGCTGCCGTATCGAAGCGCCAGCAACAGTGGCACCAACAGGACCCAACGGAAGGTGTCTATCAGGGTGAGGGGGTCTTCAGGGCGTAACCATACCCCAATGCCCACAGCCACAGCCGTGAGCAGTACGGTTTCAAGCACTGCCCAGGTCGCCCCTTTCATGGGCGCCATGATTGCGGCCAGCTTTCCGTTGCCGATCCGTTCGAGCATTAGTTGATTACCGGTTTCAGTAATTTATCGATGACCTTTTGCCCGGTCTCACTCAGGGAGTCTCGTGCCCAGCCTGCGCGAGAACCGGTACCGCTGTATACGATTTCACCGGAAGGCAACTCACGTATTTCCAGCATTACCCCCACAGCCGGTTCACCATCGACTCCCGTTTTGTAGCGCCATTCATGCACCACACCACTGACAACGTAAGTCGCATCCTGGGTGGTGATCCACTGTGCCATTTTTTTGCGGATGGCGGGTGAGGAGGCTTCAAACAGTACACCATCATTATCGGTTTCCGGGTAGGCCTCGACTCTCTGAACACCATGACGGTAGAGAACAGACTCGACGATGGCTGCCGCTCGCAACCCGGCCTGGGGTGTTGCGGTACGGTTCACCAGCGGCAACACCAGCCAGGTTCCCTGCCCGGACACACTCACATCCTGGCTACTGCGAACGTGGGTGCAGCCCGCCAGCACGGCGATCAGCAACACGCTTATCAGTACTCTCATGGCAACTCTCCTAGTAATAGATCCTGTATTCAAATGCCGCTCGATAGCTGTCTTCACCGCTACCGCCAGTATTCAATTGCTGTTCCAGATACAACTTCCAGCCATCGCGCCCGATGAATGGTCCCTCAATCCCCGCGCGGCCGGTAAACCCACTGCCAGACAAACTGTTGTGGCTGTAGCCCAGCTCTGCCCAGCCTTGCAGCCGGTGCGGGCGTAAATGGACATCGGGCATGCCCAACAGCAAGGTCAGCTCTGTCTCGTGATAATCTTCCGGGATAGCGACGGCAGATTGTCCGGGCGGCAAAAGCGCTTGCACCTCATCCATACTCTCGCGCTCTTCGTCAAAGGCAGCGCGGGTATGGCGCCCTTTCAGGCCAGGGGAAAACCGCGACAACCAGGGGCGCCAGGTGCTTTGAACATTCACGATTGTGCCACTTCCGAGGGTTTCGCCATCCAGGTCATGGTAGGTGTAGTCCGACAGGTCCACGCTGTTTTGCCAGGTCGACGAGGGCGACCAGGCCAAACCGTATCGCAGCCCGGTGCGCGCGCCCCCCAGCAACAATAAGGACGATTCATCCGCCGGCATCTGCCATTGGTAACCCAGGGTGACAGACCAGTCGCTGTGCCAGGCACCGCCCATTTCCAATTCGGCCATGGTCTCATGGTGATCCAGCAAATCACGCTGTCCAACGAAAAACGACTGCCGATACCGGCCGCGCTTATGGTTCCAGTAGAGTCCTGCCCGGTGCTCCTGATCATCGACAACAAGCAGCGTTTCATCATTGCTGGTGAACTCACGTCGATCGTACTGGAACACCAGTTCGCTGTGGTCACTGACCGGCTGGAACTGGGTAAACTGCAAATCGAGTACCTCCAGTGCCCCCAATCGACGACGCTCAAGCCCCAGCCCCGATGAACGGGCAGAAGGCAGGAGCAAACTCTCCTGGAACATGACTTGCCCGGCCAACTCTGGTGCCCCCTGCTGGATTTTCATCAGGGTGGCCGCCGCTTGCCTTTCCTCATCCAGCCTGACCTGGGTGTCCAGCTGTTCCGACAAGGTCAACCGATGCCAGTACTGCTCACGAACGCTGGCCACCTGGTCCTGATCGTCCTGTAAAGCCGCATAGGCCAAAGCCGATCCGGCCTGCAGCTCTCCCTCCGCTCGCCACTTGAGGAGATACCAGCTTTGCGCCAATTCACGGCTATCTTGATACAGCGACCACTGTGCCAGCCATTCCGCACGGGTGGCCGCAGCAATATCAAGGTCAGGCTCTGTCATGGCTTGTGCCCTTGCCAGTGACGCATCACCGCTCTCGAAGGTCTGACTCAGCGTCAACAGCATGAAGCGGTATTCGGTGTTCCGGGCGGGATCGATACTCGACGGCAAGTCACGCCACAGGGATCGCAGGATTGGCCACGCCTGATCATGCCTGCCGGCCGTCATCAACGTCTGGGCGAAATTCCATTGTGCCAACCAGTCATCCGGCTGCTGCTTGAGCATCGCGCGCTGATAACGAAGTGCAGTCTCCGGATCACCAAGCTCCAGATAGGCGGCCGAGAAGGCCGCCCAATAGCGGCTGTCTGCAACCGCCTCATTCTGCCAGCGTTGAACACTTCGACGCAGTGCATCTTCATCTGCGGTGGCCACATTCAGCCACAACCAGTTGATTCTTGAGTCCCGGTCTCCAGGAGCGAGATATAACGCACGACGCAAAGTATTTTTCGCGGCCTGGTGCTGCTGATTCCGCAGCTCCAGACCGGCCACAAAACGCAGGAACGCAGGATCTTGCTCAAGCGTTTTCCGCTGCTCGGCACTGAGTCGACCAAGAAAAGCCTCAATACCCTGATAGTCGCCCCGATCTTGCAGCGCGTAGAGTACCGCCACCGCCATGTTGGGATCGTCCAGTTTTTCCCAGGCACGATCCAGCAATGCCGTCATCTGGTCTCGGTCGAAATAACGCAGAAGACTGATGAACATGTAGAGATCAGGGATGGTGTCATCATCATTCTCAACCAGGGTGTTGTAGCTGGCGATGGCCAGATCCCACTCACCCTGTTCCGCTGACATCACTGCCAGATAGCGGGTAACTTCCGGGTGGTAGTCCATTCGCTGCGCATCGCCTTGAAGGCCGGAGAGGGCTCCCCCCCTTTCGCCTTGAAGCCACAGCAGCCTCGCGGTATCCAGTGCCAGAGTCGGTTCAGGCCCGAACCGCTCCATATACTCGCGACCAAAACGGGCCGCCTGGACATCATCCCCCATATTCAGCGCGAGCAACTGCATTTCCCTGAGTGCGGCACGGCTGGGATAACGCCGATTCCACTGCTGCAAAAATTGCACGCCCTCTGCCGGTTTACCAAGCAATTCATATTGGCGGGCGATATCCTCAATCAGAACAGCATCATAGGGGTGTTCCTGCAGGGATTTCTTGCGCGCCTCCATGATCAATTCATTGTTGTAGGTCGCAGGGGCCAGCTCCAGTACCGCCTCCCATGCTTGCGGGGAATCAGACAGGTTGGCGACTCGCTGCCAGGCTCTCAGGGACGTACTCATATCCCCTTGCCAGCGAGCAACCTGCGCCAAGCGCTCAAGCCACCGCACATCATCCGGATGCCAATACAGGGCACGGGTAATAACTTGCCTGGCACGGACCAGATTGCCGGCACCAACGAACACCTGATAACTACGATCGTAATACTGCTCGACATAAGGCTCGGGTGGCTGGGCATGAGCCACCCCCGCCAGCAGGACTCCGGCAGCAATCAGCCGCTTCATCGGCTCGCCTCAACGCCGGGGAGATTGAGCAGTATCACGGCATATCGCTGGGCCCGGGCCATGTCTCCACCGGCCTGGGCAAGCAGCATTAACCGGTACACCACCTCTTTATCGGCAATAAAGCTTCGCTCCCGGCGCTCGGCCAACGCCAGTGCCTGCGCATGAAGACTGCCGGCCACCAGAACGTCCAGTGCCGACAGAAAATACGCTTTGCGCACGTCGTAATCACCGCGTGCGTCCATGGCCCGAAGATAGGATGTGGCAGCCGCTTGATAATTGCCATGCGCCAAGTGCACCGCCGCAGCCTGCTCATGCCATTGCGCTGGGGTATCGGATTGCACGGCAATACGGCTGTAGGCCATTGCTGCCATCTCGGACTGATTCAGGGCGAGAGCCATGTCCGCATATTCCTCACGCTGCGGCCGGGTCAGGGCTCCCCAGTCCACTGCGTTTAGGCGCTCTACCGTTTCATATTCCAGCATGGTACCGACACGGTCTCTGGGGGGCAGAGCCATTAAGCGGTGGAAATCCTTTAACAACCTCAACCAGCCCACATCGCCATCATGAAAGTGGCCATGGCCGGCAATCAGCACCAGCTGATTTTCTGCTTCCTGAAAGCGCCCCAACATAATCAGTTCACGGGCCATGAGCAGGCGCAATTCATCATCATTGGGCTTGGCTTTGAGCCAGGCCTGCATATAACTGAACGTCACGGCATCCAGGCGCGCATTGCGTAACGTGGATGACAGATCCCGTGGAAAAATCATCCAGCACACCACCGCAATCAGCAGCAGGAACGCCAGTAATTCATGTAACCCCATTACCCGGAGGCGTTCACTGCGAACATTGTAGCCGTAGCTCAGTGAGCTCATGCTTCGCACTCCGGTAGTGGTAAACAGATCCTTCCCGGCGAACCGGAGCAAGGCGCTTGCCCGCCTGCCGCATTGTGCAGCCTTCGGCATTGCCGATTGCAAACTCCAGGCCGGCATAGCCTTTTAGCGAAAAAGCCAGCCCCGACCGGGTTTGCGTAAAATCTGTGAGGCGGGCATTCGCCTGCTGAAGGTAGGGGCGCTTGTGGTTACCGGCCTTCCAGCTGGCCGTCGCCCCCTGCATATGCAGATATCGGCCGGGCTTGTCGACACGGTAACCGGCTAACCCCTCACTGTTACCCATATCCGGTAAGTCCAGCGATTCAGGCAAACGCAGTGTCCGTAATTC
The DNA here is from genome assembly GCF_003597125.1 of Alcanivorax profundi. Classification (GTDB taxonomy): domain Bacteria; phylum Pseudomonadota; class Gammaproteobacteria; order Pseudomonadales; family Alcanivoracaceae; genus Alcanivorax; species Alcanivorax profundi. The sequence goes on along the minus strand of NZ_QYYA01000003.1, from coordinate 341,319 downwards.
ACCGCCGCCTCTCACGAGCCAGCGGTCTGCTTCGCGTGCGATGGCCATCTGGTTGAAATCCAGAACCTTACGCACGTATTCCGAGGCGAACAGGGGAAAAAGGGGCTGGTCTTGCGCCCATTGATACACGGTAACAAGCGATTCCAGCGATGCATTCTTACTGGCGATGTAGGTGTGGTAATAGATATCGACCGGTTTGAACCGATAAGGGCTTTCCGTCATCTCAAAGGTTTCGATCACCCGTTCAAAGCCGTAAAACGGTCCGGTCCATTGGCGGGTATAAATGTTTTCGTTCTGGTTGGGAGCATAGACTTGATACTCCTCCCCCTTGGGCAAACCAATACCCTTGATCAGGGTCCAGGTCGGCGCGCTGCGAGTGATAGTGGTATCGCTGCCGTTCATGTTCAGCAGCCCATGCTCACGAGCAGCCCTCAGCGCTTCAGGAGTGGGTACAGTGTCACCGCTCCATAGCACCATGCGGGTTTTCTTGCCGGGAGGAAGCAGGTTTTTCTCGATATAGTCTGCTGAGCCGGCAACCTCACGCACGGGGTCCATTTTGTAATCCGGGATAGGAAGACGAAGTTGCCCTTCAGGGCCAAACAGATCGCCTGGATTGTTCTGCGCGTCATACCAGAAAAACGGATGGGAGTAGGTATGCGTGGCAGCCTCGACATGGTCCAGCCTGAACATTTCACGGGCAATCTGTTGCAGCTCGGCGGCCTGATTCGGGTACAGTCCATCGCTGGCGACCTCCCCTTCGATCACCGAGATCGTGGTCGGCAGTGTGAATTTTTTCAGCACCTCTTCGAGTAATACACGAGCGTCTGCCTGCCCCTGATAATCACGCACTTCTGCCAGACTGGGGAAGCCATCGCCATCCATGTGGGCAAAGCCCAGTCGCCGCCCGTTTTCTGTGGTCACATCAGGGATCGGCATGGCGGGCAAGCGCAATGCATCATGAAGAAAAGTCAGAGGATTGAGCATCCAGCGATCCAGGCCCTCTGCCTTGATCGTGGGCAGGGCGGCACGGATCAAGTAGGGCTGCATGGCATAGCCGCCCCACTCGGTGATCGCCACCGGCATGTAACGTTGGGAACCTGAAGCGATCTCCAGCCAGGGGGTTGTCGCCTGGGCATTGTAAAGCGGCTCTCCTACCGGCAGAAAGCGCGGCAGGGGGGCTTCGAACCCCATGCTTTCGTGCTGCCTGACAATAGAGGGCAACACCTGAGGGGTGGTCCTTGCCTGAAAACCGAAGATCTGGCCATTGGGGCCCAGAGGGTCAACAGCAGGGTAACCCAGCATCACAATGGGAACACCAGACTCACGCTGGCGAACCAGCCAGCTTTCAAAATCCGGGGAGGAAATGCCATCCTTCTCCAGCCACACCACAATGCCGGCATAGCGGCCACGCAGCTCCCCCGCCGGCATGGTATCGTCTATTTCCCTGATATCAGGGATCAAGCCCTGAAACTGCAAGGGCATCAGTCCGTAGCGAATTGCATCTGCATGCTCCCACAAACGCTCCTCGCTGCCACCGTGGATCAATAACACATCCCGCGGCAGCACTTCGCGGACCCCCAGCCCAAACCCGTCGATGGCCGGATTGGTGACCCACGGGATCAACCCATGATCTGCAATTTTTCTGGCCAACTGACGTGCCTGTTCGCGCTCCGCTGGCGGGGCGTAATCAATGGCAATACCGTCCACTTCAAATCGCTGGCGAAGCTCAGAAAATTGCTGCAACAACCATTCCCGGTCCGGGTCGGGAACAACCTGATAACTCTCCTTTTCGGGCAACCACCGCTGATAGAGGGACTCTGCTGCGATCGCGTCGACCTGGGCACGAACCATCGGCATCAGTTCAAAGCCGCGATTAAAGATAAAACGTGCATCGGGATACCGCTGAGACACCGCATTGATCAGCGCGGCAAGCCCCTCCCGTTGTTGCTGCCGGCCTTCTTCGTCAGTCACGCCAAGCTGATAACTATCCAGGGTGTCCAGAAAAAATCCACGGTAGCCGGCCTCCCAAAGTGGGGCAAAGACTTTCTCAACAAAGATATCCCGGAGTTCGGCTTGCGACTGGTCCAGCACCCAGGACCCCCAATTGCGATTCTTGCCGAGTCGCCATTGCGGCTTGATCAACGAAAAGTAGGAGCGTTGGGGCAAGACCTCGCCAAGACTGACGTACGCATAGAAACGTTGATCGGCAACGAATTCAGGAACGCGATCAGCCTGATCAGGCTCGACTACCGGGTAGTCATAGAGGGAGAGCTCGGACCACGGGATATTGGGCCCGTAATAAAATGCCGCCGCTTTGTCGGCATGTGCTGGCAAACACCATGCGAGTAGCAGGGCCACCGGAAATAAAACGCGTGCAAACAAATGTCACCCTGTCCTTGTGAGCGTGATTCACTATAGACAGTTATACATCAACAGGCAGTGAACAAAGAGACTCTTTATTTTAAAACCTTCTGAAAACAGCGATTTAGGCACACTTTTTTACATTGAGTTTTACAAGTGACGGCTATCTTTACCAAACTGGTTACGCAGAAAGGCCATTTGGTCACCCCGAATCCGGTGACTGTTTATCAAGGCCAGGTATTCCGCCATATTCGGTACATAGGGCAATGCCAGCAAATCCATATCGATTTCTTCCAATTGGCGATTCCCCTTTCGCTGATTGCAGCGCCGGCACGCCGACACCACATTGGACCAGCGATCTCTGCCACCCCGTGAGGTGGGTACAATGTGGTCACGGGTCAGGGCGTTTTCCGCAAAGGGTTTGCCGCAGTACATACAAAGATGCTGATCACGCCGAAACAGCGCCCGATTGGTTAACGGTGGCGCACTGCGCCGGTAACAGAACGCCTCCCCATCACAGGCAATAATGGAATGCAGTGATAACGATGAACGCTGCCCGGTATCCCGGCTCAATCCCCCACGCAGTCGATAGATCACATCTCCCAGCGTCCAGGTGACCAGGCCACGGGCGTACAAGGTGGCCGCCATCTGCCAATCCAGCCACTCTACGGGAGTGCCAGCCTTGTCCAGACGCAGAATACGTTCACTCATGGGCAACCTCTCTGTCGCATGTGCAGGTAAACGCTATATCAGGAACGATGACGATTCGGCGACAGCGGGGCAAAGAAGACAGGGAGGCCAGCAGACGGAATCTGGGAGGGAGGGATCGTGTTGGCGGTCGGTTCAACACCGCGATGCACCTTTGCCGGGGTCTGTGATTAACCTGCCATGACAGGCTAATCACAGACAGTTCAAATAATATACAGAGGCGGTGACCGACCGCAACTGTCAGGGCGCCTCCATGAATACAGGCAATTGATAGCAGGCTTGCGCATCGCTGGCGGTGTTGTCGGTGTCTGTCATGATCGCGATGGCATCGACCCGCTCCACCTCAAGACCGTGATAGCGGAGGAAATCCGCCCGGATATCCCGACGAAAATGTTGCCATTCCCCCAGCCCGGTTGGCCCCTGCACTACCACCATGTGCGCCTGACCCGCAAACGGATTGGCCCAGTGCTCACCCACCAACGCCTCACGGGACCAGACATAGTTGATCGCCCGGCTTTGCCAGGGCAGCCAGCCCTTGTGGATGACGTAAACCCGTGCCAGAAAATCATCGCCCTCTTTTTGGCGCTCCGAGCCTGATGGCCAATCGGGCTGGATTTCTGCGCGCCACGCCCAGGCCAGTAAGGGGGTTTGCGTCAAATCTACTTGTGATTCGAACACCAGCCCAGATGCGGCATTCGACGACGTCGCCTGCCAGCACTCTCCGGTTTGACGATACCGGGTCTGCCCGGAAAAGGAGACTTCCTGCCAGCCTTCAGGCAACGATTCTGTTGCCGCTGGCAGTGCAGGCGCAGCCCCAAGAAACCCGGAAAGAGGAGACATTAGCAGCAGCGCAGGTATACATTGGACCAGCGAGTCAGTCACAGACCTCGTTTTCATGGCTTAATTTCCTAGAATACACACTATATATAGAGCAAAGGCACGCCCTGTTCGTCGCCACTTTCTTTGCTTTTCGTGCTTGATCTACCTGTTGAAGGCAAACTTCATGGAATTTGATTACATCATTGTCGGCGCTGGCTCCGCCGGCTGCGTCCTTGCCAACCGCCTTTCCGAGAACCCGCAGAACCGGGTCTGCCTGCTGGAAGCAGGTCCTGCAGACAATAGCCTTTTCATTCGTATTCCCGCCGGCATCATCCTGATGATGCGCTCCAACGCTCGCAACTGGCGCTACTACACTGTGCCACAGAAAGCACTCAACAACCGCCAGATCTATATCCCCCGCGGCAAGACCCTGGGCGGTTCCTCGGCGGTGAATGCCATGTGCTACACCCGCGGCCACAAATGGGACTACGACCACTGGGCTGAGCTGGGTAACCGTGGCTGGAGCTACGACGATGTGCTACCGGTTTTCAAGCGCTCAGAGCATTACGAAGACGGGGAAAATGCCTTCCACGGCACCGGCGGCAAGCTGAACATCGCCAACCTTCGCTTCAACCACCCCGTCAGCAACGCCTTTGTCCGTGCCGGGGTTGAAGCCGGCTATCCGGAAACCGACGACTTCAATAACGATGTGCAGGAAGGGGTCGGGCTCTACAAGGTGAACCAGAAAGACGGCGAACGTTGCGGTGTTGCACGCGCTTACCTTCACCCTGCCATGGATCGCCCCAACCTGACCGTGCTGACCAGCTGCCTGGCCAACCGAATCCTGTTTGAAGGTAAACGGGCCATCGGCGTGGAAGTGGAACACAATGGCCAGATTCGGACCCTGAAAGCGGCCAATGAAGTCATTCTCTCCGGTGGTGCGATCAATTCTCCACAGGTGCTGAAACTGTCGGGTGTTGGCCCGGCGGCCGAATTGGCAGAACACAATATCCCGCTGGTGCATGATCTGCCCGGCGTGGGCGAAAACCTGCAGGATCACCCGGATGTGCTCGTGGTCAACAAGAGCAAGAAGAAAGACACCCTGAGCCTGGCCCCCGGTGCCTTGCTGGCCACCGGGCTGAAGGGAATCTTCGACTTCTTTTATCGTCGTACGGGTCAGCTGACCTCTAACGTGGCCGAAGCCGGTGGCTTCATCAAATCCCGCCCCCAAGAGTCCATTCCCGATTTGCAGCTGCACCTGACGGCCGCGCGCCTGGATAACCACGGCCTCAACCTGGCCTTCAGCATGGGCTACGGTTACTCGGGTCACGTCTGCATTCTGCGCCCCAAAAGCCGGGGCAACATCACCCTGCGTGATGCCAACCCGCGCTCTCCCGCACTGATCGATCCGCGCTTCCTGGAACATCCTGATGACATGGAAGGAATGCTGCGAGGGCTCAAGACCATGCGAAACATCATGCAGCAATCCGCTCTGGATGACTGGCGCGGCGAGGAAATTTTCCCGGGCAAAGATGTGCAAAGCGATGACGAATTACGAGCCTTCCTGCGCCGCAAATGCGACAACATCTACCACCCGGTGGGAACCTGCAAGATGGGCAAGGATGATATGTCGGTAGTCGATGACCGCTTACGCGTTCACGGCCTGGAAGGATTGCGGGTCATTGATGCGTCGATCATGCCAACACTGGTGGGGGGCAACACCAACGCGCCCACAGTGATGATCGCTGAGAAAGGCGCCGACTTTATACTCGGACTGGAAGACTAACCGTCAGAAACCGTCTTGCCACAACGCCCGAATGGGCAAGTGGCAAGACGGCAGAAGTGCATCAGCAGGCCGTTACGGCTGTATTCCGCTCTGGCGAATTCGGCGCGCTACTAGACCCGATCCGCCAGGGGCGACCCGACCCAGGCCAGAATGTCGGCTTCGTAACGTTTCACCAACGCCCGCCCTTCCTCGATCGCTTCCTTCGCCCGGTGGAAATCCATGAGGGCAAAATCTTCCAGCATCGGCACCAAGGTGACCTCTGGTGGATCGCCCGCCATACGCGAACGGGTAATGCGGTCCTGCATTATATTGATGCTGGAGGCCACCACATCAAAGAACCCGGGATCTTCTCCATCACTGGAGGAGAAGTAATCCATCATCTTGTTCCAGATGCTACGCTCTTCATCACTTCCTCCGGCCTGATCAGCCTGGGCTCGGGAATCACGCGCCATGTGAGCACCCACCAGCTGGGCATTCAGATTCACCGCGATCACCACATCCGCACCCATGGCGCGAGCGGCAGAAACCGGTACCGGGTTAACCAGCCCTCCATCGAGCATCCAGCGGCCTTGACGTTTCACCGGTGAAAACAGCCCCGGTAACGCACAGGAAGCCCGGGCGGCATCCAGCATCTTGCCTTCAGTAATCCAGACTTCCCGACCGCTTTGCATATCTGTGGCCACCGTGACCAATTTCTTGTCCAGGGTCTCGATATCCGGGTTGGCATGGTGCTCCCGGAAAAAACCAAACAGCTTCTCGCCCTTCACCATGCCACCGGAAAAACTGATATCCAGCAGCCCGAACACATCTTTGACCGTGAGCGTTTCCACCCAGTCAGCAAACGCATCGAGTGAACCGGTGACATAAGCCCCCCCCACCAGGGCGCCTATCGACGTACCCGCAACAACCTGGGGTTCGACACCGATCTCTTCCAGAGCCTGTATGATGCCGATGTGGGCCCAGCCACGGGCAGAGCCGCTCCCCAACGCCAGCCCGACAACCGGTTTAGTGCCCTGCTCCTGCGCAAGCTGCGTGGTCATTGGCCATCCTTTTTCTTGCGCACCACACAGGGCGCGGCGTCGCCATTCATCCGTAATTCGATCCGGCGGAATACCTCTCGTTTTTCCTCATCAGACAGCAAGCCCCAGATAGAAATTTCTCCCCCCGTGCGATAACACCCGACACAGATATCGTCTTCGTCCAGGGCGCAAATGGACACACAGGGGGAAACAAGCTGCCGATCAGTCATGGGAGAAGCGTTCATCCACTTCAAGGTGTTCCCGAAATTCCTTGGCATGAGCGACATAGTGCATGCTGCTCATGGTCAGCATGGCCTTGTGGCCATCAGTAATTTCCTTGACCACTTTCGCAGGTGAGCCCATCACCAGAGAGTTATCGGGAATTTTCATGCCTTCCGGGACCAGGGAATTGGCACCGACAATACAGTTTTTACCGATAACCGCCTTGTTGAGCACCACCGCATTGATACCGATAAGGCTATTGTCCCCAATGGTACAGCCGTGCAGCATGACCTTGTGGCCGACCGTCACATCCCGACCGATCTTCATGGGAACACCGGGATCAACGTGCAGCACCGAGCCATCCTGAATGTTGGTGTTCTCACCGATTTCAATGACATCATTATCGGCACGCAGCACCGCGTTAAACCAGATGCTGGTATTGGCTTCCATGATGACCGAGCCGATTACAGTAGCGTTGTCGGCAATCCAGTGGCCCTCGCCACGCATCTCCAGCTGACGGCTGCCTATTTTATATATCATGTGCTGTCCTTACCGACCGGCAGTCCAGTGACATCAAACTGGATACCCGCATCGTAAACGTGATTGATCAATTCCAGGATCATGAAGGCCGTGAGCCCCCAGATTCGCTTGTCCTCATAGTAATAGCTGGGAATCCTGAACCGACGCCCGAAAAAGTCTATCGGGCTGGACAATTCCGGGGTCTCCTCCAGAAAAAAGCGCAGCGGCACCTGGAAGATTTGCTCAATTTCACCCGGCTCTGCCTGCAACGGTGCTTCGGGATGAACGATGCCGACAAACGGCGTGACTTTCATGCCATAGCGGGATGCCACAGGTGACAATTGCCCCAGTACATCCACATATCGGGACTCCAGGCCTACCTCTTCGTGGCTCTCTCTCAGCGCCGTCATGAGCAAATTTTTGTCGCCCGGATCCCGCTTGCCTCCTGGAAACGCCACTTCACCGGCGTGGGTCGGCATACTGCTGGAACGCACTGTCAGAATCACCCGAGGATCAGGGGCATCAACCAGCGGCATGAGTACTGCTGCCTCCGGGAGTGCCAGCGGCAATTCAGTGCGTTGGTAACCAGGCAAGCGCTGCCTGAGCAAATCGAGCACACGGCTCCCCTTCTGATGACAGATTCAAACGGTAGTTTGAACAGCAATTCCCGCTGCGGCAAGTCACCTTCTCCATCCGGCATCACCTCCGTGTTGTGGCGGCAAATCCATGGTGGGTCAATTTCCTACACCGGGAGGCTAACGCCCCCCACTCTCCCATTGCCCTTGCAACGCAGCGCTTGACCCCTGCTGCCCTGTTTCGCAGCAGAACTAATGCGATTCTTCGGCACGGCTGTATAGCACCGAAGTGTTAAATCGTGCACAGAAATTCAGCACCCATGGCGAATTTCGCCCCACTCTGAAACACGCAAGACTCCACCAGCAAGAAACACGATGCCGGGATGGCATCACGAAACCGACATGGCGCTCAGGGATGGCAACATGGGAACAAGGCAAGTCAAACGCCTTTTATCAGCATGCATGCTGCTACTGCTCAGTATGCAGTCCGCTGCCGGCGATCTGTCCCTGTTCAGCGAAATCCCTCTCGGTAACGAAGCCGACATTTCACAGCGGGGCGCCGATCTGGTTGCCCATATCCAGCAGTCTGGCACCAATCATGGGGCTGTTGAACAGCAAGGTAACAGTCATAACGCCCGCCTATTGCAAAACGGCTACGCCAATCAGGCTGATGTCATCCAGTACGGTTCACAACAGCAGGCCGACATCTCACAGCTCGGCTGGGAAAACCTGGCTGTCGTTGCGCAATACGGCATGGGCAATAGCGTCAAAATTGATCAGAACGGTTTGTACAACACCGCCATTGTGGAGCAGGTCGGGGAATACAACCGCGCCTATATCCAGCAATACGGAACAGGAAACCGTGCCGACATAACCCAAAACGGCACGGCAAACGGAATTTCGGTTTCCCAATACGGGGCCGGGATGAATGTCTCGATTCAGCAATGGGACTGACTTTGCAGCACTTTTTTTGCCTAGATAACGATGAGGAGAAATACTCATGAACGTAATGAAGCCCCTGGCCGTCGCCGTACTGGCCGCCATCACCAGCACCAGCTGGGCCGCCGGCAGCACTGCCACCACTAACCAGACCGGCAACGGCAACGCTGCCACGACGACCCAAAGTAACGTCAATGATGCTGTTGCTACCGTTGATCAGAACGGTGACAACAACAGCGCAGACGTGAGCCAGGCTAACAGCGCCAACATGATGACGGCCGATATCGATACCACCGGTAACGACAATATGGCCACCATCAACCAGGACGACAGCTGGTTCGCAACGGCGACCATCGAGCAGGTGGGCGACGCCAACGATGCCGATATCAACCAGATCGATATCTCTGACAACACCAACGGTTCCATTCAGCAAATTGGCGGCACATTCTCGTCCGTAGCAAGCATTGATCAGGATGCAGCGCTTTCCAGCGACGCCAGCATTGTGCAGAGCGCATCGACTGATGCCGATGCCAGTATCACCCAGACCAGTGGTGTTAACCTGCAAGCAGACATTACCCAGAACAATCTGATTGGTTCTGTGGCCACTGTCACCCAAACCAACATCAATAACACCGCGACAGTTCTGCAGGACGATAGCTGGTTCGCTACTGCAACCGTCGATCAGACCGGTGCAGACAACACTGCGGACATCAGCCAGGTTGCCATTTCTGATGGCGCTACCGCCACCATCCTGCAATCCGGTGACAATAACGACGGCAGCATCAGTCAGGACTTCTCCTGGTTGTCCAGCGCACTCATCGACCAAAGCGGTGTGAACGGCTTTGCTACTGTGATTCAGGATGAGTCCACCGAAAGTTCTGCCACGATCATGCAGTCTGGCGACAGCAATATTGCCGAAGTGGATCAGGGCCTGGGGGATCGTAACCTCGCGACCCTCACTCAATCGGGTCTTGCCAACTTTGGTCGTGTTGAACAGTCCGGCTCTGACAATGTTGGCGCGGTCACTCAGTCTGGTGACAACAACATTGGGGATATCGACCAGTGGGGTGGTAATGGTGAAGCGACCATTCTGCAGTCCAACTCTGGCAATGATGCCTACATCAACCAGACTGCACCTGCCGAGTATGGCATTGCCTCTATTGAGCAATCTGGTGCGGGTAACGTTGCCGACATTCTGCAGACAGGCCTGGGCACCGGCCTCGACCCGAACACCGCGTCCATTCTGCAGTCTTCTGATGTCAACGCCGCCAGCATCAGCCAGCACGGCGGTGCCGGTAACAACGCCTCAATTACACAAATGTAATTCGGCGTGAAGTAAAAAGGGGGCCACCCTATGTGGCCCCCTTTTTTTACCATGACAACACCGTCCCTGGCACTGCAATGATCTTTTTCAACCTACATCAGGCCCTGAACACCATGGCAATTTGGCATTGATTACCCAGTCTCTTGTGTCAGCGAACAAGCTAAACTTGCACGTTGCCCTGGCTATTATCGGGCCGGATGGAAACCAGGAAAGGTATTGAAAAAATCACAGCCTGCGGACTGCACCCCAGGCATTGATGCGCCATAAAAGTCCTGGAGACCAACCCTTGGCGCTTACTATCCACTACGGGAGTGACGACCATGACGGTAGGCTATCGATTCAAACGCCCAGGCTTGCCCACTCTGCTCTTTCGCTCGGGTCTGGTGTTGCTGGGAGGAATATTTTTTAGTCCCGCGTACAGCAACCGTGCGGGCTCGCCGATGTGCACGATGGAAATACTCCATGAAAACCGAACGTCACTGCATCACTTTCAGCTATCCGTGACCTGCGAAACCATCGGCGAGCCGGTTTACTATGACATCGTGCTGGAAAAACAGGGACAGAGCGGCAAAAGCCGCTCCCGTCAAAGCGGCAAGATGCTTAGCCAAATACAACCACAGCGGGCAGGACAATTGAGCATCAATATCGCCAGCAACGACAAGATCAGGATTACTGCCGTCCTGCGTAACGAGGACGCAAGGGTTATCGCCGAGCGCAGCCAGATAGTGACAGCGCAATAAGGTTTTCGGTCAGGCTTTCCTATTGCTGTAATGCCAGGCTGTATTGCTGGATCACATCCGATTCCATATCCGCCGGGTTCTTCAGCTGCCAGTTACCTTCCACAACACCCTTGACGATCAAGTGGGCAACGGCCGCCTCAATCGCCAGCTTCACGCACTGCTGGACCGGTTCATTGGTTGTCACACCGGCTTCGGTTTCCAATAGCTCCTTAAAATCAATATAGCGATAGACACCGACCTGAAGCTCCTTGCTGTAGATGGTTTTTCGGGTAGAGACTGTGCTGATAATACGACCTGTACGCACATCCACTGCGCGCAGGTTTACGGTCACCTGATCAGCACGGTACTGCTCCGATGCGCCTACACCGAGATAGCGAGCACCCAGCCCGCCAGTTTTGATATTGGTTTCATAGGCAACAATCCCCCCCTGGAACAGGATATCAGAGGAAAAAAGGTCGGGAACATCGGCCACAGCCATACCGCTTTTCTGGCGCTTTTCCACCACCGCCCGCGCGATTTTTCGTTCGGTGAGCAGGTCCTGCAACCCCTCCCTTTCCAACGTCAGAAACCACCCAGACCTGTTTAGTGCATCGATAAGAAAGGCCGCTGCCCCTTGTGTGACTGCAGTTGAGAAAGACGATGACGGTGCCGGCCGATATTGCCCGGTCAGATCCCGAAAGCTGTATACCGAGGCCATAATTCGTCCCTTTGGCTCAGGCAGTTTTTCAAGATCCTCGGCAACTTCGGATTTTTCCACCAGCGCCGGCGACTCCGGCTCAAGGGGAGGAGTAACGCAGGCGGACAACAACGCAACCAGCACCAACGCGGTGCCGCCCTTGATGATTGTGAAATCCATATTCGTCCCTGAATACTAAAAGCTGTCCGGTACCAACCCATCCACTTCAATCTGGGTGATTTCCCCGGTATTGATGTCTTCGATGATGATCGAAAGGATGCCCTGGTTATCCACGATATTGATGGCAAAGTCTTCCGTGACAATGCTCCCTTCGTTCCCGGCACCCACGTCAGCCAGCAATTGGCTGAGCAAGCGTGACTGCAGCGAGGAAGTCAGGCGATCAAGATCAGAGGGGCGCTCGTAGGATGATGATGCCGCACTGGGATCCTTGTAATCATTTTGCGCCTGGGCATTGCCGAGCAAGTGGGAACCGTTCAGCGGGTTACCGCCGAAATTCGGGTTTACGGGTTGGTACACCAGCTCACTGGCAACGGCCGGCACACTTAGCGCCAGCAGTCCCAGCACTGTCATCTTTTTCATCAGTAGCCATCCTTGGCCAGATCCGGGTTATCTACCAGAGCATTCATCAATGTCAGACGCCTGACCTGCATCTCCACTGATTGCACCATCGACTGCACCCGGGCATCTTCCCAATTGGATGCGAAAGACAAGACAAAACGACTCAGCGTACTGTCTGCTCCCTTAATCGTGATAATGCTGCCGCTTCTGGCGGAGGGTTGCTCGAAAATACTGAGACTGAACGGCGTATCCGGATACAGATAATGCCGTTGATAGGCGAACTGCTGGTAGAACCGCTTACCGATAGGTGTCACTGTCTGGTCTACCACCACGCCCATCTCCTGTTCCAGATCTGAGGCGTGGCCTGCAGAGAAGGTCAGCAACAATCCCAGTAGCAGTATCTCGCACCAGGCATGCTGCCGGGCAGCCATTAGCGCCCTTCTTCTTCCAGGTGGTTTTCATGCACCCAGCGCATCACCCCTACCCGGTTCTTGACTCCAACCTTGCGGTACAGGCTCTGCAGGTGGGCCTTGACGGTATGGGTGCTCAGGCACAGGGCGTCGGCGATTTCGTTGTTGCTCATACCCCGCACCACATGGTCCAGCATCTGACGCTCCCGGCTGGTGAGGCTTTCAAACACATGACCACACCGGGTCGGTGTCTTGCGGTGGCGCACCAGATAATCCATGTAGTTACGAGGGAACCAGCTTCTTCCCTTGCACACCACATCGATGGCCTTGGAGATCAGAGTATCGTTATCTTGTTGATAGATAACACCTTTAACAACTGGCCAGTTCAACAGGAAAAATATATTGTCGCCACGGTCTGCATTGACCAGAATTACCCGGCACAATGGCATCCGTTCCTGGATACGCCCCAGCAATCTCTCGATTTCCGCCGAGGGAAAATCGAGAACGTTAATGAGAACCAGATCATCTTGAATCTGGTCGCAGAACAAGTCATCGCGGGTAATCGCAGTACAACTGACTCCCCGCTGAGTCTCGATAGACTTGGCGAGCAAACGGATAGCAAGGTTGTTACAGTGAGAGACAACCAGGTAGGTTTTACTGTCGTCACGCGTTCCCTGCGCCATCGAAGCGTCCATATCAATTCCCCTATTTCCCCTATTCACAGGCCAAAGACCTTAGTGAGGGTCGTTCCCTTCCAGATGGCCTCACGGCCAAAAAAACGAATTCACTTCAGCGTCGGAGCCTAGTCTAGGCCGAAGCACTCACTGCCGGCACTAATCCTTCTGGCTATTTTTAAAGATTGAAAAAATGTGACAGTGGTCACAAATTGGCCTGCATTTTTTTTATACTCCTTCTCGTAGAGAATTGCACCCCCACGAATGAGGTATTGCCGTTATCATCTCGGGTACACTTAAGCGTCCCTTCCATAAAAGTGAGCTTTCATGCGTTTTTGTAGTCACTGCGGCAACCCGGATTTACATTTCAGTATCCCCGAAGGTGACAACCGCCCCCGCTATTGGTGCGATCAGTGCAACACCATCCACTACCAAAATCCCAAGATTGTGGTTGGCGCGGTACCGGTTTGGGAAGGCAAGGTCCTGCTTTGCAAACGAGATATCGAGCCGCGCAAAGGCTACTGGACACTACCCGCCGGCTTTATGGAGAACGGGGAGACCCTCCAGGAGGGCGCCATCCGCGAGACCTGGGAAGAAGCCTGCGCCACTGTGGCGATCAAGGACCTCTACACGGTATTCAATCTTCCACACATCAATCAGGTGTACGTATTCTTTCTCGGTGAGTTGGTCGAGGGAAAGTACGGGGTAGGCGAGGAAAGCAGCGATGCCGGCTTGTTTGCACTGGACGAGATTCCCTGGGATGAACTGGCCTTTCCCACGATTGGCCGCACCCTGCGCTTTTACATTGATGATCTGAAGGAAGACCGTTTCCCGGTGCGATGCCAGGATATTGCCCCGCTGAAGCGTCGCCCCAGCGAGGACTAAAGGCAGTTAATTTCCTGCCGTCAGGCCACTGCCAGGGGCAATGCTCCGGCAAGGAGCGCTACAGCGGCGGGATCAGGCGGGAAGCGGTTCCAGCTTCCACAGATCAATGGCGGGCTCTTCATAGGGGTGCGCCAGCCGTAAGGCACTAATCGCCGCCTGCAGACAGGCGGCGGTGACGATGGTTTCGACCCGGTATTCCTCGACTACCTCGACTTCCCCCTGCTGGCCCAGAAAAGGCTGGCTGCCATCAAGAGGGCGAAACTGACCGTGCCCCAATACCTGAAAGGCACAACAGTCGTAGTCACCAATGTGACCGGCTCCGGCCTGGAAGATCGCCTGCTTCACCTGCTCCACATGGCTCACCGGCACGTAGAAACACAGCTTGTAGGTCATCTCTTCCATGGTCACTCCTGTTATTGGGCGCGAATGGCAGCTTCCAGCTCTGCGTATTCCGGCTTGAGGGCATACTCGCCGTGGGCGGAGATCCAGATCCCTTCTGCGGCCACCGTTTGTTGGCCATTGACCCAGACCGACCCTTCGCAGAGCAGCTTGCGCCGGTCCAGTTTGATCAATCGGGCTTCGAAATCCACATCATGCTGAATGGGCGTTCCGGCCAGATAGCGGATATTGAGGGTGCCGGTCATGCCGATCTGCCGCACATAATCCTGTGTCTTGGCCATCAGCATATCCAGAGACAGGGCCAACACGCCACCGTGCACTCGCCCCGGTGGCCCCTGATAGACCATGCCAAAGTGGGCGCGCCCACGCACCGTGTCACCGTCGAGCCATAACTCCAGCGGCGGGGAGACCGGGGATGCCTTGCCGGAAAGGATCTCGAAATCCACCAGATCGGTAACGTCGTCGCCACTGCCCTGCCCCGCCAGCAGGCGCTGGGTAATCTCCATGTAATCCCGATTGCCGTACTGGGCCAGGTCATCGCGCATCTGGTTCACGTGTGCGATGTATTCGCGCAGTTTTGACTCCGGCGCATCCAGGCGCAGCACCTGCTCGTTCAGGTCCGCCAGCGCCTTGCCCAGGTCGCGATGCAACTGGGCCCGCGGCGTCGGTGCCGGCGTTTCTGCCACGCGGATATCCTTGAAGTGGTACCTTGGCTCACTCATGTGCTACCCCAAACTCTTGGGGGTCAACCACACCCCTTCTGCGTGCACAGTCTGCTGGTCTCCGTGCCAGATACTGCCTTCGATAAAGATCTTGCGTCCTTCCTGTCCGGTAATCCTTGCACGGCAGGTAATCGTGTCTTCAATGGGGGTCCCTGCCAGATAGCGGATATTCAACGTGCCGGTGACGCCCAGCCGGAAGGCGGCGTGCAGGGCCCGTGACAATACCGCGTCCAGAATCCAGGCGATCACCCCACCGTGCACCCGCCCCGGCGGGCCCTGGTATTGCTGCCCCAAACGCAGGGTACCTTCGACCCCCTCCTGGCCCTCTTGCACCCAGGTGACCTGGGGCGCAATCGGGTTGGCACCGCCACTGACCGGATCAAAATCCATCATGTGGTAAAGGTCTTCGATGGTGGCCGCCCCGGTAAACAGCTTGCGATTCGCCTGCTTGCTGTCGCGCCGTTCCGGCTCCCCCACCGTCGCCACCACGGCTTCCAGTTGCTCGGCCCAGTGCTGCAGGGTGGCTTGATCCACCTCGGCACGAATCACCCGCTCGGACAACGTACGCATGGCAGTACTGATACGCCGACGCAGAACAAAATCATCCGGCACAGGCTCGGTGCTGTAAGCCTTCTGCAATTCAAAAGGCCCGAAGGTTTTTTCGGTCATGAATAATTCAGTGAACAGTTAACAGTGAATAATGAACAGCGAAACACGGTTCAAACGATCGTTTGATTCTGAACATCGCCTCTCGCCGCCACAAGTTCATAAAAGGACATAAAAAAGGCGGAAATGGCCAAGCCATTTCCGCCTTTTTAGTTTCCAGCTGTCAACTGTCCACTATCAACTGTCAATTGCGCTTAACCGACCCACTTACGCGCGTTGGCAAACATTCGCAGCCAGGGGCCGTTTTCGTGGCCGCGCCAGTCGTCGGGGATCCAGCTGTTTTGCAGCACGCGGAACACCCGCTCCGGGTGCGGCATCATGATGGTGACGCGCCCGTCGGTGGTGGTAAAGCCGGTAACGCCCTGCGGGGAGCCGTTCGGGTTGGCCGGGTACTGCTCGGTGGCGTTGCCACGACCGTCCACGTAACGCAGCGCCACGAGTCGCTGCTCGAGGTTACGCTTCAGAGTCTCGTCCGCCAGCTCTACCCGTCCTTCGCCGTGGGCCACGGCAATCGGTATGCGGGTACCCGCCATATCCTTGAGCAGAATGGAGGGCGAATCCTGGATCTCCACCAGCGAGGTTCGTGCTTCAAACTGCTCGGACAGGTTGCGCACAAAGCGCGGCCAGTGTTCGGCACCGGGGATCAGGTCTTTCAGATGCGACAGCATCTGGCAGCCATTACATACCCCCAGTGCAAAGGTATCTTCGCGGAAGAAGAAACGGTTGAAGTCCTCGCGGAGGGATTCGTTGTACAGCACGGTCTTGGCCCAGCCGCCGCCGGCACCCAATACATCACCGTAGGAGAACCCGCCACAGGCCACCAGCCCCTTGAAATCTTCCAGCTTCACGCGGCCAGCCAGCAGATCGCTCATGTGCACATCAATGGCGTCAAAACCGACACGGTCGAAGGCCGCGGCCATCTCGGTCTGACCGTTAACCCCCTGCTCGCGCAAGATCGCCATTTGCGGGCGCGCGCCCGTGTTGATCATGGGCGCGGCCGGGTTCTCGGTCATATCGAAGGTCAGGCGCACGTTCAGGCCCGGGTTGTTGCTGTCCGGGATGGCATCAAATTCCTGACGGGCACAATCCGGGTTATCGCGCAGGGCCTGAATCCGGTAGCTGGTTTCCGCCCAGATGCGGTGCAGCTCCCGGCGCGGTGTCTCCAGCAGGATGCCACCGCCCAGACGCAGACGAATTACGTCGTCGCCATCGGGCTGCCCCAGACGGAACACGCATTGACTCAGACCGGCCTTGTCGAACCGCTGCACCACCTCATCGGCATGCTCGGCAGGCACCTGAATCACCGCCCCCAGCTCTTCCGCGAACAGTGCGGCCACCGCCTCCGGGCCATCGCCGGCGATGTGATCCAGGGTAATGTCCAGACCGGTGCGGCCCGCGAAGGCCATCTCGGTAAGGGTGGCGAACAGACCGCCGTCAGAGCGGTCGTGGTACGCCAGCAGTTTGCGTTCCGCCAGCAATTGCTGGGTCACCTCGAAGAAGGCAATCAGGTCTTTGGCATCGTCCAGATCCGGGGGAACATCCCCCACCTGACCGTACACCTGCGCCAAAGCCGAGCCCGCCAGACGGTTTTGGCCACGGCCCAGATCCAGTAGCAACAGCTCGCTGTCCACTCCGGTCTTGAGTTCCGGGGTGACGGTCAGATCAATGTCGGTCACGGTGGAGAACGCCGAGATGATCAGCGACAAGGGCGAGGTAACGCTCTTGTCGATACCCTTCTCGTTCCACACGGTGCGCATGGACAGGGAGTCCTTGCCAACCGGGATGGCAATCCCCAGCTGCGGGCACAGTTCCATGCCCACGGTTTTCACGGTGTCGAACAGGGCCTGGTCTTCTCCCGGATGGCCGGCAGCAGCCATCCAGTTGGCAGACAAACGAATCTGCCCCAGGTCGCCAATGTGGGCACCACTAATGTTGGTGATGGCTTCCGCTACCGCCATGCGACCGGATGCAGCCGCATCCACCATGGCCACCGGGGTACGCTCGCCCATGGACATGGCTTCACCCAGGTTCTGGTTAAAGCCGGTCGCGGTAACCGCACAATCGGCCACCGGCACCTGCCAGGGGCCCACCATCTGGTCACGGTGAACCAGGCCGGTGATAGAACGGTCACCGATGGTGATCAGGAAACTCTTGGAGGCCACGGTGGGCAGGCGCAGCACCCGCTCGCCGGCCTCTTTCAGATCAATCCCTTCGGTGGTGAAGGTCTGACGCTGGAAGTCTTCACGGTCGAAACTGCGCTGCATCTTCGGTGGCTTGCCAAACAACAGATCCATGGGCAGATCCACCGGCGGCTTGCCGAAGTGCTCATCGCTGACGGTCAGGTGTTCTTCGTTGGTTGCTTCGCCCAGCACCGCGTAGGGCGTGCGCTCACGCTTGCAGATGGCATCGAAGCGGTCGATATCCGCAGGCATCACCGCCAGCACATAACGCTCCTGGGCTTCGTTACACCAGATCTCCACCGGGCTCATGCCAGGCTCGGAATTGGGGATGCGACGCAGCTCCAGCTGAGCGCCCATATCGTGGTCGTGGACCAGCTCGGGCAACGCATTGGACAAGCCGCCCGCCCCCACGTCATGGATGGACACAATCGGGTTGTCGTCACCCAGGGCCCAGCAGCGATCAATCACTTCCTGCACCCGACGTTCGATTTCCGGGTTATCCCGCTGTACAGAGGCGAAATCCAGCGCTTCATCCGACTGGCCGGACGCCATGGAACTGGCGGCACCGCCCCCCAGACCAATCAGCATGGCCGGGCCACCCAGCACAATAATCTTGGCCCCTTCGGTGATCGGGTTCTTTTCCACATGGCCGTCACGGATGTTGCCCATGCCGCCAGCGATCATGATCGGCTTGTGGTAGCCGCGGACTTCATCGCCATTCACCCCCGGGGCCTCGATTTCCAGGGTACGGAAATAGCCACACAGGTTGGGACGACCAAATTCATTATTGAAGGCCGCCCCGCCAATAGGCCCTTCGATCATGATATCCAGCGCCGAGGCAATCCGGCCCGGCTTGCCATAGGGCTGTTCCCAGGGCTGCTGGAAACCGGGAATATTCAGGTTCGACACGGAGAAACCGGTCATACCCGCCTTGGGCTTGGAACCACGACCGGTGGCACCTTCATCACGGATTTCACCGCCGGAGCCCGTAGCCGCCCCCGGGTGCGGGGCAATCGCGGTGGGGTGGTTGTGGGTTTCCACCTTCATCAACAGGTGCACCGGCTCGTTGACGAACTGGTAACGGGCACTGTCCGGGGCCGGGAAGAAACGATCGGCAACAGGACCGGCGACCACGGAAGCGTTGTCCTTGTAGGCACTCAACACGCCTTCGGGGGCATTGTTGTAGGTGTTGCGGATCATCCCGAACAGGCTCAGTTCCTGTTCCTCTCCGTCGATGGTCCAGTCCGCATTGAAGATCTTGTGACGACAGTGCTCGGAATTGGCCTGGGCGAACATCATCAACTCGGCATCCGCCGGGTTACGGCCCAGAGCGGTAAAACGCTCTACCAGATAATCGATTTCGTCATCTGCCAGCGCCAGACCCAGTTCGCTATTGGCCGTGGCGAGCGCGTTGCGGCCACCACCGATCACATCCACGGTGCTCAGCTCGCGGGGGGCATGGTGGGCAAACAGGGCTTCAGCATCGTTCAGCTCCGCCAGTACCACTTCTACCATGCGGTCATGCAGCGCCGCCGCCAGCGTCGCGCGGTCCCCTTCGCCGTCCAGACGGTATTCAATGCCGCGCTCGACACGCTCCACCTGGGTCAGGCCGGCGTTGTGGCAAATATCCGTGGCCTTGGACGACCAGGGCGAGATCGTGCCGGGGCGTGGCACCACCACGAAACGTTGGCCGTCCACGTCATCCTCTTCCAGGCTCGGGCCGTATTGCAGCAGCCCTTCCAGCACCTGCTGCTGAGCACCGTCCAGTGGCTCGTGCAATGCCACAAAGTGAACGAATCGGGCTGAAATAGCGGTAATCCCGGGCAGGGATTCCAGCAGTTTTTCCTTGCGAAATGCGGACAGGGCCGGGCTTCCGGAGAGGATCAGCATAGTGCGCCTTACTCTGATTGATCAGTGGGGGATGAAGTGGAGCCAAATTCAGGGCCGCAATGATACGGGATTTGCCTGCCTATCGCAGCCTTCATGGGCGGCAAATTTCCCGCAGCGCCTGATACCTCCCCCACCGCACCTACTCAGGGCTCCCCCCTTCATAAGACGGTAGCAATTTACCTACGCCACATGCCTGATAAGCAAATTCATGCTCTTTACCGGACTTTTAAAATTTGTGCAAAAAACCGGCTATTGTCCGACAAATGGTTACAGATCATGGGGTTGGCAATGCTAGAGTGCGCCCCAAGTTTCGTGATATAGATCACAGGTAATGGGAGAAAGGCTCCCAACCGGTCGACGGTAGGCAGTATCGACCTGTCTGGACAACCTGACAGAGGTACCACCCAAGATGACGGTATTCTTTCGACACAGTAAGCATTTGCTCGCCTCGCTG
This sequence comes from Alcanivorax profundi, assembly GCF_003597125.1. Classification (GTDB taxonomy): domain Bacteria; phylum Pseudomonadota; class Gammaproteobacteria; order Pseudomonadales; family Alcanivoracaceae; genus Alcanivorax; species Alcanivorax profundi. The sequence goes on along the minus strand of NZ_QYYA01000003.1, from coordinate 320,772 downwards.
GCGCTATTCGGCGTGGTCGGGATGATGCTCGCCATGCGCCCCACCCCCTCCGCCATGGAGCGGGTGATGGATCGTGGTGAACTGGTCGTTATTACCCGTCCTTCCAACACCACCTACTATGAAGACCAGCACGGCGAAACCGGCATGGAATTCGAGCTTGCCAAAGGCTTTGCTGACAGCCTGGGGGTGAAACTCAAGGTGCTGGAGTCCGACGACCTCTCCTACATCCGTTACGCCATCCGTAAAGGCACTGCCGATATCGCCGCAGCAGGCCTGGTGGTGACCCCCGAGCGTACCGAAAGCCTGCGATTCACCACCCCTTATCAACAAGTCGATTCCCTGGTCGCCCGCCGCCTTGACAGTCCGCGCCTGCGCGGTTTGGCGGATATGGTCGGCTACACGGTGGCCGTGCCGGCAGGTTCAAGCCATGCCGAAATGTTGATCCAGGCCCAGCTGGAAACCCCGGAACTGGAATTCATTGAAGTAGAAGACGCCACACCGGAGCAATTGCTGGCACTGGTGGAAGATGGCGAGGTGGATTACACCCTGATCCACTCCAATTCCTATGCCCTGCAGCGAGCCTTGTGGCCAGACCTGATTGCCGACTACACCGTGGCCACTGACATGCCGCTGGCCTGGGCGTTCAATCCCAAGGATGACAAAAGCCTGTATCTGGCAGCCCAGCGCTTCCTGACCCAGGCCAAAGCCGATGGCACTACCGCCAAGCTGGAAGATCGTTTCTACGGGCATGTGGAGTACTTCAACCTGTACGCTGCCCGCAGCTTCATGCGTCACCTGGAAGAACGGCTGCCACGCTACGAAGAGCTGTTCCGCTCCGCTGCAGACGACAACGAATTTGACTGGCGCCTGCTGGCTGCCGTGGCCTATCAGGAGTCCTTGTGGGATCCGGGCGCCATCTCCCCGACCGGGGTGAAGGGCCTGATGATGCTGACCAATGATACCGCTCGGCAGATGGGCATCAGCGACCGTACGGACCCGGAACAAAGCATTCGTGCCGGCGCCGCTTACCTGCGCCGCGTACACGCCAAGATCCCGGACCGCATCCCGGAGCCCAGTCGTACCTGGATGGCGCTGGCGTCCTACAACGTGGGTTTCGGACATCTGGAAGATGCCCGTGTTCTTACCCAGCGCCAGGGCGGCGACCCGGACAACTGGCAGGATGTGAAACAGCGTCTGCCCATGCTCGCCAAACCTGCGTATGCAGAGCAGCTGAAATACGGCACCGCCCGTGGCGGTCAGGCTGTGGTCTACGTCCGCCATATCCGTCGTTACTACGACCTGTTGGTGTGGGCAGAAAACAGCCGTCGTCGTGATGATACCCGCGTGGCTCTTCACTAAGTTCGCGATCTGAAGGCCTCGATCTCTCCTTGGCTCAGTGATCACTGTTGTAGAGCCGGTGTGTTCCTAGAACAAACCGGGCTGATCGACCTGATCAGCCAACCCCAGCTCGGGCAGCTCCGGCACCTTCTCCCGCAATAATCCCTGCCATAACTGCACCAGTGACAAGGCCTGCCCGTTGTCCGGCATATGGATGAACATATAGGGCTTGCGGCCTTCGGCAATCCAGTTCGCCATTCGCGGTACCCACGGCGCCAGATACTCACGGTTTGCCTCCAGCTCCGGGTGCCCGATAAACCGCACGACTGGATTTGCCCTCGCCACTGGCAACACATGCACTGGCAACTTCGGCTTCTTGCGCTGGGCATCGCGAGTGCTTTCATCGACTGGGTCGGCCGCAAACAGGGGTCGGCTGTCAAAACATACCCGGGCCACCTCTCGCTCACGCAACCCCTGATTCAGGGCACGCTCTGCCTCCCCTTTTTCAAAAAAGGCCGGATGACGCATTTCCACAGTACAGGTCAGCGCATCCGGCAAGCGGTCCAGAAAGCCCCAAAGATTGGCAAGATGCTGAGGTCCAAAGGCGGCGGGCAACTGCAGCAGGAAAGGACCGAACACATCCTCCAAGGGCGCCAGCGTGGCCAGAAAGCGACGCACCTGCGGGTCGGTTCTGGCAAGCAGGGCATCGTGGCTGATCTCTCGCGGAAATTTGAACAGAAAGCGAAAACACTCCGGCACCTGCGATCGCCACACTTCACATTGGGCGGAGGTTGGCGTGGCGTAGAAGGTGGTGTTGCCTTCCACCGTGTTGAATACCCGGCTGTATTGCGCAAGCGATGATAAGCCCGCAGGCAAACGCCCCTGCCAGTCCGGGTGCTGCCATTGTGGACATCCCAGATAATACGGCAGGCTCAACATGCCCCCACCCCATAGAAGCCGGCGCCAGCCAGGGCCTCGCGCACGACCGCCACCCGTTCATTGTTCAGTTGTCGATAATCCGGATACGGACTCAGCAGCAGGCGACGGGATACATCCATTTTAAGCCGCCCCACCGCATCAATCGGTGTCGCCTTATGTGCAAGCCCCTCGAAACGATGCAGGTTTTCCTTGCCCGCAATCCAGTGCCAACCTGCTGCCGGCAATAATTGGGGAGCAAAACATATGGCCGTCTGGGTAAACAGCGCATGATCACGATAACGACGCCAGTCACCCCCCTCCGGGCTTGCCACCTTGGCCAGCAGGTTGATGATCTTGCGCCAGTGATTGGAGTTCGCCTCAGTCACAGCCTGGGCCGTGGGAGTCTCCGCAAACGTCTCCAGACCCACGGGGCGATGGGGAAGATACAGAATCAGTCTGGCGGTGGCGGAGCCAAGGATGTCGCAGGAGGTCATGCCGCAGAGCCGGGAAAGGAAAACAGGAGCACCATTCTATCAGAATGGCCGGCTCGGCAAGTGCACCCCACGATAGCAACCCTCGCCCTTGCGCCATAAAAAAAGGGCCTGTCGCACGCGACAGGCCCTTCACATTTGGTACAACCGAGTGGATTCGAACCACCGACCCCCACCATGTCAAGGTGGTGCTCTAACCAACTGAGCTACGGTTGTATATTCCACAGGCCGTCTACAACGCCCTGAAGAGGGTGGCAATTCTATGCAGCTTGCCAGGTCAGGGCAACCCCTGAGCGCCACGTCATGATTTTTTTCGTCGTGAACCCCAGGCGGTCTCGATCTGCCGGGCCCGGGTGATCGACTCTTCAACCAACTCGGACTGGTGTTCGGCGAATTCGCGAATGATCTCCAACGCTGAGCGAACATCACGACGGAAGATGGTTTCCACCAGTGCCTTGAAGAACGACAGGCACTCTTTCACCTCATCGGCCTCCAGATGCAACGCCATGAAATAGGCACGCTGCATGGCCGGCTGCATATTGATCAGAATGTCTTCCACAAAGGGATTACGGGCATAAGGGTAGGCATGCTCGAGAAAACGGAAGCTGAGCGCAAAAAACTCATCCAGGTCCCGGTCTTCTGCGGCCACCTGAAGGCCATGCACCAGCTCGATAAAGGAATCCAGATCCTCTTCCCTTACCACCTTGATAGCTTTGCGGATCACCAACCCCAGCAGCACCTGCATGACCTCATAAAGGCTGCGCACGTGGCTCTCCGACATTTCTTTTACCACTGCCCCGCGACGCGGCAGGATATCGATCAGCTGACGACGCTGCAGAATCAGCAAGGCTTCACGGACCGACCCGCGGCTGACCTCCAGCTCACCCGCAACTCTCAGCTCTTGAATACGATCCCCGGCCAACATGTCACCGCGAATAATCTGGTCGGCAAGATGTTGGGCAATTTGCTCCGACAGGCTTTCCTTGGCTTTGAAGCTCACCGTGCCCCCACTACGTCTTGTTTAACAATCATGGCGTGATTGTCCGACTATAGTACAGGGCCGACTCACGACCAACCTTTTGTTTTCCCGTTATGCAGCTTGTTGAACCCGCCAGACATGCCCTTCCAACCAAAGCTGTCACATTGCCAACCGGTTCCCCTTTTTCACTGCCATTCACTGGTATTCGACAACTGATCCCTTAGGATGATTGGAGGTTGGATAGCCGTGTGGCGTTACACTCTTTAACCCCGCCCGGTTTCTGCTCACTTGGTGCCCCAGGGCGCAAAGACGGAATCACTGAATGACACCAGAACTCATTACCCGCTTGCCCCGGCTTGAGGCGTTATTTGATGCCCATATGGAACGCTTCGGGAAAGACCTCACGCCCTATCGCAACCACGTGTACCGCCTGATAAACCTGGTTGCTGCACAGCAAACATTGGATGCTGAGGCACGCGACAAACTTGCCGTCGCCGGTTTTTTCCACGATGCGGGTATTTGGCTTGCCGGTACCTTTGACTATCTAGGTCCGTCTGCCCGGCTCGCGGAGCACTATCTCGAGGAGCAGGGGCTTGCGCACTGGCAAGAGGAAATTGAGGCCATGATCGTCAATCATCACAAGATCAGCGGTTACTCATCCAGCTCAGGGCCTTCAGACAACGACAGACTGGTCGAGGCTTTTCGGCGCGCAGACTGGATCGACGTCAGTCTTGGCATGCTTCGCTTTGGCATTCCTTCTGCCCGTGTAAGGCTAATCAAGCGCGCCTTCCCCAATGCCGGCTTTCACCGCCTGCTATTCAAACTTGGCGGACAGCAGTTTCTTTCCCAACCTCTACGGCCACTTCCAATGCTGCGTCGCTGAAGCCCTTTCAGTTACCCACAGGATCTGTGGATAACTCTGTGAATAGAGTGTCAGGAACCGTTCTCAGTACCGGCATTCCCTGAGGTAACAACAAAATGATGAAAATTTGTCCATTTTATTAAACCCTTTAAAATCAAAAGCTTAGAAGCCACCAATAAAAATCAAAGAGTTAGGGCACATCGTTCATTCTTAATATGAAAAATGGTTATTCGCTGTGCAAAACTCTTGCCCATTACAGGGGCAAGACACCAGTCAACGCTGGTCGGAGTGGGGAAATGCCAATCAAGCAGCGAGAAACAGCGGATTTCACGGCGGGCAGGGCCCTACACAGGGGCAGCAGGGCCGGGAGGTTTGGGGGCATCCAATATCAAGGGGCATGACCACCCGGGCTTTAGCGACGGAAGCTGTAACTCACCCCCAGAACCACGGCAGGCTCCACATCAAGATCGTAGCGATCACGCTCTTCATCCGTATCGCATGACCTCACGCCCCGGTATTCTCCACATTCAAGCGCTTCGAGCACACCTACTGCACCGCTCACGGTCCATCGGGAATACGGTTTGACCCACTGGTGACCCAGCTCAAACGCGACACCCAGGCGCTCATAATGGCGCTCGCCGCCCAGATCGCCGCCCATCAGCCCCGTGTAGAAGCCGCTTTCGTCCATCATGCCGCGCTCCATTTTGTGCCTCCAGCCAACGACCCAGCGAAATTCCTCGGTATCAAGACCCGACGAATCCACATAGAAGGCAGGAAGGGCAAAGAAGCTGTTCTGAGTGGTGGCCCACTCCAGGTTAAGGCCAACCAGGCCATTGAGGTATCCAATGCCAATCAGGGCATCGTCTGCCTGCGCCTGGAAAGGCAGCATGGCAAGCAGGGACAGTAGCCAGCGACGCATGGCGAACTCCGGTTTTTGTTGTTATGTCAGGCAGCAGAGGTGTGGCCAATATTCTTCACACCCCGGAGCCGATTACAAGGCTGTTGCGCCCACCCGCACCGCCCGGCGGTGCGAGTAGCAGAAATCACAGCGGGATCTTATCAATTTCGTCAGCCGTGTTATCGATGGCACCATCGACCTTTTCCAGTGCCTCGTCAGCGGCATTCCCAACGACAGGAATGATCGAGAGCACAGCCCCGACTACAGAACCTGCAGCGCCCACAAGACGCATGGGGGTAGTCGCAATCTTGGTGAGAAAACAACCGCTCAGGGCGGCAGCCAGCACAGCAACCGCCGTGATTCGAAAAACCGCTTTCATGGTACGCTCCTTATTATTATCGCGTTCTCTTTATGGCGCTTTCAGTATTCGAACGTCATCCCCAGACGACGCCCCACTTCTTCGTAGGCTTCCACCACGCCCCCAAGGCCTTGGCGGAAACGGTCTTTGTCCAGTTTTTCACGGGTGTCTTTGTCCCACAAACGGCAGCCATCGGGGCTGAATTCATCGCCCAGCAGGACTTCCCCATTAAACACGCCGAATTCGAGTTTGTAATCCACCAACAGCATACCGCCATCCAGAAACAACTGCTTGAGCACCTCGTTGACCTTGAAGGTCAAGGCTTTCATCTGGGCAACCTGCTCATCGGTGGCCCAGCCAAAGCTGCGGATGTGGTAATCATTGACCATGGGATCCCCCAGGTCGTCATTCTTGAGGAAGAATTCGAAGGTGGGCGGGTTGAGCTCTTTGCCCTCTTCCACTCCCAAACGGCGACAGATAGAACCTGCCGATACATTTCGCACTACACACTCAACCGGAATCATGTCCAGTTTCTTGACCAGTGCCTCGGTCGGCGAGAGCAGCTTTTCAAAATGACAGGGAATACCAGCCGCTTTTAGCTTCTCCATGATGGCAGCATTGAACTGGTTGTTCACCGCGCCCTTGCGTGCCAACGCTTCTTTCTTCTTGCCGTCAAAAGCCGAGGTGTCATCACGAAACACCATTACCAGCCGGTCTCCATCATCTGTTGTGAAAACAGATTTGGCTTTGCCGGCATACAACTCGTCGCGTTTTTCCATGGAGAGACCTTTCACTCGGGTCAAAATCAAATTACCTGCAGCCAGTCGAACCCCTGGTTCTGACTGGCTACGCCAATACGTTCGTGGCCGGTGTCGAGCGCTGCCTGAATCTCGGCCAGCGCCAGAGTAGCCGTGTTGTTCTGTTCGCTCAGATGAGAGAGAACCAGATGCTGCAAACGGTCCGTGTTGGCCTGCCGCAGTAACGCCGCCGCCTGTGCATTGCTCAGATGCCCTAACATACCACCCACGCGCCGTTTCAACGAGGCAGGATACGGGCCGTTCGCCAACATGCCATAGTCATGGTTGCATTCCAGCAACAGGGCATCGCACTCACTGTATGCCTCCACAACATGAGGCGTGATGGAACCCAGATCAGTTAGCACTCCCAACGTGCGCTGCTGCCAACCAAAACGGTACTGGCAAGGTTCACGGGCATCATGAGGCACCAGAACTGGCAGCACTTCCAGCTCACCAATATGAAACACCCTGCCTGGACGTACTTCCTGCCACCGGGTATTGCGCAGGCTGGCGGGCTTGTCTTCTACCGCGCAGGCAGTTCCAAACGAGCTGTATACCTCGCATCCCGCCTGCCGCGCCACTGGGCCCACTCCGCGGATGTGGTCCCCGTGTTCATGGGTCACCAAAATCGCGCTTAGCTGCTCGAGCCCGAGCCCGCGAGCAGATAGTCGCGCCCGGGTTTCTTTCAAGGTGAAACCGCAATCCACCAATACCAGGGTATCCCCGGCCTCAATGAGGGTGGCGTTTCCCTTGCTCCCGCTTCCCAAAGAGGCAAACCGCATCAGCGTCTACCCTGGCAGGATTGCAGCCGCCGGGTTGGGGCAAGGGCTTCGTCCACGTTATTCCAGCTCTTCGTAAATACGCTCGAGAATGGCAGAGCCGGGGGTTTTGTCCACCAGTGCCGTGCCCTTTTCGTTAAGCACTGCAACCTGGATACCGTTGGTTGTATGGCTGAGCTTCAACTGCGCTTCCCGTGCACCCAGTTCATACCGGTCAGGTACGCGTAGAAAGAAAATGCCTACATCACGGTCACGATCGCTGACTTTGAAATCGGTTTCTTTCAACGCATCACTCACGTATTCCCATGCCCAGGCATAGCGAGTGGTCATCATGATAATGGGGTAACCGTTACCATCGCGCGCCAGAACGGCACGGATCGACTCCCCCTTGGGGATAGGAGTCGCGTCGTCCTTGTCGGCTTCATTGCCCAAGACCACCAGTTGGGGCGGCTTGGGAGGTACAAATTTGTCTTCATCTTTCTGGGCGCCAACCAAACGATCGTCCTGACGGGGCACGTGATACAGCGCTTGCTCACCGATAAAAACGTCGCCCTCCGGCACCTCAACAGGATCGGTCACTGCCGCATCCCGGTAAGCCAGACTGGTATCTGGCAACCAGCTACATCCCACCATCCCCGACAGGGCCAGCAGTGTCAGCGCCAGGCTTGCGCCCTTGCCACTTACAGGTAGTGCAATCGGTACTGCGTGCTTCATTTACCCTCCAGCAGCCCGCACTGACGCATGGTCTCACGCAGCCGCGGCTGGGCCGCCTCAGACAGCGTGACCAGTGGCAGCCGGATACCTGCATCAATGAGGCCCATTTCATAAAGTGCCCATTTCACCGGAATCGGATTGGCTTCGATAAACAGATCACGATGCAGGGGTTCAAGTTCCGCATTCAGGGCACGGGCCTTGTCAGCGTCCCCCGCCAGGGCGGCATCACACATGGCAGCCATCTTGGCAGGAGCCACGTTGGCAGTAACGGAAATGTCGCCGTGACCTCCCGCCAGGATGAAATCCATGGCGGTGGCGTCGTCACCGGAATAGAGCATGAAATCTTCGCCACAGCGTTCCCGGATTTCACGGGCCCGCTCCAGATTGCCGGTGGCTTCCTTGATGCCAATGATATTCGGCACCTTGCTCAGGCGCTCTACGGTTTCCGGTAGCATGTCGCACGCGGTACGACCAGGCACATTGTAGAGAATCTGCGGAATATCCACCGCCCGGGCCACCGCCAGATAATGCTGGTACAGACCTTCCTGGGGAGGCTTGTTGTAATAGGGTGTCACCAGCAGGCAGGCATCCGCGCCATCGCGCTTGGCATCACGGGTCAGGCGGATGGCTTCTTCGGTGTTGTTGGCCCCGGTCCCTGCGATCACAGGAATGCGACCCTTGGCCACCGCCACCACTTCGCGAACCACACTGTCATGCTCCTCGAAACCCAGGGTGGCAGACTCCCCGGTGGTGCCCACCGCGACAATCGCATGGGTGCCTTGCTCCACATGCCAGTCCACCAGCGAACGCAGGCGTTCCCAGTCCACTGAACCATCCGCGCGCATGGGGGTAACCAGCGCTACAATGCTACCGCGAATCATGCCTCTCTCCTGTTGGGCGCAACACAGGTGCGCAAAGCCGGAAAACCGCCGCATCGGCCCCGGCCAAAGGGTGAAGGGCGCTATGGTAAACGCCGACAGGGCCGGACGCCAGATGTGGCCGGTCAAACCCGCCTTTTCGCCAGCATCGACTCTCCCGAAGCGGCCGTCTACACTTTCCTGACCATAACTGTTCGGACCCTGGAAATTGCCTCCAGGCCACCGAAGGATTGATTGTACTGCCCCTTACCGTCAGGGCAGCACCTTATAGTGAGGACAAGGACTACGCCATGGAACAGCTGATTGTGATCTCCGCCCTGGGTACAGACCGCCCCGGCATTGTGGAAGCCCTGTCCCGGGCAGTACTGGAGCGTAAAGGAAACATCCTTGATTCACGGATGACCGTGCTGGGGGGCGAATTTGCCGTGCTGATGCTGATCAGCGGCAGCAATGACACCCTGGATCAGCTGGAAGCCGACCAGCAGACGCTGACCGGGGAACTGGATCTGCTGATCACCCTCAAGCGCACCCGCCAGCGCGACACCCGTCCCAGCAGCCTCCCCTACGAGGTTGAAGTGGTCGCCATGGACAATCCCGGTATCGTCCATGAAATCGCCAATTTCTTCTCCTCCCGGAACATCAACATCGACGACCTGCACACCGGCACCTATGCCGCGCCCCACACCGGCACGCCCATGTTCAGCCTTCACCTGGTGTTGAGCATGAACGCAGAACAATCCGTGGCCCAGCTGCGCGACGCCTTCCTGGATTTCTGCGAGGCCCGCAATCTGGACGCCACCATGAGCCCGAAGCGCTGAGGCGCTTCTGGATAACGCTTACACGCCCGATAACACGAGAGATCTAACCCCGATATGGCACATCCCAAAATTGGCAACCTGGCCCCCAATTTCAAACTCCCCGATCAGGACGACAACCTGGTGGAACTGAAGTCCTTCAAGAACCAGCACCCGGTAGTGATCTTCTTTTATCCCAAGGCAATGACCCCTGGCTGCACCACCCAGGCTTGCGGGATTCGCGACACCCGTGCGGAACTGGAGAAGCGCGGGGTAAAGGTGTTCGGCATCAGTCCGGACCCGGTCAAACGGCTGCCCAAGTTCATCGAAAAGCATGACCTGAACTTCAGCCTGTTATCCGATGAAGATCACACCGTGGCAGAAAAGTACGGCTGCTGGGGCATGAAAAAATTCATGGGCAAGGAATTCATGGGGCTGATCCGCACCACGTTCATCATCGGCAAGGATGGCAAATTGCTAAAGGTCATGGACAAGTTCAAGACCAAAAGCCACCACGAAGATCTGCTGGCAGAACTGGACGAGCTGGGGATCTAACCGGCTGGCCCGCACGCGTTGTTTCGCTGCCCTCGAAGGTGAAAAGCCGATGGATGGGCAGCCCCCCCTGAAAAGCGCCCCCTCTTTATCTGTTGGCCCACTCAGGGGGATACGCCTGAAAATCTGGGCACGCAACGGGGTTTTGAGCGCTTGCTGGCGGCATCTGGAGGCGCCGCAACGGCGCCCCTTGCTGTGTTTACTCGCCACTCGCCTGTTCAGCCACCGGATAACTTCCCTCCCGGGGCCAGGCATTCAACACCGCCTTGAACAGGGTCGCCAAGGGAATCGCAAAAAATACGCCCCAGAGCCCCCACAGACCACCAAACAGCAGAATCGCAGTAATAATAGCCACCGGATGGAGATTCACCGCCTCAGAGAACAGCAGCGGGACAAGGATATTGCCATCAATAAACTGGATAATGCCGTAGACCACCATCACCAGCGCAAACTCACCACTCCAGCCAAACTGGACATAGGCCACGGCAGCTACCGGCAAGGTGACTACCGTCGCGCCGATGTAAGGCACCACCACCGACAACCCGACCAGCACACCCAATAACACGGCGTAATGCATATCAAGCAAAATAAAGGCGACGAAGGTAACGCTGCCAACCAGGAGGATTTCCACCGCCTTGCCCCTGACATAGTTGGCGATTTGGCCATCCATTTCCTGCCACACGTGGCTCAGCACTCGGCGACGACGAGGCAAAAACTGCATTAACCAGCCCACAATGGCGTCTTTGTCCTTGAGAAAAAAGAACACCAGAAGGGGGAGCAGCACCAGAAACACCATCACTTCCACAATATTGGGGATCGAGGCCAGCGACAGGGTCAACACTCCCTGCCCGGCTTCCGCCACCTGCCGCTGAATGACGGCAATCACTGAGTTCACTTGCTCAAGAGAGATCACTTCCGGGTAATGCACCGGCAATTCCCGCAACCAGGCCTCGCCGTTCTTGAGCACATGGGGTAACTGCTCCTGAACCAGCAAGGCGGTCTGACGCCAGACCATGGGCAACAGCAGCACCAGCGTCATGATCAGCAACCCAAGAAACAGGGCAAACACCAGATTCACCGCCAAAAAACGCCTCATCCCCCGCCGCTCCAGCCCTGAGACAAGCCCCTGCATCAGGTAAGCGATGACAATGGCTGCCAGCACGGGCGCCAGCATGCCCCCCAAGAAAGCGATCAGCAGACCGGCTGTCAGCAGCACGACCAAGAGGTACACCGCCTCTTCGTCTGAAAAATACTGGTCCGCCCAGTTGCGTAAAATGCGCAGCATCAGCTCTCCTGTTCACCGCGACGAATCACAAGAATAAAACGGCCCGATTTCTCCTCACTGCGAACCAGCTCGTGGCAGGATTGTCTCAGATAGGCAGGAATATCGATCGCCGATGAGGCATCGGTGGCAATCACTTCCATCACCTGGCCAGGCTGCATATGTCGCAAGGCCTGTCGGGTTTTGAGAAGCGGCATGGGGCATTGCAGCCCGGAAGTATCCAACTGGAGATCAGTCACTGTGTCCGTCATGCTATTCATTGATTACCAACCTGACGGCATTATAGTCACAACCCGGCCTGCCCGACATGGAGCCATTGATTGAAGTTGTTATCGCGCACACTCTTGATGTTCTGTTGCCTGCTGACGGGTCCGGTCAGTGCCAATGATGACCTGCCGGTTCTGGGTGATCCCACATCGGCATTGATGTCTGCAGATCAGGAGTACCGTCTGGGCCGAGCCTGGCTGCGCAGCCTGCGCGGACAAACCTCCATCATGAACGATCCGATGGTGCAGGAATATGTGGAAAGCCTGGTTTACCGTCTCGCCTCCTACAGTGATCTGAAAGAGCCGGACCTGGACATCGTGGTGGTAAACAGTCGCCAGATCAACGCCTTCGCTGTGCCTGGTGGTGTCATCGGCCTTAACGCCGGCCTGTTCCTGAATGCAGACAGCGAAGACGAAGTCGGCGGGGTAGTAGCGCACGAAATTGCCCACGTTAGCCAACGCCATTTTGCCCGCCGCTATCTGGATTCCAAAAAGGTCAACACCGCCGTACTCGCCGCCATGCTGGCCAGCCTGGCCGTCGCTATTGCCGGGGATGGTGAAGCCGGGATGGCAGGGGTGGCAGCCACCCAGGCTGGCGCCATTCAGGCACAGCTGGCCTATTCACGGCAGAATGAGCGGGAAGCCGATCGCGTGGGAATGCAGACCCTCGCCGCAGCAGGCATGGACCCGGATGCCATGCCGCGGTTCTTCGAACGTATGCATGATGGCCAGCGCTTTGCGGGCCGGCCGCCGGAATTCCTGCTCACCCACCCGGTTACCGAAAGCCGTATCGCAGACAGCCGGGCCCGGGCACGCAATCTCCCCTCCCCACGGCTGAATGTCTCTCCCCATTACCTGCTGATGCAGGCAAGACTGCGCGCCGCCTTTATCCAGAGTGACAGTCAGGCCATCGATTATTTCAAACGTTACACCAACGAACGCAGCGCACTGGCCCTGCAGGCCGCCCAATACGGCTTGGCACTCAGTTATCTGCGTGCGAACCACTACGATCAGGCCCGCAACCTGATGCAATCGCTGGCAAGCCAGCACCCGGATGAGCTGTGGTTCCGGTTGGGGCTCACGGAAATCGCGCTGGATGAAGGACGTTACCCCGAAGCCATCCAGCAAGCCCGCTGGGTGCTCGATATTGCCCCCGGCAACTATGCAGCCTCCGTGCTGCTGAGCCGGGCCTACCTGCGCAGCAATCAACCGGACAATGCACTGCCGATCATCAAACCGTTGCTGGCACAACGCGGCACGGACCCCGCCATCTGGGAGCTGGCTGCCGATGCCTATGGCAACAGTGGCGACCGGGTGCGCGCACTTCACGCCAAGGCAGAAAGCCAGTTCCTGCGCGGCAATGACAGCAAGGCGCTACAGCAAATGAGCTATGCCCTGCGCGATGCCCGGGAGGACTTTGCCCTGTACAGCAAGCTCAACGGGCGACTCAAGCAGATGCAGACACTGTCGGAAGAAAAGTTCTAGGGAGCCTCTGAATAACGCCTTGCGTGCTCAGTCTTTCAGGCTGGCTCACCCCCTCTATGGGCCAAAAGGTAAAGCGGGGCGCGGCTCTGAAGGTGTATGTCCATCCATCGGCTCTTCACCTTCGAAGAAAGCGCAACAACGAGTGTGGGCCAGCCTGGAAGACCCGAGGGACGCGGCCTGGAACGCACATCTGATGCGCCTTGCCTCCAGGAAAGGGAACCACCCTTACCGTCGAGTCAAGACACAACAGCTGCACGCTCAAGGTCACGCTGAGCATTCAAGGTGTTATTCAGAGGCTCCCCAGGATTTAAGAGCATCGCGGTCGAACGACCGCTCCCACCACCAAGGCCAACAGTGACTGCCGGGTGGCCAGGCGACGTGTCGGGTCATTTGGAAGCGAAAAACAGGTCAATAAATCGCCGCTTGCTTCCCGAAGACTGGCACCCGAGCGTGAAGTCCTTACAATCGTTCCTTCTTTTGCCCCGGTAGCTCAGCTGGGTGAGTTCGGGGCTCTCCAAAGCATGCTTTGGCCGAACGAACGCGAAGCGGATACCGCCGCTTTGCCGGCGCCCGGAGGGCGAGCAAGCGCCTAATAAATCGCCGCTTGCTCCCCGGAGACTGGCACCCGAGCGTGAAGTCCTTACAATCGTTCCTTCTTTTGCCCCGGTAGCTCAGCTGGATAGAGCAAGCGCCTCCTAAGCGCTAGGTCGGATGTTCGAATCATCTCCGGGGCGCCACTTCCCCCTGATTTCAGCCCTTCCCGGGCTTGATTCAGGCTAAAAATGAACCATATTCACGATACAGACATCCATGCAGAACTCTTCATCGCCCGCAACGCTGAGCCCCTGGCTGGTTCTGCTGATGGCCGCGACCACCGGCCTGGTGGTCGCGAGCAACTACTATGCGCAACCCCTGCTGCACACTATCGCTGACCAACTGGCGCTCTCTTACGCCAGCGCCGGGATCATTGTCACCACCGCCCAGGCCAGCTATGCCGTCGGTCTCATTCTGCTGGTCCCCCTCGGGGACCTGCTGGAGCGCCGGGGGCTGGTGGTCACGATGATGTTGCTTGCCACCGGCGGATTGCTGGTCAGTGCCAGCGCCACATCGTTACCCATGTTACTTGCCGGCACAGCGATCACTGGCGCATTCTCGGTGGTTGCTCAGGTGCTGGTTCCTTTCGCCGCCACGCTCTCCCCTGTGGCCCACCGCGGCCGGGTTGTGGGTACGGTCATGAGTGGTCTGCTGCTGGGCATTCTGTTGGCCAGAACCGTCGCGGGCGCACTGTCCTCACTGGGCGACTGGCACACAGTCTACTGGGTGGCTGCCGGGCTGATGCTGGTCAATACCGCGATTCTGTTCCGCGCCCTGCCTCGCTACCGCCAGAACAGTCGGCTCAGTTATCCGCGCCTGATCGGATCGGTCGCTGTCCTGTTTGTGCGCTATCCCCTTTTCCGGCAGCGGGCCCTCCTGGGATGTCTGATTTTTGCCCTTTTCAGTATCTTGTGGACACCACTGGCCTTTTTGCTTTCCGCTTCTCCCTGGGAGATGTCCGATGCCACCATTGGTTTGTTCGGGCTGGCCGGAGCGGTTGGCGCCCTGTCCGCACGCCACGCCGGCGTTCTCTCGGATCGTGGCCACAGCCGCATCCTGACCCTGGGCGGTTTGGCCTTGCTATTCGGCTCCTGGTGGCTGCTCAAACTGGGGGCAGATTCCCTGCTTGCGCTGGTGGCGGGGATCATGGTGCTGGACCTGGCACTGCAGACGGTGCATATCACCAATATGAACCTGGTGTTCTCGCTGGATGAACATATCCGCAACCGTCTGAATTCCGGCTACATGTTCCTGTACTTTCTGGGTGGCGCCGGGGGCTCTTTAGGCTCTGCTCGTGCCTACGAGCACTTCGGTTGGGACGGGGTTGTCCTGCTGGGAGCAGGCATCGGGCTGATTGCCTTGCTGTATGGGGGCTGGCTTTGCCGCCGACAGGTTTGACGGTGTTTAACAGCCCGGCAATTTACCCGGCGGGCTCAGTGCACTACATTCAGGGTCAGGACTAATCGAAAAGGAATGACACGATGAAACTGCTGGGATTGCTACAACTGGCATTGGCGATTTATGCCATCGTCATGATTATCCAATCTTCCGCGGAAACCGGCGCCAAGGTGCTATGGGTGCTGCTGGTGCTTATCCTGCCGCTTGTTGGTCTGATCATCTGGGCACTGATGGGGCCGGGCTCTCCGCTGAAGCGTTAGCAACCGACCTTGGCTCTGCCTTTTTCTGCCAGTTCTCAGGCACACGGTAATAGCCTGTGTCCACACCCTGGAAGCGTGGCTGATTCACCACACGGCGCAACCGCTTGAGAGAGAAGTAGGGAATATCGCGTAGAATGATATTGGCAATCCAGGCGGGCACCACCCCGCCAGGATCCAACACGACTTCAATTGTGACTTCCACTTCTCCGGGCGCTACCGGTGAAAAACGGTAATAGCCTTCCATCTGCGGCATACGGACGTAGCCATCCTGCTCCGGCATGTTGCTTTCGTAGAGTGAAAACGGCATCACCAGATCGTAGGAATCCTTTTCCTGGTAGAACTGCACACGCAGTGGTGCGTCCCGATCACTCACAGGCCAGGGCAAACGGGTCGTTACGTAGACATCGCGCTTGAAGTGGGAATGGCGACGCAGATCGCGGATTTCTGACACCATGTGCATGAAAGACGCCACAGCATCATAGTCATCCATAAGCACGCCGATGGACTTGAAGTCCTCGACCGGCATTCGTGCGATGCCCCGAAAGGTTTTCAGGCGGGAGCTGTCGTCATCCTGGCGGAATACCCGAATATCATCCCGTTCGGTCACCATGATCCAGCTGGCATCCGCAGCCAGGCTCACTTGCCCCCCCATCAGGGCCAACAGCACCAGCAATAGTCTAGTCAGCATTTGCTTTCCCGACATTCCCCAATATAAAAACGGCAGCCGCTCGGCTGCCATTCGCTGTGCTGGCACTGTATCCTCGCCAGAACAACGTCGATACAGAATGTTTACGATAGCGTGACTCAGCCCACAGAAATGCTGGCACTATGACATGATACAAAAGTACTAGCCGGGTTTACAGATAGGGCTCCATCAAATGCGCCAGCGCATTTCTCACACGACGCCAGGGCGCCATATCACGAAAAGCCGCGGTATCCATTCGGCGGCAATCTGGCAGTCGCTCATCTATGGACCCATCGACTGTGCCAGCGAGCTGGTCGCTGTAACATTCCAGATCAAACTCGAAATTGAGCCGCAAACTGCGCGCGTCCCAGTTTCCGGAACCCAGCATCACCCAGTGGCCGTCAACCGTCATGACCTTGCTGTGATCAAAGGGCGGTGTCGACAGGTACAGTTCAGCCCCTTCACTGACCAGCCAGCGTAATGCATGCAGGCTGGCCCAATGCACCATGCGAAGATTATTCTTCTGCGGCACGATCAGCTGTACCTGCACACCCTTGAGCATGGCCAGCTGTAAAGTGGCCAGGAGCGTCAAATCCGGCACAAAATAGGGCGTAACGATGCGAATACGGTGCTCTGCAGCACCAATGGCCGCCAGAAGTGTCAGCCGTCGCTTGTCAAAATCTGCATCCGGCCCGGCACTGATCCCCCGGGCCTTTACCTCTCCCAGCTGCGCCAGGCCACGGTAGCTGGTTTCAAGAAGTTCGCCGCAACTGAACAACCAGTCTGCCGCGAAGCTGCGTAGCAACTGTCCCACTACCGGCCCTTCCAGCCGCGCATGCAGGTCGGTAATAGAAGGAGGCGTTTGAATATAGCCTGCACGAATATTCATGCCGCCGGTGAAACCGGTTTCCCGGTCGACAATCATGAATTTACGGTGGTTTCTGAGATTAATGTAAGGCATTCGCCAAGGCGCCAGCGAGTAAAGGAAGCGCTGCACCGGCACCTTGTTGCGGCGCAACCGCCACACCACAGATGGCAGCGAATACAGGGAACCAACCCCATCCACCAGCACCCGCACCTTCACCCCGCGCTGGACTGCCCGAGCGAGAGCTTCCACCACCGGCCGACCGGCAGCGTCATTACCAAAAATGTAGGTCGCCAGAAAAATGCTTTCGTTGGCGCTCTCGATCGCGTCCAGCATTTGCTGATAGGCCGCCGGCGCATCCAGGGGCGTAATGCGGTTACCGTCGGTAAGAGGCAAATGGGTCAGACGCCCTACCAAGCGGCTCAACTCCTGAAAATGCCCATGCAGTGGCAGGGGTTCAGCCGCCACACGCCAGCCTTCATCGGTCTCGATCTTGCCACCGGTGAGCTGCCGGGCACGGCGGCGGATACGGTTCACGCCCAGCAGGAAGTACAGCAGAGCACCAAACACCGGCACCAGCCAGACCAGCCCGGTCCAGGCCGCTGCGGCCCGGGCATCGCGCTTGTTCTGTGAAACATGGATGGTGACCGTGATGGCCAGGGCGACACTGATCATGGCCGCCAGATGCGGCCAGAACGGTTCCAGCCGCAGCAGCCAACGGTCAACCCCCTGCCCCCACTGCGTTACGAATGCGTCCATTCCTCTCCTTGCCGGACCGCCAGAATTCACCTTGTCTCGATACAGTGCAATGCTGGCAACATAGCACAAATCCCTGTTTTAACGGGTAGTTACCTCTGTCACACCGGTGACATTTTTGCGCTTTCCGTCCCGTTTCACTAGAATGCGCCCTCTTTTGGGTCAGTGACTGCACACTGGCAGCGTCCTGCTTCCCCGCTAATGGCTGGAAGATGGGCAAGACCCAGGTCCCTCGCGTCCCTAGTGGCGTACAGCGACGAGCCACGGCTCGTGTTCAGTACCGGCCGCCGCCGGTCATCAGTAGTAATAACTAATTCCGCTGGTTTAGGCAGCCAGTGTACCGGTGTTGGCGTGGCGTCTTCACGCAGCAACGCATCGGCACATGATGAGGAGCGTAACCATGCCCGAGACCAATACGGTTATTCCGCTGCACCAGAGCGAGCACACACAGTTTGATGAGCCTCGCCGCTTCAAGGTGTTCACCGCCAAACAACTCGACAAGATCGAGCCACTCAAGCGTCTGGATGACGACACCCGCTTCGCCATGGAGGTCGTTGCCAATGTCCTGCCATTCCGGGTAAACGAGTATGTCATCAACGAACTGATCAACTGGGACAAGGTTCCCGACGACCCGATCTACCAGCTGACATTCCCACAGAAAGGGATGCTGGCACCGGAGCACTTCGACCGGGTTGCCGATGCCATGCGCGGTGGCGACAAGGACCACATCAAGGCTGTGATCGCGGAGGTACGCGAGGCCCTGAACCCTCACCCGGCAGGCCAGATGGAACACAATATGCCGGAAGTGGATGACGAGAAAATCGACGGCATCCAGCACAAGTACAATGAAACGGTGCTGTTCTTCCCCAGCCAGGGTCAGGTGTGCCACAGCTATTGCACGTTCTGCTTTCGCTGGGCCCAGTTCATCGGCGACAACGATCTGAAGATTGCCGCAAAGGAAGCGGGTCAACTCAAGAAATATATCCAGGCACACCCGGAAATCACTGATGTGTTGATCACCGGTGGCGATCCTTTGGTAATGAAAACCAAAAACCTGCGCGCTCATATCGAACCGTTGCTGGAACTGGAACAAATTCGCACCATCCGTATCGGTTCCAAAGCCCTGACGTTCTGGCCCTACCGGGTGGTTTCGGATGCCGACGCTGACGACCTGCTGGCACTGTTCCGCGAAGTCCAAGCCAGCGGAAAGCATCTGGCGCTGATGGCTCACTACAACCACTGGCAAGAGCTGGAAACCGACATCGCCAAAGAAGCGGTGCGACGTGTTCGTGCCACCGGTGCGGTCATCCGTGCTCAGGGACCGTTGCTGGCCCACATCAACGACAACGCCGATGACTGGGCGCGTCTGTGGCAAACCCAGGTAGAGCTGGGCATTGTGCCGTACTACATGTTCGTGGAACGCGACACCGGCGCCCGCCATTATTTTGAAGTGCCACTTGCCAAAGCGTGGAACATCTATCGGGACGCCATGAAACAGGTCTCGGGTATTGCCAGAACAGCCCGCGGCCCGAGCATGTCCAGCCACCCGGGCAAGGTCGAGATCCAGGGCGTCACCGAGATCAATGGCGAGAAGGTCTTTGCGTTACGGTTCATCCAGGGCCGCAACCATGACTGGGTCCAGCGTCCCTTCTTTGCCAAATACAACGAACAGGCAACGTGGCTGAACCACCTGGAACCGGCTTTCGGTGAAGACACCTTTTTCTTTGAGGATGAGCTGGCCGCCATGGAACGCGGATAGCGGCCCCGAGAACCTGCGCCCCACTTTGCGGGGCGCAGGTTGGCGCTAAGCAACCCAAGCCTCCCCCCATCGCCCCAGCAACAGCAACCCGGATGTTCAAATACCTCTCCCACGCCCCAAACCTGACATGGTTTCCAAACACAATTACGCTAATACTTCCCGGGTACGACGACCTTTCTTGTTTGGAGAACCCCATGAAAAAAGGCTTGGCTAGCGCCCTTGGCGCCGTAATGCTCACCGGCTGTCTCGGTCAGAACGCCCTGTTCGATACTGTGCAGGACTGGAATGCCGATGCGACCGATAACAAATTTGTTAATCAGGTGATTTCTTTCGCCTTCTGGTGGATCCCGGTTTACGGCTTGTCGTTGCTCGGTGACATTATCATCTTCAACTCCATTGAGTTCTGGACTGGCACAAACCCGATCAGCCAGGAAGGCGCCAAAGTCGCAGGCACCACCGAAACCGTCACTGACGGCCTGGGCAACGAAGCCCAACTGACCTACCACGCTGATGGTTCCATCGGCGTGCTGGCCACCAGCGGAGAGGTGGCAGAAAGTTACACCCTGATCAAGGAAGGCAGCAAAGTGATCAAGGTGCAGAACGGACAACGTGAAGTGCTTGGCTCCATCATGCTCTGAGACGATGTGACGATGCGCAGGCAGGCATTGCTGCCTGCGCATCAACACAGACGAGACAGCGTAATCAGCGCCTGCTCTACCCGGTTATCCCATTTTACCGCGCAGTTAAGACGCAGGCAGTTGGTAAACTTCCCGGTAGCGGAAAACAAGGCACCCGGCGCAAAACTCACCCCCTGTTCCTGAGCCTGTTCAATCAATTCTGACGTATCAATGTCACCGGGCAACTCCAGCCACAGCACAAACCCTCCGGCAGGTCGGCTAACCCGTGTTTCGGCAGGAAATAACTGCGTTACACGCTCCGTCATTCGGGCAACACTGCGAGCATGCTCACCGCAAACCTGACGAAGATAACGGTCGTAGTGTCCTCTCTCCAGATAGCGAGCCAGCGCCAGCTGGGACGGCGTAGAAACCGACACCGTATTGATGAACTGCAGATAACGCGCCTTTTCGGTGTAAGCATCCGGGGTCACCATCCAGCCCACACGCAATCCCGCCGACAACGTCTTGGAGGAAGACGAGCAGTAGAAAACCTGCCCCGTTGAATCCCAGCTCTTGATCGGTCTGGGTCGCCGCCCGGTCAACGGAAGGTCCCCATAGATATCATCCTCCACCAGCGGCACCCGGTGTTTGGCCAGCAAGGCCAGCAAAGCTTGCTTTCGCTCATCCGACAGGCACACCCCCAACGGGTTCGAGAAATTACCCACCACCACGCAGGCAGATACCTTCCAGCGTTCCAGCGCCAGAGTGAGTGCATCCAGGGAGATGCCGGTCTCAGGATCCGTGGGAATCTCCAGAGCCTTGAGCCCCAGTGACTCAATCACCTGCAGCAACCCATAGTAGGTCGGAGACTCAATGGCCACCGTATCTCCCGGCTGAGTGACCAGTTTCAGGGCTATCGCAACCGATTCCTGACAACTGTTGGTAACCAGTACCTGCTCAGGGCGAGTGGGACACTGCAAGGCGGCCATACGACGTGCAATCTGGGTGCAGAGTTCAGGCGCGCCGGGGGGAAATTCGTAGCCAACGCAACGTCTTCGTTGTTCGCGAAGCACCCCGTGAAAGACTTTTTCCATGGTCGCCACCGGCATGTACTCCGGGGCCGGCACCGCCGCCCCCAGGTTAACGATCGCCGGATTATTCACATTCTGCAGAATCTGTAATACCCGCTCCTGCCCGGTGATACGACGCGGCCGCCGGCTCGCCCGGGCGACCCTGGGAGGTTCAAGCTCGGCAAGCGGTGGACAGACGTAATACCCGGATCTCGACCGTGCTTCCAGGACACCTCGCTGCTCCAATTCCCGACAGGCATTCACCGCGGTAGAGACACTCACCTGATGCTGTGCCGCCAACATGCGCACCCCGGGTAACCGACTTCCCACGGGATACGCCTGCTCGCGAATCAGTTCCTGAAGGGTATCCGCAAGGCGTTGATACAAAGTCATGGCAATTACCGATACAGATAGCGTCACAACAGCCAGCACAGTTTTATAAAAACACAATCTGTACTGCATCAATTTTGTTTTCTTATATCTGTATCGATACAGCTTGTCCACCTACTCTGGAACACCTTCCAGAGCCAATGGATGCCAGCCATGCCAATGGAGCAGATTTTCGCCCTTGTCGGCTTTGTTGCCGTAATGACCGGAACCCCCGGCCCCAACAACCTGATGCTGGTTTCTTCCGGCGCCAACGCCGGCTTCATTCGTTCGTTGCCGCATATTCTGGGTATCGTGATCGGCTGTCAGATCATGCTGCTGTGCATCGCGCAGGGGCTCGGCCAGCTGCTGAGTCACTCCCCCTCTCTGGTCAACGGGTTGCGCATAACCGGTGCCCTTTATTTACTGTGGCTGGCCTGGCAGCTGGTGCGAAACCGCTCCCTGCAGGACCACCCACAGCAGCAACAGCCCCTGACCTTTATCCAGGCGGCGCTGTTCCAATGGATTAATCCCAAAGCCTGGATGATGACGTTGACCGGGGTGGCCACTTTTACCCAACCCCACAACTTTACCCCCAGCATGCTGCTGCTTGCCGGCACCTTCGTGGTTGTGGGGTTGCCGCTGATCAGTAGCTGGAACCTGTTTGGCGCGGCATTAAAGAACGGCTTGAAAAAAGGAAAACGTCTGCGGTATTTCAATCGCGTCATGGCGGTACTGCTGGTTGCCTCCTTGTATCCCACCTTTGGCATACAACCCAGTCAGGCCAGCGAGGTGCAGCCGAGCTCCTCCCCCGCGCCTCAGCCAGAGCGGAAACGGGACAAGCTGGAATGGTGGATGAGCGTGATGTAAACCGGCGACACACGTAAAGTCAGGGCAGAAAACTGCCTTGGCCCTTCCTCCCTTCGACGGACTCCCTTAGGCTTGGCGTTTGGCAATGCTATCCAAGGAATGTCCATGCAAAACGGGCTGATGGTGCTACACAGCAACCGTCTGGAAACCCTCACTGAACTGGTGGCGGACTGGCTTCGTCGCCAGCCGTTGTCCCCGTTGGAAACAGAGACGTTTCTGGTGCAATCCAATGGCATGGCCCAATGGCTGAAACTGCAACTTGCCCAATCTCTGGGGATCAGTGCCGGCTACCAGTTCCAGATGCCCGCCCGTTTTTTATGGAACGCCTATCGCGCCGTGCTGGGGGAGGAACAGGTCCCACGCACTTCGCCCTTCGACAAATCCCGGTTGCTGTGGCGTCTGTATCGTTTGCTGCCGACTCTGCTGGACGATCCACACTTCGGCCCGCTACGGCACTTTCTTACCGATGACCAGGACTGTCGCAAGCGGCACCAGTTGGCGGAACGGTTGGCGGATCTCTATGACGCCTACCAGGTGTATCGCGCCGACTGGCTGACCGACTGGGAAGCCGGCCGCGATCAACTGCGCAAGGCCCACGACCGCAACGCCCACGATGATTTCCCCGACAGCCAGCGCTGGCAGGCCCATCTCTGGCGCGCCGTACTGACAGACATGGACGACGACAAACAGGGCCTCAGTCGCAGCGCCATCCATGACCGTTTTATCGAAACGTTGAAGAGCGGCGAAACGCCACCCGGCCTGCCGCGTCGCCTGATCATCTTTGGCATCAGCGCCCTTCCCCAGCAATCCCTGGAGGCCCTCGCCGCACTCAGCCAGCACTGCCAGATCCTGATGCTGGTGCAGAACCCCTGCCAGCACTACTGGGCAGATATCGTGGAAGACCGTCATCTGCTACGGCGTCAACTGGACGAGCGCAAACGTCACCTCGACCTGCTGCCAGAGAACCGGGTCAATCCGCTGCTGGCCGCCTGGGGCAAACAGGGCCGGGACTTTATCGGGCTGCTCTATGATCACGATGATCCGGACAGCTACCGCAGCGCGTTCCAGAACCAGATCGACCTGTTCACGGATTTGACACCGGGCACGCTGCTGGAACAGTTGCAGCAGGATATTCTCGATCTGGAACCGCAGCCGGCTCCGGATCAGCGACCGCTCCTGCAACCGGATTCGTCCCTGCATTTCACCATCGCCCACAGCCCCCAGCGGGAGGTAGAGATCCTGCAGGATGCGTTGCTGAAACGCTTTGCCGAGGACCCCACCCTGCAGCCCCGGGACGTGATTGTGATGGTGCCGGATATCGAGGCCTACGCGCCCTACATTGATGCGGTGTTTGGTCGCATGGAGCGGGAGGATCCCCGCTACCTCCCCTACACCCTCAGCGACCGCAGTGCCGGTGCCGCCTCGCCCATGGCCCAGGCCATGGAATCCCTGCTGCACCTGCCCCAATGGCGCTTCACCGCCAGCGACATTCTCGACCTGCTGGAGGTGCCTGCAGTGCGCCAGCGCTTTGCCATCGAGGAAAGCGACTTGCCCCAGCTGGCCAGCTGGATTGATCAGGCCCGTATCCGCTGGGGGCTCAACAGCGACCAGCGCCACACCCTGGACGTCCCCGGCTTTGAACAAAACAGCTGGGCGTTCGGGCTCAAACGCATGCTGGCCGGCTACCTGATGGGCGATGGCCCCGCCTGGAATAACATCCAGCCGCTGGACGAAGTAGCAGGGCTGGGCGCCGAGCTGGCCGGGCGACTGTCACGGTTGCTGGAGAGTCTGGAACAGCACTGGCAGGCCTTCCGGGACAGCGCCACTCCGACCCAATGGCAGCTGCGTTTCAGCCAGTTGCTGGACGATCTGTTTGCCCCCGACGAACAGGACGATCAGGGCCTCGATGCCGGCCTGCGCGATGCCCTCAACGACTGGCTGGCGGCCTGTGGCGAAGCGGATTTCGACAAGGCCCTGCCACTGACCGTGGCCCGCCGCCCATTACTCGATGCACTCAATTCCGAAAGCCTGTCGCAGCGTTTTATGGCCGGCCGCATCAACGTCTGTACCCTGATGCCCATGCGCGCCATTCCGTTCCGCCATGTCTGCCTGTTGGGCATGAAAGACGGCGATTACCCCCGCCCGCAGCAGCCCATGGATTTCGACCTGATGCGCCAGTGGGGCAACTATCGCCCGGGGGATCGCTCCCGGCGGGACGACGACCGTTACCTGTTTCTGGAAGCCCTGCTCAGCGCCCGCGACAGCCTTTACATCAGCTGGACCGGCCGCAACGTGCGCGACAACAGCGAACGTCCGCCTTCGGTACTGGTGGCCCAGCTGCGCGATCACATCAACCAGCGCTGGCACTGCGATCAGGGCGACCCGGTGGAGGCCCTCACCCAGGCCCATCCCCTGCAGCCCTTCAGCGGCCAGTACTTTGATGCCGCCAACGATGCTCTCGACACCTATGCCAATGAATGGCGTGTACTGCATGATGGCGAGGCCCCGCAGGTGGACAATCGCCAACCATTGCCGTCACTGGACGTGGACGAACCGGTGAACTGCAGCGTCCTGGGTCGCTTCCTGAAGCAACCGGTGGCGCATTTTTTCGAACGCCGGCTCAAGGCAAAACTGAAACTGGAACGCCAGGTACTCGAAGACAGCGAACCTTTCGGTTTCGATGGGCTGCAACGTTATCAACTGCAGGATCAGCTGATCAGTGACGCCTTGCAGGCGGGTCCGGAACAGGCACAAAGCACCATGCAGGCCACTCTGAACCGGCTGGCCGCCAGCGGCGACCTGCCCCTGCATCCGTTTGAAGAAGGTAGCCGTGACAGCCTGCTGGTGCCGCTGGCCGATCCGCTGGACGATTACTTTGCCCTGTTGGCCCAGAGCGGCAGCCCGCAGCCCCAGCAGGAAATCCGTCTGACCGCTGGCCCCCTGCCACTGGAAGACTGGCTCACCGATCTGCGCGGCGCCACCGCCAACCCCCAGCGGCTGGTCCTGCAGACCGGCAGGCTGGAAAACCGTTACGACAAGCTGTGTCGCGACTGGGTAATTCACCTGGCTGCCTGTGCTGCCGGCTACCCGCTCACCACCCGCATACAGGGCCAGGATGGGCGCTTTACCTTGCTACAGTTGACCCAGCAGGCAGCCCAGCAGCATCTCGACCAGCTTGGTCATGCCTGGCAACAGGCGCTCTGCCATCCACTACCGGTGGCCTGTGCCACCGCCTTTGCCTTCCTGGCGGAAGAAGATGAAGAGAAAGGCGTGAAAGCAGCAAGGAACAAATACACCAGCAGCGATTTCAGCCGAGGGGAAGTGGATGACCCGTCACTGGCCCGCGCCTGGCCGGATTTCGATACGCTCTGGGCACAGACAAAAGAGGAAGAACCGCTGTTTCTTTACTGGACAGAACAACTCTATGCGCCCCTCTTCCTGAACAGCCAGTGGGCCGAACTGGGGGACCTGTCATGAGCCATAACGACGGATGTCAGTCCCCACCGCTACCGATCACCTTCCCTCTGCATGGCACCCGGTTGATCGAAGCCAGCGCCGGTACCGGCAAGACCTTCACCCTGGCAGCGCTTTATCTGCGCCTGGTGCTGGGCCATGGTGACGACCGGGCCTTCCACCGCCCGCTGCTGCCACCGGACATCCTGGTGGTGACCTTCACCGAAGCCGCCACGGAAGAATTGCGCGAGCGGATTCGGGACCGTCTGGCCGATGCCGCCCGTACCTTTGCCGACCCGGACGCCACTGCCAGCGACCCGGTGCTGTCACAACTGCTGGCCGACTACGCCGAGCCGCAGGCGCGCAAGCAATGCGCCCAGCGCCTGGATGCCGCCGCCCAGTGGATGGACGAAGCGGCCATCTACACCATCCACGGGTTCTGTAATCGCATGCTCAAGCAGCATGCGTTTGATTCCGGCAGCCTGTTCAGCCTGGAACTACAGGAAGATGCCAGCGATGACCAACTGCAGGCGGCACGGGATTACTGGCGCAACATCATCAACCGCTTCCCGGTGAGTGCCGCCAACCAGTTGCAAAGCGAAGGACTGGGCAACCCGGATGCCCTGCTCAAGCAAGCCCGTCCCCTTCTGGGGCTCAAGGAAGCCGATCCGGCGAACCTGCCAGACAGTGTCAAAGAATGGCTGACGCAAACCGATCCCCAGGCCGAGCTGGACCGGCTGGCTCGCCAGCAACTGGCGGAGGCCTTGCCGGACTTTCTTCACTGGGTACGTGACGCCCAGGAGAACAAGTGGCTGAACGGCAACAGCTACCGGGCGAAAAGTGTGCCCGGCATGCTCAAGCTCCTGAAGCGCTACGCCAAGGGTGAAGGCCTGCGCGACAAGGATTACGCCGTCCTCTTCAAGTTTTCTGAAGACGGCCTGAAGCTGACCAAGGCGGGTCAGGACCACCGTCCGGACTTCCTGTTCTGCAAGACGCTTGATCGGGTCCTGATGGGGCGCGAAAACACCCGCCTGCCACGCACGGACCTGCTGGCCCATGTGGCCGCCTGGATTGACCGGCGGGTGGACCAAGTGCGCCGCCAGACCGCGACGCTGGGCTTCGATGACATGCTCACCCGCCTGCGCGATGCCCTGGAAGGGTCCAACGGCGAGCGGCTGGCCGCGGTGATTCGTGAGCAATTCCCGGTAGCGCTGATCGACGAATTTCAGGATACCGATCCGGTCCAGTACGGGATTTTCTCTGCACTCTATGGGAATCAGCCGGAGATCGGCTGGTTCATGATCGGCGACCCCAAGCAGGCCATCTATGCATTCCGCGGCGCGGATGTATTCACGTACCTGAAAGCCCGCACGGCCACCGAAGGCAACCACTACACACTCAAAAAGAACTTCCGTTCTGCCCATGCCATGGTCTCCGCTGTAAACGAGTTGTTCACTTACAGCGACCAGACCTTTGGTGATGTCTTCCGTATGGCCAAAACCGGCAGCCCCTTTCCTTTCGACCCGGTGGAAGCCCAGGGGCGCAAGGAACAACTGGAAGTGGATGGGCAGGTCAAAGCGGGCATCACACTGTGGGTGGAAGACCGCGACAGAGCGATCAGTGCCGGTCAGTACCGCCAGCAACAGGCGGACCGTTGCGCCACCGAAATCGCCCACCTGCTCAACGGCGCGGAAAAAGGCGACACCGGTTTCCGCAAAGACGAACAATTCCGGCCGCTCCAACCCAACGACATTGCCATCCTGGTTCGTGACCGCACCGAGGCCAAAGCCATTCGTGATGCATTGATGGAACGTGCGGTGCGCAGCGTGTATCTGTCTGATCAGGATTCCGTCTTTGCCCAGCCGGAAGCGATCGACCTGTTGCTGATCCTGCACGCCTGCGCCAACCCGGAATCGGACAGCAAGGTGCGCAGCGCCCTGGCCAGTGCGTCACTGGATATAGCCTATACGGAACTGGATGCCATCAACCAGGATGAGGTGCGCTGGGAGCGCATGGTGGAACAGTTCCATGGCTATCGGCACCAGTGGCAACAGCAAGGCGTGCTGCCCATGCTGCGCAGTTTGTTGATGGATTTTCATGTCCCGGTGCGCCTCAGCCAGAGCCTGGATGGCGAGCGGGCACTGACCAACCTGTTGCACCTGTCTGAATTGCTGCAGCAGATGGCCACTCAACTGGATGGCGAGCAGGCCCTGATTCGCTATCTGGAAGAAACCCTCGAACAGCAGAGTAACAGCAGCAAGGAAAGCATCCTGCGGCTGGAAAGTGATGACGACCGGGTCAAGGTAATCACCATCCACAAGTCCAAGGGGCTGGAATACCCGCTGGTGTATCTGCCCTTTATTTGCAGCTTCCGCCCCGCCGACAAGAGCAAGCCGCCGCTGCGTTTCCATGATGATGACCGGCTGCATGTGTCACTGGAGCCGGATGCAGAAGACGAGCGCAAGGCTGACGAAGAGCGCCTGGCGGAAGACATGCGCCTGCTCTATGTGGCACTCACCCGGGCCTGCCATACCTGCACCCTGGGCATTGCCCCCTACGTGAAAGGCAACGGTAAAACCAACCAGCTGGAGAAAAGTGCCATTGGCCGCCTGCTGTTTGGTGACGGTGTGGAAAATGAAAAACTCACCGAAACACTGAGGCCAGTCATCAGCGACTCGGTAAGCGTGATCGCGCCACCGCAGAGCAATGATCTGCCGTATCAACCGGCCACCCGGAAGCTGACCCTGAAACCGGTACAAGTGCCCCCCCGACATCAACGCCAACCCTGGTGGATTGCCAGCTACAGTGCCCTCAAGCAGGTTCAGGAAACCCTGGCCCCGGCGGACCCGCGCAGCGACCAGTTGGCCGAACAACCGGATCAGGACAGCATGCCGGAACAGGAGCCCTTGGCGGGTAGCATCCACGCCTTCCCGCGCGGCGCCGCCCCCGGCACCCTGCTGCATGATGTTCTCGAGCAGGCAGCAAACCAGGACTTTGTTGCGACCCTGGCGTCTCCTGCCCCCTTCGAACAGGTTGTGGCAGAAAAACTTCAGGCTCGCGGCTGGCAGGATCACGCGGCGGTGATTGAGGACTGGTGGAAAACCGCCCTGCAAACCCCGTTACCGCTGGCCGCTGATCAGGTGGCACTGAGCGAGATGGCCACCTATGTGGCAGAGATGGAATTCATGTTGCCCGCCAACCAGGTGAGCGTGGCTTCACTGGATCAGGCCATCCGCGATGCCATCCACCCTGACCTGCCCCGCCCGCGACTGGAAGCGGACACCCTCAACGGCATGCTCAAGGGCTTTATCGATCTGGTGTTCGAACACCGCGGCAAGTACTACGTGCTCGACTACAAATCCAACTGGCTGGGCGTGGATGACACCGCCTACACCACCGACGCCATGACCCGTGCCATTCTCGACAAGCGTTACGAGGTGCAGTACGTACTCTACCTGCTGGCCCTCCATCGTCTTCTCAAGAACCGGCTTGGCGAAGACTACAATCCGAATCAACACCTGGGCGGCGCCGTCTATGTGTTCCTGCGCGGCATGCAGGGGCCAGCCGCGGGCACGGTCTTCGACCGGCCGGCGACGGAGTTGATTGAAAGGCTGGATGCGATGTTTGGAGGAGAGGGGTGAGTTTAAAGTTAAAAGTTAAAAGTTTAAAAGCGCGGGGGACGCTTTCCCTTGCTGGAACTCTGTACCCGCGCACCACTACCCAAGAATCGCGGCGCATGACCTGTTCGTTAAACTCTACACCTTCCCGCGTTTCAACTTTCAACTTTCAACTTTCAATGGCTTTTGGGGGCTTCGATGCAATCTGATCTATTCTCCGCCCTCAACTGGGAAGACGCCCTGAAGCAACTGCGTGACGGAGGCCTGTTGCGGGATCTGGATGTGGCCATTTCCCGCTTTCTGCATCAGCAATGCAGCGAGGCAAGCTATGAAGTGCTGTTACTCGCGGCCTTTACCAGCAACCATCAGTCCAGTGGCCATCTCTGTCTGGATTTTGAAAATGACGCCCTGAGCACGCAGCTGTGGGGCACATCACCGCCTGCGGAACTGACGCAGTTACTCCCCGGGACACCAGATCAATGGCTCACAGCCTTGCAGCAAAGCCCGCTGGTCAGTAACGACGGCAGCACACCGCTGGTGCTGGATCAGCATCGACTTTATTTGCGCCGTAGCTGGTCACAGGAACGGTCGGTTGCCGACGCCATTGCAGCACGGCTGGCCACGCCTTCCGGACTGTCTGCACAGCAACTGCATGGCCCGTTGCAGGCACTGTTCCCTGACAGTGGTAACGGCACCAACTGGCAACAGGTGGCCTGCGCGCTGGCCAGCCGCGTTGGTATCGGCATCATTACCGGCGGGCCGGGGACCGGCAAGACCACAACAGTGGTAAAATTGCTGGGCCTGCTGCAAAGCCTGGCCATGGAGAACCATCAGCGCCTGCGCATTCGTCTCGCCGCCCCCACCGGCAAAGCCGCCGCACGGCTCACCGAATCCATTGGCGACCAGGTCGCCGCCCTGCCGGTATCTGATGCGGTTCGCGACAGCATTCCCACCGACGTGACCACCCTGCACCGTCTGCTGGGCACCCGGCCAGATTCGCGGCACTTCCGTCATCACGCCCACAATCCCCTGCACGCGGATCTGGTAGTGGTAGACGAAGCCAGCATGATCGACATGGACATGATGGCCAGCCTGCTGGCGGCCCTCCCCGCCCATGCGCAACTGATCCTGCTGGGCGACAAGGACCAGTTGGCCAGCGTAGAAGCCGGCGCAGTCATGGGCGATTTGTGCCGCCATGCCTTTGAGGGACGTTACCACGCCGACACCGTGGACTTCGTGGCACAGAGTTGTGGCGCCGACATTCGTGACTTCTGTGAAGAACCCGACCAGCCCGGCACGGCACTGGCACAGTCCACGGCCATGCTACGGACCAACTGGCGCTCCAAAGACAGCCCCGGCATCGGCGCCCTGGCTACCGCCATCAATCAGGCGGACCTGGGCAAGTCACGGGCGGCATTCCGGGATTACCCGGAGAGCCTCAACCGTCACCGGTTGCAAAACGACAATACACAGTTGGAAAACCTGTTGGTGGAAGGCAGCGCAGGTCACGCCGGCTTACGCAGCCTGTTTGCCGCGGTGGACTCGCCGCCCGGCAACGAAGAACGGGATCCATGGGCAGCGGGTCTGCTCAAACAGCTGACCCATCAGCAGTTGCTTAGTGGCCTGCGCAGCGGCCCCTTTGGGGTAGAGCAGCTCAATCAGCGCCTTACCCATTACCTGCAACAGCAGGATCTGGCACCGGAACGGGAGTGGTATGCGGGCCGCCCGGTGATGATGACGCGCAATGATTACCAGCTGGGGCTGATGAATGGCGATGTGGGCCTGACGCTCCCCGGCGAGACCGATGACAACGGCAACCACCGGTTGCGGGTGGCGTTCCAGTTGCCCGACGGCCGAATCAAGTGGGTGCTGCCTTCGCGGCTGGACGGGGTAGAAACCGTGTACGCCATGACCGTGCACAAATCCCAGGGTTCGGAGTTTCGTCACACCTTGCTGGTGCTGCCGGATGCGCCGCACCCGCTGCTGACCCGGGAGTTGGTTTACACCGCGATTACCCGCGCTCGTGACACCTTCACCCTGCTGGAGTTCGGCAAACCGTCCGTGCTGGAAAGTGCCATTCGCAAGCCGACCTGGCGAGCCTCCGGGCTGGCAGACCGGCTCCAGGACTGAGTTGGCAGCAAACGGAAGAGCACCAGACGCCTCTGCCGGCATCCGCCTCCGCCCGCCCCGTAGACCTACCCTGCGGGGCCATGGCCGATTAGAATCCGCATCTGAATCTGTTGAGCCACACTGCACACAGGACCGCAACCCGTCATGTCATCCGAATTGACCCAGCCCGCCTCCACGCTCGAGTACCTGCGCCGCATCGAATCCAGCAAGCTGTTTCAGGGCGCGGTCATTGCCATCATTATCCTGTCGGCACTGACCATCGGCGCCAATACCTACACCCTGCCACCGCTATTCAGCGACACCCTGGCGCTACTGGACAACGCCATCACGGTTTTCTTTCTGGTAGAAATTCTGTTCCGCCTGGGCGTACACCCCGACAAGAAGCGGTTCCTGCTGGATGGCTGGAATCTGTTCGATACGCTGGTAGTCATCGGCAGCCTGATCCCCATGGACAATGCCGAAGTGGTTCTGCTGGGCCGGCTACTGAGGGTATTTAGGGTATTGCGACTGGTATCGGTGGTGCCGGAACTGCGCTTCCTGATCAACTCGCTGATCAAGGCCATCCCGCGCATGGGCTACATCGCACTGTTGATGTTCATCATTTTCTATATCTACGCGGCCATGGGCTCCATGTTCTTCTCCAGTGTCGATGAAACCCTGTGGGGGGATGTGGCCATCTCCATGCTGACCTTGTTCCGGGTGGCCACCTTCGAAGACTGGACCGACGTGATGTACGCCACCATGGAAAGCTACCCGTTAAGCTGGCTGTATTACCTCAGCTTTATTTTCCTGACCGCGTTCGTCTTCCTGAACATGATGATCGGGGCCATTCTGGAAGTGATGAGCGAGGAACAAAATGCCAAACAAGCGGAGCAGGCCCATGACGAGCGCGAAAAAATGACACGGCAACTGGCAGAGATGCAGTCACAGCTTACCGAGCTAACCGCCCTGATCAAAGCCCGCAAAGAGTGAGTTCTTCTTTTTCACGCCTCACGCAGCCTGATTATTTGCCAGCATTAATAAGGGACACCTTTGTGTCCCCGGGAAACCTCTGGCTAGCGCCGGCGTTATGCCGGCTGTCTCAGGGATTTCTTGTCAATCTTGCCAACGGAGGTCAGCGGAATCGCATCAATAAAGAACACTTCCTTGGGGACTTTATAGGGCGACATGTTTTCCCGGCAGAAACCTTCCAGCTCGACCTTTAGCGCTTCTTCAGACTGTTGGCAATCCGGGGTCCGCTCCACGTATAGCTGAACAACGTCATTGCCTGGACGTTTAGTATCAGCGCGGCCAACAACGGCACACATGGCAACCCAGGGCAGGCTTTGTACCTTGCCTTCCACTTCCACGGAAAACACTTTGTAGCCCCCCACAATCAGCATGTCCTTGCTGCGGTCGCAGACACGAACGAAACCGTCTTCGTCCATGACGCCCACGTCCCCGGTGTGCATCCACAACTTGCCGTCCATCTCACGCAAGGATTTCTTTGTCGCTTCAGGCATTTCCAGATACCCCTGCATGACCTGCGGACCGGAGGCGATAATTTCGCCAGCTTCGCCCAGCGGCATCAGGGTGGTGCCATCTTCAGCATCCACGATACGCACATCGGTGCCCGGCAGGGGAATACCCACATGGGCTTCCTTGAAGTGCGAGGCCGGGTTCAGGGTGATCACCGGGCTGGTTTCGGTCATGCCATAGACTTCACAGAACTTGCCTGCACCCACCACGCTTTCCAGCTTCTGGACTTCCTCCTTGGCGAACGGAGCCGCACCGGAAATAGCCATCCGCAAACCGGAGAAATCCAGGCTCTTGAACGTTTCATTGGCGCACAGCATCTGATAAAGCGCGGGCACCGCGGCCAGCACGGTTGGGGTGCGTGCTTTCATTTCGCTGACGAAGTGATCGATATCACGCGGGTCCGGGATCAGCAGAAACGTGGCAGCGGTGCGCAGCGCGTTAAATACCACCGCCGCACCACCGATGTGGAACAACGGGAAGGCGGACGCCACGGTTTCTTCACCGGTGCGGTAGCCATAAAACTCGTTGGCCTGCAGGTTATTCATGAACAGATTGCGTGAGGTGAGCTTGGCCCCCTTGGGCAAGCCGGTAGTCCCCCCGGTGTACTGCAGGTACAGCACCTTATCCATGTCTACACGGGTGTCGACAGGCTCCGCCGTGGCTGGCAGGTGGTCATGCAGGGAAATCCCCTGAACGCCTTCCACCGTGGCGTTAATCGCTTCACCCTGCCCGGTCATGATATCCATGGGCCCGGAGACGATCACCGTCGACAGGGTAGGTACCTTCCCCAGCACCGGCTGGACTGAGGTTTGCCAGAACGGCACCAGCGTCATAAGAATCTTCACCTTGGCATCATTGGCCTGGTGAGTAATTTCTGGCGGGGTCATCAGTGGCGAAATACTGGTGGTCACCATGCCAAGGCGGGCGGCAGCAATAAAACCAATCACATATTGCGGCGTGTTGGGCAACTGCATGCCCAGCACGTCGCCTTCACCCGCGCCTTGTGCCGCAAACAGGGCCGCCATGCGGTCTGCCAGTTCATCCAGCTGCTTGTAGGTGATTGCCTGCCCCAGAAATACCAGCGCTTCGCGATCCGGGAATTGTGATGCATAGCCACGAACATAATCCGACAGGGTTTTTTCCGGCAACTCAGGCAGGGTATACCAGTCCTTGCCAAGAGATTCATAGGTGGACAGCCAGGGACGATTTTCCTGATTCATTTGAGCACCTTAAGCGTATTGTTCACATTATTGGCTTCAGCGTTTCCGGAAACTTCCAGCGCATGGCAATCGAGGTTCCATCCGCTTGCGTACAAGGGTTGCCTGCGACCACCCAGCGGCGTCGCCCGGCGACCCCGGCAGCCATTCAACCGGAGAATTCGATCTCCAAGATAGAGGCTGTTGAGCAAGAGGTCTTTAGCCAGAACTGCCATCCGGTGTTGATGTTTGATCATGTAGAACATCGCTTTTACGGCATCTGTACATTGACACTGTCAACAGCCCGGCCATGCCCTGTATTGCCTGATTATTCAAAGAGATAACCACAGGCTCACGACCGGATTAAAAAGACAAAAAAGGAATTTTTGTATAGGGAAAAGAGTCAAACGAGGCAGCATTCGTAGACAGTTACGTATCGATTTTCAACTGGAGGCCAAGCGGCATTACCGCGCCTGCGGAGGTAAAAAAATGACCTGGCCTTGTACCTTTTGAGGAGGTTGCAGACACAGGTCAAACGCACACGACTAACAACAACGAAGCAGCCCCTCAGGGGATCGTTTCCCCCTGAACAGATTGGTGAAGTACCAAAGCCATGGCCGCCACGCGATTCAATGCATCAACCGACAAGGTTGCACCGGTAATGCCGTCTACCGGCCCCGACAGCGCATTGTTCCCGGTCAGCCTTAGTCCCAGGTACTGCTTGCGAAAAGCAGCCTGATGAATTTCACCCCCCCGGGGTTCCCGATACACCAGCAGCTCAATGACCGCGATCTCACCCTCAGGATTAATGCCAATACCGATCGTCATTGGCATATCCTTGCTCTTTTCATCGATGATCCAGGCGCTGGTTCCATTTTGCAGCCAGTAACGCAGCCTCAGCCCGCTATAGCGATGCCCCAATGCCGCCTCAGCTCGCTTGCGAGTATCCCCTCGCAGCGGCATCAGCGAAATTGAAGGCACATTTTCGCCGTACACCTTGGCCAAGAAGGCCTCGGATTTCAGGTATTCGGTTTCGTCGTAGGCCGCACCGGCCGGAAAGGCGATGAGCATGAGAATCCACATGCTCAGCCGGCACATGGTTGCCCAACGCCGTATACCCCTCATCAATTAACCAACCTTTCCTTGTCGAAAAAGGCCTCGATGAAGAACTGGTTAATTCCACCCAAGCGCTCCCCCTCAAGGCGAGCCATCGCTTCGTGATAGACCGCCTGGCGCTCCATATTTTTCGGCAACAATGCACCAAGAGTCCAGGCACCGGCACGCATCCAGCCGTAATTCATTTTTTGCCACCATCCATACTTCATTTCATATTGATCACGAATCCGCGGTGGTAGTTCGGCTGAAGTAATAATTTCCTGTCCCCACATCGGGACAACCATCCAGATCGACTGTGCTTTGAAAAGATCGTTTTTGAGGCGCATCGCCGCAGGGGTTACCGTGAGTTGCGGACTCGCCCACATGGCACGGTTGTATTCCATGAATTCGTTCCAGTCAGCCGGCAAGGCACTTTCAGGTATGCCGAACAACATGGCAAACAGCTTGGTCTCTTCATAGAAACGGTCTTTTTCCTGCTGGGTCAGCGGCTCTTCCATCTCTTCATACATATGAACGATGGTTTCCCAGAGAGTAGCGTGAACCCAGATCATGGCGTTGACTTCGTTGGCACGGTATTCCGAGCCACGTGCAAATGCACCACTCTCTTCAGGTAAGTTCCCTTCGATTTCCTCGTGAATATCCCTGACCTGATTAGCGGATGCCATGACCTGAGGCATGCTGCCGTAGGTCACGCTGAGAATATGGTAAAAGGTTCGACGGGCGCGCCCCAGCGGATCGTTACGAACCACAGAATGCTCATCAATACCTGCCGTCACCCACGGGTGTGCTACCTGGAGCAATAGTGCTCGGCCAGCACCAAAGCTGCCCGGCAAGGCCATACCGGACAGACGCCACATCATCGAATCCGGGCCATACAAACCCACGCGCGAATCCGGCAACTGATTATCATGAATCTTGCGAAGCTGCCTGCAGAAATCCGCTTCATCAATCCACCTTGGCAATGGCGCACTACCGTCACGCGGTACCAGAGTGCGAACCACATCGCCACCGCCGGACGGCTCTACAGACGCAGCGATCTCTTCATCTGTCAGATTTTGCCCGCACGGGTTAGTCAGGTACCCGGTTTCCGCCCGCACAATATCCAGACGCAAGTTCTTGTTTTCGCCATTGAACTTGATGTCCGCGGGTAATTTGTAATTGCCGGTAACCGACATGAAGTCATGGAAATAAATCTTCCAACCCTCTTCCTCAATTTTCTTCGCCAGATTAGTACCCTGCTGCGTGATCTTGGCGTCGGCCGTAGCTGGCAAGCCACGAATCCAATAGGACAACGAGCCTGCTTTCATCACCGACATCAGGTGCTGAGCGACCTTTTCAGCTTCATACCCGCCAATGACATCCAGGCTTTCATTTTCCGGCTCATAGATGTTGCCAAGAATAACTGCCTTGGGTTTACCCACAGGATTGTCACCAAGAATGGCCAGTTCGTAGTTCTCATCAATTTGCTTGAAGTAAAAATGGCTCTTGCTTTTGATCCCATCGGCGCGCAACTCCAGCGCTCCCTCAACCATCCATTCACTCAGTGTTTCAGGAGACTTGGGCACATAATCGGATTCTTTCAGGGAAGAGCACCCCTGCAGCGCCAGCAGCATCACCCCGGCAAGAAGGACTCTCGCATTTCTGCTCAGTACGTTCATGAGATTCTCAACTACGTTTTTTTGTTATGGAAAATGAGCAACGTTAAGGTGCCCACCGTCATTTGGCCTTTCGCTAATAGCGAAAATGCTATTCGTCCCTAAACATCACTCCGAACCCGATACAGTCTACTCAGCGTGAAGACACACCCGCCTGGTAAACGTCCGGATGAGCTTTAGCATCGTCAAACGCTTTTCTGGCCATGGGTATCAAACGCATCTTCTTCGGTGTTAGTGAATGCATTATCCGGTAGAAACCGCACCAGATCCGAAAACGACGCTCGTCTCCCTTACTCCATGGGATATCGAATTTTTCCCGAAATTGATGCGGCAAAGTGGCGCGCAGATTGAAACGCAGAAAACGTCCCATCACTGCACGGATCATTATCCAGGCCATGCTGGGTAGCCACTTGATGGGAGGCTTCGGAATTTCGAGATAATGGTTATGGGCTAACAAATCTGAAGCCACCTCTCCCATTTCCAGCTTGTCCTGAATCATGCCGTGGAAATAATCCCAATATTCGCTCTCGTTTTCCGGCAAATCCTGGTCCCTGATTCCCATCAACAACCCAAGCTGGCGCCATTCCTTGAACATGATGGTGCGCTGCTCGGTGGTGGGAGATTTTCCCAGCATTTCGTGCATTCGGATGGTCGCATCATATCCGGTGATATGTACCCAGCTATAGGCTTCCGGGTCCAGAGCAAAATACTTATTCCCATGCTTGTCCACTCCCTTGATAGAGCGATGCAGGTCGTACAGTTTGACGCCCATTTCAATCGCCTTCTGGGGACGTGCATAAACAATCGGCCAAAGCAATGCCGTGGAGCGCTTGGCTCGCCCCCACGGGTCTGTCTTGTAAACCGAATGCTCCCCTACCCCCGCATCGACGATGGGATGCGCAACCTGCAGAACAAATGCCTGGGGCAGCATCAGATTAAAACGCCAGGACCCAAAATCCTTCCAGGTCATGGAATCTGGCCCCAGCGGTTTCAGCACATCACGGCGCGATTGCTCAGGGAGTTGCGTCATCAGTTACTCCAGCCATCAAGATTGAGACAAAAAATAAAATACGTCTCATTAATCGACATAACAAGACAATGAAACAAATTTGTTTCATTTGTCGACTGGTCGACTTGAGGATTTCCGGCAGACTGGACAGCCAACTAAATAAATAGCATATGTTTGTTTAATACAACGATACAAATATTGATTTATGTATCACTGTGTGTTTTTTTGAATTCGAAATCCTTTTGGGTCGATTTAACGCTACGGCTTACCCAAAAGCCCAACCAGCCCTCTTCCAACAACACCCAATACAGTGCTGGAGAAAAATAATGACGAATCGCTCACAGTTACGCCTCAGTATGTTGGTGCCCGCAGTTGCAGCTGCTATCACCGGCTGCGGCGGTGATAACCAACCGTTTGTTCCTCCCAAACCCGGCAATGCGCTGATTTATACCTATCCGGTGGAGGGCATGGTCGATGTCCCTACCGCGAGCAAAGCGTTGATGGTGTTTTCCAGCAAGGTCAGTGAAACCGCTGTCATGGCCAACTGCGCGGGCACCGCAGAAGCGCCCGTAGGCGGGTTTTGCGTTACTGGCCCTGATGGGCCGGTGGAGACCGCAAGCCACACCAATATCGCCAATGACGGTCACACTATCGAATTCAGCATGAAGGCGCTTAAACCGGGCACTACCTATCAAGTCTGGTTGCACAGGGAAGTCTCCCCCAGCGCTGAAAACCTGGATAACAGCAAACCTGTATTCAGCTTTACCACCCGGCAGGGAAATCCAATCAAGAGCCAACCCCCTGCAGTAATTGCCTTCAATCAGGATAAACCGGAAGCTTTTCTTGACGATACTGACGTCGCAGCGCAATTCCCGATCGTCGATATCTCGCCCGTACGGCTGACCTTCAGCGAACCCCTGTTTGACGACTCAGTCATACTCGGTGACTCCGTCCAGTTCATCAAAATCAGTGAAGACAACAGCGAAGAAGCGGTGGATGTGGACATGCTCGCTGAGCGACACTACATCACCTTGCAGCCCCTGCAGGATATGCTCCCCGATACGCGCTACGAGATCCGTCTTAGCGGTGAGATTATCGATCTGAACGGAGAAGCCCTTGCTCCGACAACCTACACTTTTATTCCTCGGGCCTCCAAGGTATCCCCGGAAACGGCGAACCCGCCCGTAGCCCAGACCCTGCAAACCTTTCCTGACATGGAAACTCCTGGCTACCCGGGTCGTTCCAAGATTACTGGCGGGCCAACCAACCAGTTCACACTGGAAAGCACGGCCTTGGGCATCAATGTTGCCAATTCACTTCCAAACGGTCTGGAAGCCTTCCTCGCAGATCCGCAGGCATTCGGGGGAGTTGTCACTCCGGTACTGGCGCGCAAGGGCCAGCAACTGCAACTGACAGGAATCGACCCGGCAAAGCTGGGCGGCGAAGTCCATACGGACCTCAGCACCGGCCTGATAACCGGCACCTTCCTCAGTAATGTGACGGGCTATCTCATGCCCAATATATATCGTCCCGCCGGGTTCCAGCCGGATGATGAGCGGGCTCCGCTGTATGTCTATATGGATTTCGATCTTGCCCTGCAAACCGAAAACCTGCAGGGCAACGCCACGCTAAACCAGAATCTGATGCACGTTCGAGCCATCGGTGTGGCCACAATCGAAAACCGCGCGCTGACCCTCGAAGTTTTCCGCACACTTGAACTGGACGTACTGGGCGGAGCAACAAAAGTCGCGGCAGACTTTAACCTTCAGGCGAGAAGCGACCCTGACATCGCCATTGATTTCAACAATTACGATGCCCCAAGAGTGACAGGGACTTACCCGGCAAACCACAAGGTTGGGGTGGAAACCAACGACAATATATTACTGTCTTTCAACGAACCGCTAAGCCCCATGGGACTGGATGACATCCAGCTTCTGGATATGAGTCACGGCGGCACAGCGGTTGCAATCATAATCAAACGCAGTGGCACCACACTAACGGTCTCGCCGCAGGCACGTCTTCACCCCGCCAGTGAATACCAGCTAACACTGCCCGACAGCATCAGTGACATTCATGCCCACAACCCACGCTATCTGTCCGAAGGCTCTGCTTCTGATGATGCGCTGGGTGGAACCAATACGCTGACGTTTACCACTGCGGATTACACAATCAGTGCCAATGCAGGTGAAGACGTGCCCCCCATGATTCTCGGGCTACACCCCGGAATTGGCTGCGCGCTGGTGAACACTTCCGTTCCCGGCTATGCCGGCCGCTGCAAGGGCGGAAAAAGCGATGACGAGCTGTACCTGGATTTTCAATATGAGATAGGCCGCGTCATCGAAGCCTCTTTCAGCCAGCCCATGGACACCGACACCATGGTACTCGGCACAATCTCCCAGGATGGCAGCGCCTGCGAAAATGGTCCCATCTGCCTCGCGGTGGACCTCGACGGGTCCTGGCAAAGCATTTCGGCTGCACTGGTTACCAGCAACCTGAAACTCCAGATTTTCCCCGACGCAGATACTTTTGTTGCTGGCGAGGAATACCGGCTCGTGGTGAATGGGGACAGCTCACCCAAATTGTATAGCCACAACACACTCGGCCATCTGCCACTGAATACCACCCCAATGGAAGGTATCGGCAAGACCAGTACTCATAATAGCGAAGGGGGGAGCAACATCGTGATTGATTTCACAGCCGTTGCTCCGTTCGATACGGTCTACGCGACGGTGTACACCCGCCCCTACTCTGATTTTAACGGCAGTGGAGGCTGGGATGAGGGTGAACCCCAGCCCTGCACACAATGGAACTCTGACGGTTCACCAGTGGAAGAGAGCTGCAGTAACTTCGCTACCGCAGATGTGTTGGATACCCACGGCCTGATTACTGACGCGAGTCTGACCGAGGGCCGAGACAAGATCTTTGCCACCGGCGCTCTTCCCATGGCATTCAAACCCAAACAACCCCTTGACCTTGGGCTGCCGGACCTGGGCATGGAGCCGCAATCCGATGGCAGTTGGTGCATG
Organism: Alcanivorax profundi; assembly: GCF_003597125.1. Taxonomy (GTDB): domain Bacteria; phylum Pseudomonadota; class Gammaproteobacteria; order Pseudomonadales; family Alcanivoracaceae; genus Alcanivorax; species Alcanivorax profundi. The sequence continues at coordinate 279,421 of NZ_QYYA01000003.1, read as the reverse complement.
CCCGAGCCAGATGATCTGGGTGAGGAGCACTGCCTCAATGTGGTCGGCGACACCATGATTCCCGTAGAAGTTAACCATCAGCTCATTCTCGGAACAGGGCTGACGATCAACGCAGATGCGGGATTGAACTTTGGCAACCTTCTGGGAGACCTGGATTTCCTGAACATCTTTGATGACTTCATCATTTCCATTCCACTGAAGCTCAACACCCGATCTGTAGTTTTGCGCACACGGCCAGAACGGCCAGATGCACAAAGTGACGTGCTGCCGCTAAATGGCTATATCGTCAACCTGGAGGGAGATCAGAAACCGTACTTTATTGTACGCCTGCCCGCTTGGCTTGATGTGCCGGATCTGGATCTGGTTGCCGCATTACAAGAAGCCATTCTTGGTGAGGGCAATGACATCCTGTCCTTCGCCCAACTGAATGATTTCGTCGACCAATATGGCGCCACTCACACCGCCAAGAGTCTACCCATTGTCGCTTACCTGTATGGTCCCATCAGTTTCCAGGATGACGGTCGTATTACGCTGAAGGTGAGCAACCTGAACAACATTACGGCCACACTCGGGATCGAACTGCTACCGGGTCTTCTGGGCGCCAGCGCGGGATCTGCCGATCTGCTTCTCCCGGCAGAAAAAGTCAGCCTGCAAGTGATGAACCTGCCCTCACGAGCCCGAAAATTGCCTGAGAACGCTCAATAAGGATAACAACATGCAGAACATCAAAAAGGTTCTGCGCCTGCCGGTGCTTGTCACCGGCCTGGCGCTCTGCGCCCCTGTGATGGCGCAAGAACGTACGATTCCGGAATACGATGACGTACGTGTGGACTATCCGGGTTCCGAATTTGTGCGGGATATTGCGGGGGAAGATCGCTTTTACTTCCGCTTCGGGGCCATGTATTTCGATCCGGATGTCACCACCAATTCCATTACGGCCAAAAACCTCACCGAAATTGGCGAAACCGCTCTCGGTCCAAGCCCGCAACGCCTCGAGGGCGAAGCCACCTCTGATCCACTGCTTTTACCCGGAGTGATTTTGGGCTACAAGCTACCATGGGGCAAAGGCTGGTCAATGGAATTAATTGCCTCAGCACCTCCAACACTGGAGATTAAAGCCGATGGCAAACTTGCCAACGAGCCTTTGGTAGAAGAGGTGAACGGTATCCCAACCGGGGTGCCTCCACTGGGGGAAGAGGTAGCTGAAACAAAAGTCGCTCCCCCCTTGATTACCCTGGTTAAACGCTTTCGCCTTGATCATAAGTTACAACCCTATCTTGGCGGAGGCATTGGTTATCTGTTCACTTACGACACCAAAGTCACAAACCCCATCGCTACAGAACTCGGTGAGCCAGACATTGAAGTCGAAAACAAGTTTGGCTATGCACTACAGGCGGGTCTGGATATTCACCTGACGCGCCACTGGTGGGTGACATTCGACACCAAGTACATCTCTTTTCAGGACATCACTGCCACCGTGGAGGATCTGGTCATAAAAGCCCCCGGATTACCGCAATTCCAGTACGCAGAAGTGGGCGATGTGGAATACGATGCTGACATCAATGCCCTCGCTTACACGCTTGGCATTGGTTTCACTTTCTGAAACGAAAAGACCGGCGCAGCGAGCCGGTCTTTAATCTGTATTAACAGAAACCATATCGGGCAACCTACCCTTTCATTAAGGGCCGCAGGCATTCCTCCGCCACTTTGCGTACGGCGGCTTCATCATTCGGGTTCATTACGCCTTCGGGCGACAACAGCATGGACTGCATCAAACGCAGCATCAGCTCTGCCATGAACTCGGTAGATAAATCACTGAGCTTTTCTTCTTTCTTTACCCGCTCGAGCATGTCTGCAAGGTACATCCGGAAAAAGGCCATCATTTGCCAGATTTTCTGGGTGAAGAATGGCAGTATCATCTCTGAATCGGAGGTCAGCAATCTGCGCCACAGCGGATGAGCATGGGCACGTGTCACAGCCAGCACAAAAGATTCCAGTAGCCGGTTCAACCCGCCGTCTATTGCTTTCAAGTCATGTTCGATGCTATCCAGCTCACGCTTGGCCTCCCGCAGGATCACCACCTGTATCAGCTGATCCTTGTCCGCAAAACGACGGTAGGCTGTTGCTCGTCCAATCCCTGCACGATTCGCTACATCCTCCATGGTTGTACGTCGCAAACCGAACTCAATAAACAACGCCAAACCCGCATCCAGAATTTTGACATAGGTCTTGTCACCCTCGGGGAGCTCAAATCCTTGAAGAAGCGCGTTGGACGCGGCAGTAATCCGTGACATGAAGACCCCGTTTGTCATCGTGGCAAGCCAAAAGCGTAACGGTAGCAAATACTTATCTAAACGTGAACGGTCAAGGAATGACAAACGTCCGACAACCGCATGAAAGCGCTTTACCTGCGCACTGCCCCCGCCAAAACATAGTCAATACCTTGCAGTTCATATACTCCAACAACCGAATTACGATCCAGCGCAACAAATAATGACTAGCAAGTCACAAACTGGAAATTTCACATCGCCACAAAAGAGACAGGTGCACTTAATTGTCTCAATATTGCACATTCCTCTTGATGCTTCTCGCATGAATTCCTGAGCGCAGCAATCCGGACACCTGGGTACAGACGCATCCGCCCGCACTCGCCCGGAGATAACAACAAATAAATTTCGACACAAAATCGGAGGTATGCGTGCAATGAACCCCCCAACCCCACGAAGACTTCTTTAGTGTACTGACAGACCAGGAACGCCTGGCCATTATCGAGTACCTTAAGACACTCTGATTCCCGCTTGTCCTGTAAACCACAAGAAACCCGCGCAGCGTCCGCTGTGCGGGTTTTCTTTTGGGCTCCAGAAGCGTCTGCCTAAAGGCGGTATGAGGCTTCCACAACCTCCGACTATCCCGCGGCACGAAGCCACTGTGGGAGCCCACCTGCTGGCGATGGAGCCCACGATTACGGCACCATCGAACCGCCTGCAGCCAGCCGACGCGCAAAACCCGGACAATAAAAAAGCGGCCCGCAGGCCGCTTTCGTCACGTCTCTCGCGTGATTACGCGGAGCGGGCAATTTCCATCAAGTGCACATCCGCGTTACCGAACAGGCCATCCACCGCACTCAGGCGTTTGACGAAATGGCCCACATTCAGCTCGTCAGTCATACCCATGCCACCATGAATCTGAATGGCTTCCTGGCCGATCTTGCGACCGGCACGACCCAGTTGGGCCTTCATGGCGTGGACAGCCTTGGCGGCATCATCGTGACCTTCCACCAGTTTCATGGTGGCAGCCATCAGCAGCGATTTGGTCTGCTCCATGGCAATGAACATGTCTGCCATACGGAATTGCAGCGCCTGAAACTTGCCGATGGGCAGGCCGAACTGCTTGCGGGTCTTGCTGTATTCCACCGTGTCGTTCAGCAGCACGGTGAGGCTGCCGGTGCACTCAGCCGACAAGGCCAGCAGCCCTTCCAGCAGCACAGTGCGGGCGATGTCATAGCCCTGGTTCAGCTCGCCGATACGGGCAGCCTCTGCCACCTTCACGTTGCTGAAACGGATTTCCGCGCCCTGACGACCGTCCACAGTGCGGTGCGGCGTACGTTCAACACCGTCAGCGTTGGCATCCACCAGGAACAAGCTAAGGCCGTCCTTGTCACCGGGCTGACCCGCGGTACGAACCAGCACGATCAGTTGATCCGCATGATCCCCATTGATGACACACGCCTTGGTGCCATTGAGCACCACATCGCCACCCTGCACCTCGCCTTTCATGGCGGTGTTTTCCAGGGTAAAGACGCGCTCGTATTCCTCTGCCGCAAACGCCAACTGCAGACCACCTTCCAGCAGGGAAGGAATGGTTTCTGCCTGCTGCGCGTCAGAGCCGTGACGCAGGAAACCGCCGCCCAATACTACGGTGGCAATGTACGGCGCCATGATCAGGCCTTCGCCCAGTTCCTGCAGCAGCACCATGGTTTCCAGCGGGCCCATGCCCAGACCACCGTGCTCTTCAGCGAACGGTACAGCCAGCCAGCCCAGTTCGGCAAACTGTGCCCAGGTGGCTTCATCCAGCGGCATCAACTTCTTGTTCTGGCGGTGTTTTTCCACGTCGTGGTTGTCACGGACAAAACGCTTGGCGCTGTCCGCCAGCATTTGCTGTTCTTCACTCAACTGAAAATTCATCTGACTTCTCCTTGTTGGCGGACGCTTACAAACCCAGCACGGCTTTGGCAATAATGCCGCGCTGGACTTCGTTGGAGCCGCCGTAGATGGAGCAGGCTCGTGAGTTCAGGTAGTGAGGCATGGCGGTAAGCGCATACTCAGGGCCAATGATCGGCTGTTCGCTGCCCGGCACCAGTGCCTGGGGCTGCCAGATAGCGGCCTGGGCCCCCAGGGTTTCAATGCGCAGCTCGGTGACCTTCTGCAGCAACTCGGTGCCGAGAATCTTGGTCATGGAAGACAGCGCCCCCGGATCCTTGCCGGAAGACAACGCGGACTTGATGCGCATCTCGGTGAATTCCAGTGCCAGCACGTCAGCGGAGACTGAAGCAAACTTGTGTTGCCACAGCGGATCCTGGCTCATCGGGCCATGTACGGTCTGCTGCTTTTCCGCCATCAGACGGATCTTTTCCAGCTGCACGTTCAGGCCCGGCGCGTATTCCTGGCCTCCACGCTCAAAGGTGAGCAGGTACTTGGCCACGGTCCAGCCATCGTTCTCGGCACCGACACGATTCGCCTGGGGCACTCGCACGTTATCGAAGAACACCTGGCACTGCTCGGTCACTTCATCCAGACCCACGATGGGCTCGATGGTGATACCCGGCAGGTCCATATCCAGCAACAGGAAGGTAATGCCCTGCTGGGGCTTGCCGTCTTTATTGGTACGCACCAGCGCAAACATCTTGTTGGCGTAGTGGGCGTAAGTGGTCCAGATCTTGGTGCCGTTGATGATGTAGTCATCACCGTCTTTTTCAGCAAAGGTCTTCAGGGACGCCAGATCAGAACCGGAACCCGGCTCGGAATAACCCTGACACCAGAAGTGCTCACCATTGAGGATCTTCGGCAGGTATTCTTTCTGCTGTTCTTCAGTGCCGCAGCCGATCAGACAAGGACCGCACATGTGCAAACCCATGGGCACCAGCGGCGGGGTTTCCGCACGCACCAGCTCTTCGGCAAAAATGGCACGCTGGGTCACGCTCCAGCCGGTACCACCATGTTCCTTCGGCCAGTGCGGTGCCGCCCAACCCTTGTCATTGAGGATTTTTTGCCAGGCCATGGCTTCCTTCACCGGCGCGAACACCGAGGTCACCATCTTGCCCGCCTCACGAATTTCAGGGGTCAGGCTTTCTTCCAGAAAAGTCCTTACCTCGTCCCGAAATGCCTTCTCCTGCTCCGGCACACGCAGATCCATACCGTACTCCGCTTTATCAGAATCAATGGTATACAGTGTACGTTAGGGCCATTGAGACACTCATGACACGACGTTTCAGGGCACTGGCGAAAACCGTCATAAGCGCGGTTTTTCAGCACCCGGCACGCCACAGACAACATGATAAACGGCTATAATGCCCCCTCATTTACCCCCAGACAGGCGAGTATCGATGAGCATCAACTGGTTCCCCGGCCACATGAACAAGGCGACCCGTGAGATTCACGATATTCTCCCCAAGGTAGACCTGATCATCGAAGTCGTAGACGCTCGCCTGCCCTACAGCAGTGCCAACCCGGTGATCGAGAACTTCCGTGCCGACAAGCCCTGCCTGAAGCTGCTCAGCAAAAGCGATCTGGCCGACCCGGCGGTAACCGCACAATGGCTGGAGCATCTACAGCAAGATCCCAAGGTTCGCGCACTCGCCATTACCACCCAGAAACCGGACCCCATTCGCAAGCTGGCAGATACCTGCAAGCAAATGGTCAACAAGAAAATTGACCGGGCTACCACCATTACCGCCCTGATCACCGGCATCCCCAATGTGGGCAAATCCACTCTTATCAATACCCTGGCCGGACGCCCCGTTGCCAAAGCCGGCAACGAGCCGGCGGTCACCCAGCGCCAGCAACGGATTGAACTGGGCGGCGGCCTGATCCTGATTGATTCTCCCGGCATCCTCTGGCCCAAAATTGAAAACGCCGCCAGCGGCTACCGGCTGGCCCTGTCAGGCGCCATCAAGGCCACCGCCATGCAGGAAGATGACGTGGCGCTCTACGCGGCCGAATATTTCATGCAGGCCTACCCCGAGCTAATGAAAGAGCGCTTCAAGCTGGACACCCTGCCCAACGAAGGCGTCCCCATGCTGGAAACCATTGGCAAACAGCGCGGCTGCCTGGGCCGCGGCGGTCACGTGGATTTCGACCGCACTGCGGCCCTGCTGATCAACGAATTCCGCAGCGGTAAACTCGGCCAGATCACCCTGGAAACCCCCGCGATGGCGGAAAAAGAACACGTAAAAGTGGCAGAAATCCGGGCGAGAAAAGCAAAAGAAAAAGAAGAAAGAAAGAAGGCAAGAAAAGCCGCTTACAAGGCCAAGGCCAAAAAGAATACCTGACGCAGGGCCACAGAATCTCGCCAGGAGATCTCCGCCCCCTGACCGGCTACCGGCCTTGAAGATCGGCTGACACGACGCGGGAAACGCGCATAAAAAAAGCCCGGCCAGTGCCGAGCTTTTTTAATCCGACCAAATTTGGTCGGGGCGAGAGGATTCGAACCTCCGACCCCTTGCACCCCATGCAAGTGCGCTACCAGGCTGCGCTACGCCCCGAGATGTCTGGCAACCACTGGCTACCAAAGCGGCGTGCATAATAGCGGATTTGATGGGGGGATGGAACCTGCAAGATGCTGTTTGCTCAGGGTTTGATCGGCCAATGGGGTCAAGGCATGAAAAAGCCCCGCCAGCAGGCTGGCGGGGCTTGATCGTCATGCTGAAGCATGGCGCGTCACGTATGACTCGTCAGGACGCCTTGAGTACGTCCAGCACTTCTTCCAGCTCGGTGATCATTTGCTTGATCAGCTGGTGATACTGCGTGGCCTGCTCTGCGTTGGCACCACCGGTAAGCTGCTGACGCGCGCCACCGATCGTAAAGCCCTGATCGTACAGCAAGCTGCGAATCTGGCGGATCATCAGCACGTCCTGGCGCTGATAGTAACGACGGTTACCGCGTCGTTTCACCGGCTTGAGCTGGGGAAATTCCTGCTCCCAGTAGCGCAGTACGTGTGGTTTCACATCGCACAGGTCGCTGACTTCGCCAATGGTGAAATAACGCTTACCCGGGATCGCCGGGAGTTCGTCGTTATGGCTTGGTTCCAGCATAGGCCTCAACCCGTTGTTTTAGTTTTTGTCCTGGACGGAAGGTCACAACCCGTCGGGCGGTGATGGGAATTTCCTCACCGGTTTTAGGATTACGGCCGGGACGCTCGCTCTTGTCACGAAGGTCAAAATTACCGAAGCCGGAGAGTTTCACGGGAACGTTGCTCTCAAGGGAGTGGCGGATTTCCTCGAAGAACATTTCCACCATTTCCTTGGCTTCGCGCTTGTTCAGGCCAAGCTCTTCGAACAGGCGCTCGGCCATGTCCGCTTTGGTCAGCGCACCCATGAAAAGACTCCCAAATCCCTGAATCAATCCCTCAAAGTGGCGTTAAACTGCTGTTTTACTTGAGAAACAACAGCCTCCACCAAGTCGTTGACTTCTTGATCCTTAAGAGTGCGCGAACGGTCCTGGAAGGTCAAGCCCAAGGCGAGACTTTTGCGATTTTCACCAATGCTATCACCTTGATATATATCGAAAATCCGAACATCAGTGAGACGTTCGTCACAGGTGTCGCGAACCGCTGCCACCAAATCCCCTGCCGGAACGCCAGCGTCCACGACAAAAGCCAGATCGCGACGCATCCGCGGCTGATCGGAAACACCGGCAAAGTGAGGCAGTATTCCTTGCTGCAGTGGCGCCAGCGCCAACTCAAAGGCATACAGGTTGGCCGGCAGGTCCAGATCTGCCGCCAGGCGCGGGTGGATGCGGCCAAGGTAGCCGACCACCTCACCACCGCGGCTCAAGGCCGCCGTCTGCCCCGGGTGCAGGGCGGGATGCTCACCCGCGGTAAAACTGAACGCGCTGGCATCGGACAGACTGAGCAGGGCTTCCACATCCCCTTTCAGATCAAAGAAGTCTGCCGCCCGCTTGCCTTCCCAGTTTTGCGGCTGGGCGCTGCCGTAGACCAGCCCGGCAATCATCGGGGTTTGTTCCAGCTCGCCTTGCGCTTGAGGCATGAAACGCAGGCCGGTCTCGAACAGACGCAGACGATCCGCCTGACGGTTCAGGTTGTGGCGCGCCGTGCTGAACAAACCGGCCAGCAGCGTGGTGCGCATAACGCCCAGATCAGCAGAAATCGGATTGAGCAGCGGCAGCGGCTCAACGCGAGGCTCCACCTGCTTGAGCAAACCCGGCTCCACAAAGGTATAGGTAATCGCTTCAAGATAGCCGCGATCGATCAAGGTATCGGCCAGACGGCGCACTGCCACCACATTCTCGCCGACGGTATCCCCCGACGGAGAGCCTGCCGGCACGCGACTTGGCAGCTTTTCATAGCCATAGATCCGCGCCAGCTCTTCGATCAGGTCGGGCTCGATGGCCATGTCAAAGCGCCAGCTCGGCGCCAGCACGGTCCAGGCATCGCCGCTGGCGGCGGGCGTGATGGCCATGCCCAGACGACCGAGGATGTCTTCGACCTGCTCGGCGGGCAATGCCATGCCCAACAACCCTTCGATACGCTCTGCGCGCAAGGCGATCTCGGCCTGCCGTGGCAGTTTGGCGTCTTCCACGGCCTCACACACAGGCCCTGGCTGACCGCCGGCGATCTCCAGAATCAACGCGGTAGCACGCTCAATCGCATCCTGCTGCAATTGCGGATCAACCCCGCGCTCAAAACGGTGAGAAGAGTCGGTGTGCAGGCCGTAGGAACGGGCCTTGCCGGCAATCGCCAGCGGCGCAAAGAACGCACACTCCAGGAAAATGTCCTGGGTCTGTTCGGTGACCGCGGAGGGCTTGCCTCCCATGACACCGGCCACGGCAAGCGCGGCGGTGTCATCGGCAATCACCAGGGTGTCATCCCGCAGCGTCAACGTCTGCTCGTCCAGGGTTACCAGTGTCTCGTCAGCCTTGGCCTTGCGCACGGTGATACCGCCGCTGAGCCTGGCCAGATCAAACGCATGCAGCGGCTGGCCCAGTTCCAGCAGAACATAGTTGGTCACGTCGACAATCGGGTCGATAGTACGCAGGCCGGCCCGGCGCAGGCGCTCGACCATCCACAATGGGGTGTCAGCCTTGACGTTAACGCCCTTGATGACCCGGCCGAGATAACGCGGGCAGGCATCGCTGTCAGCCAGGGTGATGGTCAGGGTGTCATCAATCGCAGGCGTCACTTGGCTGATGGCGACTTCGGTGAGCGGACACTGATTCATTACCCCCAGCTCGCGGGCGATACCGCGCACGCTCAGGCAGTCTGCGCGGTTCGGGGTCAGATCCACCTCGATCACCGCATCATCCAGCTGCAGGTACTCCCGGAAATCCGTACCCACCGGCGCATCGTCTGGCAGCTCCATCAAGCCATCGATGAGGTCTTCCAGACCCAGCTCGGAGGCGCCACACAGCATGCCGTTGGATTCCACGCCACGTAGCTTGGCTTTCTTGATCTTGAAGTCACCGGGCAGCTTGGCGCCCACTTGCGCGAAAGGAATTTTCAGGCCCGGACGGACATTGCTGGCGCCACACACCACCTGAGCCGTTTGCGAGCCGTTACTCACCTGACAGACACGCAGTTTGTCCGCATCAGGGTGCGGCTCGCAGCTTTCTACCTGCCCCACCACGACACCGGAAAATACCGGCGCTGCCGGTTCCACGCCGTCCACTTCCAGGCCAGCCATGGTCAGCTGCTTCACCAGAGTGTCCGTATCAACCGCGGGGTTAACCCATTCCCGCAACCAGGCTTCATTTACGAGCATGTTCAAATCCTTACTAGCGTCTTGTTACCACAGAGGGCACAGAGTCATTCTCTGTGTGCCCTGTGGGCTCTGTGGTGAATGTGTCAGCTGAACTGAGACAGGAAACGGGTGTCGTTTTCAAAGAACAACCGCAGGTCGTTCACGCCGTAACGCAGCATGGTGATACGCTCAATCCCCATGCCGAAGGCAAAGCCACTGTATTCACTGGCATCGACACCGCCGTGCTCAAGCACTTTCGGGTGCACCATGCCGCAACCCATGATTTCCAGCCAACCGGTATGGGAGCACACACGGCAGCCTTCTCCACTGCAGCTCACACAGCCCACATCCACTTCCGCACTGGGCTCGGTGAACGGGAAATAGCTGGGACGGAAGCGCACCGGCAGGTCTTCCACCTCAAAGATGAAACGCAGGAATTCCGCCACGGTGCCACGCAGGTCGGCAAAGGTGATGTCCTTGTCTACCAGTAGCCCTTCCACCTGGTGAAACATGGGGGTATGCGTGAGGTCGGAGTCACACCGGTACACACGGCCTGGCGCAATAATCCGGAACGGCGGTTTGCCCTGCTCCATCACGCGCACCTGCACCGGTGAGGTGTGCGTCCGCAGCAGACGGCCATCACCAAAATAGAAGGTGTCGTGCATGGCACGGGCCGGGTGATGGGAAGGAATATTCAACGCTTCGAAGTTATGGAAATCATCTTCCACTTCCGGGCCTTCGGAAATATCGAAGCCAAGACGCAGGAAGAAATCCTCGATACGGCGGCGCATGCGGTTCACGGGATGCAGGTTGCCCGGCATCTCACCGCGACCGGGCAGTGTCACATCCACGGTTTCACTGGCCAGTTGTTCGGCCAGGGCAGCTTCTTCCAGCAGGGTCTTGCGAGCGGTAATCGCGTCCTGAACCTTCTGCTTGCCTTCATTGATGACCGCCCCGGCCTTGGGGCGCTCTTCCGCGCTCAACTTGCCCAGCCCCTTCATCAGGGCACTGATTTCCCCTTTCTTGCCCAGGTATTTCACCCGCACATCGTCCAGGGCCCGGATATCACCGGCCTGCTCTACCTCTGCCAGGGCGGCATCGACCAGGGCATTGAGATTTTCCATCGAAGACTCCGCAGTCTTTTATAAGCTGCAAGCTTCAAGCTGCAAACTACAACACGGTTCGCGACTGTTGCCATCCGAAACCGCTTTCCCCGCGCCGCTACGTTCGGGCGCGGCATTGAGGCTTTCGAATAGCACAACGCTGAAGCCGCGTTGTAGCTTGCAGCTTGTAGCTTGTAGCTGGTCTTTTAAACAAAAACGGGGGAAGAGCGCGAGCTCTTCCCCCGTTGAGTATGCTGCTTCGTTCAGGACGAAACAGTGAATCAGGCGGTGAGACTCGCTTTGGCTTTCTCGGCCAAAGCGCTAAAGGTTGCCTGATCGCGAACAGCGATGTCCGCCAGTACTTTACGGTCGATATCGATGGATGCCTTTTTCAGGCCATCGATCAGACGGCTGTAGGACAGACCGTTCAGACGCGCAGCGGCGTTGATACGCACAATCCACAGACGACGGAACTGACGCTTGCGAACCTTACGGTCACGGTAGGCGTACTGACCGGCTTTGGTAACGGCCTGTACCGCTACACGGAATACACGGCTGCGGGCACCGTAGTAGCCTTTAGCCTGCTTGAGAATTTTCTTGTGCCGACGACGGGCCTGCACACCACGTTTTACTCGTGCCATTGTCTAGTCTCCAGATCCGTATCAGTTATGCGTAGGGCATCATGCGTTTAACCAGAGCTACATCAGACTCATGTACCTCGGTTTTCGGACGCAGCTGACGGATAGTCTTGGAGGACTTCTTGGTCAGAATGTGGTTTTTGAATGCCTGCTTGCGCTTGAAACCGGAGGCGGTTTTCTTGAAACGCTTGGCAGCCCCACGATTTGTCTTGATTTTAGGCATGGTACCTTCTCAAGTTGGTTAATTTAGGGAGTAACATTTTCCGAATCAGAAAGGGTTACTTCTTCTTTTTGCCCGGGCCGATCACCATGATCATCTGGCGACCTTCCATATTCGGGCGCTGCTCCACAGTGCCGAACTCTTCCAGGTCCTTCTCGATACGCTCGAGCAGTTCCCGGCCCAGCTCCTGGTGAGCCATTTCCCGGCCGCGGAAACGGACGGTAATCTTGGTTTTGTCGCCGGCCTCGAGGAACTTTCTGAGGTTACGCAGTTTCACCTCATAGTCGCCGATATCGGTGCCGGGACGGAATTTGATTTCCTTGACCTGAGTCTGGCGCTGCTTCTTGCGCCCCTCTTTGGCCTTTTGCTTCGCCTCAAACAGGTGTTTGCCGTAATCCATGATTCGACAAACCGGCGGTTCCGCACCAGGGGAGATTTCTACCAGATCCAGTTGCTTCGCGGTCGCCTTGTCCAGTGCATCCTGCAGGCTGACAATCCCTACCTGCTCACCGTCCACATCGATCAACCGAACTTCGGTTCCCTGGATTTGCTGATTGATCCGGGCGCGTTGCTCGCGGCCCTTGTTGCCTCCACGCTTAATGTCGTGAACCTCCACTCTGTTTTAGACAATGAGGCGACGCCTCGCCGCCCCAGTAAAGGCGCGCATTGTATGCCACTACAATGGGCACAACAACCCCAAACCCGCTGGTTTGAAGCGCGCAACTGACTGAAACGGAATGAATTCTGCCCGGCAGTGAGACTCTGCTCACGATCCGGAAGCCGTCTCAGCGGCCCCGAATTCCGGGAAGGCTGCGTATTTTAAGCAAATCCGCTTGTTTTTCAAGCAGCAAAACGGCCTGACCGCCAACAAAAAAGGCGGCCACAGGCCGCCCTTTTCGCTGATCCGGCCTTACTCCCACTCAATCGTGGCTGGCGGCTTGGACGAAATATCGTAGGTCACCCGGCTGATGCCAGGGATTTCATTGATAATGCGGCTGGAGACCAGCTCCAGGAATTCGTAGGGCAGGTGTGCCCAGCGAGCGGTCATGAAGTCGATGGTTTCCACCGCACGCAGCGCGACCACGTATTCGTAGCGGCGGGCGTCGCCCACCACGCCCACGGATTTGACTGGCAAAAACACCGCAAAAGCCTGGCTGGTCTTGTGGTACAGCCCCGCCGCTCTCAGCTCTTCAATGAAGATATGGTCCGCCAGACGCAAGGTGTCGGCGTATTCCTTCTTCACTTCACCAAGGATACGAACCCCAAGGCCCGGACCCGGGAAGGGGTGGCGATAGACCATGTCGTAGGGCAGGCCCAATTCCAGACCGATCTTGCGCACCTCATCCTTGAACAGCTCACGCAGAGGCTCCACCAGCTTGAGCTTCATGTCTTCCGGCAGGCCGCCCACATTGTGGTGGCTCTTGATCACGTGCGCCTTGCCTGTCTTGCTGGCGGCGGACTCGATCACATCCGGGTAGATGGTGCCCTGGGCCAGCCAGTTGGCGTTCTTCAGCTTGCCCGCTTCTTCATCGAAGATGTCGATAAAGGTATTACCAATGATCTTGCGCTTCTTCTCCGGGTCGGCCTCTCCGGCCAGCTTGCCGAGGAAATTGTCTTCCGCGTCCACACGGATCACTTTCACGCCCATGTTGTCGGCAAACATTTCCATCACCTGGTCACCTTCCTGGTGACGCAGCAGGCCGTTGTCCACAAACACACAGGTAAGCTGCTCACCAATGGCCTTGTGCAGCAGCGCCGCCACCACTGAGGAATCCACGCCACCGGACAGACCGAGGATCACCTCGTCGCTACCCACCTGCTCGCGGATGGTCTCGATAGCGTCGTTGATGATATTGCTGGGGGTCCACAGGGCTTCACAGTCACACAACTCGCGAACAAAACGCTCGAGCAGCCGACCACCCTGCAGGGTATGTGTCACTTCGGGGTGGAACTGGATGCCATAGAACCGCTTTTCATCGTTGGCCATGCCGGCAATCGGGCAGCTGCCGGTAGTGGCGATCACCTTGAAGCCGTCCGGTGTCGCACCGACACGGTCCCCGTGGCTCATCCACACATCCAGAAATTCACTGGCATGCTCTTCATGGTCGACAATGCCATCGAGAAGGCGGTTACTTTCTGCCTTTTCCACCCGGGCGTAACCAAACTCGTGTTTCTCACCCGCGACCACCTTGCCACCCAACTGCTCGGCCATGGTCTGCATGCCGTAGCAGATACCCAACACCGGCACGCCAGCATCAAACACCGCCTGCGGTGCACGCGGGGTTTCAGCCGCTGTCACCGACTCAGGGCCACCCGACAGGATAATGCCCTTGGGCGCAAACTCGCTGATCTCTTCTGCGGTCATGTCAAAGGCACGAATTTCACAGTAGACCCCGATTTCACGCACACGACGGGCGATCAGCTGGGTGTACTGGGAACCGAAGTCCAGAATAAGGATGCGCTGGGCATGAATGTCTTGCATGGGGTTCTATCCCGCGGTGGTTGCCGGCGGCTGGCACCGGGCCTTGTTGGTTACGGGTCGGACGTCGGATGTCTGACGTCGGACGCTTTAAAAAAACAAAACGGCCGGAGATGCCTCCGACCGATTCTGGCGCCAGACGTCCAACCTCAGACGTCCGACCCCTTTCAAGTCACGATAGACCTCGAATCACCCAACCGGATAATTCGGAGCTTCCTTCGTAATCGTCACGTCATGCACGTGGGACTCTTTCATCCCGGCGGCAGACACTTTCACGAACTCGGGCTTGGTGCGCATTTCATCGACAGTGGCGCAGCCGGTGTAGCCCATGGAGGCACGCAGGCCACCCATCAGTTGGTGAACGATGGCGCTCATCGGCCCCTTGTAGGGCACCCGGCCTTCGATACCTTCTGGCACCAGCTTTTCAATACCGGCCGCCGCATCCTGGAAATAGCGGTCGGATGAGCCAGTCTTGCCCGACATGGCACCCAACGAGCCCATGCCACGGTAGGCCTTGTAGTAGCCCCCCTGGTACAGCTCGACTTCACCCGGGGCTTCTTCCGTTCCTGCCAACAGGGAACCGATCATGATGGCGCTGGCACCCGCCGCCACAGCCTTGGCAATATCACCGGAGAAACGAATACCGCCATCGGCAATCAGCGGCACGCCGGTACCGTCGAGGGCAGCCGCCACGTCAGAAATGGCAGAAATCTGTGGCACGCCGATACCCGCAACAATACGGGTGGTACAAATGGAACCCGGGCCGATACCGACTTTCACCGCATCGGCACCCGCCGCCACCAGGTCTTTTGCCGCTGCCGCGGTGGCAATGTTGCCGCCAATAACCTGCACATCCGGGAAGTTTTTCTTGACCCAGGCGACACGGTCGATAACGCCCTGGGAATGACCGTGAGCGGTATCCACAACGATAACGTCGACACCGGCTTCAACCAGTGCAGCCACACGCTCATCCGTACCGGCGCCCGTGCCCACTGCGGCCCCCACGCGCAAGCGGCCCTGAGAGTCCTTGCAGGCATTGGGATATTTGCGGGCCTTCTCGATGTCCTTCACGGTGATCATGCCGCGCAATTCACCCGCATCATTGACCACCAGCACTTTCTCGATACGGTTCTTGTGCAGCAGCAGCTGGACTTCGTCCGCACCGGCACCTTCCTGCACGGTCACCAGCCGGTCCTTGCCGGTCATGATGTCTTCAACGTGCTGGTCGTAGTTGGTGACGAATCGGGTATCACGGCTGGTGACAATGCCTACTACCTTATCGCCTTCGACCACCGGTACCCCGGAGATATTGTTGGCTTCGGTCAGGCGCAGCAGCTCGGCCACGGTGGCCTTCGGACCAATGGTGATCGGGTCTTTAACAACACCGGATTCGTATTTTTTCACCATGCGCACATTTCGCGCCTGGTCTTCCTGATCCATGCTCTTGTGGAGAATGCCGATGCCGCCTTCCTGGGCCATGGTAATGGCCAGGCGGTGCTCGGTGACCGTATCCATGGCTGCAGAGACCAGAGGAATGTTCAAAGAGATGTCCCGCGTCAATTTGCTTTTCAGGGACACATCCTTGGGCAGCACATTGGAATGGGCGGGTACAAGCAGAACGTCGTCGAACGTCAATGCTTCTTGCACGATTCTGAGCATATTGCACCGTAGGAAGTGAGAGGGTTTCCGACTCGAACCGCTGATTGGGGTTCTGTCAGACGCACCCGGAGTTAAGGAGGGGACCCGGGTGCCGCCGGTCAAGGCGGCCAAACCTAGGCCACCCCCGGAAATTAAGCGGGCGATTATACGTCATTTCAGCCCTTGTACACAATCCGGACAGTAGCGGGCGGCGGCGAAAGTCGCTACTCTCCCGCGATGAGTTTTTCATCGCGCACCGACCCCCTTTCCATCAGCCAGCTGAACCTGGAAGCCCAGGGACTGCTGGAAGGCTCCTTTCCGCTGATATGGCTGCAGGGGGAATTGTCCAACTTCTCCCGGCCGGCTTCGGGTCACTGGTACTTCAGCCTCAAGGATGCCCGCGCCCAGATTAACGGGGCCATGTTTCGAAACCGTAACAGGCTGCTGGATTTCCAGCCGCAAAATGGCCAGCAAGTGCTGGTACGGGCCAAAGTCACCCTGTATGTCCCGCGCGGTAATTTCCAGATTGTGGTGGAACACATGGAGCCCGCCGGGGAAGGCGCGCTCAAGGCCCGCTTTGACGCCCTCAAGGCCCAGCTGCAGGCAGAAGGCCTGTTTGCCCAGGAGCGCAAGCAGGGCCTGCCGGACTGGCCACGACAGATTGGCGTGATCACCTCCCCGTCCGGCGCTGCCATCCGCGATATTCTTCAGGTCCTCAAGCGGCGTTGCCCTTCGATCCCGGTGGTCATCTATCCCGCCGCTGTCCAGGGAGCCGATGCCCCTGCCCAGCTGACACAGGCGCTCAACACCGCGGTCGCGCGCAATGAGTGCGACGTACTGATCATCGGCCGTGGTGGCGGCTCCCTGGAAGACCTTTGGGCGTTCAACGACGAAACCCTGACCCGGGCCGTGGCCGCTTGTCCAATTCCCATCGTCTCGGCGGTTGGCCACGAAGTGGACACCGGGCTGACGGACTTTGCTGCTGACCTGCGCGCCCCGACCCCATCCGCTGCCGCGGAGCTGGTGAGCCCGGACCTGTCTGTGGTCAGCCAGCGGTTTAACGCCCTGCAACGTCGCCTCAAATGGGTCATGGCCCAGCAATTGCGTACACCCGGCGATCGCCTGCGGCACCTGCGCCAGCGGTTGCGTTCCCCGCGCCACTCGCTGGAGCAAAGCAGTCAGCGCCTGGACGAACTCCACGCTCGCCTGCAGCGCCAGATGCAACATCGTCTGGACCTGCTTGGCAGTCGCCTGAAACCCAGCCAGCAACGACTGGCAAGACTGTCCCCTCAGCGAGTGCTGGCCGAGCGACAGCAACGGCTGGACAGCCTGAATAAACGGTTACCCGCCCCGCTGTTGCGACAGTTGCAGCAGGAGCAAGTCCGGCTGGGAGGCCTGGGAAAACGGCTGGATACTGCGAGTCCGCTGCGAACGCTGGCGCGGGGCTACAGCATTACCTTCAAAGGGGAAGAAGCCGTGCGCTCCGCCGCACAGCTGCAACCCGGCGACACCATCACCACACGTCTGACAGACGGAGAGTTCAGCGCCCGGATTGAGTACGTTCAAGGGTCAGATACGGGGTCAGCACACGACTGAGTTGCTGACGGCGGAACGGCTTGGCCAGATGGTCGTCCATGCCTGCAGAAAAGCACCTCTCGCGCTCTTCTTCCATGGCGTTGGCGGTCAAGGCAATGACCGGAATAGGCGCCCGGCCCTGCTCCCGCTCCCACTGCCTGAGCTGGCGAGTTGCCTCCATGCCGTCGAGCACCGGCATCTGCACATCCATGAGGATGCAGTCGAAATCCCGTTGCTTGACCCTGTCCAGCGCCTCTTTACCATTGAGGGCCGTAACCACCGTGACCCCCATCTGCTCAAGAATGCGGCGAGCGACCATCAGATTCACTTCGTTATCTTCGACCAGCAACACCAGGCCGCTTAGAGTGCGCGGCTCGGCTTCACCGCTGATCAATACCACTTCATTCTGCTCAGGCATGTCTTGGCGGAATAGCAACCGCAGTGACAATGTGAATGTGCTACCACCGCCATCCGGACTTTCGACAGTCAATTGCCCTCCCAGCATCTCGCTGAGCCGACGGGCGATGGCCAGCCCCAGCCCCGTCCCACCAAAACGTCTGGAGGTAGAGGAATCCAGCTGGGAAAATGCCTTGAACAATTGCGCCTGTTTTTCCTGTGGAATCCCAATACCGGTATCTTCCACTGAAAGCTTCAGATCCAGCCAGTCTGGCTCCACCAGCGCCCCTTTCACCCTTACTGTCACCCCACCTTCACTGGTGAACTTGATGGCATTGGAGATAAGGTTATTAAGCACCTGGCGCAACCGGGTCGGATCGGTACGTACCACCCGTCGCTTGATCAGATCAGCGGTCTCGAGATGCAAATAAATACCTTTTTTCTCAGCCAGATACCGAAAGGTTGAAAGACAATTTTGTAGCAGCGGCATCAATTCGAAGTACATTGGATCAAGATCCATGCGCCCCGCTTCAATACGCGAAAAATCGAGAATATCGTTGATTACGTCCAGCAAATGCCCCGTGGACTCAAGCGCGACCTGGGTGTATTCATGCTGTTCCTCACTCTGGCGAGTTTCTTCCAGTAATTGCAGCATTCCCAACACGCCATTCATGGGGGTGCGAAGTTCGTGACTCATCATCGCCAGAAAATCACTTTTCGCCTGACTGGCACTTTGTGCCTGCTGGTGAGCCGCCTTTAACTCCTCAATAGCCAGCTGCTGATCGTCTCGTGCCGTTTCCAAACTGCCGGCCAGTTGATTGATATCATCCTGCAGCTCACCAAGCTCGCCATGCAGTCGGCTGGTGCCCCGGACGTGATAATCCCCGTGACGCAGGGTTCGCAGCAACCCTGAAAGGTAGTTGATTGGAGAGGCGATCTGGCGCGCAAGATACTGGGCAATCCACAGACCGAGCAAGGTCGCTGAAAGAGCGGGGATCAGACTCGCCAACAGAATTTCTTTTTGTCGTGCCAGCAGGCGGGCATTGGACATACCAAGTACCACAGAGCCTATCCGCACAGGTTCCAGGCTATCATCCAGTGCCAACCTCAACGTGTCGGTTTCCGCCACAGGTTGTTGGTAGATGCCAGACTGGAACTCCATGATTCCCTGGGTCCGGGGCTGATCATTTCGCCCTTCGTAAAGCAGCACTTTGCCCTTTTCGTCACGAAAGACCACGTACTGAAGATCCGCTTGCTGCATTGCCAGCTGTGCCTGACGGCGCAGGTCTCCATAGTTTCCCGCCAGCACCCCATATTCAGATGAGGAAGCGATTTGCTGGGCCATAAAGCTGCCCAACGCTTGCAAGTCCCGATCTGCATCTTCGAAACGCTGCCAGGTCAGGGCGACCAGCAGCAAACCCAGCATAAACAGCGCAGGGACGACCCCCAGGATCTGTAACTGCTTACGGATACCAGCCTGCGTCTTCATGGCAGCATCTCCTGGGCATCACGCAAGGCTTCGGTGTTGCTGTACCGCATATCAAAGCTGCCAGCCACGTGTTCATTAACAATCACCGAAGGGGTATGCACAAAACCCGATCGCCGGAACCGCTTACGCTGTCGAAATGACTCCAGATGAACCAGTGCTTCCGCCACCAGATCACCCCCGCTCGCGTAAAGACTGGCCACACTTCCCGCCTGGACATAGCTTTGCTCCGGGCCAAAAACCGGACGGCGCAAACGGTAACTGGTCAACAGGATCAGTTTGGCAGCTGCTGGCCCAAAGAGATCCTCGTCCACCGGCAACAACAGAACATCCAGTTCCGGAAGTGTCTCGCGCAACAAGTCGCCCAACTCATTTTCCGGAGACACCAACATGGGGAAAAGACTTAATCTGCCGCTGTAATCCTGCAGCGCGCCTTGTGACCACGCGCTGTTGGGCCCAAGAACCACCCCAACCTTGCGAGCCAGAGGCATCATCACTTCCAGCATTGCAAGCTGGTCATCAAGTGCCACGCCCGCCCAGATCGCAGCACAATGGCACCCCTTGCGTTCGACTTTTTCTGCCAGCGCACGGCTGACAAACACACCCAGGACGGGCTTCCCCTGCTCCAGCGCACGCGAGAAAGCCTCATCGCCCAAGGCAATGAGCATGTCACTGTCTTGCTCGGAGGCGACCAGAACGAGAGGTTGTCCAGCCGCCTGAAGGGCCTGAATAAAGCCAGAGCGGAAATGCCCTTGCGCTCCTTCGACATACACCGCCAGCGGGGGCGTTTGGGCAAACAGGGACGAGGGCGCCAGCACCAGCAGTAGCGCTATCAGCCAATCACGTCCCTGCCGCATCAGATCTTCATCTCCAGCTCCAGCCACATCCTGTCTTCCTGGTACTGGTTTTCCTCGAAGACGATCGGCTCCTTGTTCAGCGCATGCTGAATCACCGCCCGCCACTCCAGCTCCGCCGGACCGGCGCGGTGGCGAAAGCGGATTTGCAAATCCGCCCGTTCGTACCGATAGTCATTATAATCATTGGCGAAATAGTAAGCTGTTGACACCCCCCACTGAGACGCCAGCTGCCACGCCCATAAAGCGCTGCCGGAATCCCTTGCCGCAATTCGGGTTTCTGTCTTCTTGTTGGTATGGGTATGAATGTGCGCCCCGGTCAGCCGGAGTAGATGGTTTACCGTGGGCCGAAAAGTCAACTGAGCCTCGGTGCCCTGATGTTTTACCCAGCCTTCATTATTGGGTTCAAACTCAAACGGGTTCAGGGCGTGACTGAGCAGGTCGGTGAGTTCTTCCTGAAAATAGCGAACGTCCAGCTCCAGAAACCGGAACTGTCCGTAGTATCCGATTTCCTCCGAGCGAATTTTCTCCGGTTTGAGGGTGCCAGGGCTGCTCTGGGTGATGAAGAAGTAGGAGGGGGACCAGCCCAAAAGGGCCTCCGGATTACTGGCAAACGGCTCGGACATATCCAGAGCCTGAATATTGGTGATTGCCTGATCTTCATAGATATCCGGTGTACGTACCGCCCGGGAATAGACATATCGCAAGGTATGGCCCGGTGCCACTCGCCAGCTGACCCCTCCTCGGGGACTGAAATGCTCACCATTGATCTGGTCTCTTTCCCAATACCCCCCAAGATTTAGCGTCAAGGGACTGAGCACATCCACAGCCAGATTGCCAAACAGCCGGTAGCTGACATTATCTTCCGTTCCCGAAAGATAGGCCTGTGAACTCACCCGGTCATGGCGGACATTGGCACCACTCACCAGGCGCATTCGATCGTTGATTTGCCAGGTATCCTGCACTTCCAGATCGTAGCGTTCTTCCTGCAGGTCCAACTCACTGTCGGCACAGAAATTCACCCCCGCGACCCCCTGCAGCGAACCATAGCGGGACAACACCGGGCCACTGGTGGGCACCGCCGCAAAGGTTGCCGCTGTATCCCCCCCGTTCTGCGAATACAGCTCACGTAATTCCTGGGAGAACAATAGTGCCCCGCCAGGCCCTTGCTGACCGGTAAACGGATCCAGATAACAGACCCCGAAATCCGTGACTTCCTTGTTGTATTGGCCGTAGGTGCTGATCTTTAACTGATGTGTGGCAGAAAACACATGCTGCCACTCCAATCCGAGAAAGGCCCGCTCACCCTTTTGAACCGGTTCCCGTGTATAGCGCCCGATATCAGCGACGCCGCTCTCCTGCTGACGCTCGAGGCGACTCTGGCTCCCCCCGACCTGCAGTGCAAAGGTATTGTGCGAATCAGACTCCCAGACCCATTCTGTATTCAGCGTTTCAATCCGCTTGCGGTCCGGACGCGTTTCCCCTTCAAAGGGTTCATCGTAGCCATCATCTGCCCGACGTGACACAGAGGCTCGCCAGGCAGTGTTGTCGCCATGCCCTACAGCAGCAGCACGGCCATCCAGGATGCCATTATTCCCTCCCCGGACAGAGACCGTATGCTTGCTGATATCCCGCGGATCACGGGTAATGATATTCACCACCGCCGTGAAGGCATTGGCGCCATAGGCCGCCGCTGCCGGGCCCCGTGTTACCTCAATGCGCTCCACGTCCCGGATATCAACCGGCATGTCATTCCAGTTAACACGGGAAAGCCCCGGCTGATACTGACTGCGTCCATCCAGCAACACCAGCATGCGCCGCGAATCCCGGGCCTGGGTACCGTGGTATGCCACTGTGGGCACATTGCCATCCACTTTGATGGCCGTCATGCCGGGCACCAGCTTCAGCACTTCATAGAGTTCACGGGCACCACTGGCCTCAATCAGGTTGCGGTCAATGACCGTCACGCTGGCCGGGGCTTCGGACTGAGGCTGGCTGACCCGCGCTGGCGTCAGCACCATGGCAGGCATGTCGGCAAGAGGCATCATAGGCTCCATGGCCCAGAGACTAACCGGCATCAACATGCCAGTTGCGACGAACAGCCCCTTCCCCCAACGTTTGATGATCAGCCCTCCACTGGCCTGCCGGTCACTTCTTCATGCGTTTTATCATGCGGCGACGTTTATGCACCTGACGCTCGGTGAGCTCATTCTTGCGCCCCTCGTAGGGATTAGATCCAGACTTGAATTCCAGCCGGATGGGGGTACCTTCCAGTTGCAGGGCTTCACGGAAGCGGTTTTCCAGGAAGCGCTTGTAACTGTGGGGCAGCGACTCGGTCCGGTTACCGTGCAGCACAATGGTGGGCGGGTTATTGCCCCCCATGTGGGCAAAACGCAGCTTGGCCCGGAAACGACCATTGCGTGGCGGTGGGTGCCCTGCCGTAATGGACTCCATGATCCTTGTCATTTCATTGGTACCCACCTTGATAAAGGCACTATCCCAGGCTTTTTCCACCATGCCCCAGAGGTCACCCACTCCGGTGCCATGCAACGCTGAGATGAACTTGATTTTGACCCAGGGAGCAAATTCCAGCCGGCGCCCAAGCTCGACGCGCACCCGCTCCTTATGATCCGCATCAAGGCCATCCCATTTGTTCACTGCAATCATAAGCGCACGACCGCTATCGAGAACATAGCCCAAAAGGTGAAGATCCTGGTCGGTAATCCCCTCCCGGGCATCAATGACAATGACCACCACCTGCGCCGCCTCCACCGCTTGCAACGCCTTGATGACGGAAAATTTTTCCACCATCTCGTAGACCTTGCCCCGGCGGCGCACACCGGCCGTATCAATCAGCGTGTAGGGCTTGCCCATGCGCTCAAAGGGAATTTCGATCGAGTCACGGGTGGTCCCCGCGTGGTCAAACACGACGACCCGCTCTTCGCCAAGCATACGGTTGATCAGGGTGGACTTACCCACATTGGGTCGCCCCAGCACCGCAACACGGATGCTGTCATCCTGCCGGGGCCTCTCGGCTTCCTGCTCAGGATCAAGCGGCTCCAGATCCGGAAACGCCTCCATGACGGTTTCAATCATGCTGCGTACACCACGCCCATGAGCGGCAGCAATAGGCAGGACATCACTCATGCCCAAGGCATAAAAATCTGCCATGGCAGTATCGGCATCAATGCCATCCGTCTTGTTGACTACCAAATAGGTCGGTTTCGGCAGCTTGCGTAGCTCTGCAGCAATCTGCTCGTCCGCTGCCGTCAGCCCGGCCCGGCCATCCACCATAAACAGCACCAGATCCGCTTCCCCTACCGCTCGCAGGGACTGGTCTGTCATGGGGGCATCAATGCCATCCTCGTTCTCGCCAATACCCCCGGTGTCTACCACGGTATAAGGGTAGTCGCCCATGCGCCCGTCACCGTACTTGCGGTCGCGGGTCAGACCCGGGAAGTCCGCCACAAGGGCATCACGGGTACGGGTGAGTCGATTAAACAGGGTGGATTTGCCCACATTGGGCCGCCCCACCAGGGCGATGACCGGTTTCATAGGTGTCTCTGCAAGGGTATTTGGGCGCTATGGTAACGCGAAACGTGTCTGTACGCTTTACGCAAAACGCCCCGCAGGAGCAATCCAGCGGGGCGCTTTGCGAATGTTGACCGGTAAGAGCCTAACGGGGTGTCAGCTGATAGGCGGACAGTTTGCCATCGTAGCCCAGCACATAAAGGATGTCGTCATAACTGACAGGGGTGCCGGCAAAGCCATCACCGTCATGACGTTTACGCGCTACAATGCTGCCATCATCTGCGTTCAACCAGTGGATGTATCCTTCGTAATCTCCCACAGCCACCAGCCCATCCTGGAAAGCGGTACCGGTAAGACGACGGCCATACAGCCCGTCCTGCTTCCATAGCACCGTTCCACCGCGCTGATCTACCGCACGCACGACCCCTACGTCATCGGCTACAAACAGGCTACCGCTACCACTGGTACTGATGTTCAGGGCACTGGACATGTCCTTGTCCCAGTATTGGCGGCCATTATCCTGATCCATCACGCTAATGCGTCCCTGGAAGGTAACAGCAAATACGCCCCCTCCTTCCACAATCAGGTTGCTGTCCACATCGATCAGGCGATCCAACTCGGAGCGGCCGGTCGCCTCAGCAATCCGCTGCTCCCAGACCGGCGCACCAGAGGCGAGATCCAGCGCCGCGACCTTGGCGTTGGCAAAGCCGGCATACACCCTGTCATTCGCAATAGTAGGCTGCGCCAGCCCACGCAAGGTGAGCGTCGGGACCGGGGTTTCAAAATCCCAGCGCTGTTCACCGGTAGCTGCATCCAGCGCGACCACATGGCCATCCTGGGTCTGGAAAATCGTCAGACTGCCATCGCTGACAGGAATGGCCAGCACTTCGCCAGACAGCTGGGTGCGCCACAGCTCCTCACCGGTTTCGGCATCCAGTGCAACCGCCATCCCTTCTCGGGTACCGTAAAGCACCATGCCGTAGCCGGCATAGAAGCCACCGGCAATACGATCACCGGTTTTCTTACGCCACTGACGCTTGCCTTTATCCCGGCTTACCGCATAAACATCGCCAAAGACATCGCCGGCAATGACCTGCAGCGCAGTCACCGCCGGACGCAGCGAAAGCTGGCTATCTTCAACACCATCTCCTACCCCCTCACTCCACAGCCGCTTGACCTTGTAGCTGGCCTCGAAGTCAGGCAAATCGTTGGGTTCAATGGCATTGGGGTTAGAGCTGCAACCAGCCAGCACAAGGCTGGCCAGCATCAGGGGAAGAAGGAAGTATTTCATTTAGCTCTTCAGGTCATCCAGTTTCATTTGCACACGGTCTTTTTCACCACCATCCTGGAGCACAGCCAGCGCTTCCTGGTAACGCTGTATGGCCACCTCAGTTTCACCCTGGCCCTTGGCCAGATCACCCCGAAGTTCAAGTGCCATACCGTTAAAGGCCTCAGGGAAGCGCTTGTCCAGTTGAGCCTGCGCCTTGTCCCACGCTTGCTGGTGAAGATGGACACGGGCGAGGCGCAGGGAAGCCGTGTACTCAATAGCATCCGTAGCACCGTTGTCAGCAACCGCTTGCAGCAGTTCAACCGCCTGCTCGAATTCACTGGACTGCACCGAAAGCGCGGCTTTAGCCAGACGGGCATAGTCTGCGTAAGCGGTCTTCGGATAAGCGTCAATCAACGCATCAGCCTTGGTGACGATGGCTGCGCTATCCTGCTGTGGCGCGACCAGCTCCTGGAGCATTTCCTGATATTGAGCAGACGCCTCAGCGGACTGCCCTGCACTGTGGTCCTGCCACTCCCGCCAGCCAATCAAAGCGGCCACAGCCAACACGATTGTGATGATGGCCGCGGTACCATTTTGCTGCCACCAGTTCTTGAGCAGTTCCGCCTGCTCTTCTTCGTCACGGATGTAATCTACCACCCTGATCTCCTTTCGTTTTTATTGCCCGGAAGCATTCTTCCCGGCGCTTGTTTATTTCATTTCGTCTGACGTTCACATCAACGCAAGAGGCTTCAAGCAGCCGGTTTATGCGACGAGGCGGCAGAAACCCTGTTTTGCAAGCACCGCCAAGGTACCGGATTGGCGATGTAAACACCCCGACCGACCATCGCGCCCTGCTGTCCGCTGCCGTTGTCTATGCCAGAAACGATGTGACTGCGTTGGCCACATCGCCTTGAGCAACCTGTACCTGCTCACCCTGACCTCGCAACGGCTTAACCGTCACCACGCCATCAGCGAGCTCATTTTCACCAATAATCAAGGCGACCGCTGCACCGCTGCGATCCGCTTTTTTCATCTGGCTTTTGAAGCTGCCACCACCGCAGTGGAGCTGCACCCCATGGTCTGGCAAAGCATCACGCAGCGCCTCAGCCAGCATCATGGTCGGGGCGAGCACATCGCCCATCGGCATCACATAGACGCCAACCGGCGCCGACAGTTCCGGGCGGTTCTGCTCAATCAGCAGAATGAGTCGTTCTACACCCATGGCAAAACCTACCGCCGGGGTCGGTTTGCCGCCCAGCTGAGCAACCAGCCCGTCGTAACGCCCCCCCGCACACACGGTACCCTGGGCACCGAGTGCATCGGTAACCCACTCGAACACAGTCTTGCCGTAATAATCCAGGCCACGCACCAGATACGGGTTCACTTTATAAGCAATGCCGTTGGCATCGAGCAAGGATTTCAGGCTGTCAAAGTGGGCTCGGGCATCGTCATTGAGGTAATCCGCCAGCTGCGGAGCCCCTTCCAGGACTTTGCGGGTGCCAGAATCCTTGCTGTCCAGTACCCGAAGCGGGCTTCTTTCGATACGCTTGCGAGAGTCCTCGTCAATCTCAGCCACGTGTTCCTTCAGGTAGACCACCAGGGCATCCCGGTAGCGGGCCCGGTCACCCGCATCACCCAGTGAGTTCAGCTCCAGAGTGACCTTGTCAGCAAGGCCCAGAACTTTCCACAACCGCGCGGTCATCAGGATCACTTCAACGTCGATGTCCGGCCCGTCCATCCCGAAGGTTTCCACTCCGATCTGGTGGAACTGGCGATAGCGTCCAGCTTGCGGGCGCTCGTGACGAAACATGGGGCCGGTATACCACAGCCGCTGAACCTGATTGTAAAGCAAACCATGCTCTTCGCAGGCCCGCACGCAGCTGGCAGTACCTTCCGGGCGAAGGGTCAAACTGTCACCGTTGCGATCGTCGAAGGTGTACATTTCTTTTTCGACAATATCGGTTACTTCACCGATGCTGCGCTTGAACAGGTCTGTCTGTTCCACAATAGGCATGCGAATTTCCTGGTAGCCATAACTGGCCAGCACATCTCGCACCTTGCCTTCCAGCCACTGCCACAGGGCTGTCTGCTCCGGAAGGATATCGTTCATGCCTCGTATGGAGGTGACTTTCTTACTCACAACATGTCCTTAACACTTGCTGCCAGAACCCCTTCGCAGCCATGCACTGAAGCGCACCTTTTACAATGAGAGCGATCGCGTAACCGCGAGGTCCTTCGGCGTTTGTCATTCACTACGCGCAATGATGCCTTTGGCTTCATCCTCACGCTGTTTTTTCACCTTGGCACGAACCATGCGTTCCAGCTCATCCACCAGGTCTTCTTTGCTGACATGATGGCTCTTCTTGCCATCCTCATAGGAGAGATTATTCGGTGTACCGCCGGTCAGGCCCACATCGGCTTCGCGGGCTTCGCCCGGTCCGTTCACCAGGCACCCGATCACGGCCAGATCCACAGATTCGTTGATGTCTTCCAGCCGTGCTTCCAGTTCGTTCACGGTTTTAATGACATCAAAGTTCTGTCGTGAGCAGCTGGGGCAAGCAATGATGTTTACGCCTTTCTTGCGCAGGTTCAGGCTCTTGAGAATATCGAAACCCACTCGAACCTCTTCCACCGGATCTGCCGCCAGCGAAATTCGGATGGTATCTCCGATACCTTCCATAAGCAGGGATCCCAGCGCAACAGCTGATTTAACTGTACCGGAACGGAAAGTCCCTGCTTCTGTCACCCCAAGATGCAAAGGCTGTTCAATCTGAGCAGAAAGCTTGCGATAAGCCTGCAACGTCATGAAGACGTTAGACGCCTTAACACTGACTTTGAAGTCCTGGAAATCGTGACGGTCGAGAATGTCTACATGCCTCAGAGCAGACTCCACCAGGGCATCCGAAGTAGGCTCGCCATACTTGCGCTGAAGCTCTTTTTCCAGTGAGCCCGCATTCACACCAATACGGATCGGTAACCCCTTGTCCTTGGCACACTGAATCACGGCCTTGATACGGTCTTCCCGGCCAATATTACCCGGGTTGATGCGCAGGCAGTCGACCCCCTTTTCTGCCACTGCCAATGCGATTTTGTAGTCGTAGTGGATATCCGCCACCAGCGGCACATCCACTTGTGCACGAATTTTACCAAAGGCGTCGGCCGCTTCCATACTGGGCACGGATACCCTGACAATGTCCACCCCCGCATCCTGCAGCCGACGAATCTGGCCAACCGTGGCGTCCACGTCACAGGTTTCGGTATTGGTCATGCTTTGCACAGAGATGGGGGCGTCACCACCTACCGGCACCTTGCCGACAAAAATCTGCCGGGTCTTGCGGCGCTCAATTTTGACTTCGGGTTCCATGATGTTTCCTGGTCTCGCGAATCAGGGAAGAGTGATGCGGACAACCTTACCGGGTGAATCCGTCGGCAAGGTGACAGCCTCGCCATTGAGGTACATATCCGAAACGGCGCCGGCATTGCCCAGCGTCACGTTGAACGGCGCCTGGCCATCCAGCTGCAAGGTCCCACCTCCCAGCTGCTCACCCTGTCTCAGGGTGCGCCCGGACGCGTCCTTGATTTGCACCCAACAATTGGTCGAAAAGGCCAGAATCAGGCGATCGAGGCCGCTCTCGGCCAGCATGGAATCGTCTACCGCCTCGGTTTCTGCCTCGGGCTCAGGCTGTGCCCCTTCCTCGGTGTCATCAACCGGAGAAAGCGCCTCGCCAAGATCAGGATTCGTATCGCCAGCACCGGCATTGCTGCTGTCCACACCCTGCAGGCTATCGCCATCCGCATCCAGATCCAGTGACGAGGATTCCGCCGTTTCCTGCAGAGCCGTTGGCTCAGGTGGCACTACATCATCCGCACCTTCCGGCCAGGCAAGCAGGCCGGCCACAATCACCATCAACAGCAGCACAAGCCAGACCCAGGGCCGCGCCAGCAACGCCGGCTTGCGAGGCATGGATGGCAACTCCAGCGGCTTGTTGAAAGCATCTTCGTTAATCATTTGCTGGAAGGTATTGGCCACCTCATCTGCCGGCAACCCCAACAGACGAGCATAGTTTTTCAGGTAACCCTTAACAAAAGTTGCCTCTGGAAGACGCTCGTAATCATCCGCCTCCAGCGCCAGCAGATAAGTCTGCGAAAGATGCATGCGCTTGGCGGCTTCCGCCGTAGTCCAGCCCATGGCTTCGCGAGCCTTGCGGCAACGTTCACCAGGAAGCACAACCATGTCTTCGCTCATTGTTCACCCTCCGCTTTGGCTTGCTTCCAGTTCTGCCACTCACGATACTCCGGTGAGCGGCGATAGAGGTTTTCAAGCGCCAGCTCGTAGCTGGATTGCTGATCCTTGAGGCCGCGGGCACTGGCAAGCTGAATGCCCAGCCACAACGATCGGGCCGTCTGACGGTTGGTCCGCTGCAGATACTGCTTGTAGTAATCCCAGGCCAAACGGGCATTCCCTTCACTGTAATAAAGGTCAGCCAGCTCCAGATTAGGCACCACGGCACGAGGGTTCAGGCGAATCGCCTTGATGAAGGCCTGTTGCGCTTCCTCATCACGGCCCAATTCACGATAACAGCGCCCCATGTTCTCCCAGGCACTGGCTCGGCCATCGTAACCGGGATCATTGGCAGCCTTCTCGAACTTGTCGAGTGCATCCTTGAACTCACCGCGGGAAAACAACAACGTGCCGTAATTATTCAATGTCGGTGAATATTTGCGATTGGCACTGAGCGCTTTTTTATAGTGGTATTCTTCCCGCTCAGGATCCTGTTCATACTTGTACAGCAACCCCATGGCGTTATGTGCGATCGCACTGTCGTCATCAAGATCTATCGCCCGGGAGAAGTGCCGGCGCGCCTCAGCGGGGTTGCCTTGTTGAAGATACTGAAAACCCGCGGCCACCCGACTGGTCACCGCTTCGTCAATGTTGACATCCTGCTTGCCCGTTTCCACCGTTACACAACCGGTGTTCAAAAGGCCTGCCAGAAGCAGACCCGCAAAACCACGAAGATAGAGAGTCATTAGGCTTGCGCTGTATTGTTATCCGAGTTTTCGGAGCGGTGAAATATGGATTCTTTCCAGCGCTCACTGCGCCGGGTCCGGTCTTGCACCTGCCCCACCAGCTGACCACAGGCGGCATCAATATCATCGCCACGAGTCGTCCGTACCGTCGTCAACAATCCATTGTCATTCAGATACTTATGGAATTCCAGAATATCGCTCTTGCGTGAACGCTCGTACCCGGCATGCGGGAACGGGTTAAAAGGAATCAGATTCACCTTCACCGGAATACCGTTAAGCAGTTTAACCAACTGGCGGGCATGTTCCGGTTTGTCGTTCACATCCCGGAGCATCACGTATTCCATGGTAATGGTGTTGTGCTTGTGGGAAATGTTCTTGGTGTAACGCTTGCAGGCCGCCATCAGCTCCTTGAGCGGATACTTGCGATTCAGCGGTACCAGTTCGTTACGCAGCTCATCATTGGGGGCGTGCAGGCTTACCGCCAGCGCCACATCCAGATCCTGACTGAGTTGGTCCATCTTCGGAATCACCCCGGAGGTAGACAGGGTAATGCGTTTCTTGCCGATGCCGTAACCAAGGTCATCCTTCATGATGCGCATGGCGGTCAGCACGCGGTCGTAATTCAGCAGCGGTTCACCCATGCCCATCATCACCACATTGGTAATGGGGTGCTCACCCAGGTTACGACGCGGGCCGAAAGAACGGGCGGCCTGCCACACCTGACCGATAATCTCGGCGCTGGTCATGTCTCGCTGAAAGCCCTGCTTGCCCGTGGAGCAGAAGCTGCAATCCACGGCACAGCCCACCTGGGACGATACGCACAGGGTGCCGCGACGACCATCGGGAATGAAAACGGTTTCCACGGCACCGCCGTTGTCCAGTGCAAACACCCACTTGCGGGTGCCATCACGGCTGATGCTTTCGTGGCTCACTTCCGGGCCGCGAATTTCGGCGACCTCAGCGAGTTTCTGGCGCAACGCCTTGCCCACATCGGTCATTTGCTCGAAGGAATCCGCCTGATGGTGGTGGATCCATTTCAGCACCTGCTGGGCACGAAACTTCTTCTCACCCATATTCAGGAAGAACTCTTCCATTTGCGGGCGATCAAGACCGAGCAGATTGACTTTCTGTTGGACAGTCATGGCATTCTCCAGTCAGGCAATTTCCAGTGCCTGTATACAAGTCTGCCACGGCCGGGGCCGTGGCAGACAGAGCTACACCGCTGAAATTAGCGGGTGCGCGGGCACAGTTCTTCGTCGGAGAAGAAGTAGGCCACTTCACGGGCGGCAGACTCGGTAGAGTCAGAGCCGTGTACCGCGTTCTCGTCAATGGTCTGAGCGAAATCAGCGCGAATGGTTCCAGCCGCAGCGTCTGCCGGGTTGGTAGCGCCCATCAGGTCACGATTCTTGGTTACAGCGTCTTCGCCTTCCAGAACCTGAACAACCACAGGGCCGCTGGTCATGAAGGACACCAGATCCTTGAAGAACGGGCGCTCCTTGTGCTCGGCGTAGAAACCGCCCGCCTGCTCGTCGCTCAGGTGTACCATTTTCATGGCAACCACTTTCAGGTCAGCCTTTTCGAAACGGGCAACGATGTCGCCGATTACGTTCTTGGCCACGGCATCAGGCTTGATGATAGAGAGGGTGCGCTCAACAGCCATCAGTCTGTTCACTCCAGATTTGCGTTAAATGGTCCTCGGAAACCCAAACGGCTCCCCGGGGCAATGACAGGGGTGATCGGCAGACTGGCAAAGCAGCCCACGCAGCAACCCCCTGGAACCGGCGGATTATACGCAAGCAGGGCGAATTATGATACCGTTGCCGCCCGTCGGACACGCACCGCCCCGCCGTCACCGGGCCACGGCCTTTCAGCCCCGCCTCCATTCGACAGCGCCCGCGAAAGGCGTATAATACCCGACTAAATTACTCTGGTATTCACTTACACTTCTGGACCGCAGGCGCTGATCTATGAGCCAAGCCGAACTGGACAAGCTGATTCGCTCCAATTACGAGGCCGGTTTCACCACCCAGGTGGACACCGAGACCCTGCCCCCGGGCCTGAGCGAGGATGTCATCCGCTTTCTGTCTGCCAAGAAAGGCGAGCCGGAATGGATGCTGGAATGGCGGCTGGACAGCTACCGCAAATGGCAGGAAATGCCCTCCCCGAGCTGGGCACACCTGAAGCACCCGCCCATCGATTTCAACGAGGTGTCCTACTACTCCAAGCCGAAAAGCCTGGATGACGCCCCGAAGAGCCTGGACGAAGTGGATCCTGAGCTGCTTGCCACTTATGAAAAACTTGGCATTCCTCTGCATGAGCAGGAAATGCTGGCCGGGGTTGCTGTGGACGTGGTATTCGATTCCTCCTCGGTATTCACCACCTTCAAAGAGAAGCTGGCCGAGGCCGGGGTGATCTTTTGCTCCATTTCCGAAGCTATCAAGGAACACCCGGAGCTGGTGAAGAAGTATTTGGGCTCTGTGGTTCCCCAGGGCGACAATTTCTATGCTGCCCTGAACAGTGCGGTGTTCTCCGACGGCTCCTTTGTGTACATCCCCAAAGGCGTACGCTGCCCCATGGAGCTGTCTACCTACTTCCGCATCAACGAAGCCAACACCGGCCAGTTCGAACGTACGCTGATCATTGCCGACGAAGGCAGCTATGTGAGCTACCTGGAAGGCTGCACCGCCCCCCAGCGAGACGAAAACCAGCTGCACGCAGCCGTAGTGGAACTGGTTGCCCTGCCCGGTGCCGAGATCAAATACTCCACCGTGCAGAACTGGTACCCCGGCGATGAAAATGGCAAGGGCGGCATCTACAACTTCGTGACCAAGCGCGGTGTGGCCCACGACAACAGCAAGATCAGCTGGACCCAGGTGGAAACCGGCTCTGCCATCACCTGGAAGTACCCTTCCGTTATCCTGCGTGGCGACAACAGCATCGGCGAGTTCTACTCCGTGGCCCTGACCCGCCACATGCAGCAGGCGGACACCGGCACCAAAATGATCCACCTGGGCAAGAACACCAAGAGCACCATCATCTCCAAGGGCATCTCTGCCTCGCGCAGCCAGAACGCCTACCGGGGCCTGGTGCGCATCAGCCCCCGTGCGGACAACGCCCGCAACTTCACCCAGTGCGATTCCTTGCTGCTGGGCGATCAGTGTGGCGCACACACCTTCCCCTATATCGAGTCGAAAAACCCCACGGCCACCATCGAACACGAGGCCACCACCTCCAAGGTGAGTGATGACCAGATGTTCCTGTGTCGCCAACGCGGTATCGACCCGGAAAAAGCAGTCTCCATGATCGTGAATGGCTTCTGCAAGGAAGTCTTCAAGGAACTGCCCATGGAGTTTGCGGTAGAAGCCGGCAAGCTGCTTGAAGTCAGCCTGGAAGGCGCAGTGGGCTAAGCCCCCGACACTAATACGCCGTAGGAGCTTGCCTGTAAGCGAAACTGCATTGGCCAAGGCCAAATCGTCTGCAGGCAAGCTCCCACAGAACCCTGAATCAACCCGGAGCCGGGAAACCCGGCCCAACCGAAAGGCGCATCGAAACATGCTGGAAATTCGTGATCTGCACGCCTCCGTGGCGGACAAGCCGATTCTTAAAGGCCTGAACCTGACCGTTAATCCGGGCGAGGTCCACGCCATCATGGGCCCCAATGGCTCCGGCAAGTCTACCCTCGCCAATGTGCTGTCAGGCCGTGACAATTACGAGATCACCGGTGGCGAAGCCCTGTTCGAAGGCAACAGCCTGGCGGAGATGGAGCCGGAAGAACGCGCCCAGGCCGGTCTGTTCCTGGCCTTCCAATACCCGGTCGAGATCCCCGGGGTCTCCAATATGGAATTCCTCAAGGCCGCCCTGGAATCCGTGCGTGGCGCCCAGGGCAAGGAAGAGTGGGACTCCGTGACCCTGCTTCGCCAGGCTCGTGCCGCTTGCAAACAGGTCAACCTGGACGCCAGCTTCCTCAAGCGAGGGGTTAACGAAGGCTTTTCCGGCGGCGAAAAGAAACGCAACGAAATCATGCAGATGATGCTGATGGAGCCCAAGCTGGCGCTGCTTGACGAGACCGACTCCGGCCTCGACATCGACGCGCTGCAGGTGGTCGCCAAAGGCGTCAACTCCCTGCGCAGCCCGGAACGCGGCATCGTGCTGGTTACCCACTATCAGCGCCTGCTGGACTACATCGTCCCGGACTTCGTACACGTGCTGTACAACGGCCAGATCATCAAGTCCGGTGGCAAGGAACTGGCCCTGGAACTGGAACAGAAAGGCTATGGCTGGCTCACCGGAGAAGAGGAGTCCGCATGACCGTCTCCGCCAATGAACTGGCGCTGGAACTGAAAACCCAGGCGCTGGCAAACGCCCGTCGCAACGGCAGCGAAGGTGTGGTGCTGGATGCCCTCGAAGGCGCCAGCTTCCCGCAGCGCAAATCCGAACGCTGGAAATACACCTCGCTGCAAGCACTGGCCGATGGCCACCTTAATGGCGTCGCCGCTGGCGACATTGCCCAGCCGCTACCGGCGCTGAGTGAGTGCGTGGTCTCCATTACCAATGGCGCCCTGACCGGCAGCACCCTGCCCGACGGTGTCAGCCTGCATCACGAAAGCCCCGAGGTGAACGGCCTGGAAACCCCGTTTGCCCTGTACAACAGTGCAGTGGCACGCGCCGTGGTCCTGGAAGTCGCCGCCAACACCCGCGTTGCGCAGCCCATCCATGTGCAGATCCAGTCCGCCAGCGATGCGCCGGCACACTGCAACCCCCGCGTGATCGTCAAGCTCAACACCGGTGCCGAAGCCACCGTTATCGAGCACTACCACGCCGAGGGTCAGGCACTGACCAATGCCGTGACCGCCCTGATCACGGCTGACAATGCCAAACTGACCCATTACCGCCTTCAGGGTGAGCATGCTTCCACCCTGCACATCGGCACCCTGGTCATTGATCAGCAGGGCGTCAGCACCGTGGACAGCTATCAGCTGATGACCGGTAACCGTCTGCGCCGCAACGACGTGCACGCACTGGTGAACAAGAGTGGTGCCGAGCTGAACATGAAGGGCATCTTCGTGGTCCGCAACAAGGGCCACGTGGACAACCAGATGTGCGTGGAACACGCCGTGCCCAACTGCGAGTCCGACCAGAACTTCAAAGGTCTGGCAGGTGAAAGCGGCAAGGCCGTATTCAACGGTCGCATCCATATTCATCCGGGTGCCAGCGGCACCAACGCCGAACTGTCCAACAAGAACCTGCTACTCAACGCCGGGGCGGAAATTAACACCAAGCCGGAGCTGGAAATCTACAACGACGATGTGAAATGTGCCCACGGCACCACCGTCGGCCAGCTCGATGCCATGCAGCAGTTCTACCTGCAATCCCGGGGCATCGCCGCTGCCGAAGCCAAGCGCATGCTGAGCCTGGGTTTCGTCAACGAACTGTTGATGGCCCTGCCCCACGAAAAAGTGGCCGAGTGGGCCACCCCGTGGCTGGAAGCCGAGCTGACCCAGGCCAGCCCGGCGGGAGCTGATGCCGCGTGACCGCCAAGGCACTGGATATCCACGCCCTGCGCGCCCAGTTCCCGATTCTGGACCAGCAGGTCAACGGCAAACCGCTGGTCTATCTGGACAATGGCGCCACCACCCAGAAGCCGGTGGCAGTGCTCGACGCCCTGCAGAACTACTATCGCGGGGTGAACTCCAATGTGCACCGGGGCGCCCATTACCTGAGTGACGAGGCCACCGGCCAGTTCGAAGGTGCGCGCCAGACCGTGGCGGATTTCCTTAACGCCAGTCGCGAAGAGATCCTCTGGACCAAAGGCACCACCGAGTCCATCAACATCGTTGCCCAGTGTGTGGCCCGCGAGCAGCTACAGCCCGGTGACGAAGTGCTGATCAGCACCAGCGAACACCACGCCAACATTGTGCCCTGGCAGCAGGCCTGCCTGGCCACAGGCGCCACCCTCAAGGTGATCCCGCTACACGACGACTGCAGCCTGGATCTGGACGCCTTTGATTCACTGCTCAGCGACAAGACCAAAATCGTGGCCATCGGCCATGCCAGCAATGCACTGGGCACGCTGAACCCGGTGAAACACATGGTAGCCAAGGCAAAAGCCGCAGGCGCCATCACCCTGGTAGATGGCGCCCAGGCAGTGGCCCACTTCCCGGTCGATGTGCAAGATCTGGGGGCCGATTTCTACGCCTTCTCCGGTCACAAGCTGTTTGGCCCCACCGGCATTGGCGTGCTGTACGGCCGCCGCGAGCTGCTGGACGCCATGCCGCCCTACCAGACCGGCGGCGAGATGATCGAAGTGGTCACCTTCGAGAAAAGCACCTGGAATCAGCTACCCTACAAATTCGAGGCGGGCACCCCGAATATTGCTGGCGCTATCGGCTTGGCCGCGGCGATCAAGTGGCTCAACCGCCAGGACCGTGCCGCACTGGAAGCTCACGAAAACGCCTTGCTGGCCCACGCCACCGAACACGCAAACGCCTTTGATGGCTTGAAAATCATTGGCACCGCCGCCAGTAAAGTAAGTGTGCTGTCGTTCCTGCTGGACGGTGGCCACCCGGCAGATGTGGGCATGCTGCTGGACAAACAAGGCGTCGCCGTCCGTACCGGGCACCACTGCACCATGCCGCTGATGGACAGCCTCGGTATTCCCGGCACTGTGCGGGCCTCGTTCTCGATCTATAATACGCTTGATGAGGTGGACCGCCTGTTTGCGGCGCTTGAGAAGGTGAAAACCTTTCTCTAACCCTGGCACCCACCTTCACTGTAGGAGCGTCGCTGGCGGCGCGATCAGCAAGCGCAGTTTATCGCGCCGCCAGCGACGCTCCTACGGAAGCTCAACCATGCATTACGCAAGGTAGGTAACACCCATGACGGTTCAGACCTTTACCCCCGGTCAGATCACGCTCCACCTGACCGACGCTGCCAACAAACAGGCGCTGCGTGAAATAGCCCGCGCCAATGCCGCCGGCATCCGTCTGGATCTGGACGAGTCCGGCTGCTCCGGTTTCATGTATGTGCTGGACTTCGTTGAAGACGCCAACGACGGCGACACACTCTTCCAGATTGACGGGGTCAACCTGTACGTGCCGGAAAAGTGGCTGCCCATGCTCAATGGCCTCGTCATCGACTACGTCACCGAGGGCGTCAACAGCCTGTTCAAGTTTCGCAATCCCAATGCCACCGGCGAATGTGGCTGCGGCGAAAGCTTTACTGTCGACGAGGTCTGACCCTTGTTTGAAACAAACAAGTCACAGGAACAACGCACGGTCATCGTTCAACGTGATGTCCCGGCCCGCAAAGTCCCGGATGGCACCCGCATTACCATCCCCAAAAACAGCTTCGTCAACCTGCGCCAGGCGTTGGGCGGCACCTATACCGTGACCATCAACGGCAACATGGCCCGCATTGATGGCACCGATGCCGATGCTATCGGCCAGGAACCGCTGGAGCTGAATTTTGCGCCCGCCAACGAAGACGGCAGCGTGCGTCAGGACGACCTGGACAATACCCTGCAAACCATCTTCGACCCGGAGATTCCGGTCAGCATCAAGGAACTGGGGCTGGTCTACGGCTGCGATGTGATCCAGCGGGATGGCCAGAACGTGGTACAAATCCGCATGACCCTCACCGCACCCAACTGTGGTATGGGCCCCGTACTGGTCGGGGACGTGGAAGACCGTCTTGGCAAGGTCCCCAATGTGGACAAGGTGGAAGTGGCCCTGGTATTTGATCCCCCCTGGAGCCGCGACATGATCAGCGAAGAAGCCCAACTGGAACTGGGCATTTTTTGAAGAAAGCCTGGCGCCCCCTTCTCATTCTTGCGCCAGACGCCGGACTAACGGCGTCAGACCACGGAGCTCAACAACGTGTCTTTTGATATCCGCAGCATCACCCTCGGCAGTGATATCACCGCTGACGACATTGCCGAAGATCTGGAATTTCTTGACGACTGGGAAGAGCGTTACCGCTATATCATTGACCTGGGCAAGCAACTTCCCGGCCTGCCCGACGAACTAAAAACTGAAGACCGTTTTGTGCGCGGCTGCCAAAGCCAGGTGTGGCTGGAAACCGACTACGACAGCGACGCCGGCAAGCTGTATCTGGCGGTCGATTCCGATGCGCTGATCGTGAAAGGCCTGGCCGCCATTGTGCTCTCGGCGCTCAACCGTCAAGCCCCCAAGGCCATTCAGCAATACGACATGGACGGCTTCTTCGACCGCATCGACCTGCTTAGTCATCTCAGCCCCACCCGTGGCAACGGCCTGCGCGCCATGGTGGCCAAGATCCGTCATCAGGCCGAGCAACTTGACGGCTAAATCCTCTCCGGGGTGGATTGAACGTTAACGTTTATACCGCCTGGCGGGCGCTGGAGTGCGCCTCGCTGAACTGGAACACGAAGCGTACTTCCTCCCCGTCCCCAGGTTCACAGGCCAGCAATGCGGCTTCCTCCTCAAACCAGGCCGCCACGCCCTTCACCGCCCCGGGCACCATCGCCCCCATATTGCGCTGCGAGGCATAACGAATTTCCACCAGATCGCTACCACAGCGATTGACCACAATGGCCGGCGCACTGGCGGAAGGGTCTTTCATGTGCACGATACGTTCGTGGGTTTGCTGAAGATTGAGCAGAAAATCGATGGCATTGGCGCCGGCAGGAATGGCCGCCTGATACATTTGCATCATGGGGGCGATAACCCATTCCCCGAAGTCTGCCAACAGATCATCACGGCGCAGCCCGGTTGCCCTTTCCGCTGCCGCCAACAACGCCTCCATTTCACCATCGGGGTACAGCGCAACAGGAAGATAGGTTTTCCCTTTTAGCCCTGCGTCGTTGATCACCTCTCCCCAGGTCCCTTCCCCGAGAAACTCGTCCAGGTAACGCTTGAAATTGGATACGATAGCCCCGTGCATGACAGCCACCCTGTTTGCCGGTTAATACCTATATCCAGCAAAACGCATACCCAAATGGCTACCATTCGGCCCGACAATCACACCGCCCAGCCTGGAAAAGAGACCCCCGTCACGCAGGGGTGACAATCAGGGTCACATTGTGTGATGGCAGGTCGCTTACGCCACCTGCCGCAGGCGCCCCACTGCCTCCAGCACATTGGCCACGGCCCGCTGGATATCCTCTTCTGTGGTAAAACGCCCGACTGAAAAGCGGATGGAACCATGGGCCAAGGCATCCGCAATGCCCATCGCCTTGAGAACATAGGAAGGCTCCAGAGATGCCGAGGTACACGCCGAGCCAGAAGACACCGCCACCTGATTCAGGGCGGTCATCAACATTTCGCCATCCACACCCGCAAAGGCCACATTCAGATGGCCAGGCAGACGCGGCGCTCCGGCACCGTTGATGCTGAGGCCCGGCAATCCAGCAATACCCTCCCACAGCTGGTCACGCAATGCAGCAATGCGTGGCCCCTCTTCCGTCATCAAACGGCCAGCCAACGCAAACGCCTCGCCCATACCCACAATCTGATGAGTCGCCAGGGTGCCAGAACGCATGCCGCGCTCATGGCCACCACCGTGGATCTGGGCCATCACCCTAACGTCAGGAGAGCGGCGCACATAGAGGGCGCCAATACCCTTGGGACCATAAATCTTGTGCGCACACACAGACACCAGATCCACCGGCAATGCGCGGACATCCAAGGGCAACTTGCCAACAGTTTGGGCGGCATCGGTATGGAACAACACCCCCTTCTCCCGGCACAGCGCGCCTATTGCCGCGACATCGTTGATCACCCCGGTCTCGTTGTTGGCATGCATCACCGACACCAGCACCGTGTCTTCGCGCATCGCCTCACGCACCGCATCGACCGACACCCGACCATCGCTGGACGGCTTGAGGTAACTCACAGGATGCCCCTGCTGCTCCAGCCACTGGCAGGCGTCGAGAACCGCCTTGTGTTCGGTAGCAGAGGTAATCACATGGCCACCACCAGGGGCATCGATCACCCCCTTGATGGCCAGGTTATTGGCCTCAGTGGCACCACTGGTCCACACCACCTCACGGGGGTCGGCATTAAGAAGATCGGCGACCTGGCGACGGGCGTTTTCCACAGCCTCTTCTGCCAGCCAACCGTACAGGTGGCTTCGAGACGCGGGGTTGGCAAAAGTCCCTTCAGGACCGAGATGGCGGACCATCACGTCAACCACCGCCGGATCGACCGGGGTGGTTGCCGCGTAGTCCAGATAAACGGCTTGGCTCATGGCTGACTACAAGGAATGGTTGGCTGTGAGGCGCGAATTATAGACTACTGACGGGCAAGCGCTGCTGCTGTCGATCCTGACGCATGGAAATCTGCCGCACTTCCTGGCGAGCCACCAGCTCACCCAGTGAAATACCGGTCAGGAAAGCCTGGATCTGGTCTGACAGATCGCACCAGAGGTGGTGGGTCAAACAGGTATCGCCTTCCTGGCAATCACCGTTGCCACCGCAACGGGTCGCATCCACGGACTCGTCCACCGCAGCAATAACGGCAGCCACATCAATATCCTCACTGGAGCGGCTCAGCTGATAGCCGCCACCGGGACCGCGCACACTGCTGACCAATCCATTGCGGCGCAGCTTGGCAAACAACTGCTCCAGGTAAGAAATGGATATACCCTGACGCTCGGAAATGTCCGCCAGTGACACCGGGCCGGCGGCAGCGTGCAATGACAGATCCAGCATGGCGGTCACGGCATAGCGGCCTTTTGTGGTTAGACGCATATCCACACCTTTTTTGCGTGTATTTAACGAAAGAGACTAATAATCCCGACCGTTTTGGTCAAGTATTTAACGGATAATAAACAAGAATCATTATCGTTTAAAGTGCCACTATGGCAGAATTTCCTCCCGCTTGCCAGCAACTGTCTAAACATTGTGCAGCCGCCACCGGGAAGGCTTGACACCCGCACCTGCCTCACGGAGAATTCGCGGCCTCGAATGGCAAGGTAGCTCAGCTGGTTAGAGCACAGCACTCATAATGCTGGGGTCGGCGGTTCAAGTCCGCCCCTTGCTACCAAACGATGAAAAAGGGCTGGAGAGTGATCTCCAGCCCTTTTTGTTTTACTTGTGCTTGAACCGCCCCCTGTCACGGCCATCCGCCAGTCCAAACCTAATAGAGTACTCATGCGCATCCGAGAAGCTTCTGCGGAAGATTTTGATGACATCTGGCCCATTTTCTGCGAGATCGCCGCAGCGGGAGAGACCTACGCGTACCCTCGAGACATCACCAAAGACGAGGCCCGGGAGCTTTGGCTGGCGGCACCACGCAAGACCTTCGTGTTCGAGGACGATGGGAGAATTCTGGGCACTTATTACATCAAGACCAATCAAGCAGGACCGGGTCAGCATGTCTGTAATTGCGGCTATATGGTGTCTTCCGCTGCAAGAGGAAAAGGTCTTGCCACTGCCATGTGTGAGCATTCGCAAACCCTTGCACGACAGCTAGGGTATAAAGCCATGCAATTTAATTTTGTAGCGTCCAGCAACCAAGGCGCTGTAAGACTCTGGAACAAGCTCGGCTTCGACACCGTCGGCACTTTGCCCAGCGCATTCCTTCATCCAACACAGGGGTATGTGGATGCGCTGGTGATGTATAAGTGGCTGGGCGAGTAGCGATCCCACCTTCTCTGGCCACTGCTGCATGGGCCCCTTCCTCCCCCTCAGTTTGTCGCGCTGTAAATACAGGACAGCAGCACGGTGCGAACTGGACACCTGTCACAGTGCTGTTGTATGTTTTTCCTTCCCCCCCAATGGATGCCAATCCCGGTTTCAGGACAAGTCCGTCAAAGACGGGTGTCTGGCGTGGTCTGGCAGCCAACAATCTTCAAGTCTTTCGGCCTTGGCCAAACCTCGTTAGGAATTGGTCTTCGCCTTGAGCTTGGCAAAGTCCACCGGGCAACATCTGCGCAGCCGCCGCCTGCCCAACAATAACGCCATCGCACACGCAATCCTTTGAGAGCAATCCGCGTGTCTGATGCTGGGGGAAAGAATGAATCGGTTTCTGATCTGTATCCTGCCTGCCACTGTGCTCACCCTCACAACGACTGCCAGCGCGCAAACGCCCGTCACACAGAACAAATGGAGTCCCAGAATCGGGGTGGAAGGCAAACCCGGCACCGATCGCAGTCTCGGCGAAGCCGATCTGTTCTTTCCTGTATGGCAGAACAACGACACCCTCCTGTTCGCCAATCTGCGTGGACGCTTCGATAATCAGGACAGCCTCGAAGGCAATGCGGGCCTGGGCCTGCGGCACATGCTGGACACGGGCTGGAACCTGGGTGGCTACGGCTATTTCGACCGTCGCAGAACTCCCGGCGACAACCACTTCAACCAGGCCACATTCGGCGTGGAAGCCCTGTCCCTGAACTGGGACGTCCGGGCCAATGGCTATATTCCTGTCGGCACCACCGAGCACGAAGCGGACAGCGCCAGCGTCACGCAATTCACTGGTACCGGTTTCACCTATCGTGCCGGTGAAGAACGCAGCATGAGTGGCTTCGATGCAGAGATAGGCTGGCGACTCCCGCTATTCAAGCGCGATGCTGCCCACCAACTACGGCTATATGCGGGTGGCTATCGTTTCACTGACAGCAAGGCAGAGACGATAGAGGGGCCGCGCACCCGGCTGGACATGAATTTCAATGACATCCCGTTTTTAGGGCAAGGGGCGCGGTTATCCCTGGGACTGGAGCACCAGCACGATGATCCCCGTGGCAGCCAGACGTTTGGGCTGGTTCGACTGAGCATCCCCCTCGGAGGGCCAGAGCGCGGCAGCAGGCAGCCAACGCCCATGGAACGCAGAATGACCGACCCGGTGATTCGTGATGTGGATGTGGTCAGCCAGGCCGGGGCCTACGGTCGAACAGAGCACATCACCGAAACAGCCGAAGGCAAACGCATTACGGTGCTAGACAGCACCAGCATCAGCAATGGCACAGATTTGGCCACCGCGATCAATGCCGCCGGGGCCAACACGGCCGTCATTCTCAATGGGGACTACACCGACATCAATCAGCTCGCGGTACTGCAGGACGGTCAGGACATTCTGGGGAAATCGACACTATTGGCCAAAACCCCCTCGGGGAAAATCGTCAACCTCACGACACCATCCGCCAGCATTACCGGCGAAGGCGAAAATGGCAGCGGCGGCCCCAACCGTTTTTTTGAGATGGCCAACAACAGCAGCCTGGTGGGCGTCCAGGCGAGCATCAGCCGAAGCGGCTCCGTTGTGATCGCCCAAATGGATAACGTGTCCAATGTTCAGATCCACGACAATGTGTTGCACTCACAGGTCTCTGCCAGCACCGCTGCGCTCTTTCTGATAAAGAACAGCC
Organism: Alcanivorax profundi; assembly: GCF_003597125.1. Lineage (GTDB taxonomy): Bacteria > Pseudomonadota > Gammaproteobacteria > Pseudomonadales > Alcanivoracaceae > Alcanivorax > Alcanivorax profundi. The sequence goes on along the minus strand of NZ_QYYA01000003.1, from coordinate 235,892 downwards.
ACCATATTTCCATCCGCAACAACAACGCCACGGTCGTGGCCAATGGCAGCACGGGGCAGGCGCTCGCCTTTACCGACAACAACAGCTATATCGACTTTTCCGACAACACCCTGTTCCTTTCGGGGACCATTCTAACCACAGATATCCATACCTACCTGCTTGCCGGAGGCGTCACCATCACCAACCTTTCGGGCACCGGTAATACCGCCAATATCGCCCGCTGCTATATCGTCAGCACCTACACCATCACCGGTGCTATCGAAACCAACGGTACCGACATGTGTCCATGAGTTTATGAGCTCAGGCACGACAAAAGCGAGGGCGTTAAAGGCAACGCGAGCGGAGCCAGGGCTAACGCCTGAACCGGACAAGCGGCCAGAGGGGAGGATCTTCCTCCCTCTGGCGCGCCGTTGACGACGAACCTGGATTGCCCGCAGTCTCAGGGCCGGATAACGAAATAGAAGTCGTCGCTGAGCCGCAGTCTCAGGCAATCCGCAGCACCACTCGTTTCCCGCTCCCACTCCACAGACTGCACACCCAAATCGAATGCAGCAGTATTTCGAGCAATGTGTTTTAGGCGTTCAATATCGGTGGATTCGGTAATCAATACCGGGGGCGTTGGCGCACTAGTGGCGCTGCTTTTTTCGCGGAACAGTTTCATCGTCTCTCTCCTTGCGCCTTCAAAGCGACAGCCTGGCTGCTTTGAGATGACGTCCGCCGCATCCACCACAGAGGGCGGGAAGGCGGTTATCGTTATTCGTGCTCCTTAACAGACCCTAATGTTGTTACCCGAATTCAGGAAAAGACGCAATTATCCCGTTTTCTCATATTCCTGATATTGCAGTGACCTGGAAGCCCTGGCCGGGACGGCACTGACGCCCGGCCTTGCTCCTGAAGAATCATGGTCTAGAGAATGACAAGATGATTGGGCAGCTCGTTCTTCTGGCGGGTTGCGGGTACATGGGCAGCCAGCTTATCACCGCAGGCCGTTACCGTTTCCTGAAAGCCCTGTGCCGTCTGCCCGGCTTTGACCCGGGAAATGAAGGTATCCACTATCGCCTGCCATTCGTCATCACCGACATGTTGGGCGATCCCCTGGTCCGCCAGGATTTCCACATAATGTTCGGCTTCGCTGACGAAAATCAGCACGCCAGTGGCATCCCGGGTACGATGCAACCCTTGTTGCAAAAACGCGTTCCGCGCCAGGCTGGCAGCCCGCAAATGCTGCAGGCGACGCGGCACCAAACGGAACTGCAGGGGCTTCCAGCGGAACAGCACCGCCAGCACCAGCAGCATACCCCATTGCAGCAGCAGCGCCTCAAAGGCGGTCAGCCAGTGTGGCAAAAACAGCAGCGCCGCAGGGACCAGCAGAGACAGCAGCGCCGCCCACAACAAAGTGACATAACGGTAATCATCTGCCTGCGTGGCCAACACGGTGACCAGCTCGGCATCGGTGCGTTTTTCCTGTTCGTTGATGGCCTCGGCCAATGCCGCCTGGGCGGCTTTATCCAGTAACACTACCTGTCTCCCTTACCAGCCACCGGAGGCGCCACCGCCACCGAAACCACCACCGCCGCCGCCGAAGCCGCCGCCACCAAAACCACCACCGCCGAAACCTCCTCCCCCCATGGGCATGGGCAGGAACATGAAGCCACCGCGGCGACCACCCCGGCCGCCACCGCCCCCGAAGGAGAGCAGGAAGGTCAACACGATCATCACTGCCAGGATGCCCAGCGCCTTGAGCCCGGACACTTTCTGTCGTGGCTGCCGGGTGCCGGCATACTCACCCTTGATGGCAGCCAGAATCGCCGTGACACCAGCCTGGATGCCGCCATAAAACTGCCCCTGACGAAAGGCGGGCAGAATTTCCTGCTGGATGATCACGCTGGCCAGCGCATCGGTGAGCGAACCTTCCAGGCCATAGCCCACCTCGATACGCACCTTGCGGTCGTTGGGAGCCACAATCAGCAGAACACCGTTATCGTTGTCCTTGCTGCCGATGCCCCAGTGACGGCCCAGCTGATAACCGTAGTCGGCGATGTCATAGCCCTGCAGATCCGACAGGGTGACCACCACCACCTGATTCGAGGTATTCTGCTCGGCCCCCGCCAGCGCCTGGGTCAGGCTCTGCGTCTGGGCCGGGGTTAACAGGCCTGCCTCATCGACCACACGGCCGCTAAGCTCGGGGAACGTCGGCGCCGCCCACAGGGGAGACGCCAACAGCAGACTGAGAAACAGGAAAACGCGCATCAGTCGAAGCTGACCGCCGGTGCCTGGTCGGCCCCTTCCGAGGTCGCCTCATAGGTCTCACGGATGTCCATGTCGCTGTACAGGAAGCTGTGCCACAGCCGGCCCGGGAAAGTGCGAATCTCGGTGTTGTACTGCTGCACCGCCGCAATATAGTCCCGGCGAGCCACACTGATGCGGTTCTCGGTGCCCTCCAGCTGCGACTGCAACGCCAGGAAGTTCTGGTTGGCTTTCAGATCCGGATAACGCTCTGCTACCACCATCAGGCGCTGCAAGGCAGAGCCAAGCTGGCGTTGCGCCTGCTCAAACTGCTGCAGTTTTTCCGGGTTGTCCAGCAGGTTGCCATCCACCTGAATAGACCCCACCTTGGCCCGCGCCTGGGTCACATCCACCAGCACTTCCTGCTCATGACTGGCATAGCCCTTGACCGTGTTCACCAGATTGGGAATCAGATCGGCACGACGCTGGTACTGGTTTTCCACCTGGCTCCAGGCCGCTTTTACCTGCTCATCATAGGTGGGGATATTGTTGATCCCGCAGCCACTCAACCAACCCACCAGCATTACCAGCACCACACTACGCCACAAGGTCATTACTGTGTTCTCCATTCATGTTGAATTCAGGCATCGTCCAACCAGATCGACAGCGGGGCACGACGCTTCTCCTCACGCAACGCGGCCAGCAAGCGGTCTTTGCCAGCCCGATTCAGCCGTTTGAGTCTCGCCTCCAGCTGCGAGGCCGACGAGCGATCCCCGCCGGGTACCAGCAGTACCGGCACCACAGGACGTCGCACCCGCGTGTAGCGAGCCCCTTTCGGGCTATGGTTGTGCTCATGGAAACGGCGAGCGGGTTCGGTACAGATCCCCGTGTACAGGGACTGGTCGGCACAACGCACCATATACACCCACCACTGTTGCATGCTTTTACATCTGCCCGCGAAATCATTGCTATGATGCCAGAGACATTACAGACAACAAGGATGAAAAATGATTACGTATCTCTACTGGTTTCTTGTCGCCGCTCTGGTCATCGCCGCCCTGGTCGGTATCGGCGCTCGCGCCGGCAAGTGGAAGCCGGCCATCATCATCGCCGTGATCATCTGGCTGGTCTCCACCCTCGCCTACTATTTCTGGCTCCAGCAAGTGTTCGTCAAGCGCTTTGGCGGCACCATGAGCATCACCATCCCTGAGGAACACTACCACCTCAATGCCACCTGGAAAGATGACAACCTGTGGATCGAGGACTACGACCCTGCCACCAACGAATGCATCTTCCGTGAGTATTCCCGCGGCAACATGCTGCAGGGCCGGGTGGTACTGAAAAACTGTAATCCGCTGGGCGCCCGCAACCTGCCTGCCGCCCCTGCCGCCGGCCAATAAGGCGCCGCCGGCCTTCCCCTGTTCCGGGGATAGCGCTACCCTTCTGCGTTTTGAACCGGAACAGGAATCCCCATGAGCAATTCCGTCGAAACCCTGCTGTTTGCCCTGAACCTGATGCCTGAAGTGGTGGCATTTGAGCAGGTCCAGGCCGCCATTGACGAGCACTATGACTACACCCCGACCCGCTTCACCAATGGCAGCGGTGACGACATGGTGATCAATGAAGCAGGGACCAATGAGGGCTCCTGCAAGATCTTCGCGTTCGCCAAGCTGCACAACCTGAACGACGAGCAGACCCTGGCCTGCTTTGGGCATTTCTTCCGCGACCATGTGCTGAGCAACCCGGAAGGCGACGACCATGCCAACATTCGCACCTTCATGCGTCATAGCCTCAAAGACGTCCACTTCGACGGCGAAGCCCTGAAGCCACGATAATGTGAAACTCTTCGCGCTATCTTTACTGGAATTCCGCGAAGCTCAGTGCATCCCGAATGGAGACGATCAATGATGATGCGATGGATCCCCGCCCTGTTCAGCCTGTTTCTGCTTAGCCCCGCCAGCCACGCGGAGCAAAGCTGCGCCGCGGCACTGGATGTCACGGTGCGCAAGCTGCACTCGGACAAGCAGCTTGATCTGTGCGAAATGACCCGCAACCGCACCACACTGGTCGTCAATACCGCCAGCCAATGTGGCTACACCGGGCAATTCAAAGGGCTGGAAGCCCTTTACAAGGCCTACAAGGAAGATGGCCTGGTGATCGTCGGCTTTCCGTCCAACGACTTTAACCAGGAGCTGGGCAGCGAATCCGCCGTCGCCGACATTTGCTACATCAACTACGGTGTCACCTTCCCCATGGCCGCCACCAGCTCGGTGAAAGGCGATCAGGCCAACGCCGTGTTCCAGGTACTCAATGCCGCCACGCAAGCGCCGGGCTGGAACTTCAACAAGTATCTGGTTTCTGCCAACGGTGACGTCATCACACACTTCCCCTCCTCTGCCCAACCCCGCGGAGGAGAGCTGGAAACCGCCATTCGCCAGGCACTCGGCAAACCACCCGAGGGCCAGTAGCCGCCTGCGGCGGACCCTGATATGGTGGATAATTCCACTCACAACCTGGGATCAGTCCCGTGAAGGTTCGTAATAGCAAGGAAATACAGCGTCATCGCCTGGAACGCGATATGCAACGATTCCTGGCAGAAGGTGGATCCATTCAGGAGGTCGCCTCCGGCGTCAGTGGTGCCGACCCCATCAGCGGCAAGGGCCACCAGACGGTGCTGTTCAACGGCCCCAAAGAGCCTCGTCGCACCGACCTGACCCAGGTTGCAGCCACCATTGATTCACGCAAGGAAGCGAGAAAACACAAGCCAAAACGCCAGCGTCTGGCCCCCCGGCCACGTCGCAAGCTGGTCTACGATGATTTTGGCGAACCCCTGCGCTGGGTATGGCAGGAAAACTGATTCAACCACTTTGTTAATCTTGAAAGAGGACAGGCAATGAAACGGCTAGGGCTGTGGTTCGTGCTATTGGTCTTGGGGCAAACCGTGCAGGCGGACATCATCGAAACGCAAATCACTCTCCCCGACAATCTGGGCACAGGGGTGATGTACCTGAACGACAAACAGAAAAACCCCTCCGCAGGCGTGATCGTTATCCACGAATGGTGGGGGCTGAACGACTACGCCCGTGCCCGTGCCCGCATGCTCGCCAAACAGGGCTATGCTGCGTTGGCGATCGACATGTATGGCACCGGCAAGGTGGCCACCCACCCTAAAGACGCCAAGGCCTTCATGGAAGCCGCCATGGCGGACCCTGAAAAGATGAACCAACGTTTCCAGGCCGCCCGCACCCTGATGCTTAAACAACAGCAGGTCGATCCGGCACGGCTGTATGCCATTGGCTACTGTTTTGGCGGAGGGGTGGTTCTGCATCAGGCGCGCAGGGGCACAGACCTGGCGGGTGTCGCCAGTTTCCACGGCAGCCTCGGCACAGAACAGCCCGCCAAGGCCGGCGAGGTCAAAGCCCGGGTGCTGGTGGCCACCGGTCAGGCCGATCCCATGGTGCCTGCCGAGCAGGTCAGTGGTTTTGTCTCTGAGATGACCGCCGCTGGCGTCGACCTGCAACTGCTCAGTTTTCCCGGCGTGAAGCACAGCTTTACCAACCCCGGTGCCGACGCAGTAGCAGAACGCTTTGACATGCCGGTGGGCTATGACGCCCATGCCGACCAGGCCAGCTGGGAGGCCCTGATGGACTTCCTTGCCGCCACCCCGGAATAAAGCACCAACACGGGGCATTCCCAACCCGAATGCCCCATTTTAAATCGCACCTTCCCCTCAAACCTGCCCACCCCACCAGGCCCCAACAGCTAACCCGCTGAATTCCTTGGCAATGAAAAGGTTGGCACCCCACTTGCACCACATTCCGTCGAGGAATCGAATGGCCACGCTGCCATCACGCACTCAATACAATTTGCACCAATAGACAGCTAGGGTTCCGGTCACCTGCTTCAGGGTGATGCTTGGTCCGAGAGCTGGCGACCTTCACAGACTGACTTGGCAGAAGGTTACACGGCGGGACAAAAGCCCGGGAGAGCACGATGACAGCAGTGTCATTGGATTCCTCTCCGTCCGTAGCCAAGGAGGTCTGACATGACCCGTTCCGTACGCAACACCGCTGCCGCCGCAGCACTTTCCCTGTTTGCCGTCCTGACCCCGGCCAGTGCCGTGGCCAAAGACTCCTTCAGCATTTGCTGGTCCATCTATGTGGGCTGGATGCCCTGGGACTTCGGTGCCCAGCAGAAAATCGTCGACAAATGGGCTGACAAGTACGACATCGAGATCGACGTGGTGCAGATCAATGACTACGTGGAATCCATCAACCAGTACACCGCCGGAGCCTATGACGGCTGCGCCATGACCAACATGGACGCCCTCACCATTCCGGCTGCCGGCGGCGTGGATTCCACCGCCCTGATCGTGGGGGACTTCTCCAACGGCAACGACGGTGTGGTACTGAAAGGCACCGACGAGCTGGCCGATATCAAGGGCCAGAACGTGAACCTGGTAGAGCTGTCCGTTTCCCATTACCTGCTGGCCCGTGCCCTCGATACGGTTGGCCTGAGCGAGAAAGACCTGACGGTGGTGAACACCTCAGACGCCGATATGGTTTCTGCCTTCACCACGGACGATGTCACAGCGGTCGCTACCTGGAACCCGCTGCTCAGCGAAATCACGGCCATGCCTGACAGTCACAAGGTGTTCGACTCGTCGGAGATTCCCGGTGAAATCATCGACCTGATGGTAGTCAACACCGACACCCTCAACGCCAACCCGGACTTCGGCAAGGCACTGACCGGTGCCTGGTACGAAATCATGGCCACCATGTCCGCCGACAACGAGGCAGGCAAGGCCGCCCGTACCTTCATGGCCAAAGCCTCTGGCACCGACCTGGCCGGCTATGAGGCGCAACTGGCCTCCACCCGCATGTTCTATCAGCCCAGCGAGGCCGTTGCCTTCGTCAACAGTGCTGAGCTGAAAGACACCATGCAGAAAGTCGCGGAGTTCTCGTTTGAGCACGGCCTGCTCGGCGAAGGCGCACCGGATGCGGGTTTTGTGGGCATCGAAACCCCGGCCGGGGTATTCGGTAGCGACAGCAACATCCAGCTGCGTTTCATCCCGGACTACATGGCCATGGCGGCCGACGGAACGCTGTAAGAGAAAAGCGTCAGACGTCTGAAGCCGGGCGTCTGACGTCTAACTGGCTGTTAAACCACACCGGGATTCATCATGAAGAAACTGATCAACCGCCGACCCGGCAACGCCTTGAGCTGGGCGTTGGGGCTGCTGCCATTCCTGCTGCTGATGATCGCCTACATGGTGGCGTCTGATGCACGCCTGGCGGAGAACCCCAACGACAAGCTGCTGCCCGCACTGGACAGTTTTGTTCAGGCCATCGACCGCATGGCATTCGAACCCAGCAAACGCAGTGGTGAATATCTGCTTTGGGCCGATACGCTAGCCAGCCTGCAACGGCTCGGCATCGGTGTTGCCATTAGTGCCCTGGTAGCGGTGGTGGTCGGTATTGGCAATGGCACTATTCCACTGGTGCGTTCCACCTTTTCGCCACTGGTAACCGGCCTCTCGCTGGTCCCACCCATGGCGATCCTGCCGGTGTTGTTCATTATTTTCGGTCTGGGCGAACTGGCCAAGGTCATGCTGATCATTATCGGGATTACCCCCTTCATGATCCGGGACCTGCAACAGCGAGCACGGGAAATTCCCGCCGAACAAATCATCAAGATGCAAACGCTGGGCGCCAATACCTGGCAGATCATCACCCGACTGGTGTGGCCACAACTGATGCCGCGACTGATCAGTGCGGTGCGCCTGTCACTGGGCCCGGCATGGCTGTTCCTGATTGCCGCAGAAGCCATCGCCGCGACGGAAGGGCTTGGCTATCGGATTTTTCTGGTTCGCCGGTATCTGGCCATGGATGTGATCTTGCCTTACGTGGTGTGGATCACTTTTCTGGCGTTTGTCATCGACTTTTTACTCAGCCGCTATTCGCAATGGCGCTACCCCTGGTTCCACCAGAAAGGGCACTAAGGAGCGATACCCATGGCGATTATCGAAATGAAAAACCTGTGGAAGGAATACGGCGATCAGGTAGTTCTGGAACGTCTTAACGCCTCTGTCGAGGAGGGCGAGTTTGTCACCATTGTCGGCGCCTCCGGCTGTGGCAAGACCACCTTCCTGAAACTCTTGCTCGGCACCGAAGACGCCACCCGCGGCGAACTGCTGTTGGATGGCCAGCCTCTCCCGGCCGAACCTGACGCCAGCCGGGGCATCGTGTTCCAGCGTTACTCCGTGCTCAACCATCTCACCGCAGTGGAAAACGTGATGCTGGGAGGCGAGCTGGAAAGCAGTCGCTGGTTCGGTATCAGCGTAGGGAAAAAACGCAAACAGCTACGCAAGGATGCCCTGGAGATGCTCGAGTCCGTGGGACTCGGCCCGGCTGCCGACAAGTACCCTCATGAATTGTCCGGGGGCATGCAGCAACGTCTGGCGCTGGCCCAGGCACTGATCAAGCGTCCACGCATCCTGCTGCTGGACGAACCTTTTGGCGCACTGGATCCGGGTATTCGTGCCGACATGCACAAGCTGGTGCTGTCCCTGTGGAAATCCCAGCGCCTCACGGTATTCATGATCACCCATGACATCACCGAAGGGTTTTATCTGGGCACCCGCCTGTGGGTCTTCGACAAACCCCGGCTGGATCCGCAAGCCCCCGGGGCCTATGGCGCCCGTGTGACTTATGACCTGCCGGTAGGCGATTGTGAGAACGGCACCCTGACCAGCATCAACCAGCGCGTGACCCGCACCAGTCGCGTGCTTAACGACACCCTCTGAAAGGCCAAGGAATTCATCATGAGCGACAGCCTTTACACCACCACCCTGCCCGGCAGCGCCCACTGGTCGCTGCGGGTGCGTCGCGGCATGCAGCTGCGCTTCACCGATCTGCAAGGCGGCGCCAATCTGGCCGTACTGATGTACAACCCGGAAGCCCTGCTGGAACGCTACAACGCACCGGATACCCTCAAGGGCCAACACACTTTCAAACTGACACGGGGCAACTGCCTGTATTCCGATATGGGTCGGGTGTTCGCTTCTATTGTTGAGGATGATTTCGGTTGGCATGAAACCGTCTGCGGTACCCTCAGCGAAAAAACCTTACAGCAGAAGTACCCGGTGCGCTCCTACCAGGACCATCACAATCAATGGACCCTGAGCGGTGAACACAGCTTCCTCACCGAGCTGGCCAAGTACGGCCTGACCGAGCGCGACATGGCAGCCAATTTGAATCTTTTTTCAAAAGTGGCCGCCGCCGATGACGGCAGTTTGCAGTTTGATCCTGAAGCAGCCAGCCCCGGAGCCAGCGTCACCCTGCGGTTTGAAATGGATACGCTGGTGATCCTGCACACCTGCCCACACCCGCTCAACCCGGCAACAGACTATCCCATGAAGCCGGTGCAGATCGACATGCTGAAAGCCGATCCAGTCAGCGACGATGACTACTGCAAAAATTTCCGCCCGGAAAATGGCAGAGCCTTCGAAAACAACCGCCTGTATCACCTCGGTTTGTAATTCGCGGCACCTGACAAGGAACGAAACATGATCAAAGAAAGTTCACGACAACCGGAACAGGCCAGCTTTCGCGAAACCGTTGCGGCTGGTGATTATTTCATTCGCACCGTGAAAGCAGGGCAAACCGTCCGACTGCTGGACCTTGAGGGAAACCAGGCTGCCGATACGCTGTTCTACAGTGCCGCAGACCCGGCCGAGCGCTACAGCGCCATGGACACCCTTCGCGAACAGGGCAATGTGTACCTGACGGCGGGCACCGTGCTGATGACCAACCGCATGAACCCATTACTGGAAATCGTAGCCGATACCTGCGGTCGACATGACACCCTTGGCGGCGCCTGTGCCACCGAAAGCAACACGGTCCGCTACGATCTGGAAAAGCGTTGCATGCATGCCTGCCGGGATAGCTGGATGTTGGCAATCAACGCCCACCCGGAATTCCATCTGGCCAAACAGGACATCACTCACAACATCAATTTCTTCATGAATGTGCCGGTCACTGCAGAAGGCGGGTTGACCTTCGCCGACGGCATTTCAGCACCGGGAAAATACGTGGAACTGACCGCCTGCATGGATACCGTGATGCTGATTTCCAACTGCCCACAGCTGAACAATCCCTGTAACGGCTACAACCCGACCCCGATTGAAGTACTGATTTGGGATTAACCCTGGCGCGGTATTCCCTGGGGACGACCTCAGCGGCCAAAGGATTCAATAACGGGACGACCCGTTACCTGTCGAAGAGACGATGCCATGTTCAAGACTGTTCTGATTGCTAACCGCGGAGCCATCGCCACCCGGGTAACGCGCACACTACGCACCCTGGGCGTGAAAGCCATTGCCGTATTCGCTGAAGCTGACCGTGATTCCCTGCATGTGAGCCAGGCTGACGAAGCCTACTGTCTGGGTGACGGCAGTGCCCGCGACACCTATCTCAATCAGGACAAACTGTTTGCCCTGATGGAAAAACATGGCATTGATGCCGTCCACCCCGGCTACGGTTTTCTCAGTGAGAACCCGGATTTTGTCAAAGGGTGTGAAGCACGAGGCATTGCCTTTATCGGGCCCACGCCAGAGCAGATGAATACCTTCGGCCTCAAACACACCGCCCGCGCCCTGGCAAAAAAAACCGGCGTTCCACTCCTGCCCGGCACCGGTCTGCTGACCGACAAAGAGGCCGCCCTCAACGCTGCCGAAGAGATCGGGTATCCGGTCATGCTGAAAAGCACCGCCGGCGGTGGCGGCATCGGGATGCAGGTATGTGACAGCGCCGAAAGCCTGAACAAGGCCTGGGATACCGTGCGCCGTCTCAGCGCCAACAACTTCTCCAACGACGGCGTTTTTATCGAGAAATACATCGCCCGCGCCCGCCACATTGAAGTGCAGGTGTTTGGCGACGGCAACGGCAAGGCCGTAACACTGGGCGAGCGTGACTGTTCCGCCCAGCGCCGCCACCAGAAAGTTCTGGAAGAAACCCCCGCCCCCAATTTGCCCGACCCAGTGCGCAATGATCTTCAAAACACGGCCCGCGCCCTCATGGAAGCCGTTAAGTACCGCAACGCGGGCACCGTGGAATTCATTCTCGATCAGGACACCAATGCCTTTTATTTCCTGGAGGTGAACACTCGCCTGCAGGTAGAACACGGTGTGACCGAACAAATCTTCGGCGTAGATCTGGTGGAGTGGATGGTCAAGCTCGCCGCAGGCGACCTGCCGGCACTGGACAGCCTCGGTCCGTTCCAGCCTCAGGGCCATGCCATCCAGGCTAGGGTTTATGCCGAAGACCCCAACAAGGATTTTCAGCCCAGCGCGGGATTGCTTACTGCCGTTACGTTCCCCGACACAGATGGCAAACAGTGCCGCATTGACCACTGGATTGAAGCCGGATTGACGGTTTCGCCGCTGTTCGATCCCATGCTGGCCAAGGTCATCGTCCACGAGGACAACCGCGAGGCCGCGCTCGCCGCACTGAGCAAAACACTGGATGCCATCACGCTGGAAGGCATCGAAACCAACCGTGAGTATGTGCGCACCATTCTGGCAGAACCGGTGTTTGCAGACGGTCGCATGACCACGCGGTACCTGAACGACTATCTCTATCAGCCCCATACTCTGGATGTGCTGGCAGGCGGCACACTTACCACCGTGCAAGACTACCCTGGTCGCAGCGGCTACTGGCCAGTGGGCGTCCCCCCATCAGGGCCGTTTGACAGCCTCAGCTTCCGTCTCGGCAACCGCCTGCTGGGCAATGACGAAGAGGCTGCCGGCCTTGAGTTCACCCTTAACGGCCCGACACTCAGGTTCAACCAGGCCACCCGCATCGCCCTCACCGGCGCGGACATGCAGGCCACTCTGGATGGAGACGCCGTTGCCTGCTATCAGGCCATTACCGTGCACCCTGGCCAGGTGTTGAAACTGGGCAAGGTTCGCGGTGAAGGCGCACGTGCCTATCTGAGTCTTGCAGGCGGCATTCAATGCACGCCCTATCTGGGCTCCCGCAGCACCTTTACCCTCGGGCAGTTCGGCGGCCATGGCGGCCGTGCCCTGCGCACCGGCGATGTATTGCACTACGCTGCCGATACCGGCGAAACCCCTGTGCTGAGCGTCCCTGAAACGCTCAAGCCGGGCCTGGGCAAACACTGGACGTTGCGAGTCATCTACGGCCCCCACGGCGCGCCGGATTTTTTCACCGACGACGACATGGCCATGTTTTTCTCCACCGACTGGCAGGTGCATTACAATTCCAGCCGGACCGGCATTCGACTGGTTGGCCCCAAGCCTCAGTGGGCACGCAGTGATGGCGGTGAAGCGGGTATGCACCCCTCCAACATCCACGACAATGCCTACGCCGTCGGCACCGTGGACTTCACCGGCGACATGCCGGTCATCCTTGGACCGGACGGGCCATCCTTGGGTGGCTTTGTTTGCCCTGCTACCGTGGTGCTGGCTGATCGCTGGAAACTGGGACAATTAAAAGCCGGCGACACCCTGCGGTTTGAGGCCATTACTCTCGAAGACGCAGACGCCTTGGCCGCGGAGCAAACTGCTTGCATTACCGACCTGACGGCACCGATCCATGCCACGACAGGCAGCACCATTACCACACCGGTACTGGCATCCCTGAGCGAAAGTGACGTCGGGGTAGAGGTCGTCTACCGGGCCGCCGGTGACCGTTATCTGCTGGTGGAATACGGGCCGCTGGTCCTGGACCTGCGTCTTCGCTTCCGCGCCCATGCATTGATGTTGTGGCTGGAAGAACAGCAACTGGACGGGGTGATAGAACTCACACCCGGCATCCGCTCCCTGCAGATTCATTTCGACCCGCTCAGCCTGCCACGACAACAACTTCTCGCGCTCCTTGCCCAGGCCGAACGGGAACTGGAAAAGCAGGACGATCTGGAAGTGCCCTCGCGTATCGTGCATATCCCTCTGAGCTGGGATGACGAGGCCTGCCATCAGGCCATCGAAAAGTACATGCAGTCAGTGCGCAAGGATGCCCCCTGGTGCCCCTCCAATCTGGAATTTATTCGTCGTATCAACGGGCTCGACAGCATTGCCGATGTCAAAGAGATCCTGTTCAGTGCCCGCTATGTGGTGATGGGGCTCGGTGACGTCTATCTGGGCGCCCCGGTCGCCACGCCCTATGACCCGCGCCATCGTCTGGTCACCACCAAGTACAACCCCGCCCGTACCTGGACCGCTGAAAACTCGGTGGGTATCGGCGGAGCCTACCTGTGTGTCTACGGCATGGAAGGCCCAGGGGGGTACCAGTTCGTCGGACGTACCCTGCAGATGTGGAATCGCTACCGGAAGACCGAGGCCTTCGAACAACCCTGGTTACTGCGCTTCTTCGATCAAATTCGTTTTTACGAAGTCAGCCACGACGAACTCAACCAGATTCGTCGGGACTTCCCCAAAGGCGAATACCCGATCAAGGTGGAAGAGACCACCTTCAGCCTGAGTGCCTACCAGCAATTTCTGGATGACAACCAGCAGGACATTGCCAGCTTTACCGATGCACGCAACCAGGCCTTTGACGAAGAGCTGCAGCGCTGGGTGGAAAGCGGCCAGATCAACTTCCAGTCTGAACAGGATCTCGATGCAGACAATGGCACTGACGAAGTGGAAGGCACCCCGGTGGAATCCCCCACCGCGGGGAATATCTGGAAGCTGAATGTGGCCGAGGGCGACACCGTGAACGAAGGCGACGTGGTGGCCGTACTGGAATCCATGAAGATGGAAATCGAAATCTACGCCCCCGCTTCCGGAAAGGTTGTGGCCATTGCACGCCAGGAGGGCCAGCAAATCAATGCGGGACAGGCAATCATGGTGTTGGATTGAAGAACAGGGTCGAGCTGCGAGCTGCCAACTACGAGTGAAAAGCATTGGGCTTATCTTTTACTCGAAGCTGGAAGCTCGTAGCTCGCAGCTGCTTTAAGGCACAACCGTGCAGCTTGCCGGCCGGCTACGCTGGTCGAAGATCCAAAAGCGGTTGGTGTTCATATCATCACACGCCCAGCGCTCACCACTGGGCCAGCTGACAGTCAGGTCCGCACTCATGGCCGAGCCCATGCCAAAATGCATATCTGGCGGATTCTGGCCATTGAAGTTGGTATTGGCCATGGCGAAACGGGTCTGGGTTTGCATACCGAACTCACCACCGACATTCGCCGACACCTGCACTTTGGCTCCGAGGGCTTCAGTATTGGGGGCCTCTCCAACCAGCCGAACGGACAGGAACCGTTTACTGATACCGTGACCGGTCTGATTACTGAAGAATTGCAATCCCTTGGAATGGTCCAGAAGTGCCACATCGATATCGCCATCCCGATCATAATCGAAGCAGGTGATGCCTCGGCCATCACTGGGCAGTAGCAAGCCCCACTGTGGGGCTTGATCCACAAAGGTGCCGTCGCCCTGATTGATGAAGAGGCGGGGAAGCGCGCCGAAATATTCCTGGGCTATTTCCTGATAACGCGTCCTGAGGTCCTGTGCTTTCTCCGAGGTCACGGCATCCGCAGGGATGCTCCCGAAGCCGTTAACATGGAAAATATCCAGGAACCCATCATTATTGAAGTCCGCAAAACAGGCACCCCACCCCCAACTACCATCAGCGATGCCGGCGTTTTCTGTCACATTGGCAAAGGCAATGCCGGCAGGGCTGCTTTCATTACGGTATAGACGGTTTCCGGTGACACCCCAATTGGCCTCAGCCTCACCGTTCGGATCGAAAATAGACGTCACAAACCAGTCCAGATCACCGTCATTGTCATAATCGCCAAGCGCTGAACCCATACCATTTTCGTCAGAGATCGTATTGCGATCAGTGATATTGGTAAACGTGCCTCCGGCTTCACCTTGCATAACCACACTGGTACCAAAATCCGAAGCCAGCAACAGATCAGTCTCGCCATCACTATCTACATCGGCAAATTGTGGTGAGAAATTCCATGCCTGGGAGATTGCACCATCATACAACCCGGATTCCTGATCAAAGTGCTCGATTTCAACCCCGGCATTATTTCTCCAGAACACAGGAGCAGTGAGTACATTTCCCGGTAACCAGTGGGCAAGAAACAGCTCGGGGTAGCCATCATGGTTAGTATCAGCAAACGACATTCCATAGGTATGGCGACTCAGGGACAGTGCCGCTACCTGATAATAACTGCCGCTGTCATTGCTGGAATATATCGGCAAATTTTTCTGCTTGAGATTTCCGAACAGCATCTCCCGCCGGTAGTCCCCATTGAGATCAGCGAAAGCGATACCTGTGAACTGCCCACCCGGGTCCTCATCAAGCATATCCTGGGCATCAAAACCCAATTGCTGCCCCCTGTTTCGGTAAAAGACCATCCCTGACAAATCGCCACCGGAATAAGCCAGATCAAGCCAGCAATCATCATCAAGGTAAGCCGCACTGACCCCTCCCGCAATCATGGTAGGCTCGAGAGTCAGCAGATTCTCCAGATCCCAGGTTTGCGCTGCATAACCGTGGGGATGTTTGGGCACACCCGGCGCCCAGTAAAGCCCGGCAAGCAAACCCGAAGACACGAACGAAGGAATTCCGGTATTGAGCGACAGCAGAGAAGGCGTCGCATCGCAATCCCCAAGCTCCGCAAAAGTGGCCCTTGCAGAGGAGGTAAACTCCAACGCGACGGTTTTAGGGTAATCGGATGGATCCGTAGGAGGGTCACCCTCGTTGGGATCAGGATCAGTGGGGCCTTCGTCGGTCACCGTCGGATTCACATTGACCACTAACAGATTCCCGTCAGGATCCTCAGCCATATCCGGGGTCCACTGGCTCCTGCACACAGGGTTCTTTACGCAATCATCTGTCAATGTCTGTAAAAATGACGACAGTCGAGTCACTTCTTGCTGGGACAGGTCCCGACCGGGGAGCAAAGCTTCCCCAATCGAGAAGCTCGAGGCACTTTGCACTGATTGGCTGTGCCCAAGGGCATAATCATATCCAGGCAGACCCACAAACTGTGAGAGCTGCTGGAGAGAAAAGTCATAATTGGCCAGCCCGGATCTGGGATTGGCGTGATAGCGCAACAACTCGTCAAGAGAATCAAAGGTACCAGCATGCCCGTAGGGCATACTGACCCCGATATTCAACAGACTGGGAACCCGGAATGCGTAACGGTCTTCTTCCCTGCGAGTGCTGTTCCAGCGGCCAATATCATCTCTCTCTGCCCGCATGAAGCCCCGGCCTATTTGAGGAAAGCCAACGTTATAAAATTTCTCATTGGTGAAGAAATCGCCGCTGTGACAGGAAACACAGCCCAATCCGCCCTCTTGCGATGAAGCAAAGAACAATCTAGCCCCCTGTTTGGCAGTGACAGAAATCGCCGCTTCATTACCCTCAACATAGCGCTTCCATGGAGATTCAATGAAGATCATGGATTTCATGTAGGCCGCAAGAGCACGCTGCAGATTGGCAAGGGTAATAATGTCCGCTGCATTGGCAGAAGGTGCATCAAACGCGCTTATGAACAACTGAAGCCAGTTATCACCGGCCTGCGCCGACAGGAGAGAGACATCTACCTCTCCACGTAATCGGGCAACAAGATGCTCACGGTATCCCTCCTGGGACAAGGCACTAAAAAGGTAACCGCGCATTTCGTTGTGGTTGGTAAGCGGGAACTTCGAGAAGACTTCCAGTAAACCATCCGCCTCCGAGCCGTCCGTCAAATTACCGCTTTCAGGAGTCCTGATGGATTGACCTCGTCCTCCGGGAATGGTCTGCGATTCCAGAACAAATACACGCCCATCAAATGTCATGCTGCGGTCAAACAGCGCACTGTTGAAAACGGTCTGGCTGTTGCGGTGCATATTTGGCATACCGTCTGCTGCAGGATCGAGATCCTTGCTGACGTTAAGCCGGCGGGCGGGGCCAACCGTGGCCGGATCGGTGGGAGCAACCCCAATGCCGATCGAGAGAGCGTCTCCCCCACCCAAATCAGGCTGATGACACGTTGCACAGGATACCGACAGGTCGCCGGACAGGGTGTGGGAGAAAAACAGTAGCTGGCCCAGTTTGACCAGAGAATCCTGGTCAGGTGTCACCTGGGTTAGCTGACGCGGCGTAGCCGGATCCCCAGTAAGGCCTTGTTCAACAATGGCCGCTCTAAGCCATTCATCCAGGGTCGGTTCCGAGGGTTGCGGGTCGCCGGGAGGCGTAGACCCGGAGCCAGAACCCGAGCCGCCTGAGGAGCCACCGCCACCGCATGCCGCCACATGGATGATGAGCCAGACAAGTAACAGAACCCTGTAGCGGCGAGCCAGGCAGAGTATTCCGTGAGTCATAACAGATCCGTCGTTATTCTTCTTGATGTGCAAAATGTGCACTATGTCTCAGTATTATGACCCACGATTATCGTACGAAAATTCACCCAAACACCAACAAAATGTTCCCGTCTCGCTAAAGTGGTGATTTGGGAAGATTAGCGGCAGCCAGCCGGTAATAGGGGGGGACGAGCGCAGCTAATGCGCTTTGACTTTCTGTTTGCCGCAGCGCTCACACCGGTAAACCGTGACCAGCCGCCCTTGTCTCACATCAAACTGCTTCTCATTCCATACTTTCCACTTGTGAAAACCATGCTGACACATGCCCTTTCCGGACTTTTTCGGTAACGGCTTCTTGAAAGGAAGAACGTCTCCCATCACACCCTCAACCCCTGTTTTCGACGCTCATACCGCACTCTTTAACCCTGTCCCATGGCCTCTATCCGTTGTTTCGTACCGGATTGGCACATCGCCGGAATCCGTCGCTGGTCCAGTATGAAAAACTGGTTGGGGCTCACCCCCTCACAAACCCATTTTTCACCATCCGGCCAGTCAACGGTCATGTCGGCAACAGCGGCATCGGCCAGACCAAAGTGGAGATCGGGTGGGTTCTGGCCGTTGAAATTTGTGTTCGCCAGGCTGAACCGCGTCTGGGTCTGAAGCCCGGCGCTCTCACCCAGATCAGCCCGCACCTGTACTTTCGCGCCAAGCGCCTCTGTATTAGGCGCCTTGCCGACCAGACGGACGGAAAGAAAGCGTTTGCCCTCTCCATATCCGGTCTGATTACTGAAGAATTGCAATCCCCTGGAATGATCAACCAGGGCGATATCCATATCACCATCACGATCGTAGTCCAGACAGGTTATCCCCCGGCCATCGCTGGGCAACAAATCCCATTCCCGAGCTTCTTCCCTGAAAGTGCCATTGCCCTGATTGATGAAAAGACGGGGGTGCGACTTATGGTACTCCTTTGCGATCCCCAAATAGCGGTTCCGCATTTTTTCCCCTTCCTCGCTCTGGGCCGCACTTTCGGGAATATTCCCGAAGCCATTCACATGGAAAATATCCAGGAACCCATCATTGTTGAAGTCGGCAAAGCAGGCAGCCCAACCCCAGTTTCCGTCAGCCACGCCACTCGCGTCGGTCACGTCTTCAAGGGAAATACCCTCGCCCGAACTGGTATTGCGATAGAGTCGGTTACCCGTAACCCCCCAGCTCGACTCCGCTTCGCCACTGGGGTCAAAGATGGAAGTGACAAACCAGTCCAGGTCGCCATCATTGTCATAATCGCCAAGCGCCGCCCCCATACCATTTTCGTCACTGATAATGTTTCGATCAGTGATATTGGTAAAGTGGCCCTCGGGGTGTCCTTGCATCACAACACTGGTCCCGAAATCCGACGCAAGCAACAAATCCATCTGCCCATCGCTGTCGATATCGGCAAATTGGGGAGAGAAATTCCAGACTTGGGAAAGCGACCCATCAAACAGACCCGAGGCCTGATCATGGTGTTCCAGCTCAACCCCGCTGTTATTCTTCCAGAATACTGGTGCAGTCAGGACATTACCCGGCGACCAGTGCGCCAGAAAGATTTCTGGATAGCCATCATGGTTGGTATCTGCAAAGGAAATACCATAGGTATGCCGGCTCAATGAAAGCGCACCTGCCCGATAGAACGTTCCCGAATCGCCACTTGAATAAATCGGCAGAACTTTCTGCTTGAGATTGCCGAACAGCATTTCCCGGCGGTAGTCACCGTTAAGGTCGGCAAAGGCGACACCGGTAAACTTTCCACCAGGATCATCCTCAAGAAGTGCCTTCGCCTCGAACCCCGACTGGCTGCCCTTGTTTCGATAGAAGACCATTCCTGATTCATCCCCACCGGCAAAGGCCAGATCCAGCCAGCAATCACCATCCAGGTAGGTAGAGCTGACACCGCCAGCAATCATGGTCGGCTCGATGGTCAGAAAATCTTCCAGATCCCAGGTCTGTGCATCGAAACCATGTTTCGCTTTGGGCTCCCCTTCTGCGGAGTGCAGACCGGAGGAAACGGCCGCAGAGTGAAAGACCGTTGCACCAGTATTTTTTGCGCTTTCCGACGGCTGCGATGTACAACCTTCGATATCCGCAAATGTCGTCAAACCCGGCGCCTTGTAAGTTAATGCGAAAGTTTTCGGGTAATCACCCGGATTGGTGGGCGGCTCCCCTTCTGCTCTCCCCGCCTGTCCGGGAATTGACGCCTCGGGTTCGGGATTAACATCGACGACCAACAGATTGCCATCCGGGTCTTCTTCCAGGACCGGTACCCACTGGCTTCGACAATCGGCTTCCATGATACAGCGGTCAGTCAGGGTCAGCAGAAAGGCCTTAAGATCCGACACTTCCTGTTCACCAAGGTCACGCCCAGGAAGAAGCGATTCTGCCATTTTAAAACTGGACGCAGCCTGAACGGTTCGAGTATGGGACTCAGCATATTCATAACCACCTGTCTCAGCATATTGAGACAACTGCTTGAGTGAGAAATCGAACGCGTCCAGACCAGACACCGGATTTGAGTGATAGCGAAGCAACGCTTCGAGGGTATCAAATGTTCCAGCATGACCATACGGCATGGACTGGGAAATATTCAGCAGTGTCGGAACCCGGAATGCGTATTTATCTTCTTCCTTTCGAGTACTGTTCCAGCGGCCGATATCGTCTCTCTCGGCGCGCATGAACCCTCTTCCGATTTGAGGAAAGCCGGTGTTATAGAATTTTTCATTTGTGAAGAAATCACCGCTATGACAATGGGAGCATCCCAGGCCACCCTGTTCCTTGCTGCCATAAAAGAGCTTTGCTCCGCGCTTTGCCGCGATCGATATTGCAGCGCTATCGCCATCAACATACTGCTTCCAGGGCGAGTCGATAAAGATCATCGACTTCATATACGCGGCCATGGCGCGCTGCACATTTACCAGCGTAATCAGGCTTTGCGCATCATCATGCTCGTCGCCAAAGGCATCCCTGAACAGCCTCAACCAGTTCCGGGATCCCTGATCGTTCAACATGTCGCTATCGACCTCCCCTCGCAATCTGGCGACAAGGTGCTCACGATACGCCTCTTGTGACAGCGAGCTGAACAGATAAGCGCGCATCTCATTGTGGTTGGTCAACGGAAACTTGGAGAACACCTCCATCAATCCGTCAGCCGCTGATCCATCGCTAAGATTCCCGGACTCGGGAGTTCGAATGGATTGACCAAGCCCCCCAGGCACAGTGTCTTTATCCAGAACGAAGATTCGGCCATCAAAGGTCATGCTTCTGTCGAACATCGCGCTATTGAAAACCGTCTGGCTATTGCGATGCATATTCGGCTTGCCGTCGGCTGCAGGGTCGAGATCCTTGGAGGGATCCAGGATTCGGGAAGGGCCGACTTTTGCAGCATCATTAGGCGCCACACCAACGCCGATCGACAGCTCATCACTGCCCCCAAAATCCGGGTGGTGACAGGTCGCACAGGAAACCGTGAGATCCCCTGACAAGGTATGAGAGAAGAATAATAGTTGCCCAAGTTTGATCTTGGGGTCAGCTGCAGGAACGGTCTGCTTCAACTCCCGGGGCGTGGCCGGATCGCCGGTAAGACCGTGATCAGTGATCATCTGACGCAACCAGGCATCCAGATCAGTCTTTGCTGAAGCCGCTGCTACCGTTGCATTCGCTGACTCACCCGACGGGTTACTGTCCCCGCTATCACAACCCGATAGCATGAACACCAGCAGGGAGAAGAGCACCCAACCACCCGCCTTAACGGTAGCCAGGAACCTTCCTTCAGCCGGTCTATCCTTTTTTGCCGTCATATCCATAAACAAATAAACGCGCATTGCCAATTATTCTTCTTTGCCACCTGACAAACCCTAGCAGCGATATTCTAGCCTGTGCTGACCGGGCTTGCTCCAGCCCCCGGACCAGTGTGTCGTTATAGCGGTCTACCGGCTTGCTCGCACCGTCGTGCCAGCAGGGTTCCCGCTCCAGTGTGGACACAATGTGTTCTCAGGCATCGAAGGCGTAACCCTAAACCCGTATAATTCGCCTCCCCCAGGAATCAACCGGCAGTGAGTATGAGTGACTTTACCCCCGGCCAGCGCTGGCTGAGCGAATCCGAAACCGAACTGGGTCTCGGTATCATCAAAGAGCTGGATTACCGGCTTGTCACCGTGGAATACCCGGCGGTTGAAGAAGAGCGGACCTACGCCATCAATAACGCCCCCCTGTCCCGGGTGACCTTTGATGTGGGCGACACCATCCGTACCGGGGATGAACTGGAACTGACCGTTGCCGAGGTCAATGAGCTGAACGGCCTGAAGGTCTACATGGCCCACCCGGCCGGCGAGACAGACAACGTACAGCCGGTACCCGAGACCCTGCTGGGCCATACCCTGAAACTGAATTCGGCCCTGGACAGACTACTTTCCAACCAGCTGGCCTCCAACCGCTGGTACGAACTGCGTGTGGATGCCCTCAATGCCCACTGCCAGCAGCAGCAATCACGCATCCAGGGGCTGCGGGGCCCGCGAATCGATCATATTGGTCATCAGCTATACATTGCCGATCAGGTCGCCAGCCGTTATGCGCCGCGGGTATTGCTGGCCGATGAAGTCGGGCTCGGCAAAACCATTGAGGCGGGCCTGATTCTTCATCAGCAATTGCTCACCGGCCGCGCCAGCCGGGTGCTGGTAGTGGTGCCATCACCGCTGGTGCACCAGTGGTTTGTGGAAATGGTGCGCCGCTTCAACCTGCACTTTTCCATCTTCGATGCGGAACGTCTGGAGGCCCTGCAGCCGGAAACCAGCATTAAGGACATGCTGGCGCAGATTATTGAGGAAGAGCGCCTCGGCGAGGAACAAGGCGAAGCGCCAGCCAACAATGATAATCCCTTCCTGTCGGAACAACTGATCCTGTGCAGCACAGACTTCCTGAGCGAATGCGATATCGACCAGCTGGCCAGCGCTGACTGGGACCTGCTGGTGGTGGACGAGGCCCATCACCTGGCGTGGTCGGAACAACACCCCAGTGACTCCTATCTGCGGGTGGAAACCATTGCCCAACAGGCTCGCGGCCTGCTGCTGCTCACCGCCACCCCAGAACAGCTGGGACTGGAAAGCCACTTCGCCCGTCTGCGACTGCTGGACCCGGACCGCTACCCCAGCCTTGAGGCCTTCCGGGAAGAACAGAGCCATTATCAGGAGATCGCCCAACTGGCCGGCGAGCTGCACGACCAGCCAGACTGGGACTCCGCCCTGGTGGAAAAAGCCAAGGCCCTGCTGCCCGACATGGAGATTACACCCGATGCCCGCGACAGTGTGCTCGCCGAGCTGCTGGACCGCTCAGGCCCGGGTCGGGTCATGTTCCGCAATACCCGCCACAATATTGCCGGTTTCCCGCTGCGGCACGTCCACGGCAGTCCCCTGCCGCTCCCTGATGAGTATCGCTACGATCAGGACGAAGAACTGGAAGGCCACCTTCACCCGGAAACCCTGTACCACGATGATCGCTGGTGCACGCTGGACCCACGGGTAACGTGGCTGGAGCAGTTCTTCAAACAGCACCGCCACGACAAGGTGCTGGTGATTTGCGCCAGCCGCCATACCGCCAGCGACCTGCATGCCCATTGCAACTACAAACTCGGCATGAACATCGCCATGTTCCATGAAGACATGGACCTGATTGAACGGGACCGCGCTGCGGCCTTCTTTGCCGATGACGTGGATGGCGCCCAGGCGCTGATCTGCTCAGAGATCGGCTCTGAAGGGCGTAACTTCCAGTTTGCCCATCACCTTGTATTGCTGGACCTGCCACTAAACCCGGATCTGCTGGAGCAGCGCATTGGCCGACTGGACCGTATCGGGCAGCGCGAAGATATCCAGATTCATGTCCCCTACTTTGAAGGGCACGCCCAGGAAGTGCTGTTCCGTTGGTACCACGAGGGCATGAATGCCTTTGAGCACACCAACCCGGCCGGCCACGATATCTACCTGCGCAGCCGCGATGCGCTCGAGCCGCTGCTGAGCAGCGACCCGGAATACACCGCCATTGATGCGCTGGTCGCCGACACCCGTGTGATCGCGGATGAACTGCAAACCCTGATGGAAACCGGTCGCGACCGTTTGCTGGAACTCAGTTCCTGCGATACAGATCGTGCCGATGCACTGCGGGACGAGCTGGCGCAAGCCGATGCCCAGTCTCCCCTGCCCTTCATGCAACGTGTCTTCGATCGTTACGGTGTGGATCAGGAAGAACATTCCGATACCGCCGTGATCCTCAAGCCTGGCCCGCACATGCGCGACGCCTTCCCCGGTCTGCCGGACGAAGGGATTACCATGACCGACGACCGTGCCACCGCGCTGGCCCGGGACGACATGCAATTCATGACCTGGGAACACCCCATGGTCACAGGCAGCCTGGAAATGATCCTTGGCGAAAACCGCGGCAAGGCCGCCGTCAGCCTGCTGAAGAATCCCCGCATCAAACCCGGCACCCTGCTGATCGAAGCTATCTACACGGTGGAATCCATGGCCCCCCGTTACCTGCAGGCAGACCGCTTTCTGCCCTGCACCGTGATCCGTCACCTGCTCGATGCCAACGGCAAGAACATCAGCCAGGCGATCAGCCATGAGGGGCTCAGCCAGCAGTGCCACAAGATGGACAAGGCCCTCAGCCGCAAGATTGTCTCCAGCCAGAAAACGCTGCTGGAAAAACTGCTCAAGGCCAATGACGTGGCTGCGCGCAAGGAAGCTGACGACGTGGTGGCAGCCGCACTCATTGCCATGCGCGAAGAGCAGAACCATGAACTTGCCCGTTTGAAGGCCCTGCAGGCCAAGAATCCGGCGGTGCGGGATGAAGAAATCACCGCACTGGAACAGCAAACCGCGCAACTGGAAAAGCTGATTGGCGATGCCCAGTGTCAGCTCAATGCTGTCCGCGTCATTGTTGCCGCAGGAGAATAATCATGACCGCACGACTCAACTGCATCGAAATCGAACCGACCCAGCCTGCCGTGGCCAGTGTTATCTGGCTGCACGGCCTGGGCGCCAGTGGCCACGACTTCGAGCCCATCGTGCCAGAGCTGCAGCTACCTGAAGATCTGCCTGTGCGGTTTCTCTTCCCTCATGCTCCCAACATCCCGGTCACCGTCAACGGCGGCATGGTGATGCCCGCCTGGTACGATATTCTCGCCATGGACATCGACCGCAAGGTGGATGAAAACGGAGTACTCGCTTCAGCTGACGCCGTGGACGCCCTGATCGCGCGGGAAATCGAACGGGGCATTGCCAGCAATCGCATTGTTATCGCCGGCTTTTCCCAGGGCGGCGCGGTGGCTTATCAGTGTGCGCTACGCCACCCGAGCCCCTTGGCAGGGCTACTCACCCTCTCCACTTATATGGCCATGCCGGTCACGCCCAGCGAAGCCAATCGCCAACTGCCAGTCATGGTCAGCCACGGCAGCATGGACCCGGTGGTCCCGGAACAGCTCGGCCGGCGCGCCGTCGCAAGCCTGCAAGACATGGGCCTTGAGCCGGAATATCACCACTACCCCATGGAACATATGGTGTGTCTGGAGCAAATTCGGGATATTGGCCAATGGCTTAACCGCCAGCTCCGCCGGAAGTAATCGACGACCACCGCCCCGCGACCGGTGCGCCAATCACTTCGGGGATCACCCCTGCAAACGCCGGCATGGTTTGTCCTGCCAGAGCGCCAATGTAAGTCGGGTCCGCGACCAGCCAGGCACTCCGCCCCACAGTCTGGCGGTCACCCTCACCGGGCATATCGACGGCAACGGCAACATGCCCTGGATAGAGCAGCCCCACTGCGTTGACCTTGAGCAGCAGGCGTAACGCCTGTACCAGAAAGATCGATCGGTCTTCACAATCCGCCGCCGGATGGAACAGTAACTCGTCCGGCAGTTGATAGTACTCCCGACCAAACTGCTCCTGATCCGTTTCATAGGGCAGCCCGAACTGGACCAACCGCATCAGCGCATTCAGCTTGTCCAGCGGCCGGGTATAGCGTCCCTCCAGCCTCGCCCACGAAGCACGCAATGATTGCGCCACGTGCTCACTCAGGGGGGCGGCAAAATAGAATGCCAGATCCACCGTCGGGTGCCCTTGATAATAGCGAACCAGCTCACGATCAAACTCGAGGGACAACAGCTCATCGCCATGGCGCAACTGCCTTTCCTGTAGATCGGGAACGGTGACCGGATGGCGATAGAACGCAAAGTCCACGGGCTGTGAATCGCTGACCTGACCGTGGATCGATAATGACTCACCAGCCGAAATCACATCCGCCAGGTCGTAGTAGGCCAGCCCGTCAACCGGGTAGTAGGCCAACCCGTACACTGGCTGGGCGGTTCGGGCCAGCAACACCACTTTGCTCTGTCTATAGCCCAGGCGCACATCCCAACCCAGCTCAGACAACAAGAACCATTGCCGCACGGTTGCCTGCATCCCATCGGTACTGTGCCCGCTCTCACTGATGGCCTGCACCAATTTCCACAACCCCCAGTCCCCTAACGCCAACCCCTGGCGCTGTTCACGCAACCAACGGACGGTGTCCTGATACCGGGTGGCAGTCAATCGTTCGTAGCCACGCACTAATCCTTTAGGGGAGTCGTAGTCAGAAACCCTTGCCCATTCCCATTCAGGAGCAAGAAGAGAGTGACCAAGAAACACCAGCGCCTTTCCTTGCTGCGGCAATAACGGCACAGGATCTGTGATCACCTCTGGCATGTCGTCCGCGAGAGGCACCGCCAGAGGCTTCTTCCCACCGTCTTTCACCGGAGGGCTAAACGGTTTGGGGAACGGGTCGCGCACCTGTCCCGGTTCGGCCGTTACGGCCGTCCAGTCTTCGGAAAGCATGTTGCGAAACAGCTGTTGCCGTCGCGTCATTTGATCCTGAAAGGCCCGCTGTTGGGCAGCTTTCCATTGCGAAAAACTGTCGCCCCCAGCGCTTGATGCCACACTGGCATCGATCAGGCCCACAAGCAGTAACATCCCCAACCATGCTTTCACCGTACCGTCCCCATCTTTGGCAAGGTTGTTACCATCGTGGACGCCACCCTGGGGTTAACCTGCTTCAACAGCCCCAGCAGAATGGGCAACTGGTAACTGTCTTCCCCTTCGACCAGCCCCTGCCCCAAACGCAATTGATGTAGGGTTGAAGGAGGAAGCGGCTCGTCCGATAGCACCGCCAGATAGAGATCCCGCGTCGCTTTGCCTGTTTCGGCCAGGGCCGCTTCAAAGGTAAGCTCCTCTTGCGGAACGACCTCTGCCTTGTTTGCCGTCACCAGTCCATTGGCAGACAAGACCGACACCCGGCCGTCCGCATAAAGATTGAACAGGGACAGATAACCGCTTTGGGTACTGTCTACCCGCAGTGCAAAGGCATCCCCTTCCAGCAGCTGGTCGACACTGGCACTGGCCCCGGTCTTTTTGATCAGCGACAACAGCAGTGTCTGGCTGCCGGTAAAATGAATCGCCTGAAGAATATCCTGCGGGGCAAGACGAACCTGGTGTTCTCCGGCAGACAGATACCAGCCGCCATGCAACCGTTTGAGGGCGACCCACACCGTCATGGCGTCTTCTTCGCCCTTGCCTGTCAGCCCCGCCCGCAATTCATTCACCAACTGCGATTCCAGCAAATACGGGTTTCCGTCCAGCACCACCGGCTGGCCGTGAAACGTCTCATTCAGGGTGGCGGTCAATCGCTGCACCGCACTCCGGCTATCGAACTCGAATACTGCGTGCCACCGATCGCCCTTCACTGAATGGTGCGAGCAAACCTGCACAGCACTGTCGATGCGCAAGGTGGTTTCCAGTGTGGCGGTCGACAGAAAAGACGCGCTGGCGTCCTCACCCGCCATGTGCGTGCTGGACACACTCCGGCCGGTCACCCGAACCTGAATACGCTCGGCAATATCGCGCAGCGCCTCGACCTTGGCTTGCTGAAAATTCTCCCCTTCTCCATAGCCCCGGATCCTGAACGCCGCTTCGGTCGTGCCACTCAATGCGTTCAGCTTGCCGGCACAGGGGTCCACTTCCCGCACAGGCGTCGATTGGCCAAACCAGGCCACGGCCTGGCCGCTGGTCAATAACAGGGCCGTAAACACCATCATTGTGACCATTGAGGATAACGAGAACGGCTTCATGGCTGTTCCCCCGAATAGACCGCCAGCAGTCTGTCCTTGTTGCCCACCAGTTGCGGTGTCTGGTCGCTGGGCTTACGGGTTTCGAGAATATGATCTGCCACATTCCAACCCAGATACTGGTGCAGCTCTCCACTGGTGATACGGTTATCGCCATCATCATCGGCAGCACCACGAAGGCCTTTCAGAAAGAAGTAAGTGAACAGACTGTGGCGCCCTTCGTTGAACCAATAGCTGACCTGATTGGGCGAGGTACTGGTAAAGATGGACGCCTCGCTCATGCTGGCCGGGGTGATGCTTCCGGCACTGCGGAGCAAGGCCGGGCTGATATCCTTCTGCAGCAAACCGTCGTTACTGGCGCCGGAAAAGCAGGCATCAAGTACCACCGTGACATTATTACTGGGCAGGGCCGCAAGGCTGTCGTAAAAGTCCTCCAGGGCATAGCCTTCATACGGGAGATCCCGCAAGGTGGTATCCACCGGCACCAGGTAGGCCTTGCCATCCTCGTCCAGTGAGGGCGCCCCATGCCCGGAATAATAGACAAACACCGGTGGGTTCTCCCTGCGCCGGGCGTTTAGCTCAACCCTGCGATACAGCAAACCGTCACGGAAGCCGCGTTCGCGGGTACCAAACAGGCGACGAAAATCCCGGGTAGTCATGTCTTGCTGGAGCTTCACCCCCTCTTCGGGGTAACCCATTGCCTGCACAACATGGTCCGATATCACTCGGGCATCCTGATGAGCAAACCGCACCGCATCGAGATGACGGTAACGCCCATTGCCAATTACCACCCCCACCGCCAGGGATTCGCTACGCAGCCCTTGAGGTATCGCAAGACTGACATTTTCAATCTCACTGGCGCCCAGGGGTGGGGAGTTGGCCAGCAGCTCCCCACCAGATGAATACGCACCAGCAGGTACCATGAGCGCCAGTGATGTATCCTGTTCCGACGTCGCTTGTGCCTCACGCACCGTCAACCCGATCTCGAGCCCATCACCGGGGGCTCGACTGGTGTAAAGGCCAAATTCGACCGGCAGGCTCTCACCGGGGGAAATCGCCGCGATACGACGATGCCGGTCAGCGTCATCGCGCAGGATGGCATCACTTTGCAGGTTCAGTGTCAGGTCCACGTCTCGGGCAGCGCCTCTCCCTGCATTCACCAGCTCGTAGCCGATAATCAGCAGGTTACCTTCACCACGGCGAATGGATGGCGAGCGAACCAGAATCCGGGCGGGTTGATAGGCACGGGCAACAGACTCCAGAACCGATTCGGGTGCCTCAAAGCCATCACTGTCTTTTGCCGTCAGACGAAGCGACAGGGTACCGCCCGACAGACGTTTTCCCGCCTGGTACGCAATGGCTCGCACCACACTGTCGCCAGCACCGACAGTGCCCAGCGGGATCTGCGACGGCAGCGACAAATCGCTATCACTGCGGCGAATTGTCAGCACCACATTATCTGCTGCAGAGCCCCCGTGATTAGTCAGCGTCACCAGCAGTTTTCCGTTTTCGCCACCGTCAACAATGCGATCATTTCCTGCGTCCAGCAGCTCGACCGCTACCCGCAGAGCAGGCGGGTTGATGAACTTGTCCCGCTTCTGCTGTTGCGAGCGGGCGGCGATTTGTGCCGCTTCCTGCTTGGCCAGCAAGGCGTTCATTCTTTGTGCCGGGAAATACGGTTCTGATCGTGAGGCACTTTCGATTTTCCTGCGCGCCATCCCCCTGGGTGTCTCATACCACTCATAACGGACTTCACCGGGAAACGTGATTCGGCCATCCCCGTCACGCTCGACGATGGCCTTGCGATACCACTCAATGGCTTCCTCAAAGGCCCCGCGTGACTCAGCCTGATAGCCACGTTGATAAAAACCCAACGCCTCGGATGCCCCAGACCAACCAGACTGGGCAAACAACACCAACAGAAAGCCAATCAGGTATCGGTACACGGCCACGCGGCCCTGCAGGCCAGCCCCCATCGCGATAATCATCAGAAGGCTCGGGAAATCGACAGGCTATGTAACGTCTCATCCTGGTCCTGAACCGCTGCATAGTCCGATTTCAGGATAGTCCGTTGCTCCATGGCGTAATCCACAATCCAGTCCCCCAGATACACGCCCAGCCCTGCTGTCACCGCCTCTACGCCCGAGGAATAAGGACGAAAACGGTCATTGCTACCGTCAAGCAGGGGCGCCGCATCCCCTTCCGCTTCAGAGTCATACCCCCCGGCACGAATAAAGAAAGATTGGTTGGACGGTGTGATGAACTGGAACTCCGCACCGTAGGCAATGCGCTCATGATCCACCGCAATGCGGTTGTCGGAGCGTTCGATGCCGTCCTGTCCCAGATACAACACCTTGCTGTAGGCGATATCATCAAACTGCACTGAACCGGTCGCCGACATCCCCCACCCCGCACCGAGATCAAACGGCCGCTTCACCGCCAATCCCAGACTCAGGACTTGCGGACGGTTTGGCAGATCCTCGAACTCTCCCAGCAACGCGTCCACATCCGTACCCGATCGCCAGGTTGCCCCGGCACGCAACTCGGTCTTTCGCGCCGCATCCATTTTCCACTTTCCCAGCACCCCAAGGGTGTAGCCAAAACCGGTTTCATCGTTTTCATCACAGCTTTCGCAATCGGAATCCGTGCTCTGACTAATCATGTCGATACTGCCACCGACTGCCACATGATCATTCAGATCCACGCCGAAACCGAACTTCAGCTCACTGTATTCGGTGCGGATACGGGTAATATCGCCCTTGTCATCCTTCCCGTAGGAATGAAAGTCATAGGGACGAAAGTAAGCCATACCGAATCCCTTTCCACTGAAACCGAGATACTTCAACTCGCTTTCCGTGTCATAGAGGGCAATGTCTGATCCGCTCGCTGATCCCACATCTTCGCTGCCAACCACAACGGTGCCGTAGTCCAGAGTGACATCCATCCCCGAGAGAAATCCCAGCCCCCCCGGGTTGTACCAGACCGTACTGCTGTCTTCGGCCACCGCGGTGAATGCCCCGCCCATTGCCATGGCCCGGGCCCCCGGCGCGGTATAGAACTCCTCCATTGCCAGCCCCTGCTGCGCGAGCAATAACGTCCCCAAGGTAGTCAATGCCATCTTGTACATGCTGCACCTGCCTTCTCTCAGTGGATGATCCCGTTGGTTCTTGCGTTGTCGTGGTCAGAGGCTCGCGCCATCCCGGTTACGGGCGGCATCCAGACGTTGGCGAGCCTGAGAAGACAGAAATTGCTGATAGAGGACATTCTCATCACGTGCATCCAGTGTTGCCCCCTGCGCAGACACAAGACTGTCAAACAGCGCTCTGCTGCGATCGCCATTCAGAACCCACATGGTGCACAGCTGGGTGTCACCTTCGATCTTGCCGAAGGCCACCGCATCAAGGATGGCGCCATCCAGGCTTTGTTCGGTCAGCTGCTCAGAAACCGCTGTGAAATCGGAGCCCTCAGCGGCACGGCCGCTGCCCGTACCAGTACGGTTCGCCATGGTTTCAACCAGGCTATCCACCGCAACGGAAATCTGCTGGGCCAGCTCCAACCGTGCGTTGGCAGAGGAAGCCTGCTTGCTGATATTCATGTTGCCGTTGAATGCCGTGCAGTCTGTGCCGACAAACTGTGCGTCATTCGGCGGGTTCAATACCCAGTCAGGTAGCGTGATGTCATCAGGAACCGGTGTGACATCAACGTTCTTGTTGGCACAGCCTGTCACCAGAACGGCGCAAAACAGGGCAGAGAGAGAGAATGGGGTCTTCATGATCGCTCCAGCAGAAACCTGGTCGGTGACCGTCACCTGACCTCTTGTTTCAGTAAGAGGGACCGAACACCGGTTCTGAACACGCAATCGCGAAAAACAGTTAGCCGGTATTGGTATGAAGATTGAAGCGACCCCGGCCGGGACATGGTGAATCAGCGAAACAAAAGCCCACAAAAAAACCCGCCGAAGCGGGTTTTTTGCGTGAAGCCTGTCGTACCAGAAATTACAACCAGTAGACCGTCACGAACAGGAACAGCCATACCACGTCCACAAAGTGCCAGTACCAGGCACCCGCTTCCCAGGCAAAGCAATTATCTTCACTGAAATGCCCCTTGAGTACGCGGATCAGGGTGATGAACAGGAAGATGGTGCCAATGGTCACGTGGGCACCGTGGAAACCGGTCAGCAGGAAAAACAGGCTGCCGTAGATACCAGCGTCCAGAGTCAGGCCCATGTCATAGGCGTGAACGTATTCCAGCGCCTGCAGGCCCAGGAAGATCACCCCCAGGACAACCGTGGCCGCCTGGAACAGAATCAGGGTACCGCGCTTGCCTTCCAGCAGAGCGTGGTGGGCGATAGTCAGGGTGACAGAGGACACTAACAGGATCGCCGTATTGATGGCGGGCAGGCCCCAGGCACCCATCGGGGTGGTGGTAGTGCCGTCCGGGGTTTCCGTCAGCGGCCACATGGCCTGGAAGTTCGGCCACAGCAGTTCGTGGGTCATGGCGCCGGAACCTTCACCGGACAACCACGGGATGATCAGCCAACGGGTGTAGAACATGGCGCCAAAGAAGGCGGCAAAGAACATCACCTCGGAGAAGATGAACCACAGCATGCCCTGACGGTAGGAACCGCCCAGCTGATTGCTGTGCAGACCACCAACAGATTCCTTGATGGTATCGCGCCACCACAGGGCCAGAACCACCAGCAGCCAGGCCAGGCCCAGGAAGAACAGGGGCTTGCCACTAAAGCTCGGCGCCATATCTGCCATGGTGCTTTGCTGGATGAAATGTGCGCCGCCCACCGCGGTCATGCACAGACCGATGGACGCAGTCAGCGGCCAGGGGCTGCTTTCCGGTACGTAATACTTGTCAGTAGCCATCAAAATTCTCCTCTACAACCGGCTGTTATCAGTTCACAGCCACGCTGTTGTTTTTACCGGCGACCCGCTCTGTCACGTCGAAGATCGTGTACGACAGAGTGAATTGATTGATGTGACGCGGAATTTCAGGGTCCAGATAGAAGATCATGGGCATGTCCTTGCGCTCGCCTGCCGCCAGAGTCTGCTGATCGAAGCAGAAGCACTGGGTCTTGTGCAGGTACCGCGCAGCCTCCCCCGGGGTTACCGACGGGATGCTCTGGGTCACCATGTCCGAGCCTGTGGGGTTAGTGGCGTAAAAATGCACCAGGGTGATTTCACCCGGGTGGACTTTTACCCGTTTGGTCTCAGAGGTGAACTCACCGCTGATGCCATCCCCTCTCTGGGTAATGAACTCCACTGTCACGGTACGATCAGCTACCACCTTTTCCGGGGCTTGCGTAGCTGCCGTACTGGATGTCTTTCCGTTCAGTCCGGTGATGTCACAGATCACGTTATAAAAAGGCACCATGAGAAAGGCAAAGCCAAACATGGCCACCGCCCAGATCACCAGCTTTTTCAGCGTACGCTTGTTGCGTTCTTCCACGCTGAGAGGCTGATTGTCGCTCATAGTGCCCTCGTTCCGTGTCCGTTACTTGATAACCGGCGGAGTGTCGAAAGTGTGGAACGGCGCCGGCGACGGCACTTCCCATTCCAGACCTTCTGCACCTTCCCAAGGCTTGGCCGGGGCCGGCTCACCCTTCTTCATGGCACAACGAATGGCCACGATCAGGAAGATCACCTGGGACAGACCGAACCAGAAACCACCGATGGAAATCCAGAAGTTGTAGTCCGCAAACTGCAGCGCGTAGTCAGCGTAGCGACGCGGCATACCGGCCAGACCCACAAAGTGCATCGGGAAGAACAGCAGGTTGGCGGAAATCAGGGAGTTCCAGAAATGCAGCTCACCCAGCAGCTTGCTCGGCATCACACCAGACCACTTGGGCAACCAGTAGTAGGCCGCAGCAAAGATGGAGAAGATGGCACCGGTCACCAGTACATAGTGGAAGTGAGCCACGACGAAGTAGGTATCGTGATACTGGAAGTCCACCGGCGTGATCGCCAGCATCAGACCAGAGAGGCCACCACAGGTGAACAGGATCACGAACGCGATCGCCCACTTCATCGGCAGTTCAAAGGTCAGGGAACCGCGCCACATGGTGGCGACCCAGTTGAACACCTTCACACCGGTGGGTACGGAGATCAGCATGGTCATGTACATGAAGAACAGGGTACCGGCCAGCGGCATGCCCACGGTGAACATGTGGTGAGCCCATACCACGAAGGACAGCAGTGCAATGGACGCGGTCGCGTACACCATGGAGGCGTAACCGAACAGCGGCTTGCGGGCAAAGGCCGGAATGATCGCTGACACGATGCCGAAGCTCGGCAGGATCATGATGTACACCTCAGGGTGCCCGAAGAACCAGAACACGTGCTGGAACAGTACCGGGTCACCACCACCAGCAGCATCAAAGAAGCTGGTGCCGAAGTGACGGTCTGTCAGCATCATGGTCACCGCACCGGCCAATACCGGGATAACGGCAATCAGCAGGAAGGCGGTAATCAGCCAGGTCCACACGAACAGCGGCATCTTCATCAGGGTCATGCCCGGGGCACGCATGTTGAAGACAGTTACTACCACGTTGATCGCACCCATGATGGAGGAGATACCCATCATGTGAACGGACAGAATGAACAGGTCGGTAGATGCCGGACCGTACTTGGTCGACAGCGGCGCGTAGAAAGTCCAGCCG
This sequence comes from Alcanivorax profundi, assembly GCF_003597125.1. Lineage (GTDB taxonomy): Bacteria > Pseudomonadota > Gammaproteobacteria > Pseudomonadales > Alcanivoracaceae > Alcanivorax > Alcanivorax profundi. The sequence goes on along the minus strand of NZ_QYYA01000003.1, from coordinate 201,488 downwards.
AAGTTCGGCGCGCTGGGGTTACCGGCACCAAAGGCGCTCATCAGCACGGCGAAGATCAGGATGCCAAAGGCGAACGGCAAGATCCAGAAGGACCAGTTGTTCATCCGCGGCAGCGCCATATCCGGCGCACCGATCATCAGCGGGATCATCCAGTTGGCCAGGCCAACCGTGGCGGGCATTACCGCACCAAACACCATGACCAGACCGTGCACGGTGGTCATCTGGTTGAAGAATTCCGGATCCACGAACTGCATGCCAGGCTCGAGAAGCTCGGCACGAATAACCATGGCCATGAAACCGCCAACCAGGAACATGGCAAAGCTGAACCACAGGTACAGGGTACCGATATCTTTGTGGTTGGTGCTGAATAGCCAGCGTTTCAGGCCGGTCGGGGCGTGGTGATGATCGTGATGATCATCATGGGTTGCAGCTGCAGTAGACATTGCTATCCCCTCCCTTATTCGTGGTCGTTAACATCGGCGGGCTGAATCAGATCGCCGGTGTCGTTGCCGAAAGCGTTACGCTCGTAGGTAACTACCGCCGCTATCTGGCGCGGAGTCAGCTGAGCCTTGAATGCGGGCATGGCAGCACGGCCATTTACCAGCACATCGATATGTTCGTTCAGATATTCGCTCTTGGTGGCGAAATCCGTGCCCGCGAACGGCAGACCAATCCCGCCTTCACCGTTGGCACCGTGACACAGGGCACAGGCAGAGGCGTAAACCTGCTCACCTTCTTCCATGGCCTGGTCAAGACCGGAGAACGGCGTCAGGTCAGGGCCGGATGCGGCTTTTTCTTTCTCTTCGGCAATCCAGTCACGGAATTCCGCCTGGGTCACCACTTCCACGGCAATTGGCATGAAGGCGTGGTTCTTGCCACACAATTCAGCACACTGACCGTAGTAGGTGCCTTCCTTGCCTTCCGGCACCAATGCCCAGGTTTCGTTGACGAAGCCGGGGATTGCATCTTTCTTGCCACCGAAGTCCGGCACCCAGAAGGAGTGGATCACGTCGTCAGAAGTCACCAGGAAACGTACTTTCTGACCAGAGGGGATGACCAGCTTATTGTCTACTTCCAGCTGATAGTTGTGGTCCTTCTCGGGAGCTTCCTGACCGACCCGATCCTTGGCCGTGCCATAGGGGAACAGGCCACCGGCGAGAACCGGGTTGTTGTACTGTTCCGGCGGGGTCGCCAGGTTGGAGAAGAAGGACACACCAATATCGTTGTCGTCTTCGTAAGTCAGGTACTCATAGCTCCACTTCCAGCGGTAGCCGGTCACCTTCACCGTCAGCTCGGATTCTGCTGTGTCATCCAGTTTGACCAGCACGCGTGTGGCCGGTACCGCCATGGCGATCAGAATCACGAAGGGAATCACGGTCCACAGGACTTCCAGGAGCACATGCTCGTGAAACGTGGCGGGATTGGGGTTCTTGGCGCGGCGATGGCGGATCATGGAGAACACGATCAGGCCGAACACCAGCAGACCGATAACGGTCACGATCCAGAGAACGGTGGTATGAAGGTCTTGAATTTCCTGGCTGACCGCGGTGACACCGGGTCGCAGATCAAGATTGGAACGTTCGGTCCAGTCGCTGGCGAAGGTCATGCCACTGATCATCAGTGACGTAAGACCGACCGCCGCGCGGTGGAACAGAGTTGACTGCATGCGTTTGCTCCCTGTTTTCCCCAGCGTTGCCTCTTATGGGCACGCTTGTTCTTTGCCGTCACCGGCACCTGGAAAGCGAAGTTTCAGGATTGATACAGCGAGACCCGCCCCACACCAGTCTCCGGACAGCAACAACCAAGGGGGTGGTCGTTTATTGCTATCGCACAGAGCACAAACGTCAGTGAAATCAAAGAGCTAGTACCCAGCCACCCTGATCACACCGACTTGCCATGGGTGCGGCAAAATGTCCCATTGCATTTATGGGCGCCAACTGTAGTCATTCAGGTTATTAAAGTCCAGCCAAATGGTAGGGATTTCAGGCATATGCGCGGTCACTCCCTGTGCTAGACTCCGCGGCCATTTTCCATTAGCGGGTGAGCAGACGATCATGTCGGAAGAGCGGCAAGTGTATCGGGTGATATTCCATAACAACGGCGAAGTTATGGAGGTTTATGCCTCACAGATATATCAAAGTGAGCTGTATGGCTTTATCGAAGTGGAAGCGTTCATGTTCGGGGAGCGTTCAGGCGTCGTTGTGGACCCCGCCCAGGAAAAACTGCAAAGCCTGTTCGCCGATGTGACCCGTTCCTTTATTCCCCTGCATGCCGTGATTCGCATTGATGAAGTGAACACGCCAGGAACAGGAAAGATTACTGACAGCAAGGCCTCAAACATCACCCCTTTTCCCTACCCCCCTGCACCGACAAAAAAATAGGGCGCCGATTGACTCGTACGCCCGAGGGTTGCCTGATATTTCTTGGAGGAGAAAACGTATCGCTTTCAGGTAATAAGAACACGGTTACGGCAACAAGTTCCCCGGCAAGACAAAATTCTTTTGCCGGGAAGTTTTTACGGGCAGCGTCCCTGCCGACTCCGGGTTCGCTACCACTGGGCCTTGCTCCGCACGGGCCACGAGCCGAATAAACACCATCAGAATCAAACGCATCACGAACATGACTGGGCTCCCCAGCTACTGGATTCCATGTTTTTGAGCCTGTTCACCGCGGCGGGTTCACAGCCAAATCCGCTTTTTACGGGGCTTTTACGGTTGCTCGCCAGGAGCCTGGCCAACAGGAGAGGTTGGCGACGGCGCAGCAGACGACTCGATAGGCTGCCCATAGCGAAGCGTCGGATTAACATCGTGTGGTGCAATCCAGCCCATCACCATGCTCAGCAGGATAAACAGGAAAATCACCACCGAAAATCCCACCCGCCACGCCAACGCACGCATGGTCTTGCCGGATTTGCTGTCACCCTGCACCAGCCCCATCAGGGCTCGTCCCAGGGAAAACACCGCCGCCAGCAGCAGTACGATTACAATCAGCTTTACCCACCACATGGAATGACTTGCTCCTTGGGGAACGACACACCTGTACTCCTGTGTCGTCCTATGTAGAATGTGCCGCCATTGTACTGACCGGTCGCGGTGCTGCCCACTAAATATGGTGTAGTCAGCGACATCACTGGCCCTGACTACGGAGCCTCTGATCATGGCAAGCCATCGCAACGGTTCACGCTGGATGACCCTGATTGCCTTCACGTCACTGTTCATGGTGGTCGGGGTATGCTTGCGCCTGAGCTGGTGGCAACTGGAACGGGCGGAAGAAAAACGCATCTGGTTGGCGCAACAGGCAGAACGATCTGCAATGACGCCGGCGAGCCTCGACGCGCTGTTGAACGATGCCAGCCCTCTCCACCGATCTGCCCGCCTTGAGGGCGTGGTAGATAATGCACATCCGGTATTACTGGATAACCGCACCTTAAACGGCATAGCGGGATACCACCTGCTAAGCCCGATGCAGACCCACTCCGGGCTGTGGGTGCTGATTAACCGGGGCTGGTTACCCAGAGGAGCCAGCCGACAAGTTCTGCCAGACATTCCCTCTGTCGAGGGCAGCCTGGTGGTTACAGGTACGGTCTACCACACCTCTGGCTCCCCCTTTGTCCTGCAGGAGGAGGAATTGCCGGACAATCAGTGGCCATTACGGGTGCAAAAAGTGGATTTTGGCGCCATTGGCGAAAAACTTGGGGTAGAATTGGCGCCCTTTGAAATCCGGGTCACCCCGGAATTGGCGCTGGGCGGCCTGACACCCCTGCCCCGCCACTGGCAAGACGTCACGCCGATGGGCCCCGAACGGCACAAGGCGTATGCCTTGCAGTGGCTCTGCCTGGCCATCGCGGCGCTGGTGATTTTCCTGTTTGCCGCCAGCCGGGCACAACGCAAGCGCCTCACTCAGCAACAGGGCCGTTAAACGCGACCCGGGAAGCAGATCAGACCATGTCACCAAAAACGAAGAACATCGTTACCCTGGTTGCCATCATCAGCCCCTTTATCCTGTTTGCCCTGGCGGGCCGCTACTTGATCGACTTGCGCGAGATGCCAAGGACCAACAAAGGTCAGCTGCTAATTCCCCATATCGATATCGCCGACCTGCAAGTGCGTGATGACCAGGGCAACGACTACACCGGCGATGACATGACCGGTCTGTGGACCATCCTTTACGTCGCAGACGCGAATTGTGATACCCGCTGCAAGAACGCGCTCTATTATCAGGTTCGTCAGGTCAGGCTGACGCTGGGTGAGGATATTGACCGGGTTCGCCGGGTTATCCTGCACACCGCACCAGCGCAGGAAAGCCTGAGCCAATTTATGAATGACAATGTGGAAGGCATGATCTCTGTGCATGCCTCCCCGGACACCGTACGGCAAGCGCTAGCGCCGGTGTATGCACCGGCCGAAAGCCAACCGGTGGGCGATGTCTTTCTGGTCAGCCCGGACGGCCAGATCTTCATGCGTTACCCCACGCACGAGAACATGGATGCCACCCTGGAAGAGGCGGAGAACATCCGCGTCGATCTCAAACGCACCCTCAAAGGGTCCCTGATCGGTTAATTAGGCTGCAGGTATGCAAACACCGACTTCTTCACAGCGCTGGCTGCGCGGCTTCTGCGTTCTCGCGGTCATTCTGGCCGCGGGCGTAATCACCCTTGGCGCCTGGACCCGGCTGGCAGATGCCGGCCTTGGTTGCCCTGACTGGCCAGGCTGTTACGGCCACCTGGACGTACGTAAGGCCATCGACCACGTCAACACCACCAATGAAGCAGTGCCAGGCAGCCTCCGCGAAGCCCACAAAACGGTACCCGAGATGGTACACCGTTACTTCGCCTCGACCCTGGGACTCATCATCATCATCATTGCGGTGCTCTCCTTCATAAACCGCAAGCGGGAAAAACAACCGCTCAAGCTGCCCCTGTTCCTGGTCGCCCTGGTGATTTTCCAGGGTATTCTGGGCATGTGGACCGTCACCATGGGGCTACAGCCCACCATTGTGATGTTGCACCTGCTGGGAGGCTTTACCACCTTTACCCTGCTGGTGCTGCTGACCGCAAGGGTATTCCGCTGGCCAAACTTCCTGAACGATTGCGATGTGCGGATGCTCAAACCGCTGGCCTCCATCACACTGGCCGCCGTCATTCTGCAAATTGCCTTGGGTGGCTGGACTGCCAGCAACTATGCCGCTGTGGCCTGTACCGAACTGCCGGTGTGCGAAGCAGGCTGGCAAGAGCGTCTGGACTTCGAGGAAGCCTTTATCTTCTGGGGCCATGAGCATGATCAACCGGATTTTGAATACGGCGTCCTCGATAATCACGCGCGTACCACCATTCACGTCATGCACCGCTTTGGCGCTTTACTGGTGACCCTGCTGGTACTGGCGCTGGTTGCCAAAATCCTGCTGCGCGCCCGCAGCACCTTCTTCCGTAACTTCGCCCTGACCATCCTGTCCTTGCTGGTCGTACAGCTCGCCCTCGGCATCAGTAATGTGGTGTTTGCGGTCCCTCTGGACGTGGCCGTTGCCCATAATTTTGTAGCCGTTATTCTGCTGGCATCACTGGTGCTGTTTATCCGCGCCATCAATGTGAAATGCGGCATACGCAATCCGCGACAGGGAGAAGCAAAATCATGAGTGATACCACAACCTGGCGCGACTACCTTGCCCTCACCAAGCCGGGCGTGGTGATGCTGTTGATGGTCACCGCCGTGGCAGGCATGTTCCTGGCGACCGATCCCCCGGGGATGGTGCCGCTGGATATTTTTATTCCGTCCTTTATTGGTCTCACGCTGGCCATGATGTCTTCTGCGGCCATCAACCAGATCATGGACCAGAAAATCGATGCGATCATGACTCGCACCGAAAAGCGGCCTCTGGTCGCCGGCAAGCTCAGTCCGAAAGCCGCCATTACTTTTGCCGTTCTGCTGGCGGCGGCGTCCATGGTCATGTTGTATTTCCTGGTCAATCCACTGACCGCCTGGCTGACCCTGTTTGGTTTCGTCGGTTATGCGTTCATTTACACCTTGTATCTGAAACGGGCGACCCCGCAGAACATCGTGATCGGCGGTATTGCCGGCGCCATCCCGCCGCTGCTGGGTTGGGCTGCCGTGACTGGCGACGTTCACCCCTATGCCTGGCTGCTGGTGCTGATCATCTTCGTGTGGACCCCTCCCCACTTCTGGGCGCTGGCCATCCACCGCAAGGACGAGTACGCCAAGGCAGACATCCCCATGTTGCCTGTCACCCACGGCATCCCCTTTACCCGGGAATCCGTTCTGTACTACACCATCCTGCTGTTCATCTGCACCTTGCTGCCCTACCTGACCGGCATGAGTGACCTGATCTACCTGCTTGCCGCGCTGATTCTGGGCCTGGTATTCCTTTACCACGCTGTGCGGCTGCGCTTTTCAGATGACCCGAAACTTCCCATGAAGACGTTCGGCTATTCCATCACCTACCTCTTTGCCCTGTTCACGGCTCTGCTGGTGGATCATTACCTTCCCGTAAAGCCCACTGACGTGGCCATCTGGCTGGGGGCGTAAAAACCAATTGGTAATGGATAATTGATAACTGCCGCGAGCCAGGTTTGAGGTTTTCAGACGCGGGGAGGCCGCGCCCAGACTTTGGGCGCGGTCTCATTGCTTTCAGATTCCTGGCCGGCCCTTCCGCGCCATTATCAATTCTCAATTGCCCCCTCTCGTATCCTGGCCACCACATCGCGCTATACTGTCAGCATCGAAAAATTACCGGGAGGCAACCATGGCAACCCGCAGCATGGATGACTGGCTCGACGCCTATGGCGAGAGCCACCAGAACCCCACCAACAAGAAAGTGCATTTTGTCTGCGTGCCGGTGATTTTTTTCACCATCGTCGGTTTTCTCTGGGCGATACCCGCCCCCCTTTTCACCAGCTTTTGGGCCTGCCTGGCACTGGTGTTCGTTACCGCCTACTACGCCCGCCTCTCCAAACCTATCGCCCTCGGCATGCTGGTCTTCAGTGTTATCTGCCTGGCCGGGCTTGGCCTGATCGCCTCGACCGGCATCAGCGTCGGGCTGTTTTCACTGGTGGTCTTTGTACTCGCCTGGATCGGCCAGTTATGGGGCCACAAGGTGGAAGGCAAGAAACCCTCGTTCTTTGAAGACATACAGTATCTGATGATCGGACCCGCCTGGATCATGGGCTTCCTTTACCGCAAGTGGGGCATCAAGTACTGATACTCCGCAACGGCTTCGGCGCAGAACCACCTTTCCCCACTGGTACTTTTGCAGTAGTTTAGAACGACAATCATCTCTGCTTGGGGAAGGACCACCCGCATGGGCACTTTGCTTTTCTTTGGCGTGATCGCCGCCGTCGTTATCTACATCATCGCGGTATACAACCGACTGATCGCCCTCAAGAACCGCTTCAAAAACGGTTTTGCCCAGATCGACGTGCAGCTACAACGCCGCCATGATCTGATCCCCAATCTGGTGGAGACCGCCAAAGCCTATATGAGTCATGAGAAAGAGACCCTGACTCAGGTTATCGAGGCGCGCAATCAGGCGGCCAGCGCCAAACAGGCCGCCGCCGCCCACCCCGATGACGCCAGCGCCGTGGCCCAACTCGGCAAAGCAGAATCCATGCTGTCCGGCTCCCTCGCCAACTTCTTCGCCCTCAGTGAGAATTACCCGGACCTGAAAGCCAACGAGACCATGAGCCAGCTCATGGAAGAGCTGACCAGCACCGAAAATCGCATCGGCTTTGCACGGCAGGCCTTCAACGATGCCGTCATGAACTTCAACACCTACCGCGAGCAGTTTCCGCAAAACTTTATTGGCGGACTGTTCGGCAGCTTCAAGGAAGCCCAGCTGCTCAAGATCGAGAACGAAGAGGCCCGCAAGGCCGTCAAGGTCGGTTTCTGATCCGCTGAGATTGGGCCATGGATTTCTTCCAACACCAGGAACGTGCCCGGCGTAAAACCGGCTTGCTGGTGCTCTATTTCGTCGTGGCAGTGGTGGCAGTGATCGCCAGCGTGACCGCCGCCATGCTGCTGATCCTGCATTTCTCCGGCGCGGGAGTCTCTCTTCAGGCTCCCTGGGCCCACCCCCTTACGGCCTGGATCGCACTCGGCACCTTTGTGGTCATTGTCGGCGGTTGTCTGGTGAAAACCTGGCAGCTACGCAAGGGCGGCCCCGCCCTCGCCGAAATGATGGGCGCAAAGCCAATCAACGCCACCACCACCGATAACAGCGAGCAGCGCCTGCTTAACGTGGTGGAAGAGATGAGCATCGCTGCCGGCATCCCGGCACCCAGAATCTACGTCCTTGAGCAGGAACCGGCCATCAACGCCTTTGCCGCCGGCTTCCGACCTTCAGAAGCCATCGTCGCGGTCACTCGGGGCACACTGGACAAACTCTCACGGGACGAGCTGCAAGCGATTATAGGGCATGAATTCAGCCACATTCTCAATGCTGACATCCGCATCAACCTGCGGATGGTGGCAGTGCTTGCCGGCATTCTTGCTGTGGGCAAAGTCGGCGAACATCTGCTTCACAGCCAGCGTCATCAGTCCCGATCGTCCAGACGCAACAACAAGGGCAATCTGGTTATTGTCGGGCTGGCCCTGATGGTCATCGGCTATGTGGGCTTGTTCTTCGGACGCCTGATCAAGGCGGCTATCAGCCGTCAGCGGGAGCTGCTGGCTGATGCGTCTGCCGTGCAATTCACCCGTAACCCCGATGGCTTGGCCGGCGCCCTGATCCAGGTGCGCAACAACGGCGGCTCCTATCTTGCCAACGCCCATGCGGAAGACATGAGCCATATGTGCTTTGTGCTACCTGTCAAAATGCACCTGCAACGCTGGCTCTCCACGCACCCACCGGTGGATGAACGCCTCACCGCTCTCGGTGAGGGCTGGGTTGCGCGAGCCAGGGCCCGGGCCAGACAATCCGGCGACCCGTCACCCAACCCACTGTCAGCGCCACAGGCTGCCAATGTGGACGGTTCTCTGGGCTTCGCCCCGGGCGCCAGCCCTGTCCGGGTCTCCAGTCAGGTAGGGACCGTGAAAGACGCCGACATTGATTGGGCACAGACCACGCTGGCGCAACTGCCAGAGGAAATTCGCCAGTCCCTGCGCCAGCCGCAAGGTGCCCGCAGGGCATTGCTGGCCCTGATTCTGGCCAGCAATCGCAACGACACGGCCCACCAGCTTCGTCAGGCAGGGTTGGCTGACGATCAGCCTGCCCTTGAGACGCTGGCAGAAGCGCTTCGCCCCCTGGGGGCTACCCTCCGCCTGCCGGTCATTGATCTGGCCTTGCCCGCACTGAAGAACGAACCCCGTGCCGCCCGCGAACAGCTACTTGCTGAACTGGAGTCTCTCGCCAAAGCGGACAACACCTTCAGCTTGTTTGAATGGGCGTTGCTGGGGCTGGCAAGGCAACAACTTGGCGAGCGGGCGGGGCGCAACCGGCACACCCGCTTTCATCGCTATGGCGCGGTAGCGGCAGAACTGCAGCTTCTCTTTTCCCTGCTGGTGTGGGCCAGTGGCGCCACACAAGACACGGGCACAGCATTGTTCAGCCGCTATACCCAGGGACTCCTTCCTGCCGGGCGCACCTTGCTCCCGTTGACCCATTGCAGCAGCGACAAGCTGTTTCAAGCCGTCGACCGCCTGACGGATCTGTCCCCCTTGCTCAAGGGGCCCATCATCGACAGCGCCGTTGACCTGGCTATGGACGATGGCGAATTGAAAACCCGGGAACGGGAGACGCTGCGAGCTCTTTCTTCTTTACTGGAATGCCCCCTTCCACCCTGCTTTGCCGACCATTGATCGCTTTGCGAGTGTGAATCTGCTTCAAAAATAGGAAAAGGCTTACACTGGCTTACGCAAATTGCCTATTTTTTAGCACGTTTGTCCATGCAGAATCATGGCATTGTAGGGAGAGGTTGAAAGACATGGAATTCAACAAAGTCAGCACTCGCAATGCTTGGGCCGCGGTCGAAAATATTACGTCTCAAGTCCGCAGTGGCACATTAAACCCCGCACTGACGCAATGGGTGCGAGGACACGGTTTTGACCCCGACACCACCGTTTTTTCCGGCGTGTGCCTGTTTGATGACGGCATCTACACTGGCACCCTCATTGACTGTGAAGAACGAGTCTGGGAGTTTTTTGCCGATCTAAAGGACGAAACCGCCAGTGAGCTGGACGACGTTACCGCAGAGCTTGGCCCCAAATCACCGGATCACCCCGACGCAGACCTCTGCGACAGGGTAACCATGGCAATTGTGTACCACCGTGAAGAATCAATCGCCGCCTAGTCAGCGCGCATCTCGCCGATAAGGCAGCAGCGAACGCGCCTCTTCCCTGTAGCGCCGCACGTGTTCAGCCTCCTCCCGACAAAAATCGGCAATCGCTCGCTGAAAGGCGGGCTCACGCAGGTGATGCAGCGACCAGGTAATCACCGGTTCGAAACCGCGCAGGATCTTGTGTTCTCCCTGCACCCCGGGGTCGAACTCGGCCAGTCCGGACGCAATGGCATGCTCAATGCCCTGGTAGTAACAAAGCTCGAAGTGCAGCCCGTCACACTCTTCCAGGCAGCCCCAGTAACGACCGTAAAGACAGTCACCATCCTGAAAATACAAGGCCGCCGCCAATGGCTGCTCACCACGTCGTGCCAGCACCAACATCAGCTGATCCGCCATGGCCTCACGAATCGCCGCAAAGAATGCTTCATCCAGATAGGGGAGCTGCCCACGTTTCAGGTAGGTGCTGGCATAGCACTGGTAGTAGAAGGCCCAATCCTGATCGCTAATTTTCCCGCCCTGTAAACGTGTGACAGCGATGCCTTGCTCAGCAATGCGGCGCCTTTCCTTGCGCAGGTTCTTGCGCTTTCGCGACTGGAACCGGCTCAAAAAGTCCTCGAAGTCCTGATAATCACGGTTGAACCAGCGAAAGTGGCAGGCCTGGCGGGAGACAAGGGGTAATGCCGACAGCTGCTCTCGACACGCCCTGTCAGGAAACAGCACATGCCAGCCACTGGCGCCCTGCTGCGCCATTTGCTCGCTAACCGCCCCCCAAATCTGGTCTGCATTCAGGGTCCCACGCCAACGGGGTCCAACCACAGGCGTAAAAGGAATCGCCGTCACCAACTTCGGATAGTACGCCAGCCCATGGCGCTGATAGGCGTCTGCCCAGCTGTAATCGAAGACATACTCGCCACGGGAATCACTGCGGGCGTAGAGGGGCAACCAGCCTTGATTCAGCGTTTGATGACAGGGGCCCCAGCCGCGCTGGGGGCTCACCGCCCCGCCACTTTCCAGTGCCGCAACAAAAGCGGGCTTAAGAAAAGGATAATCAGTCAATGTGACTCCACATGAGTTTCCTTGCCGGCTTGGGTACAATGCGCCAGTTGCACGGTCGTACAGAGCGCTGACAAGGCCAAACCGGGCCCGGTACCGCGCCGCCCTGCTTCACCGCCTCTTTTTAATCCGGCGGTTTTCGACACTTTCATCATTGTGAATGCATTTTTTCAACAAGGTAATGTCTAGTCCATGAATGTTTCCAAACCCCTGACCGCATTTTATATCGCTGCGGCACTGTTACTGGCCCTCCCCGGCGCCTGGCTGCTTTTCGCCCCGGAAATGGCTGTTGTCACTATCCACGAGAATCTGGCGTTTGTGCAGGTCTCCAACATTCACAGCCAACAAACCGGGCTGGGCCTGCTGCTGGCCGCGGCGGTCAATCTGGCCTGCCTGCTGGGCGGCCCGCAGCGGGTTCCGCTGCATGTGGCAGTGTTTTTCTACCTGGCAGGTCTGGTCGCCAGCCACGGCAACGTGGTCTTCGCCGACCAATGGTGGCTGTGGATCCCCGCCCTGGTCTACCTGCTGCCGCTGATTCCTTTTGCAAAGCTGGTGCCCGCAAAATTGCCACTGCCAACGGGCGGAAGCGGCCAGCAACGCGGTGAGGTGAAGTGGTTCAACCCCAACAAGGGCTTCGGTTTCATCCTGACCGACAAGGGTGAGGAGCTGTTTGTGCACTTCAAGGCCGTTCAGAATGGTGGCCGACGAAGCCTGCGGACCGGCACCCGGGTTCGCTTCGACACGCGCATGTCCGACCGTGGCGAACAGGCCGATAACGTTTATATCGAGCAGTAACCCCGAACGCATTTCGGGGCACGCAACACAACATGGTTGCCGCCCCGGATTGCCTGACCCGGAATAACAATAATGACACTGGCAATCGCAGACTGGATTGTCCTGGCCGGTTATCTGTGTATCGTGCTGGGCATTGGCATTTACTTCTCTCGCCGTAACACCTCTACCGAAGAATACTTTGTCGGCGGCCGTCGCTTTCGAGGCTGGGTGATCGGCCTGTCGCTGGTGGGCACCTCCATCAGCTCGATCACCTTTCTGGCCTACCCCGCCGACGCCTTTAAAACTGACTGGCTACGCTATCTTCCCAATCTGGCATTGCTGCCTGCGATCCTGGTGGCGGCCTTTGTATTTCTGCCGTTTTTCCGCCGCGGCAACATGACCAGCGCCTACGAATTTCTGGAAATGCGCTACGGACCCTCGGTACGGGTCTACGGGGCGGTAGCGTTTCTGGTAGCCCAGGTGGTTCGCCTGGCCATGATCCTGTGGTTGCTTTCCCTGCTGATTCAGCAAGTCACGGGCTTGTCGCCCACCACAGCCATTGTGCTCGGCGGACTCTTTGTGGGGCTATACACGGTGATTGGCGGTATCGATGCGGTGATCTGGACCGATGTGCTGCAAACCGTGGTACTGCTGTTGGGCGGGATACTCTGCTTGTGGGTGATTCTGGAGGCACTGCCCGGCGGTCTGGGCCAGATCGTCGATCAAGCAGGGGCGGCCGGCAAGTTTGCGTTGGCCCCCTGGGAGAACGGCGCTCCCGGCGAGACCTCCTGGTCACTCTCGCTGAGCGAAAAAACGGCCACCATGATGCTGCTGATCGGCCTCACCAACTGGCTCACCGAATACTCCAGCAATCAGAACACGGTGCAGCGATACTGCGCCTCACAATCCACCCAGGAAGCCCGTCGCGGCCTGTGGGTGTATCTGTTCACCGCCCTGCCAATCTGGGCCTTTTACATGTTTCTGGGTACCGCGCTCTGGGTGTTCTTTGAGACGTTCCCGGATGTTCAGGCCAGCGCCATTCTGAATGGCGAGGCCCGTGCCGAAACCCTGATGCCACATTTCATCACTGGCTACCTGCCTGCCGGCGTGGCCGGCCTGGTGATCGCTGCCGCTCTGGCAGCTGCCATGAGTTCTCTGGATTCCAGTATTAATTCGGTGACAACGGTGAGCGTGGTCGACCTCTACCGCCGACATCTGCGTCCGGACAAAGACGACCGCCACTACCTGAAAGCGGCCTGGACCATTGCCGTCGCGGTGACGGCCCTGATGATCGCAGGTGCGCTGTGGCTAAATGGGACTGACACCAAGACCCTGCAGGACACCTCGACCATTCTGGTCTCGCTGCTGGGCGGCGGGATGCTGGGGCTGTATCTTCTTGGTTTCTTTAGTCAGCGCGGCGATGCGCGAGCGGCCTGGTGTGGGATTGCCTGCACGCTGGTCTTTACCGGCTGGACCGTGCTGACCAACAAGGGAATGTTGCCGGAGGCGCTAAGCGCCCCCTTTGACCTCTACTACACCGGGTTGATTGGCAATGTACTGATGTTTGTCGTCGGTTATCTGGCTGCATCACTGTGGTCTGCCGGAGTCGCGTCAGCACGATCCTCCTGACACTCGCCACGGGACCGCAGCAGCCGGTCCCGTACCAGCCAACCCGCCGCCCAACACACCAGCCAGGGATCAAGCAGGTAATCCCACAGGTTGTCACTGACCAGTAGATCCGCCCGGAAAGCCAACTGCGCGGCCACCAGGATCAGACAAGAGGCGTAAGCACGGGTCACCCAACCTACCAGCCCCACCAATAGCAGCCCAGTGCTCAAGGCAAAGTCGCCAAACCCCATGGCATACGGATCCGCATAGCTGGAACCCATGCTTGTGGGATAAAACCACAACGCCAGCAACACCAGCATCACACAGGCGCTTCGCAACTGCCCCACCGGTAACCAGTAATAGCCGGTGATACGATGTTTGATCGCCAGTATCGCCAACAAGCCGCTAGCGATACTGAACCCGGACAGGTAGCTGTTCAGCCATGCAGCCGGGCCCCAGGGGTAAGGCAATAACGCCCAGACGAAGACCAGAACCGCAAGAATAATGCGAGGTTTGAACTCCAGCATAGACGCACTAATACGCAGCTGTACCGCTACCAGCACCAGCGCCGTAATTAACAAATCAATGGTCATTGCGGTGCTCCTTCGTTCGGCGCGGGGACAACGGACTGGCCGGTGCCTGCGACACCCGCCGGCAACCAGGCATGACGAATGGCGCTCTTGTTCCAGGTATAAAGCACGTGCAAGTCACCATTGCTTGCCCGGATCATATAGGGATAGTCGTACTGGAAACGGCAGCCATGTCGCTCATCACATTTATTGGCCTTGACCCTTTCCAGCAACACCTCGGGATTTTCCGGCGCATTCCCCGTCTGCAACTCAGCCCGAATCAACGCCTCGTACTGCCCTGTTGTCAACGCCTCATCACGCCACTGTTCACGATCATGCAGAGTCCAGGCCACTTGCCATGTGGTGCCGCCATCCCGGGTTTCACGAATGCACAGGTCATCGCGCTCTTCCCGGTTACAGTTGGCTACCAGCAGCCAATGATTCCTGCCCAGTACCACCCCCCCTACCGCCGCACTGGGGTTTTCCAGACTAGAGTAAGCCAGCGGGGTCCACTGCCAGCCGCCATCATCACTATCAGACTGATACAGGTAACCATTGTTGGGCTCGTTTTCATTTCTCAGAAAGGAAACCGAGTGGTCATGAGCGTCCACCAGGACTAATGGCTGGATCGCCTTGCGACCGTGGCCAATACGGGCACGGCCCAAAATTCGGCTATTGGCGTCAATCCGGAGGATTTCACCGTATTTGCCAATCATTTCGTGATACACCGGCAATCCGATGGTTCCATCGGCATACTTTAAAGGGGGGGTTTTGACCAAGGTACTGATATTCAGGAAGGGGGTAGTAACCAGCGCCTTGTCAAACGACCAGGTTTCACCCTGATTGTCGGATTCCAGCACCACGATACGGCTGGCCGCCCAACCTCCGAAACTGACCGCAACCACAAAAAGGCGCATACGGCCGTCTTTATCCAGAACCGGGACGGCATTCCCCAGCTTGCGTACGTGACGATTCCAGCCAGACGCAATCTGCTCCCGGGTCACCACCACGGCTTCGTCAGTCCACTTGGCAGTAGAAGGATCAAAAAGGGCACTGTGAATCGCCACATCTGCCGCACCTTCACGGGTACCGGCAAACCAGAAGGCCCTCAGTCGGCCATCTGGCAACTCCACCATAGCCGGGGCGTGGACCATCCGGGTATCCGCATCAGAAGCAAACTGCCCTGTCCAGCCACCACCATAGTCAGCATTGTTGGTGCTGGCATCAGGTACCAAAGGGGGCGTCGGGTGCCAGATATGAGACGGAGAAGCTGCGTAGTAACCCGCCACAAGAGCCATACCCACCAAAAGATGAAAAGCACGTTTCAACATAAAAAATGATCGTTGTATCCGTTATCGGCGGGCCTATTCTCCATGAATCGCACGCCAGTGCCAGCGTCTGATACTTCAAACGCAATGAGACTGGCCAGTATGTATCCTTGTCAGAAAATTGCCTGCCATTGACCT
The DNA here is from genome assembly GCF_003597125.1 of Alcanivorax profundi. Classification (GTDB taxonomy): domain Bacteria; phylum Pseudomonadota; class Gammaproteobacteria; order Pseudomonadales; family Alcanivoracaceae; genus Alcanivorax; species Alcanivorax profundi. Next base: position 185,733 of record NZ_QYYA01000003.1, on the reverse strand, counting down.
CGCGAACCCTGCCGACCGTCCGAAGTTGTGAACTCGCCCACTGCCTTTTGATCACAATGTGTTCACAGCAAGAGGGCGATGTCATAATGATGACAGACACTATTCCAAGAACAGCACCAAGGACTTTACTTTCTGCAATGGAACGTTTTGCAATTGCCTGGTTGGCATTATTGCTGGCCCTCTCGTGCCTGCCCGCCCACGCTGAAGACAACCATGACTGGAAACTGGTGAGCGAACGTAACGGTATTCAGGTGTATATGAAGCATCGTGACGAATCACGCCTGAAAACCTTTCGGGGCACCACTCGCTTCACCCTCAAGGACGAATATGCACTGGTGGCGTTGATGAACGACTACGCCGCCTACCCGAAATGGCTGCACTTCATTGACAGTGCTGAAGAGTTTGACCGGCAAGGCCCGCTGGACCGTAGCCTGCGGTTTACCACCCAGCTCCCCTGGCCGCTGGCCGATCGCGAGGCCGTGCTGCGTGCCAAGGTGCACCAGACCCTCAATGACGAGGAAGAGTCGGTGATGATCGAATTGATCAATCGCCCGGATGCCCTCCCCCCCAATAATGACTACATCCGCTTCCCGGAAATGTGGGGCAAACTGGGCTTTACCCGTATTGGCAATGACGAAGTGGAAATGATCTACGAGATCATTCTCGATCCAGGAGGGTATATTCCCGCCTGGATTGCCAACATTCTGCTGCGTGACGCACCGTATTTCACCCTTGAACGGTTGCGACGCATCGTCATGAAGCCGGAATACCAGAACCGCTACTATGACTATCTGGATCTGCGCGGCCCGGGAAGACCTCAGTCTGCGGCCCCGCTGACGCCACAGGAAAGCACGCCAGTCAAAACAACGCTGTAAAGGCCGAAAGGGAGATAATGAAAACGTAACAAAGTGATTATCACCCTGTCATTTTCGGCCACACCTCCCTTAACATGGGTACCTATCCGTCCTTCTGGAGCGTACCCATCCATGACACGGCTGTTCTATTTTCTTTATAGCTGGCTGATCTTTGTACCGCTGATGGCAGCGACCACTCTGGTCTGCGGAGCGATCTGTCTGGCCCTGGTGCCCTTTTTACCTGCCGACCGTGTTGCCCGCTACAGTGCGGTCCCCTGGGCTCGCCTTTGCCTGTTGTACAGCGGCGTGCGGGTAGACCAGTTTGGCCACCACAATCTGCAGCCAGGCCAGAGTTACGTCATCGTGGCCAACCACCTGAGTCAGTTCGATATCTTTGTTCTCTACGGCTATTTGGGCGTGGACTTTCGGTGGGTAATGAAACATGAACTGCGCAAGGTGCCCGTGATCGGTATCTGCTGCGAAAAGCTGGGGCACATTTTTATCAACCGAAGCGACCGGGACGCCGCCATCGCCAGTCTCAACGAGGCACGGGTACGGCTGAGTCATGGCGCCAGTGTGCTGTTTTTTCCTGAAGGCACCCGCAGTCGTGACGGGCAGCTCAAACCCTTCAAGAAAGGCGCCTTCAAAATGGCACAAGAGCTGCAACTGCCGATATTGCCTGTCACCCTGACCGGCACCTTTGATATTCTGCCGCCCGGCACTGCACGACTGCAGCCTGGCCACCAGGCCACATTGACGCTGCATGCTCCACAGCCCATACCCCGCAACGAGGAAGACGTCGATCGGTTGATGAAGACCTGTCATGCGCTCATTGCACAGCCCCTTACCCATGCGTGCCCACAAGCGCTGGTATAGCTACAGCGACCGCCATAACCGGCGGTGATGCCATACCGGGCCGATCCTGTCGGACAGGATTGGCCCATTCGGCAGTGACAAAGTGTCTACACTCGGTGCCCATCGACCACGGGACTTGAACACGGAGTCATCATGAAGAATTTTAAAGACAAGGTTGCCGTTATCACCGGTGCCGGTTCCGGTATCGGCCGTGCACTGGCCAAGGAACTGGCCGCCAGCGGAGCCAAACTCGCCCTTTCCGATATCAACGAAGCTGGCCTGAAGCAGACCGCCAAGGATCTCGGCCTGGCCGAAGACCGCCTGCTGACCAAGGTGCTGGACGTGGCAGACCGCCAGGCGTTCTATGACTTCGCCGACGATGTGGTCAACCATTTCGGTTACGCCAACATGATCTTCAACAACGCCGGTGTTGCCCTGGGCGCCACCGTCGAAGACATGAGCTACGACGATTTCGAGTGGCTGATGAACATCAATTTCTGGGGCGTGGTGTACGGCACCAAGGCGTTCCTGCCGTACCTGAAGCAATCCGGCGAGGGGCACATCATCAATGTGTCTTCCATCTTTGGTCTGGTCGGCATTCCCACCCAGTCAGCCTATAACGCTGCCAAATTTGCGGTACGTGGCTTCACCGAATCGCTGCGCATCGAACTGGAAATGGAAGGTAGCCCGGTGTCCTGTACCTCCATCCACCCCGGTGGCATCAAAACCAACATCGCCAAGGCCGCGCGCATGAGCGAGGGCGTGGAGCGCATCACCGGTGCCAACAAGGAACAGTCCATTCAGGATTTCGAGAAACTGTTCCGCACCACCCCGGAAGAAGCCGCCAGCACCATTCTCAAAGGGGTGCGAGGCAACAAGCGCCGGGTCCTGATCGGTTCCGATGCGGTGGCAGTGGACACCATGCAGCGCCTGCTGCCGACCAGCTACCAGAAGCTGATCGCCATGGGCCAAAAGTACATGAGCAAGAAGTAACCGTGTCCGAGCGCCCTTTTTCCCAGGCCTGCGAAAACAACAAGGGGCCGATCCTGGCCGTGCTGCAACAGCACTGCCAGGCACCGGGGGCGCTGCTGGAAATCGGTTCGGGCACCGGGCAGCATGCTGCCTGGCTGTCCGCCCAGCTTCCTCACCTGCAGTGGCAAGCATCAGATGTGGCAGACAACCTGTCAGGCATCCGTCTTTGGCAGCAAGAGCCGGCCAACCGCTCCCTGCCCGCTCTTGAACTGGACGTGTCCGGCGACTGGCCTGCTGGTCCCTACCGTTATCTCTTTACCGCCAACACCTTCCATATCATGAGTGCAGAACAGGTATCTCGCTGTATCAAGCAAGGGTGCGAGAGACTGGAAGCCGGAGGAGCCTTTCTGGTCTATGGCCCGTTCAATTACGACGGTCGCTATACCAGTGAATCCAATGCCCGTTTCGACGCGTGGCTAAAGGCAGCCGGTAGCCACCGCGGGATCCGGGATCAGGAATGGGTAGTTGAGGCCTTTTCACGCCATGGCGCTACGCTGCGGGCAGACCACGCCATGCCCGCCAACAACCGGATACTGGTTTTTACACGCTAGCCTGGCGGGCACGGCGCATGCGAGGCTTGAGGTAGAGCACTCCGAAGATCATGATCATCACCCCGTCACGCCAGTGAAACAGCCCTCGGCGACGGATCCAGACCCCGAACCCCACCAGCTCCAGGGCATGTAAAAAGGCCACCACCGCCCCCGCGCTCAGTAACAAACGGTCGAACGGTACCGGTAAATCCGCGAAAATGGCTAACAATACCGCCAGCCAAAACACTACAATGACCCCGCGAAACATGTTCATGCTCAAGATCCTCTGACAGCGCTGGCTATTTTTTCTACAATAGGTGGTTTAGAGGATCGGGGCCGGTCTGCTGGCCGGAACCTTGGACCTGCCCGACAAGCAGCAGGTTCTACAACAAACCACTCGCATTCAGACTGAGCGAATACATGCAAAAAGACAAGGCAACCGCCTGGACCCTGGATCAGTTCCCGGTCCCCGAAAAAGACGGCGAACGCCGCTTTCACGATTTTGATCTGGACCTGCGCCTGATGCGCGGGATTGCCGATCTTGGCTTCCAGTATTGCACCCCCATTCAGGCCGAGGTGCTGGAACACACCCTGGCCGGCGCCGACGCCATTGGTCGCGCCCAGACAGGCACCGGTAAAACCGCCGCCTTCCTGCTGACCGTCATCAACGATCTGCTCAAACACCCGCTGGAAGTGAAACGCTACGCCGGTGAGCCCCGCGCATTGATCGTCGCCCCTACCCGCGAACTGGCGATGCAAATCGAAAAAGACGCCAAAGGGCTGGCGAAGTACACCGACCTGCAGGTCATGAGCGTGGTCGGCGGCATGAACTTCAACCGCCAACAGGAACGCCTGCAAAGCCGGGAAATCGATATTCTGGTTGCCACACCTGGGCGCTTGCTGGATTTTGCCAAACGCCGAGACCTGTGGCTCGACCGGGTGGAATTTTTGGTTCTGGACGAAGCCGACCGCATGCTCGACATGGGCTTTATTCCAGACGTGAAGCGTATTGTCAGCATGACGCCACGCACCAAATACCGCCAAACCCAGCTGTTCTCGGCCACCTTCAACGACGATGTCATGAACCTGGCCCGTCGCTGGACCCAGGACGCCGAAGTGGTAGAAATCGAGCCGGCACAGGTCACCACTGAGCGTGTTGAGCAGAAGGTCTATATCACCAACACCGACGACAAGTTCAAGCTGCTGTACAACCTGATTACCGGCATGAACATGGACAAGGTGATCGTGTTTGCCAACCGTCGGGATATTACCCGCCGCATCAACGACCGCCTGCACAAGAAAGGCCTCAAGGTTTCGATGATCTCTGGCGATGTGCCCCAGAACCAGCGCATGAAGACACTGGAGCGCTTCCGCTCCGGCGACCTGCAGGTGCTGATTGCCACCGACGTGGCCGGGCGAGGCATCCACATCGACGGCGTGTCCCACGTGGTGAACTACAACCTGCCGGAAGACCCGGAAGACTACGTGCATCGTATCGGCCGTACAGGTCGCGCGGGCGCCAGTGGCATGTCCATCAGCTTCGCCTGTGAAGACGATGCCTTCCTGCTGCCCGAACTGGAAAATGCCATCAGCATGAAGCTGGAATGCGAATACCCTCCAGCAGACTTGCTGCAGGAACGAGAGGAAAACCATGCCTGAACGGATCAGCCCTGCGGAAGGCAAGGCCCGCTTTGATGACGGCAACGCCCTGTTCGTGGACATCCGCGATCCCGCCAGCTTCGCCGCCGGGCACCTGCGCGGGGCTATCCACCTGAGCAATGCCAACGTGGATCAGTTCCTCGCTGACACCGGCCGGGAGCGTCCCCTGGTGATCTACTGCTACCACGGCAACAGCAGCCAGGGCGCCGCTGACTGGCTGGCCGAACAAGGTTTTCAGGCCGTGAGTCTGGATGGCGGCTACGACATCTTTCGCCAGCAATTTCCAGAGACTCTCGAGGAAACCGCCTGATTGACGTGGGTGGCAAGCTCCCCGCCTGCAGGGCAATCTGACCTGAAACCAGATCACCCTGCTCGGCAGTCCCCTGCCTCTGTCACAGTGACGAATCAGAAGCGGTAGCCCAAGCCGACCATGTACACCCATGGATCGATTTCCACATCGATCTTGTCTACCCGGGCATCATTGACGTACAACCGGGCCTCGGTATCGATATCGATATTCCAGACGCTCACGTTGAACAGCCAGTTATCATTGATCGCCACATCCGCCCCGACTTCCCAGGCAAAGCCCACGGAATTACTGAGCTTGACGTCGGCATCAGCGCCACCCAGCAACGGACTGACAACCGCATCATCAATAGAGTCATCAAAAAAGAGCGTGTAGTTGATACCCGCCCCGAGATACGCCCTTACCGGGCCAACCGACGGCGCGTAATACTGGGCAAGCAAGGTCGGAGGTAAATGACTGGTTTCACCAATCACGACACCGCTGCCACCGGTATCCAGAATAATGTCATGGGTAAATGGCGTCGCACCTACCAGCTCTACCCCAATGGCGTCGGTCACCATATAGGCAAAAGTCAGCCCCAACTGGGTATCGTCGTCCACGTCCACGCCCAACCCGCCCACGACGGGCAAGGCAGAATCGAACGTCTCACTACTGACATCGGGATCAACCTGAATTGCCCCAAAACGTACAATGAAATCCCCTGCTTCATGAGCCAATGCGGGTCCTGCCGCCATCAAGGCGACCAGAGCCATCGCGTTTTTTCCCTGTCCTCGCAGCTTCATATTTTTCCCCTTTCGTTAGCACTATTCTGCTGTGGCGCCTGCATCCCACTCTCACTGAGGCTGGACATCATTGAACGCCACAAGCAGCCAATGGGCATTGCGCTACGTCAATATGGCAAGCGAAAACAGCCGCAATCCCCTGCCCCCGGTGCCGCAACCACTGCTGGACGTAACTGGTCTGCAAGCCAACGGGGACGTCCCCAGAATAGGCAGAGAAAACCAATGCATGCTTATGCGTATCGACAAAATGAAGCGAATGGAGGATCAACGGTTCTTGAACGAAAATCACCCAATCTGACACATTCGCACTAGCGCCCTGATTTCACGTCAACCCAGTTACATACACATCCAGCGTGATAGCGCAGTATAGGAAGCCATCATTGCGACCACCCTGCGCCCCACGCTGACTCGCAGGCCGCACACCAATAACAAAGAGATATTCATCATGGCTTCAAGCTCTCTGATCAACGCATTGCGTGACGCCCACAAGACTCACCTGACCCAACAACTGCAGGCTCCCGAACACTGGCAGGCGATGATGAGCCAAGCCAGCGCCCTGCTTACCGATGTGCCGCTGGGAAAGCTGGTTGACGCCGACAGCCTCTGCCAGGTGGTGGATGCCTGGCTGCAAGACGCCCTGAGCGCCCAGGGACTTCAGCAAGTCGTCACCGATGTCACCCTGGCCGTCTGGGACGCTGCCGAACGCGATGATGCCACCCTGGGCGAGCTGCTGCGCGAAGAACACTTTGAAGCCATTCTCGAACAGGCTCTGCAACTGCAAACCTTGCGAGAAAAAGCCGTACATGCCGCAATGAACCATCCTCTGGTCAGTGAGATGGTGAGCGAGATGCTGTACACCGGCATCAAGAACTTTCTACTGGAAGAAAATGCCCTGGCCAAGCTGCCAGGCGTCAGCAGTGTGATGAAGATGGGCCGCAAGAGTGTGGTCGGCAAGGCTATGGGCGGCATGGAAGAATCCATCCGTACCTATCTTCAAAAAAATATTCGCGTCACCCTGAAAACCGGCGAGCAGTGGCTGAATAAACAACTCACCAACGAGCGCATCGAACAACTTGCCCGAGACGGTTACCGTCGGGTCGCCCCACTAAAGCCCGCTGACTACCTGGCCCTGGTTCCCAAGGCCACCATTGGCGACGTCATTGAGCAAGGCTGCCTCATCGGTGACGAAAGCGCCCGGCTGGATTACACCCGTCGCCTGGTCGGTGTCGGTATTCGGGCCGCCGTGGATTCTCTGAGCCAGCTGCCCCTCAAGACCCTGCTGGAAAACATGCAGATCAGTGAACAACGGGTCCACGCCATCACCACACCCGCGCTCGCCAAAGGTGCCTCTTTATTGGTAGAACAAGGCGTTCTGGAGCCGTTCGTGGAATGGGTGGTGGAGGATTTTTATGGGTCGGAGGCGTGCAAAAAAGTTGTTGAGACAGTTAACAGTTAATAGTGAACAGTTAACAGCGACGCGCATTGGCATTGCTGTGCGCTGAGAGTACAGAGGCCGCGCCCAAGGTCTGGGCGCGGCCTCTTTCATTGGTGAAAAGAAAAAATTTACCGCGAGTATTTCGCTGTTAACTGTTCACTATTAACTGTTAACTAGAGGAACGACTCCGCATATTCCGCCAACAACGATCTCGGCACGCCATTCAACTGCACCGACCCGCCATGGACAAAACGCTTGAAGCGTTCGGTCATGTAGGTAAGTCCGGAGCTGGTGGGCGAGAGGTAAGGGGTGTCGATCTGGGCCAGGTTGCCCAGGCACACCACTTTGGATCCTTCGCCTGCCCGGGTGATGATGGCTTTCATCTGATGGGGGGTCAGGTTCTGGCTTTCGTCGATCAGGATCAGGGACTTCTGAAAGCTTCGGCCACGGATGTAATTCATCGCCTTGAACTGGATATTGGCGCGCTCTTTGACGTACTGAATGCTGCCCGTGGGATTCTCATCGTTCAGGTGCAGGGCTTCGATGTTATCGTTGATCGCCCCCAGCCAGGGATCCATCTTCTCTTCTTCGGTGCCTGGCAGAAAACCATGATCTTCAGCCAACGGTGGTGTGGAGCGGGTGGCGATAATCTTGTTGAAGCGCTTTTGCTCCACCGTCATTTCAATGGCCGCTGCCAGCGCCAGAATCGTTTTCCCCGAGCCCGCCGCCCCCGTCAGATTGACCAGATGCACATCCGGGTCGAGCAATAATTGCAGCGCAATGGCTTGCTGGATGTTCATGGGCTTCAGTCCCCATGCCTCCTGCTCCAGCATGCTGTCTGCCTTGTAATGCTTCAGGGTCACCACCCCGTTTTCGATATGCATGACCCGGCCGACAAAGCCTTGCTCATCAATGATGTACTGGTTGGGATAGACCTCTTCCCCCAGAATCTCGCTCACCAGCAAGCCGTGGGAGAGATAATGCAGGGTATCCGGTCCGTCCTGCTCGGTTTCCACCTGGGTCACCTGGTCCCAGAACGAGCCGGGCACCTCAAAATAGCCCCGGGTCAGTTGCTTGATATCCGTGACCAGCTGATCGTTGTGGTAGTCCTCGGACTCGATTCCACAGGCCCTCGCCTTGAGGCGCATGTTGATGTCCTTGGTCACCAGGATAAAGCGTTCATCCGGGGCCTGGGCCTTCATGGCGACCACATCGTTGATGATGCGGTTATCGTTCAGATGATCCGGCAGGGGGGCCTTGATGTCCTCCAGGCTCGACATGAGTACCGTGAGGGTGCCCTGGGTTGAGTTATCCGGGCCGCGCGGAATGGGAATCCCGGCCTCCACCTGTTCCGGCGTAGCGTGACCGAGCACCTTGTCGATTTGGCGAATAGCCGCCCGGCAATCGGCGGCGGTATGCGACTTACCGCTTTTCAGCTTATCCAGTTCTTCCAGCACCGTCATGGGGATCACCACGCGGTGCTCTTCAAAGTTCAACAGGGAGTTGGGGTCGTGGATCAGGACGTTGGTATCGATGACGTAGGTTTTTTTCTGTTCTTGCTCGATGGTGCTGTCGTTCTGGCTGGCGCTCGCGTAGTGGCTGGTGGAAAGGGTGTGGAGTCTGGCCGCGCGCTCTTCCATGCGTATCCCCTGTGCCGTTAAACGGTACGGTTGCGTTGGTTTGGCGGCATTCGGTGAGCGTCAGGTCTGAAATTGCGAGAGTGACGCCTGCCCCCTGCCGCCCTGGTTTTAAGCCTTTTGGCGGTTCAGTTGCATTCAGCTGTTAACAGCTTTTGATCGCGATCACTCCCGCAGAGGCGGGAATGGAATTACCATAACCCAGCTTTTCGAAAGGGATCAATAGCCCTCCTTGAAAACTTTTGCCTTTTCTTTTTCCGTTCTGTCCATTTCATCTGTCCGCTAAACTGGTGAACATCAAACATCGCATAAACGGTAAATCAATCTTATGTCTCTGGATCACCCTCAGGTAATGATGCCCCCGCCAGCGCTGTATCTCGGCGGCCTGTTAATGGGCTATGGCATCGACAGGGCAATTCATTTCCCGGCTGTCCAATTCCCCGGCAGCGTATGGCTGACCAGCCTGCTTGCTGTATTCGGGCTGTTACTGGTAGTACTCGCAGCCCTCCAGTTACGACGGGCGAGGACAACCCTCATGCCTCACCGCGCGGCAAGCACACTGCTGACAACGGGCGTTTTCGCAATGAGCCGTAACCCGATCTATCTTGGCTTCAGCCTGCTGGCCATCGCCGCCGCGCTCAGCCAACACAGTACAGGCATGCTTTTGATGCAGCTCCCGGTGCTTTGGGTCATACATTCACACGTGATTGCCGCAGAAGAAGCGTTTCATGAACAGCAGTTTGGTGAGGCCTGGCAACAGTACCGTAACCGCACTCGACGCTGGCTCTAACCTGAATTCGTTCACAACCCGGTCCCTGCTTGAGCCACAGTGGCGGCTCAAGCTTGCCGTTTTGCAATCGCATGTGACGAGATCCGAAATGGCCAGGCACCAACGTGCTGGCGCGTGTATCAGGCGGCAACCAACCCACGCGGCGATAGAGCTCGGCAACCAGCTCTGAGCAGAACCAACCGCGCCGGTCCGGCTTCCGCTGGAAGGCGGTCAAAACATCAATGGCATTACAGAGCAGGTAATTCTTGTAAGGACGATGCAGCAATCGCCTGACCAAACGCTGCAGCAGCCTGTCCTGACGGTCAGAAAGATCAGGCCCAAGGCGACGGCGCACGGCAACGGATCCGGGATAATCCGCCAACTTGCTGGAAAGGAATACCAGTGACACCCCCGCGACAGGTTTCCCCAGTCGAATATCTACCGACTCCCCCAACGTGGTGGACTCCAGCACCAGAGGTTCGCTGCATTCCGGCAGTCGCACCACCATGCCAATGTGGCTCCAGGGGCTTCGGGTAAACAACCGAATAACCTCACTGGTCACCCCGCGTCCGGAGAACAGCAGTATATCGCCGGTCCGTAAGGTAAAAGCAGAATCCAGAGTGGATGCCATCGCAGACGTTCCCAGGTTTCTGATCGTTCCCGTTGAGAGCACGCTATGCCTGCCGAATGACAGATCGCTGACAGGATGGTCACGGTTTGGTGAAGGCGCTTCCCGTTTTCTCTGCATCCAGCTTTAGGAGCCTGCCTGCAAACCCTCCAGGTGACAGCGAGGCAAAGGTGTCAGAAGGGAGTTTCGAGTAACGAGCTGCGAACCACTAAAAGATGACTACCGGTTTTGCCTCTCGAAACTCATCCCTCGCCTGGCCTCGGCTCGCTATGCAAGCATAGTTATTCGCTTCGTAACGCCCTTCGGGACCGCCCTGCGTGCGTTATCCCGCTGCACGACTCTCCTGCGGAGTGCTCGGGTTAGTTTTAGGCGCAGAACTCAACGATAACGAAGGCATTTCCGTTCTTCTAAAAAACCCCTGAACGATTTTGCGTTTTCCATTCCAACCGAGCTTAAGCTCGTAGCGTGCCGCCATCGTCACATTTCTGTTACCTCCTTGCGGTAACCTTTTCGACACTTTTCGCTCCAGCCCACCCCGCCTATGGAAGAACGACTCTACCTGCTGCAACGCCATCTGCCGGAACTGCTCGAGCTGGAATCCCTGATCCGGCATGGCAAACGGCATTTGCGGGTCAGTACCGTTCATGACGTACCCATGGGAAAGATCAGCCTGCCCATCAAGGTTATCGAGATGGGTTCCACCGCTCCCCGGGCTCCGGTGATTGGTTTTTTCGGTGGCGTTCACGGCGTCGAACGGATTGGCAGCCAGGTTCTGATGTCCTGGCTGCACAGCCTTATCCATCGCTTGCAGTGGGATGATCAGCTCCATCGGCGACTTGAGCAGGTGCGGCTGGTATTCATGCCAATGATCAACCCCGGGGGTATCTGGAACCGCACCCGCAGCAATCCCAATGGGGTTGATCTGATGCGCAACGCCCCGGTGGATGCCATGGGCAAGGTACCGTTTCTGGTAGGTGGGCATCGCATTTCCCGCCATCTTCCCTGGTACAGAGGCAAGAGTGGCGATCCCATGGAACCAGAAGCCCAGGCTGTAGCCAGGGTAGTGCAGGAAAAGTTGTTTCCCGCGCCTTTCTCCATGAGCATTGATTGCCACAGCGGCTTTGGGCGCCGGGACAGAATATGGTGCTGCTATGCCCGTAGCCACAGGCCCATTCCACACATCGGCGAGGTCTACCGGCTTAAACAAACCCTGGAGGGCACCTACCCTCATCATCACCCCTACCTGATTGAACCTCAGTCTGTTAACTACACCACCCATGGCGACCTGTGGGACTACCTCTACGATGACGCTCAAGAGAAAGCACCAGCGCATACCTTTCTGCCCTTTACGCTGGAAATGGGCTCCTGGCTTTGGGTGCGCAAGAATCCCCGGCAAATGCTCGATTTCTTTGGCTACTTCAACCCGGTGATCTCCCACCGTCATCATCGGGTACTACGCCAACACCTGCCGTTGTTTGAGTTCCTCACCGCCATGACAGCCAATGCTGGCAACTGGCTCCCCTCAGCAAGTGAACGCAAAACGCTGGCACATCAGGCGATACAGCACTGGTTCCATCACCAGGCATGAGGCTTCGTGAAGCTGGCCCTGCATTTGCATTAATTCGGTGCACACAGTTGGGTCATTCGGCTCACTGGCTTACACTTGCCCAAACCCGATTCAGGAAATTTAGGTATGAAACGATTCGCTCCGGCTCTGGTGCTGGTCCTTGCAGGCTGCCAGAACTTTGGTTATCAGGCCCCCTACGGTGACGACACAGCCCAGATCACCTTTACCAGTAACGATACCGCGGCCCAACCGGCTATCTGTGTCCCGGGCAAGGGCTTCCAGTCCACCGAGTACTCTATCGCCCAGAAACCCATGGGCGGAGACGCGCTCAACGACTTGCTTGAGACCATGAAAAAGAGCACGGAAGTGACCACCACTCTGGCCCCTTCCAGCCAGACTCGGGTCGGTATCATCTACAACCAGAAGCATCCCAACAGCACCCAGCGCGACCGCTGCCGGGTCGCACTGCAATTCGAGGCCGTTGCTGGCGAGCACTATCAAGCAGTGTTCAATTACAGTCAGGCACAGTGCGGACTGTCCATTACCGATAGCCAGGGCCAGTCGGCCGATGCCGTCCGGGTTGACTGGGAATGCCCATAAGCAACATACCAACTTGGTGCACCGCACAATAACGGTGCACCAATACCTCTATTGCAGCCTCTTTACATCCCTTCCTTCTCCCCAAAAAAACAGCAACCCTCTGTTTTAAAAAAGAAAACAAAAACTGGCACGCTCTCTGCAATAGCTTATGCGAGCCTGATAGGCGGTGCGCCACTAGCGCACACTTGAACAATTAAGACTTGTTAAGAGGGTTGCACATGAAGAACGTATTTGGTCTGAAGAAAACGGTTATCGCCTCTGCGGTTGCAGCTGCCAGCGTAATGGCGCCTGCCATTGCTGCTGCAGAAATCAGCGGTAGCCTGGGCATTGCCAGCATGTACCTGTGGCGTGGTCAGGACGTGTCTGCTGGTACTGCAAACGTTTCCGGCAGCCTGGATTTCACCACCGACGTAGGTCTGTACGCAGGTACCTGGGTATCTTCTGCAGGGACTTCTGTTAATTCCGAAGGCACCACTTCTACTGAAACTGACTTCTACGCCGGTTTTGGTGGCGAAGCGGGCGGTCTCAGCTACGACCTGTCCTACTGGACCTATGTTTACCCGGAAGATGATGTAGGCGCAGGTGAACTGGCTGAAGTCATTGCAAGTGTTGGCATGGCAGGCTTTAGCCTGACCGGTTATGTCAGCGCCAACAACCTGAGCGATTCCGACGAGGAAAACTTCGGCGATGACCTCTACCTGACCCTGGGCTACGAGTACGACAAGTTTGGCGTACTGGTCGGCACCTGGGATCTGGACGCTGACGATGCTAACTACACCCACGTAGATCTCAGCTACTCCCCGATCGAAAACCTGACCTTCACTGTGTCCAAAGTCGTCGACAGCGACGAGTTTGCGGCAGTGACCGATGATCAGGATCCGCTGTTCGTGGTTGGCTACAGCTTCCCGCTGTAATCACACTGCACGAATCTGGGGCGGCATACATACGCCGCCCAATGTTTCAACGCCGCGGGGCTCTCCCTGGTCCTCGCAAACACGCAAGCAACCCCGCGGCGTCTTTTTACTCAGGCACAGCCCTGCACCACAATGACTCCTCTGATCACCGCCCTTCGGAAAAGTAAACCACCAGCACATCATGATCCGACACCGGTGAAACCCCTTTTGACCCATACAGTTTTTGGTATCGCCCCGCATTCCCGCGGCTCACGGCGACCCTTTCCACACTGTCTTCGAGCGAAACGGAAATCCAGATGTGATCCAACGCCTGTGGTCGACAACGATATCGATAGCTAAAGCGTTCATTCTCAGGCAGTCGATCCCAGACGTTAACCAGCTTTGCGGACCGGAAACGGTTGTAGCTATCGGAAAACCGGCCTTTGCCCCAACTACTGTTAAAGTCGCCAGCCACTATCACGCGACGGTCTCTGTTTTCACGAACCCAATGCGCCAACCGCGAAGACTGCTGCCGGCGCTTCTGGTAAACACGAGCGGATCCCAGATTTCTGGCGCTACGCATATGCACTGCAACCAGGTCCAGCGCCAGGGGTTTGGCCAACGCAATGTGCAGCGGTGGCCGGGAGTAAAGCGGGCCCCTTTGAAACTGCTCGTTCGCATACAGTGCGGCAACCGAATCGACTTGAATCGGCTCGCGGTACAACAGCCCGACATCCATCCCGGAAGGGTCATTGCCTTCGATGAGGACAGAAAAATAACGTAAACCTTTAGCCCGCAAACGCTGTGCCAGGGAATCCAGCAACGCCTTGTTCTCTACTTCTTGCAGCACCAGAGCATGCGGGGCCTTCAAGTCCTCGGCGATAAATTCCGAAATCGAATCCAGCCGATCTTCAACCAAAGCGACTGGCAAGGCATCGTCCAGATCCGATTCACGAGTCGCATCACGAAGACGCCACAAATTCAGGCTTGCCAGTGCCCACTGCCCCTGATCAGCTTCGGGCACACCTCGTGGAGCGTCCAGATCCCCACAAGCCGCGGCGGCAGGTAAATGGCCTACTAGCAAAAGTGCTGCAATCAGCTTTTTCATTCCGGCAGTCTACGTGCCAATTGGCATCGGCAACAGAGGAGATACTCTCGTTTAAAAGTACGAAATAGGCGATCGGGACGACACAGAAACGGCGTCGGTTGGAGAAAAAAGGGGCTGCGCCCTCTGATCGCGGAGGGCGCAAGAAGCAACAATCAGGGTCGGAAAACCACCTTCAGGTCAGACGTCACATCCGCCTCGTCCATGTAGCCGATAAACTTTCGGTCCGACCCCACCAACAGCGTCATCTCCCTGTCACTGGAGACTTCCCGGGGAGGCATGCCACGACCAGTGAAAATCATGCGCGCCCAGTAGCTTTTCATCTGCTCTACCGACTTCCCCATGACTTGCTGGTAGAACACCTCTCGATGGCTGGCGGCCACAGGCAAATCCAGCGGTTTCACAGATATCTCACCAACACGATTGAGTTGACCGTTGAAAATTTGACGCACTTCATTGCGCGTCAACCCTCCCAGATCACTGTTTTTGGAAACCACCACTACGATGCCGGCCTGAGCAAAACCGGTGAGGAGCAGAAACGACACAACTAAAATACTTTTCATTTTTTCCACTCCCTAGAAAACCAGATCCATGCTCAGACGCACCACACTGGCATGATCGTTTTTCAACGCACCACCATCCGTCACCACAAAAAATCCATTGGTGCTTACGTCTTCGTCCGAAAAGTCGTAGTAGTAGCTGTACTCCCCCTTAAGAGAGATGGAATCGGTCAAGGAATAACGAAGTCCTGCGGTCCAGCTTTTCTGACGCTCCGCCAACCCATTGTTAAGTGCCTGCGGCAGCTGTTCGTCGAGCTCATCCGGGTACACTGCGGCCCAGGTCACGAGCGGCATCCATTTGCCCAGATACTTGCCCACGGAAACATAACCGCTCTCGCTGCTGGGATACCAGTTACTGAAACTCAGACGTGCCACTTCCGATGCAAAAAACCAGCTGCCGTTGTCATATTGCAAACCCAGACCGGCAAAGTAGGTATAAACATCATCCAGTGTCAGACCGAGCAACGGTGCAGGCGGCACAAGTGCATCAAGATCGTCCTGGGGAACCGTCACTGAGGCGCCGGAATAAGAAGCGCGGACACTCCAATCCTGCCACCGGCTCGTCAGGTTAATCCCGCCAAGATCGTCTGCCTGGAAGTTGGCGTTGCCAGTTCGAGGTCCGCCATCCACGGTACTGGACCCCCAGAACACTGCCAGCCTGTGGGACAGCCCACCGGTATTGAACGACCAGGCGGTTTCAATCCCTTCCATGGTCTTGATCGGCGCGAGCTGATAAACCTCGGCGGGAGGAGTTACCCAAGGATAGGCATACCCCACATCCACATACTGAGAGTGCATGTAAAACGGCGCCACAATCCTGCCAGCCTTGATGGCCACCGTATCTGTCAGGTCGTAATCCAGATAGCCCCATTGAATCTCGGCGTCAAAATCGTCTTCGCCAGAAGCGAACAGTTGAACCACTGCCTCCGCACGATCATTGATACGCGCATTGAACTGAATCCCCGCCCGGGTCAGGGCATCGTGGCTCCAGTCACCATCTGCACCATCAATATGGCTTGCCTCGCCAGTGGTGGTGTCGGCATTTGCCTGACTCATTCCCGCAGAAATGAAACCATTGATGCGAATGCGTTCGTCCACGGACGATCCAAATTGCTGGCTCTCCAGTTGGCTCAGACGACGCTCGTATTGTTGTAATTGTAGTTCAATATCAGGGTCAGGCGTTTCCGCCTGCACACCGACACTCACCATTGGCGCCGCCAACGCGGCAAACACGATGCGTTTCATGACTCTCCCATGCCTTGACTAATCCATAGGGATTAAACGTAGCTACGACGAAAGCATGGCATTATCCCCGATTGTCACACAGCTTCAATGGTCCGATGGGGCCGCTTTGCGCACAGGAAACGCTTCGCAGTCGGTGGATACCTCCATATCAAAGCAGATCTGCACCGTTTCACCCTCACCCGGGACCCGCTTGAGATCCATGAACATCAAATGCTTGCCTCCCGGCGCCAAGGTGACCGTCTCTCCCGGCGCCACCGTCAAACGGTGCAGGTGACGCATGGCACGGGTGCCATCCTCCCGGGTCACCGTTTCATGCAACATCACGTGCCCGGCAAAATCACTGGTAATGCCCACCACGGTTCTTGGCTGAGCCCCCGCATTGGTAATGGTCAGGTACCCCGCCATGGACGAGGCAACCGGTGGCGCTGCACGCAACCAGGCATCCTTGACTTCAAGTGTTTCGATTTCGCCAGCATGGCCCTGCCCCGCCAACACCAGCAAACCGCCAAGCAGACCCTTAAAGAAGGCTTTTCGCATCGTTTATCACCTCATCAATCTTGAAATCCGCCGGATACAGCTTGCGCACCCGCGCCTGATCGTCCAGCAGATAGATATAGTCACTATGGGTAAACAGGTAATCCTGTTCTTCCTGCCCCTTGATGAAGACCACCCCGTATTGCTCCGCGACCTGCCGAATCTGCTCCAGGCTACCGGTCAGGCCAATCATGTCAGCCTTGAACCAGGGCAGGTATTGCTTCAGGTGCTCGGCTGTATCTCGCTCCGGATCAAAGGTAATGAAAACAGGCTGGAAGCCTTCTGCCTCACCGGCCTCATCCAGTTGCCGATAGACCTGCGCCACCCGGGCCAGTACCGCCGGGCAAATATCCGGGCAATGGGTATAACCGAAGAACAGGACCGAGACCTGGCCCTTCAGGTCCGCGTGGGTATAGGGCTGCCCGTCCTGGTCAGTCAGCGTAAACTCACCCCCCAGGCGAGTATTTACAGGCAGGTCGCTTTCCGGCTTGTCACACCCGGCCAGCAATACCAGTAACAGCATCGGCAGGATGTACGGCAGTTTTCGCATGATCGCTCCGGTTGATATAATCCGCGCCCATTTTGACGCTATTCGACGGTGAGGCAACCCAAAAGGGTGGCCACCATAGATGGAGGTGCCCCTTGGCACGCAAGCTTTTCATCCAGACCCACGGTTGCCAGATGAACGAGTATGATTCCACCCGCATGGTGGATCTGCTCGAATCCAGCCACGGCCTTGAGCAGACAGACAACCCTGATGAAGCGGATGTTCTGCTACTGAACACCTGCTCGATCCGGGAAAAAGCCCAGGAAAAGGTCTTCCATCAGCTTGGCCGCTGGAAAAAGCTCAAGGAAGCCAGACCCGACATGATTATCGGCGTCGGCGGCTGCGTGGCCAGTCAGGAAGGCGACGCCATCCGTGACCGGGCCCCCTATGTGGACGTGGTCTTCGGCCCCCAGACCCTGCACCGCCTGCCCGGGCTGATCACCCAGGCCGCCAGCACCCGCGAACTGGCCATCGATGTGACCTTTCCGGAGATCGAAAAGTTCGACAACCTGCCCGAGCCCAGTGTCGATGGCCCGACCGCGTTTGTGTCCATCATGGAGGGCTGCTCCAAGTACTGCACCTTCTGTGTGGTGCCGTACACGCGGGGAGAAGAAGTCAGTCGCCCGGTACAGCCGGTACTGGCGGAAATCGAACACCTGGCAGAAATGGGCGTTCGCGAGGTCAACCTGCTGGGGCAGAACGTGAATGCCTACCGCGGCCAGGGCGCCAACGGCGAGGTACTGGATCTGGCCGACCTGATCCTGCTAATCCGTGACATCGATGGCATCGACCGCATTCGCTACACCACCAGCCACCCGGTGGAATTCTCGGATGCCCTGATTCAGGTCTACGCCGAAGTCCCCGAGCTGGTCAGCCACCTGCACCTGCCCGTGCAATCCGGTTCTGACCGCATTCTCGCCATGATGAAGCGCAACCATATGGTGCTGGAATACAAGAGCAAATTGCGCAAGCTCAAGCGGATTCGCCCGGATATCTCGTTTAGCTCCGATTTCATCATTGGCTTCCCCGGTGAAACCGACCGCGACTTCGAAGACACCATGAACCTGATCCACGAGATCGGTTTCGATATGTCCTTCAGCTTTGTCTACAGTGCCCGCCCCGGCACCCCGGCAGCCGACCTGCCAGATGACGTGCCCATGGAGGTCAAGAAACAGCGGCTGGCGATTCTTCAGCAACGCATCAACCAGAATGCCCAGGATATCTCCCGCAAGATGGTGGGCAGCACCCAGCGCATTCTGGTCGACGGCTTCTCCAAGAAGGACCCTGGCCAGCTCAAGGGCCGCACCGAGAACAACCGGGTAGTGAACTTCCGCTGCGACGACACGGACCTGATTGGCAAGTTCGTGGACGTCACCATCGCCGAAGCCTACAGCAACTCCCTGCTCGGTACGGACCCACGCAACCCGGGGTAATAGCCACGTTACAAAGCCACCGCACGGCCGATAAACAACACCGGTCCGGTTGGACGATCCCCCGGCGAACCGCCGGGGGGTTCCAGGGTCAGCTCAAACAGCTGCCCGCTTTTCACCTCTCCCACCTGCGATGCAGGAATCACTACCGGCTGGCCCCGCTCCACCAGCCCCAGCGATCGCGGCCCCCTGGCCGGATCTTGGAGGGTCCAGAACTGGACACTGTGCTGACGGGGATACGCCACCTCCTGCAGAGGAATCAGTTGCAGGTCACCTGACGCGGAGACCGTGACTCGCCAACCCGGCGCAGCAGCCTCTCCCGGCGCCTGCAAGATCACCGTGTAGACCGGTGCTGGCTGACGCAAGGGCCCCAACAGCAAGGCCACCACGACCAGCAGGCTTGCACTCACCGTGCGCCACACAACAGGACTCTGCCACACCCACTGCCAACGGGAGGGTGCCACACCTGCCTGACGGGCAATCCGGCGCCACAACCTTGAAGGCAACGGGGCCGGTTCAAGCAGCTCTGCTGCCCCAAGCCAGTGTTCCTGCCAGTGACCGGCCAGCCGCGACGCTTCCTCATCTTGCGCCAGCCAGGCATCTATCTCCTGGCGGCGCTGCGGGTCATGCAATCCCAGCACATGCTCGGCAATCAGTAGCTGCCGTTCCTGCGGATCATCAGGAATCATAGTCGCAAACACTCTTGTAACCCTTTTAAGCCAGATCGAATACGGCTCTTGATGGTCCCCAGCGGCACCGCAAGAGAATCCGCTATCTGCTCATAGGACAGCCCCATGTAGTAAGCCATCAGGATGGGGCGACGACGCTCCAATCGCAGTGTTTTGAGACATTCGATCATCACCTTGCGATCATTGTCTGCCAGCGAGCACTGTTCGGGAGACAATCCCGGATCCGGCCAGCTTTCATCTGGCAGATGACCGACTTCGTAGCGCGATGACCGCCGTTGCTGGTTTAGCAAACGGTAGCGGAGTAATCCGTATAACCAGGCGCGTGCACTGCCCCGCTCATGGCGAAAACGGTGAGCGTTTTTCCAGACCTGTACAAAGGTGTCCTGCAAGGCATCGTCGGCGCAAGCTGACTCACCGGTAAAGCGCCGCGCAAACGCCAGCATGCGCGGCGCCTCATTGAGATAAAGTTGGTGAAAGGCCTGCCGATCGCCACCAGCGCATGCCTGCATCAGGGCATTACCGGCCTCAAGATCTGCGGAGATATCATCCATGAAACGGTTTCCCGAAAGGGTAACGGAGCCCTGATACTCCACCACCCCACGAGAAGACCGTGTCAAGACAGGCTGTGCTTACCGTTACTCCGGGCTGCGCCCAAGATCATCGCTGATCAGTGACACGGATTCCGGAGCAGACTGCATCCAGGTCAGTGACGGCGCCACATCGCCGCCAGCGGAGGACAGAATGTTGTCGAAACGCAGCACCATGCCCTGGGACTTCTCCGCCACATAAAGATGCTCACCGTCGAAGGCAATATCCACAGGGTTGCCCAGCTGGGTGGCACCAACCGCATTATTATCACCGTCATCAATGCGCACCGACACCTCCGTGAGCCCATCGGCACCAGACGCATTGCCAAGCACGTACAACTTGCCATCGGTAGGGTTTGCGCCACTGCCAACATCAGAAAGAATCAGCTGATCGGTTTCTGCCACATGCACGATACCGTGAAGATTTGTGGGGGCGGCAAAGGCCACCCCGCCCTCTGCCGGAGTGATGACCCTGTCAGCTCCCGCACTGCCACGGCGAGTGCTGTACTCGTCGAAGACCGCAACCGAACCATCGGTGAGCGCAACATACAGCCGGTCTTCATCGGGGTCATAATCCAGATCCCAGGGAGCCACACTCAAGGAAGTACTGAATAGAGGGGCCACATCGCCACCGGCCTGAGCACCATAGACCCGCACCGCCGGGTCACCATTATCGGTCACCAGCACCCAGCCCTGCTGGTCCGCTACATCAAATCCTTTGGGCGATGACAATCCGGTGTTGGCGCCCTCAATCAGCCGATCGCGGCTGGCAGCAAACATTTCACCATCACGGCCCGTGGCCAGACGGTTGATCACCGCCAAGCCGGTGTCATAGGTGATGTAGGCGTCGCCCATTTGATTGAACCCCAGGCTTTCGCGATCCAGTCCCGTGGTAAAGCCACGCTGCATGGCGCCCAGATCGAGGTCCAGCACCACGACATCCGGGTCCGAGGGTGACGCTGGCGCATTACTGGTCACCGCAACGCCTGTGAAGCCCGTGCCGCTTTCATCAATGTCAGAAAGGTCTGCCAGCACCGGCTGGTTGACCACCAGCACCAGAGACTCCGGTTTGGTGCTGTCGACGACATTATCCGGCGCCACATCACCCGAATTACCGGAGACCACATTGTTGTAGACCAGCACCGCATCATTGGATTTTTCCGCGATGTACGCCTTGTCGCCATCCAGCACCAGGTCCACCGGGTTACCCATCATCGTGGCCGGGCCAAACAGGGACCGGGAGGGGGTTACCGTGCCATTAGCCGTGGAAGCATTACCAATCACATACAAGCGCCCGTCATCAGCGACTGCAGCGTCACCCACATCCGTAATCACCAACGTGTCGGTGTCCGCCTGGTAGGCAATACCGTGGATATTAGAGACCGTACCGGCCGTATCCGGGGTCAGGGTACGTGACGGGGTCGCCATGAACCCGCCAGCCACATAATCGTCCACGACCACCACCGTGCCATTGGTCATGGCCAGAAACAGCCGATCAGATGGCTCGTCGTATACCAGATCCCAGGCGTTGCCCGCCAAGGGAGTACTGGCCAGCGGAACCGCGTTTTCACCGGCGGCAGTACCAAAGACTTCTATACTGTTGCCACCCAGATTGGCCGCCATGACCAACCCTGCTTCATGGGCAATCGCAATCCCCTTGAGTGTCATAGACCCCGCGGCAGGCAGGGAGCGATCCAGAGTCGAGACCGCAGAGGCATTATCACTGCGCTCCACCACCTTGTGCAGCGCTTGCAGACGGCTCGGGGCGCCACCACTGTCGTTGGCGGCATAGAGGTTCCCCAACAGGTCCAGCGCAATGCCTTCATTGGCATCGGCGTTAAATGTCTGGATCACATTCAGGCGTCCATCCAGCAGATCCACCTGTCCGGCATTGCTGCTGCCGTTATGCATCATCAGCAGTTGATTGCCCGGCTGCTCGCCCGGGAGGGTAATCCGTCCCCGGTCGTTATCGTCACTCCCACAGGCTGCCAGCGCTACCGCCATGGCCAGCGGTGAAAGCCACAAAAAACCTTTGCCGTTCGCATTCATGCGTTGTCTCCTTGATGGATATCAATTCCGGCCCACAGCCGGTTGGTGAGGACCCGAGGTCCTGCTGCTGATACCCGCAGACAACGCCAACGGATGTAACATTGAGTAAGGCTTTGATGGCTTACGGTAAAGCCCTGCGTCTTGGAGCCTCCTGCCGGTTGTTCGAGATTCCCCCCGGCGGGCTTGCTGACGGTCAATACACGCGCTAGCCTGCACCGCGAATTTCGCTTCCCCGCAGCCTGGCTTCGGGGTATTCTGGAAGCCACCGCAACAGCCCGAAGGGCCACCTTTTCCATCTTGGACACACCACTCGCTTCACAGCACATCAGCCTCGAACCGAACGATTCCCGTCGCCTGGCCAGTCTCTGCGGCCATTTGGACGAGCACATCAAGCAGATTGCCAACCGCCTGCACGTGGATATTCATAACCGCGGCAACCAGTTTCATCTGGCCGGCGAGCCGGATCTGGTGGAAGCAGCCCGGGCCATCCTCAACGAGCTGTACGACCAGACCCGTGACGGCACCGAGCTGACCCCGGAAATGGTGCATTTGCACCTGCAGCAATCCAACGTGGCTGACAAGGCCGACAACACCGTCGCCTTTCCCACCGACGAGGTGGTAATTCGTACCCGTCGGGTGCGTATCAAACCCCGCGGCGAACACCAGCGCGAATACGTCAAGAAGGTTCGCCAGCACGACATCAACTTCGGCATTGGCCCGGCCGGCACCGGCAAGACCTGGCTGGCCGTAGCCTGTGCCGTCGACGCCCTGGAAAGAGCCGAAGTCCAGCGTATTCTGCTGGTGCGCCCGGCGGTGGAAGCGGGCGAAAAGCTGGGTTTCCTGCCCGGCGACCTGGCCGAAAAAATCGATCCCTACCTGCGTCCCCTTTACGACGCCCTTTATGAAATGCTGGGCTTCGAAAAAGTGGCCAAGCTGATGGAGCGCATGGTGATCGAGGTCGCTCCGCTGGCCTACATGCGCGGCCGCACCCTGAACAACAGCTTTGTGATTCTGGACGAAGCCCAGAACACCACCCCGGAACAGATGAAGATGTTTCTCACCCGCATTGGTTTCGGCACCCGTGCCGTGATCACCGGTGACGTTACCCAGATTGACCTGCCCCGCCATCAACGCTCCGGGCTGATCAATACCCTGGAAGTCCTGGAAGAGGTGAAAGGTATCGGCATCACCCGATTCGACAGCAAGGATGTGGTTCGCCATCCGCTGGTTCAACGCATTGTAGAGGCCTACGACCGTCATGAACGGGATACCGACCCCGACCGTTGAGATCCAGTGGGCCACCGACGCTCCGGATGCCCCCGACGAAAACCACCTGTGCGAATGGGTGCGCAATGCCAGCCGCGCCGCAGGCGGTGTGGTTGGCGATATTACCTTGCGGATTGTCGATGAGAGTGAAATTCGCGAGCTGAATCGCGACTACCGCGACAAGGACAAGCCCACCAATGTGCTCTCCTTCCCGTTTGAAATGCCGGAAGGATTACCACAGGATGCCATTGACCCTCTGCTTGGCGACATCATCATTTGTGATGCCGTGGTTCGCCGTGAGGCCGACGAGCAGGGCAAAACCCTGGATGCCCACTGGGCTCACATGGTCACCCATGGTGTTCTGCACCTGCTGGGCTATGACCACATTGATGACGATGATGCTGTCGTCATGGAAAACCTGGAAGTTCAAGCGCTTGGCGAACTGGGCTATTCCGATCCCTACGCCGGGCCCGACCATAACACGGAGCAAACCCCCTGATGTCAGACGATTACTCGGATAACGGTACCGGCCGAAGTTGGCTGGAGCGTGTCGGCCAGTTTTTCTCTTCCACTCCAGGAGACCGGAGCGAATTACTGGATCTGATGCGCTCCATGCGCGACAGCGACGTTATCGACGGGGACACCCTCGGCATCATAGAAGGGGCTATTTGTGTGGCCGACATGCAGGTGCGGGAAATCATGATCCCCCGCTCCCAGATGGTCAGTATCAAGGCCAGCTCCGACCCTCGGGACTTTTTGCCAACGATCATCGACTGCGCCCATTCCCGCTTCCCGGTACTGGGCGATGATCCGGACGAAGTGATTGGCATTCTGCTGGCCAAGGATTTGTTACCGTTGATCCTGGAACCGGCCCGTATGGACCGTTTTGCCATCAAGGATCACATCCGCTCGGCTATGGTAGTACCCGAGTCCAAGCGACTGGATTCCCTGCTGCGGGAATTCCGTATCAGCCGCAATCACATGGCCATCGTCGTCAATGAGTACGGTGGCGTGGCCGGGCTGGTCACCATCGAGGATGTATTGGAACAAATCGTCGGCGAAATCGAAGACGAGCACGATATCGAAGAAGACGATTATCTGATCAAGGATCTGGATAACGAGGAATATACCGTCAAGGCGCTGACGCCCATCGACGACTTCAACGAACACTTCAACTGCGAGTTCAGCGATGAAGAGTTCGACACCATCGGGGGACTGGTGATGCAGAAGTTCGGGCGCCTGCCGGGGCGGGATGAAAGTGTCGAGCTGAACGGCTATCAGTTCACCGTACTCAGCGCCGACGGCAGAACAATAAGATTATTGCGGGTCACTCCGCCGGGGGAACAACAGGATGACAACATCGCCAGCGAGGCCGAAAGCTGACACCACCCTCTGGCAGCGTTTGCCCTGGGTCATCCTGACACTGGCGCTCTGTCTGCTGGCGGGCGCCCTGTTCAATAGCGGGCAAGGCAAACAGCCCGCGCTGGAGTGGTACGCGCAAAGCGGACTGCAACAGCTGGAGTGGGACAACTATCTTTCCTGGCTACGCTTCAACGGCCAGGGCGAGCAAGCCCGCCGACTGGAACAACAGCTCAGCCAGAGTGACCGCCACGCCTACGCGGCTGCCCTTTTTGCTCACGATTTTGTTGCCGATAGTGATGCCCGCGCCCGGGATTTCTGGACTGCCTCGCAAAGAGAGCAGTGGAAAACCTTGCGATCGCAAGTCCCCGCACAACTGGCCAGCAGCCCCCTGTATCGCTGGGGGCTGACCGATCAGGCCCCGCGACCGGCCCACTTTTTCACCGCTCCGCTCACCGGCGCCCCGCTCTGGTTGACGCTGCTGGCACTGGCACTACTGGTGCCTCTGGCCGCCCCGCTGGAACAGCGCATCGGTCATGGCAAAACCTTGCTGGTCTGGATTGCCGGCTGCCTGCTTGCCGGTGGCGGCTATCTGCTACTGGCACAACCTGGCCAACTGCCGTTGCATGGTGCTGCTCCCGCCCTGCTGGGGTTATTCGGCGCAGCCATCGCCAGCCAGAAAGCCGCCTTGTCGCTCACGTTGCCCGGTGACAACGGCAAACAATTGACACTGCCCGCCGTCACATTGTGGGCCCTCCCGGCCGCCCTGCTAGGCGCTCTTTCCCTGCAAGCCGACCCTCTGCTTCCTACCCTGTGCGCGGGTATTCTCGCGCTGGCTGGCGGTGCACTGCTGGTTCAGATACTGCTGCCTCGCGAATCCTTTGGGGCCTCCAGCACCGAGGTGACGCCGGTGCTCACCCCGACACAACAACAGGAATTAACCCGGGGGTGGGAAGCCCTCGCCCGGCTTGACGGCGAGGCAGCCGCCAACGCGTTCGGAAACATTCTGGAGAGCGAGCCGCAGCAGTTTGATGCGCTCACCGGGCAATTCACCGCACTGCAACTGGCTCAAGAGGAACTTGCCTGGCAGCACCTGGCCAACACCCTGTTCAGCCACCCCGCTGATGCCCCCGGACAGGCAACCCAGGTCAGCCAATGCTGGAAACAGTTCCGCCAACGCAGTCACACACCCATCGAGACCCAGGCAGGCTGGCAGCTGGTCAAAACCCTGACCCGGGCCGCAGAGTTCCAGCAGGCAGAAGCGCTGGTGGAGCAACTGGATGATCATGAGTCCCGCAAGAGCGCAGTCAGAACCCTGCGCCAGGCGCTGGAAAAGGAAGGACTCTCCCACCGTGCCAAGGCGCTGACCCGCTGACGATAAAGGAATACCCATGTTGAAAAGAATCACAGCCTTCGGCCTGCTGGTAGCAGGTATCAGCGGGTGTAACAGCGCCGACATTCCCCGCAATAATCTACCTGACCGCTACTATCAACCTGCTCCCACCCTCAGTGAGACAACCACGCCCCTCCCGGTCATCAGCATTCGTTATCCCGCAGGGATCGAACCGCAACACCGCGACGCTATCGCCACCCTGTATGCCGACCATACGCCCTACATGGCCAGGATGGCGGATCAGAAAGAACAAAAAATGGTGGCCAAATTCAAACGCCAACTGGACGTCAACCCCAAGGCCTTACAACAGAGTCTGGAAAAAACCAGTTTTTATGCGCTGTACCTGTATCAGGCAATGCAGGACCAGCTTGGCGACAATGCGCACATCGTTCTGGAGCCCACGGTACTGACGCTGGATAGCAACGGCAAACTCAGCCAGGAACGTCCCTACCCCGGGCTGCCCGCAGACATCTGCATGAACTTCCTCAGTTACGTGGATCCGTATTTTCATCCCGGCACCTGGTCCGGTTTACCCGCCACCTACGGCAAGGGCATCGCCCCCATCGTTAGCCTGCGCATGGACCAGGCCACTTTGGCTGACAGTAATGGCCTCTATGCGGCCACAACACGGCTGATGAATGGCACCCAGTCCGTTCAGGCAGACACTCTCGATTGCGACGGTGTGAGTGCCGATGTGTTCTCCTTGCTCAACCGAAGCCAGCACTGGTCGCAAGACAGCAAAACCCATTACAGCACCGTGGTACCACAGCAGTATCCCTACTTCATTCTCAAGATGGATAACTTCGACGAGCGCTTCCCCGCTGCGGATTATCTGAAAGTCTTCGCACTGGACAGTCAGCGTTTGCTCTCTGAGCTACCGTCTTCAGGCAGCCTCATTGGTGCAGCACGGTATGGCCAGTTTATCGCAGGCTTCGATCCACCCCTGGCGCAACGCTGGCAACAGCACTCACTCGCTCCGGGTGATGATCAGGCCCTCGCCGATATCGAATCATTCCGCCTGGCACTGGCCGACTTTGCCGTGGCCAAAAGCCAGGTCCACTTTGATCTGTATCTGGCCACCGATGACTTTCCCGTCAATCAGGCCAAGATTATGGAAGAGGCAAAAATCCTGCGTAACGCCAATCTGCTGACCGGCCTGAAAATCGCAAAAACCGCCTTTATTACCGACCCGCTGAAACTGCTCAACGCGGCCAACGTGAGTGCAGACGAACTGGCCTCCAGCAAAGCCAACCTATACCTGCTCAGTGGTTACAAGGAAACCGCCGTGGCGGCAGCCGGAGTCTCCATACCGGTATCGGCCACCCTGAACGGCAAACCCACCAGCGTCTCGGCAACCTCCATGGAAAGCCTGATTTCACAGCTACAACAACGTTATCGGGACAACCACCCGACAACACAGTGAATCATAGGGGCCCACATCGCTACGCCCCCCAGGCCGCTCTGTACTCCGCCACCTGCTGCCGCAACCGGGCGTCGCGGCAGTGGCTTTCCACGAAGCGCAGGTACTGCTCCGCCTTGCCAGCGAGCCCGAACTTTTCGGCCAGCGTCCGGGCCAATAGTAAGTAGGCATTCCCCAACTCGGAAAACTCCGGGTGGCGCTCGTGCATTTCCTTGAGCAGGTTGACCACCAGTTTGGGATCAAGGTCATACAGCCCCCGCGCCAACACCCATCGCAAGCCAGGATCGCCCGGCAACCACTGCGGCTGACGTTGCTGCTGTTCGGCGATCAGTTGCCGGGCAGCGGACCAGTTCTCCGCGCTCACCAGCGCATCCAGATAGGGCTCGGCATTGGCCCGACGCTCATCCTCACGCCCCAGCACCTGCAACAACCGATCCAGACGCTGCCAGTCGGCCACGGTGGCCTTTTTGGTTTTCACGATCTTGGCAGTGCTGAGCAATACCTTGTCGTAACGCCCCGCGCATAGCTGTACGTTTTGGCGTCGAGCGGCCAGTGGGGTGGTCACTCTCGCGCTCCCGGTATTGATGCCCCACAACCGCCCATGGCGGCCCAGCATTTCGCCGCACAGGGCCGCCAACGATAACCACCAGACAGCCGCGAGCACACCGCCCAGGCTCTGTACAAGCGGGCTTGGCATAACGTCTACCGCCACCAGTAACACAGCCCCCACCAGCAGCCCGCCGACAGAGGCCAGCCCCGCTGCCACGGCGTAGTCACGGGGCACACTCACCAGATAGGTGGGCGCCGCCGCATAAGAGCCTGGCTCAGCCCCCTGCACCTGGATCGCCAACCACAAGGCTGGCACCAGCAACAACAACAGAGCCCCAACCACCAACCCCACCGGGACAGAGAAAAACAGCATCAGTGCCCCGGCCAACAGCAGGACCAACAACGCCGGGGCCGCTTGCAACAAGGCCCCTTTCCAACCCAGCCCTGAGGACAACGCGTCCCAGCCAGGGACAGCCACCACCGCCCGCCCACGGCGCGGATGGGTCCGGGCAGCCATGATCGCCTGCCCGAACCCGAATGCCGGCACGCCGCCCAGCAAGGTCAAGGCGAGCAGCTCAGGCACCGGCGGAATCAAGGCGGCCACCAGCCCCCAGACCAGCAACACAGGCAACAGCACTGGAGTGAAGGGCAACCGCAGGCAACGCTCCAGTTGTTGCCAGAGCGGGCCACCGCCCGACTGCCCGGTGGCCTCCACATCCTGGTTACACAGAAGGCAGCGGGCTTCTACCAGATTGTCTTCCCGGCCATCCACACACTGCTGACATAGAAACAGACCATCATGACGACAAAACCAGAGCGCCTCCGTGGCCGGATGGTACTTGCATGGCTGATTCACTATGATGCCCCCAAAGCCGCCACAGCCCTTTCAGGCCTGGGCCAGTTGAAAGTTCAACTGCCCCCCGGCGGTTGAACGTTATTATGTCCGCTACTTTATTCAATCCATTGCACAGACTCTACCGTTGGCCGCCAGGCGGCTATAAAACAAGGATACCCATGCGTGACCGTCTGCTGGCCCTGATTGCCGGCCTGCTATTTCCGCTTGCCTTTGCGCCCTACGACCTCTGGCCGCTGCTGCTGGTCAGCATCGGGGCCAGCTTCTGGAGCCTGCGTCACGCCCCCAGCGCCCGTGAAGCCATGCTGCGTGGATGGCTCTACGGACTGGGCCTGTTCGGTTTCGGAGTAAGCTGGGTGCATGTCTCCATGCACGACTACGGCTACATGCCCCTGTGGATGGCAATCCCCTTTACCGCTGTCTTCGCCGCCTTCCTGGCACTCTTCAATAGTCTGGCCTTCTACGCCAGCTGGCGTCTGGGACGCTCCGCACTGGCGTTTGCTGGCTGCTGGCTGCTGATCGACTGGTTCCGTGGCTGGTTCCTGACCGGCTTTCCCTGGCTCTATGCCGGCTATGCCCTGATCGACACTCCCTTTTCCCCACTGGCGCCTTTGGGCGGGGTCTGGTTACTGACGCTAAGCGCGGTCCTGCTGAGTGCCGCCACAGCGGAATGCGCACAGGCCGGGCGACCACGATGGACGGCGACCGCTTCCATCCTGGTTATTCTGGTGCTGACAACCGTTTCCCATGCGCTGTCGTTTACCCGGCCCGCCGGTCCCAACCAAAAAGTGGCACTGGTACAAGGCAATATCCCGCAGGATCTGAAATGGCAGCTCTCCATGCGCGAGCGCACCCGCGAGATCTACCAGGATCTCACTGCTGGCATCCCGGCGGGACATCTGGTGATCTGGCCGGAATCTGCACTCACCGAGTTCTACCAAACCCTTACTGACTTCGTGGAACAGGAAGGACAGCTGCTGGCCGACCGAAACAGTGGTTTTATCACCGGGATTCCCTGGCGCACGCTGGGGGATACCGGAGTGACCTACCACAACAGCATTGCCTCCATCCCGCTCACAGATGACGCGGGTCAGGAACGGGTCTACCACAAACAAAAACTGGTGCCCTTTGGCGAATATGTCCCTATGCAGTCGCTGATTCGTGGCCTGATCCCGTTCTTCGATTTACCCATGTCGGGCTTTACCGCAGGCAGCCCGGAGCAGCCCAATCTAAGCGCCTTGGGCCACACCATCGCCCCGTTTATCTGCTATGAAATTCTCTACCCTGAACTGGTGGCGCAGCGCAGTCATGGCGCCGATGCGCTGATCACCATCAGCAACGACGCCTGGTTCGGCACCTCTGCCGGCCCCCTCCAGCATTTTCAGATGGCTCGCATGCGCGCACTGGAGACCGGCCGCTGGCTGTTACGCGGCACCAACAACGGAGTCACCGCGGTGATTGACCATCACGGCAAGGTCGTGGATGAGCTGCCCCAGTTCACCCGCGATGTGCTCTACAGCCACTACCAACCGCGAACGGGAGTAACCCCGTTCATGGCCACCGGTGTATGGCCATGGCTGTTGGTATCCGGGCTGCTGATCCTGGCTGGCTGGGCACTGAGAATGAAAAGCCCCACCTAATATCTCTTTATGGAATAAGCTTATAACCATATTTGACATCCGGCCCGCAATCGCCTGAAAATAAGGCATCCGATCTTGTCCGACGACCTACGGAGATCCCATGTCCCGGCCCGATGTCACTGCTTTTTTCGATCAGGACACCCATACCGTCAGCTATGTGGTGGCCGACCCGGAAACCCGTCACTGCGCCATTGTGGATTCGGTGCTGGATTACGCTGCCAACGCCGGCCGCACCTCCTGTAGCGGCGCCCAGCGCATTGTCGATTTCGTACGTGAGCAGTCCTTGACCGTGGAATGGCTGCTGGAAACCCATGTCCATGCCGACCATCTCTCTGCTGCGCCCTGGCTACAGCAGCAATTGGGCGGCAAGCTGGCCATTGGGGAACACATCCGCACGGTGCAGGACACCTTCGGCAAGACCTTTAACGCCGGCAGTGACTTCGCCCGGGACGGCAGTCAGTTCGATCACCTGTTTCAGGATGGAGAGACCTATCGGGTCGGCAATCTCCAGGCCAGGGCCCTGCACACGCCCGGCCACACCCCCGCCTGCATGAGCCATGTCATCGGCGATGCGGTGTTCGTGGGCGACACCCTGTTCATGCCCGATTACGGTACCGCCCGTTGTGACTTCCCCGGCGGTGATGCCCGTACCCTGTATCGCTCTATCCAGACGCTAATGGCCTTGCCCGACGCCACCCGCATGTTTCTGTGCCACGACTACCTGCCCGACGACCGCGACCATTTCATTTGGGAGACCACCGTGGGCGAACAGCGCCAGCACAACATTCATGTCCACGACGGCATCAGCGAGACCGAGTTCGTGACCATGCGTGAAACCCGCGATGCCAGCCTGGACATGCCGCGACTGATTCTGCCATCGGTACAGGTCAACATGCGGGCAGGCCATCTACCGCCGGCAGAAGACAACGGCGTGCAGTACCTCAAAATTCCATTGAACCTGTTTGCCGCCCAAGGATGAGATCGGCGCCACAACTGCGTAAGCTGATCGCCTCCGACAACTAACGGCACCGCTATCAAGGGAAACCTATGACCGATTTCAAGAAGCTGACCGACACCCTTTTTGTCTCCGCCCAGCTGCGCCCGGAAGACATGCAAGCCGTCGCCGATGCCGGCTTCCGCACGGTGCTCAACAATCGCCCGGACGGGGAAGGTGAAGACCAGCCCAGCAGCGCCGAAATGGCCGCCGCCGCGGAAGCAGCAGGGTTGGAGTACGCCCACCAGCCGGTGGTCGGCAGTAACATCGCCGAAACAGACATTGATGGCTTCGACGCCATCGTCTCACTGGCCGACACGCCGGTACTGGCGTTCTGCCGCACAGGCACCCGCTGCACCACCCTGTGGGCACTGAGTCAGGCCGGGGAGCAAGATAACCAGAGCATCCTGACTACCGCGGGCCAGGCCGGCTATGACCTGAGCAAACTGGCCGACCGCCTCGACCAGCGCCGGGGCCAGTAATCCATGCCGCGAGCCCTCCGACTGCTGCGCTGGCTACCGGCCAGCGACTGGCTGGCTCGCTACAGCAAGGACGATGCGACGGGGGATGCCATTGCCGCCCTGATCGTCACCCTGCTGCTGGTGCCCCAGGGCCTGGCGTATGCCCTGCTGGCTGGCATGCCCCCGGAAACCGGGTTGTATGCCAGCATGCTGCCTCTGATCGTCTACGGACTGTTTGGCACCAGCCGGGCACTCTCGGTAGGCCCCGCCGCCCTCACCTCCCTGATTACCGCCTCTGCCGCAGGGGCCATCGCCGCAGGCGACCCGGAACGCTTCCTACACGCTGCCATCGGCATGGCCTTGCTCTCCGGCCTGATCCTGGTCGTCATGGCGGCCCTGCGCATGGGCTGGCTGACCAACCTGCTTAGCCACCCGGTCATTCTCGGCTTTGTCAGCGGCTGCGCCATCGTGATTGCCGCCAGCCAGCTCCGTCATCTGCTCGGCATTGATGCCCATGGCGAGAACCTGATCCAGCTGGGGTTCAACCTGTTCTCCCACCTTAACGAGACCCACTGGCTCACGGTCGCCATCGCGACGCTTGCCATCATCTGCCTGGTGCTCCCCAAAAAACTGGCCGGGGCTCTCAAACGCGCCTCTCTGCCCCACTGGCTCGCCGCTTTTCTGAGCAAGTCCGGACCGGTTCTCGCAATGCTGGTGACGACGGTGCTTTGCCTGTTGCTACAGCTGGACCAGCAGGGGCTTGCCGTGGTCGGCACCATCCCCGGTGGACTGCCACAACCGGCACTGCCCCGGCTCAGCCAGGACGAATGGCAGCAGGTGCTGATGCCCGCCCTGCTGCTGGCGCTGATCGGTTTTGTGGAATCCATCTCCCTGGCCCAGGCCCTGGCCGCCAAACGCCGCGAACGCATCAATGCCAACCGGGAGCTGCTGGGCCTGGGGCTGGCCAATATGGCCAGTGGCGTATCTGGCAGCTTTGCGGTGACGGGCAGCTTTTCACGCACCACCGTCAGCTTTGACGCAGGTGCCCGCACCCCGATGACCGGCCTGCTGGCCGGGCTTGCCATGGGCGGCGTTGCCCTGTGGTTTACCGGCGGGTTTACCCACGTTCCACAAGCCACCCTCGCCGCCATCATCGTCATGAGCGTCATTTCGCTAATTGAATGGCGGGAGCTGAAACACCTGTGGGAATTCAGCCGCCCGGACTGCCTGGCCATGGCGGCCACCCTGGCCGGGGTGCTGTTGATCAATGTCCAAACCGGTTTGCTGATCGGCGTGGTGCTGTCACTGGGCCTGTTTCTGTGGCGTACCAGCCAGCCCCACGTGGCAGAAGTCGGGCTGGTCCCCGGCACCCATCACTTTCGCAATATTGATCGCCACGACGTGGAGCGTCAGGCACACCTTCTCTCCATTCGCGTGGATGAATCTCTCTGGTTTGGTAACGCCCGCTCGCTGGAAGACCTGCTCTACGATCGCACCATGGCCAGGCCAGAGGTGCGCCATCTGGTGCTGATGTGCTCCGCAATCAATCATCTGGATGCCAGCGCCGTGGAAAGCCTGCAAAGCCTGAATGCCCGGCTGGACGCCGCCGGGGTGCAGCTGCATCTCTCGGAAGTCAAAGGCCCGGTCATGGACCTGCTGAAAAAAACCGGGCTGGAAAGCGAGCTGAGCGGCCAGATATTCCTGAGCCACTACCTGGCCGTAGAGGCTCTGGGCTAGCGAATCTTCACCGCCACGCCCCACTCCGGACCTGAAACCCTGTTGGCCAATTGCGCTCTTCAGAGATACCGCAAGTGGTACCACACCAACGCCAACCATTCGTACCAGATTTCCGGCACCATGGAGAGAGCCCCGGCAGACGGTCGCCAGGCCTGCTTTGGCAAGCGCTTTTGCCAGGCGGCCTGGGCCAACACCCCCTGACTCTGGAAACACAGCAGGGCACGGGGAAGGTGGGTACGGTCGCTCACCAGGATAATTTCATCCACCCCCCTGGCCGCCAGCAACTCGGCACTGTTGACCGCGTTTTGCCAGGTATTGCGACTTTGACCTTCCTCAATCACCTCGAGGGCAGGCCAGCGCCGGCGTACCTGTTCCGCCATCAACGCGGCTTCCGTGGGCTCCCCATCCGCCTGCGGAGCCTGGTTAATGCCACCGCTCACCAACAATGGCAGCCCATGCTCGTTGGCCAGACTCGCCGCCAGCTGCAATCGACGCAGGCCCCGTGTGGTGAGGGAGAACTGGCCGTTCTGGCGTCGGCGCCCCGCCCCCACCACCACCACGGCTTGAGGAGAAATGCCAGTGTTGCGACGCGGCAGCGGTGGCAACAGCCCCCTCACCACCGCAGGCAGGGTCGCGCCCACCAGCACCATCAACGCCAGCCAGGTCAGCCCCATGCCAGCCATCCACGTCCGGGGCCTGAGAGGAATGCCAAATGACACTCAGACCATTGAGAAATCCACGCCAAGCTCATGTATCCTATGTCTCCTTTGCCGGCAACCTCTGGATAGTGTGGCCCTGTTGGCCAGCCAAAGGTTCCGACCCCGTACACCCGTTGTTTTTTTGATCAGTAAAGAGACCCGATGGACGCACAGTATCGCCCCGATCAGATCGAAGCCCAAGCCCAGCAGTACTGGGAGGATAACCAAAGCTTCAAGGTCACCGAAGAGGCCGGCAAGGAAAAGTTCTATTGCCTGAGCATGTTCCCCTACCCTTCCGGTCGTCTGCACATGGGCCATGTGCGCAACTACAGCATCGGCGATGTGATCAGTCGCTACCAGCGCATGCAGGGCAAAAACGTGCTGCAACCCATGGGTTGGGATGCCTTCGGCCTGCCTGCCGAAAATGCGGCCATCAAGAACAAGGTGGCCCCGGCCAAGTGGACCTTCGAAAACATCGATTACATGAAGGGCCAGCTAAAGCGTCTGGGTTTCGGTTACGACTGGGACCGCGAACTGGCCACCTGCACGCCAGAATATTATCGCTGGGAACAATGGTTCTTCACCAAGCTGTACGAAAAAGGTCTTGTGTACCGCAAGCAGTCCACCGTGAACTGGTGCCCCCACGACATGACCGTGCTGGCCAACGAACAGGTGATCGAAGGTTGCTGCTGGCGCTGTGACACCCCGGTGGAGCAGAAGAACATCCCTCAGTGGTTCATCAAGATCACCGATTACGCAGACGAACTGCTCAACGATCTGGACCAGCTGGATGGCTGGCCCGAGCAGGTCAAGACCATGCAGCGCAACTGGATCGGTCGCTCGGAAGGGGTCGAACTTGAATTCGCCATCGACGGTGAAGACCCGCTGCGCGTCTACACCACCCGTCCGGACACCCTGATGGGAGTGAGCTACGTAGCCGTGGCCGCCGGTCACCCACTGGCGCAGAAAGCTGCCGCCAGCCGTGCTGACGTAGCCGCCTTTGTGGAAGAGTGCCAGCACACCAAGGTGGCCGAAGCCGACATGGCCACCATGGAAAAGAAAGGCATCGCCACCGGCCTCACCGCAACTCATCCGATTAGCGGAGAGCCCGTGCCGGTATGGATCGCCAACTTTGTCCTGATGGGCTACGGCACCGGCGCGGTGATGGCTGTGCCAGCTCATGACCAGCGCGACTTTGAATTTGCACAGAAGTATGACCTGCCCATCACCCAAGTGATTGAGCCTGCCAATGGTGAAGCCATCGACCTGGCTGAAGCCGCCTTTACCGAAAAAGGCCAGCTGGTGAACTCCGGTGAATTCTCCGGCAAGACCTCCGCCGAAGCCTTCGACGCCATCGCGGCCTGGCTGAGCGAGCGCAACCTGGGCGAGAAGAAAGTGAACTACCGCCTGCGCGACTGGGGCGTCTCCCGTCAGCGTTACTGGGGCGCTCCCATCCCCATGGTAGAAACCGAAGACGGTGAACTGCACCCCACCCCCGCCGACCAGCTGCCGGTGGTACTGCCCACCGATGTGGAAATGGATGGGGTGAACAGCCCGATCAAGGCCGACCCGGAATGGGCCAAGACGACATTCAATGGCCAGCCAGCCCTGCGCGAAACCGACACCTTCGATACCTTCATGGAATCCAGCTGGTACTACGCCCGCTACTGCTCACCGCAGAGCGATCAGGCCATGCTGGACCCCGCCGCCGCCAACTATTGGCTGCCGGTAGACCAGTACATTGGCGGTATCGAACACGCGATCCTGCACCTGCTGTATTCGCGCTTCTTCCACAAGCTGCTGCGTGATACCGGCCTGGTGGACTCCGACGAGCCGTTCAAGCAACTGCTGTGTCAGGGCATGGTGCTGAAAGACGGCGCCAAGATGTCCAAGTCCAAAGGTAACACCGTGGACCCGCAGGAGATGATCGAACAGTACGGTGCTGACACCGTACGTCTGTTCATCATGTTTGCCGCACCGCCGGAGCAATCACTGGAATGGAATGATTCCGGCGTCGAGGGCGCGTCCCGTTTCATCAAGCGCCTTTGGCGACAAGTGGCCGACCACGTGGAAGCCGGTCTGCCCGCTGCGCTGGATCTTGGCGCCCTGGACGACAACGCCAAGGCGCTGCGTCGCAAGACCCACGAAACCATCCAGAAGGTCAGCGATGACTTCGGTCGCCGCCACACCTTCAACACTGCCATCGCCGCCGTCATGGAACTGATCAATGAAGTCAGCCGTTTCGACGGTCTTGGCGAGTCAGACCGCGCGGTGAAACACGAGGCACTGGAAGCGGCCGTGCTGCTGCTTGCCCCCATTATACCCCACGCAGCCCACGCCCTGTGGCAGGCCCTTGGGCATGATGAGACCGTACTCACCGCCGGCTGGCCCACCGTGGACGAAAGCGCCCTGGTGAAAGACAGCATCGAGCTGGTAGTACAGGTGAACGGCAAAGTGCGCGCCAAACTGAATGTGCCGGCCACTGCCGATAAGGAAGCCGTCGAAGCCCTGGCGAAAGATGAGCCCAACGTGCAGAAATTCACTGAAGGCAAAACCATTCGCAAGGTTATCGTCGTCCCCGGCAAACTGGTTAACATCGTCGCCAACTGAATCGCAGGGCGGATATCGGCGTTTGCCGCGCTCCGCCCCTGTGTCGCTGGTCTGTGTGAATGGAGAGCTCCATGAAGGCGTCTGCCGGTATCACCGCCCTGATTCTTTCCCTGCTGCTGACAGCCTGTGGCTGGCAGCTGCGCGGTACCACCAGTAAACCCAATCTGGAAACCCTCGCGGTGTCGGGTGCCAGCACCGAGTTACGCTATACGCTGGAAGACGAGCTGGAAAACCAGGACGTCCTGGTGCACGGCGAATCTCCCTACCTTTTGGTCATTGATGATGAGGACTGGATGCGGCGCACCTCTGCCGTGGATGCGCAGGGTCGACAGGCCGAAATCGAACTGCGCTACACCCTCTATTGGCATATTGAGGACCGCAAGACCGGCGCCCTGCTGACGACCCCCAAACGAGTCATGGCGCTGCGCACGCTGCCCTGGTATCCGGAGAACGCCACTGCATCCTCCGACGAAGAAAGCATGGTGCGCGACGATCTCTACGAAGACATGAGCTATCGCCTGATCAACCAGATTGCTACCGCATCCCAGCGCTGGGAGCCCTACTGATATGCGCCTGCGTCCGGAGCAACTTGGCAAGCATCTGTCCTCCGGGCTGATGCCGGTCTATCTGGTCGCCGGCGACGAACCCCTGCAGCAACAGGAGCTGCTGGACGACCTGCGCCGTGCCGCACGCGATCAGGGTTATGACGAGCGCCATCGCTTTTCCGCCGACACTGGCATCGACTGGAATGCAGTGCTCAATGAAGCACAGAGCATGAGCTTGTTCGGCGGGCGCCGAATTCTCGAGCTGGTGCTTGGAGAAAAGCGGCCCGACAAAAACGGCAGCCAGATCCTGCGCGATCTGTTCGCCAACCCGTCTCCTGACACTCTGATACTGATTCGCTGCTCCAAACTGGATCGTCGCAAAGACATGAAAAGCGCCTGGGTCACGGCCCTGGACGAGATTGGCGCCATCATTGAAGTGTGGCCGGTGGAAGGCAATCAACTGCGTAACTGGTTACAGGACCGGCTCGCCAGCCGCGGGCTGCACGCTGGCGATGACGCCCTCGCCCTGCTGATCGAACGGAGCGAAGGCAACCTGCTGGCCGCCGCCCAGGAAGTGGACAAACTTGCCCTGCTGGTCGACAACGGCCAGGTATCCCCTGAGCATGTTCAACAGGCGGTCGGCGATTCCAGCCGTTACTCCCCCTTTGACCTCACCGAAGCCACCGCCCAGGGCGATGCCCACCGGGTACTGCATATCATCCAGACCCTGCGAGCAGAAGGCGTCGAACCACCGGTATTACTGTGGGCCCTGAGCCGTGACATTCGCATCCTTGACGGCATGCTCGGCGGCGGGCCACCACCGCGCCTGCCCCCACAGCGAGCCCGCGCCATGCAGGCCCAGGCCAACCGTCTTAACCCGCAGCAACTGCGGGCCGCCCAGGCGAGCGCGATCCGCGCCGATCAGTGCGTCAAAGGCATGGCCAAAGGCGACCCCTGGCAACATGTCACCAACCTTGCCCTGCGCCTGGCTGGCCAGCCCCTGCCCAGAAGCCTGGAACGGTAACCTCCCCTGTAATGTGGAGGTTGTTTATTGGCCCCAACTCGACGATCTGAAAATCCTTTTTCGTCTCTGGGAAAGCCCGTGAACCTTTTCGCCCCTCCTGATCCAATTGCGTGTAGCCTGTAGCGTGTAGTCACTACAGGAGTCAGATTATGCCCACCGCCCTGATCCCTATCGCCGACGGCAGTGAAGATATCGAAACCGTCACCCTGATCGATGTACTGCGCCGGGCGGACATTGAGGTCACCGTCGCCAGTGTCACCGGCAAACCCGGCATCGTGGCAGCACGGGGCACCCGCATCGAGGCAGACGCCCTGATTGATGATCTGGTGGACACACCATACGACTTGATCGTGCTTCCCGGTGGCATGCCTGGCGCCGATGCGCTGGGGAGCAACGAGAAGCTCATCGCCAAACTAAAGCATCAGAAAGCCAGTCGCCGTTTTTATGGCGCCATCTGCGCCGCCCCCGCGGTGGCGCTGGCACCCCACGGCCTGCTGGATGATGTGGAGGCCACAGGCCATCCGTTCTTTACCGATGCCCTGCCCAACAAGCAACGGCTAGAGGAACGTGTAGTACAGGATGGGCACTGCCTCACCAGCCGCGGCCCCGGCACCGCACTGGAATTCGCCCTTGCCCTGGTCGACGCGCTGTGCGGCCGGGAAAAGCGCGACGAGGTCGCCACCCCCATGGTGATATAAAGAGCGGCTGACAGCGCCCCTCGCTACCGTCACACCGTACCCTGAAGGGGCTTGCCTGCAAGCGATGCTGCGTAGGGCCGCGCTCTGCGCCAGCTGGCTGGCTCCCACAACAGCGACGCAGCCAGCCTGTAGGCGACCGAGCCTCAGCAAAGCCGCCCCTGCAAGCAACGAGACACTTGCGAACCCATATTTGGCTCAAACTGCCATCACCCAATGGCAGAATTCTGCTAGCCTGTCAGTCCACGATCAACAGCAGCAGAACAACAATGAGCGAACCTCGCGACACATCCTCGATCAGCTTTACTGCACTCTATACCGGCCACGTCTGGACCCGCGACGGCATCTCCGCTCCGTTCTTCCGCACCCGCGGCGGCGCGTTTCTCTACGGTGCCCTTGCCCCGTTCGAATTTGTCGGCCGTCACATTGTCGGCGGCAATATCCGTACCTTTCTACTGCAACGGCATCATCTGATTGACCATCGCCTGCACCAGTTGATCGAAGCCGGTGTAACGCAGGTCGTGGAAATCGCCTGTGGGCTGTCGCCTCGGGGGCACCGCTTCTGCCAGCAGTATCCGCAGCTCACCTATCTGGAAACCGACCTGCCTGACATGGCACATCGCAAACAGCAACTGCTGCAGGAACATGAGGTACTCAGCGATCGCCACCGGGTAATGCCCATCAATATTTTTGCCGAAGACGGCGAGCTGAGCCTGACCCATGTGCTCAGCCAGCTGGATCAGAGCAAACCGGTAGTGGTCATTACGGAGGGGCTGGTGAACTACTTCCCGCTACCAGTCATCTCAGAGTTCTGGGCCAAACTGGCGACCGCATTGTCCGCCTTTCCCCAGGGCACTTACCTCACCGACAACTATCCGCTGTATCGGGGCATGCCCTTCTACCGCACCCTGAAAGTGCTGGGCAACCTGCTTGGCGCAGTATCGCGCAGCCAGGTCGGCTTCCACTTTCACGCCGACGACGAAGCCATTGCCCACTTCAAGGCACAGGGTTTCGACAACCTGTTGATTCACAATCCGGCAGACCATTACGGCCAGTTACCGATCCCGGTCACGAGAGGCAATCCGATGGTGCGGATTCTGGAAGCGGTTAAGAGCAGTTAACAGTGAACAATGAATAGTGAACAGCGCACGGGAAGGCTTTTCACTTAACCTTAACCAAAGAGGCCGCACCCGATTTTCGGACGCGGCCTTTTGTGTTGGACCTTTCTTTTGTCTTTAGCTGTTAACTATTCACTGTTAACTGCCTTCCGAGCTTATCCGTAAATCCGGTGCACCTTGTCTTCACTTTTGGGGCGCAAAAAATACTGGCTGTCCTTGAGTAGCTCGGTGAACCGTTCGGCAAGGGCGATGTTGCCGTGTTTGAACAGGCAACGCAGATAGCCTTCACCGTCGTAATCGAACACCAGCAAATCCAGCTTGAGTTCGGGACTTTCCAGATACAGGGTGCAATCGCGGGCATGGTCTGCCAGGGAAAAACCCGGCTCATCCAGCTTGATCAGACAACCGAAAAAGTTGATGTCCACCACCTTCACCGGTTTGTTGAAGCGAAAGCGGTCACCGACCCGGGATTCGCTGGTGACATGGCCACGGGTGTTGCAGGGAATCAGGCGCTCGGCACGGCGGCGGTCAAGCTGTTTGGACTCCCCTTTTCGGAAATAACGGGTCCCTTCCACATTCTCGATGGACTCGCCACGCAGAAAGGTGGAAAAAAGATCCAGTGAGACTTCACGCTTTTCCAGCTGGGGCAAATGGTCTGCACCC
Organism: Alcanivorax profundi; assembly: GCF_003597125.1. GTDB lineage: Bacteria > Pseudomonadota > Gammaproteobacteria > Pseudomonadales > Alcanivoracaceae > Alcanivorax > Alcanivorax profundi. Next base: position 144,414 of record NZ_QYYA01000003.1, on the reverse strand, counting down.
TTGATCAACACGAATTGCGCATTGGGGCACTTCTCGGCAAATGATGCGTTCTCCCAGGGCAGGGTAAAACTGTCGTATTCACCAGTGGTGACCAGGGTTTCGCATTGCGGGTAACCCAGCAGACCTTCAACAGACAACAGACGGCTGCCATTAATCACATAGCGTTCCTGCTCGTTCTCGGACAACTTTTTCATTTGCCGGTAAAACAGCTTTCGCGCCGTAGGCGTGATGCCGGTTTCCTTGATCCGGTTATAGTTCACCAGATACAGCACCACCGCCTGACTGAACTCATCCATGCGGCCCTCACCCAGCACCCGCTTGGATTCATCGACCAGCATGCGCCAGCTCTTGCGAGGACGGGTCACGATACCGGCGACAATCAACTTGCCGGTTTCTTCCGGATACTTGTAGGCAAAGGTGCTGGCAATGGCTGAGCCCAGCGACAGCCCCATGAGATGCACTTTCTGCAGGCCAGACAGGCGGGTGAACTCAAACAACAAATCCGCCAGGTCTTCCATGCTCAGATCGGGGGCGATCTGGGTGTTATTTCCCAGCGAGGGCAGATCCACCAGAATCACCGGGAAATCTTCGTAAATACGCTCTACACAGTATTTGTAGGAGGTGAAATTCTGAAAGGCACCCCCAACTACCAGCAACGGCGGTTTGTGGGCATTGGCCGGGCTTGAGAAAGCAAGGTAATCAATCCGCCAGTCACCTGCCCATAGCTCAATGGGGTCGGCCTTGATCGCTGAACGGGTGTACTCCTGATACTGGATGGCCATGGTCTCTGGCTCCGTTCTGTTGTTCTTGTTGTAAGGCGCCTTGTGGCAGGCACGCAAGTTTTATTGGTTTTGGCTGCTGCGATTTTGGCACAATCGTGCCAGAAAACAGGAGGTTAGCCCGACAAACGCAGCAAAGGCCTTTAATTCTTCATTATTTGGGTGCAAGCGTAAAGCGCCAGTTATCGCTATAATGGTGGCCTTCATTTGAATCACATTTGTAACCCTATGGATATCCAGCAATACATGCAGCGACTGGGCGAGCAGGCTCGCCTGGCTTCCCGGTCAATGGCCCGGGCCAGTTCCGGCGACAAGAACAAGGCATTGGCGGCCATCGCCAGCGCCCTGCGCAACCACCGCAGTGCGATTCTGCAGGCCAATCAGCAGGATCTGGATAACGGTCGCAATAACGGCCTGGATGCCGCGCTGCTTGATCGCCTGGAACTGACCCCGGATCGCTTTGACGGCATGGTAGAAGGGCTTGAACAGATCATCAGCCTTGCGGATCCGGTCGGGGTGATCACGGATCTGGCTTATCGCCCCTCGGGTATTCAGGTTGGCAAGATGCGGGTACCACTCGGTGTCATCGGTATCATCTACGAGTCTCGCCCCAACGTGACCATCGATGCTGCCGCCCTGTGCCTGAAATCCGGCAATGCAGCCATTCTTCGAGGCGGCTCAGAGGCCATCAATGCCAATCAGGCCATTGCCGAGTGCCTGCGCATCGGTCTGCGTGAGGCCGGCCTGCCGGATACCGCCGTCCAGGTGGTGGAGACCACCGATCGGGCGGCCGTTGGCGAGCTGATTACTCACCCTGAATATGTGGATGTGATTGTTCCCCGCGGCGGCAAGGGCCTGATCGAGCGGATCAGCAACGAGGCCCGGGTACCGGTCATCAAGCACCTGGATGGCAATTGCCACACCTATATTGATGATCAGGCCGATATCGCCAAAGCCATTGAGGTGGCCTACAACGCCAAGACTCAGCGCTACGGCACCTGCAATACTACCGAGACCCTGCTGGTAGCCAATGCCATTGCCCAGCAAGTGTTGCCGCAGCTGGCCGCCCGCTATCAGGATGCCGGCGTGGAACTGCGCGGCTGCGAGCTGGCCCGCAGCATTGTGGATGGCATGAGCGAGGCCACCGAAACCGACTGGGGCGAGGAATACCTGGCACCGGTGCTGGCGGTGAAAATTGTTCGGGATCTGGATGAAGCCATTGATCATATCAATCGCTACAGCTCCGGCCATACCGAGGCGATTATCACCGAAAACTATACCCGGGCCCGTCAATTTTTGACCGAGGTGGACTCCAGCTCGGTGATGGTGAACGCCTCCACCCGTTTTGCCGACGGTTTCGAGTACGGACTGGGCGCCGAAATTGGCATCTCCACCGACAAGATCCACGCCCGTGGGCCGGTCGGACTGGAAGGACTCACCAGCCAAAAATGGGTAGTGCTGGGTGATGGCCACATCCGTCAATAATGCTCACGCACTCTACGCACCCCCCTCGCACGCGACCAGCGTGCTGTGGGTAGCGTGATGCGTAACAGCGCCCCTCTTGTCTTGTTCGGCGGCACCTTCGATCCTGTCCATCGCGCCCATATCAGCGCAGCACGGGCGGTGTCAAAGGTGCTGGGGGATGCCCCTGTGCACCTGCTCCCCAATGCAGTCCCACCCCACCGCCCGCAACCGACAGCCGATGCCGAACAACGACTCGCCATGTTGCGGCTGGCCTGTCACGAGCATCCCAGCCTGATCGTCGATGACTGGGAACTGCGCCAGCAAGGTCCCAGCTACAGCCTCAAGACCCTGCAGCACTTCCGCCAGCAACACCCTGAGGCCCCGCTGGTATTCATGATCGGCGCGGACAGTTTTGCCAGCCTCCACCACTGGCACCGCTGGCAGGACTACGCCACGCTGTGTCACCTGGCCGTGGTGCCTCGCCCGGACAGCAAACTGGCCAGTGGCGAGGTGCTTGCAGCCTTTCCGGAAAGTGATGCCTATGGGCTTTGTGGACAGCCTGCCGGGTTACGGCTGATGCTTAAACGCCCCTTTCTGGACGTCTCTGCCACCGCGATCAGGGAAGCACTGGCACGCAAGGGCGATTGCCCGGCACTGGATCCTGCAGTAAGCGCCCATATTCGCGGCCATCATCTGTATAATGTCCCGACAACAACCCATTCAACCGATCACGAGGCCCCATGAGCGCTGACACCCCGCTGCTGCCACAGGTAATTGACGCCCTGGAAGAACTGAAAGCGCAGAACATCACCGAGCTGGACGTCCGCGACGTGACCAGCATGGCCGATTACATGGTGATCGCCAGCGGCACCTCCAACCGTCATGTCAAAGCCCTGGCGGACAATGTGGTCGAGGCTGCCAAGAAGGCTGAACACCCCCCCATCGGCACCGAAGGCGAAGACACCGGAGAGTGGATCCTGGTGGATCTGGGCGATGTGATCGTTCACTTGATGCTGCCGGCTACCCGCGAGTTCTACGACCTGGAACGACTGTGGCGCAACCCGGACCACCATCCCAACCGCGACCAGCAGACTGACGCCTGATCCATGCGCATCTTTCTCCTGGCTGTCGGCACGCGTATGCCAGGCTGGGTCAATGACGGCTTCGCCGAGTACCAAAAGCGCTTACCGCCGGACATGCGGCTTGAGCTGGAAGAAATCCCCATGCCCAAACGGGCCAAGGGTGACACTGCCAGCCTGGTACGCAGCGAGGCCGACGCCATTCGCAAACGCCTGGAGAAGTATCCAGGCGCGAAAACCGTGGCGCTGGAAGTGCGTGGCCGGGCGCTGGATACCCATGCTCTCAGCCACAAGCTGGGCGAATTGAAGGACATCGGCCAGGATCTGGTCATTCTGGTGGGTGGCCCGGATGGACTCTGCCCGGAGCTCTCAGCCCAGATGCAGGAACGCTGGAGCCTGTCCAACCTGACTCTCCCGCATCCCCTGGTGAGAGTATTACTGGCTGAACAACTGTATCGGGGGTGGACGTTGCTGACTGGCCACCCCTATCATCGCTGATCGTTTTACGCTCACCCGACGCCTTTTATGCGCAAACCGCTTACCCTGAAAGATCATCACCACGAACAGCGCATCTTCAGTGTGCGGCTGGTGGTGAGCGTTTTTCTGGTGCTACTGCTGACCGGCGTGTTGCTGGCGCGCATGTTCTGGCTGCAAATCATCGAGCACAGCCGCTACACCACCCTGAGCGACAACAACCGCGTGCAAACCCGGGCGATCTCGCCTCCGCGCGGCCTGATCACCGACCGTGACGGTGTCATCCTTGCCGATAACCGGCCCGACTTCTCACTGGAAGTGGTTATTGAGCAGGCGGGAGATCTGGAAGCCCTGCTGGCCGAGTTGGGCAAACTGGTGGAGCTGGATGCCGGTGACCTGGAGCGCTTTGACAAGCGCCGCACCGCTGCCCGCCGTCCCTGGGAACCGGTCCCTGTCCGTGGCCGACTCACAGAGGAAGAAATTGCCCGTCTGGCCGTCAACCAGTTTCGCCTGCCCGGCGTGCGCATCTCAGCCGACCCCATCCGTCACTACCCCCACGGCATTCTGTTCTCCCATGTCCTTGGCTACGTGAATCGCATCAATGCCCAGGATCTGGACGCCATGACCCTGGAGCAACAACGCAACTACGCTGGTACCCACTTCTACGGGCGTACCGGGATCGAACGTTTTTATGAAGATCGCCTGCATGGCGAAGTTGGCTACCGCCAGGTGGAAACCAATGCCCGGGGCAGAATTCTGCGGGTGCTGGAAGAGCAGCCTCCGGTCCCCGGCAAAGACTTGCGCCTGCGGCTTTCCATGCGCGTGCAGAAGGCTGCCTATGAAGCCCTGGGAGAGCGCCGTGGCGCGGTGGTGGCCATCGACCCCCGCGACGGCAGTGTACTTGCGTTTGTCAGCCGCCCCGGCTTTAACCCCAATCTGTTCGTGACCGGCATCAGCCACAATGATTATTCCGCCTACCGCAACGATCACGACAATCCCCTGTTCAACCGTGCCCTGCAGGGCCGTTACCCGCCGGGCTCGACAGTCAAACCCATGCTCGGCATTGCCGGGCTCGATGCCGGGGTAACCAACTGGCAACGCTCGATCTTCGACCCTGGCTACTACCAGCTGGAAAACGACCCACACCGCTACCGTGACTGGAAGCGCTGGGGACACGGCCGTGTCGACCTGCATCTGGCGGTGGTGCAATCCTGCGATACCTATTTCTATGACATGGGCTTCAAGCTCGGCATTGATCGCATGCATCGCTACATGAACCTGTTTTCCCTGGGGCAGCACACCGGCATTGACCTGTTCAATGAATCCACCGGCATCATGCCGTCGAAACAATGGAAAAAAGCCGCCCGCGGCCGCCCGTGGTTCCATGGCGATACCATCAATACCAGTATCGGACAGGGCTTCATGCTCGCCACTCCGCTACAGCTGGCCACCGCCACCGCGATTACCGCCAATCACGGCAAACAGGTAATTCCCACCCTGGGCGGCGAGCGCCAGCCGGTAGAACGGGACACCATTGTTCTGAACGACGAAAGTAATTGGCAAAAGATGACTGACGCCATGGTGGACGTCACCGGGGCCCGCGGCACCGCCCGTATCATGGCCGTAGACGCCAAATACCGCATGGCAGCAAAATCCGGCACCGCCCAGGTGTTCTCCGTGGGGCAGGACGAAACCTACAACGAAGACGAGCTGGCAGAACGGATGCTGGACCATGCGTTAATGGTGTCCTATGCCCCCGCCGACAAGCCCGCGATTGCGGTAGCCGTATTGGTCGAGAATGGTCGCCATGGCGGCTCCACCGCCGGGCCGGTCGCTCGCCAGGTGATGGATGCGTGGTTACTGAATGAGCAGGGCGAACTGGATGTGCCAGAAGTGTTTGGCGACAGTGCCAGTGCACCAGAGCCCACCCTGACCGACAACAGCGGAGACACCCCGTGAGCCAGCGCGAATTTATCCGCCAGATGCCAGGCCATGCCTCAGGCAGCTTGTCTCCGGGACTGGCAGAAAGGCTGCATCTGGACGCCCCGTTGCTGGCCAGCCTGCTCCTGCTGATGCTCGGCGGCCTGACCGTACTCTACAGCGCCGGCGGGGAAAGCATGGAGCTGGTCGTTCGTCAGTGTATTCGCTTTGGAGCCGGGCTCACCGCCATGTTCGTGCTGGCACAGATCCCCCCCCGCAGCTACCGGTTCTGGGCCCCAGTCATCTACTCTGTCGGCCTGATATTGCTGATTCTTGTGCTGGTCATGGGGACCGAAGCCAAGGGCGCGCAACGCTGGCTGAGCATTCCCGGCGCGGGTCGCTTTCAGCCGTCTGAGGTCATGAAACTGGCGGTTCCGGCCATGGTCGCCTGGTATTTCAGTGAACGCACCCTACCCCCGCGGCTCAGCGATGTGTTGGCCGCCTTGTTACTGCTGGGTCTCCCCGCCATGTTGATCGGACTACAGCCGGATCTGGGTACCGCGATTCTGATTGCTGCCAGCGGGCTGGTCGTGCTGTTTATGGCCGGTCTGTCCTGGCGTCTCATTGCCGTTGCAGTGTTGCTGGTCGTGACCGCCGCCCCGGTCATGTATTTCTTCGTGATGCACGATTATCAGCGTAATCGGGTAGACACTTTTTTGAATCCCGAAGCCGATCCCCGGGGAACTGGATGGAACATTATCCAGTCCAAGACTGCCATCGGCTCAGGTGGACTGGACGGCAAGGGTTGGCTCGACGGCACCCAGTCACGGCTGGATTTCCTGCCGGAATCCTCCACCGACTTCATTCTTGCGGTGCTGAGTGAAGAATTCGGACTCATGGGTGTCTGCCTGCTGCTGGGCATGTACCTGATTATTGTCGGGCGCGGTTTTTTCATCAGTTGGCAGGCACAGGAAACCTTTTCCCGACTGCTGGCTTCCAGCCTGATCATGACGTTCTTTATCTATGTGTTCGTCAACATCGGCATGGTGACCGGGCTCATGCCCGTAGTAGGGGTTCCGCTACCCCTGATCAGTTACGGTGGCACCTCGATCGTGACGCTGCTGGCCAGTTTCGGCATGCTCATGTCGGTACACACGCACCGCCGGCTTATTGGATACTGAATACAGACAACAAGGAGAAGCGACGTTGCGTCGACTTTACCCAGGTATTTTCGCTGGCCTGCTCGGCCTGTCTTCCCTCGCCCAGGCCGAAAAACCGGCTCTGGAACACGTCTGCCCTGCAAGCAGTGACTACGCCAACCGCGAGCTGGCCGCCCCAATGATTCAGGCGCTGGTCAAACAAGGGCTCGACGAAGACCGTATCCGCGCCTTGCTGGACAGCGCCAAATGCCAGCCCAAAATTCTGGAATCCATCGCCCGACCCGCGGAAAAGACTCATACCTGGGCAACCTACCAGAAGATTTTCCTGCAGGAGAGTCGTGTCCAGAAAGGCGTGGAATTCGCCCACACCCACGCAGATGCGCTTGCACGCGCCGAGAAAACCTACGGTGTCCCGCCGGAAATCATTCTTGCCATTATTGGCGTGGAAACCCGCTACGGCCAGCATATGGGCACGTACCGGGTGGTCGATGCGCTGGCTACACTGGGGTTCGACTATCCGCCACGGGCCACCTTCTTCCGCAAGCAGCTACAGGCCCTGTTCGAACTGGAACAACGTGCGCATATTGATGCCGACAGCATCACAGGCTCCTACGCGGGCGCCATGGGCTTTGGGCAATTCATCCCCACCAGCTATCAGGCCTATGCCGTTGACTTCGACAACGACGGCGTCATCGACCTGGTCAATAACCCGGTAGACGCCATCGGCTCGGTGGCCAATTACTTCAGCGAGCACAAATGGAAACCGGGGCAGCCAGTGGCCGCCCGCGCGCACCTTTCGGGCAATGGCTACGAAGCGCTGGCCAAAAAAGGCTATAAACCTTCCTTCACCCTTGCCGAGGCGCGCCAGGCCGGCGTTACCCCGGTGAGCTGCGATGGCCGCTTTGCCAGCGAATACTGTTTTGACCTCCCGGACAGCACCCGCGTTGCCCTGCTCGACTTGCAAGGCACTGACGGTGCCGAATTCTGGCTGGCCACCGACAACTTCTACACCATTACCCGTTACAACCACAGTCGCCTGTATGCCATGGCCGTGTTACAACTGTCCCGACAACTGGCAGAGGCACTGGAGAGCGGACAATGAAAAGGCTGGCCACCGTTACCCTGGCAAGCGTCTTTCTGGGCGCCTGTGTCACCGCCCCCGCACCGGACAGCGACAAGGAGTCCCCCGCTGTTAACCAGGGGGCGCCGGGCTCCGACCGGTACAGCCTGCAGCAAGACACCGCTCCCCACGCACCCCGTGACATTTCCGGCGTGCAGGAGCCTGTGCCGAAACACGAGCCCCTGAGCCGCTACGGCAACCCGGAAACCTACAGTGTCTGGGGCAAAACTTACCGGGTCCTGCCTAGCGCAGACGGCTACGTGGAAGAAGGCAAGGCCTCCTGGTATGGTCAAAAATTCCACGGCCATCGCACCTCCAGCGGTGAAGCCTTCGACATGTACCAGTTCACGGCGGCCCATCGCAGCCTGCCGCTGCCGACCTACGTTCGGGTCACCAATCTGGACAATGGCAAGAGCCTGGTGGTCCGGGTCAATGATCGCGGTCCCTTCCACTCGGAACGTATCATCGATTTGTCCTGGGCTGCCGCAGTACGCCTGGGGATCGATCAGGCGGGCACCGGCCGGGTGCGCGTGGAAGCCATCAACCCCGCCAGCAGCTCTCCCCAGGGCAATACTGTTCCCACTGCTGTACGAGCGGCAGTAGACAGTCCGCCGCCAGCACCGGCCACGGCGGCGGCAACCGGTGGCGGCCTGTACCTTCAAGCCGGAGCCTTTCAGGACCGCAGTAGCGCAGAGCGCCTGCAACAGGCACTGCAGGTGCAGCTCGGTCTGGCCACGGAAATCCGCCAGCAGGCCAGCCTGTATCGAGTGTGGATCGGCCCCTACGGTGATGACAGCCAGCGCCAACAGGCCAGGCAACAAGTCGCTGATGCCGGTTTTGACCGTCCCATGCCGGTGAGTTACTGAGACACGGTACAAATTACCGCTGGCAACGCCTAGAATGCAGCCATTGCACGCCATCGGGTTTTTTCCTGTTACTGCGTCAGGAAAGTACAGGCAGCCCCGACCCCAATAACCCCTGAACTCTCAGGCAGACAAGGAACCACAGGCAGATAATCATGCGCCCCCAGTCGTTTCGTTTTTTCTTTTTCGTCGTCCTTACCTTTGTGGGCACCACCCTGTCCTTGCAGGCGAGCGCCAGCATGGTCCCACGAGCCCCACAAATTGATGCCCGCGGCTACTTGCTGATGGACGCCGCCAGCGGCCACATCATCGTCGAGCACAACGCGGAACAGCGCCTGCCCCCCGCCAGCCTGACCAAGATGATGACCGCCTATATCGCCGAAGCCGAGCTGCAGAAGGGCAACCTGTCCGAAGACGACATGGCCCCGATCAGCGTCAAGGCCTGGAAAATGGGCGGTTCACGGATGTTCGTTAAGGAGGGAACCCGCGTCAGCGTTGGCGAGCTGCTCAAGGGCATCATCATCCAGTCAGGTAATGATGCCAGCGTGGCCATGGCGGAATATATCGCCGGCTCCGAAGACGCCTTTGCCGACCTGATGAACCAGCACGCACGTCGCCTGGGCATGAACCAGAGCCACTTCATGAACGCCACCGGCTGGCCGGCGGAGAACCACTTCACTACCGCCCGCGACATGGCCATTCTTGCCCGCGCCATCGTGCGTGATTTCCCCGAGCACTACGATATTTATGCCGAGAAGGAATTCACCTACAACGGCATCACCCAGCAGAACCGCAATCTGTTGCTGTGGCGGGATGAGAGCGTGGATGGCCTGAAAACCGGCCATACTGAAGAAGCTGGCTACTGCCTGGTCTCTTCCGCCAAAAAAGACGGCATGCGTCTGATCGCTGTGGTGATGGGCACCGATTCCGAAGGGGCCCGCGCACGGGAATCCCAGAAACTGCTGACCTACGGCTTCCGCTTCTTCGAAACCTACAAGGCCTACAGCGCTGGCGACATCCTGGACACTGCCGAACTGTGGATGGGTGACAAGGATCAGGTCCGTCTGGGGCTTGCCGAAGACCTGGTGCTGACCATCCCCCGCGAAAGCCATGAAAACCTCAAGGCTGAAGTCACCGTGAATCCCCAGCTGCAGGCCCCCATCAACCAAGGGGAAAAGTACGGTACCGTGACCGTTCGGATGAATAACGAGCTTCTGGTAGAAAAACCCCTGGTGGCGCTGGAAAGTGTCGAAGAGGCGGGTCTCTTTACCCGGTTATGGCACCACATCCTGCTGTTCTTCAAGGGCCTGTTCTAGGAACCGGTATGACGCAGGTCTACCTGAACGGCAATTTCATGGCCCCCGACCAGGCGCGCATCTCGCCCCTGGATCGGGGGTTTCTGTTTGCCGACGGGGTCTATGAAGTGATCCCCGCCTACAATGGCGTCCTGTTTCGCTTCGACGAACACCTGCAGCGCCTGGAACGTTCGCTGGCAGAAATCGGCATTCACAATCCCCATGATCCGGCGCAGTGGCGCTCGCTGTGTGATTCTTTGGTGGCACACAACGGCGGTGGCAATCTGTCGGTCTACCTGCAGATTACCCGTGGCGCCGCCCAAAAGCGTGACCATGCGTTTCCCGTTCCACCGGTGACCCCCACGGTTTTCATGATGACCAGCCCGGTGGCGGTACCCGCCGCAGACAGCCCCGACACTGCGCAGGGGTCACTGGCCATCACCCTCGATGACATCCGCTGGGCCCGCTGTGACATCAAGTCCATCTCGCTGTTGCCCAACAGCCTGCTACGGCAGCAAGCGGTGGAGGCTGGTGCCGCCGAAGCCATCCTGCTTCGTGATGGCTTTGTCACTGAAGGCTCTGCCAGCAATGTGTTCATCGTGCGCAACGGCACCATTGTCACGCCCCCCAAGTGCCATGCCATTCTGGGCGGTATCACCCGCGATCTGGTGGTGGAGCTGTGCGTCGCCGAGGGGCTGCCGGTTGCAGAACAGGAAATCAGTGAGAGCCAACTGCGGCAAGCGGAAGAAATCTGGGTCACCAGTTCCACCCGGGAGATCGTTCCCATCATCCAGCTGAACAACAGTCCGGTAGGCAGCGGCCAGCCTGGCCCGGTGTGGAAGACTGTTGCCCGGCACTACGTGAATTTTAAACGCCGCCTGTGCGGCCTGGACCAGGAGTAGCCCCATGGCCATTCAGGAACACCTCTGGGAATTCCCCCATGCCATGCAACTGAAAGTGATGGGCGCCGCTGACGCCCCGCTGGAGCAGGCGCTGATCGAGATTCTCTCTACCCATCTGGACGACTTTGATGCGGCCAGCCATCTGACCAGCAAGCCGAGCAGCAAGGGGACCTTTGTCTCGTTTACTGCCCAGGTCACCATGCGTAACCGTGAACAGGTGGAAGCCATCTATAAGGCGCTGAACGCCTGCCCTCATGTTAAAATGACCATCTAGCCACGCCCCAGTGATGCAGCGCCCGGTCCACGGGCGCCACCAAGAGGCCATACCACGTCCCCCTCTTCGCTGATGTGCACAGTGTCACATATCCTGATTACACATCGTTACCGCGCGAAACAGCCTGACACCCAACCCCCACCAAGCATGTCTATCACTGGCACTGCCGTGCCCGTAGTGTCGATCCCATAACAACAACCACAGGGATTCGACGTCATGAAATTGCTGACACTTACGGGATTGCTCAGCTCTTTGGTGATTGTTCTGGCCTTCCAGAACAGCCCGGCACCGACCGAGGGCCATCGCCACGCCGGCATGCCTGCTCCCGCGGATATCATCCCTGCCATGCCGCGCAGCCCACACATACTGCAGCGCGCAAATAGCCTACCGGTACACTTCGACGCCTTTGAAACCATTAATCTGCATGATGATGACGGCATCGAGTTCGGCATTAGCGTCCAGGAACTGAATTTACATCTGGTAAACCAGAAAACAGGGAATCGCCTGATCTGATCGAACAGAACACAGACAGCAAAAGTATCTGGTTAACTGTTGTTACCCCGAATGGGGTCTGCCCTTAAGCCCGGCTTTGCCGGGCTTTTCTTTGCATGCGGCTTGGCCGTCACCGCCCCAGTCAGCCTGTGCGGCCTTTGCCGCCGGGGATGCCCAGATTGCCTTCATTCTGTTGGCGCCACACTATGAGCTGGCCGTATAATCGCGCCATGAACGCCCTCATCCGCTATTTCCCCACTGTTGACTATTCTCCCTGCTGGCAGGCCATGCGTGCGCTAACAGACCACCGTGGCGACGACACTGAAGATGAACTCTGGGTGCTGGAACACCCCCCGGTCTTTACCCTTGGCCAGGCAGGCAAGCCCGAACATGTGCTGAACCCGGGCGATATCCCTGTGGTGAACTCTGACCGTGGAGGCCAGGTGACCTATCACGGGCCAGGGCAGACCGTGATCTATCTGATGCTGGACATCAAACGTATCGGCCTCGGTAGCCGAGGCCTGGTCACCGCCATTGAGGACAGCATCATCGAATTTCTCAATGACCAGGGCATTAATGCCGCCAGCCGTGATGACGCCCCCGGGGTATACGTGAACGGCGCCAAGATTGCCTCGCTGGGGCTGCGCATCCGCCGTGGCGCCACCTATCACGGACTCGCCATCAATCGCGATATGGATTTGTCGCCCTGGCAGCGCATCAACCCCTGCGGCCATGTGGGACAGCCCATGACCACGCTGCGTGCACTGGGAGTGACCCTGGAACGCGAGGAAACGGAGCAACAATTGGTGACCGTATTAGCCAAACGTCTTGGCCTTACGCCACGGACAGCACCCCTTCCGGACTGGTACAATAGCCCTTCCACTCTTTCTGCTGGCTGACACCCTCGGCCACACACGGTGACGGACACTTCATGAGCGAGCAGGCACAAGCCAAACGCAAGGTTCAGATTGGTGACAAGCTGCGTGGTGCGGACAAGGTTCGTACCATCCCCATGGTCAACGAAGAAACCGGCTATCAGCGAAAGCCCGACTGGATTCGCGTACGAGTCCCGGCCAATGGCGAGATTCAGCGCATCAAGAGTCTGCTGCGCAAGCAGAAACTGCACACTGTCTGCGAAGAAGCTGCCTGCCCCAACCTGCCCGAATGTTTTGGCGGTGGCACCGCCACCTTCATGATCATGGGCGACATCTGTACTCGCCGCTGCGCCTTCTGTGACGTCGGATTCGGTCGCCCCAACGCCCTCGACCCGGAAGAGCCCCTGCATCTGGCTGAGTCCGTGGAGAATCTGAATCTCAGCTATGTGGTCATTACCTCGGTGGACCGCGATGACCTTGCCGACGGTGGCGCCGAGCATTTCGCCGAATGCATCCGTCAGGTACGCAGCCGTACACCGAATACGCGTATCGAGATTCTGACCCCGGATTTCCGCCCCTGCCTGGACACCGCGGTGGACATTCTGGTGGAAACCGCCCCGGACGTGTTTAACCACAATATCGAAACCGTTCCCGAGCTGTACAAGCACATTCGCCCAGGCGCCCGTTATCAGCATTCACTGGACCTGCTGAAGCAGTACAAGGCTCGCCGGCCGGATGTCAGCACCAAAAGCGGCATCATGGTCGGGCTGGGTGAAACCTTCGAGCAGGTGATCAGCACCATCCGCGACCTGCGCGCGCACGACGTGGACATGATCACCATCGGCCAGTACCTGCAACCAAGCAAACACCACGCCCCGGTGGAACGCTACGTGCACCCGGATGAATTCCGCGAATATGCACGGGTAGCCGAAGAACTGGGGTTCACTTCCGTGGCATCAGGCCCGATGGTACGCAGCTCCTACCACGCGGACCTGCAGCACCAGGGCGTGGATGTGGGCCTGCACAAACCCGCATAAGCCAACCTCGCACCGGGAGAGGAATTTACAATTCCTCTCCCTTCGGCCCACTGACCGCCAGCGCGGTTTACGCTAACCTCTAGTCACATTCTCATCCCCTCTCACTGCCGGGACCCTTTTCTATGTTGCCTGTATTCGCCCGGGGAGCGCTCCGCCCTCGCGTGTTGCTGACATTCCTGTTCTTTCTCCTCCCTCCCCTTTCCCTGGCGAGTCCGCCGGTACCTGTGCTGCAGCCTGTGCTAGCTGCTGCCGATAAACTGAAGTTGGACCATAACAGTCTCAGCATGGCGGCCATTCCTCTGAATGGCCCCGGTGAGTCTCAATATCTGAATGCCAATGAAGCCTTCAATCCCGGATCCATCATGAAGGTCATTACCACTTTTGCAGCACTGGAACTACTCGGCCCCACCTACCAATGGCATAGCCGAATCTATACCGACGGCGTCATCGAAGAGGACACGTTAAAGGGCAACCTTTATTTTGTAGGCAGTGGCGATCCCAAACTCACCGAAGAGCGCCTGTGGCTTTTGTTACGGGAACTGCGCGCCATGGGAATTGCTCACATTCAGGGCGACCTGGTGCTGGATGGCAGTGTCTTCAACCTGCCCAACGGCATCGCCGATTTTGATGACGACGGCGGCAATCCCAACGCCCCGTTTCTGGTCAAGCCCAGCGGCCTGCTGACCAATCTTAACGTGGTCCGCATTCGATCACGGGCCGACGACCGCGGCATTCACAGCTGGATGGAGCCATCCCTTTTCGGGGTCAAACTGGACAACCACATGGTTCCGCGCAAATACGGCCATTGCCCGCGCCGCTACCAGTTCGAATACACCCCCAGTCAGACTGAAGATGGGCTGACCGCCATTACGCTCACCGGAGTGCTACCCAATGGCTGCTCCACCGCCAGCTATCTGGCCTTGATGGAGCAGGCTGACTACACCGGCGCCCTGCTGGTCAGCCTGTGGCAACAGCTTGGTGGCACGCTAACCGGTCAGATCCGAGAAGGCCTGCATCCGCGAGACAACACCACCGAATTACTCGCCACCACGTCATCCCGGGATCTGGTCACCATGGTTCGCGACATCAACAAGTGGAGCAATAACGTGATGGTCCGCCAGGTCTACCTGACGCTAGGTGCAGAAAACCGCCAGCCAACAGATGCCGACGACCTGGCTGCCGCCGACCGCACCATCCGTGAGTGGCTGGCACGTAAAGGGGTCGATGACTCCGCCATGATCTTTGAAAACGGCTCGGGCTTGTCCCGCAAGGAAAGAATTACCGCCCGACAGATGGCGTCGCTGCTTCAGCACGCGTGGGAAAGCCGCTTTTCCGCCGAACTGATTGCATCACTCCCCCTTGTCGCCATGGACGGCACCATGCGACGCAGGCTGGGCCATGCCGACATGGCAGGTATGGGGCATATCAAAACCGGGTCACTGAAAAATGTCCGATCGATTGCCGGCTTTACCCGTGACGAAAACAATACCACCTGGGCTGTAGTTGCCATGATCAATGATAACCGGGCCTGGGGAGCGGAAGCGGTACTGGATGAATTGATTGAACAGGTACACTTGGCCGCCCGGCAACAAGACGTGCGTACCGCAGGGCAATAGTCCCGTCCGCCGAGCTAGACGAGTGCCCAAGTCGCACCCTTCATCAGGAGAACATCATGATTACCGTGCACCATCTGGAAAACTCCCGCTCCTTGCGCATCGTCTGGATGCTGGAGGAACTGGGCATCGACTACCAGATAAAACACTACAAACGCGACAGCAAAACCATGCTGGCGCCCGCTGAACTGAAAGCGATCCACCCGCTGGGCAAGTCGCCGGCGATTACCGATGGTGAAACCACAATTGTCGAGTCCGGCGCGATTATTGAGTACCTGGCCCGCCGCTATGGCGGCGAAGCATGGCAACCCCCGGCCGACGACTCACGCTGGCTTGAAGAGCGTTATTGGCTGCACTACGCCGAAGGCTCATTGATGCCCCTGCTGGTGATGAAACTGATTTTCGGCCGTATACCGCAGTCGCCCATGCCGTTTTTCGCCAAGCCCATCGCCCGGGGCATCAGCGGCAAGGTCATCGGCAGCTTTATCGATCCGCAATTGGACACCCATCTCGCGCAAATCGAGCAACATCTGTCCGCCAATACCTGGTTCACCGGGGATACCCCTGGCTGTGCGGATATCATGATGAGCTTTCCGCTGCAGGCGGCCAGCGCCCGTGCCAATCTTGACCATTACCCTGGCATCCGCCGTTTCCTGGAGCAGATGGAGCAACGGCCGGCCTACCAGCGTGCCGTTGACAAAGCGGGTCCACTGAGCCCCATGCGCTGACAGCGGTAAGCTCTCTCCCTTGCATGCCAGGGACCCAGATGCAAAAACCGGCGCCCCGCCGCCATGCGTTCAAGAGCGTGCAGTACCACCAACCTCCAAACAGCCCGCAGGCCAGCGATGGACAGGAGAATGACGGAAAAGGGTAATGAGCAGGCCATACTGGAGAGCTGGCAACGCAATGCCACCCCCTGGACCAACTTGATCCGACATCAGTCGATCTCAAGCCGCTGCATTACCAATCCTGCCATAGTGGAAACCATCGCCGCCCTGCAACCAAAGCGTGTACTGGATGTTGGCTGCGGCGAAGGGTGGTTGTGTCGTGCCCTCTGCCAACACGGCATTCATTCCACGGGGATTGATGCTATCGATACGCTGGTCGAGGCGGCCCGGCAACAGCACCCTCCCGGGGAGTACCTTCAGCTACCCTATGGAGACATCCCGGGCCCCCTGGCCGGCCGCCATTTTGATGCCGTGGTCTGCAACTTTTCCTTGTTTGGCGATCAATCAGTCAGTGACCTGATCCCCACCCTGGGCTCGCTACTGGCACCACAGGGGCATCTGCTTATTCAGACCCTGCACCCCGCCATGTCCCATCAGGGGGACTACAGGGAAGGCTGGCGCAGCAACAATTGGCAGGGGCTGAAAGGCAACGTTGACACGCCGTTCCCATGGTATTTTCGATCATTTTCAGGTTGGCTATCGCTGATACAGTCACACGGATTCCGTGTGACTGTCCGCGAACCTCTTTGCCCCGATACTCATCAGCCTCTGTCGTTAATACTAACGGCCAGAAAACAGGAGCTCTGATGGCCAAATGGCTCCTGCTACAGGATGCTTACACCTGTTAACAAAGTGACGATAGAGTTCATGAAGGCCTGGGCATAACGTTGGTGCACGATATGCTCACAGGTCATCTCTCATGATTCTGCTTTATTTCCTGCTGGTGTTTGCCACCGTTCTGGCCCTGTCACACTGCCTTTACGTGCTCAAGCAAGCGCATCATGATCCGTTGCCGCAAGAGCCCCTCCCTCCGCGCGGGTTGCCCCGTACCGAATTTAGCCTGCACCTGATTTCCCGGCATAATCTTCCCTCGTGACCGATACGCACACCGCAAACATTGCAATAAATTCATAAAATCCCCTTAAATCCAGAACCGATCCGCAGCGTTATCCTCTAAACCCCTGACAGAAGGGAATCGAGAAGGAGACAATGCCATGCAATCCCGTTCTATTATTCTTGGTCTGGGCGCGGCAGTGCTGCTGAGCGCCTGTCAAAGCCAACCGGAACAACCGGTGAATCCCACCGCCCAACAAATTACCTATAGTGGCATGCTCCCCTGTGCCGATTGTTCCGGCATCCGAACCACCCTGACCCTGTACCGGGACCAGTTCGACAACCCCACCCGTTTTCAGCTCCGGGAGGAGTACATGAATGGCTCCAACGTCGTGACCAGCGCGATCGAGCGCGGTGACTGGGAACAAACCATCCGGCTGCAAGACAACAAACAGCTGGAGGTGTACACCATCAACCCCGGCGACCCGGACAGCGATCGCCAGTTTCTTCGTGATGCCGTCAATGCGGTCGAGCTGTTGGACGAGAATGGCGAGCTCATTGAAAGCAACCTGAACTACAGGCTGCTGCGCAAATAAACCCTCGGGCACACACAGGGCGAAGGCGACACGTCTTCGCCCGAAGCTGCGGCTGGTCATACTCACACCGGCCCGTTCAGGCCCCCCCYCCCCCYCAATCGTCTGAAACAGCACACGCCCTTTATTCCCCCCTCCCCCTGCACTTCAGGCTGTAAATAGGAATGACTTGCATTAACGCACCCTCAACCCTATCATTGCGACCCGGAATTGAAGCTGATTCGTTGATTCTTGCGTGCCATACCACACTCGCGGGCCTGTCTGACATATCATTGTCACTGACCGCACGGAGAATATGGCCCGCCTTTTTATCGTATTAACAGGGGCTCGCTGGTCTTAGTGGTCTTTCACCCGCCCCCAAGCAGGAGTTTTCCATGCCTCCCATTTCTCTGCACTTGCCCGAATGGTTTGTCAGCGGCGGCGCCACCATGTGGGTGCTGGCATTCCTGTCAGTGGTCGCCCTGGCCACTCTGATTTCCAAGATTCTGCAGTTCGCCCGCGTTCGTCCGGGCAATACCCGCCAGGCTGACCAGCTGCTGGACGCTCTGCGCCAAGGCAAGCCACCCGCCAAGCCGGGCAAGCTGACCAGCCCCATCGATCGGGTTCTGTGGCAGTGCTGGAACAACCGAAATCTGGAAGAAGCGGCCTGGCAGGAAGAAAGTCTGCGCCTGGCGCGCACCGCGCTGGATGACCTGCGCGGCGGCCTGCGGGTACTGGAAGTGATCAGTGCGATCGCCCCGCTGCTGGGTCTTCTGGGCACCGTCTTCGGCATGATCGGCGCCTTCCAGGCGCTGGAAACGGCAGGTTCCCAGGTAGACCCCTCCATCCTCTCCGGCGGTATCTGGGAAGCGCTGCTGACCACCGCCGCTGGCCTGACCGTGGCAATTCCGACTTTGGCAGCCTTCCACTGGGCAGATCGTAGCATCGAGCAGTGCCGCGAAAAGCTGCAAGATCGCCTTTCGCGCCTCAAAGTGGTGCGCAATATCCACGCAGAATCCGAGCCGGTAGAAGAAGATCGCGACCCGGCGGTATCGCATGCATATTGAGCCGGAACGCCATCGGGCCCCCTTTATCAGCCTGACACCGCTGATTGATGTGGTCTTTATCTTGCTTGTGTTCTTTATGCTGGCCACCCGGTTCGGGCAGTTCAATGATCTGCCCGTAAACGTGCAGCCGGCGGACGGCACCAACAAGCCTGATGAACAATGGCTGGTCGTGCAGGTGGAAACCGACGGCAATCTGACCCTGAACGGAGTCAGCTTCACCCCCGACGCCATTGCCGACCGACTGGACCCACAGAAAAACAAGGTGTGGGTAACTGTGAGCCCGGATGCCAACCTGCAGCAAGCGCTCACGGCCGTTGATGCCATCAAGGCCGCCGGTGTGAAAGACGTCCAACTGGAGTTGTTACCATGATGATCATGGAAACCTCTTCCCGGCGCCCGCCGCTGGAGCCGGTATTGCCGCTGATCAATGTGGTTTTCCTGCTGTTGATTTTCTTCATGTTGGCAGGGCAACTGGCCAAGCGTCCGACTGTCTCGGTGGAAACGCCCGTCAGCCAGAGCGCCAATGGTCAGGAAGCCCGTGACAAGTTGATGCTGATTCTCAAGCCGGATGGCCAATGGTTTGCCGAGGACAATGACGAGCCTCTGGACCGCACCGCCCTGGTTGCCCTGTTGGGTGACAATCCGGAAGAATCTGAAGTGCGTCTGATGGCCGATGCCGGCATTACCATGGCCGCTCTGCGCGAACGTCTGGAAACCCTTCAGGAAC
Organism: Alcanivorax profundi; assembly: GCF_003597125.1. Taxonomy (GTDB): domain Bacteria; phylum Pseudomonadota; class Gammaproteobacteria; order Pseudomonadales; family Alcanivoracaceae; genus Alcanivorax; species Alcanivorax profundi. Next base: position 124,920 of record NZ_QYYA01000003.1, on the reverse strand, counting down.
TCGGTGTGGAACAAGTTCGTCTGGTTACGCAGAGTGACCCCGCAGCAAAAAGCATGGAAGCACCAGCACTGACCGCTAACAGTGAGGCCTCACAATGAACGGTCGCACATTGCTCTCCTGGTCCCTGTCCATTCTGGTTCACGCCAGCGTCATCGTCACCGTTGGTGCCCTGACACTGGCAGGCGGGCGCCCGGCCAAACCCGGCGTCACTGAAATTGCTATCAACCTCTCGGCGCCGCCGGCGCCCGTGCCAGCTGCCGCGCCCGTGCAGCCGAAACCGGTAGCCCCCGCGCCGAAACCCAAGCCCAAACCGAAGCCAAAACCCAAGGCAAAGCCCAAGCCGAAACCAAAACCGAAGCCTGTGGCCAAGCCGGAACCCAAACCTGAACCAGTTGCCGAGCCTGAACCGAAAGTCGCCAAGACCAGCGAAGAGGAAGCAGAAAAAGTCAGCGAACAAGCGGCCTCCCAGAATCAGCCGGTTGGCGCAAAAGGTATTGCTGGCGACCCCGGCAAGGGTGTCCACCGTTCAGGCGACACGGATAATCTGCTCAACCGTTATCTGGCCAAGGTGCGTAACACCATTGATTACAACAAGCAGTACCCGCACCGCGCCAAGATGCGTCGTCAGCAGGGCACGGTGAAAATTTCGTTCGTGATTAATGCCAGCGGCCGCGCCGAACAGGTGGAGATCGTGGAAAGCTCCGGCAGCCGCATTCTGGATCGCGCCACCACCGAACTGGTCGCTCGTCTGCGTTTTGATGCGCCGCCGAAGGACCTCAAGAACATTCCAGTCAAAGTCATTGCACCAGTGGATTACAGCCTCAGCAATAGCTAAGGGCCACCCCCCGTTGCCTGATCACGGACGTGGTGGGTAGATTGATTGCAGAGGCATTCCGTCGTTCTCTGGCTTTGTTGATCCGTTGAGCTGGTTGCGTTTCTGGAATCCTCACCTCGCTGGGTCGGTTCCCCATGCAAGCATGGTTACTCGCTTCGCTCCCCCTTCGGGGCCGCCCTGCGTGCGTTACGCCGCTGCAATGCGTCCTGTCGGCTGCTTGTATTATTTATTGACGCCGAACTCCACGATCTGGAGGGCGTTTCCGTTCTTCTAATAAAATCAGGGAATTATTTTGTGTTTCCCATTCCCATTGAGCCTGGCTCGTAGCTGATTATTCACTCCCCCCAACGCTTCAGGAGGCTTTGCTCGATACCCAGGTGGTCCAGTAGCCTGGCGACCATAAAGTCCACCAGGTCTGAAACGCTTTCCGGTTGGTGATAAAAACCGGGGGCGGCGGGCATGATGGTCACCCCCAGCCGCGACAGCTTGAGCATGTTTTCCAGATGAATCGCGGAGAAAGGGGTCTCCCTTGGGACAAGGATCAGCTTGCGCCCTTCCTTGATTGCCACATCGGCTGCCCGTTCAATCAGATTGTCGCTGGCACCACTGGCAATGGCAGAAAGCGTTCCAGTGGAACAGGGGCACACCACCATGGCAGCGGGCGCACCGCTACCCGAGGCCACAGGTGCCGTCCACTGCTCCAGGCCACACACTACCAGCCGGCCTTTATCGGTATCTGCCCATTCCCGAAGCGCTGCTTCGGTCTTGCCGGTTCCGGCAGGTAGGGCCAGCTCGGTTTCCATCCCGATCACCACCTTCGCGGCCTTGGACAGAATCACAAAAACCTCGCAGTCCGCCAGCAACAGGCACTGCATCAAACGAAGTCCATAAGGCGCGCCAGACGCCCCCGTGAATGCAAGAGTGACACGCTGACTCATGAGCCCATCCCAACGCCACGGGCCATCAAGGCACCCAGAATGGGCATCAATGTGACCAGGTGAATTTCCGCCACCAGTACACCTCGCAGATTTTTCTGCAGTCTTGGATCAATCTCTGGCACATGCCCGGCTTTCACCTGTTTGCGCCATCCCATGAAGACCTTGGTAGGGTACAGACTCAACAAGGCAATCAGCACAAACACCGTCACCTTGCCATGAAACCAGGGGTTGGCCATGTAGAAATCCAGGCCTTTCTCGGTCCAGCCAGCCCGGGCCAAACCACTGATAAGCACGAACAACGCCGACAGTCCGTAGCCAATATCCAGCCACAACAGGGTTCTGACGTTGCGCTCATTGATGCCTGTGCGCCACAACAGTAACTCGCCGTACAGACATCCGAACAACATCAGAATGCTGAGGTAGTGCACCGACGCCCACAACACGGACCAGAACATCACGCTCTCCTGTCTTGATGATCGCTACAGGCTCAGTCTGCCAACGCATCCAGCAGCTTCTGGTGAATGCCACCAAAGCCTCCGTTACTCATGACCACCACACTCAGGCTCTTCCCCTTGTGCGTGGCAACCCGGGCAATGATATCGTCCAGCGAATCACTGACGGATGAAGGCACCGGCGCCTCCGCCAATACAGATTCCAGCGACCAATCCAATCCCGGCGGCTGGTACCAGATTACCTCATCGGCACAGCCAGTGCTGGCCGCCAATGCGGACTTGTGGCTACCCATTCGCATGGTATTGGAGCGCGGTTCAATCACGGCCAGAATCTTGCCCTCACCGACCTTGCGGCGCAGGCCGTCCAGGGTGGTTGCGATCGCTGTCGGGTGATGGGCAAAGTCATCGTATACCTTCACACCGCTCACCTCGCCGCGCAATTCCATACGCCGCTTCACGCCCACAAACTCGCAAAGCGCCGCCGTGCCATCGGCCAGGGTTACTCCCACGTGGCGGGCAGCCAACAGGGCCGCCATACCGTTATTCACGCTATGCCTGCCAGTTTGCTCCCAGTTGACCCTGGCGACTGGTTCACCATTTTCCAGCACGGTAAAAACAGACCCATCTTCGCTGTCCAGGCGGTATCCCAGCGCTTGCTCTTCTCCAAAACGCTCGACCTCGCTCCAGCACCCTCTTTCCAGCGTCTCTTCGAGAGCCGCTTCGCCATGGGGAAGAATCAACCGGCCACTGGACGGCACAGTGCGAATCAGGTGATGAAACTGGGTCTGGATAGCCGCCAGATCGGCAAAGATATCGGCGTGATCAAATTCAAGATTGTTGAGGATCACGGTACGTGGGCGGTAATGCACAAACTTGCTACGCTTGTCGAAAAATGCGGTGTCGTATTCATCCGCCTCCACCACAAAGAACGGCGTCTCTCCGAGGCGGGCCGAGACACCAAAATTGCCCGGCACCCCACCGATCAGATAGCCGGGCTTGAGCCCGGCATACTCCAGAATCCAGGCCAGCATGGAGCTGGTGGTGGTCTTTCCATGAGTCCCCGACACTGCCAGTACCCAGCGCCCTGGCAAGACAACTTCTTCCAGTAGTTGCGCCCCGGAGGTATACGCCAGGCCCTTATCAAGCACCGCTTCTACAGCCGGATTGCCACGGCTCAGGGCATTGCCAATCACCACCAGATCCGGAGCGGGATCCAGTTGAGCCGGGTCATAGCCCTGAATCAATTCAATCCCCGCCGCTTCCAACTGATCGCTCATAGGGGGATAAACATTCTGGTCACTGCCGGTGACACGATGCCCCTGGGCCTTGGCCAGCTGGGCCAGAGAACCCATGAAGGTACCGCAGATGCCGAGAATATGAATATGCATGAACAAAACTGCCTGTTGGTCAGAACGTGCCGGGGCGAACCCGGCATCGGGAATGGTTGACGTTATTCTACATAAAGCGCTATTCAGGTTCGCTGCCCACCAGAATGCGGATCTGCCTGGAGCGCCGTAATACCGTAGACGGGCTCATGCCCAGCATGTTCCTGAATACATTGGTGAGATGGGAAGAATCCGAAAACCCAGCCGCCAGTGCGGCCTCCGTCAAACTACTGCCCATGGCCATCATGGTCGATGTCACAAACAGACGATGCCAGAGCCGATAGCGACGAATCGGAATCCCCGTGGCGTCCTTGAACAAACGTTGCAGGCGATCACCTGACAGCCCAACAGTCTGCGCCAGGGCATCATTGGAAAGGTTATCCGTGGGGTCTTGGCGGATCCGCTCGATCACCACACGTACCCGTTCGTCAAACTCGAAGCCCAATACAACGTCACTCTCCGCCGGGAACAAGACCCCTTGCAAAGCCGTGTATGCCTGGTTGGCCAGCGCCTCTGTCTCAAACAAACCAACCAGTAATTTTCGCGCCTCTTCCATTGGCTCTACAGGCAAGTAAAGGCCGGAAGGGTCACGATGCATACGGCTCTGATGAAAACGCAAATCACGGCCCAGGGGATCCAGAAAACAACAGGCGATACGCCCCTCACCCGCCTCGGCGGAAAAGGTCAAACCCGCAGGCACCAGCGCACACCCCGCGGTGACTGTCTGCGCACCCACGGTAAACGGAATCGCGTCATCGAGGCCGACCAGTAACGTGTGAGCCCCCTGGGTGAGCGCCGATAGCGGCCCGATAAAGCCCAGATAGAGCGTGCGCTGCGGCCATAAGTAGAGCGTCGCACTCGGCGACAAGACTGGCCCATGATCCGTTGTCATTGTTGTTTTTCTCTCTTTTGCCCGGTTTGCGAGCCGCATCACAGATGACAAATTGATGCCCGAATTCTTACAAGTTTAGTACCACCGAACCTGCCTATAGTCCAATCGTCGACACGAAATACTCAGCCCGGCGCCGGCTGCATAACAATAAACAGGAGAACACCATGTCGATCACGCTACGCGGGCTCTGCGCGGCCCTGATACTGTGCGCAACAACGTCCCAGGCCCATGCCTGGTGGTGGTTTGGCAAAGACAAAAGCTACGCCGACACCCGATACCCCATCGTACTGGTAGGCGGCATCATTGCCTTCGATGACATCGCAGGCATCGATTACTTCTATGGTATTGCCGATGACATGCGCGACTACGGCGCCGAGGTCTACGAAAGCAATGTCAGCGCCCTGCAAAGTAACGAATACCGGGGTGAAGAGCTGATCGTCCAGATCGAGAACTATCTGGCGGTCACCGGCGCGGAAAAAGTCAATCTGATCGCTCATTCCCAGGGCTCGCCCACCTCCCGCTATGTGGCCGCCGTCCGCCCTGACCTGATTGCATCCGTGACCTCAGTACACGGTGAAAACCGGGGTACCGCCGTCGCGGATGTGATCCGCGGTGTCGTACCGGAAGGCAGCATCACCGAAGGCCTGGCCAACAGCATCGGTAATGCCTTTGGCGCGCTTTGGGAAAGCCTGTCGGGCGGCCCCAATCCGGGGGACCAATCCACCCGCGATGTCCTGGCAACGTCCACCACCGAAGGGCTTGCCGCATTCAACCAGCGTTACCCACAGGCCATGCCAACCTCAGCCTGTGGCACCAGCGGCCAGCACACGGTAAATGGCGTGCGCTACTGGTCCTGGGGGGGTGACGGCGTGCATACCAACCTGTTCGATCCGTTTGATTCCCTGTTGGTCACCGTGACCCAGTTTGCCTTCAGCAATGGCGAAGCCCATGACGGCGTACTACCAGTGTGTGGCATGTATCTGGGCAAACCCATTCGCCACAACTACAACCACAACCACGCTGACGCCATTCGCCAGCTGTTTGGGCTGATGGGCTGGGAAACCGATCCCAAGACCCTGTACCGCAACCATGCCAACCGCCTGAAAAACGCAGGCCTGTAAGCCCCCCACGGCGGGGCTCTGCCCCGCCGTTGACCGGAGCGCATCATGAAACGACACCTGGCATTGCTTACCACAGTGCTGATACTGGCCTGTAGCGTCTTTATTGCCCTCAAACGCCTGCCCGTGCCTGATGCTCTTTACCCGGGCAACACGAGCCTGGCACACACCACCGTTGCGCCTGAGGCACCGACATACTCCACGTCCGCAAACACACAACCTCGAACCGCCCCGGCGCCACTGGCTGCACGACTGACCGAACAATTGACCAAACAATTGAAAAGCACCTCCCTGTCTGGCACCACCGTGCCCGCCACCCTCACGATCAACAAGGCCGGGCGACTGGTGGTCGACAGCAACAGCAAGGCCGTGATGGATTACTTTCTGTCTCTCAGCGGGGAAATGCCCGACGCCCGGATTCGTGACCTCATGCAGCAATGGGCGACAGGCAACGCTGGCGAGGCTGCCGCAGACGATTTGCTCGCCTTGTATGACCGCTATCAGCGCTATCGGCAGCAATTTGCCAGCGGCGAGTATGCCGCCACCGGCAGCGGCACTATCCGCGGTCAGCTGGCCCTGCGACAACGACTGCGTAATGACACCTTTGGCGCAGACGATGCCGCTGCCCTGTTTGCCGACGAAGACCGTTACGACCGCTTCAGCCTTCAGCGCCATGACATTCTGGCATCGTCCATGGACGACCGGGAAAAAGCCCGAGCCCTGAGCACGCTTCGACAGTCGCTCCCGGCGCATCTGGCGCAACAGCTCGAACAACAAACCAACCTGCAGACCCTGCAACAGGATGAGCAGCAACTTCGCGATGCTGGTGCCAACGACGCCGATCTGTTTGTCCTCCATCAGCAACGCTTCGGTGATGCTGCAGCCTTGCGCCTGCAGGCACTGGACCAACAGCGACAAGACTGGCAACAGCGGCTGGACGACTACCATGGGCAGCGTCAGGTGATTCAGTCATCTGGTTTATCCCGGCAGGATCAGGAACAGCAACTGGCGCAACTACGCAATGCCATGTTCAGCGAGACAGAACAACAACGGGTCGCGGCACTGGAACGCATCCAGTCCGCCTCACACTAGCGAATCTCCAAATCTTGTGGGGCAGCGTGAGCAATCGGTAGACCGCATAAAAAAACGGGCAACATCCAGTTGCCCGCAAGGGAAGGTTTACTGCCGATAAACCTGATACTTCTAGTGACTGATCATCCAGGGCCGGGCGGACGGGAACATCTTGTTGCCCTCTGCCGTATAGAACAGCTTGGACTTGCGCTTGTGATGGCAGCAGCCCTGCTCTTTCTCCGATGCTTGATTGCCGTGACGCGGTTCATGTGCGGCCTTTTCATTACGCGCCATGGCATCGCGTTTTTCCGGGGCCATGTCCAGCAACTCCGGCGCCACCATGATGACCCGTGCAGACAGCGCGCCACAGCTGGGGCAAGGGGCGCACTCGCCTGAGGCCTGCATGGGCACCAGATCGTGAAACAAACCGTGTTCGGCACACTTGTAGTCATACAACGGCATGATCAGCTCCTCTCTATCCGTTTACTTGTCTTTGGACAGCGGCACGTCGGTACTGCCTGCCACGCTGTGTTGCGGTCCATCCATCCCCGGCTTGATATCGAAGTCGAAGATGTCCGTAGGCAACCAGAGCGTTGCACACGCATTGGGGACATCCACTACCCCACTGATATGCCCCTGTACGGGGGCGCATCCCAGTAATGCATAAGCCTGGGCTCCGGTGTAACCGAATTTTTTCAGGTACTCGATGGCGTTCAGACAGGCCTGACGATAGGCCACATGCACATCCAGATAATGCTGCTTGCCTTCCTCATCCACGGAAATACCTTCGAAGATCAGGTAGTCGTCATACTTCGGCGCCATGGGGCTGGGCTTGAAGATCGGGTTCTTGATGCCGTACTTCTCCATGCCGCCCTTGATGATGTTGACGCGCAGGTGAATCCAGCCGGCCATTTCGATAGCGCCGCAGAACGTAATTTCACCGTCGCCCTGACTGAAGTGCAGATCCCCCACGGACAGACCGGCGTCTTTCACATAGACCGGGAAGTACACCTGGGAGCCACGGGACAGATCCTTGATGTCACAGTTACCGCCGTGCTCGCGAGGCGGCACGGTACGGGCACCTTCTGCAGCAGCCTTGGCCTTGGCATCACCGCTCAACTTGCCCATGTGGGCGGTGTCCGCGTAGGGCAGGTTGGCCAGCCCCGGCACGCGATCGGGCTCGGTGTCGTAGAGTTCTTTCTCACGGGTGTTCCACTCGTCGAGCATTTCCTTGGACGGCAGACAGCCGATCAGGCCCGGGTGAATCAGGCCGGCGAATTCCACATTGGGAATATGGCGGGACTTGGTGAACATGCCGTTGAAGTCCCAGATGGATTTCTGCGCTTCCGGGAAGTGTTCCGTCAGGAAACCGCCGCCATTCTGCTTGGAGAAGAAACCATTGAAACCCCACTGACTTTCGTCAAAGGTGCCGATATCCAGAATATCCACCACCAGCAGGTCGCCGGGCTCTGCGCCTTCCACACCGACCGGGCCGGTAAGAAAGTGCACCTGGGTCAGGTCCACATCACGCACATCATCGGCGCAATCATCATTCTTGATCTGGCCACCGGTCCAGTCGTGACATTCCAGAATAAAGTCGTCACCGGGCTTCACCATTTTTGCCATGGGGATGTCCGGGTGCCAGCGGTTATGAATATTCTCGTTCTCGTAAGGGGATTGGTTCAGGTCAATCTTGATGATCGTTTCAGCCATGGTGTGCTCTCCTCCGGTTTGACACGGGGATTGCCAACCAGAAAAGGCAATCCCGTCGTTCCGGAATCACTATCGGCAAATCCTGTCATGGCCACCATTCGCCCATGTCCCACTTGGGGTACGTCATTTGACGTATTGATGGCCGCTACACGCCCTACGCAACACGCCCCCGCCTTGCAAGCGGGTCATGTTTTCAAGAACCCAACAGGCCCGCCGGGTAAACCAGACGGGCCTGTTGGCGTCATTACACTTAACTCCGCTTTCCTCTACTTGCGCTGGCTTCTCCCTGTAGGAACCCATGCTTGCAGGGCAATCCGAGCCTTGGCGAGGTAAGGATTTCAAAGGCGGAGTTCGAGTAACAAATTACGAAAGTCCAGAATCGGTGGCAGGTTCAAGATCACTATCCTTGCCTTGCGGAACTCCAGACTCGACACGTTTTATCTCGCTATCGCTTGAATCGCCCTGCAAGCCTGGACTCCTACAAAGGTTATGCCCTCACGGTTTTCCAGCGCCCCTGCCTACACCGGGATCACGATCAGCGAACCGTCTTCCATTCTGGCTTCAAAGGTATCGGCCTGGGGGTAATCCAGCATCACTCTGGCCAGTGGTGGGGAGAGTTCGTTGCGGATGCGTCGACCCATCTCGCGGGCACCAAAGCGCGCGTCGGTCGGGCGGCAGAGGTGACGTCGGGCGCCGTCACCGAGGCTAAGAACCACTTTCCGCCGATCAAGCTGCCGCTTGAGCCTGTCCAGCTCAATATCCAGCAGCTGACTGACCAGGTCCCGGTCAAGCGTATTAAAGGTGAGGATACGGTCGATACGATTCAGGAATTCCGGATCAAACTGGCGGTGCAGGGCCTGATCCACCAGATCCGGAATGCGCTGCCGGCTAAGGTCTGGCTGCCACCAGCGGCGTGGATGCAAGGCCGCAATCTGGCTGGCCCCTGCATTACTGGTCATGAAGATCAGGCTGTTACGAAAATCGATGTCACGATTGCCGGCGGTTAATCGCAAGCGCCCCCGCTCCAGCACATTCAGTAGCGTGCGCACCACTTCAGGGCTGGCCTTCTCCAGTTCGTCGAATAACACAATCCCGGGCTTGCTGAAGCTGCCACGAATCGCTTCTTCATCGAACAGGTTTTGGCCTTCCTTGCTGCCCACATAACCCGGCGGTGCGCCGGTTAGTGACGCCGCATAGTGCTCCTGGGCAAGGGTACTCATATCGATACGGCATAGCGCATCGGCACTGCCATGAATGGCCTGGGCCAACAGGCGAACGGTTTCTGTCTTGCCGACCCCGGTGGGGCCGACAAATAACTGTACTGACAGGGGGCGGTCTTCCGCACCGATATCCGCCTTGATGACCTGCAGCATGTCTGCCATGGCGTCCAACACCTGGGGCTGACCCACAATGTGCTTGCGCAAATGGGCCATGACCTCAGCAGGCTCGAACACGAAACGGTTCATGCGCCCAGAGCCGGTAGCCCAGCGCTGTTGGGCCACCTCCTCCTGGTGTGCTTCCAGCTTGTCGTTGATGAAAGGCATCAGCCCCCCGCGCTTTTCTCTTTGCCATCCACCGGTAGTTCGCCCACCGGACACTCGGCAACACCTACCGTGCTGCGGGTCATGGCTTCCACATTTTCCCGCGCCTTCTGCGCATCCATGACCCAGGTGCGATAGAAATCAAACGGGCAATCTGCCACCCCCTTGTCGCCATCACCTGACGCATGCATGCCGGTGTAGCCGCGGTGCAGCAGCTTGAACAAATGATTCTGGGATTGATCATTGGCGCGGGCATCACGGATCTGGCTCACCGACAGCTGCGCATACTGCACGCCCATATCCTCTTCGCCGCATTCACCCAGGGTGCGGCCATCGAAACCAATCAGTGCCGAGTGACCAAAGTAGGAATACACACCATCAAAGCCTGTGGCATTCGCAACTGCCACATAACAGTTGTTGGCCCAGGCCATGGATTTGGCCATCATCACCTGCTGTTCCTTGGCCGGGTACATATAGCCCTGACAACGCACGATCAACTCGGCCCCTTTCATGGCACAGTCACGCCAGATTTCCGGGTAGTTGCCGTCGTCACAGATAATCAGGCTGATCTTCAGGCCCTTGGGCCCTTCCGTCACATAGGTGGTATCACCCGGATACCACCCTTCAATGGGGCACCAGGGAATACATTTGCGGTATTTCTGGACGATTTCCCCTTCGTTATTGATCAGCACCAGGGTGTTGTAAGGCGCCTTGTGCGGGTGTTCCTCGTGACGTTCCCCGGTCAGGGAGAACACCCCCCAGGTATTGGCTTCCCGGCAGGCCGCGGAAAAGATCGCCGTTTCATCACCGGGTACCGTGGCAGCGGTCTCCATCATTTCGTCCGGGTCATACATGATGCCCATGGTGCTGTATTCGGGAAACACCACCAGATCCATGCCCGGCAGGCCCTGCTTCATGCCCTTGATCATGTCGGCAATCTTGCGGGCGTTATCCAATACCTCCGCCTTGTTATGAAGACGCGGCATCTTGTAGTTCACTACCGCTACGCCAACGGTATCGTTACTGCTGGAAATATCCCCGTGTCGCATGACTCTCTCCTGGAAAATGGGTTCAAAAAACGGGCGGGGTTACACCGCCAGATACGCAGCAATTTTTTCCTGGTTCACGTCGTCGCCACTTTCTTCATGAACGATCTTGCCTTTCTCGATCACCAGAATGCGGTCGGCCACATCCATCACAAAACTCAGCACCTGCTCGGACACCACAATGGACAGGCCACGTTCGTCACGGATACGTTTCAGGGTTTTCGCCATGTCCTTGATGATGGAAGGCTGAATCCCTTCAGTGGGTTCATCCAGCAACAGCACCTTGGGCCGGGTTGCCAGCGCCCGGGCAATAGCCAACTGTTGCTGCTGACCGCCGGACAGGTTACCGCCGCGACGGTTTTGCATTTCTTTCAGTACCGGAAACAGTTCATACAGGTCCTCCGGCACTTTCTTTTCACCCACCGCCGCCAGCCCGGTTTCAATGTTTTCTTTCACCGTCAGGGTCGGGAAGATCATTCGCCCCTGGGGCACAAAACCGAGCCCGGCTTTCACCCGCTGAAAACTTTTCAGTCCGGTCAGATCCTGGCCATCAAGTTGCGCGGTGCCACCACGCATTTTTTCCATTCCGATCAGGGATTTCATCAGCGTGGTCTTGCCCATGCCGTTGCGCCCTACCACCGCCACGATTTCGTTCTCGGCGATGTTCAGGTTCATGTCGCTGATGATGGTGCTTTGGCCGTAAGCCACCTGCAGATTCGATACATTCAACATAGTCAGTACCTCGCCTCAGCGTCAGTGTCCCAGATAAACTTCGATGACTTTTGGATCCTGCTTGACGTGATCAATGGAGCCTTCGGACAACACCTTGCCCTGATGCATCACCGTCACCCGGTCGGCAATGTCGCCGACAAACTGCATGTCATGCTCGATCACCAGCACGGTGTGGTTCTCGGTAATCACCCGCAGCAGCTCGGCGGTTTTTTTCCGCTCCGCCACAGACATGCCCGCCACTGGCTCATCCAGCATCAAAAGATCCGGCTTCTGGATCAGCAGCATGCCGATCTCCAACCACTGCTTCTGGCCATGGCTAAGCAGAGCGGCTTCCTGATGCAACATGTCGGTGAGGAAGATGGTTTCTGCCACTTCCTCCACCGCTTCAATTACCGCAGCATCTCGCTTGAAGGCCAGCGCACCGATCACCGACCGTCCGGCGGGGTAGGACACTTCCAGGTTTTCAAACACAGTGAGATCTTCATAGATGGACGGGTTCTGGAATTTGCGCCCGACCCCGGCGCGAACAATGTTGTGCTCGCTCATCTTGGTCAGCTCTTTCCCCTGGAACTTGATGGAGCCGTCCGTGGCCTTGGTCTTGCCGCAGATCAGATCCAGCACCGTGGTCTTGCCCGCCCCATTAGGGCCGATGATCACGCGAATTTCCTTTGGCTCCAGGTACAGGGACAGATCATTCACGGCCTTGAAGCCATCGAAAGACACCGTCAACCCTTCTACCGCAAGAATGAAATCTTGTTTGCTCGGGCTCATTTGGCTTCCTCCACAGGCAGGGTTTGTGCTTCAGCATTGCCACGGCGCAGTATTGCCGGCAGTTTGCTTTCCAGCGGCATCACATAGCGGCGATAGAGACCGGCAAGACCATCCGGGAAGGCCAGTACCACAGCGATAAACAGCACGCCCAGGCCGTACAGCCACAATTCCGGGAAAGACTCAGAGAAGAAGGTCTTGGCGGCATTCACAATCAGTGCACCGTAGATGGCACCCAGCAGGGAGTTGCGGCCACCCACCGCGCACAGGATCACCATTTCGATGGACGGCACGATGCCCACGAACGACGGAGACATGAAACCCACCTGCAGGGTGAACATGGCGCCACCGACACCGGCAAACATGGCCGCCAGACAGAACACAAAGATCTTGAAGGACGCCACGTCATAACCGGAGAATCGCACCCGGTCTTCCTGGTCACGCATGGCCAGCAGAATGCGGCCAAGCTTGCTGCGCATCACCCAGGCACCCACGATCAGGCAAACAAACAGCATGCCCACACACACGAAGTAGAGCAGTGTCTTGGCTTCATCCGTGCGGATATCCCAGCCCATCAGGGTACGCAGATCGGTAATCCCGTTGACTCCGCCAGTGAAGCCCTGCTGACCGATGATCAGAATGGTCAGGATAGCGGCAATGGCCTGGGTGATGATGGCGAAGTACACGCCACCCACACGGCGCTTGAACATGGCCACCGCAATGATGAAGGCCAGCAAGGCGGGTACCGCCAGCACCGCAATCAGGGTGAAGGAAAAGCTGTGGAAGGGTTCCCAGAACCACGGCAGCGCGGTGAGCTGGTTCCAGTCCATGAAGTCAGGAATCCCCGGGGTGGACTGAATGGCGGTGTTCTCCGGGCTGGACGCTTCCAGCTTGAGGAACATGGCCATGCAGTAACCGCCCAGGCCGAAGAAGATCCCCTGCCCCAGGCTGAGAATGCCACTGCGGCCCCAGCACAACACCAGTCCCATGGCCGCGAAGGCATAGGTCAGGTACTTGCCGACCATGTTGAGGCGGAAAGAATCCAGTGCCAGCGGGAAGACCACTACCAGCAGCAGCGCCAGCAGCACATAGTAGATGCCCTCGCGGGACTTCAACCATTCGATGAACAGATTTGCTTTCATGGCAGCCTCCTAGCGACGCACTTTCAGGGCGAACAGACCTTGCGGGCGCAGCATCAGAATGCCGACCACAAACAGCAGGGTCAGAACCTTGGCCATGGAACCACTCAGGAAGAACTCCATGGTGGACTGGGCCTGGGAAATGGTGAAGGCAGAAGCAATGGTGCCAAGCAGACTCTGGGCGCCACCGAACACCACCACCAGGAAGGTATCGACGATATACAGCTGACCAGAGGTCGGGCCGGTGGAACCAATCATGGTAAAGGCGCTACCCGCCACACCGGCGATGCCGCAACCCAACGCGAAGGTGACCCGGTCAACCCGGCCACTGTCGATACCCACAGCTTCGGCCATGGGACGGTTCTGCACCACGGCGCGCACCTGACGGCCCCAACCGGAACGGAACATCAGCAGGTAAACGGCGAAGGCGATCAGCAACGACAGCACCATCACAAACAATCCGTTGATGGGGATCTCCACCAGATCCGTGACAGCAATGGAGCCCATCATCCAGTCCGGCAGGCTAACCCCCACTTCACGGGCGCCGAACACACTGCGGTAGGTCTGTTGAAGAATCAGACTCAGGCCCCAGGTGGCCAGCAAGGTATCCAGGGGGCGATGATAGAGATGCCGTATCATCAACCATTCCACCAATGCCCCCAGTGCAAAGGTGACGACAAAGGCCAATATCATGGCCACAAAGAAATAACCCCCGTATAAACCGGGCATAACACTTTCAAACACCTGGGCAGTCAGATACGTGGTGTAGGCACCCAGAATCATGAACTCACCATGGGCCATGTTGATCACGCCCATTTGCCCAAAAATAATGGCCAGCCCCAGCGCCATCAGCACAAAGATGGAAAACAGCGACAGGCCGGCAAATCCCTGCATGGCGAAGATCGAGGTCAACTCCGTCATGGTGTAGTCAGCGAACATGGCAGGTACTCCCGAACAGTGATTGGCGTACTGTGATTAGGTAAAGCGGCAAGACAAAAAAACAGGTCAGGAAAGGAAAGGCCGACGCCCGATCAAACTTGGGCGCCGTGGGAGCCTGTACACGACTGATTGTGTGCTCTGCGTGACCTGAAGCGTGCAGATGTTGTGTTTCGTCGCGACGGACAGGGTGGTTTCCTTTCCTAGTGACGAAGCGCAGCAGATGCATGCTTCAGGTCACGCCCTTCGGGGCTTCCATGATGGCCCGCACTCGTTGTTGCAATTTTTCGACAGGTCGACACATGCCTTCAAAATTGCGCCTAGATTGCGAGCCATCCTGGAAGCCAGAGCACGCAATAAGTCGTGCACAGGCTCCCTACGCAAGTGCTTACTGGTAACCTTCCGGGAACGGATCCGGCTCCATCAGGTCTTCAGTTTCGTAGATCACTTTGTACTGACCATCAGTCTGGGCCTGGCCGATTCGTGCCTTGGACCACAGGTGATGGTTCTCGTGAATGCGCACATAACCTTCAGGCGCAGTGGTCAGC
Organism: Alcanivorax profundi; assembly: GCF_003597125.1. Taxonomy (GTDB): domain Bacteria; phylum Pseudomonadota; class Gammaproteobacteria; order Pseudomonadales; family Alcanivoracaceae; genus Alcanivorax; species Alcanivorax profundi. The sequence continues at coordinate 109,806 of NZ_QYYA01000003.1, read as the reverse complement.
TCGATGCCGGGAGAAGCGGCCTGCACTTTTTCGATATCGAAAGAGCCGGCTTTTTCCACCGCAGCTTTCCACAGCCAGGGGCCGAGGTAAGCCGCCTGGGTCACGTCACCAATCACGATGTCATCGCCCCAGCGTTCCTTGAACGCTTTCACGAAGGCTTCGTTGTTGGAGTTGGTCAGGCTCTGGAAGTACTTCATGGAGGCGTAGGCACCTTCCACGTTTTCACCGCCAATACCCAGGATTTCATCTTCGGTTACCGAGATGGTCATCAGCAGCGGCTTCTCTTTGGTGAGATCGACACCGGCGGCTTTCATCTGCTTGTAGAAGGCCACGTTGGAACCGCCCACCACAGAAGCAAAGATCACATCAGGCTTCTTCAACTTGATCTTGTTGATCACGGAGTTGAACTGGGTGTGACCCAGTGGGTAGTACTCTTCACCCACCACTTTCAGGCCCAGCTTGTCGATGTGCTTGCGGGCAATCTTGTTGGAGGTACGCGGCCAGATATAGTCAGAGCCGAGCAGGTAGAAAGTCTTGGCACCCTTCTCTTTGGCCAACCAGTCGATGCTTGCCAGAATCTGCTGAGTCGCCTCCTGACCGGTGTAGATCACGTTGGGTGACTGTTCCAGACCTTCGTAGAACGTCGGGTAATACAGCATGCCGTTGTATTGCTCGAACACCGGCAGTACCGCTTTACGGGAAGCGGAAGTCCAGCAACCGAACACGGCGGCCACCTTGTCGTTCACCAGCAGCTTGCGGGATTTCTCAGCGAAGGTAGGCCAGTCACTGGCGCCATCTTCCTGGATATATTCGATCTGGCGACCGAGTACACCCCCGGAGGCGTTGATCTGTTCGATGGCCAGCTTCTCGGCCTGCACAGAACCGGTCTCACTGATCGCCATGGTGCCGGTGATGGAGTGCAGGATACCTACCTTCACCGTGTCGTCGGTCACCGCCAGCCCGGTGGTATTGGCAGCGTCCGCCAGTGCGGAATTGGACAAGGCAAACAGCGCAGGTAACGCCATCAGCCCCCCCAGCAGGTGACGGCGCGTCCAGGACGACCGTTGGTTAGCAGAACGGGTTTTGCTCAATTTCATTGGTGTACCCCTCATCAGCGAATGTCACGGGAAGCACGTCGTTTCCCTCGCCAACGAGTATGGAAATCTGCCCCCCTGCCTCCCATTCGGAGATTGCGCCATCGAGGTACGTCATTTGACGCATACCGGGGCCACCCAAAGCCACCTATGCTCAGGCGCGAAGTAAATAAACGGGCATGGAATATGCATCAATTCAGAGCATTGCCAGATGCCCCGTTTTCCGGGGGCTGCGCAGGCCATGATGGCCTGCTTGCACATGTACACGGCGTCCGCGACAGGGATTTCCGCTGCCGAACCGGGTCCCCCTATGGCCATTGAACAGCGCATATTTCGCGTACGCCGAAGCTACAACCAGTGGGTGGCAAACCAGACCCTGGAAGACTTTGCCCTGCGTTTTACCGGCAAGGGCGCCCGGCGCTGGTCTGCCGGCCGGGTGGCCGGCACCGCCATTGGCGCAGTGACCTTTCTGGCGCTGGAAGCCATTGGCGGCGCCATGACGCTCAACTACGGCTTCATCAACGCCATGGCGGCCTGCGTGGCGGTGATGGCGGTGATCTTTTTGCTTGGCCTGCCGGTGAGTTACTACGCCGCCCGCTACGGGGTGGATATCGATCTGCTGACTCGCGGCGCGGGCTTCGGCTACCTGGGCTCCACGCTCACCTCACTGATCTACGCCTCGTTCACCTTTATCTTCTTTGCCCTGGAGGCGGCCATCATGGCCATGGCACTGGAGATCCTGTTTGGCATTCCCCTCACGATCGGGTACCTGATCAGCTCTCTGGTGGCGATTCCACTGGTCATCCATGGCATCACCACCCTCACCCGCTTCCAGTTATGGACCCAGCCCCTGTGGGTGCTGCTGCAACTGCTGCCGTTCGTGTTCATTCTGTTTCAGGACCCCTCAACCTTACCGCGCTGGACCGCCTTTGAAGGGCTTAACAACGATGGCGGCCATTTCAACCTGATCATGTTCGGGGCCGGCGCCACGGTGCTGTTTTCACTGGTAGCCCAGATTGGCGAGCAGGTGGATTTTCTTCGCTTCATGCCCGAATCGCGCAAGGGCAACCGGGCGCGCTGGTGGCTGGCGCTGCTGTGCGGCGGGCCAGGCTGGACGGTGATTGGCGGCCTTAAGGTATTGGCCGGCTCCTTTCTGGCCGTGCTCGCCTTTTACCATGGCCTGCCGCTGGAACAAGCCCAGGAACCCATGCACATGTACCTGGTGGCTTTCAGTCATGTGACCACCAACCCCACCTTTCTGCTGGCGCTGGCCGGAATTTTCGTCATCCTTTCCCAGCTCAAGATCAACGTCACCAATGCCTACGCCGGCTCCATTGCCTGGTCCAATTTTTTCTCGCGGCTAACCCACAGTCACCCGGGCCGGGTGGTCTGGCTGGTCTTCAATGTCGTGATTGCCCTGGTGCTGATGGAAATCGGTATCTATCGAGCCTTTGAATCCATCCTTGGCAGTTATGCGCTGGTGGCCGTGGGCTGGATGGGAGCGCTGGTCGCGGATCTGGTCATCAACAAGCCGCTGGGGCTCAGCCCCAAACACATCGAATTCAAACGGGCCTACCTCTATGACCTCAACCCGGTGGGTTTTGGCTCCATGCTCATTGCCACCGGGATCGGCCTGACCGCCAAGACCGGCCTGTGGGGCGCCACACCGGAGGCCCTTGCGTCCTTCATTGCCCTGGCCAGCACCTTCGTTACCACCCCCCTGCTGGCGCTCCTTACCCGCAGCCGCTATTACATTGCCCGCACCCCGGATTCCACCCGGGAGCTGGAGGGCCACGCCTGCTGTATCTGCGAGCACACCTTTGATCGTGAAGACATGGCCTTCTGCCCGGCCTATAACGGGCCGATCTGCTCCCTGTGCTGTTCGCTGGATGCCCGCTGCAACGACAGCTGCAAAACCAACGCACGTTTTTCCGAACAAATGATGGAATGGCTCGGCGGCCTGTTACCGGACACCATGATTCGACCACTGCGGTCACGCATGGGCCACTTCCTCGGTCTGCTGGTTGCCATCACACTGATCATGAGCGGCCTGCTGTCACTGGTGTATTACCAGATTCCGGTCAGCGATCCCCACGTTCAAGCGCTGATGGCTGACACGCTGATCAAGGTGTTTGCCATTCTCATCATCATCAGCGGCGTGGTGGCCTGGCTGTTCGTGCTGGCCCACGAAAGCCGGGTGGTGGCCCAGGAGGAAAGCCGTCGACAAACACGCATGCTGATGGAAGAAATCAAGGCCCACGAAAAGACTGACCGGGAGCTGCAAAAAGCCAAAGAGCTTGCTGAGGCCGCCAACCAGGCCAAGAGCCGCTATCTCACCGGTCTCAGCCATGAGCTGCGCTCGCCATTGAATGCAGCCTTCGGTTACGCACAATTGCTGGAACAGGACCCCACCATCCCGGACAACCGCCGCGATGCCATCGGCGCTATTCGTCGCAGTACCGAGCACCTGTCAGATCTGATCGAAGGCTTGCTGGAAATTTCCAAGATTGAAGCCGGTCGGCTGGAACTGTATCGCAATCAGGTTTGCGTCCCGGAACTGATCGACGAGCTGGTCACCATGTTCCAGTTACAGGCGGCCGAAAAAGGTATCGGCTTCGAATTCCGCAGCAAGACCCCGATCCCCGGCTGGGTTACCACCGATGAAAAACGGCTACGGCAGATTCTTATCAATCTGCTTTCCAATGCCATCAAGTTTACCCGCGAGGGACAGGTCACCCTGACCTTCCGCTATCGCAACCAGGTGGCCGAGTTCTCCATTGCCGATACCGGCGTGGGCATCGACGAGGAAGACTTGCAGCGGATTTTCCGCCCCTTCGAGCGCGTGCGAAAGCCCGGTATTCCCAGTGTTCACGGCACCGGCCTGGGACTGACGATCACCAAACTACTGGCCGATATCATGGGCGGCGACATTCAGGTCAGCAGTACACCCGGGCAAGGCAGTGAATTCCGCCTCTCTGTGATGCTGTCACGCCTCAATGGCCCGGATCCCGTCCACCAGGAGCGCAGCCCGGTGATCGGCTATACCGGTGAGCGAAAGAGCCTGCTGATTATCGATGACGACCCTTCTCACCGCGGCCTGATCAGCGATCTGCTGACGCCACTGGGCTTTGTGCTCAATGAAGCACCGGACGGGGAAACCGGCATGCAACTGGCGCGACATATCAACCCGGATCTGATCCTGATGGATATCTCCATGCCGGGCATGAGCGGCTGGGAAACCGCCCAGCATATTCGCCGCCAGGGCTACCGCGGGCCCATCGTGATGCTGTCGGGCAACGCCCGCGAAAACCAGCCAGACATCCCGGAAGGGCTGCACAATGATTACCTCACCAAGCCGTTCAAGTTGAACGCGCTGGTGGATTGCCTGGCCCGGCAACTGGGCCTGACCTGGCTACACCAAAACAGCGCCCCGCAGAAACGCATTCCTGTTACCGAAGAACCGGTGATCCTGCTCGACCAGACACTACGCGATGAGCTACTGGCACTGGCCGAGATTGGCCACCTCAGCGCCCTGCGCGAGCGCCTGGACGAAGCCAAAGCCAAGGGACAACTGCCCACCGCCCTGGCCGGCGATCTGGATTCCCGATTGACCCTGTTTGATTTTCAGGCGGTGATCCGCCTGCTGGAGACTGCCGCATGAACGCCGCCCAACAACGCAAAGACCTGATTCTGGTCGTCGACGACTCCCCTGATTCCCTTGGCATGATTCATCACGCACTGGATCAGGCGGGGCTGACCGCCCTGGTCGCACTGGAGGGCCAGCAGGCCCTGGGCATCGCCGAGAAGATGACACCGGACCTGATTCTGATGGATGCCATCATGCCGAACCTGGACGGTTTCGAAACCTGCCGCCGGCTGAAACAGCACCCTTCCCTGTCATCCGTCCCGGTGATTTTCATGACCGGGCTGACCGAAAGCGAAGATGTGGTTCGCGGCCTGGAAGCCGGTGGCGTCGACTACGTGACCAAACCGGTGCGCCCCGACGAATTGATTGCCCGGATCCGCGTCCACCTGAACAACGCCCGCATGACCCAAAGCGCCCACACCACATTGGACCGCCTGGGCCAGACCAGCTTCTCTACCACCCCGGCAGGCGAATGGCGCTGGGCAACACCACAAGTGGAACAGCTGCTGGACAAGACCGGCGTTCCCCGCGAACAGCTGGCCGAGGCGATTCAACGGTGGATGAGCCACCAACCGGAACGTGGACAACAACTCAACCAGCTGCCGGGCAACCTGCAGGTGCGTTATCTCGGCCAGGCCGAAAACCACGAACACCTTTTCCGTTTGCTGCACCATGACAGTGATGCCGAACTGGAGATGCTGAAAACCGCCTTGCACGTGACGCAACGCGAAGCCCAGGTGCTGGCCTGGATCGCCCACGGCAAAACCAACCGGGAAATTGCCCAGATCCTGGAACTGAGTCCTCGTACGGTAAACAAGCATCTGGAACAGATCTTTCGCAAGCTGGGCGTGGAGAATCGCACCGCTGCTGCCGCCATGGTGATCCAGCTGCTGACGCGGTATTGAGGACAGCGGCAAGCTTCAAGCTGCAACACGAGAGCCGGTTTCGCCACACCTTGAACGCTTTCCCCGCGAACCACAGCGCCATGATCGCGGGTACAGCATCGTCGATCCGATAGCGTAAAGCCGCGCCTTGTAGCTTGCGGCGATTTCCTACCCCGCCGGGGCCATTACCGCAGGTAACAGCACCGCCACGCTGCCATAGCTGGCCACCAGCAAGGCCATGGCAATGCCTAACCCCAGGAAAGGCCCCACATTCAGGGCACGATGAAAAATGAATGCCTGGGCGGCCAATTGCCAGCTCACCAGCAGCAGAATAAACACCTGCACCCAGTCAGCGCCGGGTCCGAACAACCAGCCACTGAGCAACAACGGCAGATTGGCCAGCGACAACACCACATCCACCCCCACCAGAGAGGTCGCCGTCTGCAGCCAGCGCCCACCGAGCCCCTTGAAGGCCAGCATCATGAAAGTGCCACCCAGCAATACGGTCAACGCAATCCACTGGCTACCCAGCAGCAATGACGCAGGCAAGCCCTGCTGCAACAGACCAACCAGTAACTGCAGGCCGGACCACAGCAACAGCACCAGCGCAAACACAGACTGGGAATAGGGTGTGTGTTCCGGGCTGGCCCGAAAGATGGCTAACCGCCAGAACAAGGTAATGAGTGCATTCATGGGGCGCTATTCTTCCAGAGCGGGGGAAAAACAGCTACCAGCTATGAGCGACGAGCCATCAGAAAAAGCTAAAAGCGCAAGGTGCAGATCCTTCCGTGCCCTATGCTCGCGGGCACAGCGAATCAGATTGATGGCTTGCTATCCCGCGTTTCGTAGCTCGTAGCACATGGCTCGAAGCTGCTTCGTCCGACAACATCGGGTGTGTTTCCGCCCTGCCTTCGCTAGAATGCCCACAAATCGAACCAAGGGGTCTGTCACATGGCGCGTAAAAACGCTTTCTACGCTCAGTCTGGCGGTGTTACCGCCGTCATCAATGCCTCCGCTGCCGGCGTGATCGAAGCCGCCCGTGAGAACAAGGATGTCATCGGCAAGGTTTACGCCGGCCGCAACGGCATTATCGGTGCCCTCACCGAAGAACTGATCGACACCAGCAAAGAAAGCAAAAGTGCCATTGACGCGCTCAAGTACACCCCCGGTGGTGCCTTCGGCTCCTGTCGCTACAAACTGAAAGACCTGAAAACCTCCCAGCGCGAATACGAGCGACTGATCGAGGTCTTCAAGGCGCACAATATTGGCTATTTCTTTTACAACGGTGGCGGCGATTCCGCTGACACCTGCCTGAAGGTCTCCCAGCTGTCAGAAAAAATGGGCTACCCGATCCAGGCCATCCACGTCCCCAAGACCGTGGACAACGACCTGCCTTTCACCGACGTGTCTCCGGGCTTTGGCTCCGTCGCCAAATACACCGCCGTGAGCTGCCGTGAAGCCGCCCTGGACGTGGCCAGCATGTGCGCCACCTCCACCAAGGTGTTCGTCATGGAAGTGATGGGCCGTCACGCAGGCTGGATCGCCGCCGCCGCGGGCCTGGCCAAGGAAGAGAACGACGATGCTCCGCATCTGATCCTGTTCCCCGAAATCGCCTTCGACAAGGCAGCCTTCATGAAGAAGGTACAGGCCACCGTTGAAAAAGTGGGCTACTGCGTCATCGTGGTCTCCGAAGGTGCCCGTTATGAAGACGGCACCTTCCTGGCTGACGCTGGCACCACCGACGCCTTCGGCCACAAACAACTGGGTGGCGTCGCGCCGGTCATTGCGCAGATGGTGAAAGCAGAGCTGGGTTATAAATACCACTGGGCGGTGAGTGACTACCTGCAGCGGGCGGCCCGCCATATCGGTTCAGCCACCGACATGGAGCAAGCCTACGCGGTCGGCCGTGCTGCGGTGGAATTTGCTGTCGCCGGCAAGAACGCGGTGATGCCCACCATCGAGCGCAAGAAGACCAAGAAATACAGCTGGACCATCGGTGAGGCCCCGCTGAAGAAAGTCGCCAACGTGGAAAAGCCCATGCCGCGCAAGTTCATCAGCAAAGATGGTTTCGGCATCACCCCGTCAGCGCGCGAGTACCTGGCCCCGCTGATCGGTGGCGAATCCTACCCTCCTTACAAGAATGGTTTGCCCCAGTTCGCCAAGCTCAAGCTGGCACCGGTGGCGAAGAAGTTGAACGACGTCTTCGACGTATAAATGCCCTCGAAGCTATCAAAAAAAGCCCCGCACCGCGGGGCTTTTTTTTGCCCTGGGGCCGTTAGCCCCCTCTGGAAAAGGCAATACGCCAAACCAGTTCAATCCTGTGACGCCGTAGGTCCGGCGCCCCCCCCACGACAGGCTTGCCACTAAACGCAGAACGTAAACCTATCCGCAAGTGCGTTGCTCGCCACGCGTTCACCAGCCAGGAAAAAATTACCCCGAGTTCAAAGAGGAAAACAAGGTTTAACGCTCAGTGTGTTCGGTAGTAAAAATCGTATTTTAAGGAGTTGGGTAGTCGCCGCAGCGAACAAACGCCTGCAGGACGGCCCGAAGGGTAAAAGTAGCGAATAACCAACGCTACCAAGGGAAGGGATAAATCATTCCACCCGGACCCCACAGTGTATCAAGCTGTGTTCTGAAGCGAGTCTCGTCGCCTGTTGAAACAAACCCTGCCCGCCCTTCCCTCCCGCCTGCCGTCAGCAAGCCGTGCAGCTCCAACCGCCGTGCCACTTCCCGGGCCACGGCCTGCTGGGTGCTGATGATGGTCACATCCGGCCCCGCCACGGCGGCGATCTGCTCGGCCAGAAAATGGTAATGAGTACAACCCAGCACAAGGGTATCTGCCTTCTCCGCCAGCAACGGGGAGACGTATTCCCGCAGCAGATCACGCGTCTCGGCGCCATCAAAATCCAGCGCTTCGACCTGATGAACCAGGCGCGGGCAGGGCTGCACCAGCAACTTCACATTGCTGCTGAAACGTGCGGCCAGGTTTTCAAAGGAATGGGTTTGCAGGGTTCTCGGTGTGGCAAGCACACCCACCACACCACTTCGCGTGTTTTCAACCGCAGGCTTCACACCCGGCTCCACGCCAATGATCGGCACCGAAAAGCTGTCGCGCAATTGAGTGATCGCCGCGGTGGTGGCGGTATTACAGGCCACCACAACTGCCCTTGCGCCACATTTCAGCAACAGCTCCGTGATCGCATGCATACGTTCACGGATAAAGTCATCGCTCTTGTCTCCGTAAGGCGCATGACAGGAATCTGCTACATAAAGAATATCTTCCGCTGGCAAACGCTCACGCACAGCCCGGGCAACCGACAGGCCGCCAATGCCGGAGTCGAAAATACCGATGGGGGAAGACAGGTTCATCAAGCGATTGGCTCAATCTTGCCGTTGAGTAAGGGCGATTGTACTGCAAGGCACACCCGCTCGCAGAGCCCGGCTCTGCTTTTTTCACGCCAGCGAGCCCATTTCATGGCTGTTTCTTTTCCCGGGCATGATCCAGCAGATCGTCGACAAAGGCCTGCTCTTGGTGCAGGTCATCCGCCTGCTCCGGTGCCGCCGGCAACACCTGATTCAGGATAACCGCCACCAAACCACACAGGCTGATCCCCTGCAGGGTAAAGTCGCCATTACCCATGACCATACCGCCAATTCCAAAGATCAGGGTCACCGCCACGATCACCAGATTGCGCTGAGCGTGCAGATCGACCTGCGCCTTGATCAGCGTATTCATGCCCACACTGGCGATGGAGCCGAACATCAGAATCAGGATGCCCCCCATCACTGGTGTCGGAATGCTCTGCAACAACAAACCGAACTTGCCGATAAAGGCCAGAGTAATGGCAAAGATGGCTGTCCAGGTCATCACCACCGGATTAAACACCCGGGTCAGCATCACAGCACCCGTCACTTCGGAATAGGTCGTATTGGGTGGCCCACCAAACAGTGCCGCCGCCATGCTGGCGACACCGTCCCCTGTAAGGGTGCGGTGCAAACCGGGCTTGCGAATATAGTCCTTGCCGGTGACATTACTGATTGCCAACACATCCCCCACATGCTCAATCGCCGGGGCCAGCGCCACCGGCACCATGAACAGAATCGCCGGCCAGTAGAAGGTGGGAGCAATAAAGGTGGGCACCGCCAGCCAGCTGGCCTGACCCACCGCAGAGAAATCCACCATTCCCATGAACAGGGCGGTCAGATAACCGGTCAGCACACCGCACAGAATAGGCAGCAGCCGGAACAACCCGTGCCCCAGCGTGGCCACCAGCATCGTGGTAAGCAGGGAGATCATGGCCACCAGCAATGCTTCACCGTAGGGAAACAACGCTGTCTCGCCATTTCCGGACAGGCCCATAGCGAAATTCACCGCGGTGGGCGCCAGGCTCAGACCAATCACCATGATGATTGGCCCCGTGACAACCGGGGGCATCAGCTTGTGCAGAAACCCCGGGCCACGCCACTTCACCAGCGCTCCCAGAATCACATACACCACCGCCGTACACAGCAGCGCGCCCATAGTTGCCGGTACGCCCCACTGCTCTACCCCATGGGAGATTGGCGCGACAAACACAAACGATGAAGCCAGAAACACCGGAATGGAACGCCGGGTAATCCACTGAAACAGCAGCGTCCCCAAGCCTGCGGTGAACAGCGCCACGCTGGGATCGAGTCCGGTCAACAGCGGCATCAGCACCATTGCGCCAAACGCCACAAACAGCATTTGCGCTCCGATCAGGATGATTTTCCAGTTCCAGAAACCGCCCGCCTGGCTCATGCCTTTCTCCCATTCACGTCCGACTTTTACCGCGTGCCAAAGATCTTGTCACCGGCATCACCAAGCCCGGGCACGATATAGCCTGCGTCATTCAGTCCCTGATCCACCGACGCGGTATAGATATCCACATCCGGGTGGGCCGCCGTGACCTTCTCGATACCTTCTGGCGCCGCCACCAGCACCAACGCACGAATCTGTTTGCAACCGGCTTTCTTGAGCATGTCGATGCACGCCACCAGAGAACCGCCGGTCGCCAGCATGGGGTCGATCACCAGCGCCAGCCGCTCATCAATGTCATGGGCGAGCTTCTCGAAATACGCCACCGGTTCCAGGGTTTCCTCATCCCGATACACCCCCACCACACTGACCTTGGCACTGGGAATCAATTCCAGCACCCCGTCGAGCATGCCAATGCCGGCACGCAGAATCGGCACTACCGTGACCTTCTTTCCCTTGATTCGCTGGGCCGGTGCCGGGCCCATCCAGGTATCCACCTTGTAGTCTTCCAGCTCGAGATCGCTGGTCGCCTCATAGGTCAGCAGGCTGCCCACCTCCGCGGTGAGCTGGCGAAAACTGCGCGTGCTCAGGCTCTGCTGACGGAGCAAACCCAGCTTGTGCTTGACGAGGGGGTGGCGAATTTCGTGTAGGGACATGGGTGTTGGCTCCAGAAAAAACGGTCTGCGCGTATTGTGCGGGTTACAGCACAAATGTCACTGGTGTACATGCTGTCCACCGGGGTATCGCACCCGGTTTGTCGGTGCTAATGTCAAAGAAAAGAAAAATCAGGACCAGACCGTGAACAAGACCCTTGCCGAAATGCAGCGAAAAGAGTTTGTTTATGAGTGTGCCAGCCGCGCGCTGGCCGCCAGTTTCTCCAACCCGGCCGCCAAACCGTCCATCGCCAGTATGGTTCGCGACGCCGACAAGCTCTGGGAGGAACTGCAGGAATGGGAAACCCTTCGACAGGAGTCACAACTATGAAGTCACTGATCCAGATCCTTGTTATCACCTGCGCGCTGCTCGCCGGCCCCCTGTGGGCCGCAGACAGCATCAGCATCAGTGAGCTGAAACAGGCGATGCAAAGCGGCAACACCCCGATCATCATCGACGTTCGCGATGAGGACGAATACCTGGCCGGACACATTCCTGGTGCTATTCTGGTGCCAGCAAAGAACGTTGAGCACCATCTGGATATGCTTGAGAAGTACCAGAAGGAAGAGATCGTGCTGTACTGCCAGTCCGGCCGACGCGCCAGTGCGGCCGCCACCACACTGGAAAACGCCGGGTTCAAGCATGTGAAGCTTCTGGATGGTAATTTCCCGGGCTGGCAAGCCAGCAAATAAGCCCTTTTTCTTACTCCGGTGCCCTCTACTGGCACCGGAATAAGCATATTCCCATTCCTTCCCCCGCTACGACCTTCGGCCATTAGCCGCGAGCCCTCGCCGTTGCTATAATCCGCGCCCACCACCAACCCTGTTGAGAAGGACAGACCATGGATTTTGCTAAGGTTCCCGCCGGTAAAGAGATTCCGGAAGACATTTACGTGGCCATCGAGATCCCGGCCAACGCTGACCCGATCAAGTACGAGATCGATAAAGACAGCAACGCCGTATTCGTCGACCGTTTCATGGCAACTCCCATGTTCTACCCGGCCAACTACGGCTACATCCCCAACACCCTGTCCGAAGATGGTGACCCGCTGGACGTGCTGGTTGTCACCCCTTACCCGGTGGTTCCCGGTTCCGTAATCCGCTGCCGCCCGGTTGGCATCCTGAACATGACCGACGAAGCCGGTAAGGATGCCAAGCTGGTTGCCGTACCGCACACCAAGCTGACCAAGCTGTACGACAACGTGAAAGACATCAACGATCTGCCCGAGCTGCTGCTGGCCCAGATCAAACACTTCTTCGAGAACTACAAGGATCTCGAAGCAGGCAAATGGGTGAAAGTTGACGGCTGGGACGGCGTTGACGCCGCCAAGGCCGAGATCCTGAAGTCTGTTGAAGCTTACGAAAGCAGCAAGTAAGACGCACAGATCGGCACGCGTTTGCCGTTAACGCGTTGCCCAGGACTGGCATTGCGCCGGTCACGAGAGGCCGCCCCCAGCGATGAGGGCGGCCTCTCTGCGTTGCATCACAGGGAATCCGACGGTCAGGGCAAGACCGCCTCCCAATCCGGGTTTCACACTAAACGCAAAAAGGGCAGCCAACGCTGCCCTTGGGTTGACCACCTGCAACGCCCCTACAGGGTTTTCAGGTACTCCACGATGGCCCGGCGTTCGTGATCTGTCAGCACGGCATTGAACTCGTGACCCTCGTTGCCCTTGCCGTGCATGTGAGTGTTGAAGATCTTGCGGTCTTCCATCTGGTCACGGGTCAGCGTGGGCGGATTGAGGATGTTCCAGCTCAGGACCAGATTGGAATACAAACGAGACATGATCTGCTCGAACAGCGGGTCTTTCTCTTCGTCATTGGGATCACAGTTCAGATACGGCGTAACCGCAGGATTCCACCAGGTCCGATGCTCGCACTTCACAGTCTCGTATTTCCAGCCAAGTCGCTGCTGGTCGTAAGCGCGATCCAGATCCGTGTCATAGCCCATCACTACCCGGCCCTTCTGGTCCCAGCGCGCCGGAGCAGATTGGCGCCGCCACAGCGGTTGTCGGGCAGCGGGATCCAGAATTTCCCAGACGTTGGGGACCGAACCGTTGTGGAAGTACGGGGCAGAGGCCCAAACGCCGTAAAGAGGCGGAGCCAGATAACCAGGCTCACGGTCACCGCGAAGACGCTCCTGATTTTGCGGTCCACAATCCTGGCTGGTGCCACGGGTTGCAGGATAGCCGAAGAAATTTTTGGCCCCGGCTAGCTGGACAGCCTCATTGTTGGTTTCCAGGCGTACCGGATCGGTCCCGATAATATCCATGGGCACAATGTAGCCCGCCATGCCTTCCAGCTCCGGCGTGGCCAGGAAATCAGGATCGTCCGCATACCGCTTGGCGTAGGCACCATGACAACCGGCACAGGAACCGTTGCCTTGCGGACGGGGAATGGCGTTGTTACGTTCCGGCGCCCACATGTCCAGGGTATGGAACAGCTCTGCCCCTTCCCGTGCCAGTGCGTCATCGACCGGATAGGGATACTCCGGTGATTTGAGCCCTTCGATCCAGGTATTCACCGCCGGTCCGTGGGCGCGCATCCAGTCCTGCCCCCGTTCACTGACCGGTCCGCCCATCGCACCAAACAACCCGAAGAAGGGGGTGTAGAACACCATGTCCACACGACCGGCATCCATGGGAAATACCCCATCAACAAATTTCACCGGACGATGCCCCATGTTCCACCAGGCTGGCGTGTCCATGTCTGCCGTGGAACCGGAATTCATCACGCCAATGACTTCCGCTGGCGTCAATGGCTCCTCATCCGGAAACAGGAATGCCAGATTAATGTCACTGGCATTGTTGGTACCACGGCTGCGGTTAAGGTTGGCAAAGGTGGCCATCGACGCCGGGTAGCCCAGCGGCAACATGTCGCGGAGCAACAAATCCAGATCGGCAAGACTGCTGCCACCGCCGTAGATCACGCCTGGCCCCGTTCCCTCGCGGGAACCTGCCACGCCGCTGTGGCAAGCATGGCAGGTCACCCCGATACGGCCACTCCATGACCCATCCGGGTTGCGCAGCTGGGTAAACATCTCCGGCAACTTGCCGGAACCGCCATCAGTACGGTTGGGGTCTTCACCGGGCAAAGGGTAGGGATTGGGGCTGTCGCCAAAGCCCGAACCATAACGCTCGGCAACCAACTGATCGAAATTATCCGGGCGGAACGCAAAGCCTCCCCAGATCCGCCATACCTGGTTAAATTGTTGAGCGCTGAACGTGGACATGCCGTAACCCGCTTCGGGTAGAGTCGGATCCTGCCCTGCGAACAAGGCAGCAACGTTCGGACCGCCGGTGTCCATTAACCCCTCACCGTGATAGAAACGTTGACGTAAGCCGCCACAAGTCGTGGGGTGCCCCTCCTCCTTCACCAGCTCAGGATTGAGGTGACATTCTTTCCAGTAGGCATTGAAGTGCACCGCGCGGCCATCACTGATACCGGGCTGCACCAGAGTGCGCGGATCTTCCGGCATGAGGGTGTTATCCGGTTTGCCGTAACAGAAATCCCACTGGGCAGAGCCTCCGTGCTTACTGTCGAGCAACGCATCCGACGCAGCACAGGCTGGGGCGACCAACGCCAGGAGAAAAACCGGAAGAAAGAAACGAAACAGGAGAAATGAGGGCGCCCCCTCGGCTTGCTGCAGCATGGCTGATCCTCCAGGTGCGTGATCGCACCAGCATGGGATGGCTAGGTGGAGGAAAAGGGGCGCAATGCGTGTACCCGAGTGCCCGAGTTCGGCCCACTTCTCTTCCTTTGTTATTTCGTGACCCCCAGGTCACGGCAAAGGAAGCTACAAAAGCGGCCAAAATGAGTCAAATATATAAATATGTCTCACTGTTAACTTCTTTGCTTACGGAAAATATTGCACTCAGTTAAATAATTCCTTTACTTTCAAAAAGCTAAATAGAAATCCCCTCTCATTGAAGCCTACCTGAAAACCTGCCTCAGCCGACATACGGTATGCAGCAAGACTCACAGTCAGGCCGTCTCACCCACCGTCTCGGTACCCCTTCGGGGTCACCCCACTCCAGCGCTTGAACGCCTTGGAGAAGTTGGCCACATCGCTGTAGCCCAGCGTGTAAGCCACCTCACTGATACTGAGATCAGGCTTTTCCAGCAACCGTTGCGCCTGCCGATAACGCTCTTCATCCTGCAACTGACGATAGCTGAGCCCGGCCTGCTGCAAATGCCGTTTCAGGGTTCGGGCAGAGACCGCCAACCGGTCCGCCATGGCTTCCAGTGAGGGCAGCGGTGCCGGGTGGTCCTGCAAGGCGGTGCGAATCCGCTCTGCGGTCACCCCTTCCTCTTCTGTGCGCCATTGACGAAATTGCATCTCACACTGCTCTCGGGCAATGGCGGCCACCTGGGGGTCAGCCAACCGCGGCCGCGCCGCCAACGCTGACAACGGGAAAATCAGCGCATCGCTGGACTGCTCGAATAACACCGGCACGCCCACGTCCTTTTTCAACGCAGACAGCCACTCCGGGGCAGTACCTTGCCGATGGATCAGTGTCCCCTCCGGCAAGGTCTCCAGCAGCTGCTCGACCATAAACACGAGCCCAACCAGCATGGCCTCAATAATGAAGTCATGAGCAATCCCCAACGAGCGGGTACTGCGCAATTGCAGGTGGGCAAAGTCCCCTTTTCGGGCCTGATGAATTTCCAGAAAAGGGGCCCGCAAGCCGAGAAAACGGCAGGCGGCATCCAGTGCATCCTGGGCGCTGGCGCTGGACAGCGCCAACAGGCCCACAGGCCCATGTAGGGTAATACTCATGGCCCGGGCATAGCGAAACCCCAGACCGCGCTCCCCCACCATTTCCACGCCACGCTCCGCCACCGTCTGGGCCAGCGACATGGATACCCGCCGGTCTACCGCCAGCAACTCATCCCGGCTGACCCCCAACCCCGCCAGCAAGGCGGGGGCATCAAGGTCCAGCGAGACCAACAGGTCATAGAGCAACACCACATAAATGCCAGGAACACCGGCATTTCCCCAAGGACGGCCCGAACTCACCATTTGTTGGCCCTCCGCGACAAGACCATTAACTGCATGACATCGCATAGTAGCTCAGGAGCCTCTAAATGACTCCTTGTGTGCTCAGTCTTTCAGGCCGGCTCGCAATCTAGGCGCATTTTTGAAGGCATGCTGGTTGCCTGTCGAGAAAATGCAACAACGAGTGCGGGCCGGCCTGGAAGACCCGGAGGGCGCGACCTGAAGCGCACATCTGCTGCGCCTTGCCTCTCGAAAAGGACACCACCCTGACCATCGAGACAAGACACAACAGCTGCACGCTTCAGGTCACGCTGAGTACACAAGGAGTCATTTAGAGGCTCCTCGCATTGAGCGATGTCATCAACGGCATATTGCCCGGAGTGTAAAATGAATTTGTCTCTGGTGAAAAAACACACCCACCCTTCGGTCCCGATTACCCCTCGTCGCATGGGGTTCTCTTTTGAAGGCCTACAGCACGATGACTACTGGTTCGATAACGACCCGGTACTGACACACCTGCTGAACATCCTGTCGCTGACGTTTCCTGACGGTGAGCGTTTCTTTGTGGATTCGGTTCGTGCCCTGCGTGACCAGGTCGATGACAAGGATCGCCAGAAGGACATTTCCGGTTTTATCGGCCAGGAGGCCATGCATTCACTGGAGCACCAGGCCTTCAACGACCTGATTGCTGATGGCAAGTACGACGACATCGTCGGCAAGGCCCTGGCCGTTACCAACAAACTGTTAGCCGGTGCCCGCAAGCACATGAGCAAACGCCAGCAACTGGCCGCCACCGCAGGCCTGGAGCATTTCACCGCGATTCTGGCTGACGCCATTCTTCGCCGCCCGGACCTGATGAACAAGATGGACCCGGCAGTACGAAACCTGTGGGTGTGGCACGCCATCGAAGAGACCGAACACAAGGCGGTGGCCTACGACCTGTACAAAGACGTCAACGGCAACTACCTGGAACGCCAACGGCTGTTCCTCTCCAGCACTGCCTACCTGATCGGCTTTTCAAGCTACTTCACCTGGCAAATGCTCAAACGGGACAACGTCCACAAGAAGCCCCTGACCCTGGCAAAAGGTCTGTGGAAAGGCTTCGGCTACAAAGGCGTGATCAGCAGCATCATCCCCGCCTGGTTCTCCTACCTGAAACCCGGCTTCCACCCCTGGGACGATGACAACAGCGCCCTGATCGAGGAATGGCGCAAGACGCTGCCTGAGCCTAAGGGGAAGAAAATGGCAGTGAACAGTTAACAGTGAATAGTGAACAGTTGCGCGAGCAACGTTTTACTGTTTTTCAACGCAAGAGGCCGCGCCCAACCTTTGAGCGCGGCCTCTTGCGTTGAAGACCCTGAAAGACCAGGCCCGCGACGCTGTTCACTATTCACTGTTAACTGTTCACTGAAGTCTCAGCCTTCCACCAACAGCTTGCGCAAATCAATCAACGCTGCGTTGGCACGCGAAACATAGTTGGCCATCACCAGCGAGTGGTTGGCGAGCATGCCGAAGCCGTCGCCGTTGAGGATCATCGGGCTCCACACGGTTTCCTGGGTGGCTTCCAGTTCGCGCACCATCTGGCGGAAGCTGACGGTGGCGTTTTTCTTGCGCAGCACTTCGGCGAAATCCACTTCCGCTGCGCGCATCAGTTGCGCAAGCGCCCAGGTGGCACCACGGGCCTCATAAAACGCATCATCGATTTTCAGCCACGGGGTTTTCACAAATTCCTCGTCGGCATCCACCTTGGCCATGGCCAGGGCACCATCCTTGTCCACGTTGAGCTGGCTACGGCCGACGCTCTGGCTGAGTTTGAGACTCAGGGACCCCAACCGGTTCTGCACTTCGTTCAGCCAGTAGTTGAGGTTATCTGCACGAGCGTAGAACTTGCCGTCGTTTTCGTTGGCGTCAGTCAACCGGTCCAGGTAGCGCTGCAGGGCGCTGATCCCGCGGCGGTACTCACTTTCGGTGGCCGGCATGGTCCAGCTTTTGGCGTCAAAGTTGAACTGGGGTTCGGCAATGGCCAGGTCGCGGTCTTCCTGGCTCTGGGACTGGGAACGGCTCATGTCCCGGCGCAATACCCGGGTGAAATCCCGCACCTGTACCAGCGCGCCATATTCCCAGCTAGGCATGTTATCCAGCCACAGACGATGGGGCAGAATGTCATTACTCAGGTAACCACCCGGCTTGGACAGCAAGGTATCGGCAACAAAAATCAGCTCACGGGTGGTGGTTTCACCCGGCACCGCATCGGGCACAGGGGTCACCGTGCGCAGATCAGGTTCCTGGCTCCAGTACCAGCCAAGCAACACATCGACCAGCAGCAGCAGTACCAGCAACCACATCAATCCTTTCCAGATCCGGTTGTTGCGGGGGTCCAGCATTGCATCCCCCATTTTTTCGCTGAACTTCTCGTTACTCATGATCACTCCCAAGATCAGTCCGTCACTCACTATACATGAGGGATGAGCCCAACACCCAACCCTCCTGCATTCGTCAGCGTGTTGTTGCGGTCAGCCTATTGCCCTTTGCCTTGCCCGCCCCAGATGACGACAATAGCCCGCTTGTGGCCTCAGGAACCGTGGCGCTGTCTCGCGGTCTGAATCCGGGCTGAGGGACGGACGGGAGAATATGATGATGTTGATTTGGCGGCACTGCTTGCTGCTGGTTGCCCTGGTACCAGTCTTTATGACTGCCCATGCGAATGCTGACAGTCTGTTTGGCGATCAGGATCGTTTGCCCACCGTAGATGAAGCCATCGTACTGGTCACCGATGCCGACTGGGACAACCAGCAAGTGCTGCTCGACTTTGAGCTGTACGACAACCTCTATCTTTACCAGCACCAGTTCAAGTTCACCCTGACCGATACCAACGGCAACGTGCTGGATGACTTCTCCGATTTCACCCTGCCGGAGGGCAAAGCCAAGACCGACGAGATCTTTGGTGATGTGGAAGTCTATTTTCACCGCCTGTCACTGGCCTTGCCGCTGCAATCCGTGCCGCTGGTAGATACCCGACTGGAAGTGCGTTACCAGGGCTGTATCGAAGACACCCTGTGTTATCCCCCCACCAAAAAGATCGTTGAATTTGCCAGCCCCCAGCCGGAAAAAAAGTCGCCCGCCGCGTCGCCCACCAGCCCGGTCGCCTCTGACGACGCGGATTTCTTTGACACCCTGAATTCCGATGATGCCAATGCCTTCAATGAATGGATGGAAAACCAGTCCATTGGCCTGATCGTAGGCCTGTTCTTTGTCGGCGGCCTGTTACTGGCATTTACCCCCTGCGTGTTTCCGATGGTGCCGATTTTGTCAGGCATCATTGCCGGCCAGGACAACCCCAGCGCAACAAGGGGATTTGTCCTGAGCTGTGCCTATGTTCTGGGGGTGGCATTACCCTATACGTTGGCAGGGCTTCTGGTTGCCCTGTTTGGCGCAGGACTGAACCTGCAATTCCTTCTGCAGCAGCCCGCAGCGATCATCACCTCCGTGGTGATCTTTGTGCTCCTGTCACTTTCCATGTTCGGCCTCTATGAACTGCAGCTCCCTCAATTCCTGCGCGACAAGCTACATCAGCCCGGGCAGGAAAAACGCGGCAGTCTGCTCGGAGCGGGCATCATGGGGGCCATCTCAGCACTGGTGGTTTCGCCCTGTGTGACACCGATTCTGGCTGGCGCGCTGATTTATGTGGCGGCCAGCGGCGATGCCGCCACCGGCGCAGCATCATTGTTCGCCCTGTCCATCGGCATGGGCGTGCCACTGATCATCTTTGGTACCGGCGGCGGTAGCCTGCTGCCACGAGCCGGCATGTGGATGGAAGAGATCAAGCGCTTCTTCGGCGTGGTTATGTTGGGCGTGGCCATCTGGCTACTGGATCGTATCATCAGCGACACGCTCACCCTCGGCCTGTACGGGTTACTGCTGGCTATCTATGGCGTACAGCTTGGCGCGCTGGATGCCGCCGGCGAAGGCCTGGCTCGCCTCAAGCGAGGTGTGGCGCTGGTGCTGGCACTCTACGGCTCAGTGATGATTGTTGGCGCGCTCAGTGGCGGCAGCGATCCGCTGCAACCCTTGCAGCCGCTCACCCAGCCGGCAGCAACAGTGCAGCAGCAAGCCAACCCGGCCACACAGGACCACGGCCCATGGAAAACGGTTGTCGGCAAGGCATCACTGGAGCAGGCACTGGCCGCGTCCCGCCAGGCGGGCAAGCCCGTGTTGGTGGATTTCTTCGCCGAATGGTGTGTCGCCTGCAAGGTGCTGGAGGAAACCACCCTCAGCAACGCAACCGTGCTCTCCAAAATGCAAGGCTTTGACCTCTACCGGGTGGATATCACCGAGATCAACGCCGACAGCCAGGCCATCATGGCGCAATACAACATCCTCGGCTTGCCGGCCCTGGTGTTCTTCACCCCTGCCAGCAACGAAATCCCCAAATCCCGGGTACTGGGTGAAATGGGACCGGAACGCTTTATTGAGCACCTTAACGCCAGGGTGATGCCTCACCTGTAAGGCGGCAACAAGAAAGAAACGGGTTTTGAGTAACGCGTTGCGAAAGGCCAACCCCCAACACCGGTGCAGAATGGCCAGGTTTTACCTTTGAAACTCGCAACGCGTCACTCGCGGCCTCTTCTCTCTGACCCCGCCACCGCAATCGCTCCCCTCTCCCGGTGTGTCTTTCCCTTTCAACTTTGAATTTTCAACTCTGCTCCGCGGGCACTGTCTGCCAGCCCACACAGCCCGTCCCGCGCCTCGTAGCCAAAAACTGATAGCCAGCGCCTCCACCCCCTAAACAAAAATCGTGAAACAGTACCGATATCCCGGCATCTTCCGTCAACTTGTAACGAATGTTGTAAAAGCCTTTTTTCTGCCATGAAATCCCCCTAGTATTGCATTGGTGCGAGAAAGCGAAGGATTCCTAGCCAATTTCCCGCACGTTCACAACAAATAACGACACGTTTCCAGGGAGACCCGATTTGGCTTCCATTCTGGTCCTGCATGGCCCCAACCTGAACCTGCTTGGCACCCGCGAGCCGGAAAAGTACGGCCATACCACCCTGGCCGACATCAATCAGCAACTTCAGCAGCAGGCCAGCGACGCCGGCCACCATCTGCAGCACCTGCAGAGCAATGCGGAGTACGAGCTGATCGAGCGTATTCACGATGCCCGTACCGAAGGCATCGATTTCATCATTATCAACCCGGCAGCATTCACCCACACCAGTGTGGCGTTGCGTGATGCCCTGCTTGGCGTAGCGATCCCCTTTATTGAAGTGCACTTGTCCAACGTGCATGACCGGGAAACGTTCCGCCATCAGTCCTATTTTTCTGATATCGCCCGCGGCGTGATCTGCGGCCTGGGAGCCACCGGCTACCAGCTCGCCCTTACTGCTGCCCTTGAACAACTGGCCCCCAACGCATAACTGGATGGTTTAGAGACATGGATATTCGCAAGATCAAGAAACTGATTGAGCTGCTGGAAGAGTCTGGCATTGAAGAACTGGAAATCTGCGAAGGCGAAGAGTCCGTTCGCATCAGCCGTGGTGGCAACAAGGTAGCGGCTGCACCGGCCCAGTACTACGCCGCCCCGCAAGCGGCCCCCGCCGCACCGGCTGCTGCTCCGGCACCCGCAGCAGAGGCCGCGGCCCCGGCCGCAGAAACCCCCAGCGGCCACCTGGTTCGCTCTCCCATGGTGGGCACCTTCTATCGCTCCCCGGCACCAGGCGCGCCGATGTTCGCCGAAGTAGGCAAAAAGGTTCAAGCCGGCGATGTGCTGTGCATCGTCGAAGCCATGAAAATGATGAACCAGATCGAAGCAGACAAGTCCGGCACCATTGATGCCATCCTGGTAGAAGACGGCGAACCGGTTGAGTTTGATCAGCCTCTGTTCTCCATCGTTTAAGGAGAGCTCTCATGCTGGAAAAGGTTGTCATTGCCAACCGCGGTGAAATTGCCCTGCGTATCCTGCGTGCCTGCAAGGAACTGGGGATTCGTACCGTGGCCGTTTACTCCAAGGCCGACCGCGACCTCATGCACGTGCGCCTTGCCGACGAAGCCGTGTGCATAGGTCCGGCACCGTCCGTGGACTCCTATCTGAATATTCCGGCCATCATCAGTGCCGCCGAAATCACCGATGCCGACGGTATCCACCCGGGCTACGGCTTTCTGGCCGAGAACGCGGACTTCGCGGAAAGCGTGGAGCGCTCCGGCTTCACCTTCATCGGCCCCAAGGCCGATACCATCCGCCTGATGGGCAACAAGGTTGCCGCCATCGACGCCATGAAAAAGGCCGGCGTCCCCACAGTTCCAGGCTCCAACGGCCCGGTGGGTGACGACGACGAAGGCGCCCTGCAGATGGCCCGCGACATCGGCTACCCGGTCATCATCAAGGCGGCAGCCGGCGGTGGCGGACGAGGCATGCGCGTGGTGGAAGAAGAGCGCCTGCTGCTCAACGCCATCACCCTGACCCGTTCCGAAGCCAAGAACGCCTTCGGCGATGCCACCGTATATATGGAAAAGTTCCTGCAAAAACCGCGTCATGTGGAAGTGCAGGTCCTCGCTGACGGTGCCGGCCATGCTATCCACCTGGGCGACCGTGACTGCTCCCTGCAGCGCCGTCACCAGAAAGTAGTGGAAGAGGCGCCCGCGCCGCACATCCCCCAGCATCTGAAAGACGAAGTGGCGCAACGCTGTGTCGATGCCTGCAAGACCATTAACTATCGCGGCGCAGGCACCTTCGAGTTCCTGTATGAAGATGAGCGCTTCTACTTCATCGAAATGAACACCCGCGTACAGGTTGAGCACCCGGTAACCGAAATGGTGACCGGCGTCGACATCGTCAAGGAACAGCTGCGCATCGCCGGTGGTGAGGGGTTGCAACTGCAGCAGTCCGACATCAAATTCCAGGGCCATGCCATCGAAGTCCGGGTCAACGCGGAAGACCCCGTTCGTTTTACCCCGTCACCGGGCAAGATCAGCTACTTCCACGCCCCTGGTGGCAACGGCGTGCGTGTCGACTCGCACATCTATAGTGGCTACACCGTACCGCCCTACTACGACTCCCTGATCGGCAAGCTGATCACCTGGGGCGAAGATCGCAACATTGCATTCGCGCGCATGCGCAACGCCCTGGACGAGATCGTCGTGGAAGGCATCAAGACCAACGTGGATCTGCACCGCGAAAAAATCTTCAAGGACAAGGCGTTCATTGAGGGCGGCGTGGATATTCACCACCTTGAGAAGAAACTGGGCAGCGAATAGCGGCCACAAACGTTAGGCCCGGCGGTATCACAACCGCCGTAAAAAGGCCGCGATCAGTATCTGATCGCGGCCTTTTCGTTGACTGGAACGCGCTTAACGCAGCCACGAACCGCTCATTTCAGTACACATCAGGGCCGCTTTCGCACCCGCAGTACCAGCGCCCGCCCCACGATGTCATAACCGTGCGCCGCAGCTATTTCATGCTGGCGACGCTCAATCACCGGGTCGCGAAATTCAACAATTTCATTCGTGTCCACACACACCATATGGTCATGCTCTTCGCCAGAAGAAAGCTCAAACACTGAATGACCGTTATCGAAGTTATGGCGGGCAACAAGCCCGGCTTGCTCAAACTGGGTCAGCACCCGGTAAACCGTGGACAGACCAATGTCCTCCCCAGCCTGATGCAGATGCCGGTAGAGATCTTCCGCAGTGAGATGATGGCGCTCTTCATCGATGGACTCGAGCATTTGAAGGATACGTACGCGAGGCAACGTCGCCCGCAGACCCGCGCTTTGCAGGGCCTGATTCTCTGCTTTCATTATTGTGCTCCATGCAATATCTCGGTCAGCCCGACGTGGGCAGTGCCGTTTTCTCCCTGCCCCTATAATAATGACGAACGACCCAAAAAAATGTGCACTTTATCTGCCACTCAGGGATGGTGTTGGCAAAAATTCACGGTAAAGTTCAGATCATGTCATGTTCAGGCGAAGCCCTATGCCACTGCAGCGTCGTCAATTTCTCGCCCGTCTTTTTTTTGCTTCCTTGCTCCCTGCAACGGCATTCTCTCGACCGGATCTAACCCGAACCATGGGCTCCACCCTCGCGGACCGAGGGTCTTCGTTCTACCGCTTTGAGAATTTTCGCGTCACATCCGAAGATGGCGAGCGCCGCTACCGGGTATGGTTGGCCATCCCGCACTCCCCACCGCCGGAGCAAGGCTATTCGTCACTAACCCTTCTCGACGGCAATGCCGTGCTGCACCATCTTCAGGAAGACTGGCTTGCACCGTTGCCGGAAAACACTCTGCCGGTACTGATCATGGTGGGTTACGACACCGATCTGCTGTTTGATGTGGTGGCTCGCCAACGGGACTACACGCCGGCACTCCCCGGTGAAGGCCTGATCCCTGATCCCCGCCGACCGGAACGCCTTGGCGGCGACGCCGACGCCTTCCTGGCCCTGCTGGAAACCCGCATCAAACCCGAAGTGCAAAAGCGCGCCCGCCTCAACCTGGCACAACAATCCCTGTGGGGGCATTCGTTTGGTGGCCTGTTTGCGCTCTACGCGCTGGCATCACCTTCCAGCACCTTTACTCGCTATATCCCGGTCAGCCCGGCAACCTACTGGCACAACCACGCGATCGATCACTACCTGAAAGACAGGCCGTCCCCGGCACAGGTATGGCTGGCACGAGGTACTGATGAAGTCCGTGCGACCCCGGATATGGACGATGCCGCCATTGCACGCCTGAAACAGCAAGGCAGCGACGCCTTCATGACCACAGTGCAAACCCTGGCACAACACCCGCCATTGCAAGTGCACTGGAAACCCTTCCCCGGCCTGAGCCACGGCGCCATGCTCCCGGCCTCCCTTCCCGACGCCCTGGCCATCGCCAGCGGCAAAACACCCCCTGGCTGGAACCCACACCCCACACAATCTTAGGCCTGTTAAGACCGGGGTATGCGCCGCGGACAACCAACGGCTCTGTCTGTTCCGCTTAAACGTGGGAGATTCGCTTGCAAGCAAGCTCCCACAACAAGACCTAATCCGGAGTGATTCGCCGCGACCTTAACTGCTATCATCCCCCACGTTGGGGCGAACGCCCCACGCAGCTGTTCACTTTTCACTGTTAACTATTCACTAGAGCGAAGCGAAAATGGCCTGGCTCCAGCTCCACCTTGCCACGACGGAAAAACACGCCGATGCCTTTCAGGCCGCGCTGGAAAATCTGGGCGCCTGCGCCGTAACCCTCACCGACGGAGCAGACCAACCCGTGTTCGAACCACCGCCAGGCACCCGACCGCTATGGCAGAACACCGTTGTCAGCGCCTTGTTCGAGGCCGACGCAGAGCTGGAACTGATCCTGAGCGCCCTGCAGCAGCAAGGACTGCAGGCTGATGCGCATCATCATGAAACCCTGGAAGACCAGGTGTGGGAACGGGCGTGGATGGATGACTTCTCCCCCATGCGATTTGGTGAACGGCTATGGATTGTGCCGAGCTGGACTGATGCGCCAGACCCAAACGGAGTCAACCTGAAACTGGATCCCGGCCTGGCATTCGGCACCGGTACTCATGAGACCACCGCGCTCTGTCTCGAATGGCTGGACGGGCACGCCCTGAACGGCAAGACGGTATTGGACTTCGGCTGCGGCTCTGGTGTGCTGGCCATTGCTGCCCTGCTACTGGGAGCCGGCCAGACCACTGGCACCGACATTGATCCCCAGGCTCTGATTGCCAGTGAAGAAAACGCCCGAAACAATGGCGTAGCTGACCGACTCGACCTGTTTCTTCCGGAACAGATGCCGGCCGAATACCGCTGCGACGTGCTGGTGGCCAACATCCTGGCCGGCCCACTGGTCGAGCTGGCCGAACTGCTGGCTGGATACTGCAAACCGGGTGCTGGCCTGGCCCTTTCGGGGATCCTCGCCGAACAGGCAAACGACGTACGCGATGCCTACTCACGCTGGTTCGACCTGACGCCAACCACACAAAAAGGGGACTGGGTACGCATTGACGGAGTGCGCAAGAGCGCCTGAGCACAACCGCAGAGCAAGTCCCGCTCCGCGCCGGCGCCTCTTGCATGGCCCGAAACCGACCTAAACTGAGGCGCAGGTCCTTGCGGGCCATAAGGTTTATTCGGTAAAAAGAGTTTACGCCAGCCGCATGAGCAGCATGTCGCAGGCGCCGCCGCCAACCAATAACAATCAGGCATGTCCATGTCCACCCAGTACAAGACCCGCTGCCCACACTGCGCAGCCCAGTTCAAGATCACTGACGAGCACCTCAAACAAGCTCGCGGTGCCGTACGATGCGGATCGTGTCTCCAGGTGTTTCAGGCGACGGACTACCTGGTGAACCCACCTGAACAGCCGGCAGACCAGAAAGACCGCTGGGCGGGCGCTCTGGACGGCAACCCCCAACAAGACCCCCCCTCTGCATTCAGCAGTGGCTCCCTGGATCTCGATCCGGAATTCGAAGACCAGGATGACCATGAAGGCCATGCCGACAGCGGTTTAAGCATTGAAGGCATGGAGCTCAGCGATTCTTTCATGAATCTGGGCGAAGATGGCGAAGAAGGCCTGGGGGAAGATTTCGCCGACATGCACGGTGCAGGCCGCGCAAGCCACAATGAGGGCGCAGACGAAGCCTGGGCAGAGGCCCTCCTCCAGGAACTGGAAGACGAACCCGATCCGGTTCGCCCAGAAGACAACACGCCCGGCAAGGCGGTTTTTGCCCCACTGGATGATCCAGGCAGCAAACGCCCTGCGCCATCAGCTTCACCGACAAAGGAAAAAACACCGCCCAAACCGAAAGCCGCCCAAGCATCTTCCCGCGACGACGACTCTCTTTTTGGTGGCCTCGATCTTTTTGGCGATGAACTGCCTGAAACGCCCGTTACCATCAAAACAGCGGCCCCCCTGCGCGAGCGGGAAGCCCATTTCCGGCGCCAGCGTGACTGGTCCGGTCTGGCCAAGTGGGGAGCGCTCTCCGCACTGGCGATGGTTCTGCTGGCATCTCAATACAGCTACTTTAATTTCGATCAGTTGGCCCGCACCCCGCAATGGCGCCCTGCCTATCAACAGTTGTGCAGTGTGCTAGGCTGCCAACTTCCCAACCGCAGTGACTTGAGCAAAATGCGGGGTGCCAACCTGGTGGTTCGCAGCCATCCGCAGTTCAGCAATTCCCTGGTCGTCGATGCCATCCTGTTTAATGAAGCTCGCTACCCGCAACCCTTCCCGGACCTGGAGCTCACCTTCAGTGCACTCAACGGCAAAGCCATCGCTGGCCGCCGCTTCAAACCGGATGAATACCTGCATGGTGATCTAGCCGGCATGGACACCATGCCCACTCATACCCCTCTGCATGTTTCCCTGGAAATCGTCGATCCGGGAGATCAGGCGGTTAACTACAACTTGCGATTACTCGCCAGCCCAGAGTCCGCAGGCCGCCCCGACGCATGACACTCCGGCCGTCGACAGCCTGACCCTCGCTCGCTCCGACACGTGCCATAGCAGCCGTGTCGGGGCAAACCATTACCGATGCCTGATTCCACTTCCGGAACAAATCCGTGCATTTTTTACTCAGCGGCCTTTCATCGTGGGTCGCTGATCTCTATCATTAGCTCCCTTTTTAACCAACCGACCACCCAACCCCATGCAGATTGGCCCCTACACCCTGCCCAACCCCCTGATTCTGGCCCCCATGGCCGGCGTCACGGATCGCCCGTTTCGGCGATTATGCAGGGATTTGGGTGCCGGCCTGCTGGTGTCGGAGATGGTCACCTCGGACACTCGTCTGTGGAACTCTCGAAAATCCCGCCAACGGCTCGACCATAGCGGTGAGCCGGGCCCGATTTCAGTACAGATTGCCGGTGGTGAACCGGCGATGCTGGCGGATGCGGCCCGCGCCAATGTGGATCACGGCGCCCAGATTATCGACATCAACATGGGATGCCCCGCCAAAAAGGTGTGCAAACGCGCCGCGGGCTCTGCCCTGCTGGCCGATCCGGATCTGGTGGCCCGTATTCTGGATGCGGTTGTTGCGGCGGTGGATGTCCCCGTGACGCTGAAGATCCGCACCGGGCCTGACCGCGCCCACCGCAACGCCATCGAGATCGCCCGCATCGCCGAAGCAGCGGGTATCCAGGCGCTGGCCATCCACGGCCGCACCCGGGCCGACAAATTCAATGGAGAGGCGGAATACGCCACCATTGCCGACGTGGTAAAGGCGGTAAATATTCCAATCATGGCTAACGGTGACGTGGATAGCCCGGAAAAAGCTAAACGGGTACTGGAATCCACGGGAGCCGGTGGTATCATGATCGGCCGCGCTGCTCAGGGTAACCCATGGATCTTCCGGGACACCCTGCATTACCTCGAGCACGGCTCGCTGCCCGCAGCGCCGTTAGTAGCGGAAGTCCATGATTGCGTGCAACAGCACCTGGCCGAACTTCACCAATTCTATGGTGAGTTCATGGGGGTTCGTATCGCACGCAAGCACCTGGGTTGGTACACACAGAACCTGCCCGGAGGGGAAGACTTCCGGCGTGGATTTAACACACTGGAAAATGCCACCGACCAACAGGTGGCAATCGAGCAGTTTTTCCAACAGATCAACGTCACAACCGACCGGGTTCGCTTTGGTCGGTATGGCGAAGTGTCTGCCCGGAAGAAAAACGGAGCCCTGGCCGCATGACCCTCTCTTCAGTTAACACAGCCGCTGCACGGACACTTACTGAAATGAACACCGCTGAAGCACGCAAGCAGCCGCATCTGACCATTGCGCGCAGTGAAACCCACGATACGCTCCGCAATTGTGTGCGTCGTTCGTTAAACGATTATTTCAACCAGCTGGATGGCGAGCCTGTGAGCGAGCTGTACCAGATGGTACTGGCGGAGATGGAAATCCCGCTGCTTGAGAAGGTGCTGGAATACACCCGTGGAAACCAGACCAAGGCAGCCGAGCTGCTGGGCCTGAACCGCGGCACCCTGCGCAAGAAACTCAAGCAGTATGGTCTGTTGTAAAACAGACCTGCTATATCAAGGGCAGTGACCACACTGCCCTTTTTTTGTTTCTGGCCCTCGTATTAATTAAGACTACGCAACTTGGTGAAATCCCATGAGCAAAGCCGTTGAACGTGCACTGATCAGTGTTTCCGACAAGACTGGTATCGTTGAATTTGCCCAAGCCCTGGCCGGCAAGGGCGTGGAGCTACTGTCCACAGGCGGTACCTACAAGAAACTGCAGGAGGCCGGCATCGCGGTGCGCGAAGTCTCCGACTACACCGGTTTCCCGGAAATGATGGATGGCCGGGTGAAAACCCTGCACCCGAAAGTGCACGGCGGCATTCTCGGCCGTCGCGGCCAGGACGATCAGGTGATGGCCGATAACGACATCAGCCGCATCGACCTGGTAGTCGTGAACCTGTACCCGTTCGAAGCCACCGTGGCCAACCCGGATTGCTCCCTGGAAGACGCCATCGAAAACATCGATATCGGCGGCCCGACCATGGTGCGCTCTGCCGCCAAGAACAATGCCCACGTGGGCATCGTTACCAATGCGTCTGACTACCAGCGCGTGCTGGACGACATGGACGCCAATGGCGGCGCCCTGTCCAACACCCTGCGTTTCGATCTGGCCATCAAGGCGTTCGAGCACACTGCCGCCTATGACAGCGCCATTGCCAACTACTTTGGCAAGATGGTGGGCGAGAACAATGAAGACTTCCCGCGCACCATCAACCTGAACTTCGAAAAAACCCAGAACATGCGTTACGGCGAGAACCCGCACCAGAAAGCGGCCTTCTACACCGAACGCAGCCCTGCCCCGGCATCCATCGCCACCGCCAAGCAGCTGCAGGGCAAGGAACTCAGCTACAACAACATCGCCGATACCGACGCGGCGCTGGAGTGCGTAAAAGCCTTTACCAAGCCCGCCTGTGTGATCGTCAAGCACGCCAACCCCTGTGGGGTAGCGGTAAGCCTGGACGGCATCGGCAAAGCCTACGATCTGGCCTTCGCAACCGACACGGAATCTGCCTTTGGTGGCATCATCGCCTTCAACCGCGAGTTGGACGCGGCTACCGCACAGGCCATCGTCGATCGCCAGTTCGTGGAAGTGATCATCGCCCCCAGCGCCACCGATGAGGCTCTCGCCATTACCGCCGCCAAGAAAAACGTGCGCGTACTGGTCTGCGGCGAAATCACCGGACCGACCGAAGGTGGGCTGGATTACAAGCGCGTTAACGGCGGCTTGCTGGTACAGGATCGCGACATCGGCATGATCACTGAAGGTGATCTGAAAGTGGTCACCAAGCGTGCCCCCACCGAAGCCGAGATGCACGACCTGATCTTCGCCTGGAAAGTGGCCAAATTCGTCAAATCCAACGCCATCGTCTACGCCAAAAACCGCCAGACCGTGGGCGTGGGTGCCGGCCAGATGAGCCGCGTCAACTCTGCCCGTATCGCCGCCATCAAGGCCGAACATGCGGGTCTGCAGGTGGAAGGTTCGGTCATGGCATCCGATGCATTCTTCCCGTTCCGCGACGGCATCGATAATGCCGCCAAGGTCGGCATCAGCTGCGTAATCCAGCCGGGCGGCTCGATCCGCGACGAAGAAGTCATCGCCGCCGCCGACGAAGCCGGCATGGCCATGGTCTTCACCGGCATGCGTCATTTCCGTCACTAACAGCATCTCTCTGAAGGAGCGGCTTGAACCGCGAAGCGGCTTGCAACAACAATTCGCAGCTCAAGCACCGCTCCTCCGGCGAACCTGAAAGGGGTGTAGACATGAAAGTTTTGATCATCGGCGGCGGTGGCCGCGAACATGCGCTGGCATGGAAAGTGGCCCAGGCCGAGTCGGTAGAAAAGGTATTCGTAGCCCCGGGCAACGCAGGCACCGCCCGCGAAGCCAAGCTGCAGAACGTGGCCATCGATGTGCTGGATCAGCAGGCCCTGCTGGCCTTCGCCAAGGACAACGGGGTTGACCTGACCATCGTTGGCCCGGAAGCGCCACTGGTAGAAGGCCTGGTGGATACGTTCCAGGACAACGGCCTGAAGTGCTTCGGCCCCAGCAAGGCCGCCGCCCAGCTGGAGGGCTCCAAGGCCTTCACCAAGGACTTCCTGGCACGCCAGAACATCCCCACTGCTGCCTACGGCAACTTCACCGACATGGAAGAAGCCCTGGCCTACGTCCGTGAACAGGGCGCGCCCATCGTGATCAAGGCCGACGGCCTGGCAGCAGGCAAAGGCGTGATCGTCGCCATGACCCTGCAGGAAGCCGAAGACGCGGTGCGCGACATGCTGGACGGCAACAAGTTCGGCGACGCCGGCCACCGCGTGGTAGTGGAAGAATTCCTCGAAGGCGAAGAAGCCAGCTTCATCGTCATGGTAGACGGCAAGAATGTGCTGCCCATGGCCACCAGCCAGGACCACAAGCGCGTCGGCAACGGCGACACCGGCCCCAACACTGGCGGCATGGGTGCCTATTCTCCGGCTCCGGTGGTCACCGATGCGGTCTACCAGCGCATCATGGATGAAGTCATTACCCCGACAGTAGAAGGCATGGCCGCCGAGGGCATGCCTTACACCGGTTTCCTGTATGCCGGCCTGATGATCAGCCCGGAAGGGGCCCCCAAGGTCATCGAATACAACTGCCGCTTTGGCGACCCGGAAACCCAGCCGATCATGATGCGTCTGCAATCCGATCTGGCCACCCTGTGCCTGGCCGCCCTGGACGGCAAGCTGGACCAGACCGACATCCAGTGGGACCCGCGCCCCACTCTGGGTGTAGTCATGGCCGCTGGCGGCTACCCGGACAGCTACGACAAGGGCGATGCCATCGAAGGCCTGGACCTGGCGGATTCGGACACCGTAAAAGTCTTCCACGCCGGCACCGCCGAGAAAGACGGCCAGGTCGTCACCAGTGGCGGTCGGGTGTTGTGCGTGACCGGCGTCGGTGACACGGTCAGCGATGCACAGGCCAACGCCTATGCAGGTGTGAAGCAGATCACATGGCGCAATGCCCAATACCGCACAGACATTGGTTACCGTGCAGTGGCCCGCGAAAAGGCATAAGCTAGCCCCATAAGTACGAATAACGGGGTAGGTCACAGGCGGGCAGCCCGCTCCCTGTGGCTGTGTTGGGCTTTCCGGCACCATTATTGGCATTTCTGTTCTGACGGAGACGGGTTAGCGCCCGTTTCCGCTTTGCGCATCCAGTACCCCGAACAATAAGCGATTGTATTGGGGGTACCATGAGCAGTGTCCTGGCCGACATGTCTCGCCTTGAGAATTTCATACCTTTCGACTGTCTGGGCGAATCCCATCTTCAGGAAATTCAGGGCCAGATCGACGTCATCACACTCGGCCCGGGCCGACTGTTGTTCAAACGGGGCCAAAAGACAGACAAGGCCTTCTTTCTGGTGGAAGGCGCACTGGATCTTACCGACGCAAGCTTTCAGGTACGTCACTTCACCGCCGATGATGACGAGAACTATCTGGCTCTGGATAACTATCCCGAGCACACCATCAACGC
Source organism: Alcanivorax profundi (assembly GCF_003597125.1). GTDB lineage: Bacteria > Pseudomonadota > Gammaproteobacteria > Pseudomonadales > Alcanivoracaceae > Alcanivorax > Alcanivorax profundi. The sequence goes on along the minus strand of NZ_QYYA01000003.1, from coordinate 77,239 downwards.
CATCAGCGCGGAAGCCACCACCCTCTACGCCATTGATCGCAACAAACTCGATTTGCTGATGACCTGGACCCAGGCCGCGGAATCTCTGCTGGATGAGGGCGATGACGAAAGTGAACGGGACTGGATGGACGCCCTGCTGTCCTCCGAACTGTTCGCTGCCGTGCCCCCGGCCATGTTGCACAGCCTGTTCATGAAGTTTGAAGAACGCGAAGTCCAGCTGGGCGAGACCATCCTCACCGAAGGGGACGATGGCGATACCTTTTTTGTGATCAAGCAAGGCAAAGCCATGGTCACGCGCAGCAAAGGCGCCAAACAGGAAACCCTGGCGGCCCTGTCTGCCGGGCGTTTCTTTGGTGAGGATGCCCTGATCAGTGACAGTCCGCGCAATGCCACCATCACCATGACCAGCGACGGCGTGGTCATGTGTCTTGGCAAGCAAGACTTCCAGGCGATCCTGCAGGACTCCGTGATTCGTCATCTCAGCGAAGATGAGCTGGATACCATGGTACTGGAAGCAGATACTGCCTGTGTGCTGGTGGATGTGCGGCTGCCCATGGAGTTTCGCCACGACCGCACACCTGGTGCGCGCAACATTCCGTTAAGTGAGTTGCGCCGCGAGGTACAGAATCTGGAGAAGGATTTCTTCTATGTGGTGTGTGGCGATAGTCGACGAAGTGAGCTGGGAGCCTATATCCTCTCCGAAGCGGGCTTGAACGCCTATGTGCTCGATCGGGGAAAATCAACGGATGCTGACAACGCTGACAACGTGGCCGAACAGGCTTAACGCTTTTTGCCTACTGCTGCTTTGCACCCTTTTACTGGTGCAAACAGCGGCGGCAGAACCTGCACCGCCACCACCTTTCGTTATTCATACCGAACCGGATAACAGCCGGATCACCATTTATTCCGAATTCCTCCACGACGAGAAAGGTGCGCTGACAATCGAGGATATCAGCGCACTCCCGGGCAGTGATTTCCAGCCGGCCACCCGCTTCATAGAACGCCTTGGCGTTCAGAGCGGTCACTGGTGGATCAGGGTCGCACTCAAAAATGAACTCGATCAACCCCAAGAATACACCCTTCATGTGTTAGGCAGCCCTCATGCCACCCTCTATCAGCCCGATCAAACGGGATACACCCTGGCCGAGACGGACCAACGCATACCGGGCAGGGGCGCGGGTATCCGCATCCTTCTGCCCACCGGCCAAACAGAACTTTTTTACTTGCGTCTACAGGCACAAGGCTACCTCACTTACGGGCTATCGCTGACAACACCAAACCAGTACCTCGCGGACCAGCAACTCAGCAATGCCGTTTACATGATACTGACCGGCGGGCTGCTGATACTGGTGATCTATAACCTCATCGCAGGCATGATGGGTGGCGGTATTACCTACTATTACCATGCGGCTTTCCTGTTGAGCATCATTGTCATCAGCCTGCTACTTGCCGATTTCTTGCCCCTGATAGTCCCGGATAGCGCGTTACTGCAACCCCGGTTGCTCTTCGTTCTGATGTTGGTTGCGCTGTGGGCCGCCGCCGGCGTGACAACAAAATTCATGCGGCTAAAACAGCACCACCCACGCCTGGCAACACTGGTTAGCGCACTGCAGACCCTCTCCCTGATCGCCGCTGTGAGCAACCTGTTCCTGCCGCTTGGCATTGCAGCCTACCTCAGCTTTGTTTTGGTAGCGCTGGCAGCCGTTACCCTGATCGTGCTGGGTTACACATCGTGGCATAGCGAAGCGCAGGGCGGAGGGATGTTTTTCATGACCGCCATGCTGGTGAGTTTACCAGCCTTACTGGTGTGTCTTGCATACCTTGGTATTCTTCAAACCAGCGCGGAATTACCCCAATGGCTGATGGGCACCGCCGCCATCGAAGCTATAACCCTCGGCATTGGCCTTCGCATTCGTCGCATCCACCAGAATCGGCTACAAACGCAAAGCGAACGATCCGAGGCCATTGCGGACACCGTAGACAGCACCCGTCGGGAAACACTCTCACGGATTGGTCACGATGTCCGCACGCCCTTGAGCGGTATTCTCGGCATGGCCGAGATCCTCGGCGACACCCCCCTTACCCCCAATCAACGCGAGTGTGTCAGCGCTATCCAGCATGCCGGTGACAGCCTGCTGAGAATCATCAACGACGTACTTGAACACTCCCAGCTATCTGCAGAAGGGGCCGATATCAACCGTGCCTCACTGGATATTCATGATCAGGTCATGGAGGCCATCGATCTGTTCAAGGAGCGGGCAGAAGAGAAACAGATCGAGTTGATCACCCACGTGCATACCAACGTTCCGGCCCGGGTACTGGGAGATGCGGGGCGTCTTCGTCAAATCCTGACCAACCTGATCGGCGCCCTGATTCGTCATGGCAGCCCCGGAGAACTGGTGGTGGATGTCTCCATGGAGCCTACCGGCCAGGCGGACCGGATCCGCTTCGGTTTTTCCGGTAGTGCCCTCAGTGACGATACCGTTCAGCGCTTGAAAGACAGCCAGCGACAGAGCGAAAGCAGCCACCTGAGCCTGGTAATCGCTGAACAACTGGTCGACGCGCTGGAAGGCCGCATGGGCACACTGCAGGATCATCGTGGCGCCCATTTCTGGTTTGTTCTACCGTTGCCGGCGGACAGTTCCGGTTTGCATCCGACGGTCAAAGTCGATCCTGCCAGACTGGAAGGCCGAAGCATTCTGGTCGTCGACGATTCCAGCACTGTGACCCGAGTGCTGCGCCATCATGCCCTCTCATGGGGAATGAAGGTCACAGCCTGCCACGACCCCCGTGAAGCGCTGGCCTCCTTGCGCACCCAGGCCAATATCAACGAACCCTATGACGTCGTGGTACTGGACCACCAGATGCCCGGCATGGACGGCATGCAGCTAGCGGCCCGCATCCATGAAGATCCTCTGATCATCCACCCTACCGTGCTGGTCATGCTGACCGGGGTAAACCAGGCCCCGTCTGCGACTCAGGCACGCAATGTGGGCATCCACCGGGTATTGTCAAAGCCGGTCTCCGCCCCCCGGCTTCGTCAGGTACTAGCGGAGGAACTCGGCAATGAACGTCCGGCCTCCCACGAGCAAACCGAGCATCAACCTGACCCTGGATTACGCATCCTGGTCGCCGAAGACCATTATCTGAGCCAGAAGGTTATCCGGGGAATGCTGGGCAAACTGGGGCTCAAGGCCGACATTGCATCCAATGGACGGGAAGCTCTGGAGAAAGCCCGTGACACCCGATATGACCTGGTCTTGATGGACTGTGAAATGCCGGAGATGGACGGCTTTGAAGCCACCCGAAAAATCCGGGAGTGGGAACAGGGGAGCGGCCTGCCCGCTACGCCGATTGTGGCGCTCACAGCCCATATCCTGAAAGAGCACCGTGATCGCAGTTTTGCCGCAGGCATGAATGCCCACTTACCCAAACCGGTGGAGTTGAACACCCTGCGAGAAACCGTAGTTCGGTACACCCAGCCGGGAGAAGACACAGCCGATAGCTGAATCAGCCAGCACTCACCGCCCGGCTCTGGCACCAATGCCGCAGCCTCGCCAAGGGCTCTGCCATGGTGACCGACAAGGGAACCGTGGCGGCCAGCTCGGCTTCCAGCATGGTCTGATCCAGTACCGTTCCCGCTGCACTGGCGCTGTACAATCCCGCCACCACCGCCTGTTCGATTTCAGCACCGGTAAAGCCGTCACTGTGTTCGGCCAGGGTCGGAAGATCAAAACGCTCTGCATCCTGATGCCGCTTTTGCAAATGAATCCGAAAGATAACCTCGCGGACAGACGGCGACGGAAGATCCACAAAGAAAATTTCATCCAGGCGCCCTTTGCGAATCAGCTCCGGCGGTAAACGCTCGATGTCGTTGGCCGTGGCCACCATAAACACCTTGCTGGTGTTCTCGGCCATCCAGGTCAGCAAGGTACCCAGCACCCGGCGCGACGTCCCGCCATCGTTGTCCCCTACCGAAATGCCTTTTTCGATTTCATCGATCCATAACACACAGGGCGACATGGTTTCTGCCATGGCCAAGGCTTCACGGACATTGCGCTCGGATTCTCCGAAAAATTTGTTGTAGATCGCCCCCATATCGAGCCGCAACAACGGCAGCCCCCACAGGCCTGCCACCGACTTGGCAGCAAGGCTCTTGCCGCCGCCCTGTACCCCCACCAGCATCACGCCACGGGGGCTGTCGATGCCTGCATCCCCGTGGAAAGCCTTCTCTCGCTTGCCAAGCCACTGCTTCAGGCCGTCCAGGCCGCCAACATGGGCAAAACTTTCGGTGTCGTACTCGTAGCTGAGCACGCCATCCATCTCCATCAGGGCAAACTTGGCCTTGTTGACCTCAGGCAGATCGTCTTCGGTGATGGCGCCATCCTGGATGATGGCGCCCCGGGCCAGCTTGCGGGCATCGTCTGCGCTCATGCCGCGCAGGTTACGCACCAACCGGTCCAGTGATTCCCGGTTGGCGCGAACCCGCTCGCCCTTTTCCTTTTTAAATCGACGGGCTTCGTCCTGGACAATATGCTCCAGCTGTTTCTCATCCGGCATGGACAGGCTGAAGCGGGTGCAGTATCGGCGCACTTCAGCGGGAATCGTGAACTGGTGACTGATCAGCACCAGCGTATGCTGTAACCGCTCGTGGTGGAGCGCGATTTCCTTGATCAGCCGGACATTCTTCGGCTCGCCGTCCAGGAACGGATGGATATCACACAGGGCATAAATCCCGGGCTGGCTGGTACCACGAATCTGGCCAAGCATGGCATCCGGCTCAATGGTGTGCTTCTGGCTGGGCACATCATCAAACTCCAGCCTGCGCAGGCCATCCACCGCATTCCAGGCAAACACCGGGCGCCCTTCTTTCATTCCCAGACGCCGGATCAAATCCAGCGCCCGTAATTCCTCCCAGGTTTCGATCACCACAATCGGGTAACGGGAATCCAGCAGCATGCGCAGGTCGTTCAGATCACTCATTGTTATCATTCTTCACAGGGCGAGGATGCCGGTATGCTAACATGATCATCTTTCAAAACACCGCTGTGGACAGCCCATGACAGAACGCCGCCTTTCTCCTCTGGACCGATTGCTGGCCAGAGCAGACAACGCCCTGCGCACGCTGACGCCAGGCACCATACAAGCTGAACGTGCGCCGACTGCCGCACCGGACAGCCCCGGCGGCACTGCCCAGCCCGGCAGCCTGCCGAGCGATCAGCGTCGCCACGTGATGGGTTTGATGCGCATCAACCATACCGGTGAAGTATGTGCCCAGGCGCTGTACCAGGGCCAGGCCAGCACCGCCAGCCTGCCGCATATTCGTCACGCCATGGAGGAAGCCGCCAAAGAAGAAGAAGACCATCTGGCCTGGTGTGAAGAGCGCATTCGCGAACTGGGCGGTGCACCGAGCAAACTGAACCCGCTGTTCTATGCCATGAGCTATGCCATGGGTGCCACCGCCGGCCTGATCGGTGATCGCTGGAGTCTGGGGTTTGTCTCGGAAACTGAAAACCAGGTGGTGAAGCACCTGGAGTCCCACCTTTATCAGGTGCCGGAAAGCGACCTGCGCACCCGAGCCATTCTTGAGCAAATGCGTACCGACGAGCTCAAGCATGCCGTCACCGCCAAAGACGCCGGCGGCGCCGACCTGCCGCCGCCCATCCGCCACGCCATGACATTGATGAGCAAGGTGATGACGTTTTCGACTTATCGGATCTGATGAGTTAACAGTGAATAGTGAACAGTTAACAGCGTCGCGCCAAACGTCATCAGGTACTGAGAACAAAGAGGCCGCACCCAGGTTATGGGCGCGGCCTCTTTACTTCCAGCTGGCCGCTGCGCTGATCGCGCAGCTATTCACTGTTAACTGTTAACTATTCACTGCTCTTCAACCAAGATTCCTGCTGTAAAAAATCTCCAGCATCTCGGTCTTGAGACGTTCTTCAATCGAATCGAGTTCTTCCTGGTCAAACTCGTCGCTACCGGCACCAAACAGATAGTTGTCGATATCGAAGTCTTTCAGCAGCATCTTGGTATGGAAGATGTTCTCCTGATACACATTCACGTCGATCATCTGATAGGCGTTCTGGGTATCTTCCGTGAGGAAGTTCTGGATGGAATTGATGTCATGATCAATGTAGTGCTTGGTGCCATCCAGATCGCGGGTCATACCACGCACGCGGTAGTCCACGGTCACGATATCGGAATCGAAACTGTGGATCAGGTAATTCAGGGCACGCAGTGGTGAAATCACCCCACAGGTCGATACATCCACATCCACACGGAACGTGGAAATACCGTTATCCGGATGGGATTCCGGGTAGGTGTGAACCGTCACGTGGCTCTTGTCCAGATGCGCTACCACCGTGTCCGGCAGCGGACCCGGGGCTTCCTCGTCCCAGTCAGTCCCATCTGGAGGGGTCTCATGCTCGGCAATCAGCATGGTCACGCTGGCACCCTGCGGATCGTAATCCTGACGGGCCACGTTCAGAATATTGGCGCCAATAATCTTGGTCACATTGGTGAGAATCTCGGTGAGACGCTCGGCGTTATACAGCTCATCAATATATTCGATGTACTCCTGACGATGCTGCTCAGTCTTTGCATACGCAATATCGAAGATATTGAAGCTCAAGGATTTGGTCAGGTTGTTGAAACCATGAACCGTAATCTTGGGATTGGGATCTTTCACCACAGCCGTACCCCATGGGCGCTTACCGCCACACTAGAACAAAACACACCACCGCATTGATGCGGCTACCTGTCTGCGAGGCGACACAACGCCCCACCTCTCACCCCGGCATGACACCGGAATTCCCAGCCTGACCGGAGTCAGGCCTCAATGCTATAGCTATGGGTGATCTCGACACCACCCCGGGTCAGCATGATGCTGGCCGAGCAATACTTCTCGGCGGACAACTCCACTGCCCGTTTTACATGGGCTTCTTTCAGGTTATTGCCGCTAACGATGAAATGCAGATGAATCTTGCTGAATACCGCAGGGACATCATCGACACGCTCGGCGGTCAGTTCGCAACGGCAGTCGGTCACATCCTGACGAGACTTCTTGAGGATATGCACCACATCAAAGGAAGAACAGCCCCCGACACCCAACAGCAGCGTCTCCATGGGACGTGGGCCACGGTTCTGGCCGCCATGATCAGGCGGGCCGTCCATCAGTACCTGATGGCCGCTTTCGGTCTGACCCTCGTAGCAGGCCTCGCCCTGCCATTGAACCACTGCTTTCATGGCTTTCTCCTGGTGCATTTTGCCTCCGGATGAGCGTCTCTTTTTGCCACCCGGAAAGGGGGCGCAGAGTACCATAGCCGGTGGCCTGCGCCACCCCTTTTCGGGCTCCTGCCGACAATCTGCCCCCTCCCCCCGCCGCCCCCYCCTGTCATCGGCCTGCAGAGACCGCCTACGCCGGGATAATCGGTAGTGAGAGCCAGTTCCCTTGGCAGGCCTGATAAAAACAGGCAATATCCATAGTCTTATTAGCTAAGACATTTTTCTGGCTTAAGACTGAGCGCCCATGACTGACGGCAATAAAATTATTCCAAATCTGGACCATTTCCTGGCCAACTGCCATCGACGCAAGTACCCAGCGAAAAGCACCATCATTTATGCGGGGGATGAATCGGATGCCCTTTATTACATCCTGAAGGGCTCCGTGACCGTGATGATCGAAGATGATGACGGTCGCGAGATGATTATGGCCTACCTGAATGAAGGAGACTTCTTCGGTGAAATGGGCTTGTTTGAAAACGATCCTTCCCGCTCTGCGTGGGTAAAGGCCAAGACCGAGTGTGAAGTAGCGGAAGTCAGCTACTCCAAGTTCAAGCAATTGGCCCGCGAAGACGCTGACATCCTGTTCGCCGTCTCCGCCCAGATTGCCGGTCGCCTCCGTGCCACCACCCGCAAAGTGGGCGATCTGGCGTTCCTGGACGTCACCGGTCGCGTGGCTGGCACACTGCTGGACCTGTGCAAGCAACCTGACGCCATGACCCACCCGGATGGCATGCAGATCAAAGTCACCCGCCAGGAAATCGGCCGCATCGTCGGCTGTTCCCGCGAAATGGTCGGCCGGGTTCTCAAGAACCTGGAGGAGCAGGGGCTGGTGTCGGTTAAGGGTAAGACGATGGTGGTTTACGGGACGCGCTGAAAGGCAGTTAACAATTAACCGTGAATAGTGAACAGCGTCGCGGATTGGCACCATCCTGATCTGAAAGCATAGAGGCCGCACCCAAAGTTTGGACGCGGCCTCGAACCTTTACGCTAACACCCTCGCACCCCGCGACGCGGTTCACTATTCACTGTTAACTGTTAACTGAAAAACAGCGCCTTCAACGCCTTCCCCGGATCCTCTTCGCGCATAAAGGCTTCGCCTACCAGGAAAGAGTGGATGCTGTTGCTGCGCATCAGCTTCACATCATCGGCGGTGTGGATACCACTTTCGGTGATGATCAACCGGTCTGCCGGGGCTTGCTCGGCCAGGGCCAGGGTGGTGCTGAGGCTGGTCTCGAAGGTGTGCAGGTTGCGGTTATTGATGCCGATCAGCTCGGCATTCAGCGCCACGGCCCGCTCCAGCTCTTGCTGGGTATGCACTTCCACCAACACATCGCAGCCGGCGCGCTGGGCAGCGTGATAAAGCTCGTTCAGCTGGTCATCGGACAGCGCTGCCACGATAAGCAATACCGCATCGGCCCCCATGGCGCGGGATTCGAAAATCTGCCATGGGTCGATCATGAAATCCTTGCGAATCACCGGCAGGCTTACCGCATTGCGGGCGGCACGCAGATAGTCTTCATGGCCCTGAAAAAAATCCTGGTCGGTGAGCACCGACAGGCACGCTGCCCCATTGGCTTCGTAACTGCGGGCAATCGCCACCGGGTCGAAATCATCCCGGATCACCCCTTTGCTGGGGGACGCTTTCTTGATTTCGGCAATCACCGCAGGCTGCTTGTCGCGAATACGCTGGAACAGGGCCTTGGCAAAACCACGGGCCTTGCCCTGGTTCTCCGCCATGGATTGCAGGTCGCCAAGCGAGTAGTTGTTCTTGCCCACCGCGATTTCTTCCTGCTTGCGGGCAATAATCTTGTCGAGAATGGTGCCTGTGCTCATAACCGTTCTCCTTGTCAGTCCGCTGCAGTGAGGGCTGTGCTGAACTGGGCCAGCTCGCGCATGCGCTCCGCTGCCTCTCCATTGTGTATCAGGTCTTCCGCCATGCGTACCCCCTCTTTGTGAGAGCGGGTAACACCGCTGACATAAATAGCCGCCCCGGCATTGAGAGCGATCATGTCGGCTGCCTTGCGGGCCGCCTCGTTACTGCGCTTGCCGAACGCATCGCGAATCAGCGCCAACGACGCCGCGGAATCAGTTACATCGAGCCCTACCAGCGAATCCGACTCCAGCCCCAGCTCTTCCGGGGTGATCGTGTATTCGCTGACTTCACCGTTCTTGAACTCGGCCACATGGGTGCGGGTCGCCAGGCTGATCTCGTCCAGACCATCCTTGCTGTGCACCACCATCACATGCTCTGCCCCCAGACGTCCCATGACTTCCGCCATCGGCCGACACAACTTCTCACTGAACACCCCCAGCACCAGGCGCTGAACCCCGGCAGGGTTAGTCATGGGCCCAAGGATGTTGAACAGGGTGCGCATACCCAGTTCCTTGCGCGGCCCCACCGCGTATTTCATGGCCTTGTGATGATTCGGGGCAAACATGAAGCCCACCCCCACGTTATCCACGCAGCTGCCGATCTGTTCCGGGCTCAGGTCCAGCACAATGCCGGCGGTTTCCAGCAGATCGGCAGAACCGCTTTTGGAGCTCACCGACCGGCCACCGTGCTTGGCCACCCGGGCCCCGGCAGCGGCCGCCACAAAGGCGCTGGCAGACGACACATTAAAGAGGTTGGCACCGTCCCCCCCGGTGCCCACGATATCCACCAGATACTGGCGGTTTTGCACCGGAACCGCAGTGACCAGCTCGCGCATGACCTGCACACCGCCGGTGATTTCATCCAGCGATTCACTCTTCATGCGCAGCGCCACCATGAAAGCACCAATCTGTGCATCGGTGGCGCCGCCGGTCATGATCTGGCGCATGACCTCTTGCATCTCGTCCACGCTGAGATCGATCTGCTCGACCACCTTGGCCAGCGCCTGCTGGATATTCATGCGGCGTCCCCTTGTTGTGCGGTTTTCAGAAAGTTCTCGAGCAGGGCATGGCCGTGCTCACTCAGAATGGACTCGGGGTGATACTGCACCCCCTCAATGGGCAGGGTCTTGTGCCGCATACCCATGATCTCGTCCATGCTGCCGTCAGCGTTCTGGGTCCAGGCGGTAATCTCCAGACAATCCGGCAGGCTGTCTTTTTCCACCACCAGGGAATGGTACCGGGTGGCGATATAGGGTGACGGCAGATCCCGGAAGATGCCCACACCGCTGTGGTGGATCGGCGAGGTCTTGCCGTGCATCACCTGGCGGGCCCGCACCACCTTGCCACCAAAGGCCTGGCCAATACTCTGGTGCCCCAGACACACCCCCAGAATTGGCAGCTTGCCGGCAAAGTGCTTGATGGCGGCGATGGAGACGCCGGCTTCGTTGGGCGTACAAGGCCCGGGAGACACCATCAGGCGGTCCGGGTTGAGCGCTTCGATGTCCTCGATGGTGATCTGGTCATTGCGGTGTACCAGCACCTCGGCCCCCAGCTCCTGCAGGTACTGCACCAGGTTGTAGGTAAAACTGTCGTAATTATCGATCATCAAGACACGCATTACCGCTGCCCTCCGTCTGCCAGGTTGAGACCACCCAATGCCAGATTCACCGCCCGGAATACCGCCCGGGCCTTGTTCATGGTCTCGTCCCATTCGGACTGGGGCACCGAGTCCGCTACGATGCCGGCACCGGCCTGCACGTAGAGACGCTCGTCCTTCACCACCGCCGTGCGGATGGCGATAGCCGTGTCCATATCACCATTAAACCCGATGTAACCGACCGCCCCGCCGTAGACCCCCCGCTTGGTGGGTTCCAGCTCGTCGATGATTTCCATGGCGCGGATCTTGGGGGCACCACTCAGGGTACCCGCCGGGAACGTGGCACTGAGCACGTCCAGCGGCCCCTGGCCGTCTTTCAATTCCCCTTCCACATTGGAGACGATATGCATCACATGGGAATAGCGTTCCACCACCATCTTGTCTGTCAGGCTCACCTTGCCGGGTTTGGCCACACGGCCCACATCGTTGCGGCCCAGATCAATCAGCATCAGGTGCTCGGCGATTTCCTTGGGATCCGCCAGCAGGTCCGCTTCCAGCGCCTTGTCTTCTTCCACCGTGGCACCGCGCTTGCGCGTCCCGGCAATGGGGCGCACCGTCACTGCGCCCTGCTCGGCCCGCGCCAGGATCTCCGGTGACGAACCGGCGATATGAAAATCGTCCAGGTCCAGATAGAACATGTACGGCGACGGGTTCAGATAACGCAGGGCCCGGTACAGGTCCAGCGCGGGGGCCTTGAACGGACAGCTCATCCGTTGGGCCGGCACCACCTGCATCACGTCCCCGGCCAGAATATAGTCGCGAACTTTCTCGACCCCGGCCTTGAACTCGGCTTCGGGGAATTCGCTCTGGAAATCGCTCTCGTCCACCGGGTCGCCGTACACCACATGCTCCGGCTCCGGCAGTGGCGCCCGCAGCTGCTGCTCCAGTGCCTCAAGGCGGGCCTCTGCCTGTTCAGCGGCACCTGCTGCCGTCGGATCCACATGGACAATCAGGTACAGGGCCCCGCGCAGGTTGTCGAACACCACCACTTCTTCAGAGCGCATCAGCAGGATATCGGGCACACCCAGCACATCCTTGCCCGGCGCCGGGCCCAACTTCGGTTCAAAGTAGCGGACGCTGTCGTAACCAAAATACCCCACCAGCCCGCCATTAAAGCGGGGCAAACCGGGAATTTCCGGAGCCTGATAGTGCTGACGATACTGTTCGATCCAGGCAATCGGATCTTCCACTTGCTGTTCGCGGGTGCCGTCGTCATTGCTCACCGACACGGTCTTGCCGGTAATGCGGATGACCTCGGTGGCAGGCAGCCCGAGGATGGAATACTGCCCCCAGCGCTCGCCACCCTGGACAGATTCAAACAGGTAGCTGTAGGGCCCCTGAGCCAGTTTGCGGTAGGCGGTCAACGGGGTATCCAGGTCCGCCAGCACCTCGCGTACAACGGGCACGCGGGTAAAGCCCTGTTGGGCGTAACGATCCAGTTCTTGTGGTGACATGGTTTTTCCTTATCCGACCCTTTTCAGGCAGGCCGATGTCGAGAAAGCCGATTGTAGAGAAAAAAGAAGCAAAAAGGGCGTGTCAGCGCATTACGGCAGACACAGGGGGAGCGTCACCATCGCCAGCTGGCGGGTGCGGACAGGAAAGCAAAGCTGTTGATCAGGGCACGCTCCAAGGGGGACGTCCTTTCTCAAACGGGGTCGATGGCCGAAATTGTAGTCAATGTTAACGTCAGACGCCAGACATTCGCCCACCGGCAGAGAGCCGGCCTTGCAGCTGTGGAAGCTTGCCTGCAAGCGATATTTCGCCAGCAGGCAGGCTCCCACACAAGCTGCGCTCATGTAGACTAGACCGCATAACCTCAACCGGATGCTTTTTGCGTTTGGCGCCAGGCATACGGCGTCCAGCGTTCCCAACCATGAACATTGTCGCCCTTTACACTGCCGATGAATCCCGCGGGCCCATGACAGGCCACGAGGCGGTACAACTGCGTGCCGGCTGTGGCATCGTCGGCGACCGCCACTGCAAGCGGAACACCAAGCCTGAGGAACAGCTCACCCTGATCGGACACGAAGCCGTGGACGCCTTTAATCATGAGTTCGGTCAGGAGGTACACCCTCACCAGCTGCGCCGCAACATTGTCACCACGGGCGTGGACCTGAACGCCCTGGAGGGACGCGAGTTCATGGTCGGCCCGGTACGGGTGCGCGGCATCGAACTGTGCGAGCCCTGCTCCGTGGTGGGCAAGCTGCTGGCCGGCGAGCTCACCCCCACCCAGATCATCAAGGCGTTGATGGGGCGAGGCGGACTGCGTTGTGAAATTCTCTCCACCGGGGTAGTGAGAGTGGGCGACACCATTGAAATACCGGATTGAGGTTTCCTGTAGGCGCGGTCTTTCACCGCGATAGCCAATGCGTCAATGTCGCGATGGAACCATCGCTCCCACAACGAGCGGGCATACAACCTGACCGTAGGGCGGAAATTGGCGTCAGCCAATCTCCGCCATGAACACCCAGAGGCGGAAAGTCCCTTCGGGAATATCCACCCTACGACATCTTTAGAGTGCTTCACTGCATGAACGACGTAGAAAAAACCCGCTACATCAACCAGACCCGCCAGTGGCTGGAACAGGTCGTGATCGGCCTCAACCTGTGCCCCTTCGCCCGCAAGCCTTTCCAGAAAGGGCAAGTGCGCTTCGCGGTCAGCGACAGCCGTAATGTGGAAACACTGATGCAGGATCTCTTTGACGAGCTGCGAATGCTCGCCACAACGCCAGCATCTACCGTCGATACCACCCTGCTGATCATTCCCGACCAGCTGGACGACTTCTACGACTACAACGACATGCTGGACCTGGCCGATGCGCTGCTGGAACAGGAAGACTGGGTAGGCACCTTCCAGATTGCGACCTTTCATCCGGCCTACCAGTTTGCCGATACCGAGGCCGACGATCCGGGCAACTACACCAACCGGGCCCCCTACCCGATACTGCACCTGCTACGCGAAGAGAGCCTGGAGGCCGGGCTGGCCAGCTACCCGGACCCAGAGGCCATTCCCGAACGCAACATGGACACGCTGGATAACCTGAGTGAAGCCCAGTGGCATAGCCTGTTCGGCGGCCTGCCGGGAGCGCGCCGATGAATCTGGATCTGGCGGACATCCTGCTGGTGACCACCGTGGTGATCATTGCGGCGCTGTTCTGGCGCGCCCACGGTATTCGTGAACGCGCCCTGATCTACACCCGAAAATACTGCGAGCGGGAACAGGTGGAATTCCTGGATGACACGGTAGGGATGGAAAAGCTCACTCTACAACGCGATGGCAATGACAAACTGCGTATCACCCGCATTTACCGGTTTGAGTTCACCGTCACCGGCGGCGAGCGCTATTCTGGCCACACCATCGTCATGGGCGGCGTCGTGCAGCGAGTCGAATTACCGCCCCACCGCTACACACCGCCGCCAGAACAGCTGCACTGATGTTGCGCCTCCTCGTCTAGGCGGCGATCTCCTCCACCTCGCCACGCTGACGACGCCCGTGTTCACTATGGCGATTGGCGTCCAGTCGCTGGAACGCCTTCGGCAGCAAACGACGCGCCACCCGATTCACCGGCCGTTCCAGCCAGCCGGGCAATGCCATACCCAACGGATTGGTTTCCGCCACACTGTCGTCACCAATCACCCGGGTGCCCATGAGGTAATCAAACCAGGGCCGGGTAACGCACCAGTTGGCATCCTGGTGGGTGTTCATGTGATGGTCGTAGTGCCACGGCAGTTGGGTACGGGCCCACTCAGGCTGCAGGTGCGCCTTGCTGTGTTTGTGCCAGTACTGCCAGGCGGAATAATAGATCCCCGCGGTAAAAAACGGCGCCACTGCCACCGTCGGGGTAAACACCGCACACAACCCGATCAAGGCCACCTTTTCGTTGAAAATTTCCTGATCCTGGAACATGGGCATCGTGTAATGCTCGTCCTCGAACCCGTTCAGCCGCACACGTTTGTGATGGCGAATATGACTGAAGAAAGGGCTGTTGCGATGCTTGCGGGGATACTCATGCAGCCACACCTTGTGGGCATACCACTCAAAGGCATTGGCCGTGAGCAACGCGACAGGAAAACCAAGCATGGGAAACCCTCATAACAATGACAGAGGCTCCATCATGCCGTACACAGGCCGTGTCTCTTTTGATCGCCAGCGGAGAACGCCCTGTCAGCAGGATCAAAAATCGCGGTGTTCCGCGTGCATGCGTTTTCGAAACGCGGTGGGGGTTTCGCCGGTCCAGCGCTTGAACGCCCGAGTAAAGGCCGCCGGTTCGGAAAAACCGGTCAGGTAGATAATCTGGTCAATCGGCTCCTGGGTGCGAGCCAACAGGCGCCGGGCCAAACGCTCGCGGTAACCGGCCAGCACCTCCTTGAAGCTGGTTCCTAACGCCGATAACTCACTGCGCAGGCTGCGCGGTGTCCGCCCCAGCCGTTCCGCCAGCGCATCCAGTGACGCCCCCCCCTGCTCCAGCAAGCCACCCAGCGCCTGCTCCACCGTATGCAGAAAATCCTGGCGCGCAAGATCCTCCAGCTTTCGGGCGGCCAGGGTTTCATGCACGCGTAACAGCTCCGGCTCCGCCGCCAGGGACGACCGCGCCAACAGGGCAGCATCGAAATGTATTGCCCCCTCTTCCGCCCCCAACACCACCGGGCAACCGTAGACACGCTGATACGCCTCGGCGCTGGCCCCCCGGGCATGGGAGAACGTCACCCGATCGGGACGAAACTCCCCATCGCTGACCTGCTGTAAAAAACGCAGCACCAGGGTGGTGGCGCACTCGAGATAATGGCGCTCGGAGTGTTCCAGCCCGGCAAGAATGGCCACCCCGGACTCTATCCGCAGTTGCAATTGCAGGGCATCTGTCAGCAGCCGGTTATAGCGCAATGCCCGCTGCAGCCCATCACCAAAGGTGGAGCTGGACAGAAACAGGTACTCCAGCACCTGGCCACGAAACGGTGGCATCAGCTCACCAATATGCAGCCCGATATCCGGGTCGCCACTCACCCGTTGCGCCGCGGCCCAGAAACGCTGTTGAGGAGAATTGATCCGTCGCTCGGACTGGTCCGGCGGCTCATCCGGCATGCCGACACTGGCAAAAATGGCCGCGCAGTCCAGCCCGGCGCGGGTCATGGCCTGGTAGGTCATCCATAAAAAAATGCCGTTATCGGAAGCAGGTGTCTGGCTCATGGTCAGCAGTATACGAACTCATGCCGGCACAGACACCTGTCTTGTCCAGCACCTGTCAGGGCATGGGTTTGTCGCAGTTGACCATCCATGGCACCCCGAAGCGGTCGATGCACATGCCAAAACGTTCCGCCCAAAAGGTCTCTTCCATAGGCATGCGGGTCTCGCCCCCATCGCTTAATGCGGTAAAGATCTCTTCTGCCCGTGCGGCGGTTTGCGTCTGCACATTGATAATGGTGCCCTGGGGTTTGTCATACTGATCCGGCGGACAATCCGACCCCATCAAAACAAGACCTTCGGCCTCAAGACTGATGTGACAAATATGATCGTGGTTCTCCGGCGGCACCTGATCGGCCATGGGCGACTCCCCCATCGTGATCAGAAAACTGATCTCGGCCTCCAGTACCTGCGCATACAGCGCAAACGCCTCACGACAATTTCCGGGAAAATTCAGATAGGGGTTAACGCGTACATCCGTCATGGTCTCCCTCCTTGAGATAATGGGCTTTCCATAGCCAATCGAATGGCGTGATCGCTTTTCGCACCCCCCTCTTTTTGTAGGAGCGCCGCTGGCGACGCGATAACAACCTTATAGAATCGCGCCGCCAGCGACGCTCCTACGGTAAGGGCTACTTCACCCGCTGCTTTTCCAGCTTGCGAGCCAGCGTGCGACGGTGCATCCCCAAGCGACGCGCGGTTTCCGAAATATTAAACCCGGTTTCTGCCAGGGTTTCGTGAATACGTTCCCATTCCAGGGTTTTCAGATCAGTGGCACGTGCGGTCAGGGACACTTCGGTATTGCCTTCGGCCCGATTGAAAGCATCTTCGATATCGTCGGTATTGGATGGCTTGGCAAGGTAGTGGCAGGCCCCCAGCTTCACCGCTTCCACCGCCGTGGCAATGCTGGCATAGCCGGTGAGTACCACGATCAACATCTGGTCATCGTGCTGATGCAGGGCCTGCACGCAGGCCAGCCCGGAAGAGTCGCCCTTCAGTTTCAGGTCCACCACGGCATAGCCGGGGTCGTGATCCGCCAGCAGACCCTGTGCGCTTTCCAGGCTGTCCGCATGGAGCACCCGGTAACCGCGCCGCTCAAACGACCGGCTCAGGGTTCGGGCAAACGCCTCGTCGTCTTCGACAATCAACAGCAAACGTTCTTCCACTGCGTCAGACACGTCTCACTCCTCTTCCAGTGTCACGACCGATAGCGGCAGTGACAAGGTCACCAGCGCCCCACCCTGGACCAGATTGCGGGCCCGCAGGTTGCCCCCGAGGGTGCGCAAGACATTCATCACCAGGAACAACCCCAGTCCACTGCCCGGCCGCCCTTTGCTGGACTGATAGGGGCGCCCCAGGTTATCCAGCATCTCCGCGGGAAAACCCGGCCCCCGATCGGTCACTGATACCAGCAGGGTTTCCTCTTCGCGATGAACATCCAGCCGGACCCAGTTCGGCGACGCTTCCAGAGCATTGTCCAGAACGTTGTGAATACTCTGTTTCAGTGCCGAATCGGAAACGATACTCAAATCCGTACCGAAATCGTTGAGGTAAATAAAATCCTTCACCGGGCGGGTATCGCGCCATTCCTCCACCAGCTCATCCAGAAACTCCCGAACGGTGGTTTCTTCCGACGACTCTCCGCGGGCCTCACCCGCGGACAACAGGATGCCGCTGACGATCGACTTGCAGCGCAGTACCTGGGTCTGCATTTCAGCAATTTCCTGGGCCATATCACCATCGGATTTGAAAGGCTCCATATGCTTCCAGTCCCCCAGAATCACCGACAGGGTCGCCAATGGGGTGCCCAGTTCATGGGCCGCACCGGAGGCCAGCAAGCCCATACGCACAATATGCTCTTCTTCTGCGGCTCGCTGGCGCAACTCGGCCAGGTGTTCATCACGCTGGCGGCGATTACGGGTAATACGGTTGATGAAAATCACCAACAGCACACCGTTGAGCACAAAGCAGATCAGCATCCCTTCGATGTAGAGGCTGAACAGCCCTTTGGAATGATCCAGCGGCATGGGCAGCGGATGCCCGTACCAGGCCAGCCATCCAAAACACAGCGTCGTGGTGACCAGGATTACCCAGGTGGACCACACCTCCAGCAACACCGCCCCCAGAATCACCTGCAGCAAATAGAGGAATACAAAGGGGTTGGTGGCACCGCCGCTAAGCGCAAGCAACATGGTAAGGGTCGCCACATCGATCAACAGTGACAGAAACAGCTCGGTATTACCGATGCTCTTTGGCAACTTGAGGCGCAGCAGACTGACCGCATTGAGCAGCAACAGGCCAAACAGTACCACCAGCATTTGCGCCACCGGCAAACGAATGCCAAAGCCGTAATTGACCACCAGGATGGTGGCAAGCTGGCCAAACATGGCGATCCAGCGCAGCTGGATCAGCAATTGCAGGTTCTTGCGTCCGGTGATGTCATCGCTGTTGCGGCGAATGGCCGAAAACAGCGGACCCGGCGCAGACGCCGACGAGGTTGAATGAGCAGATGACATGGTTTCCATGACCCCAGTTTAGCGCTTTCGGCGTGAATCCCGCAGCACCAACCAGGCCGCCAGCACCATCCCCAGCGCCAGCGCAAACCAGGTCAGGGCATAGACCCGATGATTATTGCGGAACTGAATCACTGTGAGCCCGCCCACGGGCAGGCCCGCGCCAGCGGCCTCGGCATCCACAAAATACGGCGCCACCGGGGACAGCCCCTGTTGCGCCGCCATGGCGTCCACATCACGGGAATACCAGCGGTTTTCCGCCGGTACATTGTCGCGTAGCACGCCACCACCCGGATGACTCAGGCGCAACAGCCCCTTCACCGTGACCGGCCCCGCCGGGGTATAGGCGCCCTTGCTGGCGGCCTCGCGCTCTGCCTGGGGCACAAACCCCTGGTTCACATACACCCAGCTGCCGTCATTGCGCTGCAGTGGCGCCATCACCCAATAGCCCTGCCCTTCCTGCGTGGCAGCGGCCACCAGTGCAACCGCCTGGGCGCGATACTGCCCGCTCAACTGCACATGCAGGTATTCATGCTGCTCTTCGGATACCTCTGCCCAGGCCTTCCGGGCAGGGGCCTCAACGGCCTCGGCATGCACCCGGGCATCGACGCGGGCGATCAGGTCTTCCTTCCAGGCCAGCCGTTTTACCTGCCAGACACCCAACGCCATAAAGCCGACAAAGGCCAACGCCGTCAGCAACAGAAACAGGAAAACAAGAAGACGTCGACGAGCCATAGTCATGCCTCTTCAAACGTGGGGAAAGGGGAAGGAGGAAGGGTTAAGAACCTGTGGGAGCTTGCCTGCAAGCGATTACCTAACTTGCGAGGCATGCACCGCTTGCAGGCAAGCTCCCACAGCGGGAATGACCGTAACCCTAGTCCATCATCCCCGGCATCATGTTCACGTTCAGGTTATGCATCACCCACAGGGAACCGGCGAGGGTAATGAAGACCAGGATGAGCGTGAAAATCAGGGCCAGCATGTTCCAGCCGCCTTCCGAATGGAAGTTCATGTGCAGGAAGAACACCATGTGCACAACAATCTGCACCAGGGCAAAGCCCAGAATCACCATGACGGTGGTGGCAGAGCTCTCGAACACGCCGCCCATCACCAACCAGAACGGGATCACGGTGAGAATCACCGCCAGCACGAAGCCCGTCAGGTATTCCTTCAGGGAAACGTGGGGAATGTCTGCATCGTGATGATCATGATCGTGTGTATGCTCGCTCATGGCAGCACTCCCATCAGATAAACGTAAGTGAAGACGCCGATCCAGACCACATCCAGGAAGTGCCAGAACATGGACAGGCAGAATACCCGGCGCTTGTTTTCCGGGATCAGGCCGCGCTTCTTCAGCTGGAGCAGCAGGGTCACCAGCCACACGATGCCGAAGAATACGTGCAGGCCGTGAGTCCCCACCAGCGCGAAGAATGCCGTCCAGAAGCCACTGGTCTGCGGGCCGGCACCTACGTGAATCAGGTGATGAAACTCATACAGTTCCAGCCCCAGGAAGCCGGCGCCCAGCAAGCCGGTCACGGCCAGCCAGAACATCGTCCCCTTCAACCGATTGGCCTGCATCTGCAGCATGGCAAAGCCGTAGGTAATGGACGAGATCAACAACAACGAGGTGCTGATGGCGATCAGGTTCAGATCGAACAGTTCCATCCCGGTAGGCCCACCCGCATAACTGCGGCCGAGCACACCGTAGGTGGCGAACAGACAAGCGAAGATCAGGCAGTCGCTCATCAGGTAGATCCAGAAACCCAGCAGGGTGCCGTTCTGGGGGTGATGATCCCCCTTCACAAGAAACTCCAGCTGGCCGTTCTGGCTGCTGTCGGTTGCAGCAGCAGTCATCGTGGTATCAGACATTGGCTAGTTTCCGTGTACGTTCTGCTTCAATCCGCTCTACTTCTTCCGCCGGAATGTAGTAGTCACGGTCGTAATCGAAGGTGTGGTAGATCGCAGTGCCGATCAGGGCCACAAAAGACACCCCTGCCAGCAACCACATGTGCCAGATCAGGGCAAACCCGACCACCACACTGATACCGGAGAGCACGATACCCGCCCAGGTACCCTTGGGCATGTGAATCGGGATAAAGCCGGATTCAGGGCGCTGGAAGCCGTGTTGCTTCATCTGCCACCAGGCATCCAGATCGTGCACCTGCGGGGTGAACGCAAAGTTGTACGGCGGCGGCGGCGAGGAGGTAGACCACTCCAGCGTACGGCCATCCCAGGGATCACCGGTTTCATCCTGCAGGCTCTCGCGGCGCAGGAAGCTCACCACCAACTGGATGATAAAGGCGGCAATACCAATGGCGATCAGGAACGCCCCCAGGGCAGCGATCTGGAACCAGATCTGCAGAGACTGGTCCTCGAAGTGGCTGACACGACGGGTCACGCCCATCAGACCAAGCACGTACAACGGCATGAAGGCGAAGTAGAAACCGATCAGCCAGAACCAGAAGGACATCTTGCCCCAGAACTCGTCCAGCTTGTAACCGGTGGCCTTCGGGAACCAGTAGGTAATACCGGCGAACAGACCAAACAGCACGCCACCGATGATCACGTTATGGAAGTGCGCGATCAGGAACAGGCTGTTGTGCAGCACGAAGTCCACCGGCGGCACCGCCAGCAACACCCCGGTCATACCCCCAATTACAAAGGTGACCATGAAGCCCACGGTCCACAGCATGGGTACATCGAACTTGATGCGGCCACGGAACATGGTGAACAGCCAGTTGAAGATCTTCGCGCCCGTGGGGATCGAGATAATCATGGTGGTGATCCCGAAGAACGAGTTCACGCTGGCCCCCGAGCCCATAGTGAAGAAGTGGTGCAGCCACACCAGGTAGGACAGCACGGTGATCACCACGGTGGCGTACACCATGGAGGTGTAACCGAACAGCGGCTTGCGGCTGTAGGTGGCCACGATCTCGGAGAAAATACCGAACACCGGCAGGATCAGGATGTACACCTCCGGGTGCCCCCAGATCCAGATCAGGTTCACGTACATCATGGCGTTGCCGCCCAGATCGTTGGTAAAGAAGGCAGTATCCAGGTAACGGTCCATGGACAGCATGGCCAGTACCGCCGTCAACACCGGGAAGGCGGCTACGATCAGCACGTTGGTGCACAGGGAGGTCCAGGTGAACACCGGCATTTTCATCAGGCTCATGCCCGGCGCCCGCATCTTGACGATGGTCACCAGCAGGTTCACCCCGGACAGCAGCGTACCCACCCCGGCGATCTGCAACGCCCAGATGTAGTAATCCACCCCGACTCCGGGACTCTGCAATATCCCCGATAATGGCGGGTAGGCCAGCCAGCCGGTCTTGGCGAATTCACCAATGAACAACGACACCATCATCAGTACCGCACCGCCGGTGGTCATCCAGAAGCTGAAGTTGTTCAGGAACGGGAAGGCCACATCGCGGGTGCCAATTTGCAGCGGAATCAGGTAGTTCATGATCCCGGTTACCAGCGGCATGGCCACGAAGAAGATCATGATCACGCCGTGGGCAGTGAAGATCTGGTCGTAGTGGTGCGGCGGCAGGTAGCCGGTGGAATCCCCAAAGGCCATGGCCTGATGCAGACGCATCATGATGGCATCGGCAAAGCCGCGCAGCAGCATCACCAGGCCAAGAATGATGTACATGATGCCGATTTTCTTGTGGTCGATGGTGGTGAACCACTCGTTCCACAGGTAGCCCCACAGCTTGTAGCGGGTCAGCGCGGCAAGCAGCGCGATACCGCCCACCGCCACCACAGCGAAGGTGCCGAGGATGATCGGATCATGAAAGGGAATCGCGTCCCAGGTAAGGCGACCAAAGATCAGCTTGGTCAGGTCCAGGTTCTCAAACATGGGCGGCACCTACTGCGTTAGCGATCAGGAATGCTGTATTAGTCATGATGGCCTCCATGCTGGTCGTGCCCAGCGTGACCTTCATGCTTCCCGTGGCCCTCATGGCCGGTGTCTGCCTCACCGTGGTGGCCGCCGTGCTGGCCCATGCCACTGTGGTACATCAGGTCTTCCATGCAGGTCTGGCCCGGTGCCACGCAACGGTTGAAAATCGCGTGATACAGGGTCGGGTCCACCTGGCCATAGAATGTCACCGGGTCGTCGATACTCGGGGCTTCCAGTTCCAGGTAGGTTTCCCGGTCCAGCGCGTTGTCACTGGCCTTGGCCTTGGCCACCCAGGCATCAAAATCTGCCTCGCTGAGACCGTGGAAATCGAACTTCATCTGGGAATAGCCGGCGCCGCTGTAGTTGGCGGAAAAGCCCTTGTAGACGCCCGGCTCGTTAATCACCCCATGGAGCTTGGTCTCCATGCCCGCCATGGCATAGATCTGGCCAGCCATGGCCGGGATAAAGAACGAATTCATCATGGTGGAGGCAGTGATCTTGAAGCGGATCGGGTGATCCACCGGCGCCGCCAGCTCATTGACGGTGGCGATACCCTGCTCCGGGTAGATAAACAGCCACTTCCAGTCCAGTGCCACCACTTCCACGGTGAGTGGCTCCAGGCCCACCGGCACGGGGGTCTGCGCATCAATGCGATCCAGCGGACGGTAGGGATCCAGTTTGTGGGTACTTACCCACGTCATAGCCCCCAGCGCGATGATAATCATCAGCGGCACAGACCAGATCACCAGTTCCAGCACCGTGGAATGGGTCCATTCCGGCTTGTAGGTCGCTTCGGTATTGGTCTCGCGGTAGCGCCAGGCAAACCACAGGGTCAGCACGATCACAGGCACAATGACCAGCAACATCAACACGGTGGCCCAGACCAGCAGATCCCGCTGTTGCAGGGCCACATCACCGGAAGGCGACATCACAACGGTGTCACAACCGGAAAGCAGAAGGGTCGCTAGCAACGTCAACGACGCTCCACGCAAATATCTAACTAATTGCATTGGCGTTTTTCAGGTTGGTTTATGATGGGGGAACTCTATCCAGCAGGTTGCAAAGCGGGTATTGGACATTTTGTCCCATGCGCTTAAAGTCCTAGGTGAGCATTGACGTAAATCAATGCACCGATAACAACAGTAGAGCAAGAGCGCACAACATGTCCCATACCTATCCGGCCCCTGTTCAAGGCCAGAGTCATGCCCCCGTGGCTCCCAACGAAATCGCTGTGGGCGTGGTCATCGGCCGCACCTCCGAGTACTTCGACTTCTTCGTGTACGGCATCGCCTCGGTGTTGATCTTCCCTCAGCTCTTTTTCCCCTTCACCGGTCAGCTGCAAGGCATGCTCTACGCCTTCATGCTGTTCGCCCTGGCGTTTGTGGCGCGTCCCTTCGGCACCGCGCTGTTTATGTGGATCCAGCGCCAGTGGGGCCGAAGCATCAAGCTCACCGCCGCTCTGTTCCTGCTGGGCACCGCCACCGCCGGCATTGCGTTCCTGCCCGGCTACGAAAAGCTCGGCGGCTACGCCATTGCCCTTCTCGCGCTGTTTCGGGTGATGCAGGGCATCGCGTTTGGCGGCTCCTGGGATGGGCTCCCCTCTCTGCTGGCACTGAATGCTCCCAAAGAAAGTCGTAGCTGGTATGCCATGATCGGCCAACTGGGCGCGCCTATCGGTTTTGTGATCGCCAGCGCCCTGTTCCTGTACCTGTACAACAGCCTGAGCGCCGCAGATTTTCTGGGCTGGGGCTGGCGCTATCCGTTCTTCGTGGCCTTTGCCATCAACGTGGTGGCCCTGTTTGCCCGTCTGCGTCTGGTGCTGGGCGAGGAGTACACTGAAGCCATGGAAGAAAGTGAGCTGGAGCCGATCCGCACCACCGAGATGGTGCGCAAAGAGGGCTACAACATCTTTATTGGCTCATTCGCCGCCCTCGCCAGCTACGCGCTGTTTCATGTGGTGACTATCTTCCCGCTGTCGTGGATTGCCTTTCAGGGCAGCCAGACCACTGCAGAAGTGCTGACCGTGCAAATTCTGGGAGGTTTTGTGGGAATCATGGCGACCATTGGCTCCGGCTGGATCGCCGCCCGCATTGGTAAACGCACCACCGTGGGGGCCCTGGCCGCCATGATCGGCATTTTCAGCCTGCTCACCCCATTGTTGATGGGCGGCAGTCCCGCCATGCAGGACACGTTTATTCTGTTGGGCTTTGCCCTTCTCGGGGTGTCCTATGGACAAGCCTCCGGCACCGTGACTGCCAACTTCGCTCCGCGCTTCCGCTACACCGGCGCCGCCCTGACCTCTGATTTCGCCTGGCTGTTCGGCGCGGCATTTGCTCCGCTGGTGGCTCTGGGCCTGTCCGCCAAATTCGGGCTGCTGTCGGTAACCGTGTACCTGCTCTCCGGCGTCATCTGCACCCTGCTGGCCCTGGCCATCAACCAGTCTCTGGAAGATCAGGGCGAAGAGAGCTGAAAGTGTAAAGTTCAAAGTTGAAACGCGGACTGACGCCGTCGTTCAGCTGAAACCAGAGAGGCCGCGCCCGGATTCCAGGCGCGGCCTCTTCATTTGGGGTTGCTTCGCGACCGCATCAGGCTACACGCAACATGCAACACGCGAACCCGGGAAAGCCGCACTGTGGGAGCGGTCGTTCGACCACGATAGCCGTGGCCCGGCGTTTTTCGCGGTGGAACCGCCGCTCCCACATAACCATCTACACCAACGAAAAAGGCCGCACCCAACCTATGGACGCGGCCTCCTTCCTTTCAGACCCGAGCCTGCGCTGTAGCTTGCAGCTTGAAGCTTATAGCTATCAGCTCAAACTCCCCAACGCTTTCTTGGTAAACGGCTCAATCTCGTCTTCCTTGCCGTCACGCATCTTCACTAGCCAGTTGGGGTCCTGCAGCAGGGCACGGCCCACCGCAATCAGGTCAAACTCGTCGTTGTCCATGCGTCGGGTCAGCTCATCCAACGCCGCCGGGTTGGCGGTGCCACCCATGCCTTCCGGGCTGTTGAGGAAGTCGCCGTCCAGGCCCACGCTACCAACCGAAATCACCGGCTTGCCGGTAATGTTCTTGGTCCAGCCCGCCAGATTCAGATCAGAGCCCTCAAACTCCGGCAGCCAGAAACGTCGGGTCGACGCATGGAAGATATCCACGCCCGCCTCCACGAACGGCATCAGGAAGCGTTCCAGCTCTTCCGGGGTCTGGGCCAGCTTGGCCTCGTAATCCTGCTGTTTCCACTGCGAGAAGCGCAGCACGATGGCAAAATCCTCGCCAACTGCTTCACGGACCGCCTTGACGATCTCCACGCCGATGCGCGCCCGGTTCTCGATGGAGCCACCGTACTCGTCGTCACGCTGGTTGGTGCCTTCCCAGAAAAACTGGTCCAGCAGGTAACCGTGGGCTCCGTGAATCTCCACGCCATCAAACCCCACGGCTTTGGCGGCCTTGGCGGAGTCCGCAAAGGCTTGGATCACGTCCTGGATGTCTTCCTTGGTCATGGCATGACCATTTTCCTTTCCTGGCTTGAACAGCCCGGACGGGGAATAACCGGGCACTTCCTTGTCGGGGCCGATGCCGGCCTTGCGCACCGCGCCCACATGCCACAGCTGCGGAATGATCTGGCCACCGGCTTCATGCACGGCATCCACCACCTTCTTCCAGCCCGCCATGGCCTCATCGCCATAAATCGCCGGCACCCGCTCGTAGCCATTGGCGGCCTTGTGGCCCACAAAGGTACCCTCGGTAATGATCAACCCCACCTCACCTTCGGCGCGGCGGCGGTAGTAACCCACCACTTCCTCATTGGGCACATAGCCCGGGGAAAAGGTGCGGGTCATCGGGGCCATGGCCACCCGGTTTCGCAGCTTCAGTGATTTATGCTCAAAAGGACGCAACAGGCTATCCAGTGAACCGCTCATAGGTACTCTCCCGAATTTCGTCTTCAAAAAATCAACAGAATCAGCGCTTCTGTTCGCCGGGAAGCGCCCGGCCATATAATTTGGTTTCACGATGAAACCTTATTTGGTTTCGTTTTGCAACCATTGTGGCGTACACTAGCGCCATGACACGTAAACGCTTTGACGAAATGGGATGCTGTGTTGCCTCTGCTCTTAACGAGGTCGGCGACTGGTGGTCCCTGCTGATCGTGAAACAGGCCATGCTGGGCACCCGCCGCTATGTGGACTTCCAGAACAGCCTGGGAATCGCCAAGAACATCCTCTGCAACCGCCTCTCCCGCCTGGTCGAGAACGGCGTGATGGTGCGCGTGGATGTGGGCGAACACGGCAAGCGCTACGAATACCGGCTCACCGACAAGGGCCGTGACCTGTTCACCGTGGTCACCGCCTTGCGCCAGTGGAGCGAACGCTGGAATGGGGCACAGGACAGCATGAAGCTGGTGGATCGTCAGACTGGCGAGCCACTGGCCCCGGTCACCGTCCAGAATCAGCAGGGGCAGCCGCTGACGGTGCGGGATGTGCGGTTTGTGGATGAAAACGGCAAGCCGTTTGAGGAGGCGGGCTAACTCCCCAACGCCCCCGAAGGAGCGTCGCTGGCGGCGCGATCACCACCGAACACAGTAGTTAACGGTTTTTGTGGGAACGGAGCGAAGCGGAGTAACGCACGCAGTGCGGCCCCGAAGGGGTGAGCGAAGCGAATAAATCATGCTTGCATGGCGAATGTGAGGTGATAGTGGCACTCACCTGGATGCTCCACGACTACCTGCCCCGTCATCGCAGCGATAACCGTGCCTGTCCCTTAAGGGGTGCTGCGCGATACCGATCTGGGCTGGCTAAATAACCCGCCAACCTCACTCTCCTGATACAGTAGATCGCCTCGCCAGACGATTTGAGAAACTGGATGACCACCGTATCCGCACTGCAACAACGATGGCACACCACTGTCGCCCCACTGCTGCCCGAACCCGATGCCACCTGGCAACAACTGGCCACCCTCTACAGCGAACCCCATCGCCACTACCACACCCTGGATCACGTAGCCGCCTGCCTGAAGTGGCTGGACCACTACCGCCACCTGGCCGACGATCAGCTGACCGTGGAATTGGCCCTCTGGGCTCACGACGTAGTCTACGATCCCCGCGCCAGCGACAACGAAGCCCGCAGCGCCGACTGGTTCGCTGAGCATTTCGCGAGCAGCACCCTCACAAAGGATCAGAAAAATCGCGTCCACACCCTCATCCTCGCTACCATTCACCCGCACCCACCCACCGATATGGACATGGCGCTACTGCAAGATATTGATCTAGGTATTCTGGGCTCGGATGCAGAACTGTATGACTGCTATGAAGTCTGGATTCGGCAAGAGTATGCCTTTGTGTCGGAGGAGGCGTTTGGGGAAGGGCGTCGTGCGGTGTTGCAGGGTTTTCTGGATTCGCAGGTGATTTATCACACCCTGGCGCTGAGGGAGAAACTGGAGTTGCCGGCAAGAAACAACCTCAGCCGTACGCTTGTGAAGCTGCGGCGCTAACGCTGTCCCTGAATACACGCTTACGGCGCGATTTCAGAAAACCGGCATCCCGTGTTGATTTTCCATTTCCACACACGATGCAAGACTTTCTCCCCAACCCGCACCTATGAGTTTGACCTTTTCCTGATCTCAAGCAATACCGAAGCAATAAAGCAAAATAAAACCACCCCCCCATTAATGAAAAAAAAGTCTTCAGCGGTGATCTGCTTGCCCGTTCTTGCATTGACGACAGGAGAATTCATCTCCCAATCCACAATACGGACAATACCCATCATGGCCGACAAAGACAGCATCAAGGCCGCATTCGTTGATTTCATGAAACCACGTCTTAGCAGCAGTTCCATAAGACCCCAAGCGAAAACGATACCCAGAAAATACAACACTAGCTGATGCATAAAGCGTTAACTCTAAAACGGAACCTATCCTTCGAACACAGAGGTCAGGTCTTTCATGTTGCAGCTGGATGAAAGATCAGCCACCAATCAAGCTGCAACCAACGACTTGGCCGCAGCCACCTTCTTGGCCAGGGACTCCTTGTGCATGGCCAACCACATGTCATTCATGTATTGAAGATTGAGCCAGAACTCCGGGGTTGTGCCCAGTACCTTGGCCAACAGAAACGCGGTTTCCGCCGTGACGCCGCGGTGGTTTCCGCACAGCTCATTGACAGTCTTGCGACTAACGCCCATCGCCTTGGCCAGCTCCCCCTGAGTAATCTTCAGGGGCTCAAGGAATTCTTCCTTGAGCACGGCTCCCACGCTGGTGTGCTGATGCGCTGGCAGCCTCAATGCTTCAACCATGATGTCACCTTTCACCTGTACTGATGGGGATCAAGATACATCGAACGCTTTACCCTTATCCCACGTGAACACCAAGCGGTATTGCTTGTTGACCCGAATCGAGCACCAATGCTTCAACTTTCCATTCAGGTGCTCAGATCTGTTTCCTGGAGGCACCCTTGAATCCTGCTCGCCGTTGGCGATATGAAGGATTTCAAGTCTGCGTTTGAGCGCCCCCTCGATACTCTTGGGCGCCGGACAAGCTCCGCCATTAAAGAAGTAACCCTCCAGCACCCGACACGACATCATGAGCGCGGTACCTGTGCCCATCGGTGAACTTTAGTCTAATCCCCAATTCGGGAGATAACCTTAGCTCAACCCCTTACCTGTTTATGTAAGCCATCCTCTACAAAACACACTGCCAGCGTAAGAAAACCGGAGCGCGGGCTACCGCTCCACCAACCGTCTCGCCATCCAATAGCGCTCGCGCCAATACGGGTTTTTCAGCGAGGACTGCATCACGCCGTTGCTTACCGAGGCATGCATAAATTCATCCCCCCCCATATAGATACCCACATGGCGGTTGCCCGGGCCGGTGCGGAAAAACACCAGGTCGCCGATTTCCAGTTCGTTGCGGGCGACAGGTTCGCCTTCCTCCATGAGTGCCGAGGTGGTGCGAGGGACTTTCATGTTCAGTTGCGAGAGGAAGGTGAGGTAGACGAAGCCGGAGCAGTCCACGCCTTTGGAGCTAAGGCCACCGTAGCGGTAAGGAACGCCTTGCCAGTCTTCTTTTTGGGCGAGCAGGCTATCGAGGATGAGGGTCTGCCGGGACGGGAGATCCTGTGGGGCATCAACGATCTCAGGGGGCGGGGCTTGGCGTTCCGGAGGGACAAGGGAACAGGACGCCAGGCTGGCGAACAGCAGGACGGCGGGAAACGAAAAGGAGAAACTGAAATGGCGGTGCATGGCGCGAAAGCGATGGCTGACTTAGGGGGTGAGGCAGCCAAAGAGCAGGAAGGTTCCAAGAGACTAACCATTGAGGCAGGAGCGCCTCATGCGGCGCTCCGACAGGGCTTTGTTGTTAGGCCTGGGCGAGCTCTTCTCGCATTTGCTGGATGACGGTGGCGTAGTCGTCTTTGCCAAAGATGGCGGAGCCGGCCACGAAGGTGTCGGCGCCGGCGGCGGCCACTTCGCGGATGTTCTTTTCGGAGACGCCGCCGTCCACTTCCAGGCGAATGTCATGGCCGCTGGCATCAATGAGTTCGCGCACCTTGCGGACTTTATCCAGGGTGTTGGGGATGAATTTCTGGCCGCCGAAGCCGGGGTTGACGCTCATCAGCAGGATCATGTCCAGCTTGTCCATCACGTATTCCAGGCAGTCCGGACGGGTGGCCGGGTTGAGTACCAGACCGGCTTTGCAGCCGTGGCTCTTGATCAGCTGCAGGGAGCGGTCCACGTGCTGACTGGCTTCCGGGTGGAAGGTGATGTAGCTGGCGCCGGCTTCGGCGAACATGCCGATCAGGTCATCCACCGGGCTGACCATCAGGTGCACGTCGATGGGGGCGGTAATGCCATGATCGCGCAGGGCCTTGCACACCATGGGGCCAATGGTGAGGTTGGGCACGTAGTGGTTGTCCATCACGTCGAAGTGGATCACGTCTGCCCCGGCGGCCAGTACGTTATCGCATTCTTCGCCCAGGCGAGCGAAGTTGGCAGCCAGAATGGAGGGGGCAATCAGGTAATCCTGCTTGGGCATGATAAATCCTCAATAGTGCAGTTGGCGCAGTACCGTCACTGTGGGAGTGGTGGTTCCACACACGTTGTTCTCAGCGTTGGGTCAGCAATCGATCCAGTTCGTCGAGACGTTCCGGGGTGCCGATGTCCCACCATTGGCCGCGATGATGCTCGCCGCTGGCCGCGTCACGGGCCATGGCCTGACGTAGCACGGGGGCCAGTTTGGCTTCGCCCTCCGGCAGCGCTGCGAACAGGGCCGGGTCAAACCGGCCGATCCCGGCATAGGTCAGTCTCGGGTCGGTATTATCGCGCAACCGGGCGGTGTCTGTCAGATGAAAATCCCCTTGCGGGTGGTGCGGGGGGTTGTCCACCAGCACCAGATGCACAGGATCATCGCACTCGATGAGCAACCGGGACACGTCGTAATCGGTCCAGATATCGCCATTGATCAGGGCAAACGGGGCGTCGCCCAGCAGCGGCAAGGCACGCTTGATGCCTCCGGCGGTTTCCAGCGGGGTGCCTTCGTGAGACCAGACGATGGGAATGCCATAGCGGCTACCGTCCCCCAGCGCCTCGGCCAGGGTGTCGCCCAGCCAGCCACTGTTGATCACCAGCGACGCGAAGCCGGCATCCCGCAGGGCCTCGATGTGGTATTCGATCAGGGCCTTGCCCCCCGCCTGAAGCAAAGGCTTGGGGGTGTGATCGGTGAGTGGGCGCATGCGCTTGCCATAGCCCGCTGCCAGTATCATGGCCTTCACGGGTTGTCCTCAAGCTGGTCCAGCACCCACTGCAGGTCGGCCAATTCCGGGCGACGGGCGATGACCGTGCGCAGATAGGCAAAGAAGCGCGGCACATCGCCCAGATATTTGGGCTTGCCGTCACGGTGACAGATCCGCGCGAAGATGCCGATCACCTTGATATGGCGCTGGGCGCCCATCAAATCGCAATCGCGCAGGAAAGTGTCAAAATCCTTCGGCACCGGCAGGCCAGCCGCCGTGGCCTTGTCGAAATACTCGCGCAGCCAGTTCAACACCCGCGCTTCTGGCCAGCTCAGGAAAGCATCCTTGAACAGGCTGATCACGTCGTAGGTAATCGGCCCGGCCACAGCATCCTGGAAATCGATCACACCCGGATTGGGCTCGGAGACCATCAGGTTACGGGGCATGTAGTCGCGGTGCACAAACACCCGGGGCTGAGCCAGGGCGGAATCGATGAGCCGGTCAAATACCCGGTCCAGCCGTTGACGCAGCTCGCCGGTGACCACCATCTCGCGGTGGCGGAACAGATACCACTGGGGGAACAGCTCAAGCTCGCGCTGCAACAGGGCCTCGTCGTAGACCGGCAGCCCGGCCACGTCGGCATATTGCTGTTGAGTAATCAGGGTATCGATGGCCGCGCTGTACCAGCGGTCCGCATTGGCCTCGTTGAGGGCATGTAGCCAGGTCTCGGTGCCCATGTCGGTGAGCAGCAAAAAGCCCTGGGCCAGATCCTGATGGACGATTTTCGGCACATGCACCCCGGCGGCGTCCAGCCGCCCGGCCACATCAATAAAGGGCCGACAGTCCTCGTGACTGGGCGGCGCATCCATGGCCACCAGGCTTCGGCCATCGTGCTGATAACGGAAATAGCGGCGAAAACTGGCATCGGCAGAGGCGGTCTCGCCCACCACCTGCGCACCAAGGTAAGCGCTTACCCACTGGTCCAGATCCGCCTTGCGCGGGTCAGGGGTTACGTCAGATTTACTTTTATCAGGCTGCATTGCCTTCCTTGTTCCATTACACTGCCGCTTTTACAGACGCACAGCCGCGTCTGTGCAAAACGGCCTTTTTACCTGTTCTGAGCAGCCGATGCCACTGCCCACACAACGAATTCTGATACCCGCCCTGCTATTCATCGCCGGGGCCAGCAACGCGGATAACGACCTTAACTGGGTGGACCGCGAACAAATGGCCACGTTCCCTGCGGTGCAGCAGCGCGTGATCCCTGACTGGTGCGGCGGCATCTACTATAACCCGGCCGTGGGGATCCCGGTGGAAGGGAGCGACACGGTAGTCACCGCCGACCATTCCACCCTGACCCAGGACGGCCTGATCTCACTGGACGGCGACGTTCTGATTGAACAGCCCGGCCGCCGTATCACCACAGATGTCGCCCAGCTGGATCAGTCTACCGGTAAATACGAACTGGAGAGCGGCCTGCGCCTTGAAAGCAATAAAGCGACCTTTATTGCCGACAGCATGAGCGGTCAAACCAGCCGCCGGGAAGGCAGCCTGCAGGGGGTGCGGTACTCCCTGTTTGACCTGTCCTCCCGAGGCAGTGCGGATTACATCTTCCTGACCGACACGACCACCACCATTACCAACGGCAGCTATACCACCTGCCAACCCGGTTCCAATGGTTGGTCACTGCACGGCAAACGCATTTTCCTTGACCGGGACAAGGGCTGGGGCGAAGCCAATGACGTCGTACTGAAAGTAAAGAGCACCCCGGTATTCTGGCTACCCTGGATCACTTTCCCGATTGATGACCGGCGCAAGACCGGCCTGCTGTTCCCCACCATCGCACTGGGTGATGACAACGGACTGGATATCTCGCAGCCGATCTACATCAATCTTCACCCTCAGATGGACGCCACTATTGCTCCGCGTTATATCGACGGTCGTGGCAGTGGCGCGGACACGGAGTTCCGTTACCTGACCCCCTACGGTGAGGGGGAAGTGAGCTACGGCATTCTTTTCAACGACCGCAAGTTCGATGATGAAAACCGGCAGGTGGCACGCTGGTCGCATCTGGGGAATGTAGGGCGCTGGAACCTGAAGACCGATTTCAACTACGTATCCGATGACTTCTACTTCAAGGATCTGGATACCGGCCTCGAAATCAGCTCCCAGACTCACCTGCCGCGGCTGGCTGAAGCACGCTACTACGGTCGCACCTGGCAGGTACTGGGGCGCATGCAGTCCTGGCAAACCATCGACCCGACGCTGGCCGATGAAGACCTGCCCTACCGCCGCTTGCCACAGCTGCAAATCACCGGCGACCCGACGCTGGTGGGCCCGGTAAAGGGGCTATGGCTATCGGACATGACCGCCTTCGAACGCAGCAGCTCCGACGACAGCGGCAAAGCTTCTGGCCTGCGTGGCCATGTGGCTCCCGCCCTGAGCATGCGCCTGCAGGACAGCTGGTGGTTCGTCGAACCCCGCGCGCGGCTGTATCACACCCAGTACAAGCTCGACAGCGTGGATGCCACCGAGGAAGACAACCCGGACATGACCACCTGGGGTGCCAGCCTGGACTCCGGGCTGGTGTTCGAACGTCCGACCAACTGGTTCGGCAGCGCCTTCACACAAACCCTGGAACCTCGCCTGTTCGTCAACAAGGTCGCCTTCGAAGAACAGGACAGCCTGCCCAACTTCGACACCCGTGAAGTGACCTTTTCCTACAATTCCCTGTTCCGGGAAAATCGCTTTATCGGCTACGACCGCATCGGCGATGAAGAAAAGCTGGCCGTGGGCCTGACCAGTCGTTTCCTCCACGATGCCAGCGGCAGGGAACAACTGCGTCTGCGGGCCGCCCAGGGGTTCTACTTCGATGATCGCAAGGTCTTCACCGAGGATTCCCTGGAAGACCCCACCGACGACCAGACCCCTCTGGTCGGTGACCTGCGGTGGAACTTTGCCAACGATTGGTACCTCTACACTGAGGCACAATGGGATCTGGAGGCTAATGAGCGGGAACGCTCCAACTTCCAGATCGGTTACAACGACCGCGAACGGCGTATTTTCAACATGGGCTTCCACGACCGCCCCGCCGACGATATCCAGCAATCGGAAATAAGTGCCATCCTGCCCGTACATCGCCATTGGCGCATTGTCGGACGCTGGATGTACGACCTGGACAATGAACGCACCCTGGAGACCATGGCCGGGGCAGAATATCGTAATTGCTGCTGGAAACTGCGCTTGCTCAGTCAGCGTGAGCTCACTGATGACGATGGCGACGGCGATCTGGAAGCCGACAGCACCGTCTGGTTCCAGATTCAGATGATCGGCCTGGGCGGCTTTGGTGGCCAGGTGGATTCCTTGCTGGAACGCAGTATTCCGGGATACAGGAGAGAGTATGAATAACCAGACGCTGCACGCTGCACGCAGCATTCACCCCACCAGCGCCCTGCGCTGGTTGATGCTGGCCATGGCCTTGTCCCTTCCGGTACTGGGCCAGGCTAAAGTTCAGATGCTGGATCGCATTGTGGCTGTCGTGAATGATGGCGCCATCATGGCCAGCGAACTGGATGAGCGCATCAACGTGATCGCCCTGCAGTTCCAGGACAAGGGCCAGCAACTGCCCCCTCCCGCCATCATGCGCGAACAGGTGCTGGACCGCATGATCACCGAGCGGGTGCAACTTCAACTGGCAGAGCGCGCAGGCATCAAGGTGGACGATGCCAGCCTCAACCAGGCCATGTCGGGCATCGCTCGCCAGAACGGTATGACCCTGGAAGACTTCGCCGCCGCCATGCGTGAAGACGGTTACGACTGGAACCAGTTCCGCGAGCAGATCCGCGAAGACATGATCATCTCCCGCCTGCAGCAACGCAGTGTCGCCTCCCGTATCCGCATCACAGACCGTGAAGTGGACCGTTTTCTGGGCTCCGAGATGGGTAAGCAGATGTTCGAGGAAGATTTTCGCCTCGGCCATATCCTGATTCGCGTACCCGGTGGCGCATCGCCGGAAGACGTCCAGGCTGCCCAGTCCAAGGCCCAGGACGTTGAGAATCGCCTTGCCGGCGGTGAAGATTTCCAGCAAGTGGCGGTATCCGTCTCAGATGGCCCCAAGGCCCTGGAAGGCGGTGATCTGGGCTGGCGACCGGCGGCCCAGTGGCCAAGCCTGTTCTCCGAAGCCGCCCTTTCACTGCAAAAGGGCGAGATTTCAGCTCCCATTCGCTCTGGCGCCGGCTTTCACATTCTCAAGATGATCGACCGCCGTGGCGGCGCCGAGAAGGTAGTGACCCAGTATCAGGTGCGCCATGTACTGATCAAGACCGACGCCCTGACCAACAGTGAACAGGCCCACGCGCAAGCCCAGCGCCTGCACGACCAGATCGCCAGCGGGCAAAGTGAATTTGCCCCGGTGGCAGCCGAGCATTCTGATGACCCGGGCAGCGCCCGTAATGGCGGCGAACTGGGTTGGGTCAACAGGGGTGAAATGGTGCCGGAATTCGAAGACATGATGCTCAATACCCCGACGGGTGAGCTGTCGCCCGTTTTTGAGACCCAGTACGGCTGGCATTTCCTGCGCGTCGACGACATTCGCGATACGGACATGAGCGACGAATTCCGCCGTATGCAGGCAACCCAGGCGCTTCAGAAGCGCCGTTTCGAAGAAGAACTGGAAACCTGGATTCAGGAAAAACGCGGCGAGTCCTACGTGGATATTCGCCTGTGAGCCAGCCGTCGGACGCCGGACGTCTGACACCAGAACGTCCCATTGCCATTACCTGCGGCGACCCGGCCGGTATCGGTCCGGATCTGGCTCTGGCCTTGCCCGCTCTGTTTCCAGAGCAGCCCTTGGTGCTGATTGGTGACAAAGCCGTATTGAGCCAACGGGCCGCCCTGCTTGGCAAGACACCCTCCCTGGGTGACTGGCAGCCCGGCGACCCCGCCATTCGTGACCCGCTGACCCCGGATTTTGTCTGCGTGTGGCACACTCCCGCCGGCGCCCCGGTGACCGCAGGCCAACCCAACCCGGCCACCGGCCAGGGCACCCTGGATATGCTCACCCGCGCCGCCCGTGGCTGCCTGGACGGCACCTTTTCGGCCATGGTGACAGCTCCGGTCGCCAAGAACGTGATCTGCGAGGGTGCCGACCCTGCCTTTACCGGGCATACCGAGTTTCTGGCTGCGCAAGCCGCCGTAGACAGGGTGGTGATGATGCTGACAGCCCGCGACCTGCGTGTGGCGCTGGCCAGCACCCATCTTCCGCTCAGTGAAGTCCCCGCCGCTATCACCCCCGATAGCCTGACCCGCACTCTCACCATTTTGCGCGATGATCTGGTCAACAAGTACCGCATTGCGCAGCCACGCATTCTGGTGCTGGGCCTCAACCCCCATGCCGGGGAAGGCGGCCATCTGGGGCGCGAAGAACTGGACGTGATCATCCCTACACTTGAGCACTTGCGCCAGCAGGGCTTTACCCTCACTGGCCCGGTGCCCGCTGATACCGCCTTTCAGCCTGCATTGCTGAACCAGCACGATGCCGTACTCGCCATGTACCATGATCAGGGCCTGCCCGTACTCAAGTACGCCGGTTTTGGCGAAGCTATCAACATCACCCTGGGGCTGCCGTTTATCCGCACCTCCGTGGACCACGGCACCGCCTTCGAGCTGGCAGGTACCGGCCAGGCCAAGGTTGGCAGCCTGGTCGCTGCTACCCGCCTGGCGCTGAATCTGGCGACCCCACAGGACCCATGACATGACAGAACACCGCACCCGCAAGCGTTTCGGCCAGCACTTCCTGCACGACCGCAATCTGGTCGACCGCATGGTCCGCACCCTGGACCTGAAGCAGGACGATACCGTGGTGGAGATCGGCCCCGGGCGTGGCGCCCTCACTTACCCCTTGCTGGAAGATTTGCCACACCTGCACGTGGTGGAACTGGACCGCGACCTGATTACTCTGCTGCGCCAGGAAAACACCCCTGACCGCCTGAGCATTCATGAGAGCGATGCCCTGAAGTTCGATTTCCGTACCCTCAAGCCGGCGGACAAGCCCCTGCGAGTCGTGGGCAATCTGCCCTACAACATCTCCACCCCCTTGATCTTCCACCTGCTCAGCCAGTCCGATGCCATCAGCGACATGACCTTCATGCTGCAGAAGGAGGTGGTGGACCGGCTCACAGCCAGCCCGGGCACCCGGGACTGGGGGCGCCTGTCGATCATGGTGCAGTACTACTGCCAGGCCGATTACCTGTTCTTTGTCCCACCGGGCGCCTTCAGCCCACCCCCCAAGGTGGATTCCGCCGTGGTACGGCTGCTGCCCTACCCGACACTGCCGCACCCTGCCGACGATGAAGACCATTTGCGCCGCCTGGTGGCTCAGGCCTTCACACAACGACGCAAGGCGATCCGCAATAGTTTAAAATCCCTGGTTAGCCTGGAGCAGTTCGAGGCCGCAGGCATTGATGCTGGCCTGCGCCCGGATCAACTGTCCGTGGCCGACTATGTGGCACTGGCCAATCTCAGCCCGCCACAGAGCTGATTTCTTCGCACCATCACCGCCAGCATCGGGAGACAGAGCACCCATGACCGCCAGCCACCGGCCCCCCAGTGACCCACGCCACCAGATCAGGGTTACCGTGGAAACCGAATACCTTGCCGACCAGAGCGACGCGGCCAGCCAGCGCTGGGTGTTTGCCTACCACATCACCATCCTCAATGAAGGCACCGTCAGTGCCCGACTGCTGACCCGTCATTGGGTGATTACCGATGGGGAAGAGCGTGTTCAGGAAGTCCACGGCGAAGGCGTGATCGGCGAACAACCGCACTTGGCACCCGGGCAGAGCTTCCGCTACACCAGCGGCGCAGTACTGGAAACCGAAGTCGGCAGTATGCGTGGCAGTTACCAGATGATTGGCGAAGATGGCATTCATTTTGATGCAGACATTCCGGCCTTCACCCTTGCTGTACCGCATGCACTTCATTGATAACGCCAGCACGCAACACGCAACACGCAACAGGCCTGCAGTCGGGGAGGTCGGGTGAGCGATTACGCTATTGGGGATCTGCAGGGGTGTTTGGAAGCCTTTGATTGTCTTCTGAAAAAAATCGCTTTCAACCCGGATCGTGACCGGCTGTTTCTGGCCGGGGATCTGATCAACCGCGGCCCGGATTCGCTAGGCACCCTGCGGCGGGTATATCAGCTGCGTGACAATGTGCACAGCGTGCTGGGCAACCACGACCTGCATCTGCTGGCGGTAGCCCACGGCGCAACCGAGAGCAAGCGCAAGGACACCCTTGCAGAGATCCTCAATGCCCCGGATCGCGTCGAATTACTGGGCTGGCTGCAACAGCACCCGCTGCTGATCGATCTCGCCGAGCACAACGCCACCCTCACCCATGCCGGCATTCCACCGCTGTGGACCCTGGCTGAAGCCCGCAGCCGCGCCGCAGAAGTGGAGGCGGTACTGAAAGACGATCGCTGCGGCGAGTTCTTCGCCCATATGTACGGAAACCAGCCCGCAGGCTGGGACGACAGCCTTGCCGGCCCCGACCGCTGGCGGGTGATCACCAACCACTTCACCCGAATGCGTTTCGTGAACACCGCCGGAGAACTGGATCTGACCACCAAGGGCGAAGCGGACGCTCCCCCCCGCGGCTTTTTACCCTGGTTCCTGCACCCACAGCGCAAAGCCACCGGCACCCGCCTGCTGTTTGGCCACTGGGCCGCCCTCGAGGGCCATACCGGGGTCGCCAAGGTAGACGCACTGGATACCGGCTGTGTCTGGGGCGGCAGCCTGACGGCATTGCGGCTGGACGATCTCACACGAATTCAGTGCCACTGCTGATTTTCAAAAAATCTTTTCAAAAACCCGCGCAGCCTGCAGGCCACGTGACGCCCAGCCCGACATCCCTACACTTCATCC
This sequence comes from Alcanivorax profundi, assembly GCF_003597125.1. GTDB lineage: Bacteria > Pseudomonadota > Gammaproteobacteria > Pseudomonadales > Alcanivoracaceae > Alcanivorax > Alcanivorax profundi. Next base: position 38,187 of record NZ_QYYA01000003.1, on the reverse strand, counting down.
TTTTTTTGGCAAAAATCTTTTCGCTTCCCTTTGACTTGCTGCGCGGTTTGGTTACATCCTAAAGCTGTCTGATGACGTTGGCAGCGATACTCAGCGACATCGTTTTCCCATTTATTTACACGTAATTTTCACTAACAAGGAATCACCCTCAATGTAGTTTCGTTGTGACAATTTAGGTTCCGCAGGAGGAAGCCGGCATGAGCATTATCCGCCACTACCAGGACCGTTTCGAAGCGACCCAGCAAGAAGAAATGTCGCTGGAGGAGTACCTGGACCTGTGCAAACGCGACCCCAGCGCCTACGCCACCGCCCCGGAGCGTATGCTGATGGCCATTGGCGAACCGGAAATGGTCGATACCTCCCAGGACCCCCGACTGTCACGCATCTTTTCCAACAAGGTGATCCGCCGCTACCCCGCCTTCGATGAGTTCTACGGCCTCGAAGAAGTCATTGAAAACATCGTCAGCTATTTCCGCCACGCCGCCCAGGGGCTGGAAGAGAAGAAACAGATTCTTTACCTGCTCGGCCCGGTCGGCGGGGGCAAGTCTTCACTGGCCGAAAAGCTCAAGGCATTGATGCAGCGCGTGCCCTTCTACGCCATCAAGGGGTCGCCGGTAAACGATTCCCCCCTGTCGCTGTTCGACCCGGAAGAGGACGGGCCGATTCTGGAAGAAGAATACGGCATCCCGCGCCGTTACATTCGCACCATCATGTCACCCTGGGCAGTAAAACGCCTGAATGAATTTGGCGGCGACCTCAGCCAGTTTCGGGTAGTAAAACGCTACCCCTCCATTCTGGATCAGGTGGCCGTAGCCAAGACCGAACCCGGCGATGAGAACAACCAGGACATCTCGGCACTGGTCGGCAAAGTGGACATCCGCAAACTGGAAGACTTCGCTCAGGACGACCCGGATGCCTATGCCTACTCCGGTGGCCTGTGCCGGGCCAACCAGGGCATCCTGGAATTTGTGGAAATGTTCAAGGCGCCAATCAAGGTATTGCACCCCTTGCTCACTGCCACCCAGGAAGGCAACTACAATGGTACCGAGCACCTCGGCGCCATCCCCTATGACGGCATTGTTCTTGCGCACTCCAACGAGGCGGAATGGCACACCTTCCGTAACAACAAGAACAATGAAGCTTTCATCGATCGCGTCTATATCGTCAAGGTGCCCTACTGCCTGCGCGTCACCGAAGAAGTGCAGATCTACGACAAGCTGCTGAGAAACTCCAGCCTGCGCGATGCCCAGTGCGCCCCTGACACCCTGCACATGCTGGCGCAGTTCTCCATCCTCACCCGCCTGAAAGAACCGGAAAATTCCAGTATCTATTCGAAGATGCGGGTGTACGACGGCGAGAACCTGAAAGATGTGGACCCGCATGCCAAATCCATGCAGGAATATCGCGACATGGCCGGCGTAGACGAGGGCATGAACGGACTTTCCACCCGCTTTGCCTTCAAGATTCTTTCCAAGGTGTTCAACTACGATCACGCCGAGGTGGCGGCCAACCCGGTACATCTGATCCATGTACTGGAGCAACGCATCGAACAGGAGCAATACCCTCAGGAACAATCCGAGCAGTATCGGCGCTTTATCAAGGAATACCTGGTGCCGCGCTATGTGGAATTCATCGGCAAGGAAATTCAGACCGCCTACCTGGAGTCTTACTCCGAGTACGGGCAAAACATCTTCGACCGTTACGTCACCTATGCGGATTTCTGGATTCAGGATCAGGAATTCCGTGACCCGGATACTGGCGAAATTTTCGATCGTCAGGCGCTCAACGAAGACCTGGAAAAAATCGAAAAACCCGCAGGCATTTCCAACCCCAAGGACTTCCGCAACGAAGTGGTGAATTTTGTACTGCGAGCCCGCGCTAACAACCACGGCAAGAACCCAAGCTGGTTGAGCTACCAGAAACTGAGAGACGTGATTGAGAAAAAGATGTTCTCCAACACGGAAGACCTGTTGCCCGTCATCTCATTCAACGCCAAGGGCAGTGAGGACGACCAGCGCAAGCACAACAACTTTGTGCAACGAATGGTCTCCCGCGGCTATACCGAGAAGCAGGTACGCCTGCTATCCGAATGGTATCTGCGTGTGAGAAAGGCGCAGTAACGCCGCTGCAGCGCGCCGCTTGAGGCGCGAACCGACGGCGACGACGTGCGCCTCAAGCGGGGCACCTTCGTCGCCGTCGGCGAAGTCGGGAGAAACGAATGAGCTACATCATTGACCGCCGCCTCAATGACAAGCGAAAAAGTACAGTGAACCGGCAACGGTTTTTGCGCCGCTATCGCTCGCACATTCGTGAGGCCGTCAACGATGCGGTCAACCGCCGTTCCATTCAGGACATGGAGCAAGGTGAGCGCATCAGCATTCCGCAAAAGGACCTCTCGGAGCCCATCTTTCACCATGGCCCCGGCGGACAGCGCAGCATCGTTCACCCGGGCAACAAGGAGTTCAATCAGGGCGATCGCTTCAAACGCCCGGAAGGCGGAGGCGGCCAGGGAAGCGGTGAAGGTGACGCCAGTGATCAGGGTGAAGGTCAGGATGAATTTGCCTTTGAAATCGACAAGCAGGAATTTCTCAATTTCCTGTTTGAAGATCTGGAACTGCCCAACCTGGTGAAACGCCACCTTGAAGGCGCCCAGGTCTTCAAGACCCGCCACGGCGGCATTGTCAGCCAGGGCATGCCCGCCAAGATCAACATCGTCCGGTCCATGCGCCAGGCCTCCATGCGCCGCCGGGCATTGACCGCCGCCACTCGACGCCGCATCCGTGACATGAAGGAAGAGCGCGAAACACTGCTACAGCAGGATCAGTCTCCGCAGCGCCAGGCACGACTTCAGGAACTGGACGAGCTGATTGCCCGGCTGGAGCGACGCGTGGAACGCATCCCCTACCTGGACACCGTCGACCTGCGTTTCAACCACCATATCAAGGAGCCGGTACCGGTCAGCCGTGCGGTGATGTTCTGCATCATGGATGTCTCCGGCTCCATGAATCAGGACATGAAGGACCTGGCCAAGCGTTTCTTCCTGCTGTTGTACCTGTTTCTCGAACGCAACTACGACCAGATCGAGGTGGTGTTCATCCGCCATCACACCAGTGCCAAGGAAGTTACCGAAGAGGAGTTTTTCTATTCCCGGGAAACCGGCGGCACCATCGTCTCCAGCGCCCTGAAACTGACGCGGGACATCATCAACGAGCGCTACCCGGTCGATCAGTGGAACATCTATGCCGCCCAGGCCTCCGACGGTGACAACTGGAATGACGACTCTCCCGCCTGCGCCAAAATGATTGAAGAAGAACTGCTCCCCAAAATGCAGTATTTCTCCTATGTGGAAGTCATGCCGCGGGCCCATCAGGCGCTATGGGATCATTACGAAACCATTATGGCTCGACATCCCGGCGCCTTTTCCATCGCACAGATAGATGAGCCCGGTGAGATTTACCCGGTGTTTCGGCAACTCTTCAAGAAAAGGATGGAAGAAGCATGACGTATCTGTCTGAAGGGTCTGACTGGAATTTCGAACTGCTGGCAGACTACGACAAAGCCATCGCCGACATTGCCCACAACAAGTACGGGCTGGATACCTACCCGAATCAGATCGAAGTCATTTCTTCTGAACAAATGATGGATGCCTACTCATCAGTGGGCATGCCGGTCGGCTACAACCACTGGTCTTTCGGGAAACAGTTCGTTGAAGTCGAGGGCCGCTATCGTCGCGGTCAGATGGGCCTGGCATACGAGATCGTCATCAATTCCGATCCCTGTATCGCCTACCTGATGGAAGAAAACAGTATCACCATGCAGGCTCTGGTCATTGCCCACGCCTGCTACGGACACAATTCGTTCTTCAAGGGCAACTATCTGTTCAAAACCTGGACGGATGCGTCATCCATCATCGACTACCTGGTGTTCGCGCGTAACTACATCGCCGATTGCGAGCAACGTCACGGGGTCACTGCGGTGGAAGAAACCCTCGACTCCTGCCATGCCCTGATGAACTATGGCGTCGACCGCTACAAGCGTCCCTCGCCGATTTCCGCCGTTGAAGAACGCAAGCGCCAGCGCGAGCGTGAGGATATTCTGCAAAAACAGGTATCAGAACTGTGGCGCACCTTCCCCCAGCTGCAACCGGCAGCCCGCACCCGTGAAGCCGCGACCCGGTTCCCGGCTGAGCCCCAGGAAAACCTGCTTTATTTTCTGGAAAAGAACGCCCCGCTTCTACAACCCTGGCAAAGAGAAATCATTCGTATTGTGCGCAAGATGGCGCAGTACTTTTACCCGCAACGTCAGACCAAGGTAATGAACGAGGGCTGGGCCTGCCTGTGGCACTACACGCTCCTCAATGACCTGTACGACGCGGGTAAGGTGACCGACGGCTTCATGCTGGAATTCCTCCAGAACCATAGCCAGGTGGTCTACCAGCCGCCTTTCTCTGCCCCCTTTTACAGCGGCATGAACCCTTATGCGTTGGGCTTCAACATGTTCCAGGATATTCGCCGCATCTGCGAAAATCCGGACGATGAGGATCGGGAATGGTTCCCGGAGATGGCCGGCAGCGACTGGCTTCAAACCGTCAAATTCGCCATGGAAAGCTTCAAGGATGAAAGCTTTATCCAGCAGTTCCTGTCACCGCGCCTGATTCGCCACTTCAAGTTCTTCCAGATCATGGACGATGATCGCAATGACTACGTGGAAGTTTCTGCCATTCATAACGAAACCGGCTACAAGAAAGTCCGCGATGCACTGGCAGAGCAATACAATCTGAGCATTCAGGAACCCAACATCCAGATTGTCAGCGCCAACCTTCATGGTGACCGGGCCCTGACCCTTCGTCATCAGCGCAGTGATGGCCGCCCCCTGGATGAACACAGCGCCACGGAAGTGTTACGCCACCTGCATCGCCTGTGGAAATTCGATGTGCACCTGGAAAGTGTGGAAAACGGCACCGTGACGGAAAGCTACTCCATGCCCCCCGTCACCGAACCCATTACCGTGATGTGAGGCGGAGGCCCCCAACCAGGGGCCCCGCCACTGCTATGCCGCCACTCTGCTGGCTTCAAGGCGTTTCACTGCCCGACGAACCTTGTGGTCGCCCAGCAGAAACAGCGACAGAGCCAGCACAATCAGCAGCGCGCCCGCCAGCACCATCACGCCCAGACTTTCACCGTTGAACAGGTTGCCCAGCAACAGCGCCAACACCGGGGTAATCAGGGTCACCAACGCCACCGTCGCCGCCGGTAGCCGCGACAGGATCTGGAAGTAGCAGTAAAAACCCAGCAATGAGCCAAACACTGCAAGGTAAAGAATGGCAGAGAGTCCGCGGACATCCCCACTCCACACGGGCGCCTGACCGGTAACCGCCATGGCAAGGGCATAGCATGGCAACGATATCAGTAACCCGCCCACCGTTTGCTGCATCGGCTGCAGTCCGGCCCCAACCCGCTGCACGGCGATACCGCTACCGGCAAACAGGGTCACCGCCGTCAGCATCCACAACAGCCCAATGCCGCGGTCTCCCATGTCTCCCCCTGCCAACAGCTGTGCCAGGCTTTCATCAAACACCAGCATCAACCCCAGCAGCCCGAGCACGCAGCCCCCCCAGTGCCAGGCATTCAACCGCACGCTGCCCGGCAGGCACTGCATCATCAGCCCTGACAACAACGGCGCCAGACCAAAGATCACCGAGACCAGCCCCGAGGGCAGATAGGTTGCCCCCATATAACTGCAACCCATGGCCCCGAAGATTCCCGGTAACGCAGCGAGATAGCTTGCCCTGGCACGGGGAGTCAGAGGCAACGGCTGACGCTTCCACCACAACCACACCAGCCCCAGCAGCGCAGCAATCCCCATACGCACACCGGCCGCCGCCAGTGGCGCCATGGCGTCACCACTCCATTTAATCCCCAGCGGCGTGGTTGCCCACACCGCTACCACGATCAAATACGCTGCCAGGGTTGGCATTTCGTTCTCCTGGGTTTGAGAGACGCGAGTTTCGAGGAGCGAGTGACGAAAATCTGAAACCTCGAGGGTTTAAAGGTTTTCGCAACTCGAAACTCGTTACCCGCGACTAAAACCGACCTGCAAACCCCCAAAACGAAAGAAGGCCGCAGGTCGGGGACGCTGCGGCCTTCTTGAAGAACTGAAACGAATCAGTCAGACAGCCGCCGTCCCTGCGCACGCCATTTGCGTGCACAGCGGTCGACGACCAGCATGTTGAGTTTCAGTACGATAGAAAGCATGCGAACATTCTGCTCAAGAATGCAAAGGCGCACAAGATGAAAATGTATCTGGTTGGCGGTGCGGTCCGGGATCAATTGCTCGGCCTGCCCGTCACCGAAAAGGACTGGGTGGTGGTCGGCGCTACCCCCGACGAGATGCAGGCACAGGGCTATCAGCCCGTGGGTCAGGATTTCCCTGTCTTTCTGCATCCGAAAACCAAAGAGGAATACGCCCTCGCCCGCACCGAGCGGAAGTCCGGCCATGGCTATGGCGGCTTTACCTTTTATGCCGCCAGCGATGTAACCCTGGAAGAGGATCTGGTACGACGGGATCTCACCATCAATGCCATGGCACGCGCCTCGGGAGGTGAGGTCATCGACCCGTTCAATGGCAAGGCAGACCTGAAAGCCCGCCTGCTGCGCCATGTCTCCCCGGCCTTCGCAGAAGACCCGTTACGGGTACTGCGCGTGGCCCGCTTTGCTGCACGTTACCACTGGCTGGGTTTCCGTGTGGCGGAGGACACCCTGACGCTGATGAAACAGCTGGTCGCCTCCGGCGAGCTGGATTATCTGGTGGCAGAACGGGTCTGGAAAGAAACCAGCCGCGCGCTGATGGAACGCGATCCGCAGGTGTTCTTTCAGGTACTCCATGCCTGCGGCGCGCTTGCCGTACTGTTCCCGGAACTGGCAGCACTGGATGGCGTACCGCAACCGGAACAACACCATCCTGAAATCGACACACTGGTACACCAGTATTTGTGCCTTCAACAGGGCGCCCGGCTGGGGCTCAGCCTTCACGCCCGCTACGCACTGCTGTGTCATGATCTCGGCAAGGGGAAAACCCCCGAGGAAGAATGGCCACGGCACATTGCCCATGAAATTCGCAGTGCCCGGTTGAGTAACAAGGTCTCCAAGCGCTTGAAAGTGCCGCGGGAAACCGCTCAATTGGCCGCGCTGGTGGCGGAGTTCCACACCCATTGTCACCGGGCACTGGAACTTAAACCCACCACCGTATGGAAACTGTTCAAGGCACTGGATGTCTTGCGACGTCCAGAACGGCTGGACGACTTTCTGCGGGCTTGTGAGGCAGACGCCCGGGGCCGAACGGGGTTTGAAGACAGAGATTACCCCCAAGCGGATTATCTGCGTGGCGCAGCAAACGCCGCCCGCGATATCCACATTGACTCACTGCGCCAGCAGGGACTGCAAGGCCCGGCCCTGGGGGAGGCCATCACCCAGGCGCGCATCCACGCCATCATGGAGTACAAGCAATCATGGACCCCGTCGCCCTGATTACCGGCAGCGCACGACGTATCGGCGCTGAAATCACCCGAACCCTTCACCAGCAAGGAATGCGGGTGATCATTCATTACCGTAACAGTGATACCCAGGCCAACACGCTGGCCAACCAGCTTAATAGTATTCGCCCTGACAGCGCCCGAGTTCTGCAGGCGGACCTGGATAAACCTGACGAGGTTCGTCGGTTAGGTGGTGATGCCCTGGCTGCGTTTGGGCAAGTGAACTTGCTGGTCAACAATGCCTCCAGCTTTTATCCCACCCCCCTTGAGGAGGCCACCGATGCAGACTGGGATGCGTTGATGCACAGCAACCTGCGTGCCCCCTACTTGCTGTGCCAGGCCTTGTCGCCCTCACTGCGTAAACACCGGGGTGCCATCATTAATATTGTCGACGTGTATGCAGAAAAACCGCTCGAAAAGCATACCCTGTATTGCATGGCCAAGGCGGGACTGGCAATGATGACTCGCTCTCTGGCAAGAGAACTGGGCCCGGATATTCGGGTTAACGGGGTGTCACCGGGTCCGATTCTGTGGCCGGAAGCCGGACAAATGAATCAAGAGGCGATCACCGCCTCTACCGCCCTTAAACGCTGCGGAGAACCGGCTGATATCGCAGGCGCCGTGGCATGGCTTGCCCGTGATGCCGGGTTTGTCACTGGCCAAATCCTGGCCGTGGACGGCGGGCGATCACTGGCATTCCAGGGTGGATAACAAAAGCGCCTGCAGATAGCGCATTGCGTACTTCAAGGCCATAAAAACGTTTTATTTTATTGGGGCAACCATGACACGAATTATCCTGCTAATGGGAATCGTACTGCTTTGGCCACCGATGGTCAGTGCAGAGATTTACCGCTGGAAAGACGAGAATGGCAACTGGCAGTTTGGCGACCGGGCTCCGCAGGCCGGAGAAAATCATGAAGAGGTTCAGATTACTCCTCCTGCGCTACTGGGCCAGGGCGACAGCGTTAATGAAATTCATCAACGCACCCTTCGCCTTCGCGACGTAGAACAAACCGAACGCAACGCCGAAAAGGAAGCGGAAGACAAGGAGCGGGCAGCCATGGCGGGAGCGTGCAAGGAAGCCAATGATCGCCTCAAACGTTTGAATAGCCGCTTTGTATATGTAAATGATGACGGCACGGAAAGAAGCGCATCGGCACAGGAAGTCAGCGAAGACATCGACAACACGAAAAAGTGGATTAAAGAACATTGCGGATAATACCGGTCCTGCTCGCTCTGGCATCGTTATTGCCGATCCTGCCCGCACAGGCAGAAATTTATCAGTGGCGCGACGCAGACGGGAAACTTCACTTCGGAGACAGGCCACCCGAGCAACAACCGGTCGACGTGATCACCCCGCGCGTCACCCGCGCCAGGACACCACTGCAAATTCACGTTCACCACCAGGATTTCACCCTCCCGGAGGGCCTTCACGACCAGACTTTGCGTGCCATTGAGACGATTTATCAACGCTACCGTCAAGACTTCGGTCTGGATCTGAACGGGACTGCCGAGGTAAACCTGTATTTATTCACTGCGCAGGCAGACTTCCGGAAATGGATGGAGGCTCGCATCGGCCAGAGTAACCCGCACTATGCTGGCGTCTTTCTGCCCCGCACCAATGAAGTTGCGGTGTGGCGCTGGGATGCCGATGACGACAAGGTTGCCCAGACCATCCTCCATGAATCCAGCCACGTGCTGCTGTATCAATTGTCTCCGGCATCCCCGGTGTGGATGCATGAAGGTCTGGCACAGTATTTTCAGATGCTGAAAGTGCAAGACAACGGGCAAGCCGTCGTCACCGCCCTGCCCTCTGCCCAGGCACGGATTCGACAATGGCTGGACGACGGCAACCTGATCACCATGCGCCAGTATCTGTCCATGGATGACCAGCAATGGCGACGTCTAGCTCACCAGCTCAATGCCATTCCCTACACTGTCGCGTGGGGAACCACCGCTTTCCTGATGTCGAAACCGGTAGGCCGCAGCACCCTGCGGCGCCTGCTTCAGGATCTGGAGAAGAGTGATCAGCGCCCCGACCTGCAGCGTATTGCCCACCTGTATCCCGGGGGCTTGTCACGACTGGAATATGATTTTTATCGTTGGGCCCAGCAAGGCATGAAACCCGAGGTATTTTGATCGAACGCGGCATCTATCAGGTCTGATATTCAGGCTGGGGTTGCAGAGGCCGCGGATTCTGCCAGGTGCCATGCAAGCCGCTTCCTGTATAGGCCCTGGAGCCTATACCTCGCATGGGTTCGGTTCGCCATCCAGGCATGGCCCGTACTCGATCTGAGATCGCCAAGCTTGGCGAGGCTGAAGGCTTTTCCGTTTTTCTGAAAACCCGGGAACTGGCTGGATTTTTCTATCCAATCGAGCGTAGCCCGTAGCTAATATCGCTCGAATGGCACCACCCACAGCTTCTGAGCAGCAAAGTGGCTCCCCTCAAGAATATCCCGGTAGGCCTGCCCGGTTTCCGGGTGCCGTCCGTCAGGCACCAGATCGACCAACGGCTTCAATACGAAGGCATGCTTGAGAATTTCATCGCGGGGCAGCTGTACGCCATCTACCGAACCGATCACATCACCGTAAGTGAGGATATCGATGTCCAGAGTCCGGCTGGAAAATTTTTTCTCGCCGCGCACCCGGCCATGGTCCTTTTCGATAGCCTTCAACCGCGTTTCCAACGCCCCCACCGGCAAGGCCGTGGTCATTCCCACCACCAGGTTGTAGAACGCATCACCATCAAACCCGACCGCTTCACTTTCATAGACAGGGCTGATGGTCAGCTCACCAAAGGCGGCTTCCAGCGTATCCAGACCGGAGCGGATATGATGCTCACGATCAATATTGGACCCCAGGCTCAGGTACACCCGGGTGTCAGCGGAATTACCCATGGGGACGTTCACCCCGCTCAATAATGACACCGACATCCCGCGATCCCCGCAAAGCGCCGGGCTTGCTAAGCCGCAATTTCAGCCAAGGCACCTGAAATTCACTCAGCACCAGTTGCGCCACCTTTTCCGCCAGTGTTTCCACCAACTGGAATTCACTGCCCTCGATAAAGGCAATCACCCGCTTGCCGATTGCCTTGTAATCCAGGGCATCGTCAATGTGATCGCTGGCGGCACCTTTGCGGATGTCCGCTGCCATTTCCAGATCCAGGCTAACTGTCTGACGGATGCGGCGCTCCCAATCGAAAATGCCGATAACCGTATCCACTTTCAAATCATTGATATAAACGATGTCCATACTCGCCCTCTCGGCGCTGACAACAGCATGACGTCCGAATTGGCATCATCCCATTGCTGGTAATCAGATGTTACGCTTGCAACGCAGGCGACCGGGTTGCCATGTGTACAATATGGCCGCATGCCGCGATACGAATGGAGATTATAGCCGGTGGAAGCAGGGACATTACAGGACGTGTGGTTTTGGCTGCTGGCATTATGTGTGGCTGGCTACCTGATGGGCTCCATTTCCAGCGCCATTCTGGTCTGCCGCCTGTTCGGCTATCCGGACCCACGGACTGAGGGCTCCAACAACCCCGGCGCCACCAATGTGCTGCGTATCGGTGGCAAGCCGGCCGCGGCCCTGACCCTGCTGGGCGATGTATTCAAAGGGGTCATTCCCGTACTGATCGCCCGCTGGCTGGAACTTGGTCCTCTGGTCGCCGCACTGGCCGGCACCAGCGCCTTTATCGGCCATCTCTACCCGATCTTCTTCCGTTTTGAAGGCGGCAAGGGCGTCGCCACTGCCTTCGGCCTGCTGTTTGCCCTGCACTGGCCCAGCGGTCTGGTGGCCGGCGCCACCTGGCTCGCTGTGTTCGCCCTGAACCGGATTTCCTCCATCGCCTCTCTCAGCGCTTTCGTGGTCGCCCCTGCCTGCATCTTCGCCTGGCTATACCCGGCGTTCTGGCCGATTCTGCTGATGTCCGTTGTGATGATCGTTCGCCACCGCAGTAACCTGGAAAAAATCCTGCGCGGGGAAGAGTTGGGATTCAAGAAGAAGGATTAGCCCTCAATAGCAGGAGCGTCGCTGGCGGCGCTCCGGCGGCAGGGCCAAGGGTGGTCGGTCAGAGCGCCGCCAGCTCCGTCAGCGGCCACCGGGCGCGCACCTTGATGGGAAGCTCCGCAGACTCTCCTGCCTGCAATCGAAGCGCCCCGGCAAAGGCGATCATGGCGCCGTTATCCGTGCAGTATTGCGGGGCCGGGTAGAACAGCTCTACCCCCCGCTTTTTCATCTGCTCACCCAGCTTTGCCCGCAGGGAACGGTTGGCACTGACACCTCCCGCCATAACCAACTGGGTGTAGCCGGTTTGCTCCATGGCCCGGCGGCACTTGATGATCAGGGTATCGACAGAGGCCTCTTCAAACGCCAGCGCAACGTCCGCACGATCCTGCTCGCTCAGGGCATCCTTCCCGCCCAGGTCGTGAATGGTATTAAGGGTAAAGGTCTTCAGCCCGGAGAAACTCATGTCCAGCCCCGGGCGATCGGTCATCGGGCGAGGGAAACGGAAGCGCCCCGGAGTGCCCTTTTCCGCCAACGCGGCAATGCGCGGCCCACCGGGATAGCCCAGCCCCATCATTTTCGCCGCCTTGTCGAATGCCTCCCCGGCAGCATCATCCACCGATTCGCCAAGAATCGCGTAATCGCCCAGTCCTTTGGCATCCAGCAACAGGGTGTGACCACCGCTGACCAGCAAGGCGACAAACGGGAACTGTGGCGCCCGCGCTTCCAGCAGGGGCGCCAGGAGATGGCCTTCCATATGGTGCACTTCCACCGCGGGAATCCCCCAGCCAAACGCCAGGGAACGGGCCACACCGGCGCCCACCAACAGCGCCCCGGCCAAGCCGGGGCCAGCGGTATAGGCCACGCCATCAAGCTGATCGGCACAGGTATCGGCCTCGGCCAGCACCTGCTTGACCAGCGGCAGCACCCGCCGCACGTGGTCACGACTGGCCAGTTCGGGCACCACGCCGCCGTAGCGCGCATGCATGTCCACCTGGCTGAACAGCGCCTGGCCCAGCAACCCCTCACGGGTGTCGTAAACCGCCACCCCGGTCTCGTCACAGCTTGATTCGATACCCAATACGCGCATGATGCCTGTCCGTTGAAATCCGCCGCCATGATAGCGCCACCACAACAGATTTGCATTTCCCGCCCACTCAGGTAAAATCGCGCCCTCGCTGCATATGGGACCACCTGAGCCCGCAGCAAATCCATAAACTCTAATTTCTAGGAAGGTGATTCTTCATGCCTCAGGTGAAGGTGAAAGAAGGCGAACCGTTTGACGTGGCCCTGCGCCGTTTCAAGCGTGGCTGTGAAAAAGCGGGCATCCTGTCTGAAGTGCGTCGTCGCGAGCAGTACGAGAAGCCCACTCAAGAGCGTAAGCGTAAGCGTGCCGCAGCCGTCAAGCGTCACCTGAAAAAACTGCAGCGTGAGCAGCTCGCACGCAAGCGCCTTTACTAAGCACCGCTGAGTAGAGACGTCTGATGAGTGCGCTCAAGGAGCAGCTCACTGCAGCCATGAAAGACGCCATGCGTGCCAAAGACAAGGCACGTCTTGGCGTTTTTCGTATGGCGCTGGCAGCGATCAAGCAGATTGAAGTAGACGAACGCATCGAACCCGATGACGAGCGTGTACTGGCCCTGCTCGACAAGCTGATCAAACAGCGCAAGGACTCTGCGACCCAATACCGTGAAGCCGATCGCGCCGACCTGGCCGAAGTGGAAGAAGCGGAAATCGCCGTGCTCCAGGAATTCCTCCCCGAACCGCTGACCGATGCGGAAATCGAAACCCTGATCGATGAAACCATTGCCAGCACCGGTGCCGCCGGCATGCAGGACATGGGCAAGGTCATGGGCATTCTCAAGCCGCAACTGCAAGGCCGTGCCGACATGGGCGCCGCCAGCGGCAAAGTCCGCGCCAAGCTGAACAGCTAAGCCGCCAACACCCGACATCCTGTTTTTCCCGGTTTCGCTGTTAACTATTCACTGCCTTTCCGCGCCTGTTTCTGTTTAGATAACCGCCCTTCTGGCAAAATCATTCCCATGGCGCGAATACCGGATAATTTCATTCAGGACCTGTTGGCTCGCACCGATCTGGTAGAACTGATCGATGCCCGTGTGCCATTGAAAAAAACCGGACGCAATTACAGCGCCTGCTGCCCGTTCCATCAGGAAAAAACCCCCTCGTTCACCGTCGCCCCGGACAAACAGTTCTACTACTGTTTTGGCTGCGGAGCGTCCGGCAATGCGGTGGGCTTTCTGATGGAATACGAGCACATGAACTTCCCGGAGGCCGTCAAGCAGCTGGCCAGCCGGGCGGGCATGGAAGTGCCGGAAAGCCGGCCGGAAACCGCAGCAGACAAACAACGCAAGGACCGCCTGCAGTCCCTTTACGACCTGCTGAGCCGCGCCGAGCGTTTTTACAGCCAGCAGCTTCGCCAGGCCCCGGAAAAGCAAAAGGCCGTCAGCTATCTGAAAAATCGTGGCCTGAGTGGCGAGATCGCTAAGAAATTCGCGATAGGCTTCGCCCCGCCCGGTTACGACAACCTGATCAATGGCCTGTCGCTCACCGAGTCCGCACTGGAGCAGGCCCTGACCGCCGGACTACTGGTTCGCCGTGAAGACACCGGCCGGGTGTACGACAAATTTCGCGACCGCATCATCTTCCCTATCCGTGACAGCCGTGGCCGCACCATCGGCTTCGGTGGCCGGGTGCTGGGCGACGGCAAACCCAAATATTTGAATAGCCCGGAAACCCCGGTCTTTCACAAGGGCCAGGAGCTTTACGGCCTGTGGGAATGGCGCCAGAGCCGCGACCGCAGCGATCGCCTCTATGTGGTGGAAGGCTACATGGATGTGATCGCCCTGACCCAGCACGGCGTGCCCAATGTGGTAGCCACCCTGGGCACCGCCACCACCGAAGATCATGCCCGCAAACTGTTCCGACAGGTCAACGAGGTCATCCTCTGCTTCGACGGCGACAAGGCCGGGGTACGCGCCGCCTGGCGGGCGCTGGAATCCTTGCTCCCGGCCCTGGACGACGGCAAGCAGGTCCGCTTCCTGTTCCTTCCCGACGGCGAAGATCCTGACACCCTGGTCAGAGCCCAGGGCCCCGAAGCCTTGCGCGCACTCACCGACCAGGCCGATACCCTGTCCACCTACCTGTTCCGCCACCTCTCCGAAGGGCTGGACCTGAATACCGTGGATGGCCGGGCACGACTGGCGCGGCTCGCCCTGCCCTATCTCGACAAGCCGGCCGGCCCGGTTTATCGCGCCCTGCTGACAGAAGAACTGGCCCGCCTCACCCGGCTGGACAAGGAATCGCTCAGTCAGCTCAAACCGGCCAAGCCGGAACCGACCCCGGCAGCCCCCACGCCACGCCCGCAAGCCACCCAGCAGAGCTGGGGCGAGGAACCCCCTCCCGCCGAGTGGGGCGATGCCATTCCGCCACCAGAGCAAGACGCGTTCTACCCTGCAGATGACCTGCCTCCCATGGAGGATCTGGGGCACTCACCTCGTCACACCAGCAGCCGCCGCAAGGGACCGCTGACCATGGTGGAACGCCTGGTGCTGGTACTGCTGGACTACCCGCAACTCATCGAAGCACAGCCGCTGCCCGACGGGGTTGAGCAACTCCCCATCCCGCACATTGATTTGCTGATCCAGGTCGCGGGTCTGTGCCGCCAGAACCATCGCCCTGCGGCCTTGCTGGGCGCACTCATGGCCCTGGAACAGGGCGAAACCATGGCAAGGTTGCTCAAGGCCAGCCTCAAACCGCCCATGGAAGAAGCCATGGCGACCCGATTGTGGCAGGACGCCCTCTCTCAGCTGGAAGTGGCCCGACTCGAAGCGGCGCTGGCAGAGGTCGAACAAGCCGGCATCCCCGACGCCTCACACTGGCAGGAACTGCACAAAGCCCTGGCCGAAGCCCGCCAGCACGCCCGCAAGCCCTTCCACTAGCGGCCCTGAAAAGGGTGAATCACAAATTTGGAGGAAAGGAGCATGGCCGGCCCTCAGGATCACCGCCTTCCAACCTCTCCCCGGCACCGCGGAGCCCCCTCCCGCAGTACAAGCCTTTGATTTTCAATCAACTGTTAACTATTCACTGTTAACGGTTCACTGTCTCCAGCCCTTGCAATTACTGGCCGTAACCCCCATCTCCCGGTATAATACGCCGTTTTCCCACGCCACCATCACGCTGGAGGCACCCCGCAGGGAGCGGCGGGCCATTCAGCACGACGAGACGGGCTTAATTGCATGACAAGTCAGAAGCAGCAGCAGCAATCCCAGCTGAAGCAGTTGATTGCCCTCGGCAAGGAACAGGGTTACCTGACCTACGCCGAAGTGAATGACCATCTGCCGGAGTCCATTACCGACACCGACCAGGTGGAAGACATCATTCAGATGATCAACGACATGGGCATCACCGTGGTCGAAAAGGCCTCCGACGCCGACCAGTTGATGATCGATGAAAGTGCCGACAGCACCGATGAGGTTGCCGCTGAAGAAGCTGCCGCGGTACTCGCTTCCGTAGAAAGCGAACCCGGCCGCACCACCGACCCGGTGCGCATGTACATGCGTGAAATGGGCACCGTGGAGCTGCTGACCCGCGAAGGCGAAATTGAAATCGCCAAGCGCATCGAAGAAGGCACCCGCGAAGTAATGCACGCCCTGGCCTTCTGGCCCGGTGCCGTCGACATGCTGATCGACGAATACGCCCGCGTGGAAAACGAAGAACGCAAGCTGACCGACATCATTGCCGGTTACCTGGATCCCAATGACGATGGGGCAGCTGCCACCAACGCCAACAAGGAACCTACCTTCGCGGAAAAAGCCAAGAAGGAACAGGAAAAGAACAAGGAAGAAGAAGACGACGATGCTGACGACAACGACAGCAACGACGACGATGATTCCGATGAAGATGAAGGCGGCCTCGATCCGGTACTGGCTGCCGAGCGTTTCGAGCTGCTGAAAAAGCTGCACGAAAAAGCCGAGCGTTCCCTGAAGCGCAACGGCCGCGACCACGCCAGCTCCGCCAAGGCTCTCGAAGCCCTGGCTGAACACTTCACCCTGTTCAAGCTGGTGCCACGCATCTATGACGAAATGCTGGTCGGTGCACGCAACAACCTGGATCTGGTGCGCAAGTTCGAGCGTCAGATCATGAGCAGCGCCATCCGCCGCGGCGGCATGGATCGCAAGGATTTCATCAAGCAGTTCCCGGGCAATGAAACCGACATGGGCTGGGTAGACACCCAGCTCAAGACCAAAAAAGGCAAAGCCATTGCCGACAAGCTGAGCGTCGTCAAAGAAGACATTCAGCGTGCCCAGCGCAAGATCATCACCATTGAAGAAGTGATCGGTCTGCCGGTTGGCGACATCAAGGAAATCAACCGTCGCATCTCCATTGGTGAAGCGAAAGCCCGCCGCGCCAAGAAAGAAATGGTGGAAGCCAACCTGCGTCTGGTAATTTCCATCGCCAAGAAATACACCAACCGCGGCCTGCAGTTCCTCGACCTGATTCAGGAAGGCAACATCGGCCTGATGAAAGCGGTGGACAAGTTCGAATACCGTCGTGGCTACAAGTTCTCTACCTACGCCACCTGGTGGATCCGTCAGGCTATCACCCGCTCCATCGCGGATCAGGCGCGCACCATCCGTATTCCGGTACACATGATCGAGACCATCAACAAGATCAACCGGGTACAGCGTCAGATGCTGCAGGAAATGGGCCGCGAGCCGACCCCGGAAGAACTGGGCGTGCGCCTGGAAATGCCGGAAGACAAAGTCCGCAAGGTACTGAAGATCGCCAAAGAGCCGATCTCCATGGAAACCCCCATCGGTGACGATGAAGATTCCAGCCTCGGCGACTTTATCGAAGACGGCAACATGGAATCCCCGGTGGACTCCGCCACTTCGCTGGGCCTGGAAGAAGCCACCCGCGAAGTGCTGGCCAACCTCACCGCCCGTGAAGCCAAGGTCCTGCGCATGCGCTTCGGTATCGACATGAACACCGACCACACCCTTGAGGAAGTGGGCAAGCAGTTCGACGTGACCCGTGAGCGTATCCGTCAGATCGAAGCCAAGGCCCTGCGCAAGCTTCGCCACCCGAGCCGCAGCGAACACCTGCGCAGCTTCCTGGACGGCGACCTGTAAGCCTTGCAAAAAAATGCCGGCCCCCGAATAATCGGCGGCCGGCATTTTATTGCCCCTCTGTTTTCTCCGGGCCTATAGCTCAGTTGGTTAGAGCAGTCGACTCATAATCGATTGGTCCCAGGTTCAAGTCCTGGTGGGCCCACCAATTTCTTTCCCTCACGTGTATAGCATCACATGCGGCACGCGAGACGCCAAAACATCAAGGCCTGGCTGTGGGAGCGTGCTTGCACGCGAATAAACCTCGGCCTCCGCGCCGTCTCCATCGCTTGCAAGCAAGCTCCCACAAGAGAAAGCGCCTCCGCTTCCCCATGACTTTCATGACACTGTGGGACAGCAGTGGCACTACCCGGCCCTTTTCACTAATGGATCAATTCTTCGAAACCCGATCCTGATACGCGCGGGAGGCAGCAGAATCATGGAGCAAGCGGTTCTGCGCGCCGGCCAGTTTTTTGAAAAAACGACCAACGCTTTCTGGCAACACTTCTTCGATGGCAGAGACCGGAGACAACCAGCGGGGCACGGTAATTTCCGATTTCCCATGGGCGCAAGAGGCCACAATTTCTTCCGCCACCGCCTCAGGTTTGGCCGCGGGCACACCGCGAATATTCAACCCTGCCGTTAATTCCGTCTGTACCGCCGAAGGCATCACCGTTGTGATGCTGACATGGGAATCCGCAATCTCGGTACGGACAGAGCGGGACAGGCTGGCCACACCAAACTTGCTGGCGGTGTAGACCGCCACACCTGGCAGCGTCATTTTGGCAGACATGGACGCCACATTGACGATGTGACCGTAATCCGACGCCAGCATGTCCGGCAGCACCAGCCGCATGCCGTTAATCACGCCACCCAGATTGATGGCGATTTCCCTGTGCTGGCTCTCCAGGGTCTGATCAATAAAGCGTCCTGTGCGTTGGATGCCGGCGTTATTCACCAATAAGGCAATGGGCCCCAAGTCTTTCGCCGCAGCCAGAAAGGTGGAAAAAGACGCGGGGTCTGCCACATCCAGTTTTACCCCAAGCGCACCGCCACCGATCGCCTTGGCCGCTTTTTTTACTTCCACCTCATCAATGTCGCCCAGCACCACCCGGGCGCCACGCTTGGCGAGTGCGCTGGCCGTTGCTTTGCCGATCCCCCGCGCCGCACCGGTGACACACACCACCGCACCGTCCAGTTTAATCGCCATGACTCAACCTCCCACGGGGTAGCGCAGACCAAAGTAGCCGGACAGATTCCAGCCAAAGTCATCGCGGATCAGCACGCGCCCCAAAAACACATCCGGAACAATCTCGACGATTTCATCACGGGTTTTGGGCAGGATCAGCGGGTTGTTGTGCTCGGGCGATGCGTAGTTGAGAGATCGCACCGGAATGTTGGGCGCCACAGGAGAATTATCAATGCAGTGGTAAAAATCGAACCCGATAAGTTCACCATTGATCTTGCGCAACTTGTAGTGCGGCATCACCGCCATGGCGGCTATTTTTGTGCTGCCCGTTAGGCGGTTATAACCCGTGCCGTCGGTATTGAAGGTTTTTCCCGCCCAACCCATACCGCCCAGCATCCGGCCGAGTCGAATCAAATAATCCAGCCCTCTGAGCACCGGGTTGCCGTACAGGTTCATGTTGATTCCTTCACAATCCCCGTCCGGAGACTCCGGCGCCGAGCCTTCTGCAAACACGCCGGCCAGACGGTATTGCTGGGCCGGTTTCTGCAATTCCTGAAACAGTTCCCAGGCCAGCGCCTTTGCCTTGGACGGTTGTGTTACATGCATCTTCCTCAGGCTGTCCACATATGCCTGATCCGATATCGGCACTTTCGATGCCCGGGTTGTGACTGCCACGCTCATACTTTTCTCCATCACGATGACGATGTTGCGCAAAATTTTTTTTGGTACAGACCTGTACCAATATTAGATTCAGGCGCTTCAGCGAGTCAACACCGCCTTGAGGGCCAGACGTTCGCTTTATAAGATGAGCACATCGGAGCCAGGCCACCCCCATGTCACATCCCAAACGCCCTTTTCTTGGCGAATCCGCCGCCACCCGAGTTCAGAATCGCCGTCAGACCCTGCTGGATACCGCCTTCGTAAAAGCCTCGGAGAGCGGCTGGAAGGGGCTGTCCATCCACCAGCTCTGCCAGGATGCGGGCCTGAACAAGCGCTATTTCTACGAGAGCTTCAAGGATCTCGATGCGCTCGCCGCGGCCTTGATCAACGACCTGACCGGCCAGCTGGTTCAGGTGGGGCAGAGCGCGGTGTTTTCAGGTTTGCAGGAAGGCAAGGAGACATTGCCACTGGCCACCCAGGCGTTACGCGCCAGTATCGGATGGCTCGTGGACGATCCTCGGCGGGCACGCATTCTGTTCAGTCTGGCCAACGATAATCCCGGTGCGTTGAAGCACCGGCAGGACGTCATCAAGACACTGGCGCAGACCTTGTCGGCCTTCAGTATCGAGTATCACCAGGCCGACGAGCCCCACGTTATTGCCAAGGTGGGTTCCGCCATGCTGATCGGCGGCACCATCGAGATCGTGGTGAGCTGGCTGGACGGAAACCTTGAGGTGTCGCTGGATGAACTGGTGGAAGACGTGGCGCATTTCTGGGTCGCCGTGGGCGATAGCGCCATCAATCTGACTCAGCGACGACTGGATGAAAGATCGCAGGGTGGTAAGGGATGAGGGCGTTTCTGCGTTGGGGAGCAGGGGCGGGGCTGGACTGGTCTGACGTCCGACCAGTGACTTCTGACTTCCGACCATTCTCGCCACACCTGCCTCAGCCCTCCCCCTCTGGCGTTAGCGTCTTCACAATCATGTCCGTCATCACCGCCACGATCTGGGCATCCTTGACCATCACCATGGACGGCGGTGTGGCCAGGTAGCGCGCCAGCGTGGCCATGGACGAATTGATCAGCACGAACAGCCGCACGTGGAGATCCTCCAACGGGTAGTCGCGATAATTGGCCCGGAACCAGGTCATGGCGATGTCCAGCAACTGCTGCTCCAGCAGAGACATGGCGTACTGGGGGGACAACTGGTTCCAGTGCTTGGCCAGTTCCCGTACCACCGGATCGGCGCGCAGGGTCTGCAGGGTGAACATCAACGCCGTCTGCACCAGCACCGGTAACGGCAACCGCGCCAGATCCAGCTCGACTTGCTGCCGGGTGAATCCTTCCATCAGTTTACGCGCCTGCCACTCCAGAACCGCTGCAACGATCTCTTCCTTGTTGGTGAAGTAGTGGTACAGCGAGGCAATGTTGACCCCCGCCTGATCGGCGATGTGATTGGTGGTGGTGTATTCCAGGCCCCGCTCTACCAGGGTGGCAGCCGCCGCCTCGAGAATACGGTCCACCATCTCCCGGGAACGGCGCTGTTTCGGCTGTCGGCGCATGCCATCCTCAAACGCAAGTTGAATTCAAGTAATTGCTTGAATTAGCTTACTCCCATACCGAAATTCAGGCGAGGACTTCCTGCATGGCCAAGGCCCCAACCGTGATGAACACATCCAACAACCACACCGGCGCCAGACCTGCACCAACCCGGGTGCGCCCCTTTGAGATCACCCAGAAACTGCCACGCTTGCAGAAGATGGTGTTTGGCAAACAACTGGCGCCCACCCGGGAACGTTACGACCAGCTGGTGGATGCCCTGTGGCAAGGCGACGAGCCCATGGATACCCTGCTGGACTGGATCATGGAAGGCAATGCCCGCGAGCGCCGCGGCATGTATGACAAGGCCGTCAAGGAAGGCATCGACGCCGTGGACAATGCCCCACAGCCCCTCAAGGATTTCTTTGCTCTGGTGGACCGCGATCCTGACTGGCTGGACCGCGAGTTACTGGAAGAAGGTGTTGGCGTCGTGCAGAGTCTGGGCGAGTTTGGTCTCTACATCATGCGCGACCAGGCGCTGATGGTGGGCTACCTGCTCAGCGGTTTCAATCATGCCCTGGTGGCTACCGGTGCACTCAACAAGGGGGCGTCCCAGCGTACCGGTGAAACCCTCAAGTGGTGGATGGACTGCACCGAACATGGCGGCATGGAACGCTTCGGCGAAGGCTTTATCAATACCCTGCATGTGCGCTGGGTGCATTCCATGGTGCGCCGCCATCTGCAAACCCGAAAGGAATGGGACAACAATGAGTGGGGCATCCCGGCCAACCAGACTGACATGGTTGCCACCTATCTGGCGTTCGGTTCCGTGCTGCTACTCGGCGTGCGGCTGGGTGGTGTCATCATCACGCCACACGAGTCCCGTGCCGTGATGCACCTGTGGAAATACGCCGGCTGGCTGATGGGTGTGGAAGAAAAGTGGCTGGTGGATTCCGAGATGGAAGGCTTCCGCCTGCTGCGTCACACCCAGGCCACCCAGTCCCGCCCCGACTGGACCAGCAAGGAACTGGGCGAGGCGTTGTCCAAAGAACCCTTTGACCGCATCTACCCCTGGAAAAATACATTCCCGCGCTTACACAAGCTGTACCTGAAATACGAATACCACTCGCACCTGAGCCTGACACGTCTGTTCCTGTCCCGCGAACAGATGAGCGCATTGGGCCTGCCCGCATGGGTGTTGCCCTGGTATCCGGCCATGACCACACCGCTACGGATTGCCCGCGGCGTGTATCAACGGGCAAGCCGGGCAGACAAACGCACGCTGGAGAAGAATGGCCGGGAGCAGCAGATCTATCGCATGAAGGCGGTCTTCGGCGAACGCGAACACGGCATTATCCAGCCGGATAAAAACCATCCCGCACACATCGGATAATTCGTGCTCGATTCATCCCGCACGGTAACCATGCTACCGCTTACGTTGAGGCCGCACGCATTGACAGGCAGAGCAGATATCGACACCGGGAATCAGGGTGCAAAGGCATCAGGGAGAGTTTAACCTTTGATCACGATGTGCCCTGGTGCCTTCTCCCAGGCATTTTGTTCCGGTCGGCACGTCACTGCGGCGTAAATAAAACAATACACCACAAGCGGAAACACGCTCACCATGGACGCAAGAAAAACCCTCGCCCCAGCTTGGCAAGATCTGCTTGCGAATCTGCGCAGGGAGGGCAAACAGGACGCCGCCAATTCCATTGAAGACGCACTGAAGAAAGGGAAGAAAGTGCAGGCCGTACAACTGGCCCGCTCGCTTGGCGTGTTACCGGAGGACGAGGGAGCCTCTGAATAACTCCTTGCATGCTCAGTCTTTCAGGCTGGCTCGCAATCTAGGCGCACTTTTGATGGCATGCTGGTTGCCTGTCGAGAAAGTGCAACAACGAGTGCGAGCCAGCCTGGAAGACCCGGAGGGCGCGGCCTGGAGCGCCCATCTGCTGCGTCTTGCCTCTCGGAAAGGGAGCCACCCTGACCATCGAGAAAAGACACAACAGCTGCACCCTCCAGGCCACGCTGAGTACGCAAGGAGTTATTCAGAGGCTCCCTAGCGCCGGCGAAACTTGCCCGGCGACATACCCGTCCAGCGGGTAAAGGCATGAATAAAGCTGGCGGTTTCTGCATAGCCCAGTCGTTCTGCCACCGACTCCACACTCAGCCCCGCCGTCTCCAGCAACTCAATGGCTACCCCTTCACGAATCTCTTCCATTAACGCCCGGTAACCACTGCCTTGTTCTTCCAGGCGCCGGCGAAAGGTACGCGGGCTCATGCCGAAAAGGGATGCTGCCTCGTTTAACGAGGGCATGTCCGCGACTCGCCCAATCAGCATGCTGCGCACTTCACTGGGAAACCCGGTCTGACGCCGCTGTCGGTCCAGCAAGGCCTCACACTGACGAACACAGAACTCTGCCGTGGCGGGGTTGGCCTTGGGAATGGCACGGGACAGCTGGCTCGGGTCCAGCACAATGCGATTATCCTCGCTGCCCAATACCAATCGACAGTTTGTCAGTGCCGCCGGCATCACCTTGAATGGCAGGTGATCCAGGGTGAGGTGAATCTCTTTTGGTGCCATCAATTCGTCGCCCATCATTTCCCGGCTGAGAAGCAGAAAAATCACCAGGTGGCGCTCCAGCACGAACTGACGCAGCCGGGGAGGAATGTGTGAGACATCCATGAGAATTTCTGCCCGACCGGGCGTTTCACGAAACGCGAACCGCACCAGCACAAACGACAGCTGGGTGAAACGCAGCCCGACCTCGATCGCCGCTCGAACGGTCGGGCTGCTGATAATCGCAAAGGCCCAAATCCCGAAAGTGGTGAGCTGATAACGCGTCCCTGCCTCGATCCCCAGCCCCGACGCTTCCGGTAATAACGTCACCAGGTTGTCGATCACCTGCAGTTCCTGAGCCCCGGTCACCCGGCACTCCGGGTCCTCCAACTGATGGGCAGAGATACCGGTGCCTTGCAGGCATTGCGCCACAGAGAGACCTTTCTCACGGCCCAGGCGGACCATGAGATCAATGCTGGAAATGGAGCGGGTAGTGGCCAGTGTATCCATCCGGCCATTTATGACCATTTGGCCATAAATATCAATAACTGGCCTGCACTCACATCAACAGCCCCTCCGTGATCCCCTAAATTAAGGGTTCATCTGGAGGACACCCCATGCGCAAGACGCTCATCCTGATACAGGAAAACCAGTTCAGCGACACCCAGGTGGCGCTGCTGGAAAAGATCATCCGCAACCATTACCGCCACCATGTCAGCCGCGAACGCCTGTTACTGATCTGGAACCGGATTCCCGCCGGTCAGGCCTTTACCAATTACCAGGATTCGCGCTCTTCACTGGTGACCATGGAATGCCCACCCGGCTTTCCCCAGACCCAGCGCATCGCAGTACTGAAAGCCATCGAGAAAGACTGGCTCAAAATCAGTGGTCAACACCCGGACGAGCTGATGCTGGCCCTGGTCGAAGAAGACCTGTTTGCCGACGTCTTTCAGGGCACCCAGAAACGGCTTTCCCTGCGCGGACGGATTGCCTTTGTAGCAAAGGTCATCCGTACAGTGATTCACGCTCGATTCAAGCGCATCCCCATCATTGTTAACCCGAATCTGTGAGGTCCCCATGCCGGTCTATAACATCGCCAGCCGCCAGCCCCTCAGCTATGACGCGCGCCGCCGCACCGCGGACGCCATTGCCGACATCCATTGCGGCCTGACAGGCGCTCCACCGGAATTTGTCAACGTGATCTTCATGCACGGCCATCCGCTCAAGGGAGGGCATGACCTGAATGTCATTTGTAATGTCCGCAGCGGCGGCAACCGAAACGCCGAACTCACCGAAACCCTTCGTCAGAAGATTCGCGAAGGCGTCGCAGTGAGTGCCGGAATAGTTTTGGACAAGGTAGAAGCCACCCTGGTGGGCTTCCCTGCCAGCTGGGCCATGGAAGGCGGGGAAATCCTTCCCGAACCTGGCGAAGAGGACAGCTGGCTGGCCCGCAGCCAGGGCTGATAAGGGAGCGATCGCCATGAATGCCTCGCCGCACATATCACTGCACTTCCATGAGCAGGTTGCCACCATCAGGCTCTGCCTTGATGACGGCGGCTACATGACCGCGCCCGTGGTGAACGCGCTGTACGACACCCTGCGTTCACTACAACGTCAGCCCGGGGTACGCGCTGTCATCCTTACCGGGGAGCATCCCGGCACCTTTATTACTCACTATTCACTGGCCGAGATTCATCGCGTTTCCGCCCCGACACTGGCCCTGAAGCCCTGGCTGCGGGGAGCCTTTCCACTGGCTATTCGCACCACCATGGCCTTGGCACGACAGTGGATACGCCGGGATCGCCAGCGCCCCCATGAAGGACGCATTGATCGCTGGATGCGTGGCACCCCCGTCGAAGGCGCCTTGCTCTATGCCCGTGCCAACCGTCTGATCCGCACCCTGCGTCATTATCCCCTGCCGGTCATTGCGGCCATCCACGGAGATGCCCAAGGCTATGGCATGGAGCTGGCACTGGCCTGCGATTTCCGGTTGATGGCCAGAGGACGTTACCGGTTAGGGCAGATCGAAACCCTGGTCGGGCTGATCCCGGGCTCTGGCGGCATTCACCACCTGGTCAAACTCACAGGTAGCGCCAAGGCGGCAGAATTATGTTTGCTCGGAATGCGGCTGGATGCAGACCAGGCCTGTCAGGCAGGTCTGGTATACCGGGCCACCGACCCTGACGCCCTTGAGCAAACCGCTCACCAGCTGGCGCAACAACTGGTGCAAAAAAGCCCAACGACGCTGTCGGCCATCAAAGCCTGCCTGCGCGACAGTGAATCCTCGTCGCTGGCGCTTTCACTGGCCCGCAGTGAGCCACGTTTTATGGATGCCGCCTGCACGCCGCAATCTCTGGCCTGTTATACGCAGCAACAGCAACAGCTGGCTGAAGGGAAAACCTCAGCACAGTACCTGGAACACCAATCGACACTGAATTTGAACGACGCGGCCGGACCAGCCCGCTGATATTGCACACAGGAGTCACACCATGACCGCTTCCTGCCTTGACACACTGGCCAGCGCGAGCACCAATGCCAGCGAATTACCGCTCCTTCTTGCCCGACAAAAACAGGCCTTTATGGATTCCCCCGCCCCCACACGCGAGAAGCGGATCCAGAACCTGAATCGGTTACATAATGCCTTGCTGGAACATCGTGAGGCTCTGTCCAGTGCCGTCAGCCAGGATTTCAGCGGCCGCTCCACAGCCGAAACGGAACTGGCGGAAATCCTGCCGTTACTGGAAGGCATCGCTTACTACCGCAAGCGACTCAAACGGCTAATGAAGCCACAACGCCGCCACGCCCCGCTCACCGTGATGCCGGCAAAGGTAGAGGTCCATGTTCAGCCGCTGGGCGTGGTCGGCATCGTGGTACCCTGGAATTTCCCCATCTTCCTTGCCCTGTCACCGCTGATTGGCGCACTGGCGGCAGGCAACCGGGTGATGCTCAAGTCCTCAGAGTTCGCCCCCGCAACAGGGCAGCTGCTGCAAGCGATTCTCGCCGAAAACTTCGACGCGGATGAGGTGTGCATGGTGGGTGGCGATGTGGATATCGCCACGGCATTTACCAGGTTGCCCTTTGATCATCTGGTTTTCACCGGCTCCACTCAGGTGGGAAGACACGTCATGCGCGCTGCAGCAGACAACCTGACGCCCGTGACATTGGAACTGGGAGGAAAATCCCCGGCCATCATCCACCCGGACTTTCCGGTTGACGAAGCCGCCCGCCGACTGGCTTTCGGCAAGAGCATGAACGCCGGGCAAATTTGTGTATCACCGGACTATGTGTTCTGTCATGAGGATAAAGTCAGCGAGTTTGTCCGTACCTTTACCGGCGCCGTCGAACAAGCCTACCCGACGCTGGTCGACAATCCGGACTACACGGCCATCATCTCGGAACGACAAAAGCAGCGGCTGGAAAGTTATCTGGAGGATGCCCGCACCAAGGGAGCGACCCTCATTCCCATCAACCCCTCGGGGGAGGATATGAGTGGCACGCGAAAAATGCCGCTGACCCTGGTGCTGAATGCCACGACCGACATGAAGGTGCTACAGGAGGAAATTTTCGGACCGATTCTGCCGGTGGTGGGTTACCGTGATTTAGACGCCGCCTTGCATGAAGTGCGCGCACGGCCACGGCCTCTGGCACTGTATTACTTTGACTGGGACAAGCAGCGGGGCAACCAGATTCTGCAAACCACCCACTCCGGGGGCGTTTGCATCAACGACACCCTCAGCCATGTCACCGCAGACGACATTCCCTTTGGGGGGATTGGTGACTCGGGTATGGGGCATTATCACGGCAAGGAAGGCTTCCTCACCTTTTCCAAGACCAAGGGCGTGGTGCGAAAGGGCCGCATCAACCTGGCAGCCATGGTCGCTCCGCCCTGGGGCAACACCCTGTTCAAACTGATGATGTCGCTCCAGGCCCTGCGCTTTCGCCGCATCAAACCTTAAGGAGCCTCTGAATAACTCCTTGCATGCTCAGTCTTTCAGGCTGGTTCGCCCCTTCTATGGGCCAAAAGGTAAAGAGGGGCGCGCTTTTGAAGGTGTATGTCCATCCATAGAAAAAGCGCAACAACGAGTGCGGGCCAGCCTGGAAGACCCGAAGGGCGCGGCCTGGAGCGCCCATCTGCTACGCCTTGCCTCTCGGAAAGGGAGCCACCCTGACCATCGAGACAAGACACAACAGCTGCACGCTCCAGGCCACACTGAGTACGCAAGGAGTTATTCAGAGGCTCCTTAAGTCGTGATACGCGGGGCCTATCGCGCCCCGCGTAACCGACCGATGGCAGTCACAACAGCCAACACCATCGCCCCGGCAATCACACCGCCCACCAGATTCACCAGCAACGGCACCGCAAAGGCCACGGCGCCAGCCATTTCCTGAAGGTGATGCAGCCAGTCATGGGAACCGGGAATACCGTGAACCAGAATACCGCCACCCACCAGGAACATGGCCAGGGTGCCCACCACCGACAGGGTTTTCATCAGCCAGGGCGCCAGGGCCAGAATGCCTTTACCCAGTGCGATGCGCGCATTCGCCGCGGATGCCTGGGGGTCCGTTTTGGCAAGATAGAGGCCGGCATCATCCAGCTTCACAATGCCCGCGACCAAACCATAGACGCCGATGGTCATCAGCACCGCGATGGTACAAATCGCGGCGACCTGAACACCAAAGGTGGCAGACTGGACCGCCCCCAGTGAAATCACGATGATTTCTGCCGAGAGAATAAAATCGGTGCGGATAGCCCCCTTGATCTTGTTCTTCTCGAAGGCCACCAGATCCACCGACGCATCGGCCACCGCCTTCAGTTTTTCGGCGTGTTCGCCCTCATCGTTGCCATGGAAAAACTTGTGGGCCAGTTTTTCACAACCCTCGTAACACAAAAACGCGCCGCCCAGCATCAACAGCGGCGTGATCAACCAGGGAATAAAGGCACTGATCAGCAACGCCGCCGGCACCAGGATCAGCTTGTTCAACGCCGAGCCCTTGAACACGGCCCACACCACCGGCAGCTCCCGGTCGGCTTTTACCCCGGACACCTGCTCGGCGTTCAAGGCAAGATCATCCCCCAGCACACCAGCGGTTTTCTTGGCTGCCACCTTGGTCATGACAGAGACGTCATCCAGCAGCGTTGCAATATCATCGATCAGTGCCAGCAGGCTGGTTCCGGCCATGGTGTTCTCCTCTGGGTCTGGCGTGCGGCAGGGCAAAAGGTAACAGAATATCTGCGCCGGCAAGTGTACCCTTTGGCGTTAACGGACGCACAGGCGCGGCTTTGTTATAGTCGCCCTTCATGCAAGGAAACGTGTCGTCATGACGAACCCTCAACGCCCCGCCTGCCTAAGCCAACCTCACCAGGAAGAACTGGCAAACGGACTGCTTCGCGTCAGTTGCCGCTATCAGCCTGAGCGTTTGCTTGATGACAGCTTCCTGTTGGCAGGCATTCCGTTACCGGTGACCCTGCGAACCGCTGTCGCCAAGCGCAAGGCCGAGTATCTAGCCGGGCGATGGTGCGCCCGCGAGGGGTTACAGGGCCTGGGCGCCACCGGAATCCCCGGCGTCAATGAAGACCGCTCGCCCCGCTGGCCCAAGGGCAGGATCGGCAGCATCACCCATAGTCATGGCATCGCCGAGGTGCTGGTGGCAGATGCAGAACGCTGGCTTACCGTGGGGCTCGATACCGAACAGTGGGTCGTCCCGGAACGGGCAGCCCGACTGGAAAAAGAGTTGTTCACCGACTACGAGCGCCAGCAACTGAACCGTATGACGCCGCTACAGCGGGCAAACCGGCTAACGCTGATTTTTTCCGCCAAGGAAAGTCTGTTCAAGGCCCTGTACCCCCTGACCGGGAAACGCTTTTACTTCCACGATGCGGAACGACGCAAGCCAGACCGGTTGACGCTATTGCGCACGCTCAATGCAGACTGGCCAAAAGGCACGGAAATTCCGTTCCGCTGGCGCGAACGTCAACATGGGGTGCTGAGCTGGATTGCCCTTCCCCGATAAGCGCATTCCGATATAACCCGGTGCAGCATCGCTTGCAGGCAAGCTCCCACAGGGGCGAGTCTCCTGCAGGCCATCACACTCTGTGGGAGCGGTGGTTCCACCGCGATTAAAGCGACGGGCAAGGCCATCGCGGCTCAGCTGTGACAGAGCCGAGGGCAGTCTTCACACAACTCGGTGTCGGGCAACAGATAACGTATGCAGCAGAGCTTTCGAACCGACAGCGGCTCACCATCGTCGCGCCGAAACCGCTCCACATAGGCCTGGTAAAGCGGATTGCGGGTGCCATCGGCATAGGCTTTCGCCTCCAGCAGACTCTTGCCCGGCGCCCACATCGGTTCCGGTAATCCAAAGCGTGACAGTTCCTGTACGAACCAGCGAAGGTAGCGCGAGGCATTGCTCCACAGCACTTTTCCCGACAAATCATATCGCTGTTGCCAGCCATCGATCATGAAGGCCAGGTTGTCCTGTAGCAGGGACGCGAAGCGGTCCAGGCCGTGCAAAGGCGGCGCTAGCGGGCCGCCCTCATCGGCGAAGACGAATACCGCTGGCAATCCGGTCGGATCCATCTCCACGCGCATGGCATGGGGATCCAACGGCAGGTCGCGTTGCAGAATCAGATTGGCGGCCAATACCGGCGGCACCAAATACAGAAAGTAGTACTTGCTCCAGATCGACAGCACCGCGCGGGGATCTTCCTGGGCGAAGTTACTGCGAAACGCCTGTAACTGGACGTCCAGCACCGCCGGGTCCAGCAGTGCCGTCAATGGCAGGGCAGGGTCATCCGGTTGCGCCAGCCGCAGCCGTTCACCGTAGTGAGCAAAGCCCCCCTGGAACAGGGGGGCCAGTGCCGGGATCATCAGCTGGCGCAGGCCGCCGCCAGCGGGCGACTGTGACGCTGAATCAGGGCATCCACCACTTCCTGGGAACGCACTGCCAGTACTGACAGCAAGGTATCGCTCAGGCCGTGAGTTTCCTCGCAGCACCCTTGCAGGAAGATATTGGCGCGGCAGCCTTTCGCCATGGGCAGACGATAGCAACGCTCCACCCCTTGCTCCGACATCCAGTCGGCCATGGGCGCCAGCAACTGTTCATGGCCATTACGGTTGTAGCCGGTGGCCAGCACCACCCCGTCGTAGACTTCGGTCTGTTCCAGACCGGTGTCTTTGTCGCGCAGGGTCAGCAATACCCGGGTGCCGTCATTCTGCACACCGACAATGTCGCGGTTGGACAGGAACCGGTGCTGTACCTTGCCGGTGACTTTTTGCAGGTACAGGCGCTCATAGATCTGTTCGATTTCCGCAAGATCCACCACCGCATAGTTGGTCTGGCTGAACTTTTTCAGAAAATCACGACGCTCTTCTTCCGGGCGCGCATAGATGGTGTCGGTGAAGGCGGGATCAAAGATCTCGTTCACAAAAGCGCTGTCATCCGCCGGGTGGAGCGCACGGCTGCGGGTGATCATGTCCATCTTTCCATCCGGATACTGGTTCATCAGATCCAGATAGATTTCTGCGGCACTCTGCCCGGCACCGATAACCGCAATACGCGGCGTTTCATGGCGACCGAAACGCTCGTATTCATGTTTATAGCGGGAGGAATGCACCATGTTGTCGCCCATCTTGCCGGCAAACACGGCGGGCACATTCGGGTATCCCCCAATCCCGATGACCAGATTACGGGTAAAAATTTCTTTCTCTGAACCGTCGGCGTTGCGGGAGCGAATACGCACCCACTCCACTTCGCCACCCTGCTCCACTGGTTCGATGGCAATCACTTCCTCACCGTATTGCACTCGCTCGCTGAACTGCTCCGCCGACCAACGCATATAGTCGTTGTATTCCACACGGGTCGGGAAAAAGGTACCCATGTTGATAAAGGAATCCAGACGGTGGTTGTCGTGCAGGTAATTCACGAAGGTGAAACGGCTGGCCGGGTTGCGCAGGGTCGCCAGATCTTTCAGAAAAGAGACCTGCATCCGGGTGCCATCCAGCAGCATCCCGCCGTGCCATTCAAAACGCGGTTGTTTTTCGAGGAAACAATAACGCAGCCCTTTCAGGTCCGACTGTTCTTCCAGTGCAATGGCAATAGCCAGATTTGCAGGGCCAAAGCCAATGCCGACGACATCATATTCCTGGGAATGAACGTTCATGGGGGTGTCCTCAATGTGGCGGAGACCCATCCCGGTCTCCGGGTTATCCATACACCGACCGTCCGCACCCTGCGGACAGGTCAGCCACTTGCTGCCGGGTAGTGGTGGGCAGCGCGCCATGGCAGTCCGGTATAAGAGTCCCTACCGAACCGTGATTTTCAGCTCAGCTCGCAACGCTCAAAAAACGCATCACGTTGCAGCACCATCAGGGCTGCGCGCTTGTGCGGAAAATCAAACTCCTTTGGCTTGGCAAAACGCCTGGCTTGAAGGTGTTGAATCATCCTGTCGTTGTCCGCACGCGGCTCGGACACGATCCGCGTGGTGCGACAATCATCGAGAAACAGATAATGGCAAAGGGCATTGAGCCACGCCTTTACCTTGTGCGGCCCACGGTGGTGCTCTTCGCCCACCAGCATATGGATGCCGCGGTCAAAATCCTGTGCGTCGTAGTACGGCGCAATACGGTCCTCTTTCGCCCAGTACGCTTCAAAGTAGGCGAAGGGATCATCATCAATACAGCCAATCAGGTTGAGCACGCGCGGATCCCTTGCCTGGCTTTCCAGGTAGGCGCGATGCGCTTCCAGTGTGCCGCTCTGTTCCCAGAAAGCTGCGACCCGCTGGCTGTTCTGCCAGCGCATGAAGCGCTCCAGGTCTTCTTCAATATCCAGCACTCGCAGTGACACCCACGCTTGAATACCGGTATCGAAACGGCGGTACACTTCGCCACTCGGCTTGGCCGGGCGACGGGGGTGACGGCGACCACTGTCGTCCATCACCATGCTGACCGGGTACGGAAACGCCGCTGCCTTGGGCAGCCAGTCGCCGGTCAACTGCCAGAGCATGTCTCGCTCCAGCACAGCAGAATCATTGTCGCGCTGCACCATGAAACCGGGATGACCATCGCCAGAAAATTCCAGCGCCGTCACCGTGGGCCGCGAGACAAAAAATGCCCAGGCGGCCCGGCACAGTTGTGCCGGGTCGTCCGTGGATTGCAGAACGCGTGTTGTCGTATCGTCCAGCTCCACGGTCAACAGATCCTGATCATTGCTCTGACACCGCCACTGCGGTGCCAATTCCTGATCGAACACATCCAGCTGCTGCCCGGTGGGCAGCAGCATGGCGGTGTGGCGGGCATTACCAGGCATAAGAGATACTGCCAATGACGTTGCGACGATCGCCATACCAACACCAATAGTTACAAGTAGAAACATACTCCTTGTCTTCCAGGTTTTTGGCGGCAACCTGGAATTTGAAGTTATCCCACTGGTAGCTGACCGTGGCATCCCAGATTGTGTATGACGGCACCTTGAAACTGTGCTGCTCAAGATCATTACCATAGGTTGAGCCCACATAGCGGACACCTGAACCAATGGAAAGACCGTTCATAACTCCACCGATGAAGCTGTATTTGCCCCAGATTGAACCCAAGCGTTTTGACACCTGATTTGGCTGGTTACCAATAACGGTCTCTCCGCGAGCATCTTCGGTGATTTCGGGGTCCAGGAAGGTCATATTGGCAACGAAGCTGAGACTCGGAGTCACATTCGCCACTGCCTCAAACTCTACCCCTTCACTTTCGACTTCACCGATTTGCTGAAACGATGCTGTTCCTGCAGTGCCAGAGGTCAGGTTTTCCTGGGTAATTTTGAACGCCGCGGCATTAAAGTAACCGTCAAACCCTTCAGGCTGCACCTTCAAACCAACTTCGACTTGATCACCACGTTCCGGCTTGGCGGGCTCGTTATTGGCATCCAGCTGAATAATGGGCTGGAAGAATTGGGAGTAGTTGGTATAGGCAGTAACGCCATTATCGAAGATCCATGCCAGCCCGGCATTGGCAGTCCACTCATCACCATCTACATCTTGCTTAGCCCCAGTCGCCTTGTTTTCGAATTTGGTATCAACCTTGTCGTGGCGGGTTCCTAGCATCAAAACCAAGTGGTCCTGAATTTTTACCTGATCCTGCAGATAGAAGCCCAGCTGATAGCTGTCCGTAGTACGGCGCTGAAGATCACTTTCCGATAGTGGCTGCAGAGTTCCATCCAGCAGAACGATATCGCTTGCATTGGCGTATTCAGGGTTATAGACGTTCAATGTATTAGGGGCATAAATACCCGGAAACAATTCTTCCCCTACAATCGGATCAGCCGCATAGTCCTTCCCGTCTATCTTCAACATTTGATAATCGATACCTGCCAGCAAGGTATGCTCCATGCCGTTCAGATCCCATTTGAAGATAAAGCGGTTGTCGGCATTCAGGCTATCTGCATGCCCATCTTCTGTAGAGATATAGCGTACGACCTCCGTTCGATTCGAGGGCATACCAAAATCATCGGAATATGCCAGCGCATACATTTGACGCAGATCGATATCAATACGGCCATAACGCACGTTCTGCTGAAACGACGCCCCGTCATTAAAATCGTGATTCAGTTCGTAGCCAAGAGTGTATTGCGTTCTGTCAAAGCGCTCATAATCCGGGTTGCCAATGGCAACATCGTCACCAATGTATCCATTTCCGGTAGTGCTGGGATTCAGAGTGCCTTCCGCCAAATGGAACTGCAGGTAGGGATCGGAATTATCTTCCTGATAACTGGCCAACAATGTCAGTTCAGTGTTGTCCCCTACGTTCAACTTCAGCGAAGGCGCGAAAAGAACGCGATCCTGCTCGACATCGTCCACTTGCGTGCCGCTCTGCCTGCCTAACGCCAATAGCCTGAAGGCATGACCATCGCCAACAATACCACCGAGATCAGCCGACACCTGCTTTCGATCCCAGCTTCCGTACTCAACTTCAACAGAGCCAAAGCTATAATCCTGAGGACGTTTGCTGATCACGTTGATCACCCCGCCCGGAGGAGTCTGCCCATAAAGGACGGATGCCGGACCGCGAAGAATTTCAACCCGCTCCAGTTGGAAGGGGTCGATCTGCCAGCTGTAAAACCCTTCTGAATAGGTTCGGGTTCCATCTCGATACAGGCCTTTGTTCGCCTGTTTGAAACCCCGGACAATAAACCAGTCTTGCTTGTTATCTTCGCCGTAAAAACCGGCCTGAATACCGGGCGTATAGCGCAAGGCATCGCTGATGCTGACGGCTGCCCTGTCATTCATCTGCTCGCGAGTTACGATAGAAACGGAGCGTGGAGTCTCGCTTACAGGGCTATCTGTCTTGGTACCCGTCCGGCTGCGCTGACCGACATAACCAAAGTCATCACGACCATACACGTCCTCAGACTGCTCAGCGTTGACTTCAATGGTTTCCAACTGTTCTTCGTTGGTGGCCTCTTCCGCCCAGACCGGTGAAGCTGCCAATGCAGCCGCAATAGCCAATGCCAACGGATGACGACAGACCCCAATCCCCTGAGCCAGTCTGCTCCCTGTCCGATTCCCCATCGTTTTTCTCCTGACGATCGTAACAAACACATTAATAGGAATGATTCGCATGCGCGATTATACAGATTACATTCCTTACAACCAGTCTCCCCGGTGCAATTCCTGCCGGGTTTTCCTGTCAATTTGTATCAGTTCACACTCGACAAACGTTCCTCGAACCACCGAACCATTTCCGGTTCACGCACAATGCCAACATGATCGGTCATCAAGACCTCGCTTTGTGCCAACATCACGCGTTGCTCGATGCCATTTTTCAGCATCTCGGCCCTGCCTGGTGGCTGTGCGGCCCACCAGGCATGGCAGGGCGTTTTAAGGCTGGGCAATTGATAACCCCAACAGAGATCACGCAGGTGTTGCTCCACAGCCCATGAATGCAAAAGTTGGCGCGCACTGTCTGCCACCATGGCATCCACGGGTTGCTGCGATAGCCATGTTGAAAATTGTTGCGGCCACTGAGGGGGCTGGTGATTTCGCAACAGGACAATGCACTCATCCAATGCCGCAGCACTTACCCCCGGCAACAGCAAACCCAGATGCTCTCGCAGAGTTGCCTGCGCCTGCGGTGACGACCACTGATCTTCCGCCACTTCGGTGCCAGGAACATAGCTATCCAGCAGCCCTACAAATGCCACGGTCTCGCCATCACGTTCCAGTCGGCTGGCCAGCTCCATGGTCAGGGCGCCGCCCAGCGACCAGCCCAGCAGGTAGTAAGGCCCGCGTGGTTGCGATTGCTTCAGGGTGCGGTAATAGCGCTCTGCCATTTCTTCCAGCGACGGGTCAAACCAGCCTTCCTCAAGAAAACTGCGCGACTGTATGCCGCGCACCTGCCACTGCCCTTCCAGGGCTGCCGCAATAGTCTGATAGCCGGTGACCCGGCCGGTCACCGGGTGCGGACACCACAACACCGGTATGTCTGTGGCCGTGTTCTGTAAAGAGTTCTGTGAAGAGTCCTGCGACCAATTCTGTGAAGAATTCAGCGCCGTCACCAGTGCCGGGTCGGCCTGGCTATCCCGTGGCGCATCGGCCAGCGCCAGCAGTGCCAACAGTTCCTGGCGATAGCGGCCGCACCAATGCTGAATGGTGCCAGCGTCATAACGGCTGCTGGCAAATTCCCACACCAGCTCCAGCTGCCCAGCCATTACCTGGCCATTAATGGCCAGCGGCGCCGCCATGGGGTTGTCATCGGCCTGGGCATTACCGCCACCTTTGAGCGGTGTGAAACCCTGAATCAACGCATCATCGTGATACTGGCCCAGATAGTTGAACGTCAACGGCGCATCGGCACTGTCGTTGAGCGGGCTATCGGCCATAAACCGCAGGGCGCCATAACCGACGCCAGCATCCGCTTCGGTGCCTCTGAGTTGTTCGGTAACCGCAAACAGGTTCTGGCGGAGATCCGCCGCCCACGGCAACGACACCGGGAACAGGCTGGTAAACCAGCCCAGGGTACGGCTGAGATCCAGCCCGGGGGCAAGCCGGGTTTCGCGACCGTGGCCTTCCAGATTGATAACAAGATTGCTCGCAACCTGCGGAGCTCGAGTCGCAAGCGCGGCAGCTTGATGCTCTTTCTGGTCGCCTTCCTGATCGCCTTTCTGATCATCAGCCTGGAGCGTTCTGACCAGCGCCGTCAGCAGCAATGCCGGCACAGACGCCCCCAACTTGGTCGGCGCCTCCTGAAGCAAACGACGGGTCGCCGATTCATCCAGTGATACTGCAACGCTGCGTTTTTCCCCATACACCGGCAGCGGTGCATGGCCCGGCTCTGGCCGCTGTTGCTGCCAGAACGGCAAACGCTGGGTGCCATTTTCCTGCAGCCATTGCTGCAGGGCCTGATGCCAGTCCGACACGGTATGTGTGCGTTGCGGCAAGACAATCCCTTGACCTCCGTCTTGATCACCCTGCGCCTGCGAGTACGCCGCCAGCAGGTCTTCCAACAGGACTCGCCAGGACACACCGTCCACGGCCAGGTGATGAATCACCAGCAAAAGCCGGTCTTGCTGCTGGGGGGTTGTCACATAAAGCGCACGCAGCAAGGGGCCATGTTCGATATCCAGACTTTCCTGGGCTTGCTGGCACAGTGCGGCCACGGCGTCCTCATCTGCTGCCTCGCGCCACCACAACACATCGTCACTCACCGCTTCTGGCGAGAGGCAATGTTGCGACCAGACACCATCGCGGCAACGGTAACGCATGCGCAGCGCATCATGCTGACGGCACAATGCCGACAACGTTTCGGCCAGGGCGTGCTGCGACATGGGTTGCGCCAACGCCAGCCACAGGTGCTGATTCCAGTGATGGGGGCTGGGCGGGTTGAGCGAAAAGAAATGCTGCTGGATCGGCAGCAGCGGCACCTCGCCGGTCAACGGCTGTTGGGAAATCGCCAGCGCCTGGGCACTGAGCGCAACCCGGGCCAGGTCCTTGAGCAACGGCTGCTCAAACACCTCTTTGGGCGTCAGCGCCAACCCTTGCTGGCGTGCCCGGCTGACCACCTGCAAGGCCAGAATGGAATCCCCGCCAAGGGCAAAGAAGTGGTCGTCACGGCTGACGAACGACAGCCCCATCAAGGCCTGCCATATAGTCGCCAGAATGTTTTCGTTATCGGTTTGCGGTGCATCGCCGGCACTGGCGGTTTGCCATTGCGGAGCCGGTAGCGCCTTGCGGTCCACCTTGCCTGCAGGAGTCAGCGGCAGGTGCTCCAGTGTGATCAACTGGCTGGGCACCATATAGTCCGGCAGGGCTTGGGACAGGCTTTCCAACAGGGTTCGCGGCTCAAGCGCCGCTCCTACGGTGTGACGTGGCACGATGTAGCCCACCAACCGGTCACCGGTGGGGGAAGGTTGTGCGACCACGGCGGCGTCGCGGATCGAGTCAAAAGCCAGCAGGCGACTTTCGATTTCACCGAGCTCAATGCGGAAGCCACGGATTTTGACCTGCTGATCCACCCGACCCAGATATTCCATGACGCCGTCGTCGCGGAATTTCACCAGATCGCCAGTGCGGTACATCCGCTCACCCGCTGC
>NZ_QYYA01000197.1 GCF_003597125.1 Alcanivorax profundi | reverse complement strand
ACCCGCCTGCGCACCATAGATGGCAGCAGAAGCGGCATCCTTCAATACCTCCATGCTCTCAATCATAGATGGATCCAGGTACTGGATGTTATCCACCTTCAGACCATCGACAATGAGCAACGGGCCGATATTACCACTATTGGAAGAATAACCACGGATACGGATATCGGCAGCCTCACCCGGACCACCCGAGTTGATAATCTGCACACCGGCAGCCTTACCCTGGAGGGCAGCACCGGCATCGGTAGCTGACAAACCCTTGATGTCATCGCTCTTGATAGATGCAACTGCACCAGTCAGGTCGCTCTTCTTCTGAACGCCATAACCGATGACAACGACATCATTAAGAACTTTTGAATCATCCTTCAA
>NZ_QYYA01000196.1 GCF_003597125.1 Alcanivorax profundi | reverse complement strand
AAAAAGAGAGCTAACCTGCTGATAATAAAGGTAAAAAAGTATTGCATAATTCGTTATTTCTTAGTAAATTAGAAGTCTCTGAACTCTTCTGATTATGACTAAAGAAACACTCCTTATGCAATACCAATCCGAGTGCCTGTCGGCTTTCAAATCAGTAGCGAATATACACAAACCTTTTGAAAAAGCATTCATGGACACCATGAAATTATTCATGGCCATCCCGGATCGTATAAATTTCCTTCAATTGGGCAGATATGGCTGTTTCTCAGAACAGACTTATCGTAACCTTTTTGAGCATGAAACTTTCGACTGGTTTGCGTTCAACGGATCTATCATCAGCAAGCATCTCACAGGCAAAAGAAAAGCCATC
>NZ_QYYA01000195.1 GCF_003597125.1 Alcanivorax profundi | reverse complement strand
AATCTGGATTTCTTCCGCAACAAGGTTACTTATTTGCCAGCAACAACAACAGGTGCTTACGCTCACACATCTACGGAAAACCTGGTGCAGAGTGGCAAGTCTTATGGTTCTATCGTAGGTTATGTAGCCGATGGAATTTTCCAGAATCAGGAAGAAGTAGATAAGTCTGGACAGCCAAATGCACGTGTCGGTGGATTGAAATACAAGGACTTAGATGGTAAAAATGGTATTACTTCAGATGACCAGACTTGGATTTTCGACCCTGTGCCAGCCTTCTCTTATGGTTTGAATATTGCTCTCAACTACAAGGGCTTTGATTTCAGTATGTTCTGGCAGGGTGTCTATGACCAGGATGTGTATAACAACCAAA
>NZ_QYYA01000194.1 GCF_003597125.1 Alcanivorax profundi | reverse complement strand
TGATAGCCTTGAGGAAGGCGCGGCTGGTAATGGTAGAAGCGGTGATGGCGTCTACTGCATTGCCACTCTTATCGTCCTTAGATACGTGGAGGTCGCCATCCTTTGGAGTCTTACCGATGATGCTACCCTTTCCGTCCTTCTGAAACCAGGTAGCGGCCTTGGCGCCCAGACCCGGAGTCTCTGAAGCCTGAAGCACGGTATAACCCATAATCTTGCCCTCAGTATCGAAACCTACGAGCACCTTCAGATCGCCACCGAAACCACCGGTTGTACTCTCTACGGCAGCACCCAGCTGCTTGCCGCTCTTGTCTGAGCACTTATGTATGGTGAAAGAGAATTCCTTACCGCCAAACTCCTGCTTCACCTCTTCA
>NZ_QYYA01000193.1 GCF_003597125.1 Alcanivorax profundi | reverse complement strand
ATACGCACATCAGAGAGCGTAGAATCTCGCTATATTGATAACCAAACATAGTGCATCTCAATCCCAAGGTGGAATCTATGGTTTGAGCTAAAAGAGCATCAAATTGCTCCATAATCGAAAAAATTCCCCCAAAAGGAGTGAGTTTCTCTGATTTAATTTGTATCTTTGCCATGTCATATTAGAGTTTTGCTTGTCTTCTTTTCGCAACACTAAGGTAAGTGAAAATTCTGACATGGCAAAATCCTGGGCAACTTTTTGTTGCTCAGGCACTTATAAATAATGTTAAACTATAATGTTGCGGAATTAAGGATAACCAAACATTAATGCATAATATTTTCTCAAAAAGGGAAAGACTTCTAAAGCCCGTTCCA
>NZ_QYYA01000192.1 GCF_003597125.1 Alcanivorax profundi | reverse complement strand
TATCAAGCAGACTATCGACTATGCTTTGAGCAAGGGATTCACCGTGAATCTCTACTTGGAGGACTGGTCGAGCGGTATGCGTGACAGTCGTGACTATCTCTTCATGATGATGGATGAGTTGGTAAAACTGCCTATCAAGCGCTTCCTTCTTCCTGATACGTTGGGTATTCTGAACCCATTGCAGTGTGTGGAGTATATGCGTCAGATGGTGCGCCGTTATCCGAATTCTCACTTCGATTTCCATGCCCATAACGACTACGATCTGGCTGTGAGCAACTCGCTGGCTGCCGTATTGAGCGGCGCCAAGGGTCTTCACGTTACCGTGAATGGTCTGGGTGAGCGTTGTGGCAATGCACCATTGGCAAGTGTTC
>NZ_QYYA01000191.1 GCF_003597125.1 Alcanivorax profundi | reverse complement strand
GAACCATTGCAACTAAAGCCCCCTTACGGCCTTTAGCTGCTTTATTGGTCAGAATCGTATAAACATCTCCATTGCTCAGGCAAGTTTCATCCAAAGAAAGGTTTTCTCCAATGTTTTCAGGATAAAGGAGGTAGTCATGCGCATGTTCGAGTTGGTCCCAGTTCCGGTAATCACTGATTTTCTCCTTGTATTGTTTACGAAGAGTCTGCCCTTTTACGCCATAACGTTCCGCAAGCACACAGATACTCACAGGAGTAGATTCAATCTCCTCCTTTTAAAAAAGAAACGAACTCAGAATTCAGCCGTGTACCGTCAAATTCGGATAAATCCCAGTCATAGCTGAAGATTTCATTGGAAGACTTGTCAAGCCA
>NZ_QYYA01000190.1 GCF_003597125.1 Alcanivorax profundi | reverse complement strand
GCCTGCGATGCCAAGGCGCTGGGCTGGGCGGTGGTGTCCCTGGGCGGCGGGCGGCAGGTGGAAACCGACCCGGTCGACCCGGCGGTGGGCCTGTCGGATATCGCCCCGCTCGGCACCTCCGTCGTCCGGGGCGAGCCCATCGCCCGGGTCCATGCCGCCCGCGAAGAGGCCGCCGACCGCGCCGTGGTCGAGGTTCAGGCGGCCTTTACCCTCGGCACGAGTTTCGACGCGACGCCGCTTGTCCTCGGAGAGGTCCGCCCATGACCCGTGCTTTCCTGATCGTGATGGACAGCGTCGGCTGCGGCGGTGCCCCCGATGCCGCGGATTTCGGCGATGAAGGCGCCAACACGCTGGCCCATATCGCCCAGGCCTG
>NZ_QYYA01000189.1 GCF_003597125.1 Alcanivorax profundi | reverse complement strand
CATGAATTTCAATTCAGGGCGAAGTTTGAAATAAGGCAGATAGAAATCACACCCCAATCCCAACTCCAGAAACAGATCTGTTTTCTTCAGTTTGATATAATCTTCGTTCTTGCTGTTCAGATTCATCATCGGGTTGATTCCTGCCATGATGTATGGGCGGTGATTGTTGAATCTCTGTGCTGCAAATATCAGATCGAGGGCACTGGAAATGTAAGCCGTCTTCATCTCCTGTTTCTGTTGGATCGGATTACCGGCTCCATCTTTTTCCAGCATGTTGTAGAAGGAGAGATGTCGGGTACCGAAATACATGGCTGGTGCTATGCGTAGCTGGAAGTGGGTGTTGAGACGGAATTCTCCTAGTACACCTACTGTAA
>NZ_QYYA01000020.1 GCF_003597125.1 Alcanivorax profundi | reverse complement strand
GAGAAACTCACTCCTTTTGGGGGAATTTTTTCGATTATGGAGCAATTTGATGCTCTTTTAGCTCAAACCATAGATTCCACCTTGGGATTGAGATGCACTATGTTTGGTTATCAATATAGCGAGATTCTACGCTCTCTGATGTGCGTATATCTTTGTGGTGGCTCATGTATTGAGGATGTTACAACTCACCTGATGAAACATTTGTCTCTTCATCCAACTCTTCGCACTTGCAGCGCAGACACCATATTACGTGCTATCGAAGAACTGACTTTTAAGAGCATCACCTATAAGTCTGCTTCTGGCAAATCCTATGATTTCAATACTGCAGACAAGATGAACTGCTTACTGGTCAATGCCCTGCTTGCTACTGGTCAATTGAAATCCGGTCAAGAGTATGATTTTGACTTTGACCATCAGTTCATTGAAACAGAGAAGTATGATGCAAAACCAACCTACAAGAAGTTCTTGGGCTATAGTCCAGGTGTAGCTGTCATTAACGACATGATTGTTGGTATTGAAAATAGAGACGGCAACACAAACGTACGCTTCAACCAAAAAGAAACTTTGGAAAGAATCTTCAAGCGATTGGAGGCTTCGGAAATATATATTTCTCGTGCCCGCATGGATTGCGGCTCATGTTCGGAGGAAATCGTAGATATGGTAGAGGCTCATTGCAGGCATTTTTATATTCGTGCCAACAGATGCTCTTCTTTCTACGATTCCATGTTTGCCTTAACTGGATGGAAAACTGTTGAAATCAACGGTATTGAGTTTGAGTTGAATTCTATCCTTGTTGAGAAATGGAAAGGAAAACCGTATCGTCTTGTCATACAGAGACAAAGGCGAATAGATGGAGACCTTGACATTTGGGAAGGCGAATATACCTACAGATGTATACTGACTAACGATTACAAGTCGAGTGCAAGAGACATCGTGGAATTCTACAATCTTCGTGGTGGCAAGGAACGCATCTTCGATGACATGAACAATGGCTTTGGCTGGAATCGATTGCCAAAATCGTTCATGGCACAGAATACTGTATTCCTGCTTATGACAGCTCTCATCAGAAACTTCTACAAAGCTATTATGCAGAGATTGAAAACCCATGAATTTGGATTGCGTGCCACCAGCAGAATCAAGACCTTTGTTTTCAAGTTCATCTCTGTTCCTGCGAAATGGATTAAGACATCACGTAGGCATGTATTGAACATTTACTCAGACAACAATGCTTATGCCAACCTGTTCAAGACAGACTTTGGTTAAAGACCATGCTTTTCTGGTTAAACCAGCGTATTACCTCAAGTCGCTTTATGGGGTAAGGGGATTTTGTGTCTGCGACATTTCTGTTGTGCAAGAAATATGTACAATAAAATGAATTTTGTCGCTTTGCAAGCAAAATCCCACTAAACCCTATAGGTTGCGGATTTGAGGATAAATATTTATCGGATGAAAAGAAAGTATTTTAGCGCGCTGCTTATGGGTGCATTGACAATTGCTTCCGTAAGCACATTTACTTCTTGTAAAGATTACGATGATGACATCGACAACTTGCAGAGCCAGATTGACAAGGCTGGTTTGCAGAGCGACATCGATGCATTGAAAAC
>NZ_QYYA01000188.1 GCF_003597125.1 Alcanivorax profundi | reverse complement strand
AACTGTTGCTGAGGAACTCGCTAAGAAGGGCATCGAGGTTGATCGCAAGATCATCACTATGAAGGATGCTAAGAAGGTTGGTGAGTACGAGGCTACTGTACACTACCACAAGGAGGTTGAGGTTAAGGTTCCAGTTAACGTTGTTGCTGAGAACGCTCCTGTTGCAGCTCCTGCTGCTGAGGAGGCTCCAGTTGAGGCACCTGCTGAGGCTGCAGCTGAGGAAGCGGCTCCAGCAGCTGAATAATCCTAGCTCAATCAATTTGTATGAAGTACGATATTTTTCGCACTGTAAAGCAAATTAATATAAAGATCCCTTTTGCCGAAAGGCATTAGGGATTTTTTTATGCCTGCTCCGCATTCAGAATGGAAAGTTTT
>NZ_QYYA01000187.1 GCF_003597125.1 Alcanivorax profundi | reverse complement strand
TGGCCA
Source organism: Alcanivorax profundi (assembly GCF_003597125.1). Classification (GTDB taxonomy): domain Bacteria; phylum Pseudomonadota; class Gammaproteobacteria; order Pseudomonadales; family Alcanivoracaceae; genus Alcanivorax; species Alcanivorax profundi. The sequence continues at coordinate 369 of NZ_QYYA01000187.1, read as the reverse complement.
CTTCAAACCAGTGGTCATCACTGTTTTAGTGAGTCTCTCTTTGAGTGTACAATTTGCCCTTTCAACATAAGCAGAACTTTGAGGGTGGTAGGGAACATGTAAACCCCATGTAAAGCCTAAAGCTTTTGCTAGGTTTCGTGTTACCCCTGCGACGAACGCTGGACCTCTGTCACGGTTTATGTTTAGTGGCACACCGAACAAACGGCCCTTTTGGAGCGGGTAAATGGTCATGTTGTGCCTGACCATTTCCTTTCTTGTTCTGTCGACAAATCATGCACCTTCTTACAAGACTGCTGGCAATCTGTGTGTTGCCAGGCGCAAACCACTGTGAATTGATGTTATGCGTTATCCCACTTTTACCTACATGTG
>NZ_QYYA01000186.1 GCF_003597125.1 Alcanivorax profundi | reverse complement strand
AATCCTTGAGCGTCAGCTGCTCGGGCCGGCCGCCGTTCAGCGCCAGCATGTTGCAGCCGAAAGAGGTCTGCATCGGCGTGAAGCGGTAGAGCTGGTTCAGAACCACCTCGGGGGTGGCGTCGCGTTTCAGCTCGATCACCACGCGGACGCCGACCCGGTCGCTTTCGTCCTGCACATGGGCGATGCCTTCGATCCGCTTCTCGCGCACCAGTTCGGCGATCTTCTCGATCATGGAGGACTTGTTGACCTGGTAGGGGATCTCGTCGAGCACGATGGCGTAGCGGTCCTTGCGCAGCTCCTCGATCCGGGTCTTGGCGCGGATGATGGCTGTGCCAGCTCATGACCAGCGCGACTTTGAATTTGCACAGAAGTATG
>NZ_QYYA01000185.1 GCF_003597125.1 Alcanivorax profundi | reverse complement strand
TTAATACAGAGGTAAGAGTGACTTCCCTTGACAGTTGGTGCTGTAATTCAAATTTGGTGAATCCCACAGCTTTAAAGGTTACATTTCCTGAAAGAGGACAAAAATCTCTTCATTTATAAGGTATAATTTGTGGGATTAAGTGAAACTTAAGTGGAAGTGAAAAGAGTTTAAGTGTGGACATTGTGAAAAAAATATCAAAGGCTACACTCTGCCAGTTAGAGCATAGAAGCCAACATTCCGTTGAAAAAAATGTTTCAAGCAGGAAAATGTCTTTACACAGTGAAAACAGAAAAACCTTAAAAGATAGGAAAAAGATATTTGGTACTTATAAAGTCCCAACTCTTGGGATTCGTTTAAAGTTTGAACGGCGCAAAAA
>NZ_QYYA01000184.1 GCF_003597125.1 Alcanivorax profundi | reverse complement strand
AAACGTATCGAACTCGAAGACAAGCAGGACGACTTGCTCTCTCATATTGTGCAGAACCCAAATATCCAGCTCCTTCCTAACACCAGTGGCGTGCGCAACGCCGAGGAGGCTGTATTCGCAGCACAGATGGCTCGAGAGGCTTTCGGAACCAACTGGCTCAAGCTCGAAATCCACCCAGACCCTCGCTATCTTCTTCCAGACTCTATCGAGACGCTGAAGGCTACCGAGAAACTGGTAAAGCTCGGTTTCGTGGTATTGCCATATTGCCAGGCGGACCCTACCCTCTGCAAGCACCTCGAAGAGGCTGGTGCTGCTACCGTGATGCCACTTGCTGCACCTATCGGCACCAACAAGGGATTGAGAATGAAGGACTTCCT
>NZ_QYYA01000183.1 GCF_003597125.1 Alcanivorax profundi | reverse complement strand
GTCAGCAATCTTAGTAAAACCTACATAGCCAGCGCCATCACCCTTCAATGCCTGCTCATACATCTGGTTAGCAAAGTAGGTCTGACCCTTAGCAAGCATAGTGCTAGCCTTGTCCTCACGTGGACCTGAGATCTGAGATACATAACCGAATACACCTGCAATGATAACAATGATAGCTACTACTGCAATGATAATAGCCTTCTTGTACTTCAAGAAGAAGGCCTCACGAATGTTTAGGCTCTCTGTTTCCTGAGCCTGTACGTTGTTGTTTGCCATTTTTATTTTGCTTTTTTATTATTCTATACTTTTTCGTTTCTGGTTTTGGGGCAATCTGCTCAATAGAAAGTTAGCTTTCAAATTGTGGAATGCCGCTAAAC
>NZ_QYYA01000182.1 GCF_003597125.1 Alcanivorax profundi | reverse complement strand
TGCCACCTCGTAGAAATGCTCTTCGTAATGCTCAGGAATACGAATCAACTCACGATACCACCAAGTCTCCACTTCCCCATCGCGTTTCACAAAGTGTCCTCCTTCAGGAAGGGTAAAATACTCATGAAGCATATGATAGATAGGAGCAGTCGTATATGGCTTGTTCTTCTGATAATCTGTGCGAGTAGAACGCTTGTCCAATGCTTTTTTCTTCTTTTTTGCAGGAGTCTGGTCACCTGATGCAGAAGACGGAGTAGATGGAACGTCATCATTGGAATCTTCAGGCCAATCAGACTTTTCTTCTTCTCTCGTAACCTCTTTGCCAGACTTCAGCAAATTCTTTTGCTCCGCATTACGCTTGAACCGTTGGCGCTGGC
>NZ_QYYA01000181.1 GCF_003597125.1 Alcanivorax profundi | reverse complement strand
TGAACTACAAAAGCAATCCTCCGCAAAAGTACGTCTTTTTATTGAATATCCATGATTTTGGTATGAAAAAAGCGGTTTCCTGTTGATTTTTACGCCTTTTTTCAGCTGCTATGGGAAACCTTGAAGCGTTTGGAAGAGAATGCCAAAGGGTTTTGTTTGAAACACAAGTTCATTTGAGGTAAGACGCACTTGTTTTTCCTTTCGAATGCACTTGTGTTTTTTTAAAATGTACTTGCGTTCTGGTAAGTGCGAAAATAAACCTCGTATTTCTGGCTAGTTTTGTTTGAAAAATTGATATTTTTGGAGGAACGAATTCTAAAAAATACGATATCTATGGGAAAAATAAGTCAGTTTGTAAAGGCGGGGGCCTTGATTTT
>NZ_QYYA01000180.1 GCF_003597125.1 Alcanivorax profundi | reverse complement strand
ATACGCACATCAGAGAGCGTAGAATCTCGCTATATTGATAACCAAACATAGTGCATCTCAATCCCAAGGTGGAATCTATGGTTTGAGCTAAAAGAGCATCAAATTGCTCCATAATCGAAAAAATTCCCCCAAAAGGAGTGAGTTTCTCAGATTTTATTTGTACTTTTGCCATGTCATTCAGAATTTTGTTTGTTTTTATTTTGCAACACTAAGATAAGTGAAATTTCTGACATGGCAAAATCCTGAGCAACTTTTTGTTGCTCAGGTGCTTATAAAAAATATTAAATTATAGTGTTGCGGAAATTAGATTATATTTGCAGTATTATTGCAAAACTAACAGATTTACGATATGAAAAAACTACTCTTATCCATCGCCTT
>NZ_QYYA01000179.1 GCF_003597125.1 Alcanivorax profundi | reverse complement strand
CAATGGAGTGCGAAGCTGGAGTGACCTCTCCAGGTGCAGGCCTGGGCGAATAGTATGGAGATCCTAGAGTGCCCAGTGCCAGGATCCCCCTCTCGGCGTTGCTGGCAGAGTCCGGCGGAAAGGCAAGCCGATACGGCCGGTGCCAGCGCAGCTGCAGGAGGTGCCAGAAGGCATCGCAAAGCTCAGCCAACTGCCTACGGGTCTCCGTACCGGATTTTCTGTCTGGGTTTACTCCCATAGCCTTTGACCAGCCAAGGCCGACCTGCAAGGCAGCAGGAAACTCGTGGAGGGCGGGGTCGTTCATTTCCCGTGCATTTTGGTACAATGCTTTATGAAATTAGGAAGAATGTAATAATGGCTTGGATTGATACAAATAGT
>NZ_QYYA01000019.1 GCF_003597125.1 Alcanivorax profundi | reverse complement strand
CCACACTCGTTTGGCGTAGAGCAGGGCGCTAGGGGTTGCTCTCGACGGTGGGAGGAGTCCTCGGACTCCATTGGGAAGTTACCGCCCGCCTCAACCCGGGCAGCCCCCGGGCGATAAGGTACTACCTCGCCACAACTTGCTTGCTTCATTGGGTGCGTGAAGCTTAGACAAAATCGACAGGCTTGTTGTAAAATTGAGCACCAGGCAAACACCGAAATAAAAAGCAAAAGAAACCGCCAGCCCTGCGGCTGGCAACCTGGAACGTCAGAACAATGTGTCCTGGCCTCTCTGACGACCTCCAGCAAGTAGATGATGCCAGGAAAACCGCCATCATCGACCGCGAGCTAGCCAAGCGGAACATTGACATCGCCGCCCTCCAGGAGACACGCCTTGCTTCCAGTGGCAGTCTGAAGGAGAAGGACTACACGTTCTTCTGGCAAGGTCTGGAGTCAGACGAGCGCCGACTCTATGGGGTTGGCTTTGCAGTTCGCAACTCTCTCCTGCTATCAGTCGAACCCCCTTCACAGGGAACCGAGCGCATCCTCTCACTCCGCCTCACAACCCCCTTAGGACCTACACACATCTTTAGCATCTACGCCCCCACACTCTGCTCAACAGCCGAGGCTAAAGATGCATTCTACGAGGAGCTCGAGACAAGGATTAGAGAGATCCCAGCGAAGGAAAACCTTTTCCTGCTCGGAGACTTCAACGCCCGGGTAGGCGCAGCCCACAGCTCCTGGCCACGTTGCATTGGACACTTTGGCGTTGGCAAGCTCAATGAGAATGGACAGCGTCTACTTGAGCTCTGCTCCTTCCATGATCTCGCCATCACCAACACCTTCTATTCCACCAAGCCCCACCACAGAGTGTCTTGGCGACATCCCAGGTCGAAGCACTGGCACCAGCTGGACCTCGTCATCACTAGAAGACCCATGCTGAACCACGTGCTCCTCACGCGTAGTTACCATAGTGCCGACTGCGACACCGATCACTCCCTGGTCGGCAGCATTGTGCGTCTCCGACCCAGACGGACCCACCGCTCCAAGCAGGAGGGCCGGCCTCGCATCGACACAGCCAGAACTTCAAAGCCTGAGCTGCGTGAATGCTTCGCCGAGGTCATCAACAAGACCCTGGAAGACTGCCCCACAGACAGCACCACAGCACGCTGGGACTTTATCCGTGGTGCCATATACCAGTCCGCCTCAGACACTTTCGGAAAGAGAGCCAGGAAGAACGAGGACTGGTTCGAGGCTGGGATTGAAGAGATGGAGCCTGCTTTAGCCACCAAGGGTGCTGCGCTTGTCAAGTACAAGAGGAAGCCCTGTGAGAAAACACTGGCCGCCTACAGAGAAGCCCGCAACAACGCCAAGAGGGTTGCCCGTAGGTGCGCCAACGACTACTGGCTGAAGCTCTGCAGTGACATCCAGACCTCTGCAGACTGCGGAAACACTCGTGCCATGTACGAGGGGATGAAGAAAGCATTTGGACCAAGTGTCACCAAGATCGCACCCCTCAAGTCCACCTCCGGCAACATCATCAAGGACCGTGGCGGGCAGATGGAGAGATGGGTTGAGCACTACGGGGAGCTATACTCTAGAGAGAATGTCGTCACCGACACGGCCATGGAGAACACCACCCCACTTCCCATCATGG
>NZ_QYYA01000178.1 GCF_003597125.1 Alcanivorax profundi | reverse complement strand
CAATCTCGAAAAGAAACAGCAACTCGTAAACAAGGCAAAGGAACTGGCTGACAGTACAGACTGGAAGAAAACTGGCGACAAACTCATCGCTCTCCAGAAAGAATGGAAGAAGGTGGGTACCGTACCTCATAAACAAGGCGAATTGCTCTGGAAGGAATTTCTGGATACCTGCAACAAGTTCTTCGAAGCCCGCAACAAGCAGAATGCCGGTTCACGCAGCGAGGAACATGCCAATCTGGACAAGAAGCGTAACATTATTGCCCAGCTCAAGGAACTTGTAGTTGCAGAGATTACCGACAATGATTTTCAGAAGAAACTCAAGGATTTTGCCAAGCAATACAGTGCTATCGGACACGTTCCTTTCAAAGAGAAAGACAA
>NZ_QYYA01000177.1 GCF_003597125.1 Alcanivorax profundi | reverse complement strand
TCCAGCTCGTACCCTTCGCTCTCAGGACGCTGGTCTCCTTCAGCTTCCTCGAATTAGGAAGAAGTCTGCTGGCTACAGAGCCTTTTCTTATAGAGCCCCCTTTTTATGGAATAGGCTCCCAGTGGAAGTGCGGCGAGCTGACTCTGTTGAGGCTTTCAAAAGTAAACTCAAAACATATTTATTTCAGCAAACGTATGGAGACTGATTGATCATAGGTGCATGCTCACACTGGTTGTGGCTTTAGGTGCACGCTCATTCTGATTGTAGCTGTAGGTACACACTCACACTGGTTGTAGCTTTATTTATGTTGTAAATAAATTATTGTAATCATTGTGATTGTAGCTGTAGGTACACGTTCACACTGGTTGTAGCTTTATG
>NZ_QYYA01000176.1 GCF_003597125.1 Alcanivorax profundi | reverse complement strand
AATTATAAAGATTAACATCGAGGAGGAAATGAAGTCTTCGTACATTGACTACTCCATGTCGGTCATTGTTTCACGTGCCCTTCCGGATGTTAGAGATGGTTTTAAACCCGTTCACCGAAGAATTCTTTTCGGAATGATGGGATTAGGAAATACCTCCGACAAACCTTATAAAAAATCAGCCAGAGTTGTAGGTGAAGTATTAGGTAAATATCACCCTCATGGCGACTCGTCCGTTTACGGAGCTCTTGTACGTATGGCTCAGCCTTGGGCAATGCGTTACATGTTGGTAGATGGACAAGGTAACTACGGTTCAGTAGACGGTGACAGTGCTGCTGCCATGCGTTATACAGAGTGTCGTTTGCGAAAAATTGGTGAAGACA
>NZ_QYYA01000175.1 GCF_003597125.1 Alcanivorax profundi | reverse complement strand
AGTTACCTGATAAGGAATCACATAGCCCAAGATGGCTTTCTGGGCATGCTTGATAATCTGTAGAACGATTTTGAGTTCTAGCACAGAATAGTTCTGGTAAGACAATCCCTGTACGCCAAGGATGGCTATCAGTTGTTTCTCTTGTTGGTTTGTCTGAGGGAAGGACTGCTGCCCGCCCTGCTGCTGTTGATTTACTTGTTCCATTTCCGTTTTCTGTTAAAATCGTTAGAGGCCTACCGATTGGGGCAAGTCTTGTTGTTGTTTATTGAAAACCGGCATGGAATTGGAGTAAGGCAACAAATAATTTAAAACGATCTATCCGCTTGGGTAGATTTCTGCCGTTCATTCTTATTCCCAAAAGAGAACCTTACTACGCATCCA
>NZ_QYYA01000174.1 GCF_003597125.1 Alcanivorax profundi | reverse complement strand
CTTGTTCCGTATCTAAGCCTGTGCCATTGCTCCCTGAACCAGTCGGCAATCGGCTTCCTGTTTATTGTCAGGCTCAGCCTGCTTTCATCGTCAGGGTCATTCTCCACCCTTAAAATATCATCCTTTATGTCAAAGTTCCGTCTGTGCTGCTCCGAATAGATTTTACCGCTGCATTTCAAGGCTTCTTTCTTGACCAAAAGACTTTCGGTCATTTCTTTAGAGAACCCCAGCATGGCACAGAACTTTTCCATGCGAAGCATTTCCCTGAACATCGGGAACCACCTGAAAGCCTTGTCTATGATTCTGGCGAGCTGTGACAGTTCCTTTTCTTTCATGTCAAGTTCCTGCCTGTGCATTTCCTTGAGATTGTGGATTTGCGTAT
>NZ_QYYA01000173.1 GCF_003597125.1 Alcanivorax profundi | reverse complement strand
ATTTGCAGAAAGAACGCTACTTGGATGCGGCTCGTTTCTGCCGGTTTTACGTGCGCGACAAGTACCGTTTCAATCAGTGGGGGCGTATGAAGATTGTGCAGATGCTCCGTATGAAACGTCTGTCGGACGAAGACATCCGTGCCGGACTGGAAGAAATCGATACGGAAGAATATGAAGGAATCCGGAAAAAGATGCTGAAGCAGAAAATGAAAGGAATAAAAGCCGCCAATGATTATGAACGGAGCATGAAACTGATTCGTTTTGCTGTAGGTCGGGGCTTTACGCTGGAAGAAGTACGTCGTTTTGTCAATCAGGTAGAACCGGATGAATATTTTGACTGACATCCGGGACTTCTTGTTTCCTCGCCTCTGCATGGCTTGCG
>NZ_QYYA01000172.1 GCF_003597125.1 Alcanivorax profundi | reverse complement strand
GGTCGGTTGTATATTTACCATTCTAGGCGTTTCTTCACGTTGTCCATTGCTTCTTTCAGGCTGCTGTTCATGACCCGTGCATAATGCTGTGTCATACGTGTGGAGGCATGGCCGAGCATGACGGAAACATCTTGAAGAGGCACATTGTTGGCAAGCGTGATCGTAGTCCCGAAAGTGTGACGGGCAACGTGCGTAGTCAGATTCTTCTTAATGCCGCAGAAATCGGCTATTTCCTTGAGGTAGCTGTTCATCTTCTGGTTGCACATGACGGGCAAACAGCATCCTTTCTTAATGCAGGTCGGATGTTCCTTGTATTTCTCCAATATGGCCAGGGGTACGGGCAGCAATGGAATATTGCTGATGGAAGAGGCCTTCCTACGGTG
>NZ_QYYA01000171.1 GCF_003597125.1 Alcanivorax profundi | reverse complement strand
ACCCGCACTAGTCGTAGCAGTAGGTACACGCTCAACCTTTGATAACATTATTACACCTGTTTATTATTGCAGTAATATTTAGCACTTTTCTGTCTCCTCCTAGGGTCGGCGTGAACCTGGACCTGCTGAGTGATGAGTGACCTTCCTCGCCAGGACACTGACTCGGTAGTCCCTGCCCGTCTGTCATCCACCCTGATGTTGGCTGCGGTCCCACCTACCTTGCACGCACACAGAGCGGACATTGGACTCTGCTAATATAATTAAATTTTGCATATATGTATTTAAAGTTAATATATTTTGTGTATTTCTATGTTTTTCAACTGTCCTAGACACATCCATTGCACGGCCTGTCCGTGCTGGGAGTGGATCCCTCCTTCTGTGGTT
>NZ_QYYA01000170.1 GCF_003597125.1 Alcanivorax profundi | reverse complement strand
AGAAGCATTTCTAATTGGTCGGTTGTGGTAAGCAAGTTCTTGCCCTTTGGCTCCAATTCCGTGAAGCTCTCACAAGATGAGAACAGCAATGCTGTGATTGCCAGTAAACTGTATATTGTTTTTTTCATTGTGATCTTACTTTTTATGTTATATGATTCTAAAGATTAGAAACTGATGTTCAGACCAAAGATGTATGAACTTGGATTGCGGAGTCCAAGAGTCTCTGGGTCAACATGCACATCGTTGGCTACCCATAGATACTTAGGGTTGTCTATCTGGAAGCGGAGAGAGAGGCGGTTAATGCCTGTTCCTCTGAACCCCTCCTGTGGAAAATCATAGCCCAATACGATGTTTCTGATTTTCAGGAAGTCTGCATGATGAATAG
>NZ_QYYA01000169.1 GCF_003597125.1 Alcanivorax profundi | reverse complement strand
TATATTATTCACCATGGTATGTTCAAGTGGCAAACACCATATATCGTTGCCTTGTCCGGAGGTGCCGATAGCGTTGCCCTATTGCTTATCTTGAAAAATATAGGACTAAATATTACTGCTGCGCACTGTAACTTTCATCTTCGCGGCGAAGAGAGTGACAGAGACGAGCAATTTTGTGTAAATCTGTGCAAACAACAGGGAATCAGTTTGTCTCGAATCCATTTTGATACTTATGCTTATGCCCATTTACACAAGGTAAGTATCGAAATGGCTGCACGCAACTTACGCTACAGCTATTTTGCCCAATTAGTAAAAGACTTGCATGCAGGAGGCATTTGTGTGGCCCATCATCGCGATGACAATGTAGAAACTTTACTTCTGAATCTG
>NZ_QYYA01000168.1 GCF_003597125.1 Alcanivorax profundi | reverse complement strand
TTCCACGCCAACTGATATGCGCAATGGTCGTGAGGGCTTGGCAGGAATCATCCGTGAAAAAATGCAGCATGATTCCACGCCAACTGATATGCGCAATGGTCGTGAGGGCTTGGCAGGAATCATCCGTGAAAAAATGCAGCATGATCCTTATAGTTATGATGAAGCCATCATCTTCTATTCCAAGGATTACCGCAAGGTTAAAATATTACATTATGATATCAATGGTTTTGTCTTATACCAGAAGTGGTTTGATGATGGTAAGTTTCTCAAGCCTCGTTTCTTGGAGGCAGCGCGCTGTCATAAGATAAGCCGTGAGACATTGATACTGTTGCTATCAACATCCGTACAAACGGAAATCATATTATGAATACTGATATTAAGAGTTTGA
>NZ_QYYA01000167.1 GCF_003597125.1 Alcanivorax profundi | reverse complement strand
CTCGCTGTCTTGCGGGAAAGCACCAGGCAGCGACCGAATCCCACCAGAGGTTGTGAAAGCCGCAAAAGAGAGCTCCCTCCTTGAACATTTCCATAAGCTTTTGCTACAGTGTTGGGAAGAGGGAACGATACCCCAAGACATGCGGGATGCGAAGATCGTCACGCTCTACAAGAACAAGGGCGACCGCAGCGACTGTAACAACTATCGTGGGATCTCTCTCCTCAGCACTGTGGGAAAGGCCTTCGCCAGGGTTGTCCTCAACCGCCTGCAGGTACTTGCTGACCGTGTGTATCCCGAGTCACAGTGTGGGTTCCGGGCCAAGCGATCAACCATCGACATGGTGTTCTCCCTCAGGCAGCTACAAGAAAAGTGTCGTGAACAAAGACGTC
>NZ_QYYA01000166.1 GCF_003597125.1 Alcanivorax profundi | reverse complement strand
CGAGTCGTAAGCACATTCGCGCATCAGCGACAAAGACATCTGGTGGTCTTCTTCTGTTTCAGAATGGAAGCCCGAGAAAATATCGGTACTGAGTCCGCAGTCGGGGATAATTCTCCGGATAGCAGCCACTCTTTCCAGGTACCATTCACGGGTATATTTACGGTTCATCAGTTTCAGGATGCGTGAACTTCCGCTCTGTACGGGCAAGTGGATGTGCTTGCATACATTGGGCACTTCTGCGATGACATGAAGCGTTTCGTCACTCATGTCTTTGGGGTGTGAAGTGGTGAAACGTACGCGCATGTCGGCCACCGCTTCGGCCACGATACTGAGCAGCATAGGGAAGGTTACTGTCTGGCCGTCTTTTTCAAAACGGTATGAGTTGACGTTCTGTC
>NZ_QYYA01000165.1 GCF_003597125.1 Alcanivorax profundi | reverse complement strand
ATCTCGCGTACCTTCACAGGATCGATTCCACTATGGTGGAATGATCTGCCTGTTTCTACAAGATCAGCAGATTCTGTAGCCATCTTTAAAAAATGCCTGAAAACACATCTCTTCCGTCAACACCTAACAGACAAACACTGACTTCTACGTTCTCTCTATCACTTCAGTCAACACCTAACACTGACCTCTACTTTCTTTCTAAAATCTATCCTCAGCTCTGTATACTGTGCTAGGCTTCGGCAGACTAGTCTCCGGTGCACTTATGCATTTTTGTCACCTCGTGTTGTTGTAATTGCTTCCACTTGTTTCTCCCTCATCTGTAAGTCGCTTTGGATAAAAGCGTCTGCTAAATGACTAAATGTAAATGTAAATGTAGGAGCCCGGCGTGAAGCGGAG
>NZ_QYYA01000164.1 GCF_003597125.1 Alcanivorax profundi | reverse complement strand
CCAACGAGATCTGCTTCCCTGCAGCTATTCTCCAGCCTCCATTCTTCGACCCGACAGCCGATGATGCGATGAACTATGGTGGTATCGGTGGTGTAATCGGTCATGAGATGAGTCATGGCTTTGACGATCAGGGCAGCCAGTTTGACAAGACCGGTAATCAGCACAACTGGTGGACTGCTGCTGACAAGAAGAACTTCGAGTCTCGCACCAAGATCCTGGTTGACCATTTCAACAAGATTGAGTTGGCTGGCAAGAAGGTAAACGGCCAGATGACCCTGGGTGAGAACATCGGTGACAATGGTGGTTTGAACATCGCTTTCCGTGCACTTCAGAATGTGATGAAGACAGAGAAGTTGGGTGTGAAGGATGGATTTACTCCAGAACAGCGCTTCTTCT
>NZ_QYYA01000163.1 GCF_003597125.1 Alcanivorax profundi | reverse complement strand
AGCCCTTTCTGCCTTTCTGCCTTTTCAAGCCCCTTCTGCCTTTGTTCCAGTCATTTTTGCCCTTTTTCCTGCCTTTTTGCCATTGTTCTAGCCATGTCTGCCTTTATTCCAGCCATTTCTGCTCTATTTCAGCCCGCTGAGCCCGTTTTTCAACCCTTTCTGCACTTTTAAGCCCTTCCTGCCAATTTCTCAGCTTTCTTCTGCAAATTTCACATCATGCAACCACCTGCAATGGCTTCTGCCATTGCAAAGATTCTAGTTATTATTATTATCGTCATTATAGGGTTTTCCGCCGTTTTTTGACGCCAATCAACTCTTCAACAGTTTAACCGATTTTCACCGTTCAAACTTTAAAATGTGTCTAACCTCTGGGACATTTGTGCTATTACTTTTGGTA
>NZ_QYYA01000162.1 GCF_003597125.1 Alcanivorax profundi | reverse complement strand
TAGTGAAGTGATTATAGACCGTACTTCCTAAAAAGGTACGGGCAAAAAGAAAAATAAACCAATTCACCAACTACTAAAACAATCATTTTATGGATATACAGACAGCCAAGCAAATCAGAATAGCGGATTATCTGCATAGTTTAGGATATTCTCCCGTCAAGCAACAAGGTGTCAATCTGTGGTATAAATCACCGTTAAGGGAAGAAGCCGAAGCCTCGTTCAAGGTAAATACCGAACGTGAACAATGGTATGACTTCGGTTTGGGTAAAGGTGGTGGTATCATAGAACTGGCTGCACACCTGTACGCTACCGACCATGTACCTTACATCTTGAAACGGATAGCAGAGCAGACACCGCACGTGCGCCCGGTATCTTTCTCTTTTGGAAAGCAAAACTCTTC
>NZ_QYYA01000161.1 GCF_003597125.1 Alcanivorax profundi | reverse complement strand
AGTGACTGTAACTAAGTCTGCTTATCAGGAGCACGCATTGCGCTATGCTGCCTTATGGATGGTAGGTGGTGCTACTCCTGGGGGCTGGTCTATCGGTGATGGTGTGCAGTTGAACCAGCATGAAGATAATCCTTTGGTATATTCTGCTACCACATGGTTGACAACAGGTGAGTTTAAGTTGGCTACTAATAAATATGCTGATTTCGGACAGTCTATGTTCCAAAGAGATGCTGCTGATGCTACCAAGATGGTATTGGGTGGCGATGACAACAAGTGGAACATCACCGAGCCAGCCACCTATGATGTAGAGGTGAATGTCGCAGACATGACAATCTCTCTCAAGAAACACTATGCCGACTTTAAGGCAGATTGCATGTTGATACTGGGTGATGCTGTGAAG
>NZ_QYYA01000160.1 GCF_003597125.1 Alcanivorax profundi | reverse complement strand
TCATCCCCATCGTCGCCGTCGTCGCCATCGTCGCCGTCATCCCCGTCGTCGGAGTCGTCATCGCCGTCATCGTCGGAATCGTCATCGCGATCATCATCCCGGTCATCATCGCGCCCGCCGGATCGTCCGCTGCGGAGATCGTCCGGGCCGTCATTGTCCTGACGCCGGGCGGGATCGCGCAGCAGGTCACGCAGGACCTCGCCATAGCGCGGATCGACCACGGTTTCGCGGGTCACCGTGCCCCGCCGGGAGATGATCCGGACCCGGCCCAGCCAGGTGCGGCTCAATCGCTCGATAATAAAGCCTTCGTCCTGGATCCGGTCCAGGACCGCGCGGGTCGGATCCGATTGCGCAAGGACGGGCCCGGCGGCGAGGGCCGCGCCGAGCTGCGCAATGAAATG
>NZ_QYYA01000159.1 GCF_003597125.1 Alcanivorax profundi | reverse complement strand
ATGAAGAGCATTTTCTAGGTGGTGAGATTACCAAGAAATGGAATACTTTCCTCTGTAACTATACCCACACCTATGAGATAGAGGTGGGGTTGAGTTCTTCAGGAACAGAATTTAGAAAGCCGGCTGTCTTCAAGGCCGTGGAGCGTGTGAACAAATATGTAAAGAAGAGCTATAAGTCGCAGCATATGACCAAAGAGGAGGCAATTCGAATCATGAGTCATGTACTGGATTGTGCAAACATCATCTGCCTGGAGAGTGATACTGCAGCCTTGGAGGAAGCTGCCGGTGATGCCAATACTGCAGAAGAGGCTTTGGCTTTCTTTGACCATATTAAATTGATAAATGTTTAGTTTTTAGCGTGATGAATAAAAATCTGAGTAAAATTCTGTTGTTAGCGTCTAT
>NZ_QYYA01000017.1 GCF_003597125.1 Alcanivorax profundi | reverse complement strand
GTTTTCGTCCCAGTCGTGGAACACTGGACCAGCTCTATACTCTCTTTAGGGTGCTGGAGGGTTTATGGGAGTTTGCCCAATCAGTTCACATGTGCTTTGTGGATCTGGAGAAGGCATTCGACTGTGTCCCTCGTGGTGCCCTGTGGGGGGTTCTCTGGGAGTATGGTGTCCGGGGCCCTTTGCTAAGGGCTGTCCGGTCCCTGTACGATCGGAGCAGGAGCTTGGTTCGCATTGCTCCACAGAGGAGGCAGAGGCAGAGGGCTTGGAGGTGGACTCGTCCATCACCCAAGCTGAAGTCACCAGGGTAGTTAAGAAGCTCCTTGGCGGCAAGGCGCCGGGGGTGGATGAGATCCGCCCTGAGTACCTCAAATCTCTGGATGTTGTGGGGCTGTCCTGGCTGACACGTCTCTGCAACATTGCGTGGCGGATGGGGACAGTACCTCTGGACTGGCAGACCGGGGTGGTGGTCCCTCTCTTTAAGAAAGGGGACCGGAGGGTGTGTTCCAACTACAGGGGGATTACACTCCTCAGCCTTCCTGGGAAAGTCTATGCCAGGGTCCTGGAGAGGAGAATTCGGCCGATAGTCGAACCTCGGATTCAGGAGGAACAAAGCGGTTTTCGGGATGGAGCGGGAGGTCGATAGGCGGATTGGTGCAGCTTCTGCAGTAATGCGGTCAATGTACCGGTCTGTCGTGGTAAAGAAGGAGCTGAGGTGGATCTGGAGAAGGCATTCGACTGTGTCCCTCTACGTTCCTACTCTCACCAATGGTCGGAGTATGGTGTCCGGGGCCCTTTGCTAAGGGCTGTCCGGTCCCTGTACGACCGGAAGTTTCCTCCGCAGGGTGGCTCGGTGCTCCCTTAGAGATAGGGTGAGGAGCTCGGTCACTCGGGAGGGGGCTGCCCTTTGTCACCGGTTCCTCCACATCGAGAGGAGCCAGCTGAGGTGGCTCGGAGCCAGGGGCCGGAGGGAGTCTGGTTTGGGAACCACAGGATCTCGTCTCTGCTCTTTGCAGATGATGTTGTCCTGTGGAAGACCTAGGTCACGCTGGAGGGACTATGTCTCTCGRCTGGCCTGGGAATGCCTCGGTATTCCTCTGGAAGAGCTGGAGGAAGAGTCTGGGGAGTGTGAAGTCTGGACATCTCTGCTTAGAATGCTGCCCCCCGGGTTGGTGGAGAACTCTTGCCTCAAGTGGAGGAGTTCAAGTATCTTGGGGTCTTGTTCACGAGTGAGGGCAGGATGGAGCGGGAGGTCGATAGGCGGATTGGTGCAGCTTCTGCAGTGATGCGGTTGATGTACCGGTCTGTCGTGGTAAAGAAGGAGCTGAGCTGTAAGGCGAAGCTCTCGATCTACCGGTCGATCTACGTTCCTACTCTCACCTATGGTCATGAGCTTTGGGTCATGACCGAAAGGACAAGATCCCGGATACAGGCGGCCGAAATGAGTTTCCTTCGCAGGGTGGCTGGGCGCTCCCTTAGAGATAGGGTGAGGAGCTCGGTCACTCGGGAGGAGCTCAGAGTAGATCCGCTGCTCCTCCACATCGAGAGGAACCAGCTGAGGTGGCTCGGGCACCTGTTTCGGATGCCTCCTGGACGCCTCCCTGGGGAGGTGTTCAGGGCATGTCCCACCGGGAGGAGACCCCGGGGAAGACCTCGGACACGTTGGAGGGACTATGTCTCTCGGCTGGCCTGGGAACGCCTCGGTATCCCTCCGGAAGAGCTGGAGGAAGTGTCTGGGGAGAGGGAAGTCTGGGCATCTCTGCTTAGAATGCTGCCCCC
>NZ_QYYA01000158.1 GCF_003597125.1 Alcanivorax profundi | reverse complement strand
CCCTCGCTCAGTGCCTTGGACATCTCGCCCAGGATGTGCAGACGCCCGGCTTTCGCCTGCTCCAGCGCCTTCTCCATGATCTCGGGCGTGATGCCCGCGACCTTGATGTCCATCTGCAGCGAGGTGATGCCCTCTTCGGTACCCGCGACCTTGAAGTCCATGTCACCGAGGTGATCCTCGTCGCCCAGGATGTCGGTCAGAACCGCGTAGGAGCCGTCCTCTTCGAGGATCAGACCCATGGCCACACCGGCCACGGGGGCCTTCAGCGGTACGCCCGCATCCATCATGGACAGCGACCCGCCACAGACCGATGCCATCGAGGACGAGCCGTTGGATTCGGTGATCTCCGACACCAGACGAATGGTGTAGGGGAAGTCCGTCGCCGCCGGCAGAACCGCCTGC
>NZ_QYYA01000157.1 GCF_003597125.1 Alcanivorax profundi | reverse complement strand
TGCCAGAAACTCTTGTCAGACTTCAGCTGCTTGGTCAGTTCGATACCATCCATGATTGGCATCATCACGTCGCTCACCACGAGGTCGAGTTTCTCCTTCATGATGATGTTTTTCGCCTGCTTTCCGTTCTTTGCCGTAAACACATGATAGTTCTTGCTCAATACCTGCAGCATCAGGGCGAGCAGTTCCTCGTTGTCCTCCACCACCAGGATCTTGCTCGCATTCTTTCTGATGAAGATGCTCTGGCGGACAGGTGCCAGCTTAGGTTTGTCTTCAGAAGCAGGTTGGAATTCCAGCTTCGTTTCCTGTCTTGCCTGTCTGATGGCTTCCCGATTTACTGCATTTGTTTTTTCAGAATTGTCTATTTCATCTGGTGCATACGCACTTTTTCTGATAGACAGGGTG
>NZ_QYYA01000156.1 GCF_003597125.1 Alcanivorax profundi | reverse complement strand
CCTTCTTTGACTACCTCAGGCAAGCCTCCTGTATTACTAGCTACCAGCACACATCCACGTGCCATACCTTCTATTGCCGTCAGGCCGAAGCCTTCGCTTCTAGATGGCATTAATAACACGTCTATTTTATCATAATATGATTGCAAGGCTGCTTGTTCTTGCCTTCCAACAAACTTTATTATATTTTTAAGATGCAACCTATTAGCATCTTCCTCCATTTGTTTCAGCAAGGAACCATCCCCTACCACCAACACACGAACATTCTTATGCTTGTCATATACTTTGGCAAAAGCAGGAACTACAAGATCCATACCCTTGATATGCTCCAAACGACTCACTACACCAATGGTTATAATATTCTTATTTTCTCTTTTTTTATCAGTAATCTGAATATAACCAGGCAAG
>NZ_QYYA01000155.1 GCF_003597125.1 Alcanivorax profundi | reverse complement strand
CATACAACCACGAACTGGTGACAACTCAGCGAGATCAGCCTTTACTACCAAATCATTGTACCACTGACTGTAGTTGTCAGCGCGCTTGGTTAAATTCTTGAGTTCTTTAGCCATATTGCTTTATTCTATTTATTTTGTTTTTTATTTCTTCTGTTATATATATTAAGGTATAAGCTTGAACCTTCATCATCTGCTGCCGGCAGTTCATCGGCAACAGGTGTCTGAAATTCTATTTTTAGGGATTTTCCACCCCCAAATAGGTGATTTCCTAGCTCTATTTCGACAAATACCCTTAAATTTGCATGCAAAAATACAAAAAAATATTAGAAAACTCTCCATTATGGAGAAAAAAGAGTTATCTTTGCAATTAAATAACATAAATATAGGAGATTTTAAAATGAAAAAG
>NZ_QYYA01000154.1 GCF_003597125.1 Alcanivorax profundi | reverse complement strand
GCATCAATGTAGATGCTGATAGGGGAGTAACGGTGGTGAATGCCAGCGGTTTTTATTCCGGTCAGGATGTGAAGATGCTTTTCGTGTTAGCCAAGCAGCGTCAGGCTCCTGCTATCTTCCGTCTTATCAGCGAGATTGATCCCCATGCCTTTGTCAGTCAGAGTGCCGTTATCGGTGTGTATGGTGAAGGTTTTGACAAGATTAAATATAAAAGCAAAAAAGAGCACGGAGTTTAATATTCCGTGCTTTTTTGTGTTATAACGAAAAATTTCCCCAACCTGCTAGAAATAGTAGGTTAGGGGATATTTGTTATGATATTCTGTTACTGAACTTCCGCATGTGGTTCAAGTACGGGCTGAAGGTTCAGAAACTCCTAGTCTTTTACCTTTGCTTTACCCTTCGGCCA
>NZ_QYYA01000153.1 GCF_003597125.1 Alcanivorax profundi | reverse complement strand
GATACTTGTCGCTAAATCGGGCGATGCTGTAGAAACGTTCAGAGTTGCGCCCTCCGAAATGGATAGGCACCACATCGCGCTGATATTCTATACTCTTAGAGATAAACGTCTTCTTCCAAGGCAGGTCGTGGATGGTTCCATCCTTGCGCTTGCGGCTGTTCAAGCCTGCCGGAAACATCAGCATGTGGTTATCACTCTTGAAGCCCGCCTCCACCATCCGTGGGAAATCGCGACTCTGGCGACCCGTCTTGTTGATGCCGATACTTACAGGTTTCAAACCCGGCAAGTTGAGCAGAAGATCATTCACTAGATAGCGGAACTTGCCATCATAGTGCTTGCCGATGATGGAACCGAGACATACACCGTCCTGTCCGCCCAGAGGATGATTGGAAACAAAGGTATAGAGT
>NZ_QYYA01000152.1 GCF_003597125.1 Alcanivorax profundi | reverse complement strand
TACAGTGGTTTTGTGGGACCGATTTCGCCGAAAGGAAAGACGCATCTCTATGTTTCCCTGCGCTGCATGAACATCCTGGATGATGGTTCCTGCGAACTCTATGCCGGAGGCGGATTGCTGAAGGAAAGCGAGATGGAGAAGGAGTGGAAGGAAACTGAAGCTAAGATGCAGACCATCCTGTCGGTCCTGTAAAGGTCTTGCAGAGAAAATGATAGGGATTCATTCTGATTTTATAATGCTAAAAGACAAAGGGTCTTCAAGAATCTGAAAACATAAAAATAACCTGAAAAATAAGGTGAAATGTATAGCAATAAAGAAAACGTCAATATTTTGACAAGTTTACTGGTAGCGCATGGTGTTCGCCATGCTGTAGTGTGTCCGGGCAGCAGAAATGCAGCCATAGTTCA
>NZ_QYYA01000151.1 GCF_003597125.1 Alcanivorax profundi | reverse complement strand
AACTGAAGATTGAAGAAGAAAATCGAGCTTTAGGCAGCATCAAGAACACTGATATAGGGATTATGATACAAAAGAAGAAAAGAAGTGAAACCAAAGAGTATCTGACAAAAGAAGAGAGAAAACAAATGGAAGATACCTTTGATCAGTTCATGCCAAGTTTTAAAGAAAAACTTTGGTCGGTATATGATATCAGCAATCGAGAGTTAAATGTTTGCATGCTCATCAAATTAGGATGCAAGCCTGCTGATATGGCATGTCTGTTAGGATGCACACCATCAGCCATCTCGAAAATAAGAATCAGATTATACAAAAAGTTCTTTAATAAGCCGGGGAGCGCAGAAGATTGGGACAGGTTTATTCTTGCTCTATAAGTATAAATATGATAAAAGCTCATTTGCCTTGGTGCAAA
>NZ_QYYA01000150.1 GCF_003597125.1 Alcanivorax profundi | reverse complement strand
AGGTGTGCAGACCGCTCTACAGATGAAGACAGCCGATGGTATCTATATCAATATCCATGAGGCAGCTTTGGTGGATTACTCTTGCATGCATTTGAGTCTCGATGACAAGAACCTCGTGTTCACCTCTCAGCTTACCCCTGATGCGCAAGGTAACATGGCTCACATGCAGACCCCATGCCATACTCCATGGCGTACCATCATGGTAGTGGACGATGCTCGCAAGGTGCTTGCCTCTCGCCTTATTCTCAATCTGAATGAGCCTTGCAAATATTCAGATACTTCATGGATCAAACCTGTCAAGTACATAGGTGTTTGGTGGGAGATGATAGGTGGTGGCAAGCAGTGGTCTTATACCAACGACCTTCCATCTGTCAAATTGGGAGAAACCGACTATACCAAGGTAAAGCCT
>NZ_QYYA01000149.1 GCF_003597125.1 Alcanivorax profundi | reverse complement strand
GAATGATTTTCCTGACGGATAAGGACTCGGAAATCTACCGGTCTAAAATGTGGTGCGCAGTGCTGAGTAATGAAGAGATTATGAAGCGCAGGCAGGCGTTTCTCGACCGTGGACTGACGGTTGACGGAAGGGGAGATGCAAAAGTTAATAGTTTACAGTTTACAGTTAATAGCAATAGTAATGACAACGTTCAAAACAATAGACTTTCGGGCAATCATGGCGATTATGCTGCTTCTGCTGGCACTGCTGTTCAGCCTGCCCAATCTGGTAATAGCAATCATGCTGATGATTCTCATCTCGGGAATCCTGGAGGCAATTATGGCTCTGGTGAACTGGGAGAGGCCAGTGAGAAGAATCTGATAGCCTTTGATCTGTTCGTGCAGTCGGCTGGGCTTGAGGGGATGGCGAT
>NZ_QYYA01000016.1 GCF_003597125.1 Alcanivorax profundi | reverse complement strand
CTACGATACAACCCTCCAAACCTGCAGGGTTCGCACTCCCAGGGACAAAGGTCCAGTCGAGGGACTCGTCCAAAAGACCTACAATGCCGTCTACGCTCTGCTACATGACGAGGTGTTTTACAATCTACCGAGTATGAATGCCCGTATCTATGAGTTGATGGACGGCTTCAATGAAAAGCCGTCCAGAACGACAGGGAGAAGCAGACGTGACATCTTCGAGGCGGAAGAGCAACCTACGTTGGGCAAACTGCCCATGACTCCATACCGCTTCAGATATCGCAAGGAGGTGAAACTGTCCGGTACCTATCACGTCRTGGTTGACAAGCACAACTATAGYGTGCCATACCMGTATGTCGGGCAAAAGGTGAGCGTACTGTGGGACTTAGATACCGTGGAGGTTTACTCCGGGAGTTCTCGCATAGCCATCCATCAGCGTCGCCAAGGATCTGGATACAGCACGCWTGACGAGCATATGCCAGACAAACATCTTGCCTACAAGCACGGACAGGGATATAACGCCGCCTATTTTCTGGAGGAGGCAGCATTGGTTGGCAGCAACACCACTTCCGCAGTCCAATCCATCCTCAATCGCACGAAGCATKTCGAGCAGTCGTACAAGTCCTGCCAAGGAGTCCTGTCTCTCAAGCGCAAGTATGGCAAGGAGCGCCTGGAGAAGGCCTGMAAGCGTCTGGCAGGTTGTTCATCCATCACCTACACGACCATCCGCAACGTATTGGAGAAGAACCTTGACCAAGTTGACGGGGAAGAAACAGTCKCAAATGTGCCACAGAACGACTATGTGAGRGGCGCGGAGGCATTTATGAACATKTAAACATATATAGTAACATGAACTTACAAGAAACCATCATACAACTCAACGAGTTGAAACTCAGAGGTATGTCATCCTCSTTCGAGGCCATGACCAGCCTTCCTGTACRGAACCGCCCATCCCTGGAAGTCGCCATCTCCAAGATGGTGGATGCAGAGGTGCAGGACAGACGAGATCGAAAGACCGCCATGTATCTAAAAATCAGCAARCTTAGATATACGGCACTCTTAGAGGATGTCATCTGTGGAACAGACCGCAACTTCACCAAGGATGACCTTGCCGCCATTGCCGACTGTGCCTTCATACGCAGACAYGAGAACTTGCTCATACAAGGAARGTGCGGCTGYGGAAAATCCTTCCTTGCCTGTGCCCTTGGAAGACAGGCTTGCATGCTAGGCTACAGAACTCTCTATCTCAATATGAACAGCTTTGTGGAGAAAGTTGCACTCAGCAAGCTGGATGGRTCGTACCTGAGGATGATAACCAATCTGGAAAAGTATGACTTGCTCATATGGGATGACTTCGGGTTGCAGCCAATGGATGACAAGACCAGACTCGCAATGCTYCAAATCCTAGAAGAGAGATACGARAGAAWGTCCGTCATTATCGCCTCACAGCTTCCYATTGCCAAATGGTATGATTAYATAGGTGATCCTACCTTGGCAGATGCCATTATGKACCGTTTGGTGGCAAATGCAAGTAAAATAGAGTTAAAAGGCGATTCTATGCGCCAGAAATTGAAAAAATAAATTACCTTTGCAAATTGAAAAGCAGAACTGAAATCTTGGTACCGCTTGCAGCGATACAAGCGGTACCGATTGCAGTGATAGCATGGTACCGATTACACCGCTACGCKTGGTACCGATACAGCGCTATCGTCAGCAACTTCGGTAAGCACTTTACGAAGTATGCTGGGTTTACGCATCAGAGTATGTGGAAGAAATATTTCCTGAAGATATGGAGGAATATGCATTTCGTAAGATATTATCCTGCAGAGGCGCTTTGTGAACCATTGTTCCGTACTTGGCACTTCTTCTGGAGGCTAA
>NZ_QYYA01000148.1 GCF_003597125.1 Alcanivorax profundi | reverse complement strand
ATCAGACTGGCATCGCATTGAGAAAGGAATAATTACAGGCTGCACCATCTCTGTTATCCTTTTCGCTCTTGCCATGAATATGGTTGTTAAGGCAGCTGAGGTGGAATGCAGAGGGCCCCTGACCAAGTCAGGTGTACGACAGCCCCCAATAAGAGCCTATATGGATGACCTTACCATCACAACGTCATCTGTCCCAGGTAGCAGGTGGATCTTACAAGGACTTGAGAGACTCATCACCTGGGCAAGGATGAGATTTAAGCCCTCAAAGTCAAGGTCCATGGTGCTGAAGAGGGGGAAAGTGGTTGACAAGTTCCGTTTCTCCATTTCAGGGATTGTCATCCCAACTATCACAGAGCAACCTGTTAAGAGCTTGGGGAAGCTTTTTGACTCTAGCCTGAAAGACACTGCTGCC
>NZ_QYYA01000147.1 GCF_003597125.1 Alcanivorax profundi | reverse complement strand
CTCCAAAGCCTTGCGGAGACGCTTAATCTCTGCATCTTTCTCTTTCAACTGTTCATTTGTTGTCTTTGCCATATCGTCACGGTTTTGGTCTTCTGGCGGCAAAGATAACAAATCTTTTTCATTTAAGAACTTATCCATCCAAGAAAATAGCACTGTACGACTGCTTATATAGTATTTCTTGATGATTTCTTCTGCCGGGAGCCCACTCTCCATATACTCTCGAACTATCATGATACGATCATCATCTGTAAAAGAGTAGCTATTCAACTCTACCTCACGGGTCTCAAACCAACCAGTGTCCTCATTATACACACGTTCAATTCTTGTCTTACGTTTCATTGTCACTTCTGTTTGTTCCTAAGTGACAACCTTTTTCAGGGAAGTACAAATTTATCGTTCAGACAGCAGATGA
>NZ_QYYA01000146.1 GCF_003597125.1 Alcanivorax profundi | reverse complement strand
TGGGGTGCGGTCTGATAAGCAATACTCCTTCACGGATGGGTGAGCATCCCGCCACCTTGAGAATCTTTCCATTCTTTCCCTTGCGTTCCCTTTCCTTTTCCTGCATGGCACGTCCGGTCTTTTCCTTGACCATTTGCTTGATATTGTCATAATGAGTTCGCAGTTCGGGAGTGCCGAAGTCGGGATTTATCCACTGTTCGTTATCGGTGGAAAGTTCGGGAACGACATAGATTCTGGACTCCCCGATATTACGCATATACTCGGCAGTCCTTCGGTTGTGTGCCTCGCTCGATGCGATGTTGCAAGGCTTGATATGTATGCTTGATTTTGTTGCCATAGCTTCTTTCCTTTGTTTACAATTGATTTACTTTGCTCGCTTTCGCAGAGGGGTTCTTAGGGGTAACCCATAAGCG
>NZ_QYYA01000145.1 GCF_003597125.1 Alcanivorax profundi | reverse complement strand
GCACCGGCAGCTGCTGTTACATAGTTCTTCACTTCAGAAGCATCATTAGCCTTATAAGTATAGTATTTCGATGTAACGAAATACTCGCTGTTACCCCTCTTGCTCTGTGCATCCGAAGCACCTTCACAACCCTTCAATGTGACATTGTAGTCTTTATAACTGCCACTAGTCTTGCAATCCCAAGGCTTCTTTTGGGTAGCAGCAGTAGCATAAACACTATTCTCCACATAGATGTTGCTCTTGTAACCTGCACCAATGCATTGAACTACCCACAAGCTAAAGAACATAGCGCTTACCTGTCAATATTATATTAACATTTTGCTGAACATTTCCAGAAAACAGCAAGAAAAAAGCCCCGATACGTCTCGTACCAGGGCTTCGAGCTCTTTAACAATGTATATGAAACAATCAATC
>NZ_QYYA01000144.1 GCF_003597125.1 Alcanivorax profundi | reverse complement strand
GCCGGTCTTGCCTACGACCCGGATGCCTATTTCCGTTGGGATGCCGAGCCTTTTGCCTTGGGACCGAAGGATCTGAACCCCCTCTACACGAAGAAGGCATTGCAGGCGAAGTATTCTGCCAGGCGAAACGCCAAGGGAGGTAAGCGAAGCAGCAAGGTGAAAGAGGAGGCAAAGTCAAGCGACAAGGGGGCGCCTACCATCGAAGAGGCGGCTTCCCATATCAAGGAACTGCTCGACCTGTGGGGCTATCGGTTCGAGCCTGAGCATCACAACGAGTATGTATGGCACTTTGCCGACATCTGCATCTACTATGGCATCCCGCAGGAAGAAGTTCTGACCTACGCCGACCGTGAGTTTGGCACCAGCTACGAAGATACGGCTTCTGTCATCAAGTCTCGCTACAAGCATCTGAAC
>NZ_QYYA01000143.1 GCF_003597125.1 Alcanivorax profundi | reverse complement strand
TTAGTTGACATGGGGGGGAGTAGCGAGCGTGTTTCAGTGGATCGTCTTAAGCCTGCTTTTGTCGATCCCGAGGGTCCTGTGGAGCTTGCGCATCCTCCGCGCCGCGGCCGCCCTCCAGTTTCTGCCCCTTCTCCTATTCCACCTTCAGCCGTCTCTGTTTCCCCTGCGCCAGCCCTCCCTACCCGCCGTTTGGACAATAGCCCTGTCTGCCGTTCGCCCTCTAGGGTGGTCAGGGTCAGCCGAACTGGTCGTGTAATCAGGCCTCCTAAGCGGTTCTAATTGGGACCATGTTTTGTTTTTGTTTTGGGGGGTGGGTTTCATTCTGTGTGGTCTGGGGGGGCCTGTGTGGCGGACACTACTATGTTCATCACACACCAGAATGGTTTACATGATGTTGGAAGCTCTCGCGGGAAGAG
>NZ_QYYA01000142.1 GCF_003597125.1 Alcanivorax profundi | reverse complement strand
CAACATCTCGTCTTTCTTGTCAAGACGCTCCTGGTCTGAAAGGTCTGTACGAGCCTCGAGTTCGCTCATCTCAGTTGTGATATCAGGCAATACGAAGAGTTCCTTGTCGTTTACCTGCTTAGCCAACCAGTCTGTACCCTTATCGGTAAGGTCGGCAGAATTCAGTTTCTCGTCTACTACGAAGTACAATGGCTCTGTAGCCTTAGGCATCTCACGGTTGTTGTTTGCCATGTAGTACTCCTCAGTCTTCAGCAGACCTGCCTTGATACCTTCCTCAGAAAGGTACTTAATCAATGGCTTGTTCTTAGGCAATGCCTTGTAAGAACGGAAGAGTGCGAGGAAACCTTCGTCAAGGAGTTCCTGATTCTTTGCCTTTGTACCTTCGGTAATCTTCTGCTTAGCCTCGGCGAGCAATTCT
>NZ_QYYA01000141.1 GCF_003597125.1 Alcanivorax profundi | reverse complement strand
GCTCAATACGCTCTATGTGGCGACCGAAGGCGCGCGCCTGCGCAAGGACGGCGAGACCATCGCGGTCGAGATCGCCGGGCGCGTGGTCAAACGAAGTCCGGCCCACCTGCTAGGCCAGATCGTGCTGTTCGGCGAGACCTCGGCCTCCCCCGACGTCATGCATTTCGCTGCGGCGTCGGGGATCTCGATGGCCTGGCTCGGCTATTCCGGCAAGCTGATGGCGCGACTCGAGGGGCCGCAATCGGGCAATGTGCTGCTCCGGCGGGCCCAACACCGGGCAACCGCCGATCCGGGGCCCGCGCTGCCGGTGGCCCGGTCCATCGTCGCCGCCAAGATCGCCAACCAGCGCGCCGTTCTGCGGCGCCATCTGCGCGACTATGCTGATACCCCCGGCGGGGATGCCGTTGACGCCGCGCAAAGA
>NZ_QYYA01000140.1 GCF_003597125.1 Alcanivorax profundi | reverse complement strand
CAGAAACCAAAGAATGAAATCAAGCGTGGCAAGAAGTTCATGGTTGGCTATCTTGGTGTAATCGGTCAGCAGGAAGGTATTGAATATCTTTTGAAGGCAGCTAAATATATCAAGGAGTTACCTGGAAGAAATGATGTGTTCTGGGGTATCGTTGGTGGTGGCCCTGATGTAGAGCACATGAAGAAACTGAGTCATGACATGGGCTTGGACGACATCGTAGAATTTACCGGTCGTGTACCTGATCAGACTTTGCTTGACTATTTGAATACTGCTGATGTTTGTGTTAACTCTGATGAATATAATGCTATGAATGACAAGAGTACCATGAATAAGGTGTTGGAGTATATGGCATTGGGCAAACCTTTAGTTCAGTTTGATTTGACAGAGGGTAGATATTCTGCACAGGAGGCATCACTTTATGC
>NZ_QYYA01000139.1 GCF_003597125.1 Alcanivorax profundi | reverse complement strand
GATTTCAATGCATAAACCCAAACCCTCCTAGATGCATCATCTAAAAAAGTAACAAAATACATTGCCCCACCCAAGGTTTTTGTCCTCATAGGACCACATACATCAGAATAAACCAAATCTAATGCATGCACTTTATTAACATGAGAAGCAGTTTTAACAAATGAAACCCTATGTTGTTTCCCTGATAAACAATCAAGACAGGTTTTGAGAGGCGTACCTGTCACGTCTGGAAGGAGCCGCTTCCTTGCTAGTAGCTGAAGCCCTTTTTCACTCATGTGGCCTAGACGCCTGTGCCACATGTCAATAGCTGAATCTTCCGCTGCGTTCAACCCACCCTTGCATACACTGACACTTGCCTTGTACAGGGTGCAACACTTCTTTCCTCTGGCTGCGATCAACGAACCCTTGATGAGCTTCCAGCG
>NZ_QYYA01000015.1 GCF_003597125.1 Alcanivorax profundi | reverse complement strand
ACAACTTCGCCAATGGCATTGTCGTCTTCCATTGAGAGTTTGAACTCTCTCTTCTTACCGATCTTTACTTCCTTGGTCTTCATACCTACGTATGTAAATACGAGGAGGGTGTGTCATAAGTCTGTGACGCACCCTTTTTTTGTGTGTGTTTCTATATATTCTAGTTGAATCGTAGTCTTTCTTCACAAAGGGAATCTTATTATATTGTATAGAAACTTTACTTTTCTTGTTTTATCGATAACAAAACAGCCCCAAAGCCCACAAAAGGGCATAGTTATCCCTGACGATAAAAAAAACAAAATTGAGTTTTATCGTTTTATACCCAAATATTTCTTCAAATTGAATCCCATTCCGAACAATCCTAGATCCATGTAAACCTTGTCCATTCCAAAATGCCTGAATCGCTTATAATGCATATCTGCCTTCATCTGCCCAAATACAGCTTCCGGCTCTATCGGTCGCTGGCTTCTGTGTTTCAAGCCCTCTTCAGACGTTAGTAGCAGGAAGGCTTCCTTTTTATATGCATTCAGTTTATGGTTGACATATATGGTTCTGTTGCCTTTGGATTTCTTGCAGAGACTTCCAAGCGGACATCCATCACATCGTTGTGCTCTATATAATGTAATGACAGACACATAGCCGGAGTCACTTTTCGTTTGCCGTTGTCCACAAGGTTCCATGTGTTGTCCCATGGGGCAGACATAATAGTCATCATCCCTGTTGTAGTAGAAGTTCGCTTGGTTGAAGGCATCCTCCTTGAAAGGCTTATGCTGTTCCTTGTGAAACCAGTTGTACTTTACATAACCCATCATTTCTTCCATCTCTAGGTACTCGTAGTTCTCCTCCGAGCCATACCCTGAGTCTGCGGTGACGCTCTTGGATTGCTTTCCATATCTTTTCTTGTACTTATCCAAAAAAGGCTTGAAGGTCAGGGTGTCTGTTGGATTGGGATAAAGGGCGAAATTCGTCCAATATTGATTCTCTGTCGCAATTTGAAGGTTATAGGCAGGCTTTGTCTGCCCATTGTTCATGGCATCTTCCTTGAGGCGCATGAAGGTCGCATCGGGATCAGTCTTGGAGTAACTGTTTCTCTCGCCCAGTATATCCAGTGATTTTTCATACTCGCACAGTTTGTCCGAGGCTTTGAACAAGTGATCTATCTGAGTATTTAGCTTTTGCTTCTCTCTTCCTGTAAGCTTTGCCTTAGGAAGGTTCTTAGCTTGCCTCTCACACAAACGTGCACTTCTCTCTACATCCTTGGCGGAAGTGGCTGGCTCGCTGTCTTCTTCCTTAATGTCACTCCCGCCATTCAGGCGAATTTGTTCTTTTATCTGAGCCAATGCAGCAGAGGTCTTTTCCAAGAGCTTAGCCCTGTTCTTTTCCACAGTCTTCTTCCATACAAACGTGTACTTGTTTGCTTTCGACTCTATCTTAGTGCCATCAACATATTGTTCCTCCAGACTAATCACGCCCTTTTCAACCAATATGGAGACGACTGCATCAAAATAAAAGTCGATGCATTTAATCATATGATTGGATCTAAAGCGGTTGATTGTTGCGAAAGATAATTGCTTACCTCCACAAATCCACATATAGCGAACATCGTATTTAAGTGCGTCCGCTATGCCACGACAGGAATAAACGCCATTGATATAGGCAAAAACAACTAAACTTAGAAGCATCTTCGGACTGTAAGGAGGAGCACCAATCCCATCATAGGTATCCATGAGAGGGTTGATGTCCATACTGCGAACAATACGATCCACCATACGAACTTTGCTGTCTTTTGGCACATAATCATCGAAAGAGTTAGGAAAAAAGCTCAATTCGTGCCGAGTTTCAGATTTTATTTGTATCTTTGCCATACTTAAAGAAGTTTTCTGCAAAGATACAAATCTTTTGCGGAAAGGCAAAGCCCGAGCTTGTGAAAGTTTGGGCTTTGTTGTAAATAAAAATGTTTTTTAAAGATTTCGTATCTGTGAAAAGGCAAAAAATAAAAAGGGGTGCGTCACAGACTTATGACACACCCTCTTTTTAAATTTTGCTTTCTCTGGTTATTGCCGGATATAGTATTTGTAAATGGGAATGAAGAATGCAAAGTGGGATAAAATG
>NZ_QYYA01000137.1 GCF_003597125.1 Alcanivorax profundi | reverse complement strand
TGGCCGACAGGCCCGGGTAATCTTCGAAAATTTCATCGTGATGGGGATAGATCATTGCAATTGTTGGTCTTCAACGAGGAATGCCTAGTAGGCGCGAGTCATCAGCTCGCGTTGACTACGTCCCTGCCCTTTGTACACACCGCCCGTCGCTCCTACCGATTGAATGGTCCGGTGAAGTGTTCGGATCGCGGCGACGTGGGCGGTCCGCCGCCGGCGACGTCGCGAGAAGTCCACTGAACCTTATCATTTAGAGGAAGGAGAAGTCGTAACAAGGTTTCCGTAGGTGAACCTGCGGAAGGATCATTGTCGAGGCCCGTCGAGACCCGCGAACCGGTGACCCGCCCAGCGAGACGCGCGTGCCCCCACCCGGGGGACCGCGCGGCGAACCACCCCCGGCGCGATGGGCGCCAAGGAATTGATGAGA
>NZ_QYYA01000136.1 GCF_003597125.1 Alcanivorax profundi | reverse complement strand
GCTTGAAATGGGATAATGGTGGAAGAAGACAACGTGAATTTTGGTGGGAGTATCCTCCTTTGGCAATGGATGTGCCAAAAGGTAGCTTTATCAGTAGATTCAAATCTTCTCCTGAACTTCAGCAATATATTATCAAGAGAGTAGATTATCTGATGGGAGTTCTCCAAAAGGAGCATCGTACTATACAATGGATGAATGCTGTTGACGAGCGTAAGGATTGGAATCTCTTTACGTGGTATTGGTCAACCTTAGCTTGTGAGTACCAAAATGACGAAGAGGGCAAGGTATATATGGATACCATGCCTGATGAGAATGATAAATCTAAGGTCATTGTACAGTTAGGTAATAGAGCCAACAATGTAGAAATGCTCAAGAAAACATTGGATCGTATCTGATGTCCTGAGAAAATCGATAAGATTGATAA
>NZ_QYYA01000135.1 GCF_003597125.1 Alcanivorax profundi | reverse complement strand
AGAAGTTGACCGGTAAGGTTCCTGCCTTCTATAAGGGTATCGGTACCTATGCCACTTTGAAAACCACCCAGAGCAAGGCAATGTTCGACAACGATTCTACCACCTATTATACATCGGGTAACGGTCAGAATACAGGCGACTGGATTGGTGCTGACCTGGGCTGCGTTCGTCAGGTATCAGAGGTAAGAATCCTCCAGGGCCGTAACTCTGTGGATGATGTAGATTACTTCGACAACACCGTATTGGAATATTCTGTAGACAGAAAGGAATGGAAGGCGCTGACAGGCGAGTTGAAGAAGCAGTATATCATCAACTGGAAGACCGATTCTCCTGTTGAGGCCCGTTATATCCGTAGCAAGAAGTTGAAGGCAGACAAGCGCAACTGGGCAGCTGTCCGTACCTTCGAGGTGAATCCAACCACTCCA
>NZ_QYYA01000134.1 GCF_003597125.1 Alcanivorax profundi | reverse complement strand
TTTCCCCTGTTGGCAAGTCTCCAGATTATATCAGTCTTGTCAACATACAGATATCCTTCTCTTCTTATTTCTGCAAAAGACTGGATGCCTACAGGCAATTTTCTATCGTTCATTTCTGTCATAATCTAATCTCCTATGTTTTCAGGATAGCTTTTTGCGAGCTATTCGCCTTACTACAAATTCTATTTGCAAAGATACGATGAATATTTTGATTTTGCAAGAAAAATGGGGGATAATATAAAAAAGGTGGCGAATCTTTTTGTTATCTCTGATTTTTGCAGTATTCTTGTCAATTCGTAAAATGGCGGGGCGTTTTATTTATGATGGAGGTAGCCAACTGTATTCTTTTCAGTAGGTTTCTTGAAAAGGTATTCAGGTGAAGAGTGGTGAAGAGTGGGTGAAGAGCTGCCGAGAACTCTTCACCCCCG
>NZ_QYYA01000133.1 GCF_003597125.1 Alcanivorax profundi | reverse complement strand
GAGACAACTGGAGGGATGGAAGAAATACTTGGATGATAACTCGAGAAGACTGATGGTGAAGAGGATGAACCCGGGACTTTTTACCGTGATGCAGAATAAAGAGGTGGCGGGACGCAAATGCCAGATGGTGGGAAACTGTTTCTTGCTCGATATTCCTGATAAGGTGGCGGTCGTTGTACATCGCCGGTATTCTGAGGGGGATTTGGCTCGCTTGCGCAGGGAATGGCTGGCTTGCGGAGAACGTGGGGGCGTGCTGGTGAGTGCTGCTATCTCGACTAAGGAGAAGGAGGTTTTGCGCGAGGCAATGAACCGGGGGTATCGTATCGTGCTCTTGAGGGAGAATGGTTTCCCGAGGTTGTATAAGCCTTGCGGTGAGAGCTTTTATGCCTGCTCTGAGGGGCTGCTGCTTCAGATTAGCCCTTGGGAGT
>NZ_QYYA01000132.1 GCF_003597125.1 Alcanivorax profundi | reverse complement strand
TTACCGTAAGAGGCTTCAATGTTATGGCACTTTGGGTATTCGTCTTCAATGCCAGTTCACGCTCGTTCATTTCCTTGTCAAATTTCACGGCAGTTCCTTTCAACATAAGTGAAACGGTTCTGTTGGTTGTCCTTTCCTTGAGACTTACGGATAATATCAAGATGACAATGGCACAATATGGCGCATACTGTAGCGAGTTGGCATATTTCTTCTTAGATGCCGTTACGAAATCTATAATGGCAGAGCTTAATGGCGCTTTTGCCTCAGCCTTTCTCAGAACAGCTCCAGAAAGATAATAAATATTGATGCAGATGAGCCACAGGTGTATATACGAATAGATGTTCTGTACTCTGCCCGGTCCTCTTGTTCCCATGGCATAGCTGTGGGCGAAGAAGAATGAACTGTAAAGCGTAACGGTAATCAGGATGCA
>NZ_QYYA01000131.1 GCF_003597125.1 Alcanivorax profundi | reverse complement strand
CTCGTTTCAACTGTTCAAACGTTGTATGCGTATAAATCTCGGTCGTCGAGAGTTTCGCATGTCCTAACAGTCTTTTTAAACTTTCAATTCCAGCACCATGATTCAACATTGCAGTAGCAAACGTGTGCCTCAACACGTGCGGACTTTTCTTTTTCAACGAGCAAACCCTTGCGAGGTTCTCCTTCACGATTCCTCTGACTTGAACCGGACTCATCCGTCCGCCCCTATCCGCAAGCAAAAGAGCTCCAGACTTAGCCATCACCCTTTGTGCTCTTAGAGTCAAATATTCTGAAAGAGCATTTTTAAGCTCGTCACCAAAAGGAACTATACGTTGTTTGTTTCCCTTACCCGTAATCTTTATCTCTTTTTTAATAAAGTTCACATCGTCAACATCAAGTCCTATCAACTCTGACAATCGCATCCCCGTCTCAT
>NZ_QYYA01000130.1 GCF_003597125.1 Alcanivorax profundi | reverse complement strand
CCGAAGTATTGATGACCAGGGCATCGGATGGTGTCACCACGATGTTGGCATCAGGATGCTTTTTCTGGATCTTCCAGCACACATAAGCAATACATGGAGCGGTATTGCGAGCCTCCGGCTCTGCTAATATGTTATCTACTGGCATATCAGGGATTTGCTCCTTGACAATGCGAATGTATTTCTCGTTTGTCACTACCCACATGTTTTCGACAGGACAGATTGGCTTCAATCTATCTACTGTCAATTGAATGAGGGAACGCCCCACACCCATCACATCAATGAACTGCTTTGGGTAATCGGGGATTGACATAGGCCAGAAGCGGCTACCTATACCGCCGGCCATAATTATGATTTGAATATCGTTATACATTGTTTATAAAGTGGCAGGCTCCATACTAGATTCAGAAAAGTAGCTTAAATTAAAATTAATCCA
>NZ_QYYA01000129.1 GCF_003597125.1 Alcanivorax profundi | reverse complement strand
GGCTCGACCAGATGGCAGGGGCATAGATGATATGGGCAGGACGGTACTTGGTCAACGCATCGATGACCACATTCAGCGTCTCCACCCTGCGTATCATACCAATCTTCACAATATCAGGCTGCATATCGTTCATGATAGCCTCAATCTGCCCCGAAACAATCTCGGCAGGAATATCGAAGAACTCCTGAATACCAAGCGTATTCTGCACAGTGATGCTGGTTATCGCCGCAACAGCATAACCGCCCAACTCGGCAATCGTCCTGATGTCTGCCTGCACACCAGAGCCTCCGGTGCTGTCTGAACCTGTAATCGTTAATATCATATCCTTAAACTTTGAACCCGATGATAAGTTTGAGGGCAAAGATACAAAAAAAGAGCGAATAATCCGCAGAATTTGCAGATAATTCGCTCTTTTTTTATTCTCCAGTG
Organism: Alcanivorax profundi; assembly: GCF_003597125.1. Taxonomy (GTDB): domain Bacteria; phylum Pseudomonadota; class Gammaproteobacteria; order Pseudomonadales; family Alcanivoracaceae; genus Alcanivorax; species Alcanivorax profundi. The sequence goes on along the minus strand of NZ_QYYA01000129.1, from coordinate 5 downwards.
AGATC
>NZ_QYYA01000014.1 GCF_003597125.1 Alcanivorax profundi | reverse complement strand
CGGAGGTTTCCTGTGCTTTTCGACGCGCGGCGCTGTGGCGGTCGTTTTCGGCCGCGGTTTCCGAGGCTTCGTGCGGGTCCTTCCAATGCCAGTCAAAGCGGACGGCATGGACTGATCGGCCGCGCTTTTCCGGGGTCATCTTGACCGTGACCGTGCCGTAGTCGTTGATCGCGTCGATGGCGGGCTTGAGGACCCATCGGCTGAACTGTCCCCAAACGTCGTACGCTGTGCGATCATCAACTCCCATGAGCGCGCRCAGCTCGGCCAGGTCGAAGATCCMGTAAGGGCGCCCGAGGCGTTTTTTGTCTGCGAGGAGAGCGTAGAGCTGCCGTCCGTGGCCGGTCAGCCGGTGAGCAGCTGCAGCCTCGATTTTCGTGAAGTTGGCCGGGCTGCGGAGGGCGTGAACCCCGGCGGGCGGGATCAGCAGGCGCGCCATGCTGCCGCCCTCGGTGATGTGCCATTCGGCCAGGACGACGGCCCCCCAAGGATCGCCGCGATGCTCTCCGGACAGCTTCACCCCAGTCAGCCGCTCCAGGCACTGCCGCAGCCAGACATTGTCGGCCCTGCTGCCCTCCCCCCGGAGGCGTAGGGTCGGCACCTCCAGCCATACGGAATTGGGAACGGTCGCGGGCACGCGCTGTTCGTCCAGCGCGGCTGCGATTTCCCAKACCGCCGACACCATGGCGGGCGYCAGGGGCGTTTCGGATCGGAGCGCGACGGCGCTGGATGGAACGGTGATTTCCCTCATCAGTGGAGGTTACAAGTTTGCTTGCTCCATAGTCAACTCTCCATACGCCCCTCCCGGACCTCCATTCATACCCTCCCGGACCTCCATTCATACCCTCCCGGACCTCCATTCATACCCTCCGGCATCTACATTTTTACCCTCCGGGACCTCCATTTTTAGCCCCCCAGTGTCAGTGTCGGGTGTCGAGGGGAGCGAAGCGACACGCGACACTCGACACCCGACACTCAGCGAAACTTCACCCCTCATGGTCGGCTGATCGGCCAATTTCTGGCCGTGCTGGGAGAGAGGGGTTGGCGATGCTTGATAATGGCCTTGTTTTCGTATATACGAAAATTATGTTGATGATCGTCTGGGATGAGCCAAAGCGCCAAGCGAACCTCGCCAAGCATGGCTTGGATTTCGGTGACCTCGATGAGGGGTTCTTTCTGGCTTCGGTCGTGGTTCCCGCGAGAGACGATCGGCACATGGCGATAGGGCATCTCGCGGATGGGACGATCGCTGTGGTSTTTGCCACCCTGKGCATCGAAGGGGTGTCCGTGATCTCGATGCGCCCTGCCAGTCGGAAGGAGAGGACCCTGCTATGACCCGAAAGCACCTGACCGAAGAGCAGATCCAGCGAATGATCGCCAGCGATCCGGAAGCGCCAGAAGTCACGGATGAGCAGATCAGCCAAGCCAAGCCGTTTGCTGAGGTGTTTCCAGCCTTGGCGGAAGCCATGCGCAGAAACGCTGTGGGCCGTCCTAAGGCGGAGAACCCAAAGGTGGCGGTGTCGCTGAGGCTCGATCCGGAGATCGTGGCTCGGTTCAAGGCGTCCGGTCCGGGGTGGCAAACCCGGATGAACGACGCACTCCGGGAAGCTGCGGGGCTTTGAAGGTGCAGAATGCGGCCATTCTGTCCGGACCATGTCCGGCTCTGGGGTTTCGAAAGGGGCTGGTCCCTTCGGTTGGGAGTTTCGAAAGAGGGGCGCAGCAACCCTCTTCGCCGGAGAGCCATAAACAGACCCCATCGGGGGGGTGTTTATGGCTAGTAGGTTATGAATAAACGATAMTTTGCCATTTTGTTATTCGATTATCCTATCATGAACAGGGATTTTCGAAAGTCCGGATTTTGGATTTTCATGTGGGTCGGCGATCTTTGGGGGTATGAGCACCGAACCCCTGAACATTCGCCCCGAAGATCTCACCGGTGGGAACCCCCGCGCCGCTTCCGTGCGGCTGGAGGGAAAGTCCCTGTCCCAGGCTTATGGCCAGAGACGCCATGATTTCCGGATTGGCCCTCAGCCCAAATACGTGGATCCTGCTCGGAAAAGCTTGAACAGGCCCCTGATGGAACCCCGCCCTGTCTCGCAGATCAGGGATGAGGTTCTGGCGCTCCGGACAGCCCGTGGGGCCAAAAGAGCCATGAAGAGCAACGCGGCTGTGGTCACTGCGGGGATCGTGACCTTCGGGACGGAAGCCCAGGAGATGTTCCTGGCGCTCACCATCGAACAGCAGGATGCGGCCTTCCGGGAACTCGCGC
>NZ_QYYA01000128.1 GCF_003597125.1 Alcanivorax profundi | reverse complement strand
GGTCGAGCAGGGCTCAAGACCGGTCGTGGATGGGGTCAAAAAATCCATCAAATCTCTCCCTTTTTGACCCAGGAGGGATCCACCTTCTTCAAGTCAGCCAGGTTTCTACAAACCTCAAACTTGCCCTTAATCAAATCCTTGGTCATCATGTCTGACTCATTATCGTCTGTGTGGACCTTCTCAAGCTGTAACACCTTCTGTTCCAAAGTATCCCTGATCCAGTGATACCGAACCTCTATGTGCTTCGATTTGGAATGCTGACTTGGATTCTTGCTCAAGTGTATAGCACTCTGACTATCGCAATAGACCACGTGCCCCTCCTGCTTTAGGCTAAGTTCCTGTAGGAACCTCTTCATCCAAAGCATCTCTTTACATGCTTCTGTGACTGCAATGTACTCGGCCTCTGTCGTCGACAATGCTACGACCCTCTGTAG
>NZ_QYYA01000127.1 GCF_003597125.1 Alcanivorax profundi | reverse complement strand
AAAATGTTTGTAAAGGTTTGTGGAATGCGTGAACCTGGTAATGTAAAGCAGGTTGCGCAACTCGGCGTTGATATGATGGGATTTATCTTCTATCCTAAGTCTCCACGGTATGCCAGTCATGTGGTGGCTCGCTCTGGTGCTGACCGCAATGTGTGCCGAGTGGGAGTCTTCGTAAATGATTCCATTTCCAATATGTTGGATAAGATTCATTCATTCTCTCTGAATGCGGTGCAGATGCATGGAAGCGAGAGCAGGGAACTGTGTGAGCAGCTGCGTGCAGCAAAGGGGAATATGAAGATAATCAAAGCCATTAGTGTTTCCACTGCCGGGGACATTCAGAAATATAAGGAGTATGTAGGCGCTGTTGACTACTTCCTTTTCGACACCAAATGTAAGACGGTGGGCGGAAGTGGTCAGCAGTTTGACTGGCAGGTACT
>NZ_QYYA01000126.1 GCF_003597125.1 Alcanivorax profundi | reverse complement strand
AGATTTCTTGTACTTTTTTTGAAATCGGATAGACCACCTCTTGAAAATACATCAGGGGTTCACCGCCAAACCAATCTAACTGAAAGTGTTTAATTTTTCCGTCTATTATGGTTTTCCTGCAAAATTCAAGGACTTTCGCTACATCTTCGGAAGTCATAAAACCATCATGGTGGTTTTCGTAACAATACCAACAATGAAAGTTGCAATCCAGCGTTGGAAGAATCGTCACCCTTGCCATATCGTTGGAGAAACGACGAATATTACAATTTGCTAAAATTATATTTTCTTCATTTAGATTGGTGTCACAGACCACACCATTGGCATGCAACTCCTCCAAGATTTCTTCATCCAAAGTATCCACTTCAGAATCTGGCACGGACAGTCGTCGAAATAGTTCTTCGTCTATTTCGAGTAAAGAAGACCGCAACTGGTTATAAAC
>NZ_QYYA01000125.1 GCF_003597125.1 Alcanivorax profundi | reverse complement strand
TCACTGGCGAGGTTGAGTGTCATGAGACACGTAGCCGCAGTGAAAGCGAGCCTGAAGAGGGCGCACAGTCAGTGGGGGTAGACGCGAAACCAAGTGATCTACACTTGGCCAGGATGAAGTCCCGGTAACACGGGATGGAGGTCCGCCCCAATAAGCGTTGAAAAGCTTCTGGATGAGCCGAGTGTAGGAGTGAAAGGCCAATCAAACTTGGAGATAGCTCGTACTCCCCGAAAGGCATTTAGGTGCCGCGTCGGATGGTCACCGTGAGAGGTAGAGCGACCGATAGGACAAGAGGGCTTCACCGCCTATCGAGTCCTGACGAACTCCGAATGCTCACGGTCTGCAGTCCGGCAGTAAGGGGGCGGGTGCTAAGGTCCGTCCCCGAGAGGAGAAGAATCCAGACCGCCGTCTAAGGTCCCGGAGTTCTGCCTGAGTTAGT
>NZ_QYYA01000124.1 GCF_003597125.1 Alcanivorax profundi | reverse complement strand
TACGCTTCGCATCCTTGTGGTCGATGATGTCGATGAGCTCAGCAAGCTCCTCTCTGATCTGTGCCACCTGACCCGATGTGTATGGATTGAAGAGGATTTCCTGCAACAGGTAATCATCTTCGTTGAGCACGCCCTTAGCTATCTGCATGTGGCGCTTGAAGGTGGTGCCCGGAGCATCCTGGTGCTTCATCACTGCCGCAAAAGAAAAGGTGCTCACGAAAGGAATACTCAGCGAGTAAGCCACCGTCTGGTCGTGCTCATCAAATGTATACTCATGCAGACTCAACCCCAACTTCTGGTAGAGGTCCTTGAAGAATATCTTGCCCATGTAGTCACCCTCCTTGATGATGACTGCATTCTCCTCTGAAAGCTGGTTCAGATTGGCAAAGGTTGGGCCGAACATAGGGTGCGTGCTCACGAAGCGGAAACCGCTCTTCTC
>NZ_QYYA01000123.1 GCF_003597125.1 Alcanivorax profundi | reverse complement strand
TGGACCTCCGAGGTCAACATCCTCAGAGTTTGGTTCGATGATGTTAGCAGCTACATCGCCGGTAATATCCAGCAATCGCTTGTAGTTCTCGATGGCATCCTCGTAGTTTACTGGCGCATCTTCAAACTGGTCTTTTTCTGCGTAATTTCTTTCCTTCAAGTCCACAACACGCTTCATGAGCGGATGATTCAAGTGGAACTCTATTTCAGGATGGTCTGTATAATAATTAGCCATATTTTTTTATTTTTGGAAGGAGTTAAAGGAGTTAAGGAGTTAAAGGAGTTAAGACAACACCTTTATCTCCTAAAATGCTAGCTGATAGCACTATTGTTTATAACACCTTTACAATATGCATTTAGAAGTTTACTAGCTTCTTCAATACTTATGCATAATGCCTCAAATTCACCTTTCTGCAAGAAATTTAAATCTCTTGATAAGAT
>NZ_QYYA01000122.1 GCF_003597125.1 Alcanivorax profundi | reverse complement strand
TCGCATTCTTTAGTTTTTTATTGCTTTTGCAACAGAAATGAAGTATTGCGGGGCTGTTGAAGACTGTCTTTAAAGGAAGAAAGAACAGGAAGTATAAATGGGAATAGGAGCAAAAACCCCGCAAAAAGAGTCTTTGCTCCTATTCTTATCTGTTGGTAGCTGAATATAACTTCCGTGATTTATCCCTCGAGGATAATTGATGCCACGTCTTCGGGCGAATTCCATAGGATTCCGTCTTGCAACTCGTCGTCGGTAAATCCGTTGAGTGCTTCCTGTGCTTCCCTTGGAGTAATGGCTGGAGTGCCGTCCTCGTTCTTAGCATCGAGTAAAGCCTGCAAGATGGCTGCTCTGTATTCTTCGATTGTCATCATAATTTTTATGTCGTTTCGTTGTTTATTTTATGATGGCAAAGGTAATGCATTTTTTTGGAAATACCAAAC
>NZ_QYYA01000121.1 GCF_003597125.1 Alcanivorax profundi | reverse complement strand
TATATGATTAGTTTAGGTCTTAACTTTTAATCTGCTTATTATGAAAAGAATATACTCAATACTATTTGCGTCGTTTTCTCTTCTTTCATGGGCTTCTTGCAGCAGTTATCTGGAAGAAAATCCGAAGGACCCTCTGGATGAAGAAGCGGCATATTCTACCTTGTCGGACGTGCAGAAAAATGGGGTGCTTTCACTGTATAATTACGTGGGCGGATATGTCGATAGTCAGGGTCTTCAAGGGACAGGTCGAGGTATCTATGATTTGCATACATTTACTACCGATGAGACTATCATGCCCACACGTGGAGGGGACTGGTATGACGGCGGGTTCTGCCAGGGATTATATCTGCATCGCTGGGGAGTGAACAATGCGGCGATTTATGCCACTTGGGAATACCTGTATCGTACGGTGATTTTGTGTAATGGTTCTTTGGAAAGAATA
>NZ_QYYA01000120.1 GCF_003597125.1 Alcanivorax profundi | reverse complement strand
CATTTGGTGTAGAATTCGCCGATAGGTTCCATGCGGATGGCAGTAAGCACCTTGTTCTTAACGCCCAAGGCTCCGAGTGCGCTGCTCAATGCCAGGGAATTGATAACGGTAGCACACATACCCATCTGGTCGCCCTTGACACGGTCGAAACCCTTCTGGCTTCCACTCAAACCGCGGAAGATGTTACCACCACCAATCACAATGCCTATCTGAACGCCCATCTCATGGACCTCCTTTATCTGCTTAGCATAATCACTCAGGCGCTCTGGGTCGATGCCGAAGCTCTGCTTGCCCATCAGACTCTCGCCGCTCAATTTCAAAAGAATTCTTTTAAACTTTGCCATTTTATTTTAATTTACAATTTACAGTTAACAGTTTATAGTGCGTAGCCTCCTATATACCATTAACTATTAACTATTAACTAGAAACTTAATTTCTCCGAACG
>NZ_QYYA01000119.1 GCF_003597125.1 Alcanivorax profundi | reverse complement strand
ATACTTATGATGGCAAAAAAGTAGAGGAGGGTATTGCTGATCCTTTTGTTGAGAGCTTGCAGCATGATAGCATCATTGTACAGATTCCTTTATTGCATGGTAGGGTAAACAATCGCTTGGAGAAGGTTCTTTGCTTGTTTGACCAGACGAATGTTGCGGACAACAAAAAGGTAATTAAGGTTGATGATAAGCAGTTTGAGCGCGATAATGATATGGAGTACATTGTCCGTCGTCTTCAATCGGCTGCTGCGGATCCTGATATGAGGTACCAGATGAATGCAGAGGATGAATTCTTTAAAGAATTGGAAGCCCGAGATTCCCTTATTATGGAGAAGGATGGTCAATTGAAGGAGAAGGATGAGATGCTTCGTAAGATGATTAAGGGAATGCAGGAAAATGGTATGTCGCTTGATGATATTGCTAAGATGTTGAACAAGACTGTGGA
>NZ_QYYA01000013.1 GCF_003597125.1 Alcanivorax profundi | reverse complement strand
CCAGTGTACTTTTGTGCCGGTCCCAAGCCCGGATAAATAGAGAGGGTTGTGTCAGGAAGGGCATCCGTAAACGGACGTCTAACAGCGCAAAAGACTTCGTCTGGAACAGGGAGAAGAGAAAGAGAGGAGGAAGGCGTGCCTGTAGACAGAGAGAGAAGAGAAAAGGAAGGAGTTTAGGACTGAAAGTAGGGACTTTGAATGTTGGTACGATGACAGGTAAAGGTAGGGAACTGGTAGATATGATGCAGAGAAGAAAAGTTGACATTCTGTGAGTCCAGGAGACAAGGTGGAAAGGCAGCAAGGCTAGAAACATTGGAGCAGGGTTTAAACTGTTTTATCATGGTGTGGACAGGAAGAGAAATGGAGACAACTGGGAATACCCCAATATTAACTCAAATTATTCCGATAGATATTTTCGGTGGTGCGCTGTTTTTACATTTAACGGTGAGTGGTGCTGTAGTGTGTGTGTGTGTTGTAAGAGGCCCCTTTGTGAACTGTGAACTGAATGAAATTGACTCCACTTAAGTTGTATGTAGCTTAAATACGTGTACATACGTGAATTAAACAGATAATAACAAACAGACAGCTGAGACAGTGATTGTACATTTAAATTAGTTGAAGTTTGGACTCAAAAAGTGATTACTGTATACAGTTTTTACTTAACATTTTCCTTTAAATCGCAATTACATTTTAAAGCTAAGGGCAGCTCATATAACAGCCATTACCTTAACAGCACTTCACAAGTTCAGATATTAAAATTGATTTATTTTCCACCCGTAGTACTACACCTGGCTTATGGTAATTTAATCTAGTCACAGGAAGTCAAATCTAGCCACAGGAGATCATCTCTAGCCACAAGAGGACACAAACCAGTGTACTTTTGTGCCGGTCCCAAGCCCGGATAAATAGAGAGGGTTGTGTCAGGAAGGGCATCCGACGTAAAACTTTTGCCAAATCTAATATGCGAATCACTAGAAGGAGAGAAGGAAAGAGAGGAGGAAGGCGTGTCTGTAGACAGAGAGAAAAGAGAAAAGGAAGGAGTTTAGGACTGAAAGTAGGGACTTTGAATGTTGGTACGATGACAGGTAAAGGTAGGGAACTGGTAGATATGATGCAGAGAAGAAAAGTTGACATGGAATGAGGAATTTCAGGGAAGTATCCAGAGGAAGAGGATGGCTAGGAAGAAGTGGCACAGTGAGAGGACTGAGGAAAGTAGACAGGAATATAGGGAAATGCAGTGTGAGGTTAAGATAGAGGTAGCAAAAAGAATGTTCTGGAGGTCAAGAGAATGTCAGATAGGTTGATGAGTCTGAAGCTGGAAATTGAAGGTGTAATGTTAAATGTTGTTAGTGGTTATGCATGGAAAGGATGTGCAGCAGGTTAGAGGGATTAAAGATAAAGATGGAAATGTGTTGACAGGTGACAGGAGGGTGACAGAGGTGAAAGAGTGGTGATAGGTGCTGACTTCAATGGACAAAAATGACAGGGAGAGCAGAGTAGTAGAGGCAAATAATGTTGAGTAGGAAGTAGAAAGAATTAGCAAGGAGGACAGAGGTTGGGCTTTGAAGAGGATAAGGAGAGGAAAAGCGGTTGGTCCTGATGACATACCAGTGGAGGTATGGAAGTGTCTAGGAGAGATGGCAGTAGAGTTTTTAACTAGGTTGTTCAACAAGGTCTTAGAGAGTGAGATGATGCCTGAGGRATGGAKGAGAAGTGTKTTGGTGCYGATTTTYAAGAACAAGGGAGATGTGCAGAGGTGTGGAAACTACAGAGGTATTAAGCTGATGAGTCAAGAACAAAGGCAGAACAGAAGACAAAGTGGTGGAAGTTGGAAAAGGAAGAGTGCTGTGTGGTCTTCAGGGAGGAGTTGAGACAGGCTTTAGGTGGGCAAGAGGTGCTGCCAGATAACTGGAATACTACAGCCAAGGTGATCAGAGAGACAGGTAGAAAAGTGCTAGGTGTGTCATCTGGTAGAAAGAAAGATGACAAGGAGACGTGGTGGTGGAATGAGAAAGTTCAGGAGAGTATTCAGAGGAAGAGGTTAGCTAGGAAGAAATGGGACAGAGAGAGGACTGAGGAAAGTAGACAGGAATATAGGGAGATGCAGCGTGAGGCCAAGATAGAGGTAGCAAAGGCCAAACAGAAAGCTTATGAGGACATGTATGCAAGGTTAGATAGTGCGGAAGGTGAAAGAGATGTATATCGGCTGGCGAGGCAGAGGGATAGAGATGGAAAGGATGTGCAGCAAGTTAGAGTGATTAAAGATAGAGAAGGAAATGTGTTGACAGGGGACAAGAGGGTGATGGAAAGATGGAAGGAGTATTATGATGAAGAGGTGAACAAAGAAAATGACAGAGAGAGCAGAGTAGTAGAGGCAAATAAGGTTGAGAAGGAAGTAGAAAGGATTAGCAAAGGTGAAGTTAGGAGAGCTTTGAAAAGGATGAAGAGAGGAAAAGCGGTTGGTCCTGATGACATACCAGTGGAGGTATGGAAGTGTCTAGGAGAGATGGCAGTAGAGTTTTTAACTAGGTTGTTCAACAAGGTTTTGGAGAGTGAGAGGATGCCTGAGGAATGGAGGAGAAGTGTTTTGGTGCCGATCTTTAAGAACAAGGGAGATGTACAGAACTGTGGAAACTATAGAGGTATTAAGCTGATGAGTCATACAATGAAGTTGTGGGAAAGAGTAGTGGAAGCTAGGCTAAGAGGAGAAGTGAGCATCTGTGAGCAGCAGTATGGTTTCATGCCAAGAAAGAG
>NZ_QYYA01000118.1 GCF_003597125.1 Alcanivorax profundi | reverse complement strand
CCACCGTAGAGGATTGATGTCTCCTCAGCAGCCTCGTTGCCATACTTCTCTGCTACGATAGAGCGGATGTATGCCAACATCTCTTCAGCCTGGTCAGAAGTAGCAGTCTTACCTGTACCGATAGCCCAGATTGGCTCGTAAGCAAGGATGATGTTCTTCCAAGCGTCAGCGCTCAAGTGGAATACTGAACCTTCCAACTCAGCCTTTACAACCTCGTTCTGCTTCTCTGCCTCACGCTCCTCGAGAGTCTCACCGCAGCAGAAGATAACCTTCAAACCGTTAGCCAAAGCCAACTCTACCTTCTCCTTCAAGATCTCTGCTGTCTCGCCATAGTACTGACGACGCTCTGAGTGGCCGAGGATAACATACTGAGCACCTGTGCTCTTTACCATCTCAGCTGAAACCTCACCTGTGAAAGCACCCTTAGCCTTGTCTGCGCAGTTTTC
>NZ_QYYA01000117.1 GCF_003597125.1 Alcanivorax profundi | reverse complement strand
AATCTCAAAATGGATGAACTGGGATTCGTCCGCAGTACTCCTGCAGAGACTGGTACTCCCGGATATGATCCTCGCGATCTCCTCAAACTCTATATTTATGGTTACTTCTATCAGGTACGTTCCTCTCGCAAACTTGCTCGTGAGTGCAAGTGTAACGTAGAGGTAATGTGGCTGCTCAACAAGCTGACTCCTGACTTTCGTACAATCTCCGATTTCCGCAAGGACAACAAGAAGGCTATTACTAAAGTTTTTAAAGAGTTCAACAAGTTTTGTATGGGACTGAAGCTCTTTTCTAAGTCGTACATCTCTATTGATGGAAGCAAGTTTAAGGCTGTAAATGCTAAAGACAACAACCTTACTCTAAGCAAACTCGATGACCGAATCAAGCGTCTTGATGAACATATTTCAATCTATATGGAAGAACTTGAAGCATACGATCATGAGGAAG
>NZ_QYYA01000116.1 GCF_003597125.1 Alcanivorax profundi | reverse complement strand
GTCTGTCAAGACTGTCACTACAGATTTATCTTCAGCCATGATGCTGACAGTCAGAAAGGTGTTTCCTGCCGCAAAGCTGATCAATGACCGTTTTCATGTACAGCAGCTCATGTCTGAAGCTGTAGACCAGTTAAGAATACGCTATCGGTGGAAAGTACTTGATGCGGAAAATCAGGCTATCAGGGAGCACCGTCAAAAGAAGAAAGAAGCAAAGAGTAAGGCGGAAAGGGAGAGAATAGGGAAATGGGAGCCTGAAAGAATGGAGAACGGAGAAACCCTGCCACAGATAGTAAGCAGAAGCAAGCATATTATACTGAAACACTGGAGCAAATGGAATGAACAGCAAAAGACCAGGGCTGCCATTCTCTTTGATAAATTCCCCAAGCTTCTGGAAGGATACAGCCTTAGCATGAAACTGACAGACATCTTCAACAAGAAGTCAGGTCCCGA
>NZ_QYYA01000114.1 GCF_003597125.1 Alcanivorax profundi | reverse complement strand
CTTCACCTTCTCAGGCGTGATATCCTTACCTTCCACCACACTGCATCCCGGTCTTCTCGGTTCCATCGGAATCATCACCAGATGGTCTTCCAGGAAACGGAGAGTCATCTCATCCTGCGTACTCTCTATCTTCTCCGGCCAGAAGGTATTGTCATAATAATGACGCACCAGACCGGGAATACAGATACCGATAGAATCCTGGGCACCAGAGATGATACCATCGTGACGCTCCGGATTGTTCTCAAAGCAGAATACCAGTCGGGCAAGCATCTCCGGATCCATCTTCGGCAACTTCACCGGCCATATCTTCTGAAACTCCGCTTCTCTCATTGATATACGCCTCCTTCACCGCCTTGATATTCTTGACCATGAATAGCCTTTCCTCCTGTGGGAACATAGGCTTGCGATGCTTATACTCCAGATAAGTAGCATCCGATCCGATACCCACATA
>NZ_QYYA01000113.1 GCF_003597125.1 Alcanivorax profundi | reverse complement strand
CATCCTCGCACAGCGTGCCCTGCCACCAATACAGGCTCGACACCCCCGGCAGCACATTGGCACAGGCCACCAGCCGCGCCGACAAGGCCCGCCGCCCCAGCAGCTTGGCTGTCTCCACATCCGGGCAGGTCACGCTCAGGTGCAAGGGGGTCTCGGGGTCCATGGCTTCTGTCACGGTGCACTCCGTCGCAGTTTCAGTGTTCCCAAAACACGCACATCCCGCCAGCGCCGCGCGCGGCACGGTCGGGATCAGACGCGCGTCCCCCAAAGGTCATAATCCGACGCCTCGTCCACGTCCACGGTCACGATATCGCCGGGTGCCAGTCCCTCAAACCCCGCATCGATGAACAGGTTGCCGTCGATCTCCGGCGCGTCGGCCTTGGTCCGGCAGGTCGCGGCCTCCGCGTCCACCTCGTCCACGATCACCTCGATCCGGCTGCCCACCTTCGCCG
>NZ_QYYA01000112.1 GCF_003597125.1 Alcanivorax profundi | reverse complement strand
ACACGGACCACCGCTGGACGCTGCTAATGGCACCCCTATACGGACATTTGGAACCAGGTATATGACTGTGTGTTTCAATGGACGTCAATTTAGCTGGGACTTTGTGGTAGCTAGGGTTTCTGTATCAATACTGGGCGCGGACTTCTTGTGTGCTCATAGACTGTTAGTGGATGTAGCGAATAGACGCTTGATTGATGCGGTGTCTTTTACTTCCTACCCCTGCACGCTGGGAGAACCAGGGCCGTTGCCCCTCGCCAATATGCTTGCCAGGGGAAACATGTACCAACGTTTGCTAGCCGAGTTTCCCGCCCTAACTGTCCCCACGTTCTCGGCCGCGGTTGCTAAACACGGTGTGGAGCATTATATTACCACCGAGGGTCCGCCGGTTTTTGCGCGTGCGCGCCGGCTTGACTCAGCTAAATTAGCAATAGCCAAGGAGGAATTTGCCAATAT
>NZ_QYYA01000111.1 GCF_003597125.1 Alcanivorax profundi | reverse complement strand
AAGGCCCTTGGCACCTTCGCCCAGGCAAGTTTCAATGTATTCCTTGTGGCCCTTGAACTGGAAGCCCTCAAATTGTGCGTTCTGGTTGTTTACCGGTGCGGTAACGAGCACGTCGAAGAGCTCGTCGCGGTAGTCGGTCATGGCTCGGTCAAGTGCCTTGATGGCTGCCGTACCCGATTCCTGAGTAGGCATGCCCATGTCAACCTTTACCTCCTCGTCTACGGCTGGCAGGAGGTTGATTCTTCCGTCTTCAGCATCTTCTGCTTTCTGGATGATGGAGAACTGGGCAGGCAGATTCATCGCCTTGCGGTAATAAGCTGCCACTTTAGGCGAACCGTAGATGATAGGGGTACAATACTCCAACATCTCTGGCTCACTGAATGCTTTAAAAATGAGTTCGTATCCGATACCGTTGGTATCTCCGTGAGTGATGGCCACTCTAATCTTTTTGCTG
>NZ_QYYA01000110.1 GCF_003597125.1 Alcanivorax profundi | reverse complement strand
TACAATAACATTACGGCTACGTAAATCCCGAACATCTCGAGGATCTTCTTCGATTGACCGAAGGTGCCGTTTTGTTATCGAAGTAGATCTGGATGAAGATGGACCTTGAGAAGTTTTCTTCTTTCTTCTTCCGTCCATTTTCAGCTAGATATACCAAGGAGCAAGGAATAATTGCACAAAACAAAGATGGGTTTATCTAGATCAGATTATAGCGATAAAACCCTAGAAAACCCAACAAAATGATGATTCCAAGCAATATAAACTCAAAAGACGAGACTAGAGAGCAAGAATCTTCAAGAAAAATGAAGAAAAACAACTTACTTGAAGAGAAATCGAGAAATCCTAGGACTGGAAGAGCCATGACTGGTCGTAGGTGAGAAAGAGAAATGAGGAAGAAAGAGATTTTCCCCAAATTTAAGGGTTTCACGATTCTTACGACCGGTCTTAGGCAGTCTT
>NZ_QYYA01000109.1 GCF_003597125.1 Alcanivorax profundi | reverse complement strand
GGAACCTCATCGTGGCCAATTGCTGGGACATGATTGTGGAGATTATGGTGAGCGGATGGAACGGGGGCGCAAGCTTCATGAGTGCTTTCAGTATCCAGAAAGCCATTGACCATTTCGATACCGAACAGATGAAGAAGTGGTGCTCGCGCCTCTATAACAAGTCCGGCATCTTCAAATACATCTGTCCGTTCCTGAACGAAATGCCGGTGGGTGCGGACGGAGCCAAACAGACCTATCCGCAAATCTACGGTCTGAAGGGTTCGTTGAAAGCACACCGGAACTACTTCATCCAACGCCGGTATGACCTGAAGCAGGTGGAGTACGGCTATGTATCCACGCTGGGTGCCCAGTTCTACCAGAGTACGGCATCGCTCGACAAGGCCTACACTCTTAAACCGATGCAGTACCGTCTGACCATTCCGTACCGTGTGCAGCTTTCCACCAGCAACGGCGTGC
>NZ_QYYA01000012.1 GCF_003597125.1 Alcanivorax profundi | reverse complement strand
ATTGGAGTTGCCAGTCGAAAGGCGGGCGATGAAGAGACTGTTTTGGGTTATATAGTCAAGTGATTAAGCGTACACGGTGGATGCCTTGGCAGCCAGAGGCGATGAAGGACGTAGTAGCCTGCGATAAGCTCCGGTTAGGTGGCAAACAACTGTTTGACCCGGAGATTTCCGAATGGGGAAACCCACCTGTCATAAGGCAGGTACCCTGCACTGAATCCATAGGTGTAGGGGGCGAACGAGGGGAACTGAAACATCTAAGTACCCTTAGGAACAGAAATCAATTGAGATTCCGTCAGTAGCGGCGAGCGAACGCGGATTAGCCCTTAAGCTTGTGAATGGTTAGAAGAACGGTCTGGGAAGGCCGGCCATAGTGGGTGATAGCCCCGTATTCGAAAACCTGATCAAGTGAAAACGAGTAGGTCGGAGCACGTGAAACTTTGACTGAACATGGGGGGACCATCCTCCAAGGCTAAATACTCCTGGCTGACCGATAGTGAACCAGTACCGTGAGGGAAAGGCGAAAAGAACCCCGGAGAGGGGAGTGAAATAGAACCTGAAACCGTGTACGTACAAGCAGTCGGAGCCCTCTTTGTGGGGTGACGGCGTACCTTTTGTATAATGGGTCAGCGACTTAATTTCAGTAGCGAGGTTAACCGTTTAGGGGAGCCGTAGGGAAACCGAGTCTTAATAGGGCGTTTAGTTGCTGGGATTAGACCCGAAACCGGGCGATCTATCCATGGGCAGGTTGAAGGTGCGGTAACACGCACTGGAGGACCGAACCGACTACCGTTGAAAAGTTAGCGGATGACCTGTGGATCGGAGTGAAAGGCTAATCAAGCTCGGAGATAGCTGGTTCTCCCCGAAAGCTATTTAGGTAGCGCCTCGGACGAATACCACTGGGGGTAGAGCACTGTTTCGGCTAGGGGGTCATCCCGACTTACCAAACCGATGCAAACTCCGAATACCAGTGAGTACTATCCGGGAGACACACGGCGGGTGCTAACGTCCGTCGTGGAGAGGGAAACAACCCAGACCGCCAGCTAAGGTCCCCAAATTCCAGTTAAGTGGGAAACGATGTGGGAAGGCTCAGACAGCTAGGAGGTTGGCTTAGAAGCAGCCACCCTTTAAAGAAAGCGTAATAGCTCACTAGTCGAGTCGGCCTGCGCGGAAGATGTAACGGGGCTAAAACTGGATACCGAAGCTGCGGCAGCAGACTTGTTCTGCTGGGTAGGGGAGCGTTGTGTAAGCCTGTGAAGGTGTGTTGAGAAGCATGCTGGAGGTATCACAAGTGCGAATGCTGACGTGAGTAACGATAATGGGGGTGAAAAACCTCCACGCCGAAAGACCAAGGTTTCCTGCGCAACGCTAATCGGCGCAGGGTGAGTCGGCCCCTAAGGCGAGGCAGAAATGCGTAGCTGATGGGAAACAGGTTAATATTCCTGTACTTCTTATAACTGCGATGGAGAGACGGAGAAGGCTATGCCTACCGGGCGTTGGTTGTCCCGGGGAAAGGCTGTAGGCTGAGGTGTTAGGCAAATCCGGCACCTTAAGGCTGAGAGTCGAGACCACTGGTCCTTTGTGACCGGGAAGTGGTTGATGCCATGCTTCCAGGAAAATCTTCTAAGCTTCAGGTTATAAGGAACCGTACCCCAAACCGACACAGGTGGTTGGGATGAGTATTCTAAGGCGCTTGAGAGAACTCGGGTGAAGGAACTAGGCAAAATTGTACCGTAACTTCGGGAGAAGGTACGCCGCTGACGGTGATGGGATTTACTCCCTAAGCTATTGGCGGTCGCAGTGAAAAGGCCCCTGCAACTGTTTATTAAAAACACAGCACTCTGCAAACGCGTAAGCGGACGTATAGGGTGTGACGCCTGCCCGGTGCCGGAAGGTTAATTGATGGGGTTAGCTTCGGCGAAGCTCTTGATCGAAGCCCCGGTAAACGGCGGCCGTAACTATAACGGTCCTAAGGTAGCGAAATTCCTTGTCGGGTAAGTTCCGACCTGCACGAATGGCGTAATGATGGGGGCGCTGTCTCCACCCGAGACTCAGTGAAATCGAAATCGCAGTGAAGATGCTGTGTACCCGCGGCTAGACGGAAAGACCCCGTGAACCTTTACTACAGCTTCACAGTGGACTTTGAGCCTGCTTGTGTAGGATAGCTGGGAGACTTTGAAGCAGTGACGCCAGTCATTGTGGAGTCGTCCTTGAAATACCAGCCTGGCATGTTTGAGGTTCTAACCCAGGCCCGTTATCCGGGTCGGGGACATTGTGTGGTGGGTAGTTTGACTGGGGCGGTCTCCTCCCAAAGAGTAACGGAGGAGCACAAAGGTACCCTCAGCACGGTCGGACATCGTGCAACGAGCGTAAAGGTAGAAGGGTGCTTGACTGCGAGACCTACAAGTCGAGCAGGTGCGAAAGCAGGTCTTAGTGATCCGGTGGTTCTGTATGGAAGGGCCATCGCTCAACGGATAAAAGGTACTCCGGGGATAACAGGCTGATACCGCCCAAGAGTTCATATCGACGGCGGTGTTTGGCACCTCGATGTCGGCTCATCTCATCCTGGGGCTGAAGCCGGTCCCAAGGGTATGGCTGTTCGCCATTTAAAGAGGTACGCGAGCTGGGTTTAGAACGTCGTGAGACAGTTCGGTCCCTATCTGCCGTGGGCGTTGGAGATTTGAGAGGAGCTGCTCCTAGTACGAGAGGACCGGAGTGGACGAACCTCTGGTGTTCCGGTTGTCACGCCAGTGGCATTGCCGGGTAGCTATGTTCGGACGGGATAACCGCTGAAAGCATCTAAGCGGGAAGCCTCCCTCAAGATGAGATCTCCCTGGGAACTTGATTCCCCTGAAGGGCCGTTGAAGACCACAACGTTGATAGGCTGGGTGTGGAAGCGTTGTAAGGCGTGAAGCTAACCAGTACTAATTGCCCGTGAGGCTTGACTATATAACACCAAAGCAGTCCCAAGACTCCACGAGTCAGGACAGCGTAAAGACAAGGTGTCAGAAGTCAGCTTGCTAATCATGAATAGCAAACTTCTCGTTCCCAATTTGGCTTTGCCGGTCAGTCAAGTAGTCGACCGGTAAGGCAACCTATTTGGTCCTCCTGATTCATCAGGAAAACCAAACCAGTTTGCCTGACGACAATAGAGTGTTGGAACCACCTGATCCCATGCCGAACTCAGAAGTGAAACGACACATCGCCGATGGTAGTGTGGGGCTTCCCCATGTGAGAGTAGGTCATCGTCAGGCTCTTAAACTAAACAAAAGACCCCCGCCACGAAAGTGACGGGGGTTTTTTGTTGGGTTTAGGATCACGCTGATCTCCTCTCACTACCTCGCAGTGCTCGCGCTGCCATGTGACA
>NZ_QYYA01000108.1 GCF_003597125.1 Alcanivorax profundi | reverse complement strand
TCATCAATAATGCCATCTATGGTATGACCGGCGGACAGATGGCGCCAACCACCCTGTTGGGTCAGAAGACTGCTACCTGTCCTTATGGTAGAGATGCTGATCTTCATGGTTATCCACTCAATATTACCGAGTTAGCAAGCCATCTGCAGGGTACTTGTTATGTAACCCGCCAGAGTGTGGAGACCGTGGCAAGCATCAAGAAGGCAAAGAAGGCTATCCGCAAGGCGTTCGAGGCAAGCATGCAGGGCAAGGGCTCCAGCCTGGTAGAGATTGTTTCTACCTGCAACAGCGGTTGGAAACTCTCACCTGTTGAGGCTAACAAGTGGATGGAAGAGAACATGTTTAAGCAGTATCCTAAGGGTGACCTGAAGGATACAACGGGAATGTAAGTGAAGAGTGAAGAACGAAGAGTGAAGAACGAATTGCTCTTCTAATATAATAATAGAACAATGAAGACA
>NZ_QYYA01000107.1 GCF_003597125.1 Alcanivorax profundi | reverse complement strand
TTCCGGGTGTTCGACGAAATTCGTGGTGCTGTCGATGACCCCGGGCACGAGGATCTTGTCCTCCGGGATCTCGGCCTTGCGGTCCCGGAATACCGTCCATTCGTGGGCATGGCGGGGGTTGGAGGTCTCGAACAGAAGCTGCTGCGCCGACACCCCCATGAGCGTGCCGAAGACCTTGTCCATGTCGATGTCGCAGACATGGGGTCCCTCGTAATTGCCCCAGCAGATATGCACCCGTACCCGGTCCGGATCGATCCCCGCAAGCGCGTGGTTCAGCGCCTCCACATGGGCGCCGGCGATCTTGATGAACTCATCATCGGTCAAGTCGTTGAAAAGCATGTGCCGCGACAGCGCGAGGTCCGGGCAGTCAAGCTGCAGGTAGAGCCCCGCCTCCACGATGGTGCGGTATTCCTCGGCCATGGCGTCGGCCAGCGCGGCAAGATACGCGTCCCGGGTGGG
>NZ_QYYA01000106.1 GCF_003597125.1 Alcanivorax profundi | reverse complement strand
GGTGGTGCTCCTGCAAACTTTGCTTATCATGTATCACAGTTCGGATTGAACAGCCGTGTTGTAAGTGCAGTAGGCGATGACAAACTCGGCATGGAGATTTTAGATAATTTCCGTGAAAAGAAATTGAATGCTATGGTAGAGATAGTGCCTTATCCTACCGGTAAAGTACAGGTAGAGCTGGATGCAGAAGGAGTTCCTTGTTATGATATAAAGGAAGGGGTAGCCTGGGATAACATTCCTTATACACCGGCCTTGGAAGATCTGGCAAAACATACTAAGGCTGTTTGATTTGGTTCATTGGCTCAGCGTAGCGTTGTATCACGTGATACGATCAATCGCTTTACTGATGCTATGCCTCCCGAAGATACACTGAAGATCTTTGATATTAATCTTCGTCAGGGATTTTATACCAAAGAGATTCTTTGTAATTCATTTAGCAAATGTAATATCTTGAAGATAAACG
>NZ_QYYA01000105.1 GCF_003597125.1 Alcanivorax profundi | reverse complement strand
ATAACTTATTTCAAATTCCACCAGTGAGTGATCAGAAATAGCAGACGAAAGAGAAGAGACCAAGAGATGGGAAACATCTATTCCACGAGCCAAAACAAGATCAAGATAGTTTCCACTAATGTGTGTGGGCTCATGAACAAACTGACTAAAAGACAGTGTTGTAAGCAGTGACTGAAATGCTCTGGCCAGTGGATCAGATTCCTTATTTAGATGGATATTAAAGTCGCCAACTACAAGGATACTATCAGAGTGGATTATTAAATCTGAGAGGAAAGCTCCAAACTCATCCAAGAAAGAAGAGTAGGGACCCGGAGGGCGATAGATTACAGCTAAATAAAATGTCTTACTTCCATTTATTTGAGAAGGAATATGTTTGATATGTAGCACTTCGAAAGAGTTAAATTTCAGCTGTGATGTACCTATAAAGCGAATTGCAGCTTTATGAATGGCTGCAACACCACCA
>NZ_QYYA01000104.1 GCF_003597125.1 Alcanivorax profundi | reverse complement strand
AAGACAAGACAAGACATTTATTTTTATATAGCCCAATATCACAACAAAAAGCCGCCTCAAAGGGCTTCACAGACTGAACTAGACAACATCCCCTGTCCTTAGACCCTCCATCAGGATGAGGAAAAACTCCAAAAAAAAAACCCAGCCGGGAAAAAAAGAGAAACCTCAAGGAGAACCACAGAAGGAGGGATCCACTCCCAGGACGGACAGGCCATGCAATGGATGTGTACAGGACAGTTAAAGAACACAGAAATACACAAAATATATTAACATTAAATACATACAGTATATACAAATTCAGTTATAGAGTCCAGTGTCCAGAGTGGCAGAGTTCAGTGTCCACTCTGTGTGTATGCAAGGGTGAATGAGTCCAAATCCAACATCAAAGTAGATGCCGGGGCTCAAGAGCCAGAGTCCTGGCGAGGAAGGGGAGGGGGTGGGCACACATCACTCAGCAGGTGAA
>NZ_QYYA01000103.1 GCF_003597125.1 Alcanivorax profundi | reverse complement strand
AATCATGGCTGGCACACCGGTGGTGTAGCTTACGCCCTGCATACCGGTTTCGTTGTAAGCCTCCTGGTGCTTGCAGTTGTTATAAACGTAGTAGGTGCGCTCCTTGCCATCCTTCTTACCGCGGATGCGGCAACCGATAGATGTTTCGCCGTCATAGTTCTCGCCGAGATCCTGTGGGTTAGGCAATACGGCCTTGAGGAATTGCAGAGGAACAATCTTCACCTTGGCTGTCTTGCCTGAACCGTCTGCCAATGGAGCCTCGTATTCGATTTCGTCGATGCGGCTCATGCCGAGGTTCTGAATGCAGTCGAGGTAGGTGAGATACTGCTGACCGAAGGTCATCCAGAAGCGTGCCTCCTTGATGGTAGGGTAGTTCTTCACCAGACTCTCCAACTCCTCGTGGTGCATCAGATAGCTCTCGCGAGGACCGATGTTAGGGTAGGTGAGTGGCTTGTGGATAGAGAG
>NZ_QYYA01000102.1 GCF_003597125.1 Alcanivorax profundi | reverse complement strand
GAAGAGATAAAGCAATACCAGTTGGAAGGCAGCGAAAAAAACAAAAAGAAAAGCCCACCAGATCATCTTACCCGGGCATCTGGTTAACGAAAAGAACCACATGTAGAGTGCCAAAGGCAGCAACACATTGGCACCACAAGCCCAAGGAGCCAGACATTCAGTATAGCACAGAGCTATATTAGGCAACAACAATGCTCCCACAGCATACCCGTAAAGGAATGCTCCCGATGACACCTTATTATATATATCCGTAAAACTGTTCATTCTACTTTTTCATTAACACTTTAAAGAGCATTATCAAACTACATAAAGAGCATTATTACTAAAACGCTTCATTGATATTGAAGAGAAAACCAGACTGCCCCGACTTACCGAATCCATAATCCAGACGTACATTCACATTCTTCTTAAATTCCCAGCGATAACCTACACCGGCATTCGGCAAAATCTGTTTAGAGCGCAATGCCG
>NZ_QYYA01000101.1 GCF_003597125.1 Alcanivorax profundi | reverse complement strand
TAACAGAAAAATCATTTTTGACTATTTCTGCTACCGATATTGTAGTGCCAGTAAGCTCAAAAACACCTCTTTTGTATTTATTAACATAAAAAGTTGCTCAAAAATTTGGCTATGTCTTAGGAATCGGTGAATGCCGTATTGTGTGCCTAGATAAAGTTTCGTACCTTTGCACCGTGAATTTAAATTATTCAAATTATGGTACAAGGCAAGAAACAATTAAACAGCAAGCCAAAGTTCGCCGAGGTTGTAATCGGTGCCAATGAGGCGAAGGAGATGCGTGAGTCTGCAAATGCTCGCAACCGTCGCAATCCTTATTTAAAATTAAGCTATCCCAATGGTGTGACACTAATTCTCCCTGCTGACATCAGTATCGAACAGCTTCGAGCCTACATTAGTATAACTGTGTAGGCTTATGGCTAGAGTTTGTCAGTTGACGGATGCCCTGAAGTACTACTTGTGCATGGAGGC
>NZ_QYYA01000100.1 GCF_003597125.1 Alcanivorax profundi | reverse complement strand
GGATATTCAGTTAAAGGCTAATTTATTATTTGCCAACATCATAGAAATATCGTAAGGCTATAGTTAATTTTTGCGTTTTAAAGTGTTGGATTTCCTATTCTTTTCCGTATTTTTACATGCATAAAGGCTTATAGTTATGACCTATCAAGAAATATTAGCAGCCGCACAGACTCTGTCAGAGACAGAGTGTGCCTCATTGGTATCCGCATTGTCTTCCGGGAGCTTTTCCCTTTCCGGCTCTCCCCGTCTGTCCCAGCTTTTGGATAAGCAAGGCAGCTGTCCTCATTGTGGAGGTAAGCACTATTACCGTTTCGGCAAGGACAAGGGTGCCCAACGCTTCAAATGCAAGGATTGCGGCCGTACCTTCACCGAATATACAGGTACGTGGCAGGAGGGGCTTCACAAGAAAGAACTTGTAGGACTTTATTTGGAACTGATGGCCGACCAGAAGTCTTTGGATAAGATTTCGGCAG
>NZ_QYYA01000099.1 GCF_003597125.1 Alcanivorax profundi | reverse complement strand
TCTAAAACCTTGCAAATATTCTCCAGGTTAAAGACAACTTCTGAGCCATCAGGCTTCTTTATCTTATAGCAGCAATCTATAATAAACGTAGAAAGAATTGACTTCAATCCATCTTCGAACTTATCACCACATTCATCACCATTCAACCAATTATTCAGCAATAAGTCAGTATATTCAGCCTGCATTGACAAATAAGCATCAAGGACTAGCATTTTGTCAGAAAAAGCAAGCATCTTATTATAACGATTCTCACCTTTTCGCTCCTGTTTTCCATTTTCTACAAAATCTATCTTACCCAAATGCAAAAACAATTCCAATCCCACTTGTAATGACTCACACTGAGACTTAAATAATGGAGATTGGTTTATTCTATCTTGCAAATTAGGCAATTGTGGAAACAGCTCATTAATGCGCACCAACAATTTCTTACTCAAACAAATTGCAATATTATCCCCAACATTCACTTCTTCAGAAA
>NZ_QYYA01000011.1 GCF_003597125.1 Alcanivorax profundi | reverse complement strand
CCGATCAGGGGTGATGGCGTTGTTCAGGCGACGGAAATCACCACAGGGACGCCAACCCCCATCAGTTTTGGTCACCATGTGCAGGGGGGAAGCCCACGGGCTGTTGGAGCGTCGCACAATGCCAAGGTGCTCCATGGTGGCAAACTCCTCCCTGGCGATCGTGAGCTTGGCAGAGTCGAGACGCCGGGCCCGTGCATAGACTGGGGGGCCCACCTTGGTGATGTAGTGCTCCACGCCATGCTTAGCCACATGCCCAGAAACTCTTGCAGGGACTTCACAGTGCGTGGGCGTGGGAAACTGGCCACGGCGTCCACCTTGGCAGGGAGCGGAACGGCCCCCTGTGGGGTGACGTGGTGGCCGAGGAAGGTGATGGACGACCGGCCAAACTCGCACTTGGCCGGGTTAATGATGAGACCATGCTCACTGAGCCGGCCGAACAATTGCCGGAGATGTATCAGGTGGTCGTCTGCGGATGCGCTGGCCACAAGAATGTCATCCAAATAAACGAACAGGAAGGGCATGTCTCGCAGCACAGAGTCCATGAGGCGCTGAAACGTCTGCGCTGCCCCCTTGAGGCCAAAAGGCATCCTCAGGAACTCGAAAAGGCCAAAGGGTGTGATGACTGCTGTTTTGGGGACATCCTGCGGGTGGACAGGAACCTGGTGGTAACCGCGAACCAGGTCCACCTTTGAAAAGATTATGGCACCGGATAAGTGGGCGGAGAAGTCCTGTATGTGCGGCACAGGGTACCGATCAGGGGTGGTGGCGTTGTTCAGGCGACGGAAATCACCACAGGGACGCCAACCCCCATCAGTTTTGGTCACCATGTGCAGGGGGGAAGCCCACGGGCTGTTGGAGCGTCGCACAATGCCAAGGTGCTCCATGGTGGCAAACTCCTCCCTGGCGATCGTGAGCTTGGCAGAGTCGAGACGCCGGGCCCGTGCATAGACTGGGGGGCCCACCGTGGTGATGTAGTGCTCCACGCCATGCTTAGCCACAGCCGATGAGAACGTGGGGGTGGTGATGTCAGGGAATGGAAGCTGCCGCAGGAAAATGTGGGCGAATAGGAATGATGGATCTGCTGCGCCCAGCACAGCCAGCATTCTCTCCATTAACTCGGATGGCTTGCTGTCGCCAAGGCCATTCAGGGACAGCAGGCGGTCTGCCTACTCCAGCTCCGACAGTTCAAAGAGGTTTAACAGGAATGTTTTTAGCGCGTCGTACTTGCCGGTAGCCGGAGGAGCCTCTAGTAGCGCCATAGCCCTGGCTGTCGTTGAGGCATCTAAAGCCGCTACCACATGGAAATACATAGCGGCATCCATGGGGGGGCCATGCCCGCCAGCCATGGTGTCCACAGGCTTTGCTGGCAGGATGCTGCGCTGAGCCCCAGAATCGACCAGCAGTCGCCGGCCAGACAAGGAGTCAGTGATGAATAACAGCTTGCAGTCACGGCCAGCACCCATAGCTGCTAATGAGCGCCGGCCCTGGCTTTTCCCTGAGCTCCAAAACTGCAAGGCTGGCGACATTGCTTGGCCTTGGCCCCAAACCTGGAATGGTAATAACACCACCCATCCGCACGCTGTTGGCGGGCTGTCACAGCAGCTGTAGTGCTCTGGCCGTCCACCGGGGGTGAAAGTGGAGCAGACGTGTGCTGGGAGGGCAACAGCGCATGGACAAACTGCTGCCGGTTGGCAAGAAAAATCCTGTCTGCCTCCACAGCCAGCGCCCGATAGTCTCTGGAGGAAGGGAGGGGGGAACTAGCCAATGCGGTGCGCACGGGGGCTGGAAGCTGCCGCAGGAAAATGTGGGCGAATAGAAATGACGGATCTGCTGCGCCCAGCACAGCCAGCATCCGCTCCATCAACTCGGATGGCTTGCTGTCGCCAAGGCCATTCAGGGACAGCAGGCGGTCTGCTTTCTCCAGCTCCGACAGTTCAAAGAGGTTTAACAGGAATGTTTTTAGCGCGTCGTACTTGCCGGTAGCCGGAGGAGCCTCTAGTAGCGCCATAGCCCTGGCTGTCGTTGAGGCATCTAAAGCCGCTACCACATGGAAATACTTAGTAACATCCTGCGTTATTCCTCTCAGCTGGAACTGAGCCTCGATGTGTTGAAACCACGGCCGTGGATTGTGCTGCCAAAAGTCCGGCAACTTGATGGTAGCAGCGCAGAGAGCGCCAACATTAGCCGCGCCGCTAGCAACAGCCGGCGCCGCAGCAGCATCATTTTCGCCGTTGTGTGACATGTTCAGATCACGTCGGGGTCACCAATGTGGAGTGTAGTAAGTGAGGAGACAGGAGACGGTGACGCGTCGAGTCAGCTTTACTATCCACTTTTTATATTTCAAAAGCTTACAAACGAGAGATGCAGGTCAACCGTCACACACAGCTTTACCGGAACTACCCAACAAAACACCCGCCCCCTTAAAGGCACAGTACTTGGGTGAATGTCTCTTTCAGTTCCTCTGTGGGCCACCACACAGGCCCCCCCAGAATTCACCCAATATAACTGGCTCAGGCCGAACAGGTACCCCAACCCGATGAATGCAAAATGGAACAGTCCAGAAACAGTCCATCAGAGTCAACGTACAGGGGGGCGGACCAGGCGGCCATACCGGCTGCGCTTAACCGGAGAGGGGCAAAGGGCAAGGGGCGGGGTAGGGACAGTGCCAGGGGCCAGAGCAGGGGCCGAGGCTGTTGCCGGAGGTCGTCCTCTCCGCGGGGCCTGGGCCAGCTGAAGCGGTTCGCCAATATCCCTATGAGCAGGCTTGAGACGGTCTATAGCCACTCGCTCAGGCCTGCCCCCCATATCCACAACAAAGTTCTTAGACCCTCCAGCCAGAACACGGAAGGGCCCATCGTAGGGGGGCTGCAGCGGAGTACGATGGCCATCGTGGCGGATGAAAACATACTTGGCGGATGGTAAATCCTTGGGCACGTAGGACTGGGGTAGGCCATGGTGAGACGTGGGAATGGGAACAAAAGCGTCTGCAATTCTCCGGGACACAGCGCGATGGGAGGAAACCGACCACGGGGCCGTGGCATCTGGAAGAAACTCCCCCGGAACACGCAGAGGCTGGCCGTACACCAGCTCGGCCGATGAGGTCTGCAGATCTTCCTTGGGGGCGGAGCGAAGGCCCAGCATAACCCATGGGAGGCGGTCAGCCCAGTTGTTGTCCGTAAGGCTAGCCCTGAGCGCGGCCTTCATGTCCCGATGAAACCGCTCACAAAGTCCGTTGCTTTGTGGGTTGTAGGCTGTGGTACGGTGGACTTTGACTCCCAGGACCTCGGCGACTGCTGTCCAAAGCTCTGATGTGAACTGCGGGCCCCGGTCCGAGGAGAGGTCGGACGGTGTGCCGTAACGGCTTACCCAAGCCATAATGAACGCCCGGGCTACTTCAGCTGAGGTAATGGAGGACAGGGGAACCGCTTCCGGCCACCTTGTGGTCCTGTCTACCATAGTGAGGAGGTACGTATAACCACGGGAGGGGGGAAGTGGGCCCACCAGGTCCACATTCACATGATCAAAACGTCTCTCTGGCACTTTGAAGTGTGCCAAAGGGGCCTTGGTATGACGAATGACCTTTGCGCGCTGGCATGCCACACAGGCAGCAGCCCAGGCCCTAACGTCCCTCCGCAGGCCTGGCCAGACAAACTTGGCCCCCACCAGCTTGGTAGAAGCCTTCACCCCAGGGTGGGACAGGCCGTGGATGGCATCAAAAACCTTTCGCCTCCAGCCAGCAGGTACCATGGGGCGCGGTTGGCCAGTGGAGACATCGCAAAGGAGTGTAGTGTTGGCCGTGTGAAATGCCACATCCTTCATGAGCAGTGCCGTGGGGGCCGTCCTGTAGGCTTGTACCTCTGAGTCCGCGGTCTGATCCTCAGCCATGGCTGCGTAGTCGAGGCCCAAGTGGACGGACCCAGTGACCGCCCGAGAGAGGCAGTCGGCAACAAAATTGTCTTTGCCGGCCACGTGCTGAATGTCAGTGGTATACTCGGAGATGGCAGAGAGCTGGCGCTGCTGGCGACCAGACCATGGCTCTGAAGACTTGGCCATGGCAAACGTCAGCGGCTTGTGGTCAACGAAAGCCGTGAACCGCCGGCCCTCCAATAAAAAACGGAAATGACGGGTAGCGAGGAAAAGACCCAGGAGCTCCCTGTCGAAGGTGCTGTATTTCCTCTCGTTGTCACGGAGCTTCCTACTGAAAAAGGCCAGCGGCTGCCAGGCTCCGCCCACCCACTGTTCACACACAGCCCCCACGGCATAATCAGAGGCATCCGTGGTAAGTGCAACTGGGGCGGTCGGAGACGGGTGCGCCAACAGAG